>CAVPLP010000003.1:0-763284 GCA_963706075.1 uncultured Actinomycetes bacterium
CACTCGAGTGGCACCAAGACGGCGCTGACGAGGATGCATGGGACGTCATCAACGACCTCCGCGAAGAACTCGACAGGGATCTCCGAGATGAACCGAGGGCAGCATGACGCCCCGCCGATACCTCACCCCCGAGCAGCAAGCCGAGTCGACGCCTACTACGACGCGGAAGAACGACAAAACGGGCCAACCCGCCCTATGAGCATCGACGAACCAGAAGTCACCACCCTGCCAGACGGGTACGCCACCCGATGGGCACAACCCAACGGACCGCGACAGCTTCACCGCCCAACCACGCTGCGCCTCTATACGCCGGCGGAGCTGCTCGACTTCCCCGAACCGGTATGGCTCGTCGAGCCGTTCCTCGTCGACGGTTGCCTGTCGATCCTGTACGGCTCAAGCGGCAGCTTCAAATCTTTCCTCGCACTCGACTGGGCCGGACGAGCCGCCGGACTCGCCGTCTACATCTCCGCCGAAGGCTCACCAAAACGACTCGGCGAACGAATCGCCGCGTGGGAACACGCCGCCCAACAATCGAGCCGCATCGTCTGCCTGCCGCACTCGCTCAACCTCATCGGCGAGGCCCACGACCTCGCAACAGCGATCCGCGCACTACCCGAACCCGTCCGCCTGATCGTCGTCGACACCGCCGCCCGGAACATGGCCGGCGCAGACGAGAACTCGACCAAAGACATGAGCGCACTCGTCGCATCGCTCGACTACCTCCGCGCGGAGTTTGGCGCCGCGATCCTCGCGATCCACCACACCGGCCACGAAAACACCGAACGCGAACGCGGCTCAAGCGCACTCCGCGCTGCCGCCGACATCTCCATCTTCGCCAGACGCGGCGACGCCCCACTAACCGTCCGCCTCAAATGCGCGAAGGTCAGAGACGCCGCCGAGTTCCCACCAAGCATCGTCCGCCTCGAGCCCATCGCCGGAACGCTCGTCGCAGCCACCGCCGTCACCGCCGCCGAAGCCCTCGACCAGGCGGTCAGCGACTACCTCGACAAGCATCCCGAAGCGTCACAGCGGGAGGTCGAACGAGAGGTAACCGGCAAGACCGACGACATCCGAGACGCATACCGAAGGGTGCGCCCCCAGTGCGCCCCACCCTAGGGGCGCACCCCGACAAAGGTGCGCCCCAAAGCGCCCCCCTTGCACGGGGGCGCTGGGCGCAGTCCGAATCGCTCGAGGACGGTGGATGGTGAGCCGCGCAGGCCGAATCGGCCGGTTCGTGGATCGTGTCGTCTGCCGGATCGCGAGGGTCGGGTCATGAGCGGGTACATGACCGTCGCCCAGGTCGCCGACGACCTCGGCTTCTCGCCTCGCACGATCCTCCGCTGGATCGACGCCGGCCAGCTCGAGGCTGTCCGGCTGCCCGGCGGCCGGCTACGGATCCCGCAAAGTGCGCTCGTCGCGCTCCTCGAAGCCGGATCGACCCGACCAGCCGTCGGTATCGTCGGTTCGGTTGACGACGGGAGGTCGTAGTGGGCGACAATTCGGTGATGATGGTCACCATGTCGAGCGGTTCATCAGCGAGGACCCGCGGGTTCAGAACATCGAGTTGATCCGCTGGGCCAACACCGGTGGTGGCATCCGAAAATGGCGCACTTCGCCAAGGTTCATGATGAATGGAAGTCTTGGATGCTGACGGCTGAGGCGCTAAGCCTCCGCCACCGTCTGAACGATGCCGGAGGCACCGGTGCAGACGGGTAGCGTCCTACGCCACGGCCGCGGCTGGCGGGGCTACTACCGCGAAAGAGGGAAGCGCCGCGCCACTGAGACCTACACGAAGAAGGGCGAGGCCCGCGAAGCGCTGAACCACGAACTCGACCGGATCCGTCTGGGAACGGCATACCGCGCGCCGATCACGCTCCGAGAGCTCGCCGACCGGTTCCTTGAGCAGTACGTCGCTGCGCCACGGACGGTGAACGCGGCGCGACAGCGCCTCAAGCGGCCGCTAGCCGCGTTCGGAGACGTCGAGGCGGGTGACTTGACCACCGAAACGCTGCAGGCGTTCCTGGTGCGCCAACCGGTCGGGAAGGCGACCCGGCGTGACCTCGTCCGGACGCTGCGCGCTGTCTACAGCTTCGGAGTCGACGCGGGCCTGGTGACGGACAACCCGGCGAAACGGGTGCGAGCGCCGCGGCCGGTCCGTGGAGAGAAGATCCTGCCGTTGACGCTCGCCGAGGTCGACCGCGTCGCCGAAGAGTCCGGACGGTTCGGGCCGCTGGTCGTGTTCATGGCCGACAGCGGCGCGAGGCCCGCCGAGGTCGTTGCGCTCGAGTGGCGGCACGTCGACCTCGACGCGGGCACGGTCGAATTGCCAGGCGCAAAGACCGACCTCGCGTGGCGCACCGTCCACCTGACGAGTCGCGGCGTCGACGCGCTCCGCGACGTGCCACGGTCGATCCTGACCCGACGGGTGTTCCACCACGAGTCGGGGAAGCCGCTCAGCTGGTCGTACTTCGCCCAGGAGTGGTGGCGTCCGGCTGTCCAACTCGCCGGTCTCGAGGCACGTCCGCCGTACTCGTTGCGACACTCGTTCGCGCTGCACTCGCTCCAGGCCGGCGTGCCGATCGCGAACCTCGCCCGGCAGATGGGCCACGCGGACGTGTCGCGGACGTTCACCGTGTACGGCGGATGGGTCCGCGAGATGGGCGCTGACGCGGCGAAGCTCAGAGAAATGTGGATTGGTGGCACCAATAGGGCACCATTCGACGCGGAAACTGGCTCAGAAGGCGGGCCGTAGCGGCTCGTTCCTTCGCACCCACCAGCGGATCGTGAGCAGCCCGAACGCGAAGCCGCCGATGTGGGCGAAGTAGGCCACGCCGCCGCCGGCGGCCCCGACCCGCACCGAGCTCGCCGCCAGGATCTGGAGCACGAACCAGCCGGCCAGGAACAGGATCGCGGGCAGCGGGAAGAAGAAGAACGGCGGGACGTACGTGATGACGGCGGCGGTCGGATACAGCAGCAGGTACCCGCCGAGCACCGCCGCGATCGCACCGGACGCTCCGATGTTCGGCACGTCTGACGACGGCCCCGCGAGAAGCTGGAGCCCTGCGGCCGCCAGGCCGCCCAGGAGATAGAAGAGGAGGAAGCGGCGGCGCCCGACCCGGTCCTCGATGTTGTTCCCGAAGATCCACAGGAACAGCATGTTCCCGAGCACGTGCGCCCACCCGCCGTGCATGAAGATCGAGGTGAAGAGCGTGAGGAGCACCGGCACGTGGTGGACGCGGACGACGGCCGGCGTCCCGTCTCTGAACTGGCCGACGTCGACCGTATCGTCGCCGGCGGGGCACCGCATGGTGAGCTCGCACGGCACGAAGCCGTACTCGGCGGTGACCGCCGTGAAGCCGTCGATCGCGCACCGGCCCGCGGTTCGACTGGAGCACCTGGGTCGGAGCGTTCTGCGACCAGATGAAGACGGCGAGGTTGACGGCGATCAGGGCGATCGTGAGGACCGGGCGCCGGCGCGTCGGAACGTTGTCGTAGAGCGGGATCACCCGGCGGGGCGGAGGCCCGACAGCGGATCGGGATCCGCAGCGCGGGCGGCGGCGATCCGCTCCTCGGCCAGCCGGTCGGCCGCGACGTGCGTCGGAATGCCGTCGGCCTTGGCGCGCGTGAACACCGTGCGCATCGTCTCGCCGATCCGCTCGACGCTCGTCCGCGCCCGGTCGGCGTCGTACGGCCGGCCGAGCTCCTCGGCGATGTTGATGACGCCGCCGGCGTTGATGACGAAGTCCGGCGCGTACAGGATCCCCCGGCTGTGAAGCTCGTCGCCCATCGAGCCGTCGAGAAGCTGGTTGTTCGCAGCGCCCGCAACGACGCGGCAGCGAAGCCCGGCCACGGTCTCGGGCCGGATCACCGCGCCGAGCGCACAGGGCGAGTAGACGTCGCACTCCAGCGAGTGCACCGTGCGCGGGTCGCCCGCCTCGGCGCCGAGCGCGACGAGCGGCTCGATCCGGTCGGCGTAGATGTCGGCCACCGTCACGCGCGCGCCGGCCTCGAGCAGGTGGCGGACGACGTCGCCGCCGACGTGCCCTGCGCCCTGCACCGCCACCCGCACGCCCTCGAACGTCATCGCCGATCCCCGCCTCCTCGATCGCGGCCAGCATGCCGCACACGACGCCCCACGCGGTCATCGGCGAGGGGTCGCCGGAGCCGCCCTTCTCCACGGGCAGACCGGTGATGTGGCGAGTCTCCCGGGCGACGATCTCGGCGTCGGCGGTCGACGTGCCGACGTCCTCGGCCGCCAGGTAGCGGCCGCCGATCGACTCGATGAAACGACCCAGCGCCCGGAACATGAGCTCGCTCTTCTGTGTTCGCGGGTCGCCGATCACGACCGTCTTCCCGCCCCCGAGCGGCAGTCCTGCGGCCGAGTTCTTGTACGTCATCCCCCGTGACAGGCGCAGGACGTCGGTCAGCGCCGCCTCGTCGGAGTCGTACGTCCACATCCGGATCCCGCCGAGCGCCGGCCCGAGCGTGGTGTCGTGCACGGCGATCAGCGCGCGCAGCCCCGCCTCGGGCTCGTGGCAGATCACGACCTGCTCGTGCTCGTTGAAGAGCCGCAAAGCGCCGCGAGTATAGCCCTAGGGCTGTGCGCCGATCTCCGCCCAGATCTGCGTCCGCTGCGCCAGGCCGGCCGGGGAGAGGAGGCTCGCCGTGAAGCCGCTGCCGAGTCCGGCTCCGAAGCGCGTCAGCGGATCAGTGCGCAGGTGGGCGGGGACGAGCCGGGCTGAGGAGGGGACGGCGGCGGGGATCCGCGAGAGCTCCCAGTCGCGTGCCTGGGCGGCCGGAGAGAGCTGATGGTTCACGAACGCGTGCGCAGTGGCGGCCTGCGGCGACGTCGCGGCCACCGACCACGCGTCGATCCACGACTCGGCGCCGCCGTCGGGGAGCACGAACGTGGCTGCCGGCGCCTGGCGCGCGAAGGCCGAGGCCGCCCCCATCGTCAGCACCAGAGCCTCCGACGCGAACGACGCAGCCGGGTTCGTCGAGAACGCGTTCACGTGCGGCAGCGCCTGGGTGAGGAGCGTCTGGGCGGCGATCAGGTCGTCCGGGTCGTCGGAGTTGATGTCGGCGCCTCCTGCCGCGAGCGCTGCTGCGATCGGCTCGACGCGGCCCGGCAGGAGCACGATCCCGCGTCTGGAGTACCGCGGCAGGAGGGCGAAGAAGTCCTCCCACGACGCCGGCTCGCCGGTCACGGTGTCGGCGCGATAGGCGAACCCGAACGCGCCGTGCCGCGCCGGTGCCGAGTACCTGTTGCCCGGGTCGTACGGCTGGTCGAGGAGCGCCGGCGACACATCGGCGAGGTCTGGCACCAGCGTGTGGTCGAGCGGCGCCAGGAGGCCGACGGCTGCGAGCGCGGCGATGTCGTCCTGGCGCGCGAGCACCGCGTCGGCCCCACCGCTCGCCACGAGGTCGGCGAGATCGGGGCCGCCGCGGTGCACGATCAGCTCGACCCGCGCGCCGCGAGTGGCCGTGAAATCGGCGGCGTCGGCTGCGTCGACGCTGCCGGCGAGCACGGCCGCTCGCACCGGCCCGACCAGCCGCGGGGGCGCGGGCGGCTGGGCGCGGGGAGCCGTGGCCGGGGTGCTTCCACCGCCCAGACATCCGGGCGCGAGGACGCCCAGACCGGCAGCCGCCAGGAACCGTCGACGTGTCACAAGCGACGTCCTCATCTGCCTCAGACTACGGGTTTAAGCCGCAAATTCCGCACACAAGGTGACAGATTGTGGTTTGTGGGCGCCGAAATCGGGTACAAACCCCGCCGTCGTGCGCCCCGCCCTCATCACAGCCGCTGCATGCGTCCTTGCTGCCGTCGCCGCCGATCCGGCCGCCGCGGCCTCGCAGCCCGACCAGCGGGCGCCCGCCTCCCCGGTTGCCGACGCGGGAGACGCCGACCCAGCGCCTGCAACGAGCACGCTCCGTCCGCACGGCTCCCTCCGGAGCGAGATCCGCTGGACGCGCCGGCACGCGGTCCGCAAGGCCCGGCGCGCCGCGCTCCCGATTCCGCGCCACGGCCATGCCGAGCGCCACGCGGTGACGCGCGCCGACCTCGTCTCGATCCTCGACCGGTGGGACCGGCGCCTGCGGCACTACAGGGCCGCCTACGCCGCGCGCCGGCCTGTGATCGACGGGCTCATGTGCATCCATACCTACGAGGGCTCCTGGGACGCGGTCTCGGACTCGACCCCGGCGTACTATGGCGGCCTCCAGATGGACGCGAGCTTCGAGGCGGCGTACGGCCCCGACGTGCTCGCGTACCGTGGAGGAGCCCACGCGAACACCTGGCCGCGCCACGATCAGCTCATGGTCGCCATCCGCGGCTACGAGGTGCGCGGCTACACGCCGTGGCCGACGGCCGCGGCCGCCTGCGGTCTCCTGTAGACCGCTACCCGAGCCCGAACGCCGCGCCCAGGCCATGCTCCTCCTGGCCCGGCCCCTCGACCCGGCTGCGCCGCAGGAGGATCGCGACGGCCACGATGAGGATGAGCGTCACGAGCAGCATGAGCGTCGCCAGCGCGTTCACGGCGGGCGTGATGCCGAACCGGACCGCCGAGTAGAGCACGATCGGCCACGTCGACGTCGTCCCGTTCGTGAACGCCGGAAGCACGTAGTCGTCGAACGAGAAGGTGAACGACAGGAGCAGTGCCGCGATCACGGCCGGCATCAGCCGGGGAAGCGTCACCTGGCGGAACGTGGACACAGGGCCCGAGCCCAGGTCGTACGCGGCCTCCTCGAGCTTGTCGCCCATGCCGACGAACCGGGCCCGGATGACGAGCATGGCGAGCGACGCGTTGAACACGATCTGCCCGAGCAGGATCGTCGAGCGCCCGAGCGGCGGGAACGCGCCGAGGTTGCTGCGCACCTGCACGAAGAAGATGAGCGACGCCACCGCGATCACGATCTCGGGGACGACGAGCGTCAGGTAGACCAGCACGTCGAAGGGGGCGCGCCAGCGGCGCTTCATCCGTGCCAGCGCGAGCGCGGCACCGAGCCCGAGGATCGTCGCGATGATCGACGCCTCGAGCGCGATGAAGAAGCTCGTCTTGATCGCGTCCGTGTAGAGGCTGGTGTTGAGACCCTTCGCGAACCAGCACGACGTGAAGCCGTTCCAGACCGAGATGTTGCCGATGTCGGCGGGCTGGATGTTGCAGATGTTCGAGCCCTTGAACGTCGCGATCGACGTCGCCGACGGCTTGTCGAACGCGAAGATGACGACGACCAGGATCGGCAGGTAGAGGAACGCGTAGACGAGGATCGCCCAGGCCGTGAAGCCGCGCTTCGCCGTGAGGATCCGCCGCCGCCTACGCACCGAACTGCTCCTCGCGCGTCGCGAACATGATGTAGATGACGACGAACACCGAGAGCGCTGCCATCAGCGAGATCGAGAGCGCCGAGCCGAACGGCCAGTTCTGGGCGTCGCCGAACGTGTCGCCGATGATGTTGCCGACGAACTCGAACTTCCCGCCGCCGAGGATGTTCGGGATGATGTACTCGCCGCACATCGGGATGAAGACGAGCAGGCCGCCGGTCACAACGCCGGGCATCGTGAGCCGCAGCGTGATGTCCTTGAAGGCGGTGAACGGCTTGGCTCCCAGGTCGGTCGCCGCTTCGATCAGCGTCCAGTCCATCCGCTCGAGCGATGCGAAGACGGGCAGGATGAAGAGCGGCAGGTAGTTGTAGACCAGGCCGATCCCGACGGCGTACTTCGTGTAGAGGATGTTGATACCGAGGTCCTGCGCGAGGTAGCCGTGCGAGTCGAGGATGATCTTGAGCGCGTAGGTGCGGATCAGGAACGACGTCCAGAACGGCACGATGATCACCAGCAGCGCGAGCATCTTGTAGGTCGAGAGGTACCGCGCCATCCAGTATGCGAGCGGGTAGCCGACCGCGATCGTGAGCAGCGAGCCCGTCGCGGCCATGAGCAGCGTCCGCTCGAACACCGTGATGTAGAGCGAGTCGTTGACCTGAGCGAACTGGCTCGTGCTGAACGTGTACTCGACGCTCCCGAACCCGCTCTGGATCGAGACCGAGAACACGGCCAGGATCGCCATCGGGCCCAGGAAGAAGATGCTGTAGTACAGGAGCGACGGCAGGGTCAGCCACTTCGGGTACTTCGGCGCGAACGAGCGTCCCGACTTCCTGGGCTTCACGGCGGTCGCCACGGCCGCCATTCCCGGATCTGGTCCGGAAGACACTCCTAGGCAGCCTTGAACTGCTGGTAGATCTTCGTGCGAGCGTTCACGAGCTGCGGGTTGGGGTTCAGGATGTACTCGTAGTTGTCCGTGTATGTGGCCGGCACGTTGAAGATCGGGTCGTTCTTGGTCTCTTCGGGCATCTGGTCGAGCGCAGCGGGGATCGGGATGGGATAGCTGTGGTACTCCATCTCGGTGACCGCCGTCGTCGGCTCGAGCAGCCAGTTGATCCATGCGTGGGCCGCGACCGGGTGCGGCGCGGTGGCCGGGACGCACCAGCTGTCGGCCCACACCTCGGACTTCTCGGTCGGCAGGACGGCCGTGATGTCGCCTTCCTTCTTGCGCGCCTTCAGGATGCGGCGCACGTCGCCGTTCCAGCCCTGGCTCAGGATGATCTTGCCGGCCGAGGCGTCATTGATGTAGCCGAACGAGCTGATGGTCGTGACGCCCTTGCGGATCGAGAGCAGGAACTTCTGCGTGTCGTCAAGCTCGGCCTGGTCGTCCGTGTTCGCGCTGTATCCGAGCGCCATCGCCGCGAGAGGGACGACCTCCTCGGCGCCGTCGAGGACGTTCGTACGGCCCTTCGAGACGTTGGCATTCAGGAGGTTGTAGAAGTCCTTCATCGTCTTGGGCTCGGTCGAGGGCTTCACGACGGTGTTCTGGTAGAAGAACATCGTGATGCCGAAGTCCTTGATGACGTGAAACTCGCCGGTCGGGTCGAAGCTCGCCTTGCGGAACTTCGGATCGAGGTTCTTGATGTTCGGGATCAGGTTGAAGTCGAGCTTCATCAGCCCGCCTTCCTGAATGAGCTCGCCCACGGCGTTCTGGCTCGGGACGACGATGTCGTAGCCGGTGCCGCCCGCGTGCAGCTTGGCGAGCAGCTCGTCGTTCGAGGAGTAGTACGTCTCGTGGGTCTTCAGGCCCGCGGCGCTCTCATCGGGCAGCTGCTCGAACTTCTTGTACGTCGACGGGTCGTCGTACTCGGACCAGTTGTAGATGACGAGCTGGTCCTCGAGCGGCTTGCCCTTGAGCGCGTCGGCCGGCTGGCTGGCGGCGCCGCCGCCGCCACCGCCGGCGTTCGTGCTGCCGCCGCACGCGGCCGCGAGCAGGGCGAGCCCGCCGATGCCGAGGGCGGCGCGGCGGTTCACGCGCATGCCCGCCAGGTCCTGCACCTCGCGGTGCAGGTAGTCGAACTTGGGCCGCATCGATCGCGGTGCCAGGATGTTCAGATGTTCGTTGCGATCGTCCTTCACGGCGTCTCCTCCGAGCTGTCTGCATCGCCGAGCATGTGAGGGGCTGCCTCGTCCCAGCTCACGGCGATCTGGTCTCCAGGGTGGATGGTGTCAAGTGCTGGGTCGGCGCTCGCGCGCTGCTCGCGCACGACGACGCTCGTCCCGTTGGCGAGCGTGGCGACCACCTGTACCTGGTCGCCGAGGTACATCTTTGTGACGACCTGGCCGGGGGCCTTGTTGGCGGTGCCGTCGGGCTGGCCCGGGATGGGCGGCCATCCGCTCGGGGCGGATGCCGATCCGTACGCGCCGGCCGCGCTCGGCCTGGCCGCGCCCGCGGATGACGACTCCGGCGCCCGCGTCGATCGCGTAGCCGCCGTCGCCCGACTCGACCACCTGTCCGTCGATGAAGTTCATGTCGCCGATGAAGTCGGCCACGAAGGGCGTCAGCGGCCGGTCGTAGATCGAACGGGGCTCGTCGAGCTGCTCGATCAGCCCGTTCGACATGACCGCCACGCGGTCCGACATCGAGAGCGCCTCCTCCTGGTCGTGGGTCACGTAGATGAACGTGATACCAACCTGGGATTGGATGCGCTTGAGCTCGATTTGCATCTCCTTGCGGAGCTTCAGGTCGAGCGCGCCGAGCGGCTCGTCGAGGAGCAGGACGCGCGGGTTCATGACGAGCGCGCGCGCCAGTGCGACGCGCTGCTGCTGACCGCCCGAGAGCATCGCCGGGCGGTGCTTGTCGCGGCCGGTGAGCTGCACGAGCTCGAGCGCCTCGCCCGCGCGCTGCCGGCGCTCGCGCTTTCCGACCTTGCGCTGCTTCAACCCGTAGCAGACGTTGTCGAGGATCGACATGTGCGGGAAGAGCGCGTACTGCTGGAAGACCGTGTTCACGTCGCGCTTGTAGGGCGGCGTGCCCGCGACGTCGTTGCCGCCGATCAGGATCTCGCCCTCGTCCGGCTGTTCGAAGCCGGCGATCATCCGCAGCGACGTCGTCTTGCCGCAGCCGCTCGGCCCGAGCAGCGAGAGGAACTCGCCCTTGTGGACGCGCAGGTTGAGCGCGTTCACCGCGACGAGCGAGCCGAACCGTTTCGTGACAGCACGGAACTCGACATCGGTGTCGCCGGCGTCCGTAGCGGCGGCGCCCGGCTGCGGTGTCGTCGTGGCGGAGCTCATGGCGGAAGGGCCTTCACGAGACGGTAACCAGCGTATATCGTATGCGGCGGGCATGTCAACTTCGGATATCGAATCTGAGGGACGGCGAAACGCAGGACTTCGAACTGCTGCGCCGCCGCTGGACGAGCCGAACCGCCGCATCATCGAGATCCTCCAGCGCGACGGCCGGTGTTCCTACACGGCGATCGGGCGCGAGCTGGGGATCTCCGAGACGGCCGTCCGGGCCCGCGTCCACCGCCTGACCGACGCCGGCGTGCTCGATGTGGTGGCGGTCACAAACCCGCTCAAGCTGGGGTTCGACGTGATGGCCCTCGTCGGCGTCCAGGCCCAGGCCGAGCTCGACCGGGTCGCTCACGAGGTGTCGGAGTGGAAGGAGACGAGCTACGTCGTCCTCACGTCCGGCAGCTACGACCTGCTCGTCGAGGTTGTCTGCGAGGACAACCGCCACCTGCTCGACCTCGTCCAGCGCATGCGCGAAATCGACGGCGTGAAGTCGACCGAGACCTTCATGTACCTCGACATGGTCAAGATGACCTACGCCTGGGGGACGCGCTAGGCGCAGCGGTTGGGCGGGTGCGCGCGAGTGGGAGGAGCGCCGCGGTTGTCGTTCCGAAGGACTGCACCGACGACGTGGCGCACAGCGACGCCCGACGGCGGCCGGCGCGCCCCTGGTAGCGCTGGCCGGACGCCGTCGGAGAGCCCGCAGGGCTCTTGCCGTGAGCCGATCACTCGCCTTCGGGTACGACACTTGTCGCTGCGGTGAAACGACAATTGGAGATCCCAAGAACACTCACCTGACACGTCGGCACACACACGTCACGTCTCCCTCTCCACACTCGCACTGTGCCGTCCGACTTCCTGCCGACGCTCTACAAGGCGCGCGGCCTTTCCACGAAGCAGCCGGTCTGCGCGATCTGCGTGGAGCGCACCAGGGGACGGACGCAGAAGGTGACGCTCGGCTACGGGGTGGCGGTCTGGCTCTGCCCGGGCCACGCAAGCCGAGACTTCCAGACCAGGCGAAGCGGCAGAGATTTCGTGCGGACGCTGTCGGGGATCTGGCAGGCCAACGGGTGCCTGACGTCAGCCAGAAGCAGGGCGCTTCACGCCCACCTCGCCAGCCTCAAGGCCCAACCCCGGCGGCCGCTCCCCGGAAGCTACGCGTGGCCCGAGCTGCGCCACGAGGCGGAAGGCCGCCTACGCCGAGGGCCTCCGCCCCAGAGACCTCGCCGACTCGATCCACACCACCTATGCCACCTGCCCAGCCCACCCACCGAGCCGTCGCACCCTGGAGCGGTGGGCCGCCCAGCGCCGCTGGCTCACGCACGCACCGCCTTAGGGACGGCCGCGCACCCGCTCCGCCAGCCGCTCGTCGCCGATCGCGGCGGCATATGCCATCGCCCGCTCGACGTCGAGCGTGTTATCCGCCGGCCGCTCCACAGGCGCAGCGCGATCCATCGTCGCCACCCGCCGGAACAGCGCCAGCCGCTCGTCGCGCACCGCCTCGCCCTGACGGGGAGTCAGCTCGTCGGCGGCGGCCACGACCCCCTCCAGCGTCCCGTACCGCAGCAAGAGCTCCGCCGCGCCCTTCGAGCCGATCCCCTTCGCGCCCGGGATCTTGTCCGACGGGTCGCCCCGGAGGGCAATGAAGTCGGGCACCTGCTCGGGCAGCACCTTGTAGCGCTCGACCACCTCGGCCGGGTCGATGCGGTCAGGTGCGTACCCGCCGGTGCGCGGCGAGAGCACCGTGACCGTGTCGGACACGAGCTGGTAGGCGTCGCGGTCAGACGTGACGACCAGCGCCCTCCCGCCCGCCTCGGTCTCGAGCCGCGCCGCCGTCGCGAGGAAGTCGTCGGCCTCGTACCCCGGCCCCTTGGCCCATGCGAACCCGAGCGCTTCGCACAGCTCCGGCATCCGGTCGAGCTGCTCCAGGATCTCGGGGTCGAACTCGCGGCCCGTCTGGTACTGGGGCCACTCCTCGTGCCGGTAGGTCGGCACCGTCAGCGTGTCCCAGCACGCGAGCACCGCCCGCGGCATCTCGGCCCGCCACAGCCCCATCGCCATGATCGCGAACCCGTGCAGGGCGTTGATCGGCCGTCCGCCGGCGCCCGCCAGCGGCCGCGAGCCGTGGTAGGCGCGATGAGCGAGCGAGTCGCCGTCGAGCACGAGGAGCGGTCGCGGAGCCATGCCATCGACGGTATACGATCGGCCTCGTGCACCGGCTCAACCTTCGCACCGAGCGGCGCGAGGAGATGGTCGACATCACGTCGGCGGTGGCCGCCGCTGTCGCGGAGCTCGGGGTGACGGCCGGCGCGGTGCTCGTCCACGTGCCGCACACCACCGCAGCCGTGACGGTGAACGAGGGCTACGACCCCGACGTCGCCGCCGACGTCGTCCGCGACCTGTCGAGCCGCGTACCGCGGGACGCCGGCTACGCCCACGCAGAGGGAAACAGCGACTCCCACATCAAGGCGATCCTGGTCGGGAGCTCGCAGCTGATCCCGGTGGAGGACGGCGTGCCGGCGCTCGGGCGCTGGCAGCGGATCTTCTTCTGCGAGTTCGACGGGCCCCGCTCCCGCGAGGTGTGGGTGTCGGCCTTAGCGCAGAATTGACTTGCATATCAAGGTTTTTGCTCTAAATACCGATATGAGAAGCAGAGTTCTCACTTCCCCCGGTGGTGCTCATTCTCTTGCCTGGCTTCTCCTTTCGCATGCCCGCGCTTCTGGCCGCTCTTGGCGGCCGCCGCCGCATTGGTCCTCGCGCCGGCCGCGTCCGCCCACCCGACCGGCAGCCCGTCGATCTCGACGATCGGCGCCCTGATCACGAAGCGTCCGGCCAGCCCGACCAACCAGACCACGGCGAAGTTCGCGTGGAAGCGCATCGGGCACGTCACGAAGACGCTGTGCCGGCTGGACGCCACCCCGTGGCGCACCTGCAAGACGAAGATCACCTACAAGAGCCTCCTGCCCGGCGTGCACACGTTCCGGGTGAAGGTCAGCGGCCGCACGGGCGGCCGCACCCGATCGGCCACCAAGAAGGTCCGCTGGACGATCGACGTCACGCCGCCCTCGGCGCCGGTCGTGTCCGGTGGCTCCGCCGCGTGGGCGGCGGGCCCGGTGACGATCACCGGCTCCGGCTCGACCGATCCGGGCGGCGCCGTCGCCCGCTACGAGCACCGCACCTCGCCTGACGGGTCGGCGTGGAGCCCTGCGGCGGCCGGTGGGTCGGTCGCGGTGGTCTCGCCCGGGCAGACGTTCGTGCAGGTGCGT
Organism: uncultured Actinomycetes bacterium; assembly: GCA_963706075.1. Classification (GTDB taxonomy): domain Bacteria; phylum Actinomycetota; class Thermoleophilia; order Gaiellales; family JAICJC01; genus JAICJC01. Next base: position 13,879 of record CAVPLP010000003.1, read on the forward strand.
GCCGTCGATACCGCCGGCAACGCGTCGGCGTGGGCGCCGGCCGTGACCGGTGCTGCGAACACGGCGATGGTCGACGCGACCGGCCCGACGACACCCGTCCTCTCCGGCGCGCTCGCGGGCTGGCAGAACACGCCGTCCGAGACCGTGACCGCCGCCGGTTCGGTCGACGGCGAGTCGGGCCTTGCGGGATATCAGTACCGCACGTCGGTGGACGCCGGCGCGAGCTGGTCGGGCGTGCAGAACGGCGCACTGCTCGCCGTGTCGGCCGAGGGCCGCACCGACGTCCAGTTCCGGGCGGTCGACGCCATCGGGAACCGCTCGCCGTGGGCGCAGGCCACGGTGCGGCTGGACAACGTCGTGCCGACGGCGCCCGCCGTCTCGGGCGGGAACGCTGCGTGGCGCACCGTCGCATCGGTGTTGACCGCCGCGTCCGGCTCGACCGACGCCGGCGGATCGGGCGTGGCGGGGTACGAGTACGAGACGTCGACCGACGGCGGCTCGACGTGGTCGGCCGCGACGGCCGGGAGCTCGCTGAGCGTGAGCGCCGAGGATGAGACCCTGGTGCGCTACGCCGCCGTCGACGGGGTCGGCCTCGAGTCGGCATGGACACAGGCCATCGTGCGGCTCGACCACACTGCCCCGTCCGCGCCGACGCTCTCGGGCGGCTCGCCGCTCTGGCAGAACGTCGCGCTCGCGAGCGTCACCGCGGCCGGGTCGATCGACTCCGGCGGCTCCGGCCTCGACCACTACCGGTTCGCGACGTCGACCGACGGCGGCGCGACCTGGACGGCGGCGACCACCGGAGCACAGGCCGACGTCACGGCCCAGGGCGAGACGCTCGTCCGGTTCGCCGCGGTCGACGCCGCCGGAAACGCGTCGGCCTGGGTGCAGGCGACGATCCGGATCGACACGACGCCGCCCTCCGACCCGTCGGTCAGCGGCGGCTCGAGCGCGTGGAAGAACGTGGCGTCGGTGACCGCCTCCGCGTCGGGATCGACGGACACCCCCGGCTCGGGGATCGCCGGGTACGAGCACGAGACGTCGACCGACGGCGGCGCGAACTGGTCGCTCGCCGCCGCGGGGTCGTCGCTCGCGGTGACCGACGAGGGCGAGACCCTCGTCCGCTTCCGCGCAGTCGATACCGCGGGGTTCACGTCCGGGTGGAAGCAGGCCACGGTCCGCATCGACCGCACCGCGCCGAGCGCGCCGTCGGCGGCCGGCGGCTCCCTGAGCTGGCAGTCCGTCAGCGGCATCACGATCACGGGCAGCGGCTCGACCGACACGCCGGGCTCAGGGGTCTCCGGCTACCAGTACCGCACGTCGACCGACGGCGGAGCGTCGTGGACGGGCGCGACAGCGGGCGGGTCGGTGGACGTGACGGCCAACGGTGAGACGCTCGTCCAGTTCCGCGCGGTCGACGTCTCCGGCCTGCGCTCGGCCTGGGCCCCCGCCGCCGGCACCGCGGCCGCGACGGCCCGCGTCGATCGCGGATTGCCGTCGGCGCCGTCGATCAGCGGCGGTTCGAACGCGTGGAAGTCCGCCGCGCAAGCCACCGTCACCGCGTCGGGGTCGACAGACGCTCTCTCGGGTCTGGCCGGGTACGAGTATCGCGAGTCGACCGACGGCGGCGGCACCTGGGGCAGCGCGTCGGCCGGCCCGTCGGACGTCGTCTCGGCCGAGGGCGAGACGCTGGTGCAGTTCCGGAGCATCGACACCGCCGGGAACGCTTCGGCGTGGACGCCGTCCGCGCCGACGGGTGCGAGCACCGTGCGGCTCGACCGGACGGCACCGACCGATCCCAGCGTCGCGGGCGGCTCGCTCGTGTGGCAGAGCGTCGCCTCTGTCGGCGTCAGCGCGTCCGGCTCGACCGACGCCGGCGGCTCCGGGCCGGCGACCTACGAGCATCGCACCTCGACCGACGGCGGAGCGACCTGGTCGGCGGCGAGCGCGGGCGCGACGGTGACGGTCTCGGCACAGGGCGAGACGCTCGTCCAGCTGCACGCGGTCGACGGCGCGGGCAACACGTCCGCGTGGATCGGGGCCACCGTCCGGATCGACCGCAGCGACCCGTCGGCGCCAAGCGTCGTCGGCGGCTCGTCCGCCTGGCAGGCGTCGGCGCCCGTCAGCGTGTCGGCGTCCGGGTCGACCGACACGGGCGGATCGGGCCTCGCGCAGTACGAGTACCGCACCAACCTGAACGGCGGGGCCTGGTCGGGCGGCGACCGCCGGCGCGTCGGTGAACATCTCGGCCGAGGGGACGACGCAGGTGCAGTTCCGAAGCGTCGACGGGGCCGGCAACGCGTCGCCCTGGACGCCCGCCGCGGCCACCGCCGGCAGCACCGTCAAGCTCGACCTCACGTCGCCCACGAACCCGACGGTGACGGGCGGCTCGGCGCTCTGGCAGAGCGTCGCGTCGGTGACCGTCTCGGCGGCCGGGTCGACGGACACCGCGAGCGGCGTCTCCGGGTACGAGTACGAGCAGTCGACGAACGGCGGAGCGACGTGGTCTCCGCTCCCGACCTCGGGCGCCTCGCTGACGGTGAGCGCCGAGGGTGAGACGCTCGTCCGCTTCCGGGCCGTCGACGGCGTCGGGCGGGTCTCGGGCTGGGTGCAGGGCACGGCTCGGGTCGACCGCACGAGCCCGTCCTCGCCGAACGTCGCCGGTGGCTCGTTGAGCTGGCAGAACGTCGCCTCGGTGACGGTCACGGGCTCCGGCTCGACCGACACGCCCGCGGCCGACGGGGTCAACCACTACGAGTACCGCACGTCCACCGACTCCGGAGTGACGTGGTCGAACGGGACGTCGGGCGCGTCGGTCGCGATCGCAGCCGAGGGCACCACCCTCGTGCAGTTCCGCGCGGTCGACGGTGCCGGGAACGTGTCGCCGTGGGTGCCGGCCGTCGCAGGCGCAGGCAACACCGTCAAGCTCGACCGCGGCGCTCCCACCAACCCGACCGTCTCGGGGGCGACCGGTGTGTGGAGCACGGCGGCCTCGATGGTCGTGACGGCCTCCGGGTCGACCGACGGCGGCAGCTCCGTCTCGGGCTACCAGTACCAGACGTCCTTCAACGGCGGCGCGTTCTCCGCATCGACCTCGGGGAGCTCGGTCACCATCAGCGCGCAGGGCACGACGGTCGTGCAGTTCCGGGCCATCGACGCGGCCGGCAACACGTCGGCGTGGGTGCAGGGCACCGTGAAGCTCGACCGCACCGTCCCGACCAACCCGACCGTGTCGGGCGGCTCGACGAGCTGGTTCTCGTCAGCGTCGCGGACGATCTCCGCGAGCGGCGCGACCGACACCATCTCCGGCCTTGCTCGCTACGAGTACCGCACGTCCACCAACAACGGCTCGACCTGGGGCGCGACCGTGGCCGGTCCCTCCGCGGTCATCACGGCCGAGGGCACGACCATCGTCCAGTTCCGCTCGGTCGACAACGCGGGCAACGTGTCGTCGTGGCTCCCGACGACCGCCGGATCGACCAACACCGTGAAGCTCGACCGGACGGCGCCGAGCCTCCCGACGGTGAGCGGCGGATCGCTCACGTGCACGAGCAGCCGGATCACCATCCGCGCCTCGGGCTCGACCGACGCGCTGTCGGGCCTGTCGACCTACCAGTACCACTACTCGACGAACGGCGGCACGACCTGGGGCTCGACGTTCTCGAGCTCCAGCGTCCAGTTCCGGAACGCGGGCACCTACATCGTCCAGTTCCGGGCGGTCGACCGGGCCGGCAACATCTCGGCCTGGAACCCGCTGGTCGCGGGCGCGGCCAACACGGCCTGCCACACCTAGACCGTCTGCGACGGCTGGTGGACTAGCGGACGAGCGCGCCGGCCAGCGCTGCGGCGAGGCAGAGCATGGCGGCGAGCGCGAGCAGCCGGTTCACGATCGTGAGCGAATCGTCGCGGGCGGCGGTGCGGACGTTGGTGCGAGGGAGGGTCATGCCCGGGTAGATCGTTCGGCAGGTGCCGCCGCGCCATCCCCTGGCTGGGGGATTGGAGGGTCATCGCCGGTGAGGTCGGGCTCCGGATCGCCTCCCCCGATCTCGGTACGGGGCCTCACCGCCCCCATCCCGTGCCGGATGAACCGGACGATGAGCACGGCCGCGCCCCCGAGCGCCGTGATCGTCCCGACGGCGTAGAACGCCAGTCCGAGCGCGACCGCCTGCGGGCGGGCGGCGTAGCCGTGCAGGAAATACACGAAGACCCCCTCGCGCACTCCGATGCCGTTCAGGGAGACCGGGAGGGCGAGCGAGGCGAAGACGACCGGGCCGGTCAAGAGGACGACGGAATCGGGGATGTCGAGGCTGAGCGCGCGAGCCAGGAGCCAGATCACACCCACCCGCGCGACCTGCACGACGAGCGCGAGGCTGCCCACCAGCGCCAGCGTCCGCGTGTGCCCGCGGTAGCGTATGAAGCGCGTCGTAGAACCGGCCGCCGGCGGCAAGCCGGTGGCCGTCGGACCGCGGCTCGAGCGCCCTCGCGACGACCCCGCGCAGCCGGCTCGAGAAGAGGAGCGCGAGCGTGCCCGCCGCTGCGACGCCGAAGGCGGCCTCGGCCGCGATGACGCCGGGTCGGCGCGCCGATCCACCGCCGATCGCGACCGCGGCCACGGCCAGGACGACGAGAGACACGAGCCCCACCAGGCGGTCGATCAGCACCGAGGCGACCGCTTCGGGAGCGTCGTGGGTACGGCGGCCGAGCTCCACGGCGCGGACGGCGTCCCCGCCGATCGCCGCGGGCAGGAACTGGCCGGCGAAGAGCGCGACGAAGTACGTCCGCGTGAGCCAGGCGAGCGGGACGTCGATGCGCTTGGCCGAGAGCAGGAGCCGCCACCGGAGCGCCATGACAGGCACCGTGGCGATGCTGACGGCCACGGCGGGAATGAACCAGCGAAGCTGTGTCTTCGAGAGCTCGTGGAGGACGCGGTGGATCCCCGCCCAGTGGAGGATCGCGGCGAGCAGGACGACCGAGACGAGCGCCTCGAGCGCCACGCGTGTTCGCCGGCTCACCGCCCCACGTCCGCGTACGCCGCATGCACCTTGCGCAGCGCGGTGATCGCGTCCTCGATGTCGGCCTCCGAGTGAGCGGCCGCAAGCGGCAGCGACAGCACCTCGGCGCCGGCGCGCTCGGTCTCGGGCAGCGGCACCGGGTCGAGGTTCTCGCGGTACCAGGTCAGGAGGTGCACGGGCAGGAAATGGAGGCCGGTGGCGATGTTCTCGGCCATGAGCGCCGCGGCGTACGTGTCGCGATCGGCTCCGGCCAGCCGCGGGTCGACCCGGACGACGTAGAGGTGGTGGGCGTGGACGCCGTACCCCGGCCGGCCGATCGGCTCGATGCCGGCGAGCGGCAGGAGGCCCGCGTCGTAGCGCTCGACGAGGTCGGCTCGGTGGGCCCGGAGCTCGTCGATTCGCGCGACCTTGGGCAGTGCGGCAGCCGCCTGGAGGTCGGCCAGGTTGGCCTTCCAGCCCGGCTCGACCACGTCGTAGTGGCCGAGCGTCCTGGTCTGCGCCCGGCGCCAGGGGTCGCGCGTGATCCCGTGGGCGCGAAGCAGGCGAAGCCGCTTCGCCATCGCCGCGGAGTCGGTGGTGACGATGCCTCCCTCGCCGCCTGCGAGGCTCTTGGTGGCGTAGAGCGAGAAGCACGTGAGGTCGCCGATCGCGCCGATCTTGCGGCCGCGCACCGTCGCCTCGACGGCGTGGGCGGCGTCCTCGACGATCGCGATGTCGCGACCCTTGACCACCGCCTCGATGGCGTCCATGTCGCACGGCCCGCCGGCGAAGTGCACCGGGACGACCGCGCGCGTGCGCGGCGTGATCGCCGCCTCGACGTACTCCGGGTCGACGTTCAGGGTGCCCGGGTCGATGTCGGCGAAGCGGGGGGTCGCTCCGGCGTGCAGGATCGCGTTCACGGTGGCCGGCCACGTGAACGAGCTCGTGACCACCTCGTCGCCGGCGCCGACGCCCGCGACCCGGAGCGCCAGGTGGAGCGCGTCGGTGCACGATGAGGTGGCGATCGCGTGGGCGGCGCCTGCATAGTCGGCGAAGCGCTCCTCGAGCTCTGCGACGCGCGGCCCCGACGTGAGCCAGCCCGACTCGAGGGTCGCCACGACCGCCTCGATCTCGGCCCGGCCGATGATCGGCGGTGAGAACTCGAGCAGCGTCTGCCTGGCGGGGGTGCCCCCGTCGATTGCGAGCGGCTGGGATGTTCGTGCGCGGCTCATGTGACCTCGAAGCGGACGGCTGCCGCCGCGGCGGCAGCCCGGGCCAGCGCCTCCTCGCGGCTCGCGCCGCCCGCGACCACGTACCCGGCCCGGTCGGTTGCGATGCGGATCGGGCCGTACACGTGTCCGGGTGCATCGTAGAAGCACGCCCCCGGCGGCCCCGCCGCCCGCACGAGTCTCCCGAGCGGCGCCTCGAGGAACTCGATCACACCGGCCCCCGCCGGCGCGGGCGTCACGTCGCCGAGCGCCACGGGCCGGCCCAGCGCCGCCAGCACCGCCGCCCGCGCCAGGTCGACGCCCGTCGTGAGCTTCACGAGCTCGGAGTCGTGGCCGCCGCCGAGCCTGGCCGCCACCTCCACGACCCGCGGCCCGTCGGGGCCGAGGATCATCTGGACGTACCACGGGCCGGCCTCGATCCCGAGCGCGGCGACCGCCCGGATGGCGGTGGCGGCCGCGCCGGACGGGTCGCGATCGGGCGGGTAGACGTGGCGGCGGGCGACGCCGGGCGCCTCGGGGAAGTGCACGCGGTCGTTCACCGCCGCGGCGACGCCGCGGCCCTCGGCGGTGAAGCCGTTCACCGTCACCTCGGGGCCCGGGACGAAGGCCTCGAAGAGCGCCCGTCCGCTGCGCGAGCCGGCCTTCGCCCGCCGCGCTGCCTCGTCGAGATCGGCCGGGTCGGCGACGATCGACATCGCCCGCTGCCCCTGGCGGTCGGGCGCCTTGACGACGCACGGGTACGACGGCGGCTCGCCTGTCGACCACGCCGGCTGCGGCACGCCGGCGGCGTCGAGGGCTCGCCGCTGGGCGATCTTGTCGGTCGCGACCACCGCCACGTCGGGGCCGATCGGGTGCGGGAGGCCGAGGTCGCGCGCGACCGCCGCCGCGATCCGCACGGGCCAGTCGGTGCCCGGGGCGATCAGGCCCGCCGCGCCGGCGGCCGCGGCCCGCACGCCGTCCTCGTCCTCGCTCGACACGGGGACGTCGCCGACGCCGGGGTCGGAGTCGCAGACCAGTGTGCGCACGCCGAGCGCGTGCGCGGCGTCGATGGCGTGGCGCTGCGCCGGCCCGCCACCGAGCACGACGAGCGTGGGAGCCTCGGTCACACGACGGGCTGGGCCGTCTCCTCCGTGGCCATGACCGACTGCCACCAGTCCGGATTGTCGCGGTACCAGCGGACGGTGCGCTCGAGGCCGTCGGAGAACGGGATGCTCGAGCGCCAGCCGAGGAGCTCGAGCGCCTTGCCCGTCGAGCCGATGTGCCGGTCGACCTGCCCGGGCCGGTCGGTGATGTGCTGCTTGAGCGAGGCGGGCTTCCCGAGGATCTCGAGGATCGCGTCGGCGATCTCCTCGACCGACTCGTCGACGCCGGTCGCGACGTTGATCGTCTCGCCGACGATGGCGTCGAGCGGTACCTCGCACGCCGCCGTGATCGCCTCGGCGGTGTCGAAGACGTGCAGCCAGTCGCGGCTGGCGATGCCGTTCCCGTGGATCGTCAGCGGCTGGTCGGTGAGCGCCTGGATGATGAAGCGCGGGATGACCTTCTCGGGATGCTGGAAGGGCCCGTAGTTGTTGAACGGGCGGATGATCGTGATCGGCAGGTCGTACGTGCACCAGTACGAGAACGCCAGCCGGTCGCCGCCGGCCTTGGTGCCCGCATACGGCGAGCGCGGGTTGAGCGGGTGGTCCTCGCCCATCGGGTCGGACTCTGCGGTGCCGTACACCTCCGACGAGGAGATGAGGATGAAGCGCTCGATCGGCCGCTCGCGCATCGCGTCGAGCAGCACCTGGGTGCCGACGACGTTGGTGGTCACGAACTCGCCGCCACCCTGCTCGATCGACTTCGAGACGTGGGACTCGGCCGCTGCGTTCACGATCACGTCGACGCCCTCCAGGGCGGCGGTCACGTCGGCCAGGTCGCGGATGTCGCCGTGGATGAAGCGCAGCCGCTCGTGCTCGAGCACGTCCGCCAGGTTGGCCAGGTTGCCGGCGTACGTGAGCGCGTCCATCGTCACGACCTCGTGCGCCGTCTCGTCGAGGAGGTAGCGGATCATGTTCGAGGAGATGAACCCGGCGCCGCCGGTCACAAGGATTCGCTTCATCGAGATTTGACTCCTACAGCTCTCGTTCGACGTGGTAGGGAGGGCTCCCCTCGGCGAGGCGCTGAATCCTGCCGAGTTGCTCTCCGACGATCGCCATCAGGGCGCCGTGGAGGCCCAGCAGGAGCAGGACCACCGCTCCGACGAGCGCGAGACCGGGCGGGCTGCCGTTCTGGACCCACTCGACCAGGCCCCACACCCCGACACCGACGCCCGAAAGGATACCGACAACTGCCACAAGGAGCCCCACCCGCTGCGAGAGCCCGGGCCAGAACCCGGTGATCACCTGGAGGCCCATCTTGATGAGGGCGATCGGGCGGTAGCGGCTCTGATCCTCGCGGGCTCGGTGCTCGAGGTCGACCTCGACGACGGTCACGCCCGTCGAGCAGACGATGGCCTTGGTGAACTTCTGCCTGCCGATCCGGTGCATCACCGGGTCGAGCGCGTCGCGCCGGTAGGCGTTGAACGCGCAGCCGAAGTCCGACAGGTCGACGCCTGTGAGGCGGGCCAGCATGCGGTTGATCGCGGCCGAGGGGAGCCGCCGGAGCGTGGGGTCGGCCCTGCCCAGGCGGCGGCCGGATGCGACGTCGGCCCCGGCCTCGACCGCCGCGACGAGGTGGGGGATGTCCGACGGCGCGTTCTGGAGGTCGCCGTCCATCGTGACCACGATCTCGCCGCGGGCGCGTGTGATGCCGGCGTGCATCGCCGGGTGCTGGCCGTAGTTGCGATCGAACGACACCACCCGCAGGCGCGGGTCCGCGTCATGCAGGTGCGACAGGCGCTCGAACGTCGCATCGGTCGACCCGTCGTCGACGAAGATCACCTCGCCGGGGATGCCCGCGCCGTCGAGCGACGCGACGATCCCGCGGTAGAGCGGCTCCACCGTGGCCTCCTCATCGAGCACGGGAACGACCACGCTCACGTGGGGGTCGGCGACCATCGCGCAAGGGTACCGGTGGCCCACGACGCCCGCGTTGACCGATAATCCCGCGCCGATGTTCACGCGCGTCCAGGTGCGGGCTCTTGTGGCCGGACGATGGCCCGCGCTCTTGGGCGGTGCCGCCGTCGTGGGCTACGCCATTCTCGTCGTCGGGTTCGGGCTCGACTTCCGGCCCCTGCACCACGACGAGGTCGTGACGCTGCACGTCGCGGGCCAGCCGAGCGCGGGCGACGTGCTGCACGTGGCGATCTGGGACAGGCACGGGCCGCCGCTCCACTACCTGGTCGTGCACGCCTCGCTCGACTGGCGGCACGACATCCTCGGCCTGCGGCTTCCGTCGGCCCTCTTCGGCATCCTCGCCGTCGGCCTCGCGTACGGCTGCGGGCGCGAGCTGATGGGCCGGGCGGGCGGGGCCACGATGGCCGTCGTCACCGCCGTGACGCCGATCACCATCCACCTCGCCCAGTTCGCCCGCGGATACACGGCGATGATCGCCTGCGCGTACGGGAGCCTGTGGCTGATGCTCGTGCTCCTGCGGACGGGAAGGCTCCGGTGGGCCGTGCCGTACGCCCTGGCCGCGCTGCTCCTGGTGGCGTCGCATCCGTTCGGCCTCTTCGCGCTCGCCTCCGAGCTGGTGCTCCTGGCCGGGCTCGGCGGGTACGAGATCGTGACGAGGAGGCGCCACGACCGGCGCGCGATCGCGGCGCTCGCCGCCGGGCTCGTTCTCGGCGCCGCGGCGTTCCTCTGGCTCCGTCACCTGTACGCGCCGCTCCAGTCCAAGTACGGCGTCGGGAGCGGCGGCGCGGTGGTCGACCTGACGTCGCGGTCGTTCTGGAGCGACCTCGCATCGCACGTCACCGGGTCATCCGTCCCGGCGTTCTGGTTCCTCGTGGGCGCGGTCGTCGTGCTCGGGATCGTCTCGCTCGCATTCCGCGACCGCCGGGCCGCGATCGTCGCAACGGTGTGGCTCGTGCTGCCGTTGCTCCTGCTTCAGATCCTCACGGCGTCATCCGAAGACTTCGCGCCCGAGCGCCACCTGTCGTTCCTGCTGCCCGGGTACTCGATCGCGCTCTCCGGGTTCGCGCTCGAGCTCGGCCGCCTGCCCGGGCGGCGCCGGATCGTCGCGGTCGTCGTCCTCGCCACGCTGCTCACGCCGCTCCTCGTGTCGGGCCGGAACGACCTCTCGAACTTCAACGCCGATCTCCGCGACGCGAGCCTCGGCCTCGCGGCCGAGTTCGGCCCCCACGACGTCCTCCTGACGTCGGCGGGCGCCGTCGGCCCTCTCGAGGACCCGCGCCTGCTCGGCGCGTACGCCGTCCTTGACGCGCCGGAGGACACGCCGCTCGCAGCGTGGAAGACGGTCGACGCCGCCAGCCGGTGCGGGCTGATCCGGCGGCTGGGCCAGCGCCGGTACCCGCAGCGGGTCTGGCTGATCGCCTCGACCAAGCACCCGCTCGACGTGGCGGCCGCGCTCGACGATGCCGGCGCCACGACCTCGATCTACGGGAACCTGGTCGTGGCAGTCACCGAGCCGCGCTACACGCGGACGAGGAGCGCCCTCTACCTCGGCACGCGCCTCTGGCGCCAGGTCGCCATCGGCGATCCGGGCGTGCGCGACTTCCGCCGCATGGCGCGCCTGTATCGGTTCGCCGCGCACCTCGACTCGGCGCAGCTCTGTCCGCGGAAGGCGACCTAGCGGAGCGCGGAGCGCGCCTCGTCGGCCAGCACGTCGAACCGGATCGGCTCGCCGGTCAGCTCGCGGAGCAGATCGTCGGCGCGCATCGACTGCCCGAGAGCCCACAGCTCGCGCAGCAGGTCGCCGGCCGCCCGGCGCCGGAACCAGTCCGAGCCGAACCGGCTCTTCAGGTGGTCGCGCAGCTGCGCCTCGAACGCCCAGGCGCGCAGGTAGCAGGTGCAGTAGAAGCCGCCGTCGACGTCCTCGAGATAGTCCCCGCGCGGGTACTCGACACCGACCGCAGCTGTGAGCCGCTCGGCGTAGCGGTCGGGCAGGGTGTCGAGCGCCTTCCCGGAGTGGAGCTCGATCTCGTACGCCAGCTTGCCGGCATAGCGGCGCACGAAGAAGAGCTTCTGGAGCGCCGTGAAGCGGATGTACTCCTCGACCGGCCCGAAGTCGAGCTGTGAGCCGAGCCACGCCGGATCCGACAGCAGATGCTCGAACAGGAAGGCGAAGCCCTCGGTGACGGCGTTGTCGCCGAGGAGCCGCTGCTCGGCCGGAAGCCCCGGGTCGGCGAAGGCGAAGTGCTCGGTGTGGCCCGCCTCGTGGAAGAGGGCCTGGTAGTCGTCCTGGCCGCCCTGCGGCAGGATGACGAGGACGACGCGGCCGGGCACGCGGATCGGCGCGCAGAACGCACGCGGGCGCTTGCCGGGACGGGCCTCGATGTCGAGCTCGACGTTCCGCTGGGAGTCGAGGTCGACCCCCAGCCCCGACAGCGTCGCGCGAAGTGCCGGCAGGGCGCGCTCGCTGACGAAGCCTGCGTCGAACTCCGGCGCGCGCCACAGCCGCGTGAAGTCGGGGAGGGACGCATCGTCGAGCCCGACGCCGACCCGCCTGCGCAGGGCCGCGTCGATCTGCTCGCGGTAGAGCGCGTCGGTCTCGGCCGTGAACGCCGCGGTGTCGCGGTCGACGCCGCGCGGGTCGTAGTCGAACGTCTCGTAGAGCGCGAGCACCGTCGCCGCGCCCAGGTCGGCGGTGAGCTCCCGCTCGAGCTCGACGGCCTCCTCGTACATGGGGTTCAGGTGCTCCTCGGTCACGGCGCACCGGCGGGCGTGGAGGTCGCGGCGGCGGGCCGGGTCGGGCTCGTTCATGAGCCGCGGGCGGACCTCGCGGTAGGGCACGTCCTCGCCGTCGAACGCGACGGTGAGCGAGGCCTCGGTGTTGGCGATGTCCTCGCTCAGGTGCTTGACGCCGTTACCGATGTAGGCCTCGGCGGCGAACCGGCGAAGCTCGACCGGGGCGCCCTCGTCGGCCAGCGCCTGAGCCTGCTCGAGCGTGCTCAGGTCGGCGTGGCGCTCGTATACCTCGGCGATCTCATACGTCCGCTTGTGCCCGGCGCTGTGGGCGTAGTACTCCTCGAGCGCCTCTGCGGTCATCTCCTCGAGGCGCTCGCGGTACTCCGGGACGGCGATCGGCACGGGCCTAGACTCTAGCCGTGGCCATCGCCCTTCATCGCGGTCAGGAGATCGACCTCACCGTCGACGCCCTCGCCTACGGCGGCCGCGGCGTCGCCCGGCACGGCGAGCTGGTGGTCTTCGTCTCGCGTGCGCTTCCGGGCGACCGCGTGCGGGCGCGCGTCACGAAGCTGAAGCGCCGTCACGCTGAGGCCCGCACGATCGAGCTCCTGGAGCCCGGCCCCGGCCGGGTGGAGCCTCGCTGCGCGCACTTCGGCGTCTGCGGTGGCTGCGCGTGGCAGGACCTCGACTACGCCGAGCAGGTTCGCCACAAGGCGACCCAGGTCGACGACGCTCTGCGTCGCCTCGGCCGGCTCGAGGTGGCGCTCGAGCCGATCGTGCCCGCGGCCGAGCAGTACGGCTACCGCAACAAGCTCGAGTACTCGTGGTCGGCGGGGCCCGACGGGCCCTCGCTCGGGTTTCACCGGGCTGGGCGGTGGGATGAGCTGGTGCCGGTCGAGACGTGCCACATCGCGTCGCCGGCCGGAAACGACGTGCGCCGGGCCTTCGAGCGGTGGGCGCGGGCCGGCGGGCTCGCGGTCTACGACGGGAGGACCGGCGAGGGCTACCTGCGCCACCTCGTCGTCCGCGAGGGCGCGCACACCGGGCAGCTGCTTGCGATGCTCGTCACGGCGCCGGGTGCCGTGCCGCAGGCGGACGCGCTGGAGGCGCTCATGCCGGAGGGCGTCGTCGGCGTCGCGCACGCCGTGAATCCGGGCGTCGCCGAGGCGACCGCCGGGCTCGAGTCGGTCCCGCTCTTCGGCGCCGACCGCTATGAGGAGCTCGTCGGCGGGCTGCGGCTTGCCGTCACGGCCGGAGCGTTCATGCAGACGAACACCGTCATGAGCGAGCGGCTGTACGAGCTCGCGATCGAGTACGCCGCGCTCTCGGAGGCGGACGTCGCCTGGGATCTGTACTGCGGTGCCGGCGCGATCGGCCTGCTCGCCGCCCGGAGCGCAGGGCGGGTGTTCGGGATCGAGATCGCCGAGGAGTCGGTCGCCCGGGCCCGCGAGAACGCCGAGCGAAACGGCATCTCGAACATCGAGTTCATCGCGGGTGACGTCGCCAAGAGCATCGCGCCGCTGCTCGACCGCGCGCCCCGACCCGACGTGGTCTTCGTCGACCCGCCCCGGGCGGGCCTCACGCCGAAGGCGCTGAAGCGGCTGCTCGAGCTGGCGCCGGAGCGGATCGTCTACGTGTCGTGCAATCCGACCACGCTGGCCCCGAACGCGCGCACCCTCGTGGACGGCGGCTACACGGTGGAGCGCGCCCGCCCGGTCGACATGTTCCCGCACACGCCGCACATCGAATGCGTCGCCCTCCTCCACCGTGAAAAAACGGTGCCAGGCACCAATTTTTCAGATCAGGCGCACCACTCGCGCGCGACCGCCTCGAGCACCTCCGCACAGCGCTCGACCGACGAGACGTCGACCCACTCCTCGACGGCGTGAGCCCCGGCCCCTGAGGGGCCGAACACCACCGTCGGAATCCCGGCCGCCGAGAGCACCGCGGCGTCCATCCAGGCGGCGTGCCCGATCGTGGCGGGCTCCCGTCCCAGCACCGTCACGGCGTGGCGCCGGACGGCGTCGACGATCGGCGCGTCGGTCGCGACTTCGAACGGCGCCCGCTCGAATGTCGAGCGCATCCGGGCGCCGCCCGCGATCTCGGTGATCTGGCGCTCGACGTCGGCCAGCGTCTCGCCGGGCACGGTGCGCCGCTCGATCTGAAGGAGGCACCGCTCCGGGTAGCTCGAGAGCTCCTGGCCGCCCTCGATGAGGGAGGCGTGCACGGAGCCCGTGCCGAGGAGCGGGTGTGGGCGCGACCCGGCGAGCTCGCTTCCCAGCCGTGACAGCCCGACGAGCACGCCGCCCATGGCCGCGATCGCGTCGACGCCCAGGTCGGGGCGCGAGCCGTGCGCGGCGACACCGGTCGTCTCGACGTCGAGCCACACGAACCCCTTGTGGGCGACGCACACCTCGAGGTCGGTCGGCTCGGTGACGATCGCCGCGTCGGCCGTGATCTCGCCGGCCACGCGCTCGGCGCCGATCGACTCGTGCTCCTCGTCGCACACCAGCGCGACGATCACGTCGCCGCGCAGTCGGGCATCTCGCGACCGCGCCCGCTGCGGCCATGACCGCCGCCGCGCCGCCCTTCATGTCGAACGAGCCGCGCCCGTGCATGCGGTCGCCGTCGACCCGGGGATCGAACGGCGCCTGCATGCCCTCGACGCCGACGGTGTCCATGTGCGCGCAGAGGAGCAGCGAGCGCCCGCCGCCCGTCCCTCGGGCGGTGGCGATCGCGTTGGCCCGTCCCGGCGCAACCTCGTCGACGCGTGCGGCGAGGCCGCGGCCCTCGAGCCAGCCCGCCGCGAACGCCGCGATCTCGGCCTCGCCGGAGCCGCCGGGCACGAGCGCGGGGTTGATCGATTCGATCTCGATGAGCCGCGCGAGGAGCTCGGCCGTCTCGCTCATGCCACCGCTCGTTCGAGCGCGATCGCGGGCAGCCCGGGGTCGGGTGCGACCGTCGGATGGAGGATGTGCGCGAGCTGGGCGACGCCGTCCGCCAGGCGCGGGGCGGGCCGCGAGTAGTAGGAGTCGGCCTCGACGGCGACCGCCCGGCAGGGGAAGCGGATTCCCGCCGACTCGGCCGCGGCGCGCTCGGCGCCGAACCCGCACGGCGCCACGACGACGACATCGGGGCCGGCCGCGGCAACGTCGTCCCACGTGACCGGGAACGACGGGCCGCCGGAGCGTCCCAGCACCTCGTGGCCGCCGGCGAGCGCCACCATCTCGGGCACCCAGTGCCCCGGAGCGAACGGTGGGTCGAGCCACTCCGCCACGAACACCGGCACGGGCTGGCGGCCTGCGACGGCCTCGGCCGCCGCGGCGATCGTCCGCCGCATCCGGTCGACGACGGCTCGGGCGGCATCGGACGCGTCGAGCCGCTCTCCGAGCTGGATCACGGTCGCCTCGACGTCGGCGACGGTGCGCGGGTCGAGCGAGATCACCTCGGCGTCGAGGCTTCGGATCCTGCCGACGTCGTCGCCCGAGACGGCACAGACATGGCACAGGTCCTGCGTGATCACGATGTCGGGCCGAAGCTCGCGGATCAGCTCCTCGTCGACCGCGTAGAGCGCCCGGCCCGAGAGGACGGCGTCACGGACGGCCGCATCGATGTCGCGGCTCGACAGGGTCGTCGTGTCGACGCGCGAGGCGGTCACGACCGGCAGGCCCGCCACATCGGCGGGGAAGTCGCACTCTTCCGACCGGCCGACGAGCCAGTCTGTGCGGCCGAGGGCGCCGACGATCTCGGTGGCGCTGGGGAGAAGCGAGCAGACGCGCGGGATCAGGCGCGCAACGCTAGCGCAGCGCGGCGACGAACAGGGGCGCGTACGGCGAGCCGAGGCCGGTCACCGGATCCCAGCCCACCGCCGTGTCGAGCGAGCTGTCGCGGTCGATCGACCGCAGGCGCGTCACGATGTGGCCGCCGACGAGCGCGTTCCGCAGGACGGCCAGCGAGTCGTGGCCGCCCGTGACGTCGCGCAGGCCGCCCGTCCCGCGCATCAGGTAGAGCGCCGGGTTGATGAATCCGTGCGGCGCGCCCGCGTCCTGGTCGGCGAGGGCCATGATCCCGGCAAGGAGCGGCGCCGAGAGGCTCGTGCCGCCGATCCACGAGTCGATGATCCGCCGGTGCCCGGAGGGCAGCACGTAGGTCTGCGAGAACGTGACGCCCGTCTGCGGGTCGGCGACCATCGACACGTCGGGCTCGACGCGCCGAAGCTTGCCGTTCCACATCGCCGCCGACGGCGGCACCTCGGCCGCCTGATAGCCGGGCATCGCGAACACGTGGCTGGCCCCGCCGCCCGACCCGTAGAGGAACGGGCCCGGCGCCGCGGGCTGCCAGTGGTCGTGGTTCCAGTCGATCGACGTCGTGCCCCAGCCGGCCTCCCACAGGTACTGGCCGTGCGAGCCGATGCCGAGGCTCGTGCCGCCGACCGACGTGACCCACGGGCTCGAGTCGGGGAAGCCGGCCGAGCGCGTGCCGACGACCGCGCGGTTGTCGCCGTCGTCGCCCGACGCGAAGTAGACGCCCGTGCCCTGGACGGCCGCCTGCTGGAAGACCGAGTTCAGGGCCATGATCTCGCCGCGCGAGACGAACTCCTCGGGCAGGCCCCACGAGTTCGAGATCACGTCGGCGACGTGGTTGTCGACGGCGTAGTTCAGCGCGAGGTCGAGGCCGCGCGCGTCGTTCGCGGCGCCGACGTAGACGATCTTCGCGCGCGGGGCCACGGCGTGGGTCCACTCGACGTCGAGCGCCTGCTCGATGTACCAGCTCTGGGTCTCGGCCGGATTCTTCGGGAACCGCTGCGTGCCGGGCGCGACGATCTCGCGGTAGTCGAAGCCGGCCGAGCCGTGGTGGTGGAACGAGTGGCCGTGGTCGAGGTGGTAGCGGTGCGAGAAGTGGGCGACGTCGTCGCGGATCGTCGGCGAGAAGAACGCGCCCGTGATCGCGATCGTCTGTCCGCGGCCGTCGAGGCCGGCGGCGTGCAGGCGGTCGATGCCGTACGCAGAGTCGATCTGGGAGGGCGAGTAGCCGCAGAGGAGCCACGGCAGCGGGCCCGGGCCGTACGGGTTCGTGAACGACGTCGAGGTGCGCTGGCCCCAGTAGCTCGAGCAGGGCCCGACGGACGTGCCGGCGGGCGGCGGGGGCGGCGTGTCGACGTTCGGGTGCGCGAGCGCCATCGCCCCGTCGAGGCCCGTGATCGCGCTGACGAGCGGCGCGACCGCCGCGGGGACGGCCGGGTCGTGGTTCGGCGCGCGCAGGACGGAGCCGTCGACGCGGTACATGTTCTCGTTCACCCCGAACGCCTGCTCGACCTTGGACACCGAGCCCTCCGCCGTCACGAACAGGCGGTTTGCCGGGACGCCGACGATCGAGAAGCCCTCCGACGAGAGCCAGCTCCGGACGGCCGCCACGTCGCTCGCCGGCGGCGAGAAGCGGGCGTGGAACTGGTCAGGCGTGAGCCACCGGTGGTAGCTCGGCGAGGCGGGGTCATAGAGGCCGGCGAGCGTCCGATCGAGATCGCCGTTTCGGCTCCAGCCGAGCCAGACCGAGAAGACCACGTCGTCGGCGTTGGGGTCGGCCCCGGCCAGGTTCGAGGGGCTCGCCCAGACCGGCTGGGTGTCGGCGACGGGCACCTTCCCCTGCGCGTTCGCGGCGGGCGCCGTGAGCAGGCCGAGGATCGCGCACAGCGCGCACACAGGCAGGGTCGACCTCAGCCGTCGGCTCATCTCCCCTTGGATCGGTCAGAACGACGTAGTTCCGCTCTCCCGATCGGGTGACGCGCGTGTCCCCCTGTGGCGGGACCAGAGGAGGTCGGCATTGGGCAAGAGGAGGCCGAGCGAGAGCAGCGGCAGGGCCGGCAGGGTGGCGTCGGTGGCGTACGAGATGGCCGCGGTCACGCCGAACGAGGCGGTCATCGCAGCCAACGTCGCCCGGCGCCGCAACCCCATCTTGACGGCTGCCGCAGCGAAGAGCGCGAAGAACACGAAGTCGCTCACTCCGATCTGGGCCGCCCCGAACGTCCCCAGCGGGTGGAACGCCAGCGTGAACGTGTCGAGGACGTCGGTGTGGTGCTCGACGATGACGTGCGTCGGTCCGGCGGCGACGCTCAGCGCGTCGACCGCAGCGACCAGGATGGCGATCCCGGCCAGCTCGAGCGGGGTGCGCAGGAGGACGGAGAGGGCGAAGCCGGCGCACGCCGCCGCGACGAGCTTGGCCACTGTCGCGGGCGTGCCCGGAAGGCCTGCGGCGATCATGAGCCCGGCGAGTGCGGCCGCTCCGGCAGCTGCGACGGCGAGCGCCTTGGGCGGCGCCGCCGCGAATGGGAGGAGCGCCGCGATCACGAGAGCGGCGAGCGGGAACGAGATGAGGGCGAGGCCCGCGATCTGCCCCCACGTCCGCGGCTCGGGCAGGTGCGGGGCCAGCAGGTTGACGGCGGCGAGGCAGGCGACCGCCGCGGCCGGCGCCGCCGCGCGCCTCATCCGCTGAGCCGGCGGGCTGCGAGCGGGGTCTCGCCGGTCGCGTCGACGCGGTAGGCACCCGCGCCGTCGCGTGCCGTGACGGCCTCGGCGAGGGTCGTGCCGCGAAAGTGGAGCGCGCAGTCGTCGTCGGCGGCGATGCCGGGCGGCAGCGCGCCCTCGGCGACGAGACGGTGGTAGACGGGCCGCCGCCCCGGCTCGCTGTCGAAGTGCGGGCACATGCTCCCCGGCAGGAGGCCCAGGCCGTCGGCGAGACCGTCGACGGCGCCGTACGAGTCGGTGATCCCGCCCTCGAACCAGCAGAGCGCCCCGGCCGACATCCCGGCCATGACGACGCCGGCCTCCCACGCCTCGCGCAGGGCGGCGTCGACGCCGTGCGCCCGCCAGATGGCGAGCATGTTGACGGTGTTCCCGCCGCCCACGTAGACCACGTCCTGCGCGAGCAGGTGGGCCCGCAGGTCGCGCCCGTCGCGCGCGACGAGCGGCAGGTGCGACGCGCGCGCCCGCTCGGGCGGGAAGGCGGCGTGGAAGCGGACGATGTAGGAGTCGGAGTCGCCCGAGGCGGTGGGCACGAAGCAGACCGCCGGCCGCTCGACCCCGGCCAGCGCGAGGACGAAGTCGTCGAGCGCCGCGTCGCCGCGGGCGCCCCCGAACCCGCCGCCGCCCATGGCCACGATGTTCCTCCCTGAAAAATTGGGGTCAGGCACCAATTTTTCAGCGCTCAGTAGGGCGGCAGGTTCTCGTACCAGGCGCCGAGCACCTTGAACGCCGCCCAGAACTGCTGCTTCGACGCAGAGCTGTCGAGGCACTCGTCGATGTCGGGCGTGTGGAGGAGCTCGATCGTCGGCGTCCACTGCTGGATCTCACCGAGCGGGGCCTCGCCGGGCACCGACAGCGGGAACTCGATCGAGTCGAGGAACGCCCTGGCGGCGTCGCCCATCGTGACGACCATGCGCGGCTGGGTGATGTGGATCTCGCGCGTGAGCCACGTGCGGCAGTGCTCGAGGTCGGCGTCGGCCGGCTCGACCGCGGCCTTCAGGCAATCGGTCCCGTAGAGCATCAGCGGGTCGATGCGCATCCGCTGGAGGCTCTTCAGGATCGCCTGGCCGGCGCGGCCGAAGAACGCGACGCCCTCCTGCGCCTCCGCGGGCAGCGGGGCGTACTTCAGGAGCAGGATGTCGGCCAGCGGATGGCCCGTCCCCAGCACGGGTGCGGCGCCGGGGTGCGCCTCGCGCAGCCACTCGGCGATGTCGTGCCCGAGGGCGTTGGTCTCGGCGATCGCCTTTGCCTGATAGCGCTCGTAGATCTGATCCTCGGCCACGTTCACCCACCGCCGTATTCGGCGACGAGCTCCCGATGCCTCTACCTGCTCACGCTCTGGACCCACTTCAGCCCCTGAAGATACAGGAGGCTCTTCGGGCGGCGGACGATCTGGTTCTGGCGCATCGCGAGCAGGAACTCCTCCGGGCCCTCGAACGCGGGGATCTGGTTCAGCGCCGTTCCGATGCCCGGGAGGACGTGCGCGTCGGAGCCGGCGGCCTGGATCAGGTTGTACTTGGCGGCGAAGCGCATCGCGTCGTCGTTGAAGGCGTCGAAGAGCAGCCGCGAGTTGTAGACCTCGAAGATGTCGATGCGATCGAGCACCCGAAGGAGGGTGGCCGGGTCGGGGATCGTGTGCATCCGGTCGAACGGGTGCGGCATGTAGACGAGCCCGCCCTGGTCCTGGATCGCCGTGATCGTCTCGTCCATCGACATCCCGCGCTCGATCCGCTCGTGCAGGAAGAGGCCGATCACCTCACCCTGGGAGGTCTTGACCTCCTCGCCGACGATCACGGTGATCGGCTTCCCGAGGCCGGCCGCCTCGAGCGCGCCCGAGATCTCGTTGTGGTCGGTGATCGCAACCGCGCCGAGCCCCTGGGCAATGCAGTGGTCGAGCAGCGCCGCCGGGTCGGTCGCGCAATCGTGGGAGTGGCTCGTGTGCATGTGCAGGTCGGCCAGGATCGGCGCGCGATCGCCGAGGGGCGTCCGCGGGTGCACGCGCCGCCGCTTGCCGAGGCCGGCGTACACCTCCTCGAGCTGCCGCGCGACCGCCGCGAAGCTGCGCTCTGCGGAGGCCGCCCGGCTCCGGCCCGAGATGTCGTCGCGGAGCGCCGTGTCTTCGATGAGGCGCGCGGCGGCCGCCGCGGCCAGCGCCGGCTGTTCGGCGGCGTACCCGAGGCCGGGATCGGGCGGTTCGAGCGCCCCGGACGGCAGCGCCGAGACGACCGCGCAGCCGCAGGCCCGCGCCTCCCACGCCAGGTCGTCGTCGCCGCCGGGAGCGGCGACGAACACGTCGGCGTCACGGATCGCGGCGGCCCGCTCGGCCGTGTCCTTGGGGCTTCGCACGTGCACCCGGCCGCGCGCGGCCGCCGGGACGTACGGCCGCATCGGCCGGCGGGTGTGCCGGCTCCAGACGAGGACGAGCTCGAGCACGGGCGTGGCCGCCACGGTCTTCACGAGCGCGCGCAGGGCCGGGCGGCCCTCGCTCGACCATTCGGCTGCGATCTGCGTGCCCTGCTTGGCCCCGGGCTCGAACTGCTCCGAGACCCCGGCCGGGATGATCGTGTACTCGCCGGGGTAGATGGGCGCGGCTGCGGCCGCCGCCTGATCCGACGTCGCGATGAGCGCGTCGATCCGCGCGCGGTAGCGGTCACGGGCCCGGTCGCCGACCGGGTAGGCCATCGCGCGGGCGTCGGCGGAGTGGAAGGTCGCGACGACGAGCCCCGGCGCGTGGCGCACGGCTGCCGTTGCGAGCCCCGGAAGCAGCGGTTCGTGGACGTGGACGACGTCGAAGCCGCCGGCGGTGACGGCGAGGGCCACGTTCGCGCTGGCCGCCACCGGGAGGCCGGCACCGCGGCGCCGTCCGCGCTGGCGCAGCGGCACGGCCGGCGTCATCGCCACCTGAAGCGGCTCGCCCTCGAGGGCGAGGAGCGCCTCTCCGTCGCCGTTCGCGAGCGCCCGCAGCCGCCGCCGGCCGCTGCGGAGGGCGCGCGTCGACGGGCTGGGCGCGAGCACGGTCACCCGGTGGCCGGACCTCGCCAGCGCCGTCGCTGCGCCGCGGACGTGCTCGGCCACCGGGTGCGCGCCGTCGAGCGCGAACGGCGAGACCAGGCAGAGCCTCAGCGGGCTCACGCCTTCGCCTTGGTCCTCTCCTTGGCACCGTCCGCGGTGCGGGTGTGGGAGGCGATGAAGCGCTCCACCTCGTCGCGGCACTGGTCGTCGGCGTGCTGCACCGGCGGCGACTTCATGAAGTACGCCGAGGGCCATTCGAGCGCGCCGGCGATGCCGTTGTCGAGTGCGAGCTTCGCGCAGCGCACCGCGTCGATCACGATCCCGGCCGAGTTCGGCGAGTCGATGACCTCGAGCTTGAGCTCGATGTTCAGAGGCACGTCGCCGAACGCGCGACCCTCCATGCGGATGTACGCCCACTTGCGGTCGTCGAGCCACTCGACGTAGTCGGACGGGCCGATGTGGACGTTGCGGGCGCCGATGTCGTAGTCGAGCTGCGAGGTGACGGCGTTCGTCTTGGAGATCTTCTTGGACTCCAGCCGCTCGCGCTCGAGCATGTTCATGAAGTCGGTGTTGCCGCCGACGTTCAGCTGATGGGTGCGCTCGAGCTTGACGCCGCGCTCGCGGAAGAGGCGCGTCAGCTGGCGGTGGACGATGGTCGCGCCGACCTGCGACTTGATGTCGTCGCCGACGATCGGCAGGCCCTTCTCCTCGAACCGGCGCTGCCAGTACGGCTCGCGGGCGATGAAGACCGGGACGCAGTTCACGAACGCGCAGCCCGCCGAGAGCACCTGCTCGACGTACCACTTCGTCGCCTCCTCAGATCCCACCGGGAGGTAGCTGACGACGACGTCGGTGCCGGTCTCCTGGAGGATGCGGACGACGTCGGCCGTCTCGCCCGGCGCCTTCTCGATCACCTTGCTCAGGTACTTGCCGATCCCGTCGTGCGTCATGCCGCGGTGCACCGGCACGTTGAGCTTCGGGACCTCGGCGAACTTCACGGTGTTGTTCTGGCCGCGGAAGATCGCCTCGCCGAGGTCGCGCCCGACCTTGTCGGCGTCGACGTCGAAGGCGGCCGTGAACTCGATGTCCGAGATGTGGTACCCGCCCAGGTCGACGTGCATGAGACCGGGGACGAACTCGTTCGGCTTCGCGTCGTGATAGTGGTGGACGCCCTGGACCAGGGCGGAGGCGCAGTTGCCGGCGCCGACGATGGCCACCCGCACCTTGCCGGTGGGCTTCTTGTGTCCGTTGCTCGAGGCCTGATCGGCCATACCTATCCCTCCGAGAGAAGTTGTCGTCTGACGTACACGATGCGCTGGATGACGGTGAGCGTGGTGAGCGCCGCGAGCACGTAGATGCCGTACGGCAGCGATCCGTGCCCTGCGAACGGCAGCACCACCGCCACGAGCACGACCCGCTCCGCCCGTGCCATGAGCCCCGCCTCGCCCCGCAGTCCCAGCGACTCCGCCTTGGCCCGTGTGTAGCTCACGAGGAACGAGCCGACCAGCGCGACGAAGACGCAGCCGAGCGCCACCTGGTGGCCCTGCTCCGACAGCACGATCGCGATCGCGCCGAGGATCAGCCCCTCCGAGAGGCGGTCGGTGGTCGAGTCGAGGAACCCGCCGAACGGCGTCAGCTTGCCGTGCGTGCGGGCCAGCGCACCGTCGAGGATGTCGAGGATCGAGCCGGCGATGAAGACCACCGTCGCCCACACGAAATGGCGCTCCACCACGAGCACCGCAGCCGCGAAGTTCATGGCGAGGCCGGCGACGGTGATCTGGTTCGGTGTGAACGGCAGCGAGCCGAGCCGGCCCATGAAGGCCATGCCGAGGTCGCGGCCGCCCTGCGTGTATCCCGTCTTCAGACGGGCGAGCGGGGTGCTCATCCCGCCCACTATACCACGGGCGCTATCTCGCGTCGGCCAACCGCGGCCCGGACTCGAGCCGCATGCGGACCCGCGCCGAGCGCGGCAGGGTCGGCCGGTACCGCTCGATCAGCCAGGCGGTCGACAGGGCGACCGCGGCGAGCAGGCCGCCGAGGATCGCGTCGAGCCAGAAGTGGTTGGCCGTTGCGATGATCGAGAACACGATCAGGCACGGGTAGAAGAGCCAGGTGATGCGCAGTGGACGACGCCGTACGAGGAAGAAGCACGAGAGGCCGATGATGAGCGCGTAGCAGGTGTGGATCGACGGCACCGCCGCGAACGGGTTGGCGAGATCGGCGATCGGCCCGGAGTAGTTCGAGACGGACGCGTACCTGTCGAGCGTGTCGGTGAACCCGAGGTCGGTCAGCATCCGCGGCGGCGCGGTGGGGAAGAGCGTGAAGCCCACGAGCGCGATCGCATCGGCGACGAAGACGGCGTTTCGGATGAAGTAGTAGTGCCGGTTCCGGCGCAGGTAGAGCCAGAACATGAAGACCGTCGTCACGACGAAGTGCATGTGGAAGTACGTGAAGTCGGCGATGTCGAGCGCCCAGTGGCGCTGGAGCGCCCACTGCTGGACGTCGAGCTCGTTGAAGATGCCGAGCGACTGCTCCCACGAGACCACCCGGCGGGCGTGGCCGAACGCCGTCGCGACGCTCCCCTCCGACAGGCCGCGCGTCAGCTCGTACAGCACGTCGACGATCGTGAACAGCGCCAGCTGCAGGAGGAAGTCACGCCACCCCTTGGGCAGCCATTGCGAAACGCTCCAGCGGGAGCGCGGGGTGGCCGACGCAGCGTCCATGGCAGTCCGCATCGTAGCGAAAACCGCGGTCGCGACGGGCCTCGGACGGGCCTCCTAGCCGCCGATGTGCGACATCTCGACCTTCGGCCGGAGCGTCGTCTCGGCCGTGCGCAGCTCGGAGTAGCGGTCGGCGCGCCTGCCCCAGATGCGGCGCAGGAACGCCTCGACGTCCTCGTCGCCGGACTCGTTGCGAAGCCGCCCCCGCAGGTCATGGCCGGCAGCCGCGAAGAGGCAGGTGTAGAGCCGGCCCTCCGCCGAGAGCCGGGCCCGTGAGCAGTCGTGGCAGAAGGGCTGGGTCACCGATGCGATCACGCCGATCTCGCCGGCGCCGTCGCGGTAGCGGTAGCGGCGCGCCACCTCGCCCGGATACGCGGGGTCGACGGGCTCGAGCGGCCACCGGGCGTCGATCGTCTCGATGAGCTCCGACGCCGGGACGACGTCGTCCATCTGCCACCCGTTCGTGGTGCCGACGTCCATGTACTCGATCAGCCGCAGGACGTGGCCGGTGCCGCGGAAGTGCCCGGCCATGTCGAGCACCGAGCCGTCGTTCAGGCCGCGCTTCACGACCATGTTCACCTTGACCGGAAGGCCGGCCTCCCGAGCGGCGGCGATGCCCTCGAGCACCCGCTCGACCGGGAAGTCGACGTCGTTCACCGCGCCGAACACCGCATCGTCGAGCGAGTCGAGGCTGACGGTCACGCGGCCGAGGCCGGCGTCGGCGAGGGCTCGGGCCTTCCGCGCGAGGAGCGACCCGTTGGTCGTCATGGCGACGTCGTCGATGCCGTCGATCGCCGCGAGCATCGCGACGAGCCGCTCGAGGTCGCGCCGCAGGAGGGGCTCGCCGCCGGTGAGGCGGAGCTTCTGGACGCCGAGCCGCGCGCCGATCCCGGCCACCCGGGCGATCTCCTCGAAGGTCAGGAGCTCCGACCGGCGCAGGAACTGGAAGTCGCGCCCGAACACCTCCTTGGGCATGCAGTAGACGCAGCGGAAGTCGCACCGGTCCGTGACCGAGATGCGCAGGTCGCGCAGCGGCCGTGAGCGGGCGTCGAGGGCCGTGTCCATGCCTTGCAGCGTACCTAGCTGGCTCCGCGGTGGTAGAACCGCCGGATGCCGATGGCCGAGATCACGGACCGGCTGCGGGCGGCGTACGGCACGCCCGCCGCCCGCACCCGTCTGCCGGCGCTCGACGAGCTCGTGCTCACCATCCTGAGCCAGAACACGAGCGACCTGAACTGCGAGCGCGCGTACGCCCGCATGCGCGAGCGGTTCCCGACGTGGGCCGAGGTGCGCGACGCGCCCGAGGCCGACCTGGTCGAGGCCCTGCGGCCCGGCGGGCTCGCCGTTCAGAAGGCGCCTCGCATCCAGGCGGTGCTGCGCGGGCTCGACGCGCTCGACCTGGAGTGGCTGGGCGGGATGCCCGTCGCGGAGGCGATGGAGTGGCTCGTGGCGCTTCCGGGCGTCGGGCCCAAGACCGCGAGCTGCGTCCTGCTCTTCAGCCTGGGCGCGCCGGTGATGCCGGTCGACACCCACATCCACCGGATCGCGGGCCGGGTCGGGCTGATCCCGGCCGGCACGAGCGCCGACGCGGCCCATCCGATCCTGACCGCCATGACGCCGCCCCGGCGGATGCTCGAGGCTCACCTGCTCCTGATCGAGCACGGACGCTCGACGTGCACGGCCCGGCGCCCGCGCTGCGAGGAGTGCGTGCTCCTCGACCTGTGCGAGTACGGGCGGAGCGCCGCTAGAACGTGAAGCCCGGCGGGCGCGGCCGGCACAGGCGGCTGGTGGTCTGCCGCAGGCGCGCCTGCGTCTCGGCGGCCCGCGGCTTTCCGGCGATGTTGTGGAGCTCGAACGGGTCGCGCCGCTCGTCGTAGAGCTCCTCGACCCCCTTCCCGTAGTGCACGAACAGGAAGCGGTCGGTGCGAACGCCGCAGTAGCTGGGAACCCTCCCGGGCACCTCGTGACGTGTGAAGTTCTCGAGCAGGAGCGTGCGCGACCAGGGGTGCGACGGGTCGCGGAGGATGGGGGCGAAGCTCGTCCCTTCGACGGAGCTCGGCGCCGGCACCCCGGCCAGCGCGGCGAGCGTGGGGGCGATGTCGACGTTCCCGACGAGCCGCGGCTCGATCCGGGGCTCGTCGCCGAGGGCGTCGTCCCGGATGATCAGCGGCATGCGGCTGGACCTCCGGTAGGGGTTTCGCTTCGCCGTCGGCGACCAGCGGTGCGACCCCCACATGACTCCGTTGTCTGACATGAAGACGATGATCGTGTTGTGGAGGCGGCCGGTGTCGCGGAGTGCGGCGACGATCCTCCCGACCTTCACGTCGACCGACTTCAGCGTCCGCACCTGCTCGGTGCGAAACCGGTGCACGGCCGTGATCTGGGGGCGGGACAGGGGCGGCCGCTGATCGAACACCGGCTTGTCGTTCACGCCCCGCTCGTTGAAGTCCGGGGTCGGCCAGCCGTGGCAGTGCCAGCACACGTGCAGGGATGCGTAGCGGGGCTCGGCGCTCGGGTGGGCGTGCGGGGCGTAGGGGGCGTAGTACGCGAAGAGCGGCTTTGACCGTGGCACCGAGCGGATGAACTGCGCGGTCCGCGTGCCCATGAAGTTCGGCATGTACGTCGTGAAGGGGTAGTTCTTGGCGACCCCTTGCACGTATCCCGGCCCGCCCCAGTAGCGCGCCGAGGTCGTGAAGGTGTCCCACCCCGGCGGGACGTACCCGCCCCTGTAGCCGTTCAGGTACTTGCCAAAGAGGGCGGTCCGGTAGCCGGCCTGGTGGAGCCACACGGCCAGGGTCTGGAGATCGTCGTGACGGTGCCGGAACGTGACGGCGCCGCCCTCCGGCGGGGCGTTCCCGTACACGTGCGTCGAGTGGGCGTAGCGGCCGGTGAGGAGCGCGGAGCGCGCGGGGCAGCACAGGGCGACCGAGTCGTAGAACGCCGTGAACTTGACCCCGTGTGCGGAGAGCAGCCGCTGGGTCCGCGGCATCGCCCAGAGCGTCTGGGAGGGCTGGTCGTCGGTGAGGATGACGACGATGCTCGGGCGCGATGCGACCTTCGGTGCCCGCTTGTGCGCGCTCACGTCCGTGCCGGACGAGCCGAAGGCGAAGACCGCCACGGCGATGGCGCCGGCAACCCCTATCCACCAGCCCGCGCGTCGGTACCGGACCGTCTGCATCGCCCGAACTCACCCTCCCCCAAAGGACGCGCCGTAGTGTAGTGGCGTGAGCGTCGCCAGCCTCCTCGCCGTCTCGGCGGTCGTTCTCGTCCCCGGGGCCGGCGCGACGCTCGCTGCGTTTCGGCCCGGCCTGCTTCGGGTCGAGACGGCGATCGCGCTCTGCTTCGGGCTCGGATACACGGTTGCGGCGCTGACCGCGACGGCGCTTGCGGTCACCGGCACGATCGGGAGGACGTCGTTTGCGATCTCGCTCACGGTCGTCACGATCGCGCTGTGGGCGGCGGCGTTCAGCCGCCATTCGGCGCGTGCTCACCTGCGGGCGCTGGCCGCCGACGCGCGCTGCAACCGCTGGACGCTGGTGCCCGGCCTCGCCGGGCTCACGGCGTTCGCGATCGACAAGCTCCGGCTCCAGCCGGTGTCGTTCATGAGCAGCGAGGCCGCGTGGCGCTACTGGGGAGACGGGCTCGAGATCCTCCGTGCCGGCGGGGTGCCCGCGAGCACGCTTCAGTGGGGCATCCACATCCCGACGACCGTGAGCAAGGTCGTCCTGAACTCGTTCGAGGCGGGCGTGGTGTCGGTCGCGCCGAACGGGGCGCTGCTCACGATGGCCGCCGTCGTGTGGCTGGGCGGGGTCGGCCTCTTCGCGGCCCTCCTCGCGCTCGGCCGCGCAGTCGGCCTGCGGGTGCTCGCCGTCGGCGTGCCCGCGCTCGTCCTGGCGGTGCCCGCGTCGGCGCCGATCAACGCCGAGTTCACCCAGGACGCGGACGTCTACCGGGTCGAGACGCTCGGCCGCATGGCGGCGGTCTGCGCCGTCGTGATCGCGATCGGCGTGGTGCGCGGCCGGGCGGGCCTGCGCGAGGCCGCGGTCGCGGGCGTGCTGCTCGGCGCGGCGGCCGGAACCCACCTGATCCCGGTCGCCGTCTTCGGGATCTTCCTGATCTGGTACATCGCAGCCAGCCTCGCCGTGAACCCCGCCAGGCGCCACCGGCTCGCCCGGATCGCCCGCGCAGGCGGCGTGACGGCGCTCCTGACCGTGGTGATCTGGCTGGCGGTGCTCGCCGCGTCGGGTGGCGACCTGGGCTTCCAGCGGGCGCGCGGCTCCGGGGGCTATCCGGGCTTCCCGGTCACGCTCGACCCGACCAAGTCGTTCGAGGTCATCAAGCGCACGCACCCGAAGGGACGGCGCACCGGATGGGCCATCCCGCCCGCGCGGGTCGGCGAGGTGGCGCTCGCGAGCGTGTTCGAGGATCTTCAGGTGACGACGCCCAGGCGCGACTACGTGGGGCTCGTCCTCCTGGCCCTCGCCTCGGGGCTCGTCATCTGGCGGCGGCGGCGATCGCTCGGCCCGGTGACCTTCGCGTCGTGGGCGACCGCGCTCACGCTGACGGCCGTCGGGCTCTATTTCAGCCACCGCTACCGGACGTTCGTGCCCGCGACGTTCGGGCCCAGGCGGCTCTTCGAGTACGGCATCCTGTTCGCCGTGATCGCGGGCGTCGCCGCGCTCAGCACGGTGGTGCGAAGCGCCGTCGGATGGGCGGCGCGCGATCGTCGCCGGGCCCTCCGCCGGGCGGGCGCCGTGTGCGTCGGCGCCATCGCGGTGGTGCTCGCCGTGGCGACCGCCCCGGCGGGCGTCACGCCGGACGAGCGAGCGGGCCTCGAGGTGATGGCCACGGTCGCCCGCACGGTCCCGTGCAACGCGCGCATCCTCGTGAACGTGCGCACCGCGGGGAGCTTCGAGGTGCTGGCGGGGCGGACGAGCGTCGACGAGGGGATGGCGCCGTATCTGCGCCCGCCCGTGCTTCGGCGCGTGCTCCCGATCGTGCTCGGCGCGCACCGGTTCTTCCGGGATCCGGCGTCGAACCGGGCGTTCATCGAGAACCAGCAGGTCGACGTCGTCGTCGCGGTGGCGGGCGCCCGGGTCGGCGGCCGCCCGATGCTGAAGCAGGGCCGCCGGGGCGTGCTGGGCGACGTCCCCTGGCTCCGGCCGCTCCTCACCACGCCGACCGTTGCGATCTACGCCACACCCTCCCTTGCCGAGGGTGCGAAAAGTTGCTATAAAGCGACTTAGATAATCTTCGTTGCAACCACGCAAGGAGCGGGAACCACATGGCAAAAGTGATCGGCATCGACCTCGGGACGACCAACTCGTGCATGGCGGTGATGGAGGGCGGCGAGCCCACCGTCATCCCGAACGCCGAGGGCGGACGGACGACGCCGTCGGTCGTGGCCTTCACAAAGGACGGCCAGCGGCTCGTCGGCACGCCGGCCAAGCGCCAGGCCGTGACCAATCCCAAGAACACCGTCTTCTCGATCAAGCGCTTCATGGGCCGCAAGGCCGCCGAGGTGTCCGAGGAGCAGAAGATCGTGCCGTACGAGGTCGTCGACGGGCCGAACGGCGACGCCCGCGTCAACGCGGGGGACAAGATGTTCCCGCCGCCCGAGATCTCGGCGATGATCCTCCAGAAGCTCAAGACCGACGCCGAGGCGTACCTGGGCGAGACGGTGACCGAGGCGGTCATCACGGTCCCGGCGTACTTCAACGACGCGCAGCGCAACGCCACCAAGGACGCCGGCAAGATCGCCGGCCTCGAGGTGCTGCGCATCATCAACGAGCCGACCGCCGCGTCGCTCGCGTACGGGCTCGACAAGGAGGGCGACCAGACCATCCTCGTCTTCGACCTCGGCGGCGGCACGTTCGACGTGTCGGTGCTCGAGCTCGGCGAGGGCGTGTTCGAGGTCAAGGCGACCTCCGGCGACAACCACCTCGGCGGCGACAACTTCGACAAGGCGGTCGTCGACTGGCTGATCGCGGAGTTCAAGCGCGACCAGGCCATCGACCTGGGCATCGACCCGATGGCGCTCCAGCGGCTCTACGAGGCCGCCGAGAAGGCCAAGATCGAGCTGTCGACGACGCAGTCGACCAACATCAACCTGCCGTTCATCACGGCCGACGCCGAGGGGCCCAAGCACCTCGACACGACGCTGTCGCGGGCGAAGCTCACCGAGCTCACGCACGACCTGATCGAGCGGACGGTCGCGCCGACCAAGCAGGCGCTCGCGGACTCGGGCCTCGAGCCCGGCGCCATCAACCAGGTGATCCTGGTCGGCGGCATGACCCGCATGCCCGCAGTGCAGGAGAAGGTCAAGAGCCTGATCGGGCGCGACCCGCACCGCGGCGTGAACCCCGACGAGGTCGTCGCCATCGGCGCCGCCATCCAGGCCGGCGTGCTGAAGGGCGAGGTCAAGGACGTGCTGCTCCTCGACGTCACCCCGCTGTCGCTGGGGATCGAGACCAAGGGCGGCGTGTTCACGAAGCTGATCGAGCGCAACACGACGATCCCGTCGCGGAAGTCCGAGATCTTCTCGACCGCCGAGGACGGCCAGCCGTCCGTCGAGATCCACGTGCTCCAGGGCGAGCGCGAGATGGCCGCCTACAACAAGACGCTGGGCAAGTTCCAGCTCGTCGGCATCGCGCCGTCGCCGCGCGGCGTGCCCCAGATCGAGGTCACCTTCGACATCGACGCCAACGGCATCATGCACGTGTCCGCCAAGGACAAGGGCACCGGCAACGAGCAGAAGATCCAGATCCAGGGCGGGTCGGGCCTCTCCGACTCCGAGGTCGACCAGATGGTGCGCGACGCCGAGTCGCACGCCGAGGACGACCGCCAGGCTCGCGAGCTGGCCGAGGCGCGGAACAGCGCCGAGCAGGTGGCGTACTCGACCGAGAAGTCGCTGGCCGAGCACGACGCCAAGCTCGACGACGAGACCAAGACCGAGATCCGCACCAAGATCGACGCGGTGAAGCAGGCCATCGACGGCTCGGACGTCGGCGAGATCCGGTCGCGCCTCGAGGCGCTGCGCGAGGCCTCGTTCAAGCTGGGCGAGCTGGTCTACCAGCAGGCCCAGCAGTCGGCCACCACCGGCGCCGGCAACGGCGACGGTGCCGAGAGCGCCGACGCGGGCGACGAGGAGATCGTGGACGCCGAGGTCGTCGACGAGACCGGCGACCGCTCGTGACGCAGCGGCACCACGAAGCGGGGTCTGATCCCGACGTTGCACCGCCAGGTGCAGCGGAGGGGTCTGACCCCATTGGTGGCCCCGAGCCGCAGACCGACGCCGACATCGAGGCCGATCTCGCCGACGCCAACCGTCGCGCCGAGGAGTACCTGAACGACCTGCGCCGGCTCGCGGCCGACTTCGACAACTACCGAAAGCGGGTCGCCCGCGAGTCCGAGGTGCAGGCGTCGCGGGCCACGGAGTCGCTCGTCAGCGAGCTCCTGCCCGTGCTCGACAACCTCGAGCGGGCGCTCGACGCCTCCGAGCACCACGAGGAGGCGAAGGTCGCCGAGGGCGTGCAGTTCGTGAAGCAGCAGCTCGCCGGCCTGCTCGCCCGCCGAGGCCTCGAGGAGATCCCCTGCGAGCCAGGCGACGAGTTCGACCCCCACGTCCACGAGGCGCTCTCGCACCGCCGTCCGACCAGCCCGAGGGGGCCGTCGCCGCCGTCTGGCAGCGCGGCTACCGGCTGGGCGACCGGGTCGTGCGCGCCGCCCGCGTGGTGGTCTCGAGCGGCCCTGCGGCTGAGGAGAAGTAGTGGCGACGCACTACGAGACGCTGGGCGTGCCGAAGGGCGCGAGCGCCGACGAGATCAAGAAGGCCTACCGCAAGCTGGCGCGGCAGTACCACCCGGACCGAAACCCGGGGGATGCGTCGGCCGAGGAGCGGTTCAAGGGGATCGGCCAGGCGTACGAGGTGCTCTCGGATCCCGAGAAGCGAAAGCAGTACGACACGTTCGGCCAGACGTTCCGGCCCGGCCAGGGGCCGACCGGCGGCGGCTTCCAGGGCTTCGACTTCTCGGGCGCCGGGCCCGGGGCCGGGTTCGACCTCGGCGACATCTTCGGCGGCCTGTTCAACCGGGGCAGCCGGGGAGGCGGGCGCGAGGCCCAGCGGGGCGCCGACGTCGAGGTGCAGGTGCAGATCTCGTTCCCCGACTCGCTCCGCGGCGCGACGGTCAAGGTCCCGGTCGACAAGGCCAACCCGTGCACGACCTGCCGCGGCTCGGGCGCCGCGCCGGGCACGTCACCCACGATCTGCCCCGTCTGCAAGGGGCGCGGCGTCACGTCCGAGAGCCAGGGGTTCTTCGCGATGAGCCAGCCCTGCGGCCGCTGCGGCGGCGCGGGGACGGTCATCGACGACCCGTGCCCGACCTGCCACGGCTCCGGCCGCCTGCGCTCGACCAAGACCTACCAGGTGCGCGTCCCGGCGGGCGTCCGCGACGGCACGCGCATCAAGGTGCGCGGCAAGGGCGAGGCCGGCCCGCGCGGCGGCGAGCCGGGCGACCTGTACGTCGTCACCCGCGTGGCCCCCAGCCCGCTCTTCCATCGCCGCGGTGACGATCTGGTGCTCGACGTGCCGGTGACGTTCTCGGAGGCCGCGCTCGGCGGCCAGGTCGAGCTCCCGACTCCGGACGGCGGCACGGTGCGCGTGAAGGTGCCCGCCGGATCGACCGACGGCAAGACCCTGAGGGTGAAGGGCCGCGGCGCCCCGAAGCTGAACGGCGGCGGCACGGGCGACCTGCTGGCCCGCGTCCGCATCGCCGTCCCCGGGACGCTGTCGAAG
Organism: uncultured Actinomycetes bacterium; assembly: GCA_963706075.1. Classification (GTDB taxonomy): domain Bacteria; phylum Actinomycetota; class Thermoleophilia; order Gaiellales; family JAICJC01; genus JAICJC01. The sequence continues at coordinate 46,932 of CAVPLP010000003.1, forward strand.
CAGGAGCGCGAGGCGCTCGAGAAGCTCAGCGAGATCGAGCGCTCCGACCACGGCGATCCGCGTGAGAAGCTCTTCGAGGAGCGCGCCGGATGACGAGCCTCGCCCCCGACTCCCGCCCGCGGTACTCGATCTCGGTCGCAGCCGAGCTGACGGGCCTGCACCAGCAGACCCTGCGGGTGTACGAGGCGCGTGGGCTGGTGCGACCCCGGCGGACGCCGGGCGGCACCCGCCGCTACTCCGAGGCCGACCTGGCCCGCCTTCGCAAGATCAGCGGCCTCACCGGCGAGCTCGGCATGAACCTGGCCGGGGCGACCCGTGTCCTCGAGCTCGAGGACACGGTTGCCCGGCTCGACGCCCAGGTGGCGGATCTCCAGAGGCAGCTCGCCGCCGCCGCGCGGCACATGCGGACGGAGGTGGCCCGCGTCCACCGAAGCTACCGCCGCGAGCTGGTTCGCTATCAACCCCCGACCCCCCCGGCGATATGGACTTCACGAAACTCACCGTAAAGGCCCAGGAGGCCTTCGCATCGGCTCAGGGCGACGCCGTCACCCGCGGCAACCCCGAGCTCACGCCTGACCACCTGCTGCTGGCGCTCCTGACGCAGGAGGCGAGCGTTGCCGCGCGCATCCTCGAGAAGGCCGGGCTCCATCCGGCAGCGATCCGCGACGCGGTCGAGGCCCGGCTCGCCTCGCTGCCGCGCATGGAGGGGGCGAACGTGCAGCCGGCGGCGAGCCGCGCGACCCGCCAGGCGCTCGAGGAGGCCTTCACCGAGGCCGAGGCGCTGAAGGACGAGTACGTGGCCGTCGAGCACCTGCTGCTGGCGCTCGCGGCCGGCGCCGAGCTCGACCGGGCCGCGATCCTGAAGGCGGTCGCGGAGGTGCGCGGCGGGCAGCGCGTGACGTCGCCCGACGCCGAGGGCACGTACGAGGCGCTCGCAAAGTTCGGCCGCGACCTGACCGACGCCGCCGAGCGCGGCAAGCTCGATCCGGTCATCGGCCGCGACCAGGAGGTGCGGCGCGTCATCCAGGTGCTCTCGAGGCGCACGAAGAACAACCCGGTCCTGATCGGCGAGCCCGGCGTCGGCAAGACGGCGATCGTCGAGGGCCTCGCCCAGCGGATCACCTCCGGCGACGTCCCCGCGGGCCTGACCGGGAAGCGGGTGTGGGCGCTCGACGTCGGCTCGCTCGTCGCCGGCACGAAGTACCGGGGCGAGTTCGAGGAGCGGCTGAAGGCGGTGCTGGCCGAGATCCGCGCCTCCGACGGCCAGATCATCGTCTTCATCGACGAGCTCCACACGATCGTCGGCGCCGGCAAGGCGGAGGGCGCGGTCGACGCGGCCAACCTGCTGAAGCCGATGCTCGCCCGCGGCGAGCTGCGCGCCGTCGGCGCGACCACGCTCGACGAGTACCGCACCTACATCGAGAAGGACGCCGCGCTCGAGCGGCGGTTCCAGCCGGTGATGGTCGGCGAGCCGACCGTCCCCGACACGATCGCCATCCTGCGCGGCCTGAAGGAGCGGTACGAGGTACACCACGGCGTGCGCATCTCGGACGACGCGATCGTCGCCGCCGCGATGCTGTCGGACAGGTACATCTCCGACCGGTTCCTGCCCGACAAGGCGATCGACCTGGTCGACGAGGCCGCGTCGCGGCTCAAGATCGAGATCGACTCGATGCCGATGGAGATCGACCAGGTGCAGCGCCGCATCATCCAGCTCGAGATCGAGCAGGCGGCGCTCGAGAAGGAGACCGCCCAGACGGCGGTCGACAGGCGCGAGGCGATCGCAGAGGAGCTCGCCAACCTCCAGGAGGAGCTCGACGGCATGAAGGCCGAGTGGGAGGCGGAGAAGGACGCCATCCAGCGGGTTCAGACCCTGAAGGCGACCATCGAGGAGACCCGCGCCGAGGCCGAGCGCGCCCAGCGCGACCAGGATCTCCAGCGGGCCGCCGAGCTGACCTACGGCGACCTGCCGAAGCTCCAGGCCGAGCTCGACGCCGCCATGGAGCGCCTGGCCGAGATCCAGTCCGACTCGCCCATGCTGAAGGAGGAGGTCGGCTCGGAGGACGTCGCCGAGGTCGTCGGGAGCTGGACGGGCATCCCCGTCTCGCGGCTCCTCGAGGGCGAGATGGAGAAGCTCGTCCAGATGGAGTCGCGCCTCCACGAGCGCGTCATCGGCCAGGACGAGGCGGTGGGTGCCGTGTCGAACGCGATCCGGCGGTCGCGCGCCGGCCTGGGCGACCCCGACCGGCCGATCGGCTCGTTCATCTTCCTCGGGCCGACCGGCGTCGGGAAGACCGAGCTGGCGAAGGCGCTCGCCGAGTTCCTCTTCGACACCGAGAAGGCGATGGTGCGGATCGACATGTCGGAGTACATGGAGAGGCACACCGTCTCGAGGCTGATCGGCGCCCCGCCCGGCTACGTCGGGTACGACGAGGGCGGCCAGCTCACCGAGGCCGTGCGGCGCCGCCCGTACTCGGTGCTGCTCCTCGACGAGATCGAGAAGGCGCACACCGACGTCTTCAACGTCCTGCTCCAGCTGCTCGACGACGGTCGCCTGACCGACGGGCAGGGGCGAACTGTCGACTTCCGAAACGCCATCGTCATCATGACCTCGAACGCAACCGACCTCGAGGCGACGTTCCGGCCGGAGTTCCTGAACCGCATCGACGAGATCGTCCACTTCGAGCGGCTGAGCCGCGACCAGCTCGGCGAGATCGTCCGCCTCCAGGTCGAGGGCCTGCGGCGCCGGCTGGCCGAGCGGGGCATCGGCCTCGAGCTGTCCGACGCCGCGACCGAGCTCCTGATCGAGCACGGCTACGACCCGGCCTACGGCGCGCGCCCGCTCAAGCGCACGATCCAGCGCGAGCTCGAGAACCCGCTGGCGATCAAGGTGCTCGCCGGCGAGCTCTCCGACGGCGCCGTCGTCCGCGCCGACGCGGTCGACGGCGAGCTCGTGCTCGACGCCGGCGACCGCTCCGCGGTGGCCTCGTGACCGAGGAGGCGGAGGCAGAGGCGGAGCGCGGCGGCGGCGCCGGTCCGGCGGCACTCGCCGATCCAGGATCTCTTCGCCTCCGCCGTTCACCGCTTCGGCGCGGTCTGGGCCGACCTGGTCGTCGTGTCCGTCGTGGCGCTCGCCGTCGCGACCGTCCCGGTCGTCGCCGTCCACCAGGGTGGAGGAGATGCGAACCAGACGGCCGTGATCGGGCGGTTCGCCTACGGGATCGCCTACTTCGCGGTCGTCGGCTTCGTGATGCTCCGGGGCCTGCCCGAGCCGGCGCCCGGGCGCCGGGTGGCCTGGACCTACGCGACGGCCGTCCTGATCGGCATCATCGCGGGGATGCTGGCCGTGTTCTTCGGCCCGTACGCGGTCGTGCCCATGCCGCTCCTGCTCTTTGCCGTGCCGGCGATCGCGGCGGGCGACGTCGCGCCGGGAGGAGCACTGGCCCGGTCGGCCGGTCTGGCCGCGCGCAACTTCAGCCGGGTCTGGCTGGTGTGGCTCATCACGATCCTCTTCGCCGCACCGATCGTCGTGGCGATGGCGCTGATCGTCTACGCGTTCACCTCGGGCGGCGTGGCGTTCCTGACAGGCCTGGCGCTCGCGGCGCCCATCGTCTGGCCGTTCTCGGCGCTGTTCACCCGCGCGCTCTACGGCGACCTGACGGGCCGCTCCGTCGTCGCGCCCCAGGATCGCACGGCCTAGACGTCAGTCGAGCCGGGGGTGGCGGCGGGCCCAGAGCGGCGAGCGGGCGACGGCCGTGCCCGCCGCGCGCCAGGCGGCAGACCGCGTCTCGTACCACGCCAGCCGGGCCCGGGCCTGCGCCCCCGGTGGGCGCGCGTCCGAGATGTCGTACCCCGCCGCCGCCAGCGTGTCGCCGGCGATCGCCTCGAACGCGGCCGCGTCGGCAGGCGCCATCTCGGCCCGCCAGTCGCGCACTCCCGCCGTCGGCGGCTGGGCGAGTCGCGCCTGGTGCGGCTTGGCCGCGAGGTCGAGCGTCCCGGGGTAGGTCAGCATGACCGGATCGAACTCGAGCCCTGCGAACTCCGAGACGGCGCGCAGGGCCGCCTCCGGGTCGGCCGCCAGGCGCTCGTAGCGGAGCTCCAGGTAGCGGCCCGGGCCGACCCGGCGGCCGAGAGCGACCGCATCGAGCACCTCGGTCCGCCACTGGCACGCGAAGCCGGCGACGTCGCGCGGATGCGCCCACGACTCGGTGACGAGCCCCGGCGGCATCTCGAGGAACGACCGGGCGGCATCCCGGCCGTCGCGCACGAGGTGGACGAAGACGGCGGTGGGGAAGAGCCGCTCGAGCAGGCCGAGCCGCGACATGTACATCGGCGTCTTGTCGCCCCACCGTTCCTTGCCTCTGGCGGCGGCGTATGCCTCGTAGATCGCGGCGATGGCGTCGGCGGCACGTGCGTCGCAGACCTGTCGGCAGGCTCGAGCGCGCCCCGGTGACGCGCCGCGAGGGTCGGGACGAAGTAGGACTCGTCGGGCACGGCGAGCGCCGGGTGCCTGTCGAGCATGACCCGAAGCAGCGTCGTGCCTGACCGCCTGACGCCGAGAACGATCACGGGCTGGACCACGGCGCGTGACACTAGTGGGTTGCTAGCGTGCGGAGATGCGGCGCAAGACGTGGGCCCTGAGCGCGCTCGCGGCCACCGTGCTTGTTGCGGGCGGAGCGGGTGCTGCGTGGTGGGTGGTGCACCAGCGAACGGGTGACATCCACCGCGGCAGCGACCTCCCGTTCACGCTCACGACCACGCCAACGAAGACCAGCACGTCCGGCAAGGACGGCAAGCACCACGCCCGCGACACCGGCCCGCCCTGGCCGGTGTACGGGCGAACGTCGCCCGCACGCGGGATGCGGCGGACATCACCGACGTCGCGCCGCCCTTCCGGAACGAGTGGAAGGACCGCACGGGGTTCCTCGAGTACCCGCCCTCCTATCGCGACGGGATCCTCTACCTCGCCTCGAACAACGGCTCGTCAGCGCCCGCACGGCCAACACGGGCAAGGTGCTGTGGTCGTTCCGCGTGCCGGTCGGCGAAATCACGCGGCGAGCCCGACCGTCGCCGGGAACCTCCTTTCGTCGGCGGTCGAAACAAGAACGTCTACGCGCTCGGCACTCGCGAACGGGCCAGCGGTCTGGAGCGCCGCACGTCCGGCGAGATCGAGTCGTCGCCCGCCTACGGCCACGGCCACGTCTACATGAGCGACATCGACGGCCACGTTCGCGCCCTCGACATGGCCACGGGCAGGGTGCTGTGGACGTTCTCGACCTCCGGGCCGGTGAAGCACGGCCCGGCGCTCGTCGACGGGCGGCTGTACTTCGGCGACTACGCGGGCGTCATGTACTGCGTGCGACGCCCCGACGGGCAAGCTCGTCTGGCGGCACTCGACGAACGGGCTCTCGTCCGGGTTCGAGGCGGGCAGCTTCTACTCGACGCCCGGCGGTGGCCTACGGGCGCGTCTACATCGGAAACACCGACGACAAGGTGTACGCGTTCGAGGCGAGCGACGGCCAGATCGCCTGGACCTACACGATGCCGTACTGGGCGTACGGGTCGCCGGCGTGGCGGCCGGGCGCGTCTTCGCGACGTCGTAGGACGGGACGTTCGCCGCGCTCTCGGCGCGCACCGGGACAGCTGCTCTGGCGCCACAAGCTGCCGTACAAGACGACCGCGTCGCCGACGGTCATCGGCAGCCTCGTCTACGTCGCCGACCGGGGAGCGGCCCGGGCGAGCACGGCACATCTCACCGCATTCGATGCGGTCACCGGCCGGCGCAGATTGGTGGTTCAACGACGGGAAGCTACTCGACCGTGATCGTCGGCCGACGGCCGGCTGATCTCGGTGGCCGGGGTGTCGCCCTCAGCCTGTACGATAGCCGGATGCGCTGGGTCGGCGCGGACCGCACCGTAGAATCCGCGCCGTGCCTGCCGGAGACCAGTGACTGACATCGCGGCCATCCTGGCTGCGGCCGGCCTGTGCGCGCTGCTCGTGACCGGCCGCCAGGACGTCCGCCGGATCGGCGTCCTGGCTTGGGCGGGCGGCAGCCTGTGGCTCGCCTCCGACCTGCTCGATTCGTCGATCCACCGGGTCGGGACGCTGCTCTCGAGCCATCCCGCCGTCGGCGTGGTCGCGCCTGGCCGCCGCCGTCGTCGCCCTTGCCGGCGCGGCGGCCGTCGTCCACCGCATGCCGTGGGTGTTCGCCGTCGCCTGCGTCGTCGCGGCTCCCGTCCGGATCCCGATCCACATCGGAGGAGACGACGCCCGGCTCCTGCTGCCGCTCTACGGCGTCCTCGCGGCCGGGGCAGCTGGCGACGCTGTACGACGTCCTGCGCGGCGGGGGCATGCCCCTGCGGGTCGGCCCGGTGGCTCGCGCGCTCGCCGTGCTCCTGGCGATCTCGGCCGTCTCGCTCCTCTGGTCGGTCGACGCGCACCAGGGCGCCGTGGACATGCTGTTCTTCTACCTGCCGTTCGGCTTCATGACGGTCAGGGTGGCCCAGCTCGGCTGGAACGCGGCGGGCCTGCGGGCGGCGTTCGTCGCGCAGGTGGCGCTGGCGCTCATCTTCGCGGCCGTCGGCCTCTGGCAGGAGGCCGTCCATCGCGTCTTCTGGAACCCCGGGGTCGAGACGTCGAACGCCTACCGGTCGTTCTTCCGCGTCAACTCGCTCTTCTGGGACGCGAGCGTGTACGGCCGGTTCCTGGCCGTGACGCTCATCCTCCTCGCCGGCGTTGCCGTCTACCGTGGCCTCACGCCGGCGGTCGTCGTCACGATGGTCGCCGTCTTCGCGGGGCTCTACTTCACGTACTCGCAGTCGAGCTACCTCGCGCTGGCCGCCGGGGCGTTCGCGCTCGGCGCCGGCGTGTGGCCGTGGCGCGTCACCCTGGGCGTCCTCGTCGTGGGCGCGCTGGCCTTTGCGGGCCTCCTCGCGGTCGAGGTGTCGGGATCGAGCGCGAACCGGGCGTCGGGCGGGCGCTCGCATCTCATCGACCTCGGCTGGCGCGTCATCCGCCACCATCCGCTGCTGGGCGCCGGACTGGGCGGGTTCGCGAAGGCGGCCGTGGCCGGCACGGAGCACCCGTACCGGCTCAAGGGAGCGGCGTCGCACACGACGCCCGTCACCGTGGCGGCGGAGCTCGGCCCGCTCGGGGCGATCGCCTACGGATGGCTCCTGGGCGCGCTCGTCTGGGCCGGGGCGGCGGGCCGGCGCGCGCCCGCCGTCTCGCGGACGCTGCTCGCGGCCCTCGTCGCCATCTTCGCGAGCTCGCTCTTCTACAACTCGTTCTTCGAGGATCCGACGGTCTGGCTGATCGCCGGGCTCTTCTGCGTGGTGTTCGAGTGAGCCCGGCGACCCTCGGCACGGCCGCCGCGCTCGTGCTGGTCCCGGGAATCGGAGCGATGCTGGCGGTGTACCCGCCCGGCCGGGCCGGACTGGCGACGCGGATCGCGCTGGCCTTTGGACTGGGCTACGCGGCCGTCGGCCTGACCGCGACCGGGCTCGTCATCGCCCACGTCCTCTCGCGGTCGTCGTTTCTCGTCGCCCTCCTTGCCGTGACCCTCGCGCTGTGGGCGGCGGGCCTGCGGCGCGGGCGCCCCGGGGACCACCTCCAGTCGCTGCGCGAGGAGCTGGCCGAGGATCGGTTCGCGATCGCCGCGGGCCTGGTCGTCCTCCTGGCGATCGCCGTCGTCAGGCTGCGGAGCTCGCCGCTCCTCGACTTCGAGATGTTCGGGCCGTGGCGATACTGGGCCGACGGCCTCGAGCTGGCCGACGCGGGGCGGGTGCCGGCGCAGTCGCTCCAGTGGGGTGCCCTCTACACGCCGGCCATCTCGAAGCTCGTCCTGAACAGCTTCCACGGGGGCTCGTCGTACCTGCTCGGCGCGAGCCCGCTCCCTGCGATGGGCGCGCTCCTGTGGGTGGCGTCGACGGGGCTCGCCGCCGGCCTGTGGGCGCTCGGGCGGGAGCTGGGCCTGCGCCTGCTCTCGCCGCTCCTGCCGCTCCTCACGCTGACGCTTCTGAACGACGAGCTGCGCCGCAACCTCGACGTGTACACGGCCGAGAACGTGGGCCGGATGGTCGCGGTCTGCGGCCTGGTCGTCGGCGTCCGCGCGCTTCGCGACCGGGAGGGATGGCTCGAGCCGGTCGTCGCGGCGGTGCTCTTCGGCGCGGGCTTCGCGACCCACGGGGTGCCGGTCGTCGCGCTCATGATCGCGCTCGGGTGGTACGGGGTGGCGCGGCTCGTCCTCGAGTGGGACCGCGGAGCCATCGTCGCGCGGATGGCGGTGATCGCGGTCGGCGCTCCGGCGCTGACGGTTGCGCTCCTGCTCTCGGCCGGCGGGACCATCGGCTTCCAGGGGGCGTCCGGCGCCGACCGCTACGGCTCGTTCGGCCCCGGCGTCGACCCGACGGCGTCGCTGCTTGCGGGGACGGTCGAGCACTCACCGACGGGGACGGGCCACTGGTTCATCCCGCCGCACGGGATCCTCACGTACTTCCTCCGCACCGTGACGACGCTCGACGACCCGCCGCGCATCCTCCTCTGGCTCATCCCGATCGCCGCGATCGTCGCCGCCGTCGCCATGGCGCGCCTGCTCCCGGTCGATCTCGGCTCGACGGCCATCATGGCCGTTGGGCTGGGCCTGAGCCTCGTCGCGCTCGCGTTCCTCTTCTCCTACCGCTACACGACGCAGATCCCGGGCCGGTTCGGCATCGATCGCGAGTTCGACTACCTGCCGCTCGCCGCGGTCATCCTGGTGCTGGCGGCGCTCGAGCCGGCGGTCGGGTGGCTCACGCGGCTGCGCGTGTGGGCGCCGGCCGCGGTCGCGGCTCTCGTCGTCGCGCTCCCGGCCGTCGCGGTCGGCGCGACCGTCGGCCCGGCCCGCTCGAGCTACCACGACAACGGCGTCCGGGCGCTCTCGATCCTGGACTGGGTCGCGGCCCACGTCCCCTGTGACGCGCGCATCCTCCCCGACCGCGTCACGCTCGGGACGTTCGTCGCGGCCACCGGCCGGGTCAGCGTCGTCGAGGGGATGGGGCCGTACCTGCGCCCCGAGATGCTGCATCCCGTGCTCGCCGACGTGCTGCGGGCGCACCGGTTCTTCGAGCGGCCGGCGGGCGGTCGCCGGTTCCTGCGCCGGGAAGGGGTCGACTACGTCATCGTCGTGAAGGGCGTGCGGATCGGCAGCATGGTCGGCACCCTCGACTCGGGCGTCGACCCTGCCGGGCTCGCCGGCGTCGACTTCCTGCGCCCGGTGTACACGAGCCCCGACGCCGACGTCTACCGGGTTCGCGGCTCGGGACATCTGAGCGGCTTCCCCGATCCGGCCGACTATTCCGGGTTCATGTGCACCCACGGCCCCGTGGCGGACGGGTCGTGACGGCGGCCAGGGCGCTCTTCGCGGTCATCGTGATCGCGCTCATCGCGATCCACGACGACGGCGAGCCGTCGTGGGGGCCGCACGTCGTCGTCCCCCTGACACCCGCCCCCGACCGAACGCCGCTTCCCGTCGCCGCGAGCGGGACCCCGATCAAGCACATCATCTTCCTGGTCAAGGAGAACCGCACCTACGACAACCTGTACGGGCTCTTCCCGGGCGGCGACGGGGCGCACTTCGGCGTCCGCGCCGACGGCTCGACGATCCCGCTCAAGCCGCTCCCCGACAAGCAGACCGACCTCCAGCACAGCTACTTCGCGGCGCATCACGACATCAACGGCGGCAAGATGAACGGCTTCTCGACGCTTGAGGACAAGTCCGGCAACGTCACGAACCTGGCCTTCACCACGGCCCAGCCCGGGCAGCTCCCGGCCTACTGGGGCTGGGCCCGCCACTACGAGCTGATGGACCGGATGTTCTCGTCGGCCGCCTCGTCGAGCATGCCGAACCGGCTCTACTCGATCGCCGCCTCGTCGGCAGGCGTGATCGACGGGCCGAACTTCCGCACGACCAGGTGGGGCTGCGACGACCCGGCCGGGATCACCGCTCCGGCGATCCGGCACGGGAAGCTCGTCCGGGTGCGCCCCTGCTTCAACATCCCGACGACCGCTGGGCTGCTTCAGCGCAAGGGCCTCGACTGGGCCTACTACGGCGCCCGCGGCGGAGAGCTCGGATACGGCTGGGTCGCGGTCGACCAGATCAACTACATCCGTGACACCGACTCGTGGGAGAAGCACGTCTTCCCGATCGAGTGGTTCACGCATGACGTCTCGCAGGGGTACCTCGCACCCGTCACGTGGATCGCGCCGCCGTTCAACCTCTCCGACCACCCGGGCGGGCCGTCGCTCTGCCAGGGCGAGAACTGGACCGTCGGGATCGTGAACGCCATCATGCGCTCGCCGCTCTGGAAGTCGACGGCGATCGTCTTGTCGTGGGACGACTTCGGCGGGTTCTACGACCACGTCCCGCCGCCGCACGCGGACTTCCTGGGCCTCGGGCCGCGGGTGCCGCTCGTCGTGATCTCGCCGTGGGCGCGCCAGGGCGTCGACCACACGACCTACGACTTCACGTCGGTGCTGCGGTTCATCGGCGAGAACTTCGGGCTGCCGCGGCTGAACGCACGCGTCGACAAGCTCGCGTCGCTGCGGTCGGCCTTCCAGTTCACGAAGCCGGCGCCGCGCTGGTACGCCAAGCCGAAGACGTGCCCCGACACCTCGCCCGTGCACCTGGCGAAGGGCACGGACGTGCTCGAATGACCGCTCAGGCGTAGTACGAGACAGCGACCTCGGCGGCCAGGCCGGCGTTGTCGACGATCAGGCGCCGATTGGCCTCGAGCGAGCGCCCGGCCGTGGCGGAGTGGACGGCGGCGAGCACGTACGGCGTCACGCTCTGCCCGCGGACTCCCTTCGCGGCGGCCTCCGCGACGGCGCGCTCCATGGTCTGCTCGAGCTCGGCGGCGTCGAGCGCGACGTCCTCGGCGACCGGTTGCGCGACGACGACTCCCGCCCTTCGCGCAAAGCCCCAGTGCGCGGCGACGGCCGCCGCGACCGCGTCGGCGTCATCCGCCCGGTCGGGCACCGGGTGTGGGCTCTCGCGGACGTAGAACAGCGGGAAGACGTCGGTCCGGTAGCCGATCAGCGGCACGCCGGCGGTCTCGAGGGCCTCGAGCGTGGCCGGGATGTCGAGCAGCGACTTCGCCCCGGAGCAGACGACGCACACGGCGGTGCGGGCGATCTCGTCGAGGTCGGCCGAGATGTCGAGCGTCTCCGCCCATCCGCGGTGGACGCCGCCGATTCCGCCCGTGCCCATGAAGTGGATGCCGGCGACTGCGCACACGGCCAGCGTCCCGGCGACGGTCGTCGCGCCCCAGGCGCCCGAGACCGCGGACGTGGCGAGGTCGCGCGGCCCCACCTTGCGCACGTCGGGCTCGACCGCGAGCCGGTCGAGCACCGCGTCGTCGATCCCCACCCGGACGGTGCCGTCGACGACCGCGATGGTCGCCGGCACGGCGCCGCGCTCGCGGACGCGCTCCTCGGCGGCGCGCCCGACGCCGGGCCCGATGTCGGGCGGCAGCCCGTGGGCGACGAGCGACGACTCGAGCGCCACGACCGGCTGCGAGCGGACGAGCGCGTCCTCGACCTCGGGCGAGATGCGCAGGAGGCCGGAGGGGTGACGGGTCATGGTTCTGCCGGCCGGCCGGATCTCTGCATACCGGGAGCCGATGGTACACTCGCCGCCGTGTCGAGCGCCGATCCCGGAGTGTCGCCGCCGGTCACGTGCGCCAACCATCCGAAGGTCGAGACCGGCGTCCGCTGCTCGAACTGCGGCAAGCCGATCTGCCCCGACTGCATGGTGCCGGCGCCGGTCGGAATCAAGTGCCGCGACTGCGCGCGCATGCCCCGCTCGGCCCGCGTCACGCTGCGGCCGCAGAAGGCGGCGAGGGCGGTCGGCGCCGCGTTCGGGGTCGGCTCGGTGTTCGGCGTGCTGCTGGCCTTCGCCGGCGGGGCGGGCCTCGGGTTCTTCACGCTCATCATCGCGTACTTCGTCGGGCTGCTCACCGGCCGCGCCACGCTTCGCGCGGCCGGGTATCACCGCGCCGAGGCGACGGCCTGGATCGCGGCGGCCGGAGCCGGATGGGCCTACGTCTGCTCCGGGATCGTCATCGCCGCCTCGGTCGGCGGCGACGCCCGCGCGTACGTCCAGGTGATCGGGCTCCTCGTGGCCGGGTTCTTCGCGTACCGGGAGGTGTCGTGAGCGACGCCGGCGGGAAGCGCCGCCGCGGTGCGATGCGATCGTTCGTGGTCGGGAGCGTCATCGGCGCGGCGGCCGCGGTCGTGGCGGCGCCGCGGCTGCGACGCGGGCGGCGGCCCGACGCCGGCGGGCGGACGGCCGGCCTCGAGGCCTTCGAGGGCGCGCCCTGCTGGGATCACGATCGGGCCCAGGGCCGCGACGCCGAGGGCCGATGACCCGCGTCGCGGCGCTCTACGACATCCACGCCAATCTGCCCGCGCTCGACGCCGTGTTGGCGGACGCGGAGGAGGCCGACCTCGTCGTGGTCGGCGGCGACTTCTCGCACGGGCCGCTGCCGGCCGAGACCGTCGACAGGCTGCGCGGCCTCGGCGACCGTGTCCGGTTCATCCGCGGGAACGCCGATCGCGAGGTGGCCCGGCCGGACGCCTGGCAGCGGGAGCCGCTCGGCGAGGAGCGGCTGGCGTTTCTCGCCGGTCTGCCCGAGACGGTCACGATCGAGATCGACGGGCTCGGGAGCGTCCTCTTCTGCCACGGGTCCCCACGCAGCGACGAGGAGATCCTGACGGCTGTCACGCCCGACGATCGGCTGGGGCGGATCCTCGCGGACGTTGCCGAGCCCGTCGTCGTCTGCGGCCACACCCACCACCAGTTCGACCGCACCGCGCACGGCATCCGGGTCGTGAACGCCGGCAGCGTCGGCATGCCGTACGAGGGCCGGCCGGGGGCGTTCTGGGCGATGCTCGGCCCCGACGTCGAGCTGCGCTCGACCGCGTACGACCTGGACGCCGCGGAGGTCGGCCATCCTCGCGACCGGCTTCCCCGGCGCCGACGATCTCGTCGACACGCTCAGGAGCCCGCCGACCTCGGACGAGGTCGCGCGCCACTTCGAGTCGCTCGCGACCGGTTGACCCTCTAGAGTTCGCCGCCGTGCCCCGGGCGCTCGTCACCGGAGGCGCCGGGTTCATCGGCTCGGCGCTCGTGCGCGCCCTGGTGGCGCGCGGCTACGACGTGCGCGTGTACGACGACCTCTCGGTCGGCGATCCCGCGAACCTGGAAGGAACCGGCGCGGAGCTCGTGCGCGGCGACGTGCGTGACCTCGACGCCCTGATCGGCGCCGCCCGGGGGTGCGACACCGCCTTTCACCTGGCGGCGGGCGCGGGCGTGGTGCAGTCGATCGAGGAGCCGCTCGTCAACTTCGACCAGAACGCGCGCGGCACCCTGGTGGCGCTCGAGGCCGCGCGGCGGGCCGATGTCGGCCGGTTCGTCTTCTCGTCGTCGAACGCGCCGCTCGGCGACGGCGCCTACCCCGCCCGCGAGGACAAGCCCGTGGCGCCGCTCTCGCCGTACGGTGCGAGCAAGGCGGTCGGCGAGGCGTACTGCTCGGCGTTCCACGGCGCCTACGGCATGCACGCCGTCACCGTCCGGTTCTCGAACGCGTTCGGCCCCCGCTCTGCGCACAAGGGCAACGTGATCCCTCTCTTCATCCGCCGTCTGCGGGCCGGCGAGGAGCTCGTGGTCTACGGCGACGGCGAGCAGACGCGCGACTTCGTCTTCTGCGAGGACCTGGCCGACGGGCTTGTGCGCGCCGCCGAGGCTGACGGCGCCGGCGGGGAGATCTTCCAGCTCGCAAGCGGCCTCGAGACGAGCCTGAACCGGCTGCTCGAGCTCCTGGCCGAGGTGTCGGGGATCGAGCCGCGCATACGCCGCGAGCCGCCCCGCGCCGGCGAGATCCTGCGCAACTACTCGGCGATCGACAAGGCGCGCGAGCGGCTGGGCTACGAGCCCTCGGTGACGCTGGCCGAGGGCCTCGCGCGCACCTGGGCCTGGTTCGACAACGCGTGAAACACCGGCGCCTGTCGCCAATGTTTCACGCTTGGGCTATCTCAGCCAGGCGCGCATGAGCGCGTTGGCGAAGCCCATGCCGTAGCGGAAGTGCGGCGGCTTCTTCGACTGCCCCGAGAGGCGGTTCGTGATCGTGACCGGGACCTCGATCGAGCGCAGGTGCTTCTTCGACGCCTCGACGATGAACTCGGAGTTGTGGAACTGGTCCTGCCGAAACTCGAGACCGCGCAGGCTCGACGTGCGGACGGCCCGATAGCCGCACGCGGGGTCGGTGACCTTGCTCCACGTGAGGAGCGAGAGCAGGCGGGCGAAGAGCTTGATCCCGAGCTCGCGGGCCGCATGCGAGGGGTCGGCGTCGCCCAGCACCCGCGAGCCGCCGACGACGTCGACGTCACCCTCGGCGATCGGGCCGACCAAGCGGGAGAGCTCCGAGGGCTGGTGCTGGCCGTCGGCGTCCATCGTCACGACGATCTCGGCGCCGGTCGCGAGCGCAAGCCGGTAGCCGGTGCGCAGAGCGGCTCCCTGGCCGCGGTTCAGCGGGAGGCGTACCGCCGCCGCGCCGGCGGCGCGGGCCTGCTCGGTGGTGTCGTCGGCAGAGCCGTCGTCGACGACGATCGAGTGCAGCTCGTAGCCGCACACCGTCGCCGGGAGGGCGCCGAGCACGTGGACGATGTTCTCGCCCTCGTTGTACGCCGGGATCACCACCGCGACTCCGCCGGCGAACTGCTCGGGATGGCCGGTCGCGCGGAACTGCTCGAGCGCGAGGTTCTCGATGAGCCGGGTGAGGTCGCGCCGTGACCGCTCCGCGCGGCCCGCGAGCGTGAAGGCGAAGAGGTACAGGACGCCGACGGCGAGCACCGTGGCGCCGAGGATGCGGTGCCCGCCTCCCTGGCGGAAGGAGAGCTCGTCGAAGACCCACTGCAGGATGGCGGGGTCGGCGCCGAGCACGACGAGCGGTACCACGAACACCGTCAGCCGCAGCATGAGGTCGCCGTTTCCGAACTTGCCCTGGCGATACGCTCGGAGCGTCAGCGCCGCGAAGACGATGGCCGCGATCAGGCCGGCGGTACGAAGCGGCGTCAGCTCCACGGAGGGCCTACCGGGCCGGCTGGCCCACGGCGGCAGCCGGCCGCCACGCCGTGGACGGCGCGATGACGTCGGTGATCACACGGTCCTTGAACCGCTCGATCACGACGAGCGTCGACTCGATGAGGTTTTCCGAGAGCAGCGTCGGCTCGAGGCCGAGCGCCGGCAGCTTGGTGTGCACGGGGTTGTAGTAGTGCTCCTCCGCCTCGACGCGGGGGTTCGGCACGTTGTCCACGCGCACGTTCATCCCGTGGTGCTCGCCCGCGTGGCGCACCTTCTCGGCCAGGTCGGCGATCGAGAACGTCTCGGTGAACTGGTTGTAGACGCGGTACTCGCCGGCGGCGGGTGCGTTGGCGGCGGTCAGCTCGACGCACTGGAGCGTGTCGAGGATGTTCAGGAAGCCGCGAGTCTGGCCGCCCTTGCCGTAGACGGTGAGCGGCTGGCCGATCACGGCCTGGACGCAGAACCGGTTGAGCGCGGTGCCGAACGCTTGGTCGTAGTCGAAGCGCGTGAGCAGCCGCTCGTCCATCTGCATCTCGGGCGTCTCGATGCCGTACACGACACCCTGGTTCAGGTCGGTGCAGCGCAGCCCCCAGATCCGGCAGGCGAAGTGGATGTTGTGGCTGTCGTGCACCTTCGAGAGGTGGTACAGCGAGCCGGGCAGCTTCGGGAACGGCAGCACGTCGCGGCGGCCGTTGTGCGTGATCTCGATGAAGCCCTCTTCGATATCGATGTTGGGCGTGCCGTACTCGCCCATCGTCCCGAGCTTGATCAGGTGGGCGTCGGGCGCGTGGTCGCGCATGCCCCAGAGCAGCTTGAGCGAGCCGATGACGTTGTTGTGCTGGGTCTCGACCGCGTTGTCGATGCTCTGCATCGACCAGGGCGCGCTGGGCTGCTCGCCGTAGTGGATGATCGCCTCGGGCTCGAAGTCGCGCACCAGGTCGGCGGCAAAGGTGCCCTCGGCCAGATCGCCGACGTAGCTCTCGATCCGCTTGCCGGACGCGCCGTGCCATGCGTCGATCCGCTCGGCCAGGGAGGCGATCGGGGTCAGCGAGTCGCCGCCGGCCTCCGCCACCCACTTCCTGCGGGCGAAGTTGTCGGCGACGGCCACCTCGTGGCCCTTGCCAGAGAACCGCATGGCGGTCGGCCAGCCGAGATAGCCGTCACCGCCCAGGATCAAGACTCGCATGCGCACCCCTCGTCGTGGACCGCCTGAGAATAGCTGGAATGCTATCGACCGGGTGCGACAGCGGTCGGTAGCATGCCGCCGCGATGGCCGCCCGACGCGCGGAACTGATCGCCCTGGTTGCGCTGGCCGCGTGCCTCGCAGCCGGCCGTGCGCTCGCCTGGGACGCCCTTGCAGTCTGGGCGGCCGCCGGGCTGGTCCTTCTCGCGCCCGGATGGTGCGCCCTGCGCGCCGTGGGCCTCGACGCGGATCTGGGACGGGCCGGCGCCGCGCCCGTCGCGGCGGCGCTCTCGCTGGCGGTCTGGGCGCCACCGCTGGCGGCGGCATACCTGCTCGGCCTGACGCTCACAGCGGTCATCGCGGCCGTCATCGCGGCGACGGCTGTCCTCCTGCTGGCCGTCCGCACGCCGGTCGCCCTGCCCCGCGCCGGGATGCTCGAGGTCGCCGGCGGCGGGCTCGCCGTCGCTGCCTTCGCGTACCTCGCCTGGCGGATCTCGACGCCCGTCGTCGGCGACGCGCTCTTCCATGTCGGGCTCATGCGGCGACTGGGGGAGGCCCAGTCGCTGTCGTTCGCGAACGTGTCGCCGTTCCTGCACGGCCCGCCGAACGCCGGGTACGCACTGCCCGTCCTGCACGCTGCGTTCGAGGGCGTGGCGAAGCTCGCCGGGGCCGACCCGGTCGTCACCTTCCGCTACCTGCTTCCGCTGTGTGCCGGGCTCGCGATCGCCGCCGCGTACGCGCTCGCCCAGGCGCTCACCGGCTGGCGGTCGGCCGGGTATCTGGCCGCTGCGATGACGGCGTGGGACCTGTGCTCGCTCATCAACGGGCTCGTGCTCCAGATCAACCAGCCGCCGCCGTTCGCGCTCTGGGTGCTGACCCCGGCGGCGCTGCTCCTCTTCTGGCTCGAGATCCGCCACGCCGCGCCGGGCCGCCCTGGCCACCGTCTCGTGCGTCGCCGTCATCGCGTTCGTGCATCCCACCTACGCGATCCCGTGCCTCGCGATCGCGGCCGGGATGCTCGCCGGGGCCTGGCGGGCGGGCCTCCCCGACCTGCGCGCGCCGCTCGGGACGCTGGCCGCGATGACCGTGACGGTCGGCGGCATCGCCGGGTGGATCTGGTGGGAGGCCATCCGCGGCGGCCATCGCCACCCGGTGCTCTCCCACGCGGACGAGTTCGTGATCCGCTCGGGCAAGGCCATCCTGATGTACCCGTGGGCGCCGGTGTTCGGGCGCGGGTACGTGCTGCTGGCGATCGTGGCGATGGTGTGGCTCGTCCGCTACCGCCCGATGCTGCCCGCCGTCGGCGGCACCGCGGCGCTGCTCGTCGTCCTGCTCCTGCCGGGCCTGAACACGCTTCTCATCGACGCCGTCGGGATGGGCCAGTTCCACCGGTTCTGGCAGCCGCTCCTGTGGCCGGTCATCGGCGCCGCGGCGGCGTGCGCGGCGGGCGTCGTGCTTGGGAGGTGGTCGTGGGCTGTGGCGGTCGTGCTCGCGCTCGGCTTTCACGAGGTTCGCGGCGTCGACCGGTTCTGGCACTGGCCGGTCAGCGTCGTCGTCGTGCTGGCGCTCATCGCGACCATCGTCCGCATTCGGCTGCCGCTGCGTGACCGGCTGCCCGGGGGCGGGTCGCCTGCGGCGGGGGTGCTCGTCGCGGGCGCGCTCGCGGCGTTCGTGGCCAACTGGGCGCCGACCGTGTGGCGCGAGGCCAAGGCCGGGCCGTACCGCGGCCCGCCGGCATTTCAGACGGTCGAGTCGACGCCCGGGGCGATCGCGTACTTCCGCGACCTCGCCGGTGCGCCGCCGGTCGTCCTCGCGGCGCCCGATCGCGCGTTCGAGCTGTTCGGGCTGGCCGGGGTGCGGACGGCGACGCTGCCCGAGGCGCGCACGCGCGCCCTGCCGCGGCTCGACGAGAGCGAGCGAAACCACCTGGGACAGGCGTTCTTCTCGCCCGAGTCGACGGACGCCCGCCGGCTCCAGGTGCTGCGGGCGCTGGGGGTCGACTACGTCGTCCTCGATCTGCGCGACCAGCCGCCCGACACGGTGTCCGCGGTGCTCCATGACCCGGCGCTCGAGCCGGTGTATCGCGACCCGGCGACGGTGCCGGCGCACCTCGGCCGGTTCGTCATCCTGCGGGTCAGGCCGTAGCTCAGGGAGCGGGGCCGGCGGCGCGCGCGAGCCAGCGGCGCTCGGTGCACCAACGGCGCATGGTGCGGAGGCTGGGAGGGGTCGCCGGGCCGTCGGCGTGGAGGGAGCGGAGGGCCGCGATGACGGTTTGGGCCTGGCGTCCCGCGGCGAAGGCGGCCTCGGCCTCGACGCGGAGAGCCGGCCAGGAGTAGGAGCCGGGACGGGGCCGCGCCTCCGCGCCGGAGCACGCGGCCAGATGCCTGCGGAGCGCGTTCGAGCGGGCGACGGTCAGGCAGCCGTGCGCATGCCACAGCCGCTGGAGCGTCAGCACGAAGTCCCGCCCACCGCGCTGAGTCTGGAACTCGTGGGAGGCGTGCTCGGTGCACAGATGCACCGAGACTCCATACCCGAGCTCGACCAGTCTGGTCTTCCCCCTGGTCCGTTCCACGCAGATCGCGCACACGGCCTGCTTCGTCGGCACGCTGCGGGCCTTGTAGAGCGTCGGGAGGTAGCGGCTCGGCATGGTTTGCAGTGTGGCGGGTGGGGTGTCAGGGATGGGTGGCGAGGTGTATTGGCTTTGGGGAGAAAGTCAATTGACATTCCTCAGACGGCCAAGTGGCCGTACCACCACGAGCGGTGGCGCTCATGCCGCCGACGGCGCGTCGGTGGTCGGTCACTCTGGGCGGTCGCCGCGCTAGGGCGTGTACGCGTCGCCGGGCCCACGCCGCCCACGCCCGAGCCAGCGGCCGATCTCGGCGCGTTCGGGGACGGTGAGGCCCGCGGGGAGCAGCACGAGATAGGCGGCCAGGCCGGCGGTGACCGTGGCGGCGAGCGTGAGCCACCAGGGCTGGTCTCCGGCCGCGGTGCGGGCGGCGACGGCTGCCAGGGCGCAGCCGGCGGCCGGGATCGCGAGCCGGGCGTACGCGCGGTCGAACGGCTGGATGCCGACCTTGCGCCACACCTGCCACAGCCGGAGCGCGTTCACCGCCGCGAGCGCGACGGCCGACGCGATGGCCGCGCCGGTCGGCCCGTGGCTCGATGCGAGCGGCACGGCGAGCGCGACGAGCACGACCGCCGCCAGCACGTTGTCGACGAGGTCGAGCCCCGTGAGGCCGACCATGATGAGCACGAAGGCCACGCCGCCGGTCGCGACGTTCACCGTCTGGCCCGCGAGCATGATGCGAAGCGGGGTGGCGCCCTGGCCGTAGTCAGGCCCGAAGGCGCGCAGCACTTCGGGTGCGGCCACCGCCAGCACGATCGCCGCGGGCAGCGTCCCGGCCAGCGCCCACCTCGTCGCCTTCTTGAAGAGCGCATCGAGGCGCGCCAGCTCGCCGCGGGCGTGCAGATCGGCGGCGAACGGCGCGAAGATCAGGTTGGCCGAGGTGAGAAAGAGCAGCACGAGCTGCGAGACGCGTCCCGCCGCGGCGTACGCATCGAGCGGGGCGCCATGGACGTAGTGGGCCAGGATGAAGAGGTCGCCCCAGAAGAGGGCCTGGGCGAGGAGCGCCGACGGCGCACGCGGCGCGCCATAGGCGATCGCGGCCCGGACGTCGGCGCGGGGCGCCGGCCGGTCGCCCATCCCGCGGGCGGCCGCTCGCCACATCGCCCGCGCCGCGAACGTGCCGACGGCCCACGAGGCGCCGTACGCAGCGATCGCCGCGTTGGTCTCGCCTCCGGCCGCGATGGCGCCGCCCGCCAGCACGATCCACAGCACCGGCTGTCCGATCCAGAACACGGCCAGCGTCGGGCCCATCCGCTTGAGGCCGCGAGTCGCTCCGAGGTAGACGTTCGCGACGGCGATGAACGGCAGCCCGGCGGCGCCGATCGCGATCGCACTTGCCCGGTCGCCGGTCAGCGGCGCGGCGGCGGCGATGACGACCGCGACAACGATGGACACGACGGTCGCGACGCCGGCGCAGCGGTCGACGAGGCTCCGGAGCGTCCCCGGGTCGCCGGCGCCCTCGGCGATCGCCACCAGCCGCACCGCCGCGACGTCCATCCCGAACCGGGCGCCCGCCGAGGCCACGAACGCGATCTGGACGGCGATCGTGACGAGCGCCAGGCCGCCGGCCGGCAGCGTCCGCCCGAGGAGCACCTGCACGCCGAACGCTGCGGCGACTCCGGCGAGGAGGCCGACGACGTTGGCAGCCGTGCCGCGCAGGAGGACGCGCTCGTCGCTCACGTGCATAGTGTCGCGAGCGGCTCGGCGGGCGTCACTCGAGATAGCCGAGGCCGCGCAGCCGCTCCTCGACCTCGCGCTCCTCGTCAGCGGTGAAGACGCCGGCGGCCGCCTCGGCCGGGGCGTCGTCCGCCGTGCCCTCGAGCCTCGCCGCGGCCTCGATCATGCCGGCGAAGTCGGCGAGCGAGATCTCCGAGCCGTCCGCGGCTCCGGCTCCCGGGCCCGCCGCGACGTAGATCCCTTCCGGGCGGTGGTCGCCGCTCAGCCAGTCCGCCTCCTCGACCATCCGGCGAGCGTGCGTCAGGGAGTAGAGCGGAGCGGCCTCGAGCAGGAGGTCGGGCGCCCGGTCGAGGTACGGCCCGTCGAGCACCTCCTCCTTCCGCCGGACGGCCTGGATCGGGTGTGCGCCGGTCTCGGGGTCGGTGAACGCGAGCAGCGATGCGGCCACCTCGTCGCGGACGCGCTCGTAGTCCTCGGGGGCGACGCGGCCGTCCGGCTCGCGCCCGCGCAGCGCGATCGAGACGCCCTCGCCGGTCGAGACGACGCTCGTATACGCCACCGTCCCCGCCCAGTCGACGGGCTGCGTCGGGACGGCGACGCGGCCGTGCAGCCCGAGCTTGTCGTAGGCGACCCGCGCGATCGAGCGCAGCCGGCCCCACGCGAGCAGGCCGACGAGCCCCGAGCCGCGGCCCAGCCTGAGGTGGCCGAGATGCTCGAGCACCCGGTTCATGTTGAGCGCGCGGGTGCACGGCTGGTGGCCGTGGTCGGACATGAGCACGACCGTGTCCTCGTCGTCGGTGCGCTCGATCAGCGTCCCCAGCTCGCGGTCGAGCATGCGGTACACGCCTCGCACGCGATCGGCGACCGGCGAGGCCGCCGCCTCGGCGTGCCGGGGATGGCCCGGATGGACGTACTCGAGCAGGCAGTGCTGGATCCGGTCGGGCGAGACGAAGACGAGGCACGCGGCGTCCCACTCCTCCGTGTCGAGCAGACGTCGCATCGCCTCGGCGCGGGCCGCGCTCGTGCGCTCGACGTCGGCGACGAGGTCGTCGGGCCGGCCGCGGAAGGTCGTCCAGGAGCCGCCGTTGATCGGCCAGCCGAGGCTCGGCCCGATCTCGGCCGGGTGGCTGAACGTCGCGCCCCCGGGGATCACGCCGCCGGCGATCGCAACGCCGTTCACGTCGGGCGGCGGATAGGTCAGCGGGATGTTCGCGATCACCACCCGGCGGCCGGCGGCCGAGAGCCGCTCCGGCCACGTCGGCGCGAGGATCGACCGCGACGAGACGGGCATCCGCCGGCTCGCCCCCGGCTGGTGCTCGAGGATGTCGAAGACGCCGTGTCCCGCCGGATCGCGCCCTGTCAGGAACGTCGGCCATGCGGCCCAGGAGTGCGACGGCGTGCACGAGCGCGAGACGCCGCGCCGGCCGCGCTCGATCAGCGCGGCGAGGTGCGGGAGCTCGCCGGCGGCAAGCAGCGGATCCAGGATGTCCCAGTCCGCTCCGTCCCATCCGACCACAAGCATGCGGTTGGCCACGGGCGCTGAGGATACTCACGAGTAGCCTGTGCCGATGTCAGTGCTGCCCGACACGGCCGTCGTCGAGGCGGGGCGGCTGTTCGTCGGCGGCGTTGCGCTCTCCGAGCTCGCGCACGCTCACGGGACGCCGCTCTACGTCTACGACGAGGCGACCCTGCGAGCCCGGGCACGGGCCTACCGCGAGGCGCTTGCGGGCTACCCCGGCGGCGCGCGGGCGGCGTACGGGTGCAAGGCGAACCCGACCGTGGGCCTCCTGCGGATCCTGCTCGAGGAGGGCATGGGGATGGACGTGGCCTCGGAGGGCGAGCTGGCACACGCGCTCGCGGCAGGCGCCCCCGGAGAGCTGCTCGTCGTCCACGGCAACAACAAGTCGGACGCCGATGTCCGGGCCGCCGTCGCCGCCGGGGCGGGGCTCCTGGTCGTCGACCATCTGGGGGAGCTCGACCAGGTCGAGCGGATCGCCGCGGAGCTCGGCCGCATCCAGCCGATCCTGCTTCGCGTGACGCCGGGCATCGACGCCGCGACGCACGCCAAGATCCGAACGGGGCACGCGTCGTCGAAGTTCGGGATGGCCCCCGGCCGAGGTCAGCCGCGCGATCGAGCGCACCTCGCCTGCCGGCACCTGCGCCTCGACGGGCTGCACGTGCACCTCGGCTCCCAGATCCGCGACCTCGGCACCTACGTCGAGGCGGTCGACTGGCTCGCCCGGTTCCCGGGGATCGCCGAGCTGCCCGTGCTCGACATCGGCGGCGGCCTCGCCATCGCCTACACCGACGATGACCAGGCACCGGAGATCCGCACCGCCGTCGAGGCGACGATTGCGGCGGTCGCCGAGCGGTTCGACCCGCTGCCGGAGCTCGTGCTCGAGCCCGGCCGCTCGGTCGTCGGCACCTGCGGCGTGACGCTGTACACGGTCGGCGCGGTGAAGGAGACCGCCGGCGGGATCACGTACGTGGCCGTCGACGGCGGGATGTCCGACAACCCCCGCCCGGTGCTCTACGGCGCGCGCTACCAGGCGTGGATCGCCGACCGCGCGGCCGACGAGCCCGACGCGGTCTACGCCGTCGCGGGCAAGCACTGCGAGTCGGGCGACGTGCTGATCGAGGAGGCCCGGCTGCCCGCGCCGCGGCCGGGTGACGTGCTCGCCGTGGCCGCGACGGGCGCGTACTCGGCGAGCATGGCGTCGAACTACAACAGCCTCCCGCGGCCGGCCGCCGTCATCGTGGGAGGCGGCACGGCTCGACCGGTCGTCCGCCGCGAGACGCCGGCCGACCTGCTCTCGGCCCAGATCCCCTGAAGTTCACGGCCGTCGCGGCCGATAGGTAGAGGGAATGAGTCGTGCGCTTTCACGCTCACTCGCGGTGGTCGCGTTGCTCGCCGTGGTCTCGGCCACGTTCGGTGTGGTCACGCCGTCGCTTGCCCGCATCACCGGCCGCGACGACTCGCGGCGCGCGCACGATCCGGCGTGGCTCTGGCAGAGCCACGTCTACGGGGGCGACTCGACCCCCGCGGAGGCCACCGCAGCCAAGCCGCAGGCCAAGCGCAGCCACCGGCCCTACAAGCCGCCCGTCGCGCACACGGCCGACAAGCCCGCGTCCTCGACGGCGGGCTCCTGGCCTCAGCCGTAGCCGACGAGGCCGACATGCATGGCGTGGGCGATGTCGGTGGCGTCCGCGAAGCGGTACACGAGCAGGTTGCCCTTCTGGCGGCCCGGAGTGGGGTAGACCAGGGTGCCTGTCGCCGTCTGGCCGGGGGCGAGCGACGTGCCGACCAGGGGATGGTCGACCTTCGCGGTGGGCGACGCGAAGAAGGCGTGGTTCTTCGAGTCGAGGAGCCAGATCTGGGTCGGCGCCACCGTCTGATTCGCGCCTGACGTGTTGGTGAGCGTCACGCGTACGACCGCGAAGATGGTCGTCCCGGGCGGGAGCGGGGCGTCGACGTGGCGCGTCCACTCGACGCCGTCGACCTTGACCGAGACGTCGTCGAGGACGAGCTTCGATCCGAGCGGCGCCACCGTGTACACCTTGCCGTCGGTGTAGGTCACCGTGCCCGAGACGGGCAGCGTCGACGACGGCGGCGCGGTGTTCGAGGCGGCCGATGACCCGCCGCCCCCGCCCCCGCCCGAGCAGCCGGCAGCCGCAACGACCGCGACCAGGAGCACGATCGCACGCCTCACGTGTCGGACTCGTCCTCGGCCTGGCGGCGGAGCTCCGCCACCGACAGTCCCTCGAGCGACAGGAAGATGAACCCGATGCCGACCGCCAGAGCCGCCTCGATCAGCTGGAGGCCGATCGAGAACGTCAGCGCCAGGTCGCTCGGCACGGGATAGAGGACGCTCAGCCCGCCGGCCGTCGCCCCCTGGAAGACGCCGAGGTTGCCCGGCGTGATGGGGAAGAGCTGTACGAGGTTCGAGGCGAGGAACACGACCCCCGCCGCGCCGAGGCCCTCGTCGATCCCGTACGCCCGAAGCGCCCAGTAGATGCCGGCCAGCTGCATGACCCAGCTCACCGTCGCCATCACGAGGCCCCACCCGAGCAGGCGCGGACGCCGGAAGATGGCCTGGCCCTCGCGCAGGCCGCGCATGGTTGAGGTGAGGCTGATGCCGAGCAGGTGCCACCAGCGCTCGACGTACGGCGCCGTCGGAACCATGCGGCGGCGCTGGATCCGGCCGGCGATCTCGATCCCCGCCGCGACGAGTGCGACGAGGAGGACGACGCCCGACAGGACTGCCAGGAGTCGCACCGCCTGCTGGGGCACGGGCGTGAAGACGACCACGCCCACGAGCACGCCGACCAGCATGATCCCGCTCAGGATCTGCTCCGTCACCAGGGTGCCGACGAGCGTCGTCACGGGCACGCTCCGGCCGCGGGCCACGAGCTTGCGGCGGAGCACCGTCACCCGCGCCACCTCTCCGAGGCGGGCGATCAGCACCGTGTTCAGGAGGAAGCCGATGAAGATCGCCGGGATGACCTCGCGCACCGACACGTCGAGCGGCCGGCCCTCGTCGTCACCGGGGACGGCGTCGAGCGCCGCCTTCCATGTGAGCGACTTGGCGGCGACCGACCCGAGGTTCGCGATGAGCGCCGCGAGCACGAACACCGGGTCGACGTCGGTGAAGACGTTGGCGATGACCTGGAGCGAGAAGCGCTGCGAGACGAGCAGCACCAGGGCGGCGACGACGATGGCGAAGGCCGCGGCCTTGAACGCCGTCCGCCGCTGTGGCCGCAGCTGCTCGGCGAGCTGCGTGACGGTCACCGTCTCGAGGCCGCGCTCCCGCAACGTCTCGAGGATGTGCGGCACGGCCTCGACGGTCTGCGACCTGTCGCCGCCCTGTCCGGAGCCGTCGCCGTCGTGCAGGAGCAGGATGGCGCCCGGGCGCAGCACGTTCTGGCATCGGGCGACGATCGCGTCGACCCCGGGCCGCGCCGTGTCGAAGATCGCCCCGTTCCATCCGACCATCCGGTAGCCCTGCTGTCCGGCCACCGCCGAGACGAACGGGTTGCGGAAGCCGTGGGGCGCACGGAACAGCTTCGACGCCTTGCCGTCGACGGCGGCGGCGAGCGCGCTGTCGGCCTCCCGGAACTGGTGCACGATCGCCCGCGGGCCGGCGAACACGAGCAGCGAGTGATCCTCGCCGTGGCTGGCGAGCTCGTGGCCCTCGGCCACGATCCTCTGTGCGATGTCGGGATGAGCGCGCACCTGGCGGCCGAGCGCGAAGAACGTCGCCCGGGCGCCCGCGTCACGCAGCGCGTCAAGCACGCCCGGCGTCCACTCGGGGCTCGGGCCGTCGTCGAAGGTGATGGCGACCATCGGCTCGGCTTGTCGAGCCCAGGCCGACGACCCGTCCGAAGAGGCGGGCGTTCGGCGTGAACGTCGCCCAGGCCACCGCCATCAGGATCAGGACGGCGACGGCGACCACAACCTCGCCGGGCCGCCCCCCGATCTCCTCTCCGACCACCGCCGCCACCGTCAGCCAGACGGCGGCGGCGATTACGAAGCGAACGATGACGTCGCGCTTGCCCATACAGGCCTGACCCCGGCGAGCAGGTCGTCGTAGTAGGTCTCGAGCTTGGCGGCAATCCGCGGCCAGGCGTAGTGCTCGAGCGCCGTCCGGCGGCCGGCCTCGCCCATGCGGCGACGCTCGTCGGGGTCGTCGAGGAGCCTGCCGAGAGCCGCGGCGAACCGCTCGGCGTCGTCGGCCGGGTGCACGAGCACTCCCTGGACGCCGTCCTGCATCAGGAGCTGGAATCCCGAGATCCGGCTCGCGACGACGGGCTGTCCGCAGCTCATCGCCTCGAGCAGCACCATGCCGAACGACGCCCGGTTGCAGGGCGTGCAGAAGACGTCTCCGGCCACGAGGTGGTTGGGGCGGCTGCGGTTCAGGCGTCCGGCGAACAGCACGTGGGGGCGCTGCGCCTCGCGGATCTGGTGCTCGTACTTCGCCCGCAGCGGGCCGTCGCCCACGACGACCAGGCGGACGTCGCCGCGCTCGCTCTGGAGGATGCGATGCGCCTCGATCATCGTCCCGAGGCCGTTTCGGGGGTCGAACCGCCCCACGAAGACGATCGTCTGGCCCTCGCCTCTGACCCCGGGCGCCGGCTCGGCGTCGGGTGAGAAGTGGTCGGCGTCGATCCCGTTCGGGATCACGTCGTAGGCGTACGGGTAGTAGGGCGCCAGCGAGCCGATGCAGGCCTCCGACACGCAGATGCGGCCGTCGAGCCGCTCGATCCAGGGTCGCGTCCACTCGGCCAGGATGTCCATCCCGATGGTCTGCGGAAAGACGCTGTGGAACGTGGCGACGACCACGGCGTCGTCGGGCGCGTTGCCGATCGCCCAGGCCGGGAACGGCGGGTTGTACGGCGCATGGACGTGGATCACGTCGAAGCCGCGGTTGCGGAAGAACTCGCGCAGCTGGCGGCCG
The DNA here is from genome assembly GCA_963706075.1 of uncultured Actinomycetes bacterium. Taxonomy (GTDB): domain Bacteria; phylum Actinomycetota; class Thermoleophilia; order Gaiellales; family JAICJC01; genus JAICJC01. The sequence continues at coordinate 73,991 of CAVPLP010000003.1, forward strand.
AGCCAGGGCCACATCGTGTGCAGCGTCTGGGCGTTGTTCCCCCACCGCGGCACGTACATCGGAACGGCCGCCCCCAGGCGTGCGATCTCGAACGTCGGCTCGGGGACGGGCATGGCGTCGTCCTGCACCGGAGGCGTGCGGAGGATCCGCCCGGTCACCACCGTGACCTCGTGGCCGCGCGCCTGGAGGCTGCGGGCCTGGCCGTCGACGTGCTCGGTGATGCCGCCGAGGGACGGGTAGTAGAAGTCGGTGACGATGGCGATTCGCACGGCGTGTGATCGTAACCCAGGCGCCTCGGCTGGCACTCTCGGGCCCAGTGCGCCAGGTTGCCGTCGGTATACTGAACTTGGATGCCGATCTACGAGTACCGCTGCCAGAACGACCACCGGTTCGAGGTTCTCCAGAAGTTCGCGGACGACCCCATAACCGAGTGCGAAGTCTGCGGCGCGCCGGCCCAGCGGGTGCTGCACCCGGTCGCCATCCACTTCAAGGGGTCGGGCTTCTACTCGACCGACTACGGCCGGCGGAAGAAGGCCGGGTCGGAGAGCAAGTCCGAGGGATCGAGCGACGGCAAGTCGTCCGAGAAGTCCGAGAAGAAGAGCTCGGAGGGCGGCAGCAGCGAGCCCAAGAAGGCCGCGGAGGCGTAGCGCCGGTCCTCGTCACCGGGGCGACGGGCCAGGTCGGAAGGCAGGCGGCCCGGGACCTGGTTGCCGCGGGATTGCAGGTTCGGGCGCTCGCGACGTCGGCGCAGCTGGCGCCGTCGTGCTGGCGGATCCGGCCGCGTATCGCCGGCATGACGCGACGTGCTGACCGGCCGCAGGACGTGACGCTACGCGGACGTCGCTGCGGCGATCGCCGTCGTCGCCGGCCTCGCGCGTGGAGACAGTCGTCGAGGCGCAGGCGTGCTGCGAACCCGGCCCTGGCGGCATGGGCTTCCGATGCCTGGCGCGCGTTCGACCTCGCCCACATCACAGCGGCCGTATTCCGCGCGCCGGATCCGCGACGGTGTCGCCAGACCTGGCGGCACTGCTCGGCCGCGAGCCGCGCTCACTGTCGGACTTCCTCGCCGATCACGGCGCCGCCTTCCGGCCCGCCCACTCGTAGACCGAGCCCTCGTGGATCGCCGCGTAGACGTCGTCGCGCGTCTCGTTCGCCTCCCCGGCCGTGAGCGTGCGGGTCGGATGCCGCAGCACGAGGCGCACCAGCACGTTCTTCTGTCCGGGGCGCAGGCCGATGCGCGCGATCGCCTGGGGAGGGAGGAGCGCCGCCGGCGTCTCGGCGACGACCGCGACCTCCTCGACCGCCTCCAGCACGGCGGGCGCGACCCGCTCGCGGATCCGGTCGCCCAGCTCCTCGGCGGTCAGGTCGGCCGCGACCGCGATCGACAGGTCGCGCCGTGTGGGCGGCATCGTGCTGACCTCCCGGTAGGGCTCGAGGTCGAGCATCTGGCGCGCGACCCGCGGGTCGTCGGATCGGAGCAGGCGGATGTCTGTGACGCCCTTCCGCAACATGAGCGCGCGGTCGAGGCCCAGGCCCAGCGCGAGCCCCGACCAGCGTTCTGGATCGAGCCCGCCGGCGCGAAGCACGTGGTCCGCGGCGAGCCCGCATTCGAGCAGCTCGACCCACTCGCCGTCCACGTCGACCTCCACCTCGCGGCCGGCGGTGGTGTACGGATGCGACGCGTCGAGCGTCCGGTGCGGCGCCCCGGGCACGACGGCCGAGACGACGAGCTCGACCATCTCGTCGAGGTCGCCGGCGGTCAGAGGCTTGCCGCGGCGTACGCGCCACAGGTCGAGCTGGTGCGGCTCGCCGACGTGCAGGCGGTCGACCACGTCGCGCCGGTAGACGAGGCCCGGGCACGCCACGACGACGTCGTCGGCGTCACCGGGCCGGGCGAGGCGGCGCAGCGCCCCGGGCACCATCGCGGTCATGTGCGTCCGCAGGAGCCGGCGGTCGTCGACGTAGCGCGTGTAGCGGGCCTCGCGGGCAGGGGCGTCGGCCGGGTAGCCGAGCGTCTCGTAGTTGTCGGCGATCGTGACGACGGGGCTCGAACGGTGGACGAGCACCGGAGCGCCCCAGGCGCGTTCGAGGGCATCGCCGATCGCGTGCGCGACGAGCTGCATCGCGTGCGGGCCGGAGGCCGGGTCGGACAGGTCGCGCAGCGCGAGCGCGCGGTCGAGCTGGTGCAGGGTGATGACGGGATGCATCGAGATCCTCCAGTGACGGACGGGCAGGGAACCGGGAGGCCCCGGCCGCCGTGCGGCTGAGAGGAAGGCGATGCGCCCGGCTACGAGCGCCGGGCGAGCGCGACCACCCCAGCCTGCGGCCGGGGCGGGGTAAAGGATCTGGCGCTCGTGGTCATCACGAGTCGAAGTTTAGTCCCGCGAGACCCATGGGGCCAGACCCTGGCCCCGGTCGGGCCCCCGCGCTAGTGGACCGTGCAGCCGGGGGCGTAGAGCTGGCCCTTCGGCGCCGGCTGCGGGGCGGAGGCGCCGAGGAACATCTGCACGACCGCGGCGTTCTGCTCGCTCGACTGGAGCACGTCCTGGCCGCCGAGCACGAGCGGCGTCCCGCCGAGGTGGCACTCGAGCGTCCGTCCCGCCCGGAACTTGATCCAGCCCATCCCGAGCAGCTCGTTGGCCGAGAGGTCGGTCGCGAGCGGCTTGGCGATCGAGCGGCCCACGGAGGGCAGGTGGAGGAGGCTCGACGGCGTCACGAGCTGGTGCATGAGCGCCTGGAGGACGCGCTGCTGGCGCTCGGTGCGCGAGATGTCGGTGTCGGCGCTGTTCGTGGTGTGGCGGATGCGGGCGTACGCCAGCGCGCGCCGGCCGTCGAGGTGGATCGTCCCCTTCCCGAACTGCCAGCTGTTCCCGTCGAACGGCTGTGACGACACGATCTTGGTGGGGTTCACGATGGTGATCCCGCCCAGGTCGTCAATCAGGTCCTTGAAGCCGGTGAAGTCAACGAGGACGACGTGGTTCACCTTCAGGTCGGTCAGCCGGTTGACCGTGCGGATGAGAAGCGGCGGCCCGCCGAAGGCGAAGGCGGCGTTGATCTTGTTCTCGCCGTGGCCCGGGATCGGGACGTAGAGATCGCGCGGGATCGAGAGCATCGAGATGAGATGGCTCCCGGGATCGGTGCGCACGAGCAGGATCGAGTCGGCGCGCGCGCCCAGCGTGGCGCTCTTGCCGCGGCTGTCCGAGCCCATCACGAGGCTGATCTGGGGGTCGCGGAGGATGTTGCCGGCGGGGGCCAGCGCGGCCTTCGTTCGCTTGTCGATGCGCTTGTTCGCCCTCGCAACCTCGTCGGAGAACGCCCGGTAGCCCAGGTAGAGCCAGAACACGAACAGCAGCAGGACGACGGGGATGGCGATGCCCAGGATCCGGCGCCACCGGCGGCGGAAGAAGCCGGGGCCGGTGCCCGGGCCGCCTGGCGGCGGGGGTGTCGCGACCTTGCGCCCGGGGAGGCTCGGCGGCGGCGGCCGCATGTCGGGCGGCGGCATGCCCTCGGGGGTCGGGGCCCGCGCAGGCGCCGCCGCGGCAGCGGACCGTCCGGTGAAGTCGAAGCGCGCGGCGTCGGCGTCGTCGCTCCCTCCGGCGCGGCCCCCGCGGTACGTGCGGTACGGCTTGGGGGACTTCGACTCGGGCGCCATCTAGCAGCTTTATGGTACCCACGATGGTGAATTCCTCCTCCGGACCGGTGGTCGGCGTCGATCTCGGTGGCACGTCCGTCAAGGCGGCGCTGGTGTCGGCCGACCTCGAGCTCCTGGCCCGGGACTCGGCGCCGACCGACATCTCGGACGAGGATCACCTGCTCACGGAGATCGAGCAGCTCGTGCGCCGCACGGCCGGCGACTCTCCCATCACCGCCGTCGGGTTCGGGCTCCCGTCGCAGATCGACCAGCGCCGCGGCGTCGTCGCCGACTCCATCAACGTCCCGATCACCGACGTGCCGTTCGCGCTCGAGATGACCCGCCGCCTGGGGCTTCCGGTCAAGCTCGACAACGACGCCAACGTCGCCTGCCTCGCGGAGGCCCGGATCGGTGCCGGGAAGGGCCGCGACCACGTGATCATGCTGACGCTCGGCACGGGGGTCGGCGGCGGGATCGTCCTCGACAGGCGGCTCTACCACGGCTCGACCGGCTATGGAGGCGAGCTCGGGCACATGGTGATCGACGAGAACGGGCCGCCGTGCCAGGGCCATTGCCCGAACCACGGCTGCCTCGAGAGCCTCGCCTCGGCCGCCGGGGTCAGGGCTGCGGCGAGGCAGATCGCCGAGCAGCGGCCCGGCGGCACGCTCGCCAAGGCCGTCGCCTCGGATGAGCCGCTCGCGGTCCGCGTCGTGATCGACGGGGCGCTCGACGGGGATCGCGACTGCATCGACGCGCTGGCGATCGTCGGCCGCCATCTCGGCGTCGGCATCGCCAACTACGTCAACATCTTCAACCCCGACGTCGTCGTCGTGGGGGGCGGCATCATGGCGGCGGGCGAGATCCTGCTCGGTGTGGCCCGCGAGGAGGCGGGGCGGCGGGCGCTCCGGCCGCCGTGGGGCGAGGTCGAGGTCGTCGCCGCCGAGCTCGGAAACGACGCGGGCGTCCTGGGCGCCGCCGCGCTCGTCCTGTGAGCGGCGCGCTCGTCGTCTGCCCGACCCCGATCGGCAACCTGGGCGACGTCACGCTGCGGGTGCTCGACGAGCTGCGGGCGGCCGACGTGATCGCCTGCGAGGACACCCGCCGGACGCAGACCCTGCTCGACCGGCACGGGATCGCGACGCCGCGGATCTCGCTGACCGAGCACAACGAGGGCGCCCGGACGCCCGTGCTCCTGGCCCGGATCCGGGCGGGCGAGCGGGTCGCCCTGGTCTCGGACGCGGGCACGCCGACGGTGTCGGATCCCGGCGGCCGCCTGGTCGCCGCCGCGGCCGAGGAGGGGCTCGCGGTGGACGTTCTGCCCGGCGCGTCGGCGGTCGTCACCGCCGCCACCGCGTCGGGCCTGGCCGGGGCGGGGTTCGTGTTCTGCGGGTTCCTCCCGCGCACGCCCGCCGGGCTCGCGACGCTGCTCGACCGGCTCGACGCCGCCGGCCTGGCGATCGTCGCGTTCGAGTCGCCGCACCGGCTGGCCGCCACGCTCCGCGCGCTCGCCGAGCGCGACCCGGATCGGCGCGGCGCCGTGTGCCGCGAGCTCACGAAGCTTCACGAGGAGGTGCGCCGCGGCACGGTCGCCGAGCTGTCGGCGGCCTACGCGGGCGCGCCGAAGGGCGAGGTGACGCTGGTCCTGGCCGCGGCAGACGCCACCGGCCGCAGCGAGCCCACGGACGCCGCGCTCCGCGAGCTCGCCGATGCGTTAGGGAGTCGCCGCGCCGCCTCCCTGGCAGCGCGGCTGACCGGCCTCCCGCGGAACCGACTCTATGCCGCGATCACGCGCGAGAAGCGCTGACCACGTCGTCGGTCATCTCGGTCCGGCACGAGGCGCAGACCATTCGGTCGTGGAACGGCTGGAGTGCACGCCGTCCCCCGCAGAACACGCACGCATCGTGCGGCTTGGAGAGCACGATCGTGTCGCCACGTACGCTGATCTCCAGCGGATCGCGGATCTCGATCCCGAACCTCCGCCGGATCTCGACCGGGATGACGATCCGACCGAGGTCGTCGACCCGGCGGACGACCCCTCCGGTTTGCCCGGCGCGTATCCGCGTCGGCTGCTTCACTGCATTCATTCTGACCCTCGCCATCTTCTAGGATGGAGCCCGGAACCCAGCATAACCCCGAATTTGCTCTACCTGACATCCCCTTACAAAAAACATGCCGTTCTCTGTCACTACGCCCATCTACTACGTCAACTCGGACCCTCATCTGGGCCATGCGTACACGACCGTGGCGGCCGACGTGCTCGCCCGTCACCACCGCCAGCGCGGCGAGGAGGTCTTCTTCCTGACGGGCACCGATGAGCACGGCGCCAAGGTCGCGCGGGCGGCCGACGAGGCCGGGCTCACGCCGAAGGAATTCTGCGACCGGGTGTCGGCCCGGTTCCGCGATCTGGTTGCGCAGCTGAACGCGACCAACGACTTCTTCATCCGCACGACCGACCCCGAGCACGAGCGGCGGGTGCAGGAGTTCATGGTGCGGCTGCGCGACGCCGGCCACCTCTACGAGGACTCCTATGCCGGCCTCTACTGCACCGGCTGCGAGCAGTTCTACGCCGAGAGCGACCTGGAGCAGCCGGGCAACATCTGCCCGCTGCACAAGACGCCGGTCGACTGGCTCGAGGAGGAGAACACCTTCTTCCGCCTGTCGGCCTTCACCGAGCCCCTGCTCGAGCTCTACGACCGCGACCCCGAGTACGTCGTGCCGCGCACCCGCTACAACGAGGCCCGCTCGCAGATCGAGGCCGGGCTGAACGACCTCTCCGTGAGCCGCGCCTCCGTGAGCTGGGGCGTGCCGCTCCCGTGGAAGCCCGACCAGACCATCTACGTCTGGGTCGACGCCCTCCTGAACTACCACACGGCGCTCGAGTACGGCACGGGCGAGGACGTGGCGGCGACGTTCTGGCCCTCGACCCACCTGCTCGGCAAGGACATCCTGCGCCTGCACTGCGTCCTCTGGCCGGCGCTGCTGATGGCGGCGGGGTACGAGCCGCCGGCCAAGCTCTTCGTCCACGGCTACCTGACGAGCGGCGACCAGAAGATGTCGAAGTCGCTCGGCAACGTGATCGACCCGCTCCAGGTCATCGCCGACCTCGGGGCCGATGCGCTGCGGTTCTACGTGCTGCGAGAGGTGCAGTGGGGGCAGGACGGGAGCGTCACCCGGGAGGCTCTCGACCGCCGGTACGAGGGCGAGCTCGCCAACGATCTCGGGAACCTGGTCTCGCGCACGACGGCGATGATCGCCCGCTATCGCGACGGCCGCGTGCCCGCGGGGACGACGGCTCTCGAGTCGGTGCACGAGCGCGTCGGCGAGCGCTTCGACGCGCTCGACCTGACCGGCGCGCTGGAGGAGATCTGGACGCTCGTGCGGGCGGCGAACCGCTACGTCGAGGATCAGGCCCCGTGGGCGCTCGCGAAGAGCGACGACCCGGCCGACGTCGAGCGGCTCGACACGGCGCTCTACACGCTGGCCGACGCCGTGCGCGCCCTGGGCGTGCTCCTTCACCCGTACATCCCGGCCGCCTCGGAGCGGGTCCTCGCTGCAATCGGGGATCCCGGCGCGACGGGCTGGGACAGGGCCGGGCTGGGGCTCACCGCACCGGGCACGACGGTGGAGCAGCCTCCGCCGCTCTTCCCGCGCCTCGCGCCTGCCGCCGGCGCGTGATCGACACCCACGCGCACCTCGAGATGTGCGACGGACGGCCGGAGGACGTCGTCGCGGCCGCGGCCGAGGCGGGCGTGAGCCGCATCCTCACGATCGGCCGCGATCAGGCGGTGGCGCTGGCCGGGGGCTTCCCGGGCGTGTGGGCTGTCGTCGGCGTCCACCCTCACGAGGCCGGCGACGTCGCCGACGCGGGCGCCGTCGTGCGCGACGTGGTCGGCCGTCCGCGCGTCGTCGCGGTCGGCGAGTGCGGCCTCGACTTCTACCGCGACTACGCGCCTCGCGACGCCCAGCGGCGGGCGTTCGCCGCCCAGATCGAGGTGGCGAACGAGGTCGGGCTGCCGCTCGTGATCCATACGCGCGCCGCTGACGACGAGACGTTCGCGATGCTCGAGGCGGCCGAGGTGCCGGTCGTCCTGCACTGCTTCGGCTCGGTCGAGCGGCTCGACGACGCGCTCGAGCGCGGGTACCTCGTCTCGTTCGCCGGGAACGTGGCCTACCCCAAGGCCGAGGATCTGCGCGAGGCGGCCCGCCGCGTGCCCGACGACCGCATCCTGGCCGAGACCGACGCGCCGTACCTGGCGCCGCCGCCGCATCGCGGCCGCCCCAACCAGCCGGCCTACGTCATGCGCACCCTCGACGTGCTGGCCGCCGAGCGCGGCGTCGCACCGGCGGTGCTCGAGGCGCAGATCGACGCCAACGCGACCCGCGTGTTCGGGCTGTGACGGGGTCTCAGGTCACGCTCGCGCGGATGCGCGAGTTCGGGATCCGGCCCGACCGCGACCTCGGCCAGAACTTCCTCGTCGACGACAACGTCCTCGGGGTCGCCGGCCGCCTCCTGCCGCTCGACCCGTCCGACGTCGTGCTCGAGGTCGGCGCCGGGCTGGGCGTGCTCACCGCGTGGCTCGCCCAGCGCGTCGCGCTCGTCCACGCCGTCGAGGTCGACCGCCGCCTCGAGCCCGCGCTCACGGCCACGCTCGCCGGCGCCGCCAACGTCAACGTCGTCTGGGCCGACGCCGTCCGGCTCGACCTCGCGGAGCTCGATCCGCCGCCCGGCGTCCTGTTCGCGAACCTGCCGTACAACGTCGCGACGCCCGTCATCATCCGGGCCCTCCCGACGATCGAGCGCTACTGCGTGATGGTGCAGCGCGAGATCGCCGACCGGCTCTTCGCGAGCCCCGGGACGAAGGCGTACGGCGCCGTGTCGGTGCTCGTGCAGCTCGCCTGCGAGCGGCTGGGCAGCCGCAAGGTGTCGCGCAAGGTGTTCGCCCCCGAGCCGAACGTCGACTCGGCGCTCGTCGCCTTCCGCCGCCGGCCGGACGTCGAGCTCGGCGACGAGTGGGAGTGGACGTCGCACGTCGTCCACGCGGCGTTCGCGCACCGCCGAAAGACGCTCGCGAATGCCCTCGCGCTCGCCGAGCTCCCGCCGCCGCCGGCCGAGATCGCAGGCCTCCGGGCCGAGCAGCTCCAGCCCGAGCGGCTCGCCGTCCTCGCGCGTGAGCTGCGGTGAAGGTCCGCGCTCCGGCCAAGGTGAACCTGTGCCTGCGCCTGGGGCCGCTCCGTCCCGACGGCTATCACCGCGTGACGACGCTTCTCCAGGCGATCGACCTCTACGACGAGCTCGAGCTCGAGCCCGCCGGCGAGACGGAGGTCGAGGGGTTCGCCGAAGACACGCTCGTGACCGGCGCTCTTGCCGCCCTGGGTGAGCCCCGCCACGTGCGGATCGAGAAGCACATCCCGGTGGCCGCGGGCCTCGGCGGCGGCTCCTCTGACGCGGCCGCCGTGCTGCGGGCCCTGCGCGGCGAGCGCACTGCGAACGAGCTCCACGAGATCGCCCGCGCGCTCGGCACCGACGTCCCCTTCTTCCTGAGCGGCGCCGAGACGGGGTTCTGCACCGGGCGCGGCGACCGCGTCCAGGCGCTGCCGGACTTCCCCCGCGGGCACGCGTTCGTCGTCGTCCCGGCGGCGGAGGGCGTCTCGACCGCCGACGTCTACGCCGCCTCGGAGCCGAACCCGGCGTTCCGCGCCGACGAGGGCGAGCTGATCCGGCGGATGCACACCGTCCGCCGGGCGGCCGACGTCGCCGCCCTCATGGCGAACGACCTCGAGGCCGCCGCGCTTCGGCTGCGGCCGGAGGTCGCCGGCGCGCTCGAGCAGCTGCGGAGCGCGGGCGCGCTCGCGGCACAGGTGTCGGGCTCCGGTCCGACGGCGTTCGGCCTCTTCGAGCACCGCGACGCGGCGAACGAAGCGGCGGCCGGCATCAAGGGAGCACTCACGGCGTCACCGGTATGATTTCTTCATGGCACCCTGGAACGTCTCAAGCGACGCACTGACCATCGAGCAAAAGCCGCGGCGATCACCGTCGCGGTGGCTCCACCAGAACAGCCTGCGGATCGCGGTCGTGCTCGGCCTGGTGGAGGCGGCGTTCGCCTGGGTGCGGGGCTTCCGCATCGAGATGATGCTGATCGGCGTCCTCGCCGCGCTCATCTACCTGAACGTGCGCCACCGGATCCCCGTCAGGATCCGCCGGCCGATCTGGGTGTTCGTGATGGCCCAGGCCATCGCCGGAATCCTGCTCCCGGCGATCTACGTCGGGATCGGCATCGCCGTCGTGGTCGGGGGGATCATGCTCGTGATCCTCGCCCTGGTCATGCTGGGCGACCTGCGCCGGTCGTAAACGCCGCGTCGAGCTCCGCCAGCACGGCGGGGTCGAGCTCGATGTCGCCGGCCGCCGAGTTGGCGCGGGCGTTCCGGGCCGACAGCGTGCCGCAGATCGCGGCCGTGACGCCGGGCTGGTGGAGCACCCAGGCGAGCGCGACGTCCGTGGGCTTCAGGTCGATCCGGCGCGCGATCGCCACCAGGCGCTCGACCTGCGGCACGGCGTAGTCGAGCAGGTCGGGTGTGAACTCCTCGCGCCGCCAGTCACCCTCGGCGAAGGTGGCGTCGGCCGCGATCGTCCCCGACAGGAGACCGGAGCCGAGCGGCGAGTACGCCAGGTAGCCGATCCCCTGCTCGGCCAGCCACGGGAGGAGCGCGTCGGTGTCGTCGCGGCAGAGCAGCGAGAGCTCGTTCTGCACCGACGCCACCGGGTGGATGGGCGAGCACCGCTCGACCAGACCGCGGTCGAAGTTCGAGACGCCGATCCGGCGCGCGAGGCCCTCATGGACGAGCTCCGCCATGGCGCCCCAGGTCTCCTCGACCGGGATCCGGTCGTCGGGCCAGTGCACCTGGTAGAGGTCGACGTGGTCGGTGCCGAGGCGACGGAGCGAGCTCTGGATCGCCGAGCGGATCTCGTCGGGACGGATCCCCGAGCCCTCGTCGTCGGGCGCCACCTTGGTGAAGAGCAGCACCTCGTCGCGGTGCCCCGCGATCGCCCGCCCGACGAGCTCCTCCGAGCGGCCCTTGCCGTACACCTCGGCGGTGTCGATCCAGGTCTGCCCGGAGTCGAGCGCGGCGCGGATGGCCGCGATCACGTCGTCGTCTGGTGGGCGCCCGCCCCAATCGGCTCCGCCCGCCTGCCAGGCGCCGTAGCCGATGACCGAGATCTCAGGGTTGTCCGTGCCGAGGTTTCGCGTTCGCATGGGGCGAGTCTATGCTCGGGGGGTGTTTGAGCGCTTTACCGAGCGCGCGCGCCAGGTGGTCGTGCTGGCACAGGACGAGGCGCGTGCACTCCGCGACGACCACATCGGCACCGAGCACCTGCTGCTCGGGTTGATGCGCGAGGAGCCAGGTGTCGCAGCCCGCGTGCTGGGCGAGGCGGGCCTGGACGTGGACGTCGTGCGCGACCGGATTCGGGCGATCGTCGGTGAGCGCGACGACCCGTCGCCCGGGGCGATCCCGTTCTCGCCCGGCGCGAAGGCGGCCCTGGAGGCGGCCCTGCGCGAGTCGCTCGACGTCGGCCACAACTTCATCGGCACCGAGCACATCCTGCTCGGGATCCTCCGGAACCCGGAGCCGCAGGTCTCGGCCGTGCTGGCCGCGGCAGGAGCCGACGTCGACGAGCTCGTGGCGAGCGCGGAGCAGGCGCTTCCCGGTCGGTCGATCGTCGAGATCGCGCCCGACATCATGGGATTCGAGCGCCTGACCGAGTTCGCCCGAGGCGCGATCGTGCTCGCGCAGGACGAGGCGAGATCGCTCAACCACAACTACGTCGGCACCGAGCACGTCCTGCTGGGGCTGCTGCGCGAGGAGCACGGCGGAGCGGCCCGCGCGCTGAGCGCCGTCGGGATCCGCATCGACGCCGCGCGCGACCAGGTCCGCCGGACGGTGGGCGCCGGAGACCTCCCGGTGGTCGGCCAGATCCCGTTCACCCCGCATGCGAGGCGGATCCTCGCGCTGGCCCGCGAAGAGGCGTCGGCGCTCAACCACTGGTCGGTCGGCACCGAGCACCTGCTGCTCGGACTGATCGGAAAGCACGGCGGCGTGGCCACCGAGATCCTCGTCCAGCTCGGCGCCGACCCGGCCCGCATCGGTGAGGAGGTGCACAGGCTGCTCGCCGTCATGGTCTTCGAACGGCCGCAGCGGTCGCCGGAGATCGCCGTTCCCTGCCCCGCCTGCGGCGCCAACCTCGCCGTGTTCCCGATCGTCACGGAGCACGCGGCCGGGTTCCGCATCGCGAGCGACCACCACGCAGAGTGCCCAGCGTGCGGCGGGCGGTACCGGCTTCGGTTCGAAGTCGACCTGAGCCCCGCCTGACGTATACTCGATGCGCCCCCTAGCGACCGCGCTCGATGGGGCGTGGCCAAGTGGTAAGGCAACGGGTTTTGGTCCCGTGATCCCTGGTTCGAATCCAGGCGCCCCAGCTCCCAACACCGACCGCCCACTCCCCTGCATGACTCACGGCTCTCCACTCGCCTGTGTTCTCCTCGCCGCCGGTCAGGGCACCCGCATGCGCTCGGCGACGCCGAAGGTGCTGCACGAGATCCTGGGGCGGACGCTGATCGACTGGGCGGTCGCCGGGTGCCTCGAGTCGGAGCCCGACCGGATGCTCGTTGTCGTGCCCCCCGGCGCCGAGGCGATCCGCGAGCGGCTGCCGGCCGGGGTCGAGCCGGTGACGCAGGAGCGGCCGCTCGGGACCGGCGACGCCGTCCGCGCGGCGCGCGGAGCGCTCGAGGGCTTTGACGGCGACGTGCTCGTGCTCTACGCCGACCATCCGCTGACCGATCCAGGGACCCTCCAGGCGCTGCGGGCGACGCACGCCGAGGCCGGCGCCGCCGCCACCGTCTTGACCTTCGAGCGGACCGACGCCATCGGCACCGACTTCGGGCGCATCGTCCGGGGCGGCGACGGCGGTGTCGAGCGGATCGTCGAGGTGCGCGACACGTCCGACGAGGAGCGAGCGCTGACCGAGGTCAACTCGGGCATCTACGCCTTCCGCTCCGGCGACCTGTGGCCCGCGCTCGAGGGGCTCGAGGCGGCCAACGACCAGGGCGAGCTCTACCTGACCGACGCGATCGGCGCGCTCGTCGCCGCCGGCCGGCCCGTGGTCGGCCACCGCCATCCCGATGCGACGGCGGCGCTCGGGATCAACACCCGCGCCGACCTGGCCGAGGCCGCTGCGCTCCTGCGCGACCGCACGAACCGCAGGCACATGCTCGCCGGCGTCACGATCGTCGACCCGGCGACGACCTGGATCGACGCCTCGGTCGAGATCCAGCCCGACGCGCTCATCCAGCCGTTCACGGTGCTCCGCGGCGAGACCCTCATCGAGGCGGGGGCCGACGTCGGCCCGCACGTCTGCGCGGTCGACGCCCGTGTCGGCCCCGGAGCCGACGTGGGGCCCTTCTGCTACCTCCGCCCCGGCGCCGACGTCGGAGCCGGCGCGAAGGCCGGGACGTTCGTCGAGATCAAGAACTCCTCGATCGGCGAGCGCGCCAAGGTCTCGCACCTCTCCTACATCGGCGACGCCGAGATCGGCGCCGACACGAATATCGGAGCAGGCAACATCACCGCCAACTACGATGGGACACGGAAGCAGCGGACCACGATCGGACGTGATGTCCGCTCGTCCAGCGACACTGTCTTCGTCGCGCCCGTGACGATCGGAGATGGTGCGTGGACCGCTGCTGGCTCCGTGATCACCGACGACATCCCACCGGACGCCCTCGGCGTCGCCCGCGCCCGTCAAAAGAACATCGAGGGATATGGAACACGAAAGCGAAGCAGCAGTTAGCCTCGACACGCCGATGCCGCTGTTCGCGGCGACCGGCCTGGCGGGCTCGGCCGTGAGCAAGGGCGAGCACGCGACGTGGATGGAGCGGGCGCCGAACAAGCGCCTCATGCTCTTCGCCGGCCGGTCGAACATGGCCCTCGGCGAGGCCATCGCCGAGCGGCTCGGGATCAAGCTCGGCGACGTCACGCTGAAGACGTTCACGAACGGCGAGGTCTACGTCCGCTATGAGGAGTCGATCCGGGGCTCGGACGTGTTCATCGTCCAGTCGTGCGTCTCCCCGACGAACGACGCCCTCGTCGAGCTCCTGGTGATGGTGCAGGCGGCGGCGCTCGCGTCGGCCAAGCGCGTCACGGCCGTCATGCCCTGGTACCCGTACAGCCGGCAGGACAAGAAGGGGATGCCGCGCGAGCCGATCACCGCCCGGCTCGTGGCCGACATCCTCGAGGCGGCGGGCGTCGACCGGGTGCTCACGATGGACCTCCACGCCGGCCAGGTGCAGGGCTTCTTCCACAAGCCTGTCGACCACATGACGGCGGTGCCGATCCTGGCCGAGCACTTCAGCATGCTGCTCGACCTCGAGGCCGATGAGATCGTCGTCGTCTCGGCCGACGCCGGCCGGGTGAAGCTCGCCAAGAAGTTCGCCGAGATGCTCGGCGGCGAGCTGGCCCTGATCACCAAGGAGCGGCCCGAGCATCAGGAGGCCGAGGCGACCAACGTGATCGGCCGCGTCCGCGGCAAGGTGTGCATCCTGCTCGACGACATGATCGACACCGCGGGCACGCTCTGCGCGGGCGGCCAGGCGCTGCTCGACCACGGCGCGACGCGCGTCTTCGCATGCGCGACGCACCCCGTGTTCTCGGGCCGCGCGCTCGAGCGGCTCGAGTCGAGCGTGTTCGAGAAGGTGGTGGTGACGGACACCATCCCGATCGACCCGACGACCCGCCCCGCGAACGTCCAGGTGCTGTCGGTGGCCCCGATCCTGGCTGATACGATCTCGAACGTCTTCAACGACGATTCCGTCTCGGGCCTCTTCCACGGCGGAAACCAACTGTTCTGATGGACCGAGTCAAGCTACAGGTCAGCCTCCGAGAGGGGCGCGGGACGAAGGACGCCAAGGCCCTGCGAGCAGCGGGCGAGATCCCCGGCGTCATCTATTCGGCGACCTCCGACACGCAGGCCATCACGGTCAACGCGCGCGCGCTGCGCCAGGCGGTGTCGCACCACGGCATGCACGCCATCCTCGACGTCACGCTCGACGGCGACGGCAAGGGCCGCCCCGTGCTGATCAAGGACGTCCAGCTCGACCCGGTGCGCGGCCGCGTCGTCCACATCGACCTTCACGAGATCCGTCTCGACCAGAAGATCCAGACCATCATCCCGGTGCATCTCGACGGCCACGCCGAGGGCGTGAACATGGGCGGCGCGCTGAACCAGCCGGTCCACGAGGTGCGGGTCGAGGCGCTTCCGGCCGACCTCATCGACTTCATCAGCGTCGACGTCAGCCACCTCGAGATCGGGCAGTCGATCCGGCTCTCCGACATCCCGGCCCCGGCCGGCATCACGTTCACCGACGACCCCGAGAGCACGGTGCTCGCAAGCATCGCCGCACCGGTGTCCGAGGAGGATCTCAAGAGCGAGGCCGAGCTCGAGGCCGAGGCCGAGGCGGAGGCCGAAGCCGCGGCGGCTGCCGAGGCGGGCGAAGAGGGCGAGGGAGCGGAGCCGGGCGAGGCGGGCGACGCTGCCGACGGCGACGAGTCGTCCGGCGAAGACTCCTCCGCCGAGTAGCCCCAGATGGGCGGACTCCTTCGGCGCCGCAAGCCGGCACCGACGCTCGACGTGCTCGTGGTCGGTCTGGGCAATCCCGGCCCGGAGTACGCCCGCACCCGCCACAACCTGGGCTTCATGGTGGCCGACCGGCTGGCCGAGTCGCTCGACGGGTCGTGGCGGTCGAAGTTCTCGGGCCGGATCGCGACGGCGCGGGCAGACGACGTGCGGCTGGCGCTGTTCGAGCCGCAGACGTTCATGAACCTCTCGGGCACTGCCGTCGCGGCGGCCGCACGCTTCTACGGCCTCGAGCCCGCCGACGTCCTCATCGTGCACGACGAGATCGACCTCGAGCTGGGCGACGTGCGGGCCAAGATGGGCGGCGGGCTCGCGGGCCACAACGGCCTGCGGTCGGTGCGCTCGGCGCTCGGCACAGCCGACTTCCCCCGGGTGCGGGTCGGCGTCGGGAGGCCGGACCGCGGCGAGCGCCGGCCGGTCGCCGACTGGCTGCTCCAGCCGTTCGACGCGGGCACCGACGTCGACGGACTGGTCGAGCGCGGGGCGGCGTGCACCCTCGTCGTGGTGCGGGACGGCATCGACGCCGCGATGCGGGAGTTCAACGGCACCGGCCCCGCGTCGCCGCCCGCGGGCGCTGGTTAACATCCGCCGGATGCTGACACGGACCGACCCCGGGACGGCGCCCGGCATGGCCGCCGATGACCGGGCACCGGTCTCGGCGCGGAGCATGGTGCTGGGCCTCGCCGTCGGCGTCCCCGTCAGCGTCGTCCTCCTGTACGTCGCCACCCGCGGCGTCGCATGGGAGGACGTCCGGACGGCGATTCGGGAGGCGCGCATCGCCCCGCTCGCGGTCGCCGTCGTCGCCCTCTCGGGCGTCTACGTGATCCAGGGCCTGCGCTGGCGGTGGATCGCCCGGCGGCAGGCGAGGGCGTCGCGGGTCGCGTTCGTCGGCATGGTCGTCGCCGGCGTCGGGGCCAACAACGTGCTTCCCGGCCGGATCGGCGACCTGCTCCGCGCGCACTGGCTGAGCGTCCGGACGGGCACGCCGCATTCGCGGACGCTCGCCACCGTCATCGTCGACAGGGCGTGCGACGTGTTCGTCCTGCTCGCGCTCCTCCTGGTGACCTACCCGTTCACGCCGCGGCGCACCTGGATCGACCGGGTGTTCATCGCCTCGCTGGTGGTGACGGCGCTGATCGCCGCCGGCCTGGTCGCGACGAGGCTCTATGTGTCCCATCGTGCCCGCGACGGCCGCACGCTTCCGCTGTCGGTCAGGCTGTCGTGGCCGGGGCGGCAGCTCTCGGGCCTGATCCGGGGGACGGCGGCGGTGGTCGGCGCGTCCGATCTCGCCGTCGCGCTCGTGCTCTCGGTCGCGGCCTGGCTCCTCTGGGCGGTCGGGCTGTGGCTGGTCGCCGACGCCCTGGGCATCGAGCTCGCCCTCTGGCAGGCGGCGTTCATGACCGGTCTCGTGAACCTCGGCACGGCCGTCCCGTCGTCGCCGGGCTTCGTCGGCACCTACCAGTGGCTCTGCGTGAGCGGGCTCGGGCTGTTCGATGTGGGAGCGAGCCAGGCGTTCGCGTTCTCGCTCGTCCTCCAGGCGGCGTGGTTCGTGCCGACGACCCTGGTGGGCGTGCCGCTCGCCGTCAGGTTCAGTATGGAGCGGCGCCGTGCCTGAGCTCTCGGTGCTGATCCCGGTCTACAACGAGGAGCGGACGCTCGAGCGGCTGCTCGACGCGGTGGAGGAGCGGCCGGAGGTTTCGGAGCTCGTGATCGTCGACGACGGGTCGACCGACGCGACCGCCGAG
Organism: uncultured Actinomycetes bacterium; assembly: GCA_963706075.1. Classification (GTDB taxonomy): domain Bacteria; phylum Actinomycetota; class Thermoleophilia; order Gaiellales; family JAICJC01; genus JAICJC01. The sequence goes on from CAVPLP010000003.1 coordinate 91,053, forward strand.
ATCCTGCGCGCGCGCGACTTCAAGGTCAAGGCGCAGGTCATCCACCACGAGCGAAATCGAGGCAAGGGAGCGGCCCTGCGGACGGCGATCGCGGCCGCCACCGGAGACGTCGCGCTGGTGCAGGACGCGGACCTGGAGTACGATCCGGCGGAGTTCCCGCTCCTTCTGGCACCGATCGAGCGGGGACGGGCCGAGGTCGTGTACGGCAGTCGCAGCTTCGCTGCGCACTCGGCGTACTCGTTCTGGTTCGTCATCGGGAACAAGTTCGTCACCCTGTGGACCAACGTCCTCTTCAACAGCTATCTGTCGGACATGGAGACGTGCTACAAGCTGATGCCGCTCTCCGTGTGGCGCTCGCTCGACCTCCGGTCGGACGGGTTCGACATCGAGCCGGAGATCACCGCGAAGCTCCTGAAGTCGGGGCGGCGGGTCTACGAGGTGCCGATCTCCTACGCCGCCCGCGGCCGGATCGAGGGCAAGAAGCTGACGTGGCGCGACGGAGTGATGGCGCTGTGGACGCTCTCGCGGATCCGGGTCGCTCCGGGCAGGTCCCGGAAGGGGTAAACCCGGCGGCGCGACCCGCCGATAAGGTCACCATGCGTCGTCGGGTCTCCGTTCTCCTGAGCGCGCTCCTCGTCGGAGTCGCGGCGTTCGCGATCCTGCCCTCGCCCGCATCGGCGTCGAAGGCGATCACGCACAACGCGAGCCACGTCCGGCTCCGCGTCGACCGGCGCGGGGTCGCGGTCGTCGAGTACACCGACCAGAAGGGCCGCCGCCATCACGTGCTGGCCTGGGGCGCCAAGAACGCGATCGCGCCGACCCGGGGCCGAAAGCAGCGCCACTTCAAGCTCGACTACTCCGGCGGCTGGGCACGTTCGGGCGGGCCTACTGGGCCACCATGAAGAACGCGTGCAACCACTTCCCAACGGCACAGGGCCTGGCCGACGCGGCGGGCGAGGAGCCACTGCCGCTCTACGTCGCCGGCTGCGAGCTTCCGAACGGGTCGTTCTGGGCGCTCCAGGCGTGGAAGCGGATCGTCCCGCACGGCGGGCTCCACAAGAAGGACTACCGAAACGCGTTCGTCGAGCTTCACCTCTCGCACTGGAACACGGAGCTGCCGGTCCTGAAGATCCATACCGACTGGATCTACAACGGCAAGTACGACCACCTGTGGGGCCAGTTCACCTACCTCGGAGTGCCGGTCCACGGCTTCGGCGCGACCAACGTCGGCAACCCGACCGACTCGTTCGGACGCAACCTCTACGTCGACACGCTCGACTCGAGGTGGGGCAGCGGCTGGTGGCGGATGCAGGCCTTCCTCATGCACCGGCCTGCCGGCAACTACTGCGTCGGTACGTACAAGTTCGGTCGCACCGTTCCCAGCATGGGCAAGGAGTACCGCGGCACGATCATGGGCCCCGGCGTCACCCCGATCGTGCGTGTCAAGGTGCCCGAGCCCGGCCCGTACGACCCACACGCGGACGCCATCGCGAACGCCCAGGAGAAGGCGCTCGCGCCGCCCGGCGACTCCTGTAACCACACGCACTGAGCCCCGGACGGGGTCGAGTATCATCGCCGGGTGACGCTCCGACTGCTCGCCGAGGTGGCCTGGCTGCCTATCGGCCTCGCAGTCGCCTACGGGGTGTGGAGATCGCTTGAGCGTGAGGGCACGGGCCGCGTCGGCCAGGTGCTCGGCACGGCCATTGCCTTCGTGGCGCTGGCCTGGCTCCCCGTCGCCGCGATCGACCTGGCGGCCCGGACGCGGCACGACGCCCGGCTGACGCCGACCGCGGTCGAGAACGCCGGAGCGATCAACTCGAAGGGGCTCGTGCACGCGATCAAGCGGCTGCGCACGACGATCCCCGAGGGCGACACCTACCAGCTCGACGCCTACTCGAGCCGCGTCTCGTTCTGGGCCTACACGTCGCTCCTGCCGCGCATCGCCGTCGGCCCGGGCGCCGGCGCCGACTGGCGGATCGTCTGGCACAGGCATCCCGGCGGTGCGCCCCCGGCCGGCGCAACCGAGCTGGCACCGGGCGTCTGGGTCGTCCACGCGTCATGATCGCGCACCTCCTCGCCCTGGCCGTTGCCAACCTCTGCTTCCTCGCCGCCGGGGCCGGCATCGGCCGCGCGCTCGGGCTCTGGCGGGCGCCGCGCGACCTGCCGGGCGTGGTCCCGATCCTCTACCTGATCGGGGTCGCGGCGTCGGGGATCCTCGCGACGTGGGCGCTCGTGGCGGGCCTCGAGCTCAGCCGCACGCAGGTCGTCGTGGGGTGCGCCCTGCTGGCTCTGGTGGGTGCCGTGCCGCTGCGCCGGACGGGCTTGACCCTCCCTCCGGGACCACAACGGCGCCCGGAATGGGTCGTGGTGGCGCTCCAGGTTGCCGTCGGGCTCGTCGTCGTCCTGCTCCTCATCGACGCGGCATACCGGCCGCTCTCCGAGTGGGACGCCTGGGCGATGTGGACGATGAAGGCCAAGGCGATCACGCTCCTCGGCGGCCTCGACGCGCGCGTCCTGGCGGGCGTGCCCTACCACCACCTGCATCTCGACTACCCGCTTCTCCTCCCGGCGGTCGAGGCGATGGGCTTCCGCTTCATGGGGTCGATCGACACCCAGGTGATCCACCTTCAGCCGGCCCTGCTCACCGCCGCGCTGCTCGTTGCGCTGCCGCGCCTCCTCGCCGACCGGGTGCCCGTCGTCATCGCGTGGGCGTCGGCGCTCCTCATCGGCGTGGCACCGTCGCTCGTCGACCAGGCGGGCGCCGGGCTGGCCGACGCGCCCCTCGCGGTCTTCTTCGCGATGGCGGCGGTCTTCGGCTGGCGCTGGCTCGCCGACGGTCGCGCGAGATGCTCGTTCTCTCAGCGCTCTTCGCGGCCGCCGTGCTCGCGACGAAGCGCGAGGGGACGCCGTTCGTGGCCGCGTTCTTCCTCGTCCTGCTCATCGCCGCGGGCCGCGGCCGGAGGCTCGCCGCGGTCGCCGCCGGCGCCGCCGCGGTCGCGACGGCCCTCCCGTGGCAGCTGTGGCTCCACTCGAACGGCGTCGACACCTCGAACGGCGAGATCCCGTACGCCAAGGTCATCGACCCCGGGTACCTCGCGGGCCGGCTCGGGCGGATCCCGACGGGCGCCGCGTCGCTCGTCTGGCACGCGCTCCAGCCGGGCGCGTGGCTCGTCATCGTGCCGGCCGCGGCGGTGGCGGTGATCCTCGCGGCCCGGGGCGGCGAGCGCCGGACGGCCGTGTTTGTCGCCGCCGTGGCGTGCCTCGTCCTGGTGAGCGTCGTCTGGGCCTACTGGGTCGGGCGGCCGAGCCTGCACTACTACCTCCAGCACTCGGCGCGGCGCGTCGTGACAACACCGGTCGTGCTGCTGGGGGCGTTCCTCCCGGTGCTGTGGGTGGCCGCTTCGCGCCGGCCGCGGGCCGGCCCGCCGCTCGGCGACTAGGCGATCAGGCGGATGCGCGGGCCCTTGCCGTCCTGGGCCGGCGCGGCGACGACGTCGGGCACACGCTTGTCGAGGCGCGACTCGAACGCGCGCCGCATCGCCTCGCCCGACATGTGGGCGCCGGTCTGCATGCGCAGGCACGCCAGCTTGGAGTCAAGCCGGCGCACGGCCTCGGGCGGGTCGTAGAGGTGCGCCCGCACCTGATACTCGCTCATCCCCCGATGGAGCATTGGCACGGCGCCTACCTTAACGGCAACCTGGGACGGAGTAAACCCCCTACTGACGAAATTCGTCACAACGCGGACAGGCCCAGGTACATCTCGCGCGCGGATCGCAGCGCCCACTCGAACCGGCGGATCTCGAGACGCTCGTCGGGGCTGTGGATGTTGTCGGCGTCGATGCCGAACCCCGAGAGCACGGTCGGGATGCCGCGGGCGGTGAACGCCGCCGCCACCGGGATCGAGCCGCCGCTTCGGACGGCGAGCGGTCGCACGCCGGTCGCCCGCTCGATCGCGTCGAAGCCGGCGCGGAGCGCGGGATGCGCGGGATCCATCCACGCCGGCTCGCCGGGCGGCCACATCTCGAGCTCGAGCTCGGCATGGGCGGGGCAGGCGTCGCGGAGCGTCTGCTCGAGCAGCTGCGACATGGCCACCGCATCCTGACCGGGGGCGAGCCGGACCGAGAGCGATGCCCGGGCCTCGGGCTGGATCGACGTCTTGTGGAGCGTCGGGTCGCCCGAGCCGACCGAGTGGATGGTGATCGACGGCCGGGACCACGTGCGCTCGTAGAACTCGTCGCCGGCGGCCGGGTCGGACGGCGTCACGCCGCCGCGCTCGAGCTCCTCGGCGCCCGGGGCGAGCGTCGACCACCCGTCCCGCTCGGACTGCGCGACGGGAGCGATCCCCTCCGAGAAGCCGGCGGGGAGGTCGACGACGGCCGCCAGCACACGGTGCAGGTCGTGGACGGGGTTCGCCGCGGCGCCGCCGTAGAGGCCCGAGTGCAGCTCGCGCGAGCCCGTCCGCAGGCGCACCTGGGCGCCGGCGAGTCCGCGCAGGCCGGTCGTGATCGCCGGCAGGTCCGCGTTCACCATGCTGCCGTCGAAGATCACGGCCGCCGAGAACTCGCCCTCGACGTCTGCGAGGTGGTGCAGGACGGAGTGGCCGCCCACCTCCTCCTCACCGTCTGCGAGCACCCGGACGTTCACGCCCAGCTCGCCGGATTCGGCCAGGTCGAGCGCGGCCCGCAGAAGCGCATAGAAGTTGCCCTTGTCGTCGCACGTGCCGCGGCCGTAGATGTGGCCGTCACGGATCTCCGGCTCGAAGGGCGGGCTCGTCCACAGGTCGAGCGGCCCCGGCGCCTGGACGTCGTAGTGGCCGTACACGATGACGGTCGGGGAGCCGGGCTTCGACGCCTCGATCATCCCGTCGACCACCGGGTTGCCGTGGGCCTCCGTGATGGAGCCTCCGCCGATCAGGGCCGCGATCCACTCGGCCGCCTCGCGCAGCTCCGTCGGGATGCGCGCCGTCGCTCGAGACCGACTCGATCCGGAGGAGCTCGCCGAGCTCGGCGAGGGCGGCGTCAGTGGTCGTGAGGCTGGGTGTGCTTGCCACGGGCGATGTCGATCAGCGTGAGGAAGCCGAGGATCAGCGGGATCGAGAGGGCGATCACGAAGATCGAGTCGAGCGTCCAGTCATGCCCGGTGGGCTTGGCGGTGTCGGTGCTGTCGGCGGCGAACGCCGCGGCGGGCAGTGCCAGCGACAGGGCTACGGCGTAGAGGCTTGTGATCAGACGGCGCACAGCAACGGACCTCCGTCGGTGGGACCGGCCGGAGCCTACCATTCGAGACGGCGGTGACGGAAGGGATCAGGCAACGGCCCGACGCGCCCCTCGCTGGGGCGGAGCTCGCCCTGCCGTATCTTCTGGACGACGCCGACTTCGCGGCCTTCGCGCGGCGGGCCGTGTCGGGCGCGGCGCGGGCTCGCGTCTCCGAGCCGCTGCTCGGCGCGCTCGTCGCCGCCCTCTGGACGTCCCGCGCAGAGGCCGAGCCGCGCGGCCTGGCCGTGCTCGTCGGCGACGACGACGCCGCCCGGGCGCTGTCCGAGTCGGCGTCCGCATTCCTGCCCGGCGAGGCCGTGGCCTTCATGCCGTCGCGCGGCGCCGCCCACGGTGCCGGCCTCGACCCGCCGCCGCATCTCGCCGGAGAGCGGTCGCGGGCGCTCCACACGCTCGCCGCGGGCGGCCTGGTTGCCGTCTCGGCCGACGCCCTCGTCGAGCGCCTCCCTCCGCCCGCCGTCCGGCCGCGCCCGGTCGAGCTCCGCCTCGGCGAGGACCGGCCGTTCGACGAGCTGACCCGCGAGCTGGCGGGCGCCGGATACGAGCGCGCCGACACGGTCGAGGAGCGCGGCCAGTTCTCGGTCCGCGGCGGCCTCGTCGACATCTTCCCGTCGACCGGCCGCGAGCCGGTCAGGGCCGAGTTCTTCGGCGACAGCCTGGAGCGCCTGTCGGCGTTCTCGGCCTTCACGCAGCGCTCGCTGCGCGACCTCGACCACGTGCTCATCTATCCCGCCGCCGAGGTTGGAAAAACGGTGCCAGGCACCGATTTTTCATGGGGCGAAGAGGAGGGGGTGGTGGCGGAGGGGCTCGTCTCGCCGCTTCCCGAGATCGTCGGCTCGGCCGCCGTCATCGCCTGGAATCCCGAGGCGCTCGCGGCGGAGGTCGACGAGGCGTCCGCCGAGGCCGCCGAGCTGCTCCACGATGCGGAGTCGCTCCGGCGCGGGTATGTCCCGGCGTCCGAGGCGCGCGCGCTGGTCGACGACGCCTCGGCGCTCGAGGAGATGCCGCTCGGCCAGCCCGCGTCGTTCGACGCCCAGCCCCCGGCGCTCGCGTCGTTCGGGGTCGCCGAGGCCGAGAACGAGCTGCGCAGCCTGACGCGGGCGGGCTACCGCGTGCTGGTCTGCTTCCCGCACCTCGGCGAGGCACGGCGGATGCACCTCCAGCTCCGGCGCGTCGAGGCCGAGCTCCCGGATCCCGGGACCGCGGGCCCCGACGAGGCCGGCGTGGCGTTCTGCGTCGCCCAGCTCCGGCGCGGGTTCGTGGCGCCGGGCCTGCGCCTGGCGGTGCTCCCGTCGGGGCAGCTCTTCCGCCGCCGCGGCGCGCGCGGGCCGGCGCGCATCGGGCGCGCGCTCGCGACGGTCGCCGACCTTCGCGCCGGCGACTACGTCGTCCACGAGGATCACGGCGTCGGCCGCTTCGTCCGGTTCGACACCAAGGAGGTGGGAGGCGTCGTCCGCGACTACCTCTATCTCGAGTTCAAGGGCGACGACCGCCTGTACGTGCCCCACGACCAGCTCGCCAAGGTCAGCCGGTACGTCGGCGCCGACGGCCGCGCTCCGGCGCTCGCGAAGCTCGGCGGGAAGGCGTGGCAGACGCTCAAGTCGCGCGCCCGCATCGCGGTGCGCGAGCTCGCCGGCGAGCTGATCGCGCTCTACGCCCGGCGCCAGTCGGCCACCAAGCCTCCGCACGACGCCGACGACGAGTGGATGGCCCGGCTCGAGGAGTCGTTCCCGTTCGAGGAGACCGACGACCAGGAGGCGGCGATCGACATCGTGAAGGAGGACATGGAGTCGGACCGGCCGATGGACCGGCTCGTGTGCGGGGACGTCGGCTTCGGCAAGACCGAGGTGGCGGTGCGGGCCGCGTTCAAGGCGGCGTCAGCCGGCCGGCAGGTGCTGATGCTCGTGCCGACGACGATCCTGGCCCAGCAGCACGCCGCGACGTTCCGCGACCGGTTCCGCGACTTCCCGGTGCGCGTGGAGATGGTGTCGCGCTTCCGCCCGCCGGCCGAGGTGAAGCGCGTCCTCGCCGAGTACCGCGACGGGAAGGTCGAGGTGCTGATCGGCACCCACAGAGTGCTCTCGCGCGATGTCGTCCCCCAGAACCTCGGCCTCGTGATCGTCGACGAGGAGCAGCGGTTCGGGGTCGCCCAGAAGGAGCTCCTGCGGCAGCTCCGGCTCGAGGTCGACGTGCTCGCGATGTCGGCGACGCCCATCCCGCGGACGCTCCACATGTCGCTCTCGGGCCTGCGCGACATCACGGTGATCACGACGCCGCCCCGCGGGCGCCACCCGATCAAGACCCACGTCGGCGAGTTCGACGAGGAGCTGATCGCCGCCGCGCTCCGCCGGGAGGTCGGCCGCGAGGGCCAGTCGTTCTACCTGCACAACCGGGTCGAGACGATCGACGAGGCCGCCGAGCGCGTCCGCCAGTGGGTGCCGGAGCTGCGAGTCGGCGTGGCCCACGGCCAGATGCCCGAGCGCCGCCTCGAGGACGTGATGATGAAGTTCCTGCACGGCGACTTCGACGTGCTCGTCTCGACGACGATCATCGAGTCGGGGCTCGACATCCCCCAGGCCAACACGCTCGTCGTCGAGCGGGCCGACGCGCTCGGCCTGGCCCAGCTGTACCAGATCCGCGGCCGGGTCGGGCGCTCCGACGCGGTCGCCCACGCCTACCTCTTCTACCCCGACCGCCGCGAGCTGTCCGAGGAGGCGCGCCACCGCCTGTCGACGCTCGCCGACTACACCGAGCTCGGGTCCGGCTACCGGATCGCGATGCGCGACCTCGAGCTGCGCGGTGCCGGAAACCTGCTGGGCGACGAGCAGTCGGGGCACGTCGCCGCCATCGGGTTCGAGCTCTACTGCGAGCTCCTCGCCGAGGCGGTGGCCGAGCTCCAGGGACGGCCGCCGGAGACGGTCCGGCCGGTGCGGCTCGACGCCGCGGTCGACGCCTACGTCCCCGCCGACTACGTGCCGCTCGAGGCGGTGAAGATCGACCTGCACCGCCGGGTGGCGCTCGCTGCGGACCGCTCCGAGCTGCGCGAGCTCAACGCCGAGCTCGCCGACCGCTTCGGCCCGCTCCCGGACCCGGTCGCGAACCTGCTGCTGCTCCAGGAGGCCCGCCTCGCAGCCGGCGAGCTGGGTGCCGAGGCCCTGACGCTCCGCGGTGGACGGATGACGGTGGCCCCGCTCACACTCACCTCCGCGCACGTCGCAGAGCTGAAGCGAGTCGCCCCGAATGCGCTCTACACACTCGCCCGCCGAGAGGTCTCCCGGCCTGTATTGGAAGCCTCACAGGTACTCGAAACCCTCGATGCTATACTCGAAATCCGCCGCGAAATAGCGGCGTAATTTGTTTATGGGCCGTGCCCTTTGCATATTCCTCCTGGCCGTCTTGACGGCCTTTTCCGCCGCCTGTGGAGGCGGTGGCTCGAGCTCGGGCTCGTCCGTGAGCCTGGCCAGCGGCGACGTCGCCGTCGTCGACGGGACCCACATCACGAAGTCGCAGCTCGACCACGCGATCACTCTTCGCGTGAAGGGGATGGAGGCGCAGAAGCAGACGCCGCCCAAGGTCGGCACCACCGACTACACGACGAACGTCGTCCAGCCCACGCTCCAGCACCTGGTGCAGGGCGCCGAGGTGCGAAACATCGCAAATGCGCTCAATGTTTCCGCCTCGGCCGATGACGTCAAGAAGGCGATCCAGGCCTCCGTGACCCAGTACTACGGCGGCGACCAGGCGAAGTTCCAGGCCGACGTCGACCGCTACGGCCTGACCGCCGCCGATCTGAACTACGAGTTCGAGACGTCGGTGCTCGAGACCAAGATCACCAACAAGCTCACCGATCAGGTGGCGGTCACCGACAAGGACGTCCAGGACTACTACGACCAGAACAAGGCGTCGTACAAGTCCACGTCCGACTCTCGCGTCGTCGACTACGCGCTCTTCCCTGACAAGGCCTCGGCCGAGGCCGCGCAGAAGAAGCTGGCGGGCGGCGCAGGGTTCTCGGACGTGGCGGCGGGGACGATCGACACCAGCGCGAACCACGAGCCGTTCACTGCGACGAAGGGCCAGATCGACAAGGCGTTCGAGCAGTCGGCGTTCACGCTGCCGACGAACCAGCTCTCGCCGCTCGTCAAGGTCGACCAGGCCTATGCGACCTCGAACCTCGGCGGCAAGTGCCAGCCCGACTGCTACTTCCTCATCCGGCCGACCGCCGACGTCGTGAAGGCCGGCACCCAGCAGTCGTTCGACTCGGTCAAGGCCCAGATCCGCACGCAGCTGCTCTCGACGCAGAAGCAGTCGCACGTGACGAGCGTCCTTCGGAAGCTCGAGGCGGCCCAGAAGAAGGCGACCAAGTACGCCACCGGCTACGCGCCGCCGCCGACGTCGACCGCGCCTCCCGCCACCTCGTAGAGTTCGCCGCATGGCCACCCTGGTCGCCCTCGGCCCCGGCGATCCCGACCTCGTGCCGCTGGCGGCATGGCGCGTCCTGGAGGCTGCCGGCCCTGTGGCCGTGCCCGACGACGAGCCGCTCGCCGCGTGGCTCGGCGAGCACGGCATCGCGATCGACCCCGACGCGCCCGTGGCGGCCGCCTCCGGCGAGCGCTTCCGGCGCCTGCTCGCCGAGCGGGAGTGGGAGGACGTGGTGCCGCGCGGCGCCGCCCTGCGCGACCTCCTCCTCGCCGACGCCATGGTCGGGCTCCAGCGCCTGACCGAGCGGTTGCGGGTCGACTGCCCGTGGGATCGCGAGCAGACCGCGGCCACCATCGTGCCGCACACGATCGAGGAGGCCTACGAGGTCGCCGAGGCCGTCGGCGGGGGCGACGCCGCCAAGCTGGTCGACGAGCTGGGCGACCTGCTCTTCCAGACGTTCTTCCTCGCGCTGCTCTGCGAGGAGGACGGGACGGGCGACCTCGCCGAGGTCGCGGCCGGGATCACCGAGAAGCTCATCCGCCGCCACCCGCACGTCTTCGGCGAGCGCGAGGCCGAGACGGCCGGCGCGGTGCGCCGCAACTGGGAGCAGATCAAGCGCGACGACGAGGGCCGGGCCGGCGTCTTCCACGACGTTCCGAGCGTGCTGCCGGCCCTGCTTCATGCCCGCAAGGTGCAGCGGCGGGCGTCGGCTGTCGGCTTCGACTGGGACGCCTGGGACGGCGCCTGGCCCGGCCTCGAGTCGGAGCTCGCCGAGCTTCGCGCGGCGCTCGATGCCGCGCCGCCGCCGCGTGCCGAGCATGAGCCCGACGCCGACGTGGTCGCCGAGACGGGCGATCTCCTCTTCGCCGCCGTCAACGTGGCGCGGCTGGCCAACGTCGATCCCGAGCTCGCGCTGCGGGCCGCCGCGGGCCGGTTCCGCTCGCGGGTCGAGGAGGCCGAGCGGCTCGCCGCCGAGGCGGGGGAGACGTGGACGGAGCTCGACCTCGACGCGCAGGACGCCTGGTACCGGCGGGCGAAGGAGGCGCTACACCGGGCGTAGGGCGCGGGCGATGCGGACCGCGCTCTTCGGCGTGATCGCGGAGCCCGCGAGCATGATCGTCTCCACCGGGGTCTCGACGATCGCCACCCCTTCGGGCGGGTCCGTCGTCAGTGCGATGACGCCGACGGAGGAGGTCGTCGTGCCGTCGGTGGTCTGGCACGGGCCGAGATCGGGGATGACCACGCTCACCGCTGCAGGCGTCCCGTCGGCGAGGGCGATGTGCTTCGCGTGGCATTCGGGGAGCGCGAAGCCGGACGCCTCCACTTCGACGTCGACTCCCGGGTACGACACCGAGTAGGACGAGAGGCCGTTCCCGCTTGTGGTCGACGCGTACAGCGGGCGCTTGCCGCCGAGCGTCGCGCCGAGCCAGTACGGCGGGGGGCCGCTCGCAGGTGCGACGCCGACCCGGAGCTGGCGCACGACCTGATCCGGTGACGCCACGCTTCGCACCGCGAACAGGCTCGTGCTCGGGTGGCCGACGCGGCGCAGATCCGCGATGCCGTCACTCGAACGCACTGTCTGTCCCTCGATCCGCTTGCGGAGGATCGCGACGGCGGGGTCTGCGGTCGCCTCGAGGAACGCGGAGGTGCCGGTCGTCTGCGTCGTGAACCCTCGGAACACCGTGAGGGCTGTGTGCCCGTCGGCGACGGTCACCTTCCGCCCGTGCCCCGTTGAGATGCTCACCCGGAACCGCCCACTGTCGACGTCCAGCCACACCGTGCGCGTCCCGCTCGTGCCCACCGTCACCTTGGCCTCGTAGATCCCGTGGGGCGCCGGGCTCGTGTGCCCGCCGCCGGCGCACCCGGCGACGACGAGCGGCGCGACGAGCAACCCGACGAGGCGCATGCTCGAAAGTATGCGCCTCGGTCAGTCAGGCTGCAACAGGTGTCACGACGGCCGCGGCGGTCAGCTCGGCGAGCAGATCGGCCAGGCGGTCCCGCATGTCGGCGTCGAGCAGGTGTCCCTCCTCGTCGACGTGCTCCTCCGCATGCGGAACCGCGAGGCCCGACTCGAGGACGCGGGCACCCATCAGCCCGAGCACCTTGCGCAGGTCGGCCTGGGCCCACATCGCGCCGTACGTCGACGTGCTGGCTCCGATCACGGCGGTCGGCTTGCCCAGAAACGGGCTGTCTGCGCGGGGCCGCGAGACCCAGTCCAGGGCGTTCTTGAGCTGGCCGGGGATCGATCCGTTGTACTCAGGCGTGGCGATCAGGACGGCATCGGCCGCCTCGATCCGCTGGCGCAGCTCGTGCACCTCGGCGGGCTGGCGGTGCTCCAGCTCCTGGTTGAAGGGCGGGATCGTCGCCAGGCTGTCGTACGAGATGAACTCGACGTCCGGCCCGCCCAGCTCCTGCGCCGCGCGCAGGAGCCGGGTGTTGAGCGAGTCGCGCCGCAGGCTGCCGGACAGCGCGAGGACGCGCATGTCAGGCCTCCTTCACGGCCGAGAAGCCGGCCGTCAGGCGAACGGTGTCTCCCAGCAGGAGCCCGCCCGTCGGAATCGGGGTGTTCCAGCTGACGCCGAAGTCGTTCCGGTCGATCTCGCCCTCGAGCTCGAGCCCGAGGCGCTCGTTGCCCCATGGGTCGGTGCCCGCGCCGGTGACGGTGGCGGCCAGCTCGACCTCACGCGTGACGCCGCGGATCGTGAGATCGCCGACGACCTTGCCCGGCTCGAACCGGGTCGAGGCGAACGTGATCTCGGGGTAGCGCTCGGCGTCGAAGAAGTCCGGCGACTGGAGGTGCCCGTCGCGGGCCTCGTCGCGCGTGTCGACGCTCGCGACCCGGATCGCGCCGGAGACGCGGGGCTCGTCGCCGCCGTCGATGACGGCGTCGTAGTCTGCGAAGCTCCCGCGGATGGTGGCGATGCCCATGTGCCGGACAGAGAACTCGACCCGCGAATGCGCGGGGTCGATCTTCCACGTCCCGGCCGGGATCGCGGTGGTCAGTGTTTCGATTGCGCTCATTGTGCAACTCCTCCCGATGCGATATACTTGAGCTATCAACAATCTTAGCAGGGGAACATTGAGTAGTCAAGTATTGAGCGATCAAGCATTGTCGGCGTGGGTGGGCCTCCTGAGAGGCCACGCCGCGCTGACGCGCGCGCTCAACGCCGACCTGGTCGCCGACCACGGCCTGACGCTGAACGACTACGAGGTGCTGCTGCGGCTCTCGCGCGCGCCGGACCGGCAGATGCGGCGCGTCGACCTGGCCGAGCAGGTGCTGCTGACCGCGTCGGGCATCACGCGCCTGCTCGACGGGCTCCAGACGTCGGGCTACGTCGACAAGGCGGCGTGCCCGAGCGACGCGCGAGTGACCTACGCCGTCCTGACCGAGGACGGCCTCGACAAGCTGCGATCCGCGGCCGACGTCCACGTGGCCGGGATCCGGGCGAAGTTCGCCGAGCGCTACACCGACGAGGAGCTGACGGTGCTCGCGGAGCTCCTGGAACGCCTGGACGGCAGCGAGCCCGAAGAAGCGGCCTGCACGCCCGACGGCTAGATCCCGTCGCCGGCCGGTTTCGGCCATCCGCCCGGCGAAAGCGCCGATATCATCCGGCCCCGTGAGCGCGATCGACTCGCTGCACGGCCACGAGATCCTCGACTCGCGGGGAAACCCCACCGTCGAGGTCGAGGCCGTCCTCCACTCTGGTGTGCGCGGCCGGGCGGCCGTCCCGTCGGGCGCGTCGACCGGGGCACACGAGGCGGTCGAGCTGCGCGACGGCGACAAGGGCCGCTACGGCGGGAAGGGCGTCCTCTCGGCGGTGGGCCACGTGAACACCACGATCGCCGCCGCGCTCGCCGGGATGGACGCGGCCGACCAGCGCGGGGTGGATGCAGCGCTCGTCGAGCTCGACGGCTCCGACAACAAGGGCAACCTGGGCGCGAACGCGATCCTGGGCGCCTCGCTTGCGGTCGCCCGGGCGGCGGCCGCCGAGGCCGGCCTTCCGCTGTATCGCTACGTCGGCGGCGCCGACGCGCACGTCCTGCCGGTGCCGATGATGAACGTCATCAACGGCGGCGTCCACGCCCAGAACTCGATCGACCTCCAGGAGTTCATGGTCATGCCGGTCGGCGCCGAGACGTTCGCCGAGGCGCTTCGAATCGGCGCCGAGACGTTCCACGCGCTGAAGGCGCTCCTGCACGGGCGCGGCCTGGCGACGGCCGTGGGCGACGAGGGCGGGTTCGCGCCCGACCTCGGCTCTGCCGACGAGGCGATCGAGGCCATCCTCGAGGCGGCCGACTCGGCCGGGCATCGCGACGTCGTCGCGATCGCGCTCGACCCGGCATCGACCGAGCTCTACCGCGACGGGGCCTACCACCTCGAGGGCGAGGGGCGCACCCTGTCCCCGGCAGAGATGGTCGACTACTGGGCCGACCTGGCCGGGCGCTACCCGATCGTCTCGATCGAGGACGGCCTGGCCGAGGACGACTGGGACGGATGGCAGCTCCTCACCGAGCGCCTCGGCGACAAGACCCAGCTCGTGGGCGACGACGTCTTCGTCACGAACCCCGGGCGGCTCAAGCGCGGCATTGACGGCCATGTGGCCAACGCCATCCTGATCAAGGTGAACCAGATCGGCACGCTCTCGGAGACGCTCGACACCATGCGCCTGGCGAGCGACAGCGGCTACGCGTCCGTCATGTCGCACCGCTCGGGCGAGACCGAGGACACCACCATCGCCGACCTCGCGGTCGCCACGAACTGCGGGCAGATCAAGACCGGAGCGCCGTCGCGCACGGATCGGGTCGCCAAGTACAACCAGCTCCTGCGCATCGAGGAGGAGCTGGGAGACGCCGCTCGCTACCCGGGCAGGGACGCGTTCGCGACCCCTGGAGCCCGGGGAGCGCGGTGAGCGAACCCGCGCCGCGGCGCACCAAGATCGTCTGCACCATCGGCCCGTCGACCGCGAGCGCCGAGATGGTCGAGCAGCTCGCGTGGTCGGGCATGGACGCCGCCCGCCTCAACTTCTCGCACGGGAACCACGACTCGCACCTGGCGTCGATCCAGGCCGTCCGGCGGGCGCAGGAGCTGATCGGCCGTCCGCTGGCGGTGATCGCCGACCTTCAGGGGCCGAAGCTGCGGATTGCGGCGGGCGCCCAGCCGCGCAGCGTCATCGCGGGCGACATGCTGGTCTTCGGATCGGGCGACGGTGCCGCGGTCGGCGAGCTGGGCGTGACGTTCGACGGGCTCGCCGACGTCGCCGCTCCGGGGCAGGAGATCCTGATCGCCGACGGGGCGGTGCGGGTGCGGGTGACGGACGTCCGCGGCGGGCGGGTCGAGACCCGGGTGGAGGTCGGCGGCCTCGTCTCGGCAGGGAAGGGCATGAACCTGCCGGGCATCCAGCTCCCCATCCCGTCGATGACCGAGAAGGACGCCGCTGACCTGGCCTTCGCGCTCGAGCACGGCGTCGACTACGTGGCGCTCTCCTTCGTCCGCACCGCCGAGGACGTCGCCGGGCTGCGCGACCGCATCGACGCGGCCGGATCGCGGGTGCGCGTCATCGCCAAGATCGAGAAGGGCGAGGCGCTCGAGCACCTCGACGCGATCGTCGAAGCGTCGGACGGCGTCATGGTCGCGCGGGGCGACCTCGGGGTCGAGATCGGCGCGGCCGAGGTGCCGCTCGTGCAGAAGCTCATCATCCGCACCGCGCGCGACGCCGGCCGGACCGTCATCACGGCGACGCAGATGCTGGAGTCGATGATCCACCAGCCGGAGCCGACCCGGGCCGAGGCGTCGGACGTGGCGAACGCGGTGCTCGACGGCACGTCGGCCGTCATGCTTTCGGGCGAGACGGCGGCCGGCTCCTACCCGCTCGAGGCCGTGGCCACGATGCACCGGATCGTCCGGGCTGTCGAGCCGTCGCTCGAGTACCAGGAACGGCGGCGCCGGAAGGAGGGCGAGACCAGCGCGATCCTCGCGCATGCGGCGTGCGACATCGCCGAGGAGCTCGACGCGACGGTGATCGGCTGTCCGACCCAGTCGGGCTCGACTCCGCGGCACGTCTCGAAGTTCCGCCCGCCGCGGCCGATCGTCGCCGCGTGCCCCGACCAGGCCGTCCTCCAGCAGCTCGCGCTCGACTGGGCCGTCGTCCCCGTCGCGATCGAAGGCGCGGGCTCGATCGAGGAGCTGTGGTCCCGGACGATCGCGGTGATCCGCCAGAGCGGTCTGGCCGCGCCGGGCGAGCGGGTCGTGCTGACGGGCGGGACGCTGCTCAACCAGCCGGGGACGTCCGACCACGTCCTCGTGCGCGTCGTCGAGTAGGACTCCGCCGTGCGGCGTCGAACCCGGCCGCGTGGGGTCGGTCCGAAGGCGAAGAACCATGACGCGCGGCCTGTCGGTCGGCCGGCTCGTGGCCGTGGTCGTCCTGGTCGTCATCGCGGCGCTCTACGTCGGGCCGGTGCAGAAGTACCTCCACGTGCGGCGCGACCTCGCAAACCAGCGCGTGCAGGTGGCCACTCTCGAGCGCGAGCACGGCCGGCTGACGCGCCTCGAGCAGTCGCTGCATTCGCGCGCGACGATCGTCTGGTACGCCCGCCGGTGCGGGTGGGTGTTCCCGGGAGAGACGCCGATCGTCGTCCAGGGCATCGGCGGCAGCGACTGCGAGTAACCTGACGGCGTGGAGGACGCCGCCGTCATCGAGGCGCAGCTGGGCCGCCCGCCGCGGGGCGGCGTGCGCGTCGCCGTCCGCTGCCCGCATGGCCGGCCGGCGGTCGTCGAGCAGGACGCGTATCTGGCCGGGGGCGAGCCGTTCCCGACGACGTACTACCTGACGTGCCCGCACGCGGTCTCGCAGATCGACCGCCTCGAGGCGGTCGGAGGTGTCGACCGGTACGAGCGCCTGTTGGAGGAGGATGCCGCCCTCCACGCCTCGTACGCCGCGGCGGCGCGCCGGCAACGGGCGCTCCGGCGACCTGCGGCCGAGATGGCCGACGGCGGGCAGAGCCTCCGGCTCGGGATCGCGGGCGTGGGGCGCGACGGAGCGGTCAAGTGCCTCCACGCGCACGCGGCGTTCGCCCTTGCCGAGCCGGGATACGAGCTCGGAATGCGCATCCTGGCCGAGGCCGAGCCGGTCTACCCGGCGGATCGGTGCTGCTGCGCATGAACGCCGCCGTCGAGGTCGCCATGCAGGAGTGGACAGCCGGTGAGCGCCGCCTCGCCGAGCTCGAGACGACCGCCGCTCGCCGGACCGTCCTGAACGGCGTGGTGGCCGAGATCGCCGATGAGCTTCAGCGCCGGATGGGCCACGCGTTCGACCTGAACGCGCTCAGCGACGAGTACGCCGGCGCCGGCGCGTGGTGCCTCGACGTCGCCCAGCGCACGACGTCTCACCCGTGGGCACACGACCTGTCGCTCGTGCAGGACGCGGCCTTCGCGCGGATCGCGCGAAACGCGCTCGACTTCCGCCCGACGATCGACTGAAACACCTGTACCAGGTACCAATGTTTCCAATGTTTCACGCCAACCCACCGGGGCCAGGCCCCACGGGGTTCGGCTCTCAGCCGCGGTCGTCGGCGCGGATCACGATCTGATCGGCCTCGACGCGCACGCTGAGGGCGCGGACGCCGGCCCAGTGCTCGGCGAACACCGGGTCGTCGCGCACGGCGCCGTCGAGCCAGAACCCGTAGCCCTCCTCGCCGGTGTCGAGCACCGCCTCGTAGCCGGCAGGCCGCTTGCGTCCGCGCCCGCCGCGGCGGCGGCGCTTGCGGGCGGGTGCGTCCTCGTCGCCGGAGGCGGTGGCGACTGCAGCCGCCGCCTTCTCGGCCGTCGGCGCCGAGAGCGGCGGGGCTCCGGTCGCCTTCTTCGTCCGGCGGCGACGCTTCGTCGGTGACTCCTCGGGTGGCGCGTCGGGTGGGATGACGGGCGGCGCTGCGGCCCGCGCCTCCGACGCGACGTCGCGCCGCAGGATCCCGTGCGACGAGCGAAACGCCGAGATCGACGCCGGAGTCGAGTTGAGCGTGTGGGCGATCCAAACGTCGGTCCTGCCCTGCTCCACCCACTGGCGGATCTCCTCGAGGTACGGCTTGAGCGTTGCCTTCTGCGTCATGCGCGGGGGAGTCTACTCGGGGCTTCACCGGCTCCATCCGCCCGCTCCGGTGTTGAGACAATATGGATATCACGTTGATTTCTTGTTGAGCAGGCTCCGGCGAGCGGCTAGAGTTCGGATCCCGAGCGAGGAGCATCACATGGGGTCGATCGTGGAGCGCCGGGACCCTGACATCGATCAGGGCTGGACGGCTGGCGCAAGGGCGAAGGGCGAGTTCCGCTGCCGTGACTGCGGATACGGCGTGACCGTGTACCGGTCGCTGCCGACGTGCCCGATGTGCCAGGGGGTCGACTGGGAGCGGGCGCCGTGGCGCCCCTACACCCGGTCGTATGCCCACCTGTCGAGCGAGCCGGACTGACCGCAGACCGGTCCTGGGCACGGCTACACTCGGGCCGTGCCCAGGGGAGCGAGACTGGCCCTGCAGGCGGTCGCCGTGGCCGTCCTCGTCGCACTCGTGGGCATCTTCGCCCACGGGCTGTGGACGGGCTCGACGACCGTCGCGGCCGAGCTGAAGGACGGTAAGACCCCGGCCGCGCCGAGCTTCGCGCTGCCGGACCTGACCGGGAGCGGAACCGTGGACCTCGCGAGCCTGCGCGGGCACGTCGTCGTCCTCAACTTCTGGGCGTCGTGGTGTGAGCCGTGCCGTGAGGAGGCGCCGATCTTCGCCGAGGAGCTCCACCGGCACGCGGCCCAGGGGCTGCGAGTCGTTGGCGTCAACTCGCAGGACTTCCTCTCGGACGCCCGCAAGTTCGCTGCGACCTACCACGTCCGCTATCCGCTCGTCCATGACGGGTCAAACGATGTGACGACCCGATGGGGCGTGTCGGGCTTCCCGGCGACGTTCGTGATCGGCCGCGACGGCACCGTGCGCTGGTTCCAGAACCAGGAGATCACCGCCCAAGAGCTCGACCAGGCCATCACCCCGATCCTGGGCACGGGGCCGGCGTGAGGCGCCTCCTCGCCTGCTTCGGGGCGACGCTCCTCCTCGGGCTTGCTGCCCCGACGGCCGCGCTGGCCTGCAACGGCTGGTCGGAGGCGGACATGCAGACGCAGCTCATGTGCATCACCTGCCGTGTCCCGATCGACCAGTCGGAGTCGCGCTTCGCCCAGCACGTCCGCGTGTTCCTGCACCAGAAGTGCGCCGCCGGGTGGACCGGCACGCAGGTGAAGGACACGCTCGTGCGCCAGTTCGGTGAGGAGATCCTGGCCGCGCCGCCCAAGCAGGGCTTCGATCTCCTGGCGTGGCTCGTCCCCGGCGCGGTGCTCCTCGGAGGGCTGGGCCTGGCCACGGCGCTGGCGCTGCGCTGGGCCCGCTCGCGACAGGGACCTGGGCCGCCGTCCACCGGCGGCGTCGACCCGGCTCTCGCCGCGCGCATCGACGCCGACATGGCGAGGCTCGAGTGAACCAGGCGGCCGCAGCGTTCGCCGCGGGCCTCGTCTCGTTCGCGACGTCCGTGCGTCCTGCCGCTCGTCCCCGCCTATCTGTCGGCGATCGGCGCCGGCTCGACGGATCCGGGGCGAGCCCTGAGGGCGGCCGCCCCGTTCGTCATCGGCTTCTCGGCGGTGTTCGTGGCGCTCGGGGTGACGGTCGGCCTGGCGGGCTCGCTCGTGACCGACCACCGGCTCCAGCTGATCCACCTGGGCGGGATCGTCATCGTCGCCATGGGCTTCCTCATGATGGGCGCGATCCGGATCCCGGCCTTCGAGCGGTCGCTGGCGCCCGGGGTCGACGCGGCGCACGCATCGGGCTCGTCGCTCCTGCTCGGCGGCGCGTTCGGCCTGTGCTGGACGCCGTGCGTCGGGCCGGTGCTGGGGTCGATCCTCGCCCTGGCCGCCACCGAGGCCACCGCCGCCCGCGGCGCCGGGCTGCTGGCCGCCTATGCCGCCGGCCTCGCGGTGCCGTTCCTCGCCGTCGCACTCGGCCTCGGGCAGGCGATGAGCGCCGCCCGGTTCCTGCGTGACCGCTACGCCACGCTGCGGGTGGTCTCGGGCGTGATTCTGGTCGCGGCGGGCCTTCTCGTCTTCTTCGACAAGACCTATATCGTGAACGCCTGGGTGGCGGGGATCGGCGGATGATCTCGATACACTCCCGGCTCGCCGCAGGCCCCAGGAGGACGCGTGACGTACATCATCGCCGAGCCATGTATCGACCTGAAGGACAAGTCGTGCATCGACGTCTGTCCCGTCGACTGCATCCACGAGTTCGGGCGGATGCTCGTCATCGACCCCGAGGAGTGCATCGACTGCGGCGCCTGCGAGCCGGAGTGCCCCGTCGAGGCGATCTACCCCGAGGACGCGCTGCCCGACAAGTGGAGCGCGTACGTCGAGATCAACTACGCCTACCCTGACGGGGCCACGATCGACCGCCTGGTCGATCAGGTCAAGCCGCCCGAACCGGCGAGCTAGCCGCTCAGCATGAGCCGGCCGCGCGTCTGCGTCATCGGGCTCGACGGGACTCCGGCGAGCTACCTCCGCTCCCGGATCGACGCGGGCGGGCTTCCCAACCTCGCCGGCCTGGCCCGCGAGGGGACGCTCATGTCGGCGCGCGCGCCCCTTCCGCCGATCTCGTCGGTGTCGTGGGCCAGCGCCTCGACGGGCACGAACCCTGGACGCCACGGCGTCTTCGGGTTCGTCGAGCGAAAGCGCGACTCGTGGGACATCACCTTCACGAACGTCCACACGATCGCCGAGCCTCCGGTGTGGGCGCTCGCCGGCGCGGCGGGCATGCGGTCGGTCGTCCTGAACATCCCGGGGACGTATCCCGCCCAGCCGCAGCCAAACGGCGGCGCGCTCGTGTCGGGGTTCGTGTCGCCGACGCTCGAGCGCTCGGTGCAGCCGCCCGACCTGCTCGGCTTCCTCCAGGAGCAGGACTACCTGATCGACGTCGACCTCGGGCTCGGCCACAGCGACCTCGAGGCGTTCTGGGATCAGCTCGTCAGCCACCACGACGCGCGCACGCGGGTCTTCACAGGCCTCCTCGACCGCGACCCGCCCGACCTGCTCTTCTGCGCGTTCACGGGCACCGACCGGCTGCACCACTTCCTGTGGGGGCAGATGGAGCGCGGGGAGGAGCCGTGGGCGGGCCGTTTCCACGAGTACTACGACCGCGTCGACGCCTCTGTGGGGGAGCTCGTTCGCCGGCTGCCCGGCGAGTGCACGGTCATCCTGCTCTCGGACCACGGGTTCTGCCGGCTCGACCGCGAGGTGTACGTGAACCGCTGGCTCGAGCGCGACGGCTGGGTCGCCCTCGAGGAGCCGGCCAAGTCGATCGCCTCGGTGATCCCCGAGCGGACGCGCGCCTACTGCATGGACCCCGGCCGCCTGTACCTGAACCTCGCCGGCCGTGAGCCCGGGGGGATCGTCCCGCCGGCGGAGTACGACGACCGTGCGCGGGGAGCTTGCGGAGTGGGCGGCGGCGCTCCCGTTCGTCGCGCGCGTGGCGACCCGAGAGGAGGCGTTCGCCGGCCCGAAGGCCGAGCTTGGCCCCGACCTCGTCCTCGTCTCGAAGAACGGGTGGGATCTGAAGGGCGCGGTGCGCACGTCCGAGCTCGAGGGGGTCGGCAAGCTGACCGGGATGCACACGCAGGACGACGCCTTCGTGCTCGTCCGCGGGGCGCATCCCGAGGGCGAGGCCGACGTCCAGGACGTCGCGGCGACGGCCGTGGCCGCGCTCGGGCTCGACGCGTCTGGCCTCGACGGGCGGGTGCTCTCCTAGGTGGTGTTCGTCCTGCGGCCGCTGACCCAGGCGGACGCGGAGGCCGTCGCGGAGTGGACGTACCCCGGCGAGTACGCGTTCTACGACTCGGCGGCCGATGCCGACGACCTGGCCGTCCTGCTCGATCCCGACCGCCGGGGCGACGACTTCTACGCGGCGGACGGTGAGGACGGCCTGGTCGGGTTCGTCCAGCTCAAGGAGGGCGCGGGCCGCGTCGAGATCGGCCTCGGACTGCGGCCGGATCTGTGCGGCCGCGGTCTGGGCGAGAGCTTCACCCGGGCGGGGATCGACCTCATCCGGCGGACCCACGGCGACGTCTGCATCACGCTTGCCGTCGCCGCCTTCAACGCCCGGGCGATCACGGTCTACGAGCGATGCGGCTTCGTCGAGACGGGGCGGCACGTTCGCCGGACGGCGGGCGCCGACTGGGAGTTCGTCGACATGGAGCTCCGGTCCTGACCGGCCGGTTCGGCGTGCCCGGGCCGGATCGGGCGCGGACGTAGAATCCATCGATGCCGCTCGCGCTCGTCTGTGGACCCGCCAACTGCGGCAAGATCGCACTCCTCTGCGCGCGGTTCCTCGAGGCGGTGGACGCGGGCGCCGATCCGCTGCTCGTCGTCCCCAACCGGGCCGACGTCGAGGCGCTCGAGCGCGAGCTTCTGCGCGACCGGGGCGTCCTTCTCGGCGGCTCGGTCATCACGTTCGACGACCTGTTCGAGGAGGTGCTGGGCCGCTGCCGGGAGCTTCGCCCGGTCGCGAGCGACGTGCAGCGACGGCTCCTCATGGTGCGCGTCGTCGGCGAGGCGCCGCTCTCGGTGCTCGCGCCGTCGGCCCGGTTCCCCGGGTTCGTCGACGCGCTGCTCGGCCTGGCCGGCGAGCTGGCCGCGGTCCGGCAGCCGGCCCATCCGGTCGGCGACGATCGCCTCGCCGAGATCCTCGACCTCGTCGCGCGCCACCGTGCCGCCCTCGATGCGCTCGGCCTGACCGACCGGCCCGGGATGCGGGCGCGGGGGGCCGAGCTGCTCGAGTCGCGGCTCGAGGCGTGGAGCGATCGGCCGGTGCTGGCCCACGGCTTCGAGGACATGACGGTCGCGCAGGTTCGCGCCCTGCGCGCGATCGCGGCGCGCTCCCCGGTCACGGTGTCGCTGCCCTACGAGCCGGGCAGGCCGGCCTACGCCGCCGTGCGCGCTCTCCAGGAGGAGCTGTCGCAGGGTGCTGCGATCGAGGAGCTTCCTCCGGCCCAGCACTTCGACCACCCCGCTCTCGCGCACCTCGAGCGCACGCTGTTTGCCGACGCTCCCGCGCCGCCGGCGCCCGACCCGGCCGGTGCGGTGAGCCTGCTCGAGGCCTGCGGCCGGCGCGGCGTCGCCGACATGGTCGCCGCCGAGGCGGCCGAGCTCGTCCGGGCCGGCACGCCCGCAGACGAGATCGCGCGTGATCGTGCCGTCGACGTCGTCACATCGTGCGTCGCTCGAGGCGGCGTTTGCCGCGGTCGGCGTCCCGATCTCGATCGACGCCCGCGTCTCGCTCCCCCAGACGGCCTTCGGGGTCGCGCTGCTCGGCGCGCTCCGCTACGCCTGGGCCGGCGGCGAGCGGCACGACCTGTTCGCCTACCTGAGAAGCCCGTTCTCGGGCATCGCGAGGCGGCGGGTCGACTACGTCGAGGGGCGCATGCGCGGCCGTGGGGTGACGGGCCACGAGGAGACGAGGGCGGCGGTGGTCGAGTTCGCGGGCGCCGAGGGCTATCCGGCGCTCGACCGGCTGGCCGCCTGTGACAACGCGCTCGACGGCCTGGCCGACATCGCGCGCTCGATGACGCGGGCGTCGCGGTCGCTCGACGCGAGATTCGTGCCGGCCTCGGGACGCGTCGACGTCTCGGCGACGCGGGCCGTGCTCGAGGCCGTCCAGGACCTGCGCGCGCTCGGGCCGGTCGACCGCGACGCGGCGATGGAGGCCACGGCCCGCCTCACCGTGCGGGTCGGAGCGGCCTCAGAGCCGGGACGGGTGGCCGTGCTCGACCTGCGCCGGGCCCGCACGCGCCGCTTCCAGGCGGCGTTCGTGCTCGGCCTGGAGGAGGGCAGCCTGCCCGGTGCGTCGTCCGAGCGCCAGGTCCTCGATGCCGATTCCGCCGAGGCGCTCGGCGTCAGCCGGCCCGACGCGGTCGAAGTCGAGCGGCACCTGTTCACGATCGCCTGCACCCGCCCGTGGGCCCGGCTGGCGCTCGCCCGGCAGGCGGCGACCGAGGAGGGAAAGCCGCTCGAGCCCTCGCCGTTCTGGGCCGAGGTCGTGCGCGTGCTGGGAGACCACGCGCCGCGGCTGGTCCACCGCCGCGGGCTGGCGGACGTCTCCTACCCGCTCGACGAGGCGCCGTCGGATCGCGAGCGCCTGCGCGCCCTGGCCCGCAGCCTGCGCGACGACGCCGACTGGGCGACGGCGGTCGCCGCCGCGACCGGCTGGGAGCGCAAGCTGTCGCGCGCTGCCACCGCCGCCCGGCGCGACCCTGACGTGCGCGACGCGGAGCTGCGCGAGGGCCTGGCCGCGACCGAGCGGTTCTCGGTCACCGAGCTCGAGAAGTACGTCGACTGCTCGTCGATGTGGTTCGTCGAGCGGGTGCTCGATCCGCGCCAGATCGACTTCGAGCTCGACGCCCGCACCCGCGGCTCGATCGCCCACGCGACGCTCGCGCGCTTCTACGCGGCGCTCCCGGCCGAGGTCGGCGTCGAGCGCCTGAGCCACGACGACCTCCCGGCGGCATATGCGCTCATGCGTCGCTGCCTCGGCGACGCGCTCGGCGGCCAGAAGGTGCCCGACTCGGCAGCGGGAAAGGAGCTGGCCCGGGCCCTCGAGCGGGACCTCGACGCCTTCCTGCGTGAGGAGGCAGAGCTGGCGCTGCCGCTCGTGCCGCGGCGCTACGAGGTGCGGTTCGGAAGCCCGATGGCGGCGCCCGGATTGAAGGAGGGCCTCGCGATCGGCGACTTCCACGTCTCGGGCCAGATCGACCGGATCGATGTCGACCCGGCGATGTCGCCGCGCGGCCTGGTGTGGGACTACAAGTCGGGCGCGGGGGCGCATTCGGCGGTCGAGATGGATCGCGAGGGCCGCCTGCAGATCCCGCTCTACATCCTCGCGCTGCGCGACCTGCTCGGGATGGAGCCGATCGGTGGGATGTACCGCGCGCTCGCGGGGAAACGCGCCGCGCGCGGGCTCGTCCTCGCCGGCGAGGTCGACTCCGCAGGCCTCGCGGCCGCGGACGTCGTCGACGCCGATACGTTCTGGGCGCAGATCGCGCGCGCCCAGGAGCGGGCGGAGACGGCCGTCGCCGGGATGCGCGCCGGCCGCGTGCGCCACGACCCCCGCTGGGGCGACTGCCCGTCCTGGTGCACCCAGCACGCCATCTGCCGGGTGGCGCGCCCATGACCGACCGGTTCAACGTCGAGCAGCGCGAGGCCGTCGACCGGCGCGGGCGAGTGTTCGTGTCAGCGGGTGCGGGTACCGGCAAGACCGCGGTGCTCGTCGAGCGCGTGCTGCGGCGGTTCCGCGACGGCACGCCCATCGACCGCCTGCTCGCGATCACGTTCACCGACCGGGCGGCGGCGGAGCTCAGGCGCCGGGTGCGCGAGGGGCTCGAGCTGGCCGGCGAGATGGAGCAGGCCCGGGCTGTCGACACCGCGTGGATCTCGACGATCCATCGCTTCTGCCTTCGCATCCTCCGCGCCCACGCCTTCGAGGCCGGCCTCGATCCTCGCTTTGCGATCGCCGACGACGTGCGCTCGGGGATGCTCCTGCACGAGGCGTTCGACCTTGCGCTCGAGCGGTTCCTGGCGGAGGGCCCCGACCGCCGGCTCGATCTCCTCGCCACCTACGGCCGGCGCCGCCTGCGCCCGATGATCCTCGACGCCCACGCCCGCCTTCGCAGCGCCGGGCGCCCGCTCGACCTGCGGCCGGCCGAGCGCTGCGACCTGGCCGCGGCGCGCGTCGCAGCGAAGTCGGCCGCCGCTGAGCTCGCCGGGTCGGAGAAGGCCGACGCCCTCTCGGCGCTGCTCGACGTCGACCCCGCACCCGACCTGACCGATCTCTCCGCGTACCGTCCGCGCAAGGTCGCGGCCAACGAGGCATACCTCGACGCCCTGGCCGATCTCGAGCAGGCCGCCCGCGACGACCTGGCCTCGGCCGACCTGGCCGAGCTCGAGCGGCTGCTGGTGCTGCTCGACACGGCGTACCGCGACCTGAAGGACGCGCGCAGCCTGGTGGACTTCGCCGACCTCGAGCTCCGCGCGCGCGACCTTCTGCTCGCCCGGCCCGACCTGGCGGAGACGTACCGCGAGCGGTTCGCGGACGTGCTCGTCGACGAGTTCCAGGACACGAACCGGCTTCAGTGCGAGCTGATCGACCTCGTCGCCGGCGGCGAGCTCTTCTTCGTCGGCGACGAGTTCCAGAGCATCTACCGGTTCCGCCACGCCGACGTCTCGGTCTACCGCGAGCAGCGGGCCGCGGCGGGGGATGAGCTCATCGCGCTTCGCCGGAACCATCGCTCGCGCCCGCACGTGATCGACGTCGTGAACGAGGTGTTCTCGCGCGACTTCGGCGAGCGCTACACGCCGCTCCTGGCCGAGGCGGGGCACCCGGGCGACCCGCCGGCCGGTGGCCGCGTCGAGCTGCTCCTCACCGACAAGGCGGGGTTCCGGGAGGCGGGCGAGAGCTGGCGGGCGGCCGAGGCGCAGGCGCTCGCTGCCAGGATCGCCGACCTGGTCGACGACGGCGAGGCGAGGCCCGGGCAGATCGTCCTGCTCTTCGAGGCGGGCACGGACGCCGCCCTGTACGAGGCCGCGCTCCGCGAGCACCATCTGCGCACCGTGCGGACGACCGGTCGCGGCTACTACGCGACCCAGCAGGTGTCAGACCTGCTCGCCTATCTGCGC
This sequence comes from uncultured Actinomycetes bacterium, assembly GCA_963706075.1. GTDB lineage: Bacteria > Actinomycetota > Thermoleophilia > Gaiellales > JAICJC01 > JAICJC01. The sequence continues at coordinate 117,481 of CAVPLP010000003.1, forward strand.
CTCCTTCGCAACCGGTATGACGACGTGGCGCTCCTGACGGTGCTCGCCTCGCCGCTGGTCGGCATGTCGAACGACGGGCTCCTCCGCGTCCGGCGGGCGGCGGTGAAGCGGCCGATCTTCACGGCGTTCGAGCGCGACGAGCCGGCGCCGGGCCTGTCGCCTGCCGACCGGCGCCTGTCGCTTGCGTTCGCCCAGCGATTCGCCCGCCTGGTCAAGCGGTCCGGGGAGGTCTCGCTCGAGCGGCTGTGCGAGCTGATCGTCGCCGAGCACGACTACGACCTGGCCTGCCTCGCGATGGCCGACGGCGACCGCCGCTACGCCAACCTCCGCAAGCTCGCCCGGCTCGCGGCCGAGTTCGAGGCCGTGCGCGGCCCCGACCTCGAGGGCTTCATCCGGTTCTGTGACGAGCAGGCCACGCTGGCCGCGCGGGAGGGCGAGGCCGCGATCGCCGAGGAGGGCCGCGACGCGATCGTCCTCATGACGGTGCACGCCGCCAAGGGGCTCGAGTTCGACGTGGTCGTCCTGGCCGACCAGGGCCGGGAGCGCGCCGCTCGCAGCCTGCCCGACGTGCTCGTCTCGTCGGACGGCCGCGTGGCGCTGCGCGCGCCGGATGCCAACGGCGTCCTGCGTCCGGCCATCGGCTACACCGCCGCGTCGAAGGCGGAGCGCGAGGCCGAGCGGGAGGAGGGCCGGCGGCTCCAGTACGTGGCGATGACGCGGGCCCGCCAGCACCTGATCGTGAGCGGTGCGCTCTTGCCCGGCGAGCAGACGTCGATCGCCGAGGTGTGCCGCCTGCTCGAGGTCGGGCTCGAAGACGAGGGCGACATCGAACGCGGAGACGCGAGGCTCGCGGTTCGGGTCACGCGGCCGGTGGCGCATGTCGCCGCGGGCAACGGCGCCCCCAAGGTGCAGGTCCCCGCAGCCGAGCCCGGCGCCGAGGTGGGCGCGCAGCTCGCGCTCTTCACCGACGGGGGGCGGGTCGCGGCGCCGCTCGTGCCGCTGGCCGAGATCCCGCCCGCGGCGCCCGTTCCGGTCAGGCGCCTCTCCTACAGCGCCCTGGCGCTCTACGGGCGCTGCGGCTACCGGTACTTCGCACAGCGGGTGCTGGGGCTGCCGGAGCCCGTCGTCGTGCCCGAGCCCGACGCGGGGCTGGGGCCGCTCGAGGTGGGGGACGCCGTCCACCTCGAGCTGGAGCGCCCGGACGGCCGCTGGCGCGACCTCTACCCCGACGCGACCGAGGCCGACGTGGAGCGGATCGCCGGGTTCGTCGAGGCCTGGTCGGGGTGCGAGCTCCGCGGGCGCGTCGACGGCCTCGTCCACTCGCGGCCCGAGGTGCCGTTCGCGTTCGAGGTGGGCGGCGTGCTCTTCCGCGGCCGGTTCGACATCTTCGGGCGCGAGGCCGACGGCTCGGCGCTGGTCGTCGACTTCAAGACGAACCGCCTGGCCGACCGCGAGGCGCAGGACGTGATGGACCGCACGTACGCGGTGCAGGTGACGACGTACGCCCTGGCCGCGCTGCGAACCGGGGCGCCGGCCGTCGAGGTGGCCTACGCCTTCCTCGAGCGCGCTGACGCGATCGCGACGCGGCGGTTCGAGGCGAGTGCGGCCGCCGAGCTCGAGGCCGAGCTCGAGGCGGCGATCGAGGCCATCCGGGCGGGACAGTTCCCGGCCCGGCCGGGCTTCCAGTGCCGCGAGTGCCCGGCGCTCGACCTGCTCTGCGCCGGCCCGGGGCTCGAGTGGCAGGGCTGAGGGAACGGCGCGAGCGCGCCGTTCTGATCCTCGACCGGCTGCACGCCCAGCACCCGGACGCGACGATCGAGCTCAACTGGTCGACGCCGCTCGAGCTGCTCGTGGCGACGATCCTCTCGGCGCAGTGCACGGACGTGCGCGTGAACCAGGTGACCGCCGATCTCTTCCGGCGGTTCCGGAGGCCACAGGACTATCTGGCTGTGCCGGCCGAGGAGCTCGAGGAGGCGATCCGCCCGACGGGGTTCTTCCGCCAGAAGACGGCGGCGATCCGGGGGTGCTGCGCCGCGATCCTCGAGCGCCACGGCGGCGAGGTGCCGCGGACGACCGCCGAGCTGGTCGCGCTGCCCGGCGTCGGACGAAAGACGGCGGCCGTCGTCGCGTCGAACGCCTATCGGCGCCCGCGAGGGCATCGCCGTCGACACGCACGTCGGCCGGCTCGCGCGGCGCCTTCGGCTCACCCGGCAGACCGACCCGGTCCGCGTCGAGCGCGTCCTCATGTCGCTCTACCCGCGCGAGCGCTGGCTCGAGGTCTCGGACGTCCTGATCTTCCACGGCCGCCGCGTCTGCCACTCGCGCACGCCCAACTGCCACGACTGTGCCGTCTTCGACCTCTGCCCGTCGCGGCGGCTCTGAGCGGGGTCAGGTACGGCCCTTCTCGGCGTTTCCGATCCGTGACGGAATTGTGGCGGGCGGGCGTTGTGCCGTTGCCGGCGTCCGGGGCATGCTGGGCGAATGGCCCGTCTCGAGCTCGAGCTCTACGCCGATCGCCTCGCCCGGCACGCCGAGCGGCTGCGCGACGACATCGACGGTGCGCGGCTCCGCATCGCCTGGGGTGGCATCGAGGCGGTCGCCCGGGCCGAGCTCGGAAGCCGCGACGTCGCCGTGCTCGAGGCGCTCGGAGCGCTCGTCCAGCCCGATGCCGCCGCCGAGCGCCGCCTGCTCGAGCGCCGCATCCGCCAGCTCGAGTGCGTCGAGCGGCTCCAGGCGCTGGTCGAGCGCGAGCTCGGCTCCGCGGCCGGCTAGGCCGCTTTCCGGGTGCCCGTTCATCTCGGGCGCCAGCGAGGCCAGCATCCCGCCGTCCTCGTCGTAGGCCGGGAAGAGGTCGAGCCGGACAGGCTTGGGCCGGCCCGAGCGGTGCCGCATCGTCACGTGCTGGTCGAGCTTCCGGACGCCCCACTCGAGGACGACGGGCACGGGATCCTTGTCTTCGGCGAAGCCCGAAAGGCCGAACGCCTCGACGAGCGTCTTGCCCATGACGTCGCCCTCTGAGTAGCCCGAGACCTCGAACACGCCGTTCCCGCACGAGAGCACCCGGCCCTCCTTGTCGCACGTGACCATGCCCGCTCCGGCGGGCGGGAAGAAGTCCTCCAGGAGCTCGAACAGGTATCCGAACCCGCACTTCGAGCAGCCGACGGGCTGATGGGTCAGACCGGCCTTCCCGTCGTCGTCCAGGGCTCGGGTGGTGCAGTTCGGGCAGATGAAGTACCGCATGGCGTCAGCGTAGCGATGTGGACGGTGCGAACATGTGGGTATGGCCCGCACCGCCGACAGGCCACGCACCCTCGCGGGGCGCTCCGCGGGAGAGCTCGAGGGGCTCTTCGCCCGGGGCCGCGTGCCGGACCCGCCGCCGGCGGGGCGGCTGCGGGGATCGCTGCTTCACCTCACCCTCGGCCCGGCCGGCCCGCTGCTGGCACCGGCCGCGGCGATCTGGCTCGGCAAACGGTTCGACACCGAGCGCGGTTCCGGCGAGAACGTGTTCGACCGGCGCGTGTTCCGCGTCGGCCGCCTGCTGACGCCGGCGCCGTACCAGGCGTCCTGGCCCGAGGACGCCCGGTCGTATCGCGCGCTCGCCTTCGCGACCAGCGTCGGGCCCGGCGCTCTCGATCCGGGCGTCGAGGTGTTCCGCATCGACTACGACCTGCCGGGGAACGCTCCGCCCTTCCGACGCATCCTCGACGAGCTGGTCGAGGTCGAGCCCGGCGTCCACCTCGGCCAGGCGCTCCTGCGCCGCCGCGGCGGGCACCGCCGGCTCGCCTGGTTCACGCTCGAGAGCTAGGCCGCAGCTTCGGCGGTCGCGGCGCCGTGGGCGTGCGACAGCCACCGCTCGGCGTCGAGCGCGGCCATGCAGCCCATCCCGGCGGCGGTCACGGCCTGGCGGTAGACGTGGTCGACGACGTCGCCGGCCGCGAAGACGCCCTCGATGTTGGTCTCGGTCGAGCCGCCCCGCGTGATCAGGTAGCCGGCGTCGTCCATGTCGAGCACGTCCTTGAAGAGGCCCGTCGTCGGGTCGTGGCCGATCGCGACGAAGAGGCCGCCGGCCGCGAGCTCGCGCTCCTCGCCGGTGACCGTGTCGCGCAGGCGCACGCCCGTCATCTTGCCGTCCTCGCCCAGGACCTCCGTGACGACGGAGTTGAAGGCGAACTCCACGTTGTCCTTGGACTTCGCGTAGTCGACCATGATCGCCGACGCCCGGAACTCGTCGCGGCGATGGACGACCGTCACGTTGGTCGCGAACTTGGCGAGGAACGACGCCTCCTCGAGCGCCGAGTCGCCGCCGCCGACCACGACGACCTCCTGGCCCCTGAAGAACGCGGCGTCGCAGACCGCGCAGTAGCTCACACCGCGGCCCTGGAGCGCGACCTCGGTGTCGAGGCCCAGCTGGCGCGCCGTCGCGCCGGTCGCCACGATCACGGCCTTGGCCAGGTACTCGTCGTCGCCGACGTAGACGCGGAACGGGCGCTCTGAGAAGTCGACGCGCGTGACGTCGTCGGACAGCATCTCGGCGCCGAACCGCTCGGCCTGGGCGCGCATGGTCGCCATCAGCTCCGGCCCCATGATCCCGTCACGGAACCCGGGGTAGTTCTCGACATCGGATGTGATCATCAGCTGGCCGCCGAACGCGAACCCCTCGATCACCAGCGGGTTCAGGTTGGCGCGGGCGGCGTAGAGCGCGGCCGTGTAGCCGGCCGGCCCTCCTCCGATCACGATCAGCTCTCGGATGTCGGTCATGGAATCCTCACTCACTCTCTTCGGGTGCCTCATCTTCTTTAACGCCGGAAACTCGAAAAGATTCCTGGCAGCGCTCGCACCAGCACGTGCCGTCGGCCATCCGGTGGCCGAAGAACGAGCCGAGCGGGTTCCCACAATAGGGGCAGAACCGGACGGCCGGCTCCGGTGTCGCGGGATCGCTCACTCGGACGCCAGCCACGCCCCGGCGTACATCGCCGCCAGGGTGAAGATGAGGATCAGGACGGACGCCGCGATCCGGGCCTTTCGCCCCGGGACGAGCCCGTGTCCGGCCAGGAGGACGACCATCGCGACCAGGAGCGCCTGCTTCAGCGTGACGACTCCCGGGTGCTCCGCGGCGGCCGGCTCGTGGCGGCCCAGCGCCACACCGGTGACGGCGATCGTCGGGAGCGCGACCGCCGCGACGATCGCCAGACGCATCCCCGCAGCGCGGACGATCTCGCGCACGCGCTCCGGCGGCAGCATCCGCCGAAGCGCCGGGACGAGCACGAAGAGCGTCACCTGCATGCCGAGCCACACGCCCGCGGCCGCGACGTGGAGGAACCGCACGAACGCCCAGGTGCCCATCGGGCGCCAATATACGCGGGCCTGGCCGGCCCCGGCCGCCGGTATCATCCGCCGCCGATGGGAAAGGCCAAGAAGCAGCTCACCAACGAGCGCCGCGCGCGCCGGCTCGGCACGGGCGAGGGCATCGCCGCGAAGCCGACGAAGGGCGGTGGCGGCGGCATCCCGGGCTGGGCGTGGCTCGTCGCCGCCTCGGTGATCGTCGCGGCGACCATCATCGGGGTGGCGCTCGTGGCTCGCGGCGGGAGCAGCTCGAGCAGCGGCGGCGATCGCTCAGCGACCGTCGTGACATCGCGCCTGAGCCACGACAAGATCGACTTCGTCTCGGCCGGCACGTGGCCGGTGAACTACACCGACCTCGCGGGCGCCATGTCGGCGCTCGGCCTCACGCCCACGCAGGAGGCCGCGTCGGTCAACCACTACCACGTGCACATTCAGATGACGGTCGATGGCCATGACGTGCCGATCCCGGCCCAGATCGGGCTCGACGCCGCGACGGGCACCTTCTCGGAGGTGCACACCCACGACGACACCGGCGTCGTCCACATCGAGTCCGGCAACACGGCGTTTCGGGCAACCCTGAGCGACGTCTTTGACATGTGGGGCGTGTACTTCAGCCCGAAGTGCATCGGCGGCTACTGCGGCGGCGTCCAGATGTGGGTGAACGGCAAGCCGTCTACGGCCTTCGGTGACCTCGTGCTCCAGTCGCACATGGCGATCACGCTGCTCGAGGGAACGGCACCGAAGGGGTTCAAGCCCGCCAAGTCGTACAACTTCCCGGCCGGCGAGTAGCCCCGCCGCGAGCTAGATCTCGTCGTCGGCGAACAGGTCCTGCGCGCCCATGCGGCCGACCCTGGCGACGGCCTCGAGCTCGCCGGCGTAGCTGTAGTAGAGCCGCTGGCTGGCGCCCGACACGGCGAACGGCTGGTCGAGCTCGACGATGACGCTGCGGCCCGCCACGCGCACGACCGTCCCCGCCTGTCCGAACTGCGGGCTGAGCCCGGCCACGATCCGCACCCGGTCGCCGGCGGCGACGTCGCGCCGCTCGCGGCGAGGCTTCAGGGTGGGCCGGTCGGGGCGCTTGAACAGGGGCACGGCGATCGGCGCGATGATAGCCGCGGCCCCGGGTCGCGCGTTGTCGGCTCCGTTGTGTATCGTCTCTCTCGCTATGGTGGAGGGGCACACCGGTGGACGAGCGTCCTGGAGGTTGCGCGCTGCGCTCCTTGCGGCGGTCGGCACCGTCGCCCTGCTCGGCCCGGCCGCGGTCGCCGGCGGGACGTCGGTCGCGCCGCAGCGAGTCGCGATCGTCGTCTTCGAGAACAAGGACTACGACGCCAGCCTCGACGCGACGGGCACCGGCTACGTGGTGGGCGACGACGCGGCGCCCTACATCAACACCGTCGTCATCCCCGAGTCGCTCTCGCTCGTGCCGACCCCGGGCGGCTGCGACCATCCGGCCGGCGAGCCGGCGGGCACCGGCGTTACGGAGTGCACCTCGGGCATGTTCCAGTCCTACCGAAACCGCCGCGGGTTCCGGACGGGCGCCTCGGCCCCCGAGTACGCGTGGATGGTGCAGGCGACCGACGCCAACGTCCGCGATCGCAGCTTCCCGGACAGCCTGAACCCCGGCAAGCCCGAGGGCGGCATCGTGGGGTACGCGCCCGGCCACAACGACACGTCGGGGCCGGTGTATGACCTGTTCGGCTACATGGAGGCGATGAGCGTCGGGTTCGACGTGTACCAGGAGGACTATCCGGGCGACGCTACGAGCTGCTCGACGCGGCAGTTCTCGGACCTGCCGACCGGGTCGCAGGACCAGTCGATGTTCTATGCCCGAAAGCACAGCCCACTCCTCCTGACCTGGAGCCAGTCTCCCGACGCGCTCGTCGTGAACGACGGGCCTGGAGGCGCCGACGACCTGAGCCCGCCGTCCGCGCCGACCGACGCGGCGTGCATGGAGCACGTCCGCAACTTCCCGAACAACACTCCGAACGCGACCACCGAGGTCGTGCAGAACTTCTCGGGCAACGAGCAGTTCGGCCGCATCACGTTCGTCGTGCCCGGCATGTGTCACACGGGCCACGACTCGAACAGCAACTGCCTCGGGACGGCCACCGACTCGAGAGGCGGCATCCAGGGGATCGACCGCTGGCTCGAGCTGAACCTCGACGGCCTGCGGCGGGACGTCGGCCAAAACGGCGTGGTGATCGTCACGTTCGACGAGAACCACACGTCCGACGGCGCGGGCGTCATCTCGCCGGTCTTCACGGCGATCGTCCCGGGCCTCGGCGCGGGCGATGAAGCCGGAGTGCTCGACGCACCCGGCTGCAGCCCGATGCCCGCGACGGGGTGCGCCGATCGCGACCACCTGTATGACCACTCGTCGACGGCACGCGCGCTGATCGAGGCGGCCGGCGGGTCGTGCCAGGTGTTCGACGACGTCTCGCTCTACCGGGGCCAGACGACGACCGCGCGCCAGAACTGCACGGCTGCGACGCCGCTGCCGCTGGCCGTGATCGACGCCACGCCCTAGCGGACAGCCAGGTCGAACGTCATCGTGACCTCGGTGCCCGGGTCGCAGTCACGAACGGCGAGATCGACCACGTGCGCCTTGATCAGCAGCATGCCGTAGCCCTGGCCGCGATGGGAGGAGGGCGCGCCGGCGCCGACGCCGTAGTCGCGGATGGAGACGCGAAGCAGCGAGTGCTCGATCCGGGCGCTGAGATCGATGTCGCCGCCGCCGTGCGGGTATCCATGCACGACGGCGTTCGTGAAGGCCTCCGACACCGAGAGGAGCACGCCTGAGCGATCGGCGGGGTCGAGGTGCCCGCGGCCGAGCAGGTCACGCACCAGGTGTCGTGCACGCGGGACGCTCGCCGGCTCCCCCGGCAGGCGAACAGCGACGCTGCAAGGATCCGCACCCACCGCGTTGCACGTTCCCGCGAGGCCGCGCCGGGAAACGGCGCCGGGCGGCCGGCTAGTCGGCGGAGGCCATCGCGGACGGCCGCTTCTCGACGACCCAGTACCGGTCGTCGGTCTCGACGACCCACTCCACTTCGCCGAGCACGTGCCCGGGGAGCACGGCAAACCGGTTCGGCGCGGAGTGCACCGCCATGAAGTCCTCGGGCGTCATCTCCATCGCCTCGGCACAGCCCGCGTCGCCGCACTCGCAGAGGAACGGGACGTCCTCGCTCTCGTCCTCGGCGTCCTCCAGCTCGAAGCCGAGCCGGCGGTTGTTGTAGGCCCGCGCCGCCTGCTCGTTCTTCACGAGCCGCTCTTGCCGAAGCTCCTCACGATCCACAATGGCCCGAGCATACCGGGCGACCGCAGCGCGCCCCTCCGGCTACGCGGCCGGCTCGACCGCGTCCAGCCTGAGCGGCGGCATGAGCGGCGACGGCCTGCCGAGCTGGTACCCCTGCCCCGCCTGGATCATCGAGGTGTCGGAGAGCTCGTTGCGGTCGAGCCCACGGAGATATTCGAGCGTCTCCAGGTCCTCGATCCCCTCGGCGATCACGACGGCGCCGGTCCGATCGGCGAAGGTGGCCATCGCGAGCAGGACCGCACGGGCGGCGGGCTCCGTCGCCGACGCCGTGACGATCCCGCGGTCGAGCTTCAGGTAGTCGGCGCCCACGTCCTTGAGCATCGCGAGGCCGGAATTGCCGGTGCCGACGTCGTCGAGCGCGATCCTGAACCCCTGCGCCTTCATCCGCCGCAGGCACTTGACGACCGACGCAGCCCGCCCGCCGAAGCGCTCGGTCACCTCGACGACGACCTGCTCGGGGGTGAGGCCGGCCCGCTCGACGTCAGCGAGGAACCAGTCGTTCTCGTCGGCATCCAGGTCGAGGGTCTGGGGGCAGACGTTCACGAAGAGCGCGACGCCGCTGGGCAGCCGGTCGGCCTGCGCGAACGCCGTCGACGCGCAGAGCTCGTCGAGCTCGTGCGTCCGGCCGAGCTGCTCGGCGATGTCGAACGCCTCCTGCGGGCCCTCGAGGCCGTAGGTCGCGTGCGGCCGCGCGAGCGCCTCGACGCCGATCAGCTCGCACGTCGTCAGGTTCCAGATCGGCTGGAAGTGGACGTCGAGGCCGCGCTCGTCGAGCATGCGCCTGACGGCCGCCTTCTCGTCGGCGGTCGTGACGGCGACGGTCTCGCGGATCTCCTCGTAGTGGACGACCTGGTCCCCGCCGCGCCGCTTGGCCTCGTAGAGGGCCGCATCGGCCTCGCCGCGCAGGCTGTCGGCGGTGGACTGGCCCGGGCGAAGCGACGCGAGGCCGATGCTCACCCTGACTCCGGCGTCCTCGAACCGGCGCCCCAGGCGGCGCGTCAGCGCGTAGACGCCCTCGCGGTCGGTGTGCGGCAGGACGGCGGCGAACTCGTCGCCGCCGACGCGATAGGCGCGGTCGCTCGGCCGCCGGTCGCTCAGGATCTGCGCCACGCGCTGGATGACAGCGTCGCCGTGCGGGTGGCCGTAGCGGTCGTTCAGGAACTTGAAGTCGTCGATGTCGAGCATGACGAGCGCGAGCGGCTCGTCGTACCGGGCCGCGGCCGAGATGGCGTGCGGGAGCTCGTCGTGGAACGCGCGCTGGTTGGGAAGGTCGGTCATCCCGTCGCGGGTCGCCCGGGCGAGGGCCGACCGGTGCCGGCGGATGACGTTGCGGCCGCCGAGGACGTAGAAGAGCGCGACTCCGGCCACCAGGCCGCCCCCGCCGACGAGCAAGAGCGCCCGCCGCACGGCCGCGAGCTCGGCGTCGAACGAGGCGTGGTCATACGTCACCTCGTAGGCGTACCTGCCGGTCGGGAGCTCCACCGGGGCGATGAACTCGAAGTCGCGCGGGTCGAGGTTCGGGTCGCCCTCGTGGCCGGCATAGGCATCGCCCGTCCGGATCACGTTCGCGATCCGCGGATCGGTGTCGATCGTCCCGATGACCCCCGGATCTCCGGAGGCGAGGATCCCGCCGTGCTCGTCGAACACCTTCGCCTCGAGGGTGCCGGGACGCTTCGCCAGGACGTCGAGGACGGCGTCGATCTTGATCAGCGCCGAGGCCGTCGTCAGGCTGCGACGGCCGATCGTCTCGAAGATCTTGACGTCGCTCTGCTGCATCGCCGAGTACTGCGCGATCTGGGAGCTGCGGGCGTTGCGGTCGATGATCACGAAGCCGACGAGCTCGACCACCGCGAGCGTCGCGATGAAGCCCACGAGGAGGCGCAGCGCGAAGCCCAGATTGCCGTCCGCGTCTCGGGTCAGCGAGGCGCGACGCGGCCACGCTCGGACCACGGCTATCGCAGATTTCGACGGCGCCGACATGGACCCAGAGATCGCCCATCCTTGGTACCGCTGCATACAGCAAAGCGGGGATTCGTCGTCGAGCGGGGGCTAGACTCGAGCGCTTGGCGGATTGGGTGACCATCTCGTCGCTGGCGACCGCCGGCGGCACGCTTGTGCTGGCCGGAGCGACGTTCTCGGCTGTCCGGTCGTCCAACAGGTCGGCGCGGGTTGCCGAGCGGTCGCTGATGGCGGGGCTGCGTCCCGTGCTCATGCCCTCGCGGCTCGACGACCCGCCGCAGAAGGTCGGCTTCGTCGACGGCCACTGGCTGCGGACGCCGGGCGGCGGCGGCGCCGCCGAGGTGACGGCCGACGCGGTCTACCTCGCGATGTCGGTGCGCAACGTCGGCGCGGGCATCGCGGTGCTGCACGGGTGGCGGTTCACGTCGCACGTGAGCGGGAGCGATCCGCCGCCGGACCTCGAGGAGTTCCATCGGCTGACGCGCGACCTGTACGTGCCGGCCGGAGACGTCGGGTTCTGGCAGGGCGTCCTCCGCGACCCCGAGAGCGACGAGTTCCGCAACGTCGCCGCTGCCGTCGAGGCCCGCGAGCGGCTGGTGATCGACGTGCTCTACGGCGATCACGAGGGCGGCCAGCGCGCGATCAGCCGGCTGTCGCTCACGCCGTCGAGCGACGGCGGCTGGATCGCGTCGGCCGCGCGGCACTGGAACATCGATCGGGACGATCCGCGGTGAAGTCGTAGACTCCCTGGCACGATGGCGTGGATCGACAAGCTCATGGATCGCCTGACCGCCCGCGGGACGAAGGTCGTCGCCTCCGGTCATGCGCCGGCCGACGTGACGCCGCCGACCGGTTCCGGCGAGCTTTCCGAGGAGCTCCAGGCGGACTACGGGCCGGACTCCCCGGCGGCCGAGCCTCCCGTCGAGGACGACGCGCCCGACTCGGCCGGCTAGCGCCGCCCGGCGTCGAGATATCGGTCATGTAACAACCCGCCTGCGCGGCCGCTGCAAGCGGGTCCGCTGTATACGCTGTGGTTTGTGGAACATGCTCGGCTCGTCGAAGGGCCCGAGGGGGGCGGCTCCCGACCGCCGCGCATCCTGCTGGTCGAGGATGACCTGACGATCCGTCAGATGACCCAGCTGGCGCTGGAACGTGACGGCTTCGCGGTCAGCACCGCCCACGACGGCGCGAGTGGGCTCGCCGCGTTCCGCGCGCAGCCGCCCGATCTGGTCATCCTCGACGTGATGCTCCCGGGCGTCGACGGCGTCAGCGTGTGCCGCACGATCCGCGAGAAGAGCGTGGTGCCGATCGTGATGCTGACCGCCAGAACCGACCCGGTCGACGTCGTGCTGGGGCTCGAGGCCGGCGCGGACGACTACGTCACAAAGCCGTTCGAACCGTCGATCCTGGCGGCCCGGTTGCGGGCCGTCCTGCGGCGGGTCGCACGCCACGACGCATCGCCCGTGCTGCGCGTCGGCGAGGTCGAGATCGACCGCCAGGGGATGGAGGTTCGGGTCGGCACCGAGCTGGTCAGCCTCACCCCGACCGAGTACCGGCTGCTGCTCGAGCTGGCCGAGCACAGCGGCGCGGTCCTGAGCCGCGAGCGCCTGCTGGAGGAGGTGTGGGGCTACGTCTGGGCGGGCGACACACGGCTGGTGGACATGCACGTGCGCCGGCTGCGGGCCAAGATCGGGCCCGAGACGATCGAGACCGTTCGAGGGGCGGGCTACAAGCTGGTCAAGGGATGAGCTCGCTGCGGTGGCGGCTGGCACTCGCATTCGCGCTCCTGGCTGCGACGGTGGCGGCGGCGGTCGGCGTCGTGGTGTACGAGGTGACCTCCGAGGATCTCCTCTCCCGGGCCAGGGCCGCGGCGGTGGCCCAGGTGCAGTCGGCGGCGCTGATCTACCCGCTGACCAAGCCGTCGCTGCCCCGCTCGGCGCTGCCGGCCGGCGACCCGTCGGTGCCGGCGCCGCTGCGCGCCGCGGTGCGCAAGGGCCTCCTGGCGTCCTACAGCGGCACCTGGAACGGCCAGCCGCGCCGTCTGGGCGGGCCGGCGCACGCCGGACGGGCGCGACGAGATCTACGTGCGCGACTCCTACACGGCGCAGCGGCAGGAGCTGAGCGACCTGCGCCAGACGGTGATCGAGGTGGCGGCGGCGGCTGCGGCGGGAGGGGCGCTGGTCGGCCTGCTCCTGGCCGGGACGGCTCTCGCTGCGGCTGCGGCGGGCGGCGTCGATCGCCGAGCGCGTGACAGCCGGCGAGCTCGATGCGCGGATCAACGCGAGGGGCACCGACGAGGTGGCGAAGCTTGGTGAGGCGATCGACCGGATGGCCGAGGCGATGCGGGAGCGGATCGAGCGCGAGCGGCGGTTCGTGGCGGATGTCGCACACGACCTGCGGACGCCGCTCACCGGGTTGAAGACGGCGGCCAGCCTGCTCGACCACGATCAGGTGGGCGACGCGATCCGCGAGCGGGTCGACCGGCTGCTGCGGCTGGTCGAGGATCTGCTCGAGATCTCCCGCCTCGAAAGCGGCTCGGCGACCGCCGACCTGCGCTGGGTCGACCTCGGCGGCTTCGTCGCGAGCGTCGTCGGCAGCTCTCCGGACGTCACCATCCGGACCAACGGTGCGTCGCAGAGCCTGGTCGACCCGCGCCGGCTCGAGCGCGTCATCGAGAACGTGCTCGACAATGCCGCCCGCCACGGCAAGCCGCCCGTCGAGGTCTCGGTGTCGCCCGGCCGGATCGTGATGCGCGACCACGGCCCCGGGTTCAGCGAGGCGATGCTGGCGAGCGCGGCCGAGCGGTTCACCACCGGCGATCCGGCGCGCGGCGACGGGATCGGCCTCGGCCTCGCCATCGCGGCCGGCCAGTGCCACGTGCTGGGCGCCGAGCTTGCCCTGGCCAACGACCCGGCCGGAGGCGCGGTCGTGACGATCGCGTTGCCCCAGGCATGAGCGCCCGCTTCACCTTGATCGTCCTGTCCGCGAGCCTCCTGGCAGCCGCGTGCGGCACGTCCTCGGGATTGCAGGTCGAGAACGGCGGGTCGACGACGAAGAGTCGTGAAACCGGCCGGCCCGCAGCCGCGGGTCGACGGCCTCGACGCGGTGGCGTTTCCGAGCACGAGCCGGGGCTGGGCGGGGGGAAGGGGCGCGATCATCGCCACGACCGACGGCGGCTCCACCTGGACGCAGCAATACAGGGGCCGGGCCGACATCCGTTCGCTCGCGTTCGCGGACGAGCAGCACGCGTGGGCGGTCGCCTCCGACTCGCTGCTCCGCACCACCGACGGCGGCGCGACGTGGTCTCCCGCCGCCGAACCGGAAGGGCTCGTGCTGACGAGCGTCACGTTCACGAGCGCCGACGACGGCTGGGGCATCGCGTTCCCGCCCGGGGGCGTCGGGGGGCCGGGGCTGGGAGCGCTCGTGCGCACCGCTGACGGCGGCTCGAGCTGGTCGGTCGTGGACCCGCATGTCGCAGACTCGATCTGCGTCTCGGGCGGCGAGCTCGTCGCCGGCGCGGGTTCCAAGGTGCTCGACTCGACCGACGGCGGGGCGACGTGGAGCACCCTGCTGGACGCGGCGAGCGGCCCCATCACGCAGTGGTTCACGGCGACCGTCCAGTGCCCCGACCTCCAGTCGATCTGGGTGCTGTTCCAGGGCGGCGTGGCGGCCGGGAGCGAGGGCTACGCGGCCTACACCAGCGCCGATGCGGGCGTCGGCTGGCAGCCGGTCGTCGTTGCGCCGATGCTGGTCGGATCCGACCCGGCGTTCGCGAACGTCACCCCGCTCGACGCGTACCCCGGCCCGTTCGCGGCCGTCTCCGCGTCCGAGGCGATCTTCCTCGGCCAGTGTCCCGCCTGCAACCCCCAGCACGTGACGGTGCTGCGTACGCGGGACGGTGGGGCGCGCTGGGATCGCCGCGTCGTGAACGGGTTCTTCCCGACCGGCCTGGCGTTCGCCGACCCGGACCACGGCTGGATGACGACGCTGGTCGGGGGCGTGGAGGGGCGGCGCTCGGCGATCCTCGCGACCACCGACGGCGGCCGTTCCTGGCATCCCGTGTATCCGTCGTAGATATCGAACCGTTACACGGCCGCCACCCGGCCGATACGCGGGGCTCGTAGCATCGGACAGGTGTCCCTGTGATCTCGCGACGGGCCTGTGCCCGGAAAGAGGTGAGGAGATGAGAACGTCGATCCTGCTCGCACTCGTGACGGGTGCGCTCGTGACCGGGTCCACACCCGCCGGCGCCGCGGCGGCGACGCCGCGCTGCACGACGGCGGCGCTCGCGGTGTGGCTGGGAGTGGGCGGCGGCGGCGGCCAGGCCGGCAGCATCTCCTATCCGATGGAGCTCACGAACGTCTCGGGCCACGCGTGCCACCTGTTCGGCTTCCCGGGCGTCTCGGCCGAGGCCGCGGGCCACCAGCTGGGAAGCGCGGCGCGGCGCGACCACTCCGCCCCGGAGCAGACCGTCACGCTTCGAGCCGGCGCGACCGCGCACACGGTGCTCCGGATCACGGACGTCTCGGCGTTCCCGGCGGCGAGCTGCCGACCGGTCGCCGCCGACGGGCTCACGGTCTATCCGCCCGGCGCGGTCACCGCGGCTCAGATCCCGTTCCGGTTCCGTGCGTGCTCGGCGAAGGGGCCGGTGTTCCTGTCGGTCACGCCGGTGCAGCCGCGGGTCGGCGTTCCCGGGCATCCGTAGTCGCCACCGGACGCCGGTCAGCCGCCCGGGCCAGGTGAGGCGTCCTGGCCGGCCGAGAACAGGCGGATCAGCTCGGCCCGTGAGTGGACGTCGAGCTTGCGATAGACCCGGGTGAGGTGGAACTCCACCGTGCGCGGACTGAGGAACAGGGTGGCGCCGATCTCGCGGTTTGACTTCCCCTGGGCCGCATGGAGGGCGATCTGGAGCTCCTGCGGCGTGAGCTTCTCGTCGGCGGTCGGGTCGCGCCGGCGCACCGTCTCGCCGGTCGCACGGAGCTCCGTCGCCGCGCGAGCAGCCCATGGCTCCGCCGCCAGCCGCTCGAACGTTGTGCCGGCTGATCGGAGATGCTCGCGCGCCTCGCGTCGGCGGCGCGCGCGGCGCAGGCGCTCGCCGAAGCACAGCTCCGTGCGCGCCCGCTCGAACGGGTTGTCCCACTCGGCGTGGTACGCGATCGCACGCTCGAAGATCGCATCGAAGTCATCCCCCGCGAGCAGGCCACGGCAGCGGCCGACGATCGCCAGCTCTCCTGCGGGCGACGCGAGCGACTCCAGGCTCGGCATGAGCCGCTCGGCCTCCTCTGACCTGTCGAGGCGGACGAGCGCCTCGATCAGATCCGGCGCCGGTGAGATGAAGAACTCGCGGTTCTGCGAGACAGCAAGCGCCTGTTCGGTGCGGCGTAGGATGTCGATCGCCTCGTCGAGCCGCCCGTCGCCGAGCGCGAGCAGGGCGAGCGCCCGCTCGCCGCGAAGGCCGTACACGCCGAGCTCGAGCTCGTCCGCAAGCCGGGTGGCCTCCTCCGCGTGTCCCCGGCAGGCCGTCGCCTGACCCCGGGCCGCCTCGATGCCTGCGAGCAGTGCCGCGAGGGCGCAGTGCACCATCGTCTGCCCGAGTGCGCGGGAGAGCTCGACGGCCTCGGATGCCGCCGTTGAGGCGGCATTCCACCGGCCGGTCGCGCGCAGGCTGTATGCAACTAGGCGGAGGGCTTCGGGCAAGAGTCCCGGAGTGCTGTCTCGCGCGCCGGCGACGGCGGCCTCGCCGAGCCGCAGGCACGCGTCGTACTCGGCGAGGATCCAGTGGGCGCGCCCCGCCCAGATGAGGTCGAGCGGCGACGTGAGACCGATCCCGCCGGCCTCGACGAGCTGCGTGGCGGATCGTGCATGGGCAGCGAAGGCATCGGTTCCGTAGTGCGACGCTCGCTGGCTCAACGCGACATGGCGGCGAAACTCGCCGAGGCCGCCCGCTGGAAGGACGAGTGCATCGAACGCGGTGGCGGTCGCTTCGTACGCGCGGTCATCGAGGTGGAGGCACGCGTCTGCCGCCTCGCCGAGCATCAGCGCTGCCCGCGTCGGATCCCGCGGAGCCGCCAGCGCCGCGCCTTCGAGCAACATCCGGTGTGCGACCACGGGCCGTCCGGTGTACTGCTCGATCTCGCCGCCCAGGTAGAGGAGCTCGGCGTGGAGCCCGTCGTCGGCGCACGCTGCGGTTGCGCCGTCGACGAGCCGTCGGGCGAGAGCGACGTGCCCCGCCAGCCAGGCCTGGCGCCCCGCGAGCGCCAGACGGCGGGCCCGATCGATCTGCGTGGGCGAGAGTCGTGCCGATGCCTCATACGCGGCTGCCGCGGCTGACGACGCCCCGCGTGCGGCGCTCTGAGCGGCCGTCTGCTCAAGCGCTTCGGCGACGCTCGCGTCGGGGCCTGTCGCCGCCGCGGCGCGATGCCACGCCGCGGCTTCGGGATCGCGTCCGTCAAGGGCTGCGGCGAGCGCCGCGTGAGCCGCGCGCCGTGTCGACGGGGTGGCGGCGTAGTAGAGCGCCGAGCGGACGAGCGGGTGCCGGAACCGGATCGTCGCGAGCGTGATGCGGATCAGCCCAGCGTCTTCCGCCTGACCGAGCGAATCCGTCGAGAGCCCCGCGGCGTCGAGTGCCGCCGCGATGGCGGCTGCATCCTCCGTACTGCTGGTTGCGAGCAGCAGCAGCGCCTCTCGCGACTCGCCCCCAAGCGTTTCAGCTCGTGAAGCGAAGGCTGCCTCGAGATGCTCGCCGACCCGGGCCGGCTCGCCGCGGTTGGCGCCGCCCGGCGCGTCGTCGCTCCCGAGCCATCGCGGGAGCTCGAGCAGGGCGAGCGGGTTCCCACCGGTCACAGCGTGAAACCGTGCCACCTCCTCGTCGCCCCCGACGCCGCTGAGCGCGAGGAGCTCTCCTGCTGCTTCGCGCGACAGACCGGCGACGTCGATCTCCTCGAGGCCCGCGGGTTCGAAGGTCCGGCCCTCGCCCACCCGCGTGGCAACGATGACGGCGACACGCTCGGCGTGGAGCCGGCGGACGGCGAACGCCAGAGCCTCCGCTGATTCGGCATCCAGCCAATGGGCGTCGTCGAGCACGACGACGAGCGGCGTCTCCTCGGCGGCGGCTGCGAGCAGGCTGAGTGTCGCCGCACCGACTGTCAGCCTGTCCGGGGGCGGACCGACGTCGAGCGCGAGCGCCGCCCGGAGCGCGGCCGCCTGCCTGCCGGGCAGCTCGTCGAGGCGTGCAAGCAGTGGCCTGGCCACCTCGAGGAGTCCCCCGAACGCAACCTCCGTCTCTGACTGGACGCCCTGCGCCCGAACCACGAGCATGTCCGTCGCTCGCTCGACCGCGTAGTCGACGAGGGCCGTCTTTCCGATGCCGGGGTCACCGCGCAGCAGGAGGCCGCCGCTGGCTCCGTTTCGGGCTTCCTCCAGGAGCCGGCCGATGGCCGCACACTCGAGCTCGCGCCCCAGGAGCACGAGCCAACCGTACCGCACGCGCACGGACAGGTTCGGGGGTTCCCCGGAAGCGATCGCTCCGGTGCGCCTGGCACGATCGATCGCGTCGTGATGGCCCCGCTCACATACGCACTCCAGTTCCGTGGCCGCGCCTCGCGTTCGCCGTCGCGCGCATGGTTGCGGAGCTCTCCGCACCCAGCAGCGCGCTCGTGACGAACCTGCTCGTCGAGGGCCTTCGCGGCCGGTACGAGCTCGCCGCCGGCGGTGAGGCTCGGCTCCGCTCCGAGCTGGTGATGGAGGACGGCGAGCTCCGTTCGGACGGGACGATCACGTTCGCGCCCGGCCACGAGCTTCGCTTCAGGACGGTCGGAACCGCCCCGCCCACGACTTGCCCGGACCCGCATCTCAAGCAGGCGAGCGTCATCAGCGAGGTCATCGGCGGCACGGGCCAGTTCGACGGCGCGTGCGGGCAGATCGTCTCGAACATCCTCGTCAGCGACACCGGCGAGGTCACCGACAACCACCTCGGCGTGATCTTCGTCGAGGCAACTCCGTAAGGGAAGGAGATCACCATGCAATCACGGATTCGATCGCGGCTGAGCCTCTGGACGATCGTGGCGATCGTGGTCGTCGCGCTCGCCGCGGCGGGCGGGGCCTCACTGGCCTCCGGCGACAGCTCGGCGGGTGCGAACACGCGGACGCTCCATTTCCTGCTGCGGGAGGATCAGCAGGTGCTCGACCGTGCGCCCGCCGGGCCGAGCAACGGCGACCTCGTCCTGCTTCGCGGCGACCTCCTGAATCCGAAGACGCGAGCCGCGGTGGGCACCGAGCTCGGCACGTACGTGATGGTCGACGCCGCGAACCAGAACCGCAGCGTCGCGGACGTGGTGTTCGCGCCCGACGCCCGGACCAATCTCGCCGGGGCGGATCAGATCACGATGGAGACGATCTTCGACTCGGTGCCGGGAACGCTCGTCTCGGCGATCACAGGAGGCACCGGCAAGTACAAGAACGCGCACGGCCAGGTCGTGTCACACGACGGGCCCGACGGTCTCATCGATGTCGTCGTCCACCTGAGCACGCCGTAACGGATCGGGAACCGACTCACGCGCCCGGCCGGGCCCTCCCGGCCGGGCGCGGCGCATGTGGGGCCATCTGATCGGCTCTACCAGGCGCCTAACGCCGCTCCCGTCCGGGTCGTCGTCCCTCGTCGCCGTGGGCGCGGGACTCGAACTCGCACAGCGCGATCCGACTGGGGAGCGCCCCGGGCAACCCGAATCGACTCCAGGCCACATGGTTGAGCCGGAAAAGGTCGCAGTCTGCGACCCTTTCGAGTCTGAGGCGGCGAACCGCCGCGGACCATCCACGGACCACCCCGCCTCGATCACGGCCCTGTGGGGCCGTTGACACGGGTACAGAGTGGAGTACGCACGCGCTGCGGTTCAACCTCGATATCCGAGTCAGTGAGGCCCAGGCTGGAGGGTTAGGGTTGGCTCCATGGCGGTGAATTTTGAGCGGTACGACGCGGTGCGACCGGGGCTGTGGGACACGTATCTCGCGCATCTGAAGGACTACAGCCGCCGGTGGGGGGAAGGCCGGGGCACCGATGAGTGGCTGGCGATGCTCCCCGTTGGGGCGGAGCCGAGTGCGGTCGTGGATCACTTGATGGATGAGATCATCAAGGTCGACCCTTGGTATGAGGGATATGCGGGTGACGCGTGGATGGAAGCGGGTATCGCGGAGTTGGAAGCGCAGTTGGCGACGGTGCTTTCGAGCCATGGCCAAGACGAGGTGCACCAGGCGGTCGGGCGCGTGGAGTGGGGCATGCGCAAGCGCAAGCCGTCGCGCTCGCCCGACGATGTGGTGCGCGATCTGATGCAGCGAGGCGTGTCCTCGCAGGCGGCGTACGAGACTGTGCTCAAGCACTGCCAGTGGGATAACTGGCACGCCAGCAACTCCAACCGCGCGGCTGAAATCCAACGGAAGACCCTGAGCCCACTGTCAGAAATCGAGGCGGATCCCAGCAACGGCTGGTTCGCCCGCCTCCGTCGCCGCTTTTAGGTCCGCTGCACGCACAAGGCGCCCTTCACGGTACATGAAGCGTTACTTGGCCACACGTCGATGACCGGTGCAAGAGCAGCGCGGCGACCGTCGCGCCCGCGAGTTGCACCACGATGTAGCCCGGCACCCGCTTCCATGGGAAGTCGCCGCGAAGCGAGAACGCGACGCTGACCGCAGGGTTCAGGTGCGCCCTCGACACCTTGCCCATGAACATGATCACGCCCGTCACCGTCTGACTCCGACCTAGCGGAGGAGCGTAACGGGCGATCAGGGGCCGTAGGTCAGGCGGTGCTCCTAGCACGGCGCCGGCGGCGCCTCGCCATCTGGCGCGGGTACTGATAGTCGCTCGTGCGTCGTCTAGCGGTTGTGCTGGAAGAACTGAGCCAAGCCTCCGGTCTCGAACCGGCCTGGATCGACTTTGACGTCGCCGGAAAAGGGGTAGCTCAGGTCGAAGAGCACCACCAGGGAGAAGGCGACGACCATACACACGGCCAAACGCGCAGGCCGAGAAGGGCGTCGGAACGGGCACACCGTCACCAACGCGCCCGCCCGGCGGGGTGAAGAGGTGGAGCGTCCCGGTCGAGCCGCTGGGGCTGCTGTAGGGTGTGCGCGGCCTGGAACGTCCTGGTCGGCGAACGGAAGGGGGACCGATGGCAACGATCCTCGTCGGAACGGACGGGTCCAAGCGCTCCGAGGCGGCCCTGTCGGAGGGCTTCGACCTCGCCAAGCGACTGGGCGCGAAGGTGCTCGTCGTAGCCGTCGCTGCGCACGTATCCGACCGCCTGGGTGGCTCCGTGCATGAGGGTAGGGTCAGCGAGCACCTGAACCGAGCCCGGACAGCCTTGGACGCCGCGAGGACGATGGCCGAGGAAGCCGGAGTCCGCAGCCGCGCCGAGGTCGAACCGATTGCGTGGCGCCGTATTGGCGCCATCAGGCGAGGATTTCGCCGCCGGCCGGTAGGGCTCTGCGTGGCGTTCAGGCGCTGGTGATTTGGTGTACGCGCGGTGTGCGAGCCCGGCGACGCAGCCGATCTCGCGGAGATCGCGAGCCTGTTGCGGTCGCGGAGAGCCGTGGAACTCGATCCGGCGAGCTCCAGCGCCTGGCCGGTCGTCGGAACGGCCGAGGGCCACGGGGGCATGCGCCGGCTCGATGCTGATCAACAGTGTCCGACGTCGACCGCCGGTCGAAGTAGCCGCCGGTGGTCGAAGTCGTCGAGAGACCGGCTGACGACTGGGAGCGGCTCGTGGGCGCGCGCTCAGTCGCTGGGGGCCGGTCTGACCGCGCTCGGAGGTCCGCCGCCGCAAATGGACCGACGTCGAGCGCGATTGCCGTGGCGCCAGCATGGCGCTCGACGACGGGTCGGGGAGTCGCGGATTCAACCTTGACCGTGATGACCGAAAGGCGGTAACCGCGGCGCAGGCCCGCATCTTCGCCCGACCGGACCCCCGACGCGGTCCCGATCAGTGGAGGCGGCCCGGGCGGGCGCAGCTCGGCACGTGGACGTCGTGCATGCGACGAGCGTAGGGACAGGGCGGGCCCGCGACTGCGAGCGCCTCCTCGCGTGAGGGCACGTCGATGATCGTGACTCCGGCGATGTTGTTCTCCGCGCCGTCGGTGACCGTCCCATCGGGGGCGACGACGCTCGCGCTCACCTCGTCGTGGGGATACACCCCCCCGGCGAACACCCATATTCCGGCGTCCTTGAAGTCCTGGATCACCGCGTGCGACGCATCCCTGACGGCGGGTCCCTCCTCGTCGGGGATGTGGTCCATCGCGCCGTGATCGAACGAGATCAGATACCGCGGCATCTCATGGCTCCTTTCTCGGCCGGCTGCTCTGGCCGGTCACCCTGCTACGGACACCCGTGCAGTAGAGACTGTCAGACCGCCGAAAACTCATCGGGCTCCGGCCAGATTCCTCACGTCTTCAGGCGCATTTGAGCCTTCGACGGTGATCAAGGGCTACGCCGCGTACAGCTGCAACGCGGCGAGGATGACCGGGCGCGGAGCGGTTCGTCCACACGTCGTCCATCGCGGATCGCCGTCCCGGAGCCGAGGGGTCCCGGCCGAGATCACCGAATCCCGCTCTCTATGCGGGTTTGAGTCGGTTCGAGTCGGTCCGCGTCGGAGCGGTTAGGAGTGCCCGGGGCGAGACTCGAACTCGCGCTCCCCGTGAGGGGAAGGGGATTTTAAGTCCCCCGTGTCTACCAGCTCCACCACCCGGGCCACGGGCATTATCCGCCGTCAGCCCGGGTCTGCTGCGGCCAGCGCGGCGCCGTGCAGGATGTCGCGCTCCGAGACGGTCAGCTCGCCGGCGCCGGTCGCCCGCATCACCTCGGCGGCGATCGCCGTCCCCGCCACGATCGTCGGCGCCCGCTCGGGCATGAGCCCGCGCACCCCTCGCCGCGCGGCCAGCGGCAGTGCGGCCAGCCGTGCGAGCAGCGCCTCGACCGTCGCCTGAGCCAGACGGTGCCCGTCGATCAGCTCGGGAACCTCGCGCTCGAGGCCGAGGTCGAGGGTCGCAAGCGTCGTGATGGTGCCGGCGACGCCGACGAGCCTCGCCGCCCGGCTGGTCAGGCGCTCTGGCAGAAGCCGCGCGGCGGCAGCTCGCAGCGCCGCCACCTCGGCGGCCGTGGGCGGGTCGGAGTGCAGGCAGCGCTCCGACATCCGCACGCAGCCGATGTCGAGGCTCGTCGCATCGACCACGCCGTCCGGGCCGCCGAGCACCAGCTCGGTCGAGCCGCCGCCGATGTCGCAGACGAGCGTCCCCGGCACCGCGTCGAGCCGTGACGTGACGCCGCGGTAGGTGAGCTCGGCCTCCTCCCGGCCCGAGAGGAGGCGCGTCTCGAAGCCGTGCCTCCGCTGAACCTCGGCCAGGAACTCGGACCCGTTCGCCGCGTCGCGGACGGCGCTCGTCGCCGTGGCCACCACGCGTTCGGCGTCGAGCTCGCGCGCCCGGGCGGCGTAGCGGTCGAGCACGGCGTGCACCCGATCCATCGACGCATCGGCCAGGCGCCCGTCGGTGTCGACCCGGTCGCCGAGCCGCGTGATCTCGAGCAGGCGCTCGACCTCGTCCAGATCCGCGTCGCGGACGTCGGCCACGAGGAGCCGGGTCGAGTTCGTGCCCATGTCCACCGCGCCGACACGCATCACCGACGCAGTCTAGGATTCT
The DNA here is from genome assembly GCA_963706075.1 of uncultured Actinomycetes bacterium. Classification (GTDB taxonomy): domain Bacteria; phylum Actinomycetota; class Thermoleophilia; order Gaiellales; family JAICJC01; genus JAICJC01. The sequence continues at coordinate 140,780 of CAVPLP010000003.1, forward strand.
CGATCGACCACTAACAAAAGCGAAGTAGCTACGCGATTCGGAGGAAGGGCACCATGAAGCTGGAGGGCATCCACCACGTGACGGCGATCACCGGCGACGCGCCCGGGAACGTCGACTTCTACACGCGCGTCCTGGGGCTGCGCCTGGTCAAGAAGTCTGTGAACCAGGACGACCCGACCGTCTATCACCTGTTCTACGCCGACGAGGCCGGAAGCGCCGGCTCTGACATCACCTTCTTCGAGTACCCGGGCGCCCGTCGCGGCCGCGCGGGCCGGGGGATGGTGCACACCGTCGTGTGGCGGGTCGGCTCGGCCGACGCCGTCGCCTTCTGGGAGGAGCGCCTGAAGCGCGAGGGCGTCGAGGTGAAGCGCGACGGCGACCGCCTGACCTTCGCCGACCCCGAGGGGCTCGGCCTCGAGATCCGGCTCGTCGAGACGGCGGACGAGCCGCTCGTGGCGGTTCACCCGGAGATCGCGCCGGAGCTGGCGATCCAGGGGTTCGACGGCGTCCGTGCCTACACCGGCGACGCCGACGCCAGCCGCGCGTTCCTCGCCGACACCCTCGGGTTCGAAGCCGACGGCGAGAAGGAGTTCGAGGTGCGCGGCGACAGGCGCGGCTCGTTCTACGCCTACGACGAGATCGCGGGGACGGGCTGGCCGGGCGCCGGCACCGTCCACCACGTCGCATGGTCGTCGCCGCCGGAGGAGCATGAGGCGTGGCGCAAGCGCGTCGAGGAGGGCGGCGGCCGGCCGACCGGCATCATCGACCGCTACTACTTCAAGTCGATCTACTTCCGCGAGCCCAGCGGCGTGCTCTTCGAGATCGCCACGATCGGCCCGGGCTTCGCGACCGACGAGGACATCGAGCACCTCGGCGAGCGGCTGGCGCTGCCTCCGGCCTACGAGCACCTGCGCGAGCAGGTCGAGAAGGTCGTGACGCCGCTGCCGGATCCGCGCGCCGACTGGGCGGTCAGGTGAGCAGCGGCACCCTCGAGTACCTCGTCCGCCCGGCGGCCGGCCAGGCGGACGGGGCGCTCGTCCTCTTCCACGGCCGTGGTGCGAGCGAGGACGACCTCTACCCGCTGCTCGACATGCTCGACCCCGAGCGGAGGCTGGTCGGAGTCACGCCGCGCGGGCCGCTCTCGCTGCCGCCCGGCGGCGCGCACTGGTACGTCGTCCGGCAGGTCGGCTTCCCCGACCCTGCGACGTTCGGGCCGACGTTCGATCTCGCATCGCGCTGGCTCGACGACCTTGCCGCCGAGACCGGGATCCCGCCGGAGCGAACGGTGCTCGGCGGCTTCTCGCAGGGCGCGGTCATGGCGCATTCGCTCGGACTCGGAACGGGCCGGCCGCGGCCCGCGGGGATCGTCGCGCTCTCCGGGTTCATCCCCGTCGTCGAGGGCTTCGAGGCCGATCTCTCGCCGCCCATCCCGCCCGTCGCGATCGGGCACGGCACGCTCGACCCGGTGATCTCGGTGGAGTTCGGGCGGCGCGCACGGGCGATCCTCGAGGAGGCCGGCGCGGACGTGCTCTACCGCGAGTCGCCGATCCCGCACACGATCGATCCGCGCTTCCTCGCGGAGCTCGAGGGCTGGGTGCGGGCCGCCGTCGACCGCGCCCCGGTCGGGGACGGGCGATGAACGCGAACGGCGAGGAGTTCTGCCTGCACTTCCAGCAGGCGGTCGAGCTGATCGGGAGGCGCTGGTGCGGAACGATCGCCCGGGCGCTCCTGCCCGGCCCGCGGCGCTTCACCGAGCTGCGCAGGGCGATCCCCCAGATCTCCGACCGTGCGCTCTCGCAGCGGCTGCGGGAGCTCGAGGCCGAGGGCGTGGTGATCCGGCGGGTCAGCACCGGCCCGCCTGTCGAGGTGGCCTACGAGCTCTCGGCCAAGGGCCGAGACCTCGAGCAGGTCATCGACGGGGTCGAGCGCTGGGCGCACGAGTGGCTCGCGGGCTCATCCCCGCACCACACGTACGAGCGTGCGCACCCATGACCGGCCGCGTGAGAAGGCGTCGAGCAGGCGGCGCAGCCTGTCGAGCGAGCCCTGAAGCCGCTCGAGCGACGCCTGCATCTCGGCCGTCTTCCCGGCCAGCTGCTCCGTCTTTGTGAGAAGCGACGCGAGGCCGCCTTCCTCGAGCGCGCGGATGCGCTCCTCGATCGACCGCTGGACCGTCCTGGCGTGCTTGTAGGTGCGGGCTCCGCGGATGCCGACGACGGTCGATGTCGCCCCCACGATGACCAGCCAGGCGATGATGACGACGAGGAGCACTGGGCTCAGTCTATGGTAGAATCCGGCCTTCGCCGCGGGGTGGAGCAGTCCGGTAGCTCGTCGGGCTCATAACCCGAAGGTCGCAGGTTCGAATCCTGCCCCCGCTACCTCAGAAAGGCCCGCATTGCGGGCCTTTCTCTTTTCTGGCCGACCGTTTCTTGATTGCGCGGCGCCTCCGGCCGATATCTAGTGTGCACAGCCGCGCGCGCCTCCTGGGATGATGCGTCCATGGACGCGGTGAACATCTTCAGTGCGACGAGCCCCGAGGGCAGGGTCGACGTGGCACGCGCCGTGGGATCGGCGGCGACCCTCATGTTCGTCTACGACATGGAGCCCGGTCAGAGCTCGTGCCCGTATCACTACGAGTATGAGGAGGAGTGGCTCCTCGTCGTGGATGGCACAGTCGTGGTTCGCGCGCCGGATGGGGAGCACACGCTTGAGCGCGGAGACGTCGTCTGCTTCCCGCCCGGTCCCGCCGGGGCGCACAAGCTGATGAACCGGGGCGAGTCACCGGCCAGGATGTTGCTGTTCTCGAGCTCGCGGTCGCCGGCCGTCGCGGTGTATCCGGACAGCGACAAGGTCGGCGTGTACGTCGACGGCGCGGACGACCTGATCTTCAAGCGCGGCACGGCGGTGCCGTGGTCGGAGGGCGAAGAGGGCTGGCAGAACGCCACCTGACGTAGGCGGCTACCGGTCGTTCGCGGCCGCCGCGTCGCGCTCGCGGCGAAGGTCTGCGCGGTAGGCGGCGACCGCCCGGCGCAGGTAGTCCATGTCGGGGTCGATCGTCGCCATCGTGAGCTCGCGCAGGTGGTGGGCGAGGCGGCCCACCGCGCGCTCGGGCGTGTCGACGCGCGCCAGCACCTCGACCTCGGCGGCGGCGGGGAGGACGACGTCGAACCGCGCGCCGCGCTGCACGGTGGGCCACACGCTCAGCGCCGGCGCGTCGGCGGCGGAGGGCATGTAGGCGACCCAGGCGATGAGCCAGCCCTTCCGGTCGGACGACACGCCGCCGATGGCCGCGCGGGACGGTGGCCGTCCCAGGACGGTCGGGCGCGGGGTGTTCAGCTTGATCGGCGTCGTCACGTAGAGGTGGGACAGCTCGAGGTCGCGCGCGGCGTCGCCCGACGGCAGGGGGGTCGCGCTCATTCGCGGAGCGCCGGATAGGGGAGCGCGCGTCGCACGAGCGCGAGCGCTCCCCGACCCGCCCGGGCCAGCAGGTCGGCGGCCTGAAGGATGCCGATGAACGCGAGTGCGACGATCAGCCCGCCGCCGTCGATGTACGGGAGGAGCGCCAGGCTTATGAGGAGCACCGCGCCGGCGACCACGCCGTCGATGAGCGTCTGGCGCGCCTCCTCGTAGGCCTCATCGAGCCAGTCGACGGCCGCGCCGAGAGCATCGACAAGGCGCTCCAGGTCCGAGCTCACAGCCCCCACCGCCATCTCCGCCGTCGAAGCCGGGTCGTCTGCAGATCCACGATCCGCGTCTCGAGCGCCCGGATCTTCTCGGACGCGTCGCTCACCTGCGAGCGCATCTGGTCCGCCGTCTCGGTCAGCCCCTGCTCCGTCCTGGCGACCGCCTCCGACGCTTCGCGCAGATCGCCCGCGGCGCTCGACGCGAGCTCGACGGCCTGGCCCAGCTGCTGGATCTTCCCGGGCAGCGCACCCTCGAGCACGATGTACCCCACGTAGAAGTTGATGAGCGACGCGACGGCGAGCACTGCCAGGCCGATCACCGTCCGGGCCATCCATTCGGAGCCGAACGCCGAATCGAGCAGCTGTTCGGGCACCGGAGCGAGCAGCGCCACAGCCGGCGCCGCCGCCAGGCCGAGGATCGCGATGCCTTGAACGACCCTGTGCGTCCAGGAGCCCACGGGATCCCGATGATACCCGGCATTGCGGCCCGCACCGATGAATTTGCCTGGAAATGGTAGAGTCATCCGAACACACGTTCGCCTGAGGAGGGTGCGTGCCACGAGCCGCTCCGACGCGGAAGGTCGGAATCGAGGAGGCCCGCCGGATCGCCGTCCGGTCGCAGCTTCTCGACGGATCTGCGACCGGCGTCCTCGACACCGTCCGCAAGCTCGGGTTCCTCCAGCTCGACCCGATCGCGACCGTCGCGACGCCCCAGCACCTCGTCCTCTGGAGCCGGCTCGGGGCGTTCGACACGGCCGAGCTCGACCGTCTGCTCTGGGTCGAGCGCAAGCTCGTGGAGTGGAACGCGTTCATCTGGCCGATCGAGACGCTGCCGCTGCTCCAGGCGCGGATGCGGCGCCGGCGGGGCGACTCCGCGTGGGAGCGCCGCCACACCGAGTTCCTCGCCTCGCACCGCGGTTTTCGCCGCTACGTCCTCGCCGAGCTCGAGGCGCGCGGGCCGCTCCTCTCCCGCGACCTGGAGGATCGCTCGGGCACGCCGTCGCGCGACCACCGCTGGTACGGCAGCCGCCGCGTGGGCGAGATGCTGCACGCGCTGCACGACCGGGGCGAGATCGCGATCGTCGGCCGCCGGGGCGGCCAGCGCCTGTGGGATCTCGCCGACCGGTGGTATCCCGAGACCGAGCGCGTCCCGCTCCGAGAGGCCGATCGCCGGCTCGCCGAGGTCCGGTTCCGGGCCGCCGGCGTCCGCCTCGAGCGCGATGGATGGCACGCACACCCCGACGCCGAGGACGGCCCGGTGCCGGAACGGGTCACGCTGCTCTCGCCGTTTGACCGGCTGATCGCCGACCGCGACAGGGCCGAGGCGCTCTTCGGCTTTCGCTACCGCCTCGAGATGTACGTCCCCGCCGCGAAGCGCGAGTACGGCTACTACGTCCTGCCGATCCTCGCCGGTGACCGCGTCGTCGGACGCGCCGAGCCCCGGCTCGACCGGGCCGCCGGCACGCTCGAGCTGCTCGGTGCGTGGGGCGACACCTCGCGGCTCGACGAGGCCCTCGACGAGCTCGCAGCGTGGCTCGCGGCCCGCCGCGTGTGACACCATCCGGCCATGGGGCACGCCCGGATCTCGGGGAATGTCGTGCGGCTCCACTCGGCCAAGCCCGTGGGCCCCGTCCACGCTGCCCTTGCAACGGCGACCGGCGACGCGACCATCCGCGTCCTCTACCTGATCGACGACGACCCGCCGGCCTGGGTCGACGTCTCGGGCGCCCGGCGCGATCCGGTCGAGGCGTCTGACGACCGTTCGTCGACGACGGTCGAGCTCGACGGCGCAGTGATCGCGGCCGTCGAGCACGCCGCCGAGACGGCGCCGGAGCGGATCGAGTCGGCCTGCGAGGCGCTGGCTGCCGACATCGAGCAGGAGCAGCGGATCGCATGCCTCTGCGCCCAGGTGCGCGTGCTCGAGGGCGCCGAGCAGCGGCTGCGCGACGTGTTCGACGCCGTCGAGCTGGTGGTCGCCGCCATGGACCTCGACGCCTGCATGACGTACGTCAACCCCTTCACGGAGCGCCTCTCGGGCTGGACGCGCGACGAGCTCGTGGGCCAGAACTGGTTCGAGATGTTCCGAAGCGGGCGCGAGTCCTTCCTCGATCGCGTCCGGGCTGGTGAGTTCCCGCCGCGCGACGAGTCGACGATCATCGTCAAGAACGACGAGCGCCGCCAGATCGACTGGTACAACGTCGCCCTGCGCGATGAGGAGGGGCGGGTGGAGGGCGTGCTCGGCATCGGGCGCGACAAGACCGACGAGGTGCGCACCCAGCGCTCGCTCGAGGCGGCCCATCGGCGGATGCACGACGTGCTCGAGACGGTCGAGCTTGTCGCCACCCAGCTCGACCTCGACGGGTCGATCACCTACGCCAACGAGTACCTCGTGCGTCTGAGCGGGTGGACGCGTGACGAGCTGATCGGCCGCCGCTGGCTCGAGGTGTTCGACACGGGCACCCACGACTTCATGGAGCAGGTGCGGCAGCAGGACTTCCCGGCGCACGACAAGAGCAGCATCCTCCTGCGATCCGGCGAGCGGCGCGACATCGAGTGGGCGAACGTCGGGCTCTACGACGACCACGGGCGCCTCAACGGCCTGGTCGGCATCGGTCGCGACGTGACCGACCAGCTTCGCGTCGAGCAGGAGCTGCGCGAGCTCGCCTCGGAGCACGGGGCGCTCGAGCGGGTCGCGACGGAGGTTGCGCGCGGGCTCGACGAGGACGCCGTGTTCCGGCTCGTTGCCGAGCAGGCGGGCAGGCTCGTCGCCGCGGACGGGTGCACGCTCGTGCGCGTCGAGCCCGGCGACCAGGTCCGGATCCTCTCCAACTCGAGCGAGGTCGCCGCCGACCGGGTTGCGGCCGAGGGGATGCTGGTGCCGATCGACTCGGGGCCGGCGATGGCCGCGGCGTTCAGGACCGGCCGGCCGGAGCGGTCCGACCAGGCCCCCGACGAGCCCGGCCGGCCCAACCCGATCGGCGACGACATCAATCCGATCAGGTCGGCGGTCGCCGCCCCGATCACCGTGACCGGCGAGACCTGGGGCGCCCTGGTCGCCTGGCGCGTGAGCGACGAGCCGCTCTCGCCGGATACCGAGCGCCGACTCGGGGCGTTCGCATCGCTCGCGGGCACGGCGATCGCGAACGCCGACGCGCGCACGGCGCTGGCGGCTTCGCGAAAGCGCATCGTGACGTCCGCCGACCAGGCGCGGCGGCGACTCGAGCGAAACCTCCACGACGGCGCGCAGCAGCGGTTCGTGTCGCTGTCGCTGGCGCTGCGGCTGACCATGTCGCTCCTCGAGAGCGATCCGGCCCGGGCGGCCGAGCACCTTCAGGGAGCCCAGCGCGAGCTGACCCAGGGCCTCGAGGAGCTGCGCGAGCTGGCCCGCGGGATCCACCCCGCGATCCTCACCGAGCGGGGCCTGCGCGCCGCCGTCGACAGCCTCGTGCTGCGCGCCCAGGTGCCGGTCGACGTGACCGACATGCCGGAGGGCCGGCTCCCGCCCGAGGTCGAGGCCGCCGCCTACTACGTCGTCTCCGAGTCGATCGCCAACGTGACCCGCTACGCCGAGGCCGAGCCGCGCGACGGTGGCGGTGATCCTGGCCGGCGGCGTGGTCGCGGTCGAGGTGAACGATGACGGCAAGGGCGGTGCCCGGCCGGCGCTCGGCTCGGGCCTGAGCGGCCTGGCCGACCGCGTCGAGGCGATCGGCGGGCGGCTCGAGATCGCCAGCCCTCCCGGCGCGGGGACGCGGATCCGCGCCGTCCTGCCGTGCGACTTCCCCGCCGGCGCTGAGCGCCCGTGTTCCTGAACATCCTCGTGGCGATCGACGACTCGGCGCACGCCGCCCGGGCGCTGGACGAGGCCCTCGACCTGGCCCGCACCCAGCGCTCCCGCCTCACGCTCATCTGCGTCGCGTCGCGGGGGTCGTGGAGGTACCTCGCGGGCCCGTACGTGGGGATGATGCCCACGCAGGAGGACGCCGACGAGGCGGCAGAGCGGACGATCGCCGCAGCCCGTGCCCGGGTGCCTGACGAGATCCCGGTCACGACCGTCGTCGGCCGCGGGTCGCCTGCCGAGGCCATCCTTGCGCGCGCGGAGGAGGGGAACCACGATCTGATCGTGATGGGATCCCGCGGCCGCGGTGCCGCCGCTTCGGCGCTGCTCGGAAGCGTGAGCCACCACGTCCTCCATCACGGCCGCGTCCCCGTCCTGATCGTGCACGCCGCTGCGGAGGCATGAGGCTCGTGTAGGGTCCGCGGCCGTGGCCGCGCCCGCGTACGACGTCATCACCATGGGCCGGATCGGGGCCGACATCTACCCGCAGAGCGACGGCCCGCTCGAGGGCGTGACCGCGTTCTCGCGATCCCTCGGCGGGACGGCGACGAACGTGGCCGTCGCCGCCTCCCGGCTCGGCCGAAGCACCGCCGTCATCACGAAGGTCGGCGATGACCCGTTCGGCCGCTACGCGGTCGCGGCGCTCCAGGGGTTCGGCGTCGACACCCGCTTCGTCGGCCGCACGGCCGATCTGCCGACGCCGGTCGTCTTCGCCGAGCTCGACCCGCCCGAGGAGCCGCGGATCTGGTTCTACCGCTATCCGAAGGCGCCCGACATGATGCTGTCCGGGGACGACCTCGACGCGGACGCGATCCGCGCCGCGGCCATCTTCTGGGCCACCGGGACCGGGCTCTCCGACGAGCCGAGCCTGACGACGACGATGGCCGCGCTCGCGATGCGCGACCCGGGCGCGACGACGATCCTCGATCTCGACTGGCGGCCGGTGCTCTGGCCCGACCCGGACGTCAGCACCGGATCGCTATCGGGCCGCGCTCCGCCATGCCTCCGTCGTCGTCGGAAACCGTGCCGAGGTCGCCGTCGCCGTCGGCGAGCTCGAGCCCGAGGCGGCCGCCTCGGCGCTGCTCGCGCTCGGGCCGCGCCTGGCGATCGTCAAGCTCGGCGGCGAGGGCGTGCTTGTCGCGACCGAGGCGGGCAGCGAGGTCGTGCCGCCGATCCGGGTGGAGGTCGTGAACGGCCTGGGCGCGGGTGACGCGTTCGGCGGCGCGCTGTGCCATCGCCTCCTGGCCGGCGACTCCCCCGCCGACGCGGTGCGGTTCGCCAACGCCGCCGGGAGCGCACGTCGTCGCCCGGCTGGCGTGCGCCGACGCGATGCCGACCGAGGTCGAGGTGCTCGAGCTCCTGGAGGCGTCTCATGCCGGTTGACGCGAGCCGCCTCCACGTCCGTGCCGATGCTGCGGGCGACGGCACCGATCCGCTCGTCCTGACGCCGGAGCGGTGCGGCTGGGAGTTCGCCGGCCTGCGGGTCGTCCGGCTCGAAGCGGGCGAGCGGCGCGACGATCGCGACCGGGGGCGACGAGCTGGCGGTCGTCCCGCTCGCGGGCGGGTGCGCCGTCGAGGTCGAGGGGCGGCGGATCGGGCTCGAGGGCCGGACCTCGGTGTTCGACCGCGTGACCGACGTCGTCTACCTGCCGTCCGAGACCGAGGCTCAGATCGTCGCGGACGCTGCGTGCGAGCTCGCGCTGCCGTCGGCGCCGGCCCGCCGCCGCCGCGAGGTGGCCTACATCGACGCGCGCGAGGTGGCGGTCGAGGTGCGGGGCGCCGGGCGCTCGACCCGCCAGGTCACGAACTTCCTGACCCCCGAGGTCGACATCCCCGACCGGCTCTCGTGCTGCGAGGTGCTGACGCCGCCGGGCAACTGGTCGAGCTATCCGCCGCACAAGCACGACGACGCGTCGAACGGCATCGAGGCCGAGCTCGAGGAGATCTACTACTTCCGCGTCGAGGGCCCGCACGGCATGGCGGCCCACCGCACGTACGACCTCGTCGAGGGGTGGGACGTGACGGTCACGATCGCCGACGGCGACGCCTTCCTCGTCCCGCGCGGCTTCCACGGGCCGTGCATGGCGTCGCCCGACCACGCGCTCTGGTACCTGAACGTCCTGGCCGGGCCGGGCGAGGTGCGGTCGATGGCGATCAGCGACGACCCGGCCCACGCATGGATCCGCGCCGCCTGGGCGGGCGAGACGGGAGACCCGCGGGTGCCGATGGTGACGGCCCAGGGGCGGCGGTCGTGACCGAGACGGTGCGGCTCACGGTCGGGCAGGCGGTCGTGCGGTTCCTGGCGGCGCAGCGCTCCGTGCGCGACGGCGAGGAGCGGCCGTTCTTCGCCGGCGTCCTCGGCATCTTCGGCCACGGGAACGTCGCGGGGCTCGGCCAGGCGCTCCTCGAGGACGAGGCGCGGCTGCGCTACGTGCCGGCCCGGAACGAGCAGGCGATGGTGCACGTCGCCTCCGGCTACGCCAAGGCGACCAACCGGCTCGCGACGTGGGCGTGCACGTCGTCGGTCGGGCCCGGGGCGACCAACATGGTCACGGGCGCCGCGCTCGCCACGGTGAACCGGCTGCCGGTGCTGCTCCTGCCGGGCGACGTCTTCGCCACGCGCCGCGCGGGAGCGGTGCTCCAAGAGCTCGAGCGCCCCGACGCGCCCGAGACGTCGGTCAACGACGCGTTCCGGCCGGTGTGCCGGTTCTGGGACCGCGTCTGGCGACCCGAGCAGCTTCCCGCGGCGCTCCTCGGCGCGATGCGCGTCCTCACCGACCCGGCCGATGTCGGGGCCGCCTGCATCGCGCTGCCGCAGGACGTGCAGGCCGAAGCGTGGGAGTTCCCGGAGGAGCTCTTCGCCGAGCGGCACTGGGTCATCCCGCGCGCGCTCCCCGACGAGACGCTCATGCGCGCGGGCGGCCGACCTGATCCGCGCCGCCAAGCGGCCGCTGATCGTCGCCGGCGGCGGCGTGCGCTACTCGGAGGCTCCGGCGGCGCTCCGCTCGTTCGCGGAGGCGGCCGGGATCCCCGTCGCCGAGACGCAGGCCGGCAAGGGCGCGCTGCCCTACGACCATCCGCTGTCGCTGGGGGCGATGGGCGCGACCGGCACGTTCGCGGCCAACCGGGTCGCCGCGGAGGCCGACCTCGTGCTGGGGATCGGCACCCGCTTCTCGGACTTCACGACCGCGAGCCGCACCGCATTCCGCGACCCGGACGTGACGTTCGTCAACGTGAACGTCGCCGCCATGGATGCGCAGAAGCACGTCGGGCCTCGCCCTGGTCGGCGACGCCCGCGCGACGATCGAGCGGCTGTCGGAGCTCCTGGGCGGCTGGTCGGCTCCCGCCGCGCTGCGCGAGGACGCCGCCCGGCTGAACGGCGAGTGGGACGCCGAGGTGGCGCGCCTCTACGCGCGCGACCAGGCGCCGGTGTTCGCCCAGAGCGCCGTGATCGGCGCCGTGAACTCGGCGGCCGCGCCCGGGGATGTCGTGGTGTGCGCCGCCGGCAGCATGCCGGGCGACCTGCACAAGCTCTGGCGCGCGCGCGAGCCCGGCGAGTACCACCTGGAGTACGGCTACTCGTGCATGGGGTACGAGCTGCCCGGCGGGATGGGCGTCCGCCTGGCGGAGCCCGGGCGCGAGGTGTTCGTGATGGTCGGCGACGGCTCCTGGCTCATGATGTCGGGCGAGCTGGCCACGGCGATCCAGGAGGGCATAAAGCTCGTCATCGTCCTCGTCGACAGCGCCGGCTACGCGTCGATCGGGGCGCTGTCCGAGTCGGTCGGAGGCGAGCGGTTCGGCACGCAGCTTCGCCGCCGCGGCGCCGACGGCAGGATCGCGCTCGACGGCGAGCCGCTCGGGGTCGACCTGGCGGCGAACGCGGCGAGCTTCGGCGTTGCGGTGCTGCGGCCCGAGACGATCGCCGGGCTGGCCGACGCGCTCGCGACCGCCCGCGCGGCCGCCGAGACGACGGTCGTGTACGTCCGCACCGATCCGCTGGTGGGCGTGCCGGGCTACGAGTCGTGGTGGGACGTGCCGGTCGCCGAGACCGGCGGCCCGGCTTCGCTCGAGCCCATCCGCGAGGCCTACCGCCGGGCGCGCGATGACGTCAGGCCGTACGTCAGGCCGACCGACCCGCGGGCCTGAGCACGCATCGGCGAGCGTGGCTGTCCTGTGCAGGTCCTGTGCCGCCTCGGCGTGCGGCGTAACAGGTGCCGGCGGTGTCGCTGACTCACCATCGTGACGAAGTCGGCACATTCTCCGGCGCGACCCGCGGTGGTTCCATGGTGTGGCCGCCGGCGAGCGCGGCGCATGCGCCCGATCCGGGGCCGAGGAGGTACCAGGTACGGCCCTTCCCGCCGGCACGGAATTGTTGCAGGGACGGCGCACCACGAGCAACGGGCCGTCCTGACGGAACGCGTCAGGGAGACGTGGCAGTGCTCGTGAGCACCTCGACTGCGCCGCCCGCCAGGCGCGAGCGGCGCATCGCCTGCCCGGCCTCGAGCGCGCGGGCGGCGTCTGTCGCCGTCGCGTGCGGCTCCGCACCCCGGCATGCCTCGGCAAACCGCTCGAGCTGAGCGGCGAGCGCCAGCTCGAGGACGTCGCCGTCGGGGCCGGGGACGTCGCGCAGGCCGTACCGGTCGCCGTGGCGCAGGCCGCCGCGGCCGCGGGCGTCGATCAGGAGCGCGCCGCCGGGCCCCAGGATCTCGGTGCGGACGTCGTCGTCGTAGCCGCAGGTGCGGCCCAGGTCGATCGCGACGGCCTGGCCGGCGGTGGTGACGGCCAGGGCCGCGACCGTCTCGGCGTCGCCGACCTCCGCCAGCGCGCCCGGCGTGCCCGTGGCGGACACCTGGGCGATCTCGCAGCCCAGGAACCATCTGGCCAGGTCGGCCTCGTGCACGCCGCAGTCCACCTCGACGCCGCCCGACACCTCCGGGTCGGCGAACGCGAGCGGCGGCAGGTCGGCGTCCCACTGCGACGAGCGCAGGAACGTGGGAGTGCCGATCGCCCCCTCGGCGACCAGCCGGCGGGCCTCGACGTACGGCCACGCCGTCCGTCGCCAGAATCCCACGGCGAGCACGCGGCCCGCCGCGGCCGCCCGCTCTCCCAGGCGCTCGATCGCACCGGGGTCGAAGCCGACGGGCTTCTCGGACAGCACGTCGAGGCCCCATCCCGATCGCCTGCTCGGCCAGCGACGTGTGGAACGGCGTCGGCGCCGCGATCACGACCGCGTCGACCGGCTCGCCCAGCTCGTCCAGGCCGGGTGCCGTGGCGACGCCGGGCGGGGCTGCGGCCTCGGCGGCGCCCGGGCACGGGATCGCAGACCGCGACGAGCTCGACGCCCGCCGCCTGCCCGGCGGCTGCGATGTGTCGCCGGCCCATGCGGCCCGCGCCGACGACTGCGAGGCGGATCGGGTTGGAACGATCCAAACGGGTAGCATACGCCGTCATGTCGATCCGCGTTGCCTCGGCGCCCTGCTCGTACGGCGTCTTCGAGATCACCATCGGGCGGCCCGGCCTGCCGGCCGGCACCGAGCTGGCGCGCGTCATGGCCGAGGCCGGATACGTCGGCACGGAGCTGGGCCCGCCCGGCTACTTCGGCCAGGGGCCCGAGGTCGGCCGGATGCTCGCCGAGCACGGCCTCGAGCTCATGGGGTCGTTCCTGCCGCTTCGCTTCTCCCGCCCGGACGGCTTCGCCGAGGATCTGGCGGCGATGGAGAGCGCGCTCGACACGCTCGAGGCCGCGGCGGTCGACGGGACGAAGCCGGTCGTGCTCCTCGCCGACGCCTTCCTCGAGCCGGACCGGCTCCAGCACGCCGGCGACATCGAGGCGCATCCCGAGACGTGGCTTCCGCCCGACCGCGCCGAGCTTCTCGTGAGGAACCTCGAGCGGGCGGCCGCGCGCTGCCGCGAGCGTGGGTTCCCGGTCTCGCTCCACTACCACGCCGGGACGTACGTCGAGACCCCGCGCGAGATCGCGCAGGTGGTCTCGGCGATCGACACCGATCTGATCGGCCTCTGCTTCGACACGGGGCACACGGCCTTCGGCGGGGGCGATCCGCTCGGCTTCCTCAGGGAGTACGGCGGGCTCGTGAACCACGTCCACATGAAGGACGTCGACACGACGCGGATGGCCGAGGTGCGCGCCGACGGCGGCGACCTCGTCGCGGCCTGGGAGCGCGGCGTCTTCTGCCCGCTCGGCGAGGGAGACGCGAACGTCGGCGAGTGCCTGGACGAGCTCCTGCGACGCGGGTACGACGGCTGGATCGTCGTCGAGCAGGATCGCGTGCTCGGCCCCGACGAGCCGTTCTCGCACGCCGTCGCCGACGGCGAGCGAGAACCGCGCCTACCTGGCGGAGCGCGGGCTGTGACGCGAGCCGCCGACCTCGGTCGGCGCCGCCGCCTCCACAGGATCAGCGCGGACGGGGTGTTCGCGCTCGTGGCGGTCGACCACCGTGACTCGCTTCGGCGTCGCGTTCGAGGCCCGCGGCGTCGCCGCGCCGGAGGGCGCCGCGATCGGCGCGCTCAAGGCCGAGATCGTGGCCGCGCTCGCGCCCGGCGGCGACCGGCGTTCTGATCGACGCCGAGCACGGGGCCGCCGTGCTCGCCGACGGAGCCGGCGGGGCGCCGGCCGTGGCGATGCCGCTCGAGGCGCAGGGCTACGCCGACGCCGAGAGCGGCCGGGTCACGTCGTTCCTGCCCGGCTGGGGCCCGGGCGCCGCGCTCGCCGCGGGGGCCGATGCCTGCAAGCTGCTCCTGCCCTTCCGGGCCGACCACACCGCGTCGGCTGAGGCGCAGATGGAGGTGGTCGACCGCGCCGTCGACGGGTGCCACGAGGCCGGCCTCCCGCTCGTGCTCGAGCCGATCGTCTACCGGCTCGCGGACGAGGACGAGTCGGCTCACGCCGACGCCTTCCCGGGCCTCGTGTCGCCGGCGTCGAGCGGTTGGTGCCGCTCGGCGCCGACATCATGAAGGTGCAGTTTCCGAAGGCGGCCGACGCGGGCGCCGAGGAGGAGTGGTGCCGGCAGCTCGATGCCGCCTGCGGCGCGACGCCGTGGGTGCTCCTCGGCGGCGGCGCCGCCTACGAGACGTTCGCCGCCCAGGTCGAGGCGGCGTGCCGGGCCGGTGCGTCGGGCTACATCGTCGGCCGCACGGCGTGGGAAGGCGCCGTCACGTCCGACCCCGAGGAGCGGCGGCGATGGCTGGCCGAGGTCGGCGCGCCGCGCCTGCGGGCCGTGCGCGAGCGGGCGGCGGCGCTGGCGCGTCCGTTCACGTCGCGCGTTCCGGCGATGGCCGCGTACCCGCCGGACTGGTACAGTCGCGCCAGCGGCGACGATGGGTAACGGGCGAACACCCGACGTGGAGCCGAGGCTGTTGCACCTGGCCTCTCCGCTCATGACGGGCGCCGGACGTGAAGGCGCTCCAGAAGCTCCTGAACGAGGACGGCTACGGGAAGGGGCTCGACGCCGACGGCGAGTACGGGCCGATGACGGCCCAGGCCGTGTACAGGGCCCAGTTCTGGCTCGGGTTCCCGCGCCCCGATCAGCTCGCGGGCCGGCGGTTCACGGACTACCTGACCGGCGCGGCGAAGCCCACCGCCGGAGATGCGCGCACGCGTCGCCGCGCGGAAGAAGGCGGCGAAGGAGGCGAGCTTCCGCAAGGACGCCGTGAAGCTTGCGAAGAGCAAGGTCGGGACGATCGAGACGCCGGTCAACATCCAGGAGTTCGGCAAGTGGTACGGCATGAACGGCGTCCCGTGGTGTGCGATCTTCGTCAGCTGGTGCTTCGCGAACTCCGGCTCGAAGAGCTTCTCGCGGCGCTCGCGGTGGGCGTACGTGCCCTACGTCCTGAACGACGCCCACGCCGCCCGGAACGGCCTCACGATCACCCGCGCGCCCGAGGCCGGCGACCTCGTGCTCTTCGACTGGGACTCGGACGGCGTCTGCGACCACATCGGGATCGTCGAGAAGCCTTCGCCGCTCGTCACGATCGAGGGCAACACCTCACCGACGGACAACTCGAACGGCGGCCAGGTGATGCGCCGCACCGACCGCTCGGCGTCGGATATCGCGGCGTTCGTGCACGTCTCGTCGTGACGTCGCCTGCCTCCGCCGGGCTCAGCGCCTGATACCCTGAACCGCAGGTATGAGCGCCAAGGAAGAGAAGATCGAGCTCGACGGCGAGGTGACCGAGTCGCTTCGCAACGGCATGTTCCGGATCGAGCTCGACAACGGACACGAGACGACCGGCTACATCGCCGGCAAGATGCGCCGGTACCGCATCCGCATCCTGCTCGGCGACCGGGTCAAGGTCGAGCTCTCGCCGTACGACCTGAAGCGCGGCCGCATCACCTACCGCTACCGGTAGCGCTCAGTCGCGGTCGACGTGGATGCGCCGGTCGGCGTGGTCGATCCGGTAGTCGTTGATGCTCGCGTCGCGGCGGCGCATGTAGCCGAGGTCGTCGAACTCCCAGTGCTCGTTGCCGTGGCTTCGCCACCACTGCCCCGACGGATCGCGGCTCTCGTACTCGAACCGGACGGAGATGCGGTTCTCGGTGAAGCACCAGAGCTCCTTGCGCAGCCGGTAGTCGAGCTCCTTCGCCCACTTGCGGGTGAGGAAGTCGACGATGGCCTCGCGGCCCTGAAAGAACTCGTCGCGGTTCCGCCATACGGAGTCAGGCGTGTAGGCGAGCGAGACCCGTTCGGGGTCGCACGTGTTCCACGCGTCCTCGGCGGCCTGCACCTTCTGGCGGGCGGTCTCCTCGGTGAAGGGCGGGGTCGGCGGCCGCGGGTCCATCGCCGTCGAATCCTAGTCTCGGCACTACAGTGCCCGCATGAACGACGTACCGACCATCTGGGAGGACGAGCTGCCCGTGGGCACGAAGGTGCAGATCACGTACTCGAACGGCAAGCATCGCGACGGCATCATCCTCGAGCACCGAAGCGACGGCCTGCTCAAGCTCGCGACCAACCGCAACCCGGCTCTCGGCGGCGTCTTCTACTCGAACCCCGCGCACATCACCGAGATCGAGGTCATCGACGACCAGCGAGTGAACGCGGAGCCGGCTGCGCCCGCGTGACGCACCGTTCGCCACCTGAGCGATGGATTTCGCGGCCCCGGCGGGTCGTTCTTCGAAACGACCCGAAGAGGTGGCAGAGATGCGGCGTGTGATTGTGCGGTACAGGGTGAAGGCCGACCAGGTGGAGGCGAACGAGGAGCTCGTCCGCGCCGTCTACGAGGAGCTCGCCCGCACCGGGCCCGAAGGGTTCCGGTATGCGACCTTCAAACTGGAGGACGGCGTGAGCTTCGTCCACATCGCGTCGGTCGACACGGCCGACGGGCGCAATCCGCTCGCCGAGGTGGAGGCGTTCGCGCGGTTCCAGGAGGACATCGCCGCCCGGTGCGACGAGCCGCCGGTCGCGACCGAGATGCATGAGGTCGGCTCCTACCGGTTCTTCGGGGGCGAGTGAGCGTCGTCGGCCGGCCATCCGGCGACAGCGAGCTGCTCGATGCCGCTCGGCGAGGCGACGAGGGCGCCTACGGCAAGCTCGTCGAGCCGCACCGCAGAGAGCTTCACGCCCACTGCTACCGGATGCTCGGCTCGGTCTCCGACGCCGAGGACGCGCTCCAGGAGTCGCTGCTCCGGGCATGGCGCGGGCTGCCCGGGTTCGAGGGCCGTAGCTCGCTGCGATCCTGGCTCTACCGGATCGCCACCAACACGTGCCTGAGGGCGATCGAGCGACGTCCGAAGCGGCTGCTCCCGGTCGACTTCGGCCCGGCCGCCGACCCGCGACGAGCGTCCCGGCGCGCCGCTCGTCGAGTCGGTCTGGATCGAGCCGTACCCCGACGAGGGGCTGGGCGGCGAGCACGGTCGCTCCGGAGGCCCGCTACGAGCAGCGCGAGGCCGTCGAGCTGGCGTTCATCGCGGCACTTCAGCAGCTGCCGGCGCGCCAGCGGGCCGCGCTGATCCTGTGCGATGTGCTCGGCTTCTCGGGGGCCGAGGTCGCCGACGCGCTCGAGACGACGACGGCGTCGGTGTACAGCGCGCTCCAGCGCGCGCACAAGGCCGTGGACGAGCGGCTGCCCGAGCGGACGCAGCAGGCGACGCTGCGGGTGCTCGGCGACGCCGCGCTCCGGGACGTGGTGAGCGCCTACGTCGACGCATGGGAGCGCGGCGACGTCGACGCGGTCGTCTCGATGCTCACCGAGGACGCGCTGATCGCGATGCCGCCGATGGCCACGTGGTACCGCGGGCGCGACGCCGTCGCCTGGTTCCTGCGCGGGTGGCCGCTCGCGGCCGGCAGCCGCTGGCGCCTCCTCCCGGTGGGCGCGAACGGCCAGCTCGCCGTTCGGCCACTACATCTGGAACGAGGCGACGGGCCGCTACCTGCCGCACGGCATCAACGTGCTCACGCTGCGCGGCACGCGGATCAGCGAGATCACCGCGTTCCTGACGCCCGACGCGTTCGGCCGCTTCGGCCTGCCGGCCGAGCCGCTCTCCTAGCCCCTGGCCGTTGGCGGGTAGATCGTCTCGCCCTCGTTCAGCATCGCGACGAACTTCGCGATCCGGCGGGCCCGCGTCTCGGGCCGCTTCGCGTCGCCGATCCGGTAGAGGATCGCGTAGCGGTTTCGGCTGTCGAGGCCGGCGAACAGCTCGCGCGCGGCCGGGTTCCGCGTCGAGCTCGGCGCGCAGGTCGTCGGGCACCTCCATCGTTCGCTGGCCCGCGTAGGCGGCGTCCCAGCGCCCGTCAGCCTTGGCGCGCTCGACCTCGCGCAGGCCCGCGGGCGTCATCTCGCCACGCTCGATGAGATCGACAGCCTTGTCGCGATTGATCTTCGACCACTTGCTGCGCGCTCGCCGGGGCGTGAACCGCTGGAGGTAGTGGCGCTCGTCGAGCCGCTTGCGCGTGCCGTCGATCCAGCCGTGCGCGATGGCGGCCTCGAGCGCCTCCGGGTAGGTCAGCGCTGCCGAGCCGGGGGTCTTGCGCTCCAGGCGCAGCCACACGCCCGCCGCGTCGGCGTGGTTCTCGGCAAGCCACGCGGCCCAGTCGCCGCGGCTCGAGAAGGACATGACGGGGAGATCCCGATCACGGCACTAGTGCAGTTTCGCCCAGCGGGTGCCCACCACGACGACGACCGCGACGAGGACGATCCACAGCGTCGTCCAGAGCGCCATCATCGCCCAGCCCCAGTTGGTCATGTGCGACCAGTCCATGGCCCCATCCTTACCCGAAGACGGCGATTTCGCATCGGGACCGCCCCGCATCCGGTGCGTGGAAACCCGCAGCGGCTAGGAGCCGACGACGTCTCGAGCCGCTCGCGCCGCGACGATCTCCTCGCGGCTCGAGACGACCAGCGCGCGCGCCACGGAGGTCTGGGCGGCGATGTCGCCGTCGCCGTCGGCCGCCTCGTTGCGGGCCGGGTCGAGCTCCACGCCGAGCACGCCGAGCCGGTTGCGAGATCGCCGCGCGCGTGCCGGGTGACCGCTCCCCGATGCCGCCGGTGAAGACGACCGCGTCCATGCCGCCGGCGGCGACCGCCATCGCGCCGACCGCCCCCGCCACCCGGTGGCAGAAGACGTCGATCGCGAGCTTCGCCGCCCCGCTTCCGTCGCGGGCCGCGGCCTCGAGGTCGCGCATGTCCCCTGACCCGCCCAGCGCGAGCAGCCCGGACTCGGCGGTCAGGGCGTGGTCGACGGCGTCGGCGTCCATCCCATGGGTGCGCTCCAGGTAGATGAGCACCGCCGGGTCGACCGATCCGGACCGGGTCGCCATCGGGACGCCCTCGAGCGGCGAGAAGCCCATCGTCGTGTCGCACGACCGTCCGCCGGCGACCGCCGTCACCGAGCACCCGCCGCCGAGGTGGCACACCACCAGGCGCAGATCCGCCGCGGGCCGGCCCAGGATGGTCGGCGGCCCGCTCCGACGCCCAGGCCACCGAGAGCCCGTGGAACCCGTACCGGCGCACGCCCCACTCGTCGCGCCACCTCCTCGGCACGGCGTACTCGCGCGCCTCGGGCGGCATCGACGTGTGAAAGAGCGTGTCGAACACCGCCACGTGGGGCACGTCGGGGAGCTTCTCCATCGCCTCGTCGATGGCGGCGAGGGCGGGCGCGTTGTGGAGCGGCGCGAGCGGCTCGAGGTCGGCGATCGCCCGGCGCACCGCGGGGTCGATGCAGCGCGGGGCGGACGAAGGCCTCGCCGCCGTGGACGACCCGGTGTGCGACCGCGTCGACGCCGGCGGCGTCGACCTCTGCGAGGCCGTCGACCGGCGCCGACGTCTCGTCCGGCGACGACCAGGTGGAGCTTCAGGCTCGTCGAGCCGGCGTTGACGACGAGCACATCGCCCACGCGGTCAGAACGGCCAGGTCCAGCCGGAGATCGGCCGGGTCGTCCGCTCCGTGCTCGCGCGTCCACGCACGGGCGTGGTGGCGGGCAGTGGTCATCGCCTGGCGCAGGCTGCCCGCCCTGTCGCGGAGGCCCGGCACGCGGTCGATCACGTCCATCACGAGGTGGAAGCGATCGAGGTCGTTCAGCATCACCATGTCGAAGGGCGTCGTCGTCGTGCCCTCCTCCTTGTACCCGCGCACGTGGATGTTGGAGTGGTTCGTGCGCCGGTACGTGAGCCGGTGGATCAGCCACGGATAGCCGTGGTAGGCGAAGACGACCGGCCGGCGGGTCGTGAAGAGCGAGTCGAACTCGCCGTCGGACAGGCCGTGGGGGTGCTCGGTCTCGGGCTGGAGCCGCATCAGGTCGACGACGTTCACGACGCGCACCTTGAGGTCGGGGAGCCGCTCGCGGAGGATCGCGACCGCGGCGAGCGTCTCGAGGGTCGGGACGTCGCCGCAGCACGCCATCACGACGTCGGGCTCGCCGCCCTCGTCGTTCGACGCCCACTCCCAGATCCCGAGCCCGCGGGCGCAATGCGCCACCGCGTCGTCGATCGACAGGTAGTCGAGGCACGGCTGCTTGCCGGCGACGATCACGTTCACGTAGTGCCGGCTGCGCAGGCAGTGGTCGGCGACCGACAGGAGGCAGTTGGCGTCGGGCGGCAGGTAGACGCGGACGATCTCGGCCTTCTTGTTGACGACGTGGTCGATGAACCCCGGGTCCTGGTGCGAGAAGCCGTTGTGATCCTGGCGCCACACGTGCGAGGAGAGCAGGTAGTTGAGCGAGGCGATCGGGCGCCGCCACGGGATGTCGCGCGTCACCTTGAGCCACTTCGCATGCTGGTTCACCATCGAGTCGATGATGTGGATGAACGCCTCGTAGCAGTTGAAGACGCCGTGGCGGCCCGTCAGGAGGTAGCCCTCGAGCCAGCCCTGGCAGAGATGCTCCGACAGCACCTCCATGACGCGGCCCTCGGTGGCCAGGTGGTCGTCGGTGTCGAGGATCTCGGCCTCCCAGACCCGGTCCGACACCTCGAACACCGCTCCGAGCCGGTTCGAGGCGGTCTCGTCGGGGCCGAACACCCGGAACCGGTCGGCGTTCCGGGCCGTGACGTCGCGGATGAGCCCGCCCAGGACGCGCATGGGCTCGCTCGACCCCTTGCCCGGCTCGGGCACATCGACGGCATAGCCGCGGAAGTCGGGGATCGACGAGGTCGCGCAGGAGCTCGCCGCCGTTGGCCTCGCGGGATCGCGCTCATGCGCCGCGTCCCGCTCGGCGAGAGCGCCGCCAGGTCGGGGCGCAGCGTGCCGTGCTCGTCGAAGAGCTCCTCGGGCCGGTAGCTCCGCATCCAGTCCTCGAGCGCCTGGAGGTGGTCATCGTTGTCGCGCGGATCCGCGATCGGCACCTGATGGGAGCGCCACGAGTTCTCGACCGGCAGGCCGTCGAGCTCGCGCGGGCCGGTCCACCCCTTCGGGCTGCGAAGCACGAGCATGGGCCACGCCGGCCGGCCGTGCCCGTTGCCGTTGCCGCGCGCGGTCGACTGGATCGTGGCGATGTCGTCGAGCGCCTCGTCGAGGGCCGCCGCGAACCGCGGGTGCACCTCTTCGGCGGGCTCGCCGTCGAACCCCACCGTGACGTTGATCGGCCTCCAGCCGTAGCCTTCGAGCAGCGCGTTCGAGCTCGCCGCTCCGGGATGCGGGCGAGCACCGTCGGGTTGGCGATCTTGTAGCCGTTCAGGTGGAGGATGGGGAGGACGGCGCCGTCGGAGCGCGGGCTCAGGAACTTGTTCGAGTGCCAGCTCGTCGCGAGCGCGCCCGTCTCGGCCTCGCCGTCGCCCACGACGCAGACCACGAGGAGGTCGGGGTTGTCGAACGCGGCACCGAAGGCGTGCGCGAGCGAGTAGCCGAGCTCGCCGCCCTCGTGGATCGACCCCGGCGTCTCGGGCGCGACGTGGCTCGGGATGCCTCCCGGGAACGAGAACTGCCGGAAGAGCCGGCGCATCCCCTCCTCGTCGGTGGTGATGTCGGGGTAGACCTCGGTGTAGCGGCCCTCGAGGTACGCGTTGGCGACGAGCGACGGGCCGCCGTGGCCCGGGCCCGTGACGTAGATCGCGCCGAGGTCGCGCTCGCGGATCGCGCGATTCATGTGCGCGTAGACGAGGTTCAGCCCGGGCGCCGTCCCGAAGTGCCCGAGCAGGCGCGGCTTCACGTGGTCGCGGCTCAGCGGCTCGCGGAGGAGCGGGTTCGAGAGCAGGTAGATCTGCCCGACCGAGAGGTAGTTCGCGGCGCGGAACCAGCCGTCGATCTGCGCGACTGACTCGGGAGCGAGCGTGCGTCCGTGCTTCGTTGCCGACGTCGGAGGAGCCATTGCCCGGGCCGGAGGCTAGCGGAAACGCGTCGTTCGAATTCGGCCGGTTGCGGCCGCTCTCCACTCCTTCTCGAAACGTGCACCGGCCCGAAACCCCGGGAGGGATCCGCGCCGGTCACCATGCGGGCATGACACGCTCACCACTCCCGGGCATGGAGGCGCCGCTCCTGTGCGAGCTCCATGCCCACTCGAACTGGAGCGACGGCCGCCTGCCGCTCGAGCAGGTGGTCGACCTCTATGGCCGCCGCGGATTCGACGTCCTCTGCATCACCGACCACGTGGTCCGCGGCCGCGACATGGTCACCGAGGAGCGCCACCCCGCCTACCTGGCCGCGATCCGAGAGCAGGCGGCGCGGGCCGAGGCGCTGTACGGGATGCTCGTCATCCCGGGCCTCGAGCTGACCTACGACGACCCGGCCGACAGCACCCGAAGCGCGCATGCGGTCGCGGTCGGGCTCGAGCGCTTCGTCCCCGTCGACCGTGGGATCGGCACCGCGATGGACGAGGCGAGGGCGGCGGGCGCGGCGCTGATCGCGGCCCACCCGCACGGCGCGGTCCCGGACTCGATCCCCGGCCGCACGACCCGCATGTTCTGGCGTGATCCGGAGCTGCGCTCGCTCGCGCACCGCTTCGAGCTGATCAACCGCCACCGCGTCTTCGCGTGGGTGGCGGCGGCCGGCCTGCCCGCGGTGGCGAACGGCGACTTCCACGTCCCCGAGCACGTCGACACGTGGAAGACGCTCCTCCCGTGCGCCCGGACTCAGGCGGGCGTCGTCGACTTCCTGCGCTCCGAGGCCCCGGCGGCCCTCACGCGCGTCGATCCCGAGACCGTCCCCGCGGAGCTCCGCGAGACGGCCTGAAACATCTGTACCCGGTACAGATGTTTCAGGCCCGGTAGCTCCAGACCGTCAGGTCGTCGATGTGCAGGCTGACCTCGTGCGGCGTCGTCCCGTCGGGCTTCGCCTTGCCGGGAGACCCCATCGTGGTCTGAATTCCGAAGTGCATCGGGGTCGTCGGAACCACGACCTTGCCGAAGCTGGCGTCCTCGATGACGGCCCATGTTCGGTTGTCCACGGTGCAGCTCAGGTGGCCAGGGATCCATGTGACTCCCCATGTGTGCCACTGCGAGAAGTCCAGTGCGATCTCGTGACGGATCGCATAGCCGCTTGTCGGCGGGTAGTGCAAGGTCATGCACATGGTCGTGCGGTCAGAGTCCTCCGTCCGCGACTCTGCGAAGTCGATCTCGGGAGGCTGGAATCCGGCCGCGGGCCAGAGCAGTGCGCACATCTTCAGGCCGAGACCCTTGTCGAACCTGCCCCGGAAGCGGACGCGTCCATAGGTCACGTTCACGTGAGGCAGCGAGACACCGGCCGTGTGATAGCTCCCGTCCGGTTGGCGCAGTCCTCGCAAGACGAGCCGGCCGCCCTGCACGACCGCGTTCGCGGCGTCCCACCGGCTGGTGGGACAGCAGGCGGGAACCCCGTTGTACCTGAACCACTCCGCGCCCAGCGGCGCGCTGAAGTCGTTCTGGTAGACGATGTCGTACGGCATCGCCCGCGACTGTACCTGCCCGTTAGAGTGGCGGCATGCCGACGTTTCCGCTGACCGGCGGCTGCCTGTGCGGCGCGGTGCGTTTCGAGGTCGACCGGCCGCCCGTCTCGGCGAGCTACTGCCACTGCACCCGCTGCCAGCGGCGCACGGGCACGGCGGCCTCGGCGCAGGCGCTGATCGAGCCCGGCAGCCTCCGCATCGTGCAGGGCGAGGAGGTCGTGCGCGCGTTCCGGCCGCCGGACGGATGGGCGAAGCTCTTCTGCCCGGAGTGCGGCTCGGCGCTCTTCAGCCAGAGCCAGGCCGACCCGGCCCAGATGACGGTTCGCATGAGCGCGTTCGACTCCGATCCGGGGATCCGCCCGCAGGTCCGCTACCACGTCGCCACGGCCGCGGCCTGGGAGCCGATCCCCGACGACGGTCTGCCCCGCCACGAGGGCGGCCGCACGTGAGCGCCCGGGCGCGCGACCTCGGGATCGTCGTCGGCAGCCTCCCGCCTGGACCGGCCAACGCGATCACCGATGTCGCCGGTGTGCGCGTCGGCCACACGACGCTCATCGACGGCGACGGCCCGCTGGTCGTCGGACGCGGCCCGGTGCGCACCGGCGTCACCGTCATCGTGCCCGGCGCCGACGACCCCTGGGCCGAGCCCGCCTTCGCCGGCTGCCACCGGCTGAACGGGAACGGCGAGCTGACCGGCCTCGAGTGGATCCGCGAGGCCGGGCTCCTGACGACCGTCATCGGCCTCACGAACACCCACTCGGTGGGCGTCGTCCGCGACGCGCTGATCACGGCGGCGGTGCAGAAGGAGGCGCCCGGCGAGCAGCGCTGGTACCTGCCGGTGGTGGGGGAGACGTACGACGGCGACCTGAACGACATCAACGGGATGCACGTGCGTGCCGAGCACGTCCACGCCGCGCTCGAGTCGGCGTCGGGCGGCCCGGTGGCCGAGGGCGGCGTCGGCAGCGGCACCGGCATGCAGTGCCACGGCTTCAAGGGCGGGATCGGCACGGCGTCGCGCGTCGTGGACGGCTCGACGGTCGGCGTGCTGGTGCAGGCCAACCACGGCTGGCGCGACCGGCTGCAGGTGAACGGCATCCCGGTCGGCCCGCTCCCCGGCGAGGAGCCGGCCGGCCGCCCCGGCGCCGGCCCTGAGGGGTCGATCATCGTCATCGTCGCCACCGACGCGCCGCTCCTCCCGGGCCAGTGCGAGCGGCTGGCGCAGCGGGCCGCGCTCGGCATCGGCCGGGTCGGCGGCGCCGGCGAGCACGGCTCCGGCGATCTCATCCTGGCGTTCGCGACCGGCAACCGCGGGCTCAGGCCGCTCGTCGACCACGACACCCAGGGCACCGGTCCCGTCGCGGTGCGTGCCGTTCCGGCCGATCTGATCGACAACCTCTTCTACGCCGTGATCGAGGCGACCGAGGAGGCGATCGTGAACGCGCTGGTTGCCGGCGAGACGATGACCGGCCGCGACGGCTACACGGTGCAGGGCATCGGCGGCGAGCGGCTGGCCGAGTACCTGGGGCGCGCGACGCGTTAGGCGTCGGCTGCGACCTCGGGAGTGTGAGCGGTCGGCGGCGCCGTCCAGGCGAAGTGGCAGGCGGCGAGGTGGGGCTCGTCGTTTCCGGCGGCAAGCTGCGGGTCGTCCTCCGAGCACACCGGCTGGGCGAGCGGGCAGCGGGGGTGAAACCGGCAGCCGGTCGGCGGGTCAATCGGGCTGGGCGGGTCGCCCACCATCGCCGGCGCCTGCGATGCGCGCCCCGGCACGAGCCGCGGCACCGCCTTCAGCAGCCCCTGCGTGTAGGGATGCCGCGGGTTGTGTGAACAGCTCGGCGGTCGGTGCCGTCTCGACGATCCGGCCGAGGTACATCACCGCAACCCGGTCGCACACATGCCGCACGACCGCCATGTTGTGCGCGATGAACAGCATCGTCAGCCCTAGCTGGCGGCGCAGCTCGTCCAGCAGGTTCAGCACGGTCGCCTGCACCGACACGTCGAGCGCGGACACGGGCTCGTCGGCAATCAGCATGTCCGGCTCGAGCGCGAGCGCGCGCGCGATCGAGACGCGCTGGCGCTGGCCGCCGGAGAAGTTGGCGCGGGTGCGCGTCCAGCGAGCGCTCGCCGAGTCCGACCAGGTCCATCAGCTCGCGGCAGCGCGCGTCGATCTGCGACCTTGGCACCATCCGGTGCACCCGCAGCAGCTCGGACAGGGTCTGGCGCACGGTCATGCGCGGATTCAGCGACGAGTACGGATCCTGGAACACCATCTGCATGCGCCGTCGCTCGGGCGCGGTCACGGCGCGCCGAGAGCGGCTGCCCCTGCCATAGCACTTCGCCGGCGGTCGGCTGCGTAGAGCCCGACGATGCAGCGGCCGAGCGTCGACTTGCCGCAGCCGGACTCGCCCACCAAGCCCGAGCACCTCGCCCGGCTGCACCGCGAGGTCGACGCCTGCCACCGCCTGCACCACGTCGGCAGGGTGGCGCCGGATCCGGCGCCCGACCGAATCGGACACCACGAACTGCATCTCCAGCCCGCGCACCTCGAGCAGCGGCTCAGACACCTGTAACCACCGGCTGCTCGCGCACCGCGGCGGCGCATTTGTCCGGGTGGATGCACGCGCTGACGCGGCCGGTCGCCGAGCGCGAGCAACGGCTTGTCTCCGACGACGCAGTCGCCCTCGGCAAAGCGCGCAGCGCGGAGCGAAGCGGCAGCCGGGCGGCGGCGACACCAGGTCGGGCGGGCTGCCGGGAATCGAGTCGAGCGACTCGCGCACGTCGTCGGCGTCGGGCACGGAGCGTAACAGCCCCAGCGTGTAGGGGTGCCGGGGCTGATGGAAGACGTCGTGCACGGTGCCGCTTTCGACCACCTGGCCGGCGTACATCACCGCCAGCGACTGACAGGTCTGGGCGACCACCGCGAGGTCGTGGGTGACGAACACCACGCTCATGCCGAGCTCCTCGCGCAGCTTCAGCAGCAGCTTCAGGATCTGATCCTGGATGGTCACGTCGAGCGCAGTGGTGGGCTCGTCGCAGAGGATCAGACGCGGCTCGCAGGAGAGCGCGATGGCGATCATCACGCGCTGCCGCATACCCCCCGACAGCTCGTGGGGGTAGGCGTTCGCGCGGCGCCGGGGGTCGGGGATGCCGACCAGCTGCATCAGCTCGAGCGCCCGCTCGCGGGAGCGCCGGCGGCTGTAGCCGAGGTGGGCCAGGGGCGCCTCCGCGATCTGCGCCCCCACCCGCATCACCGGGTTCAGGGCCGTCATCGGCTCCTGGAAGATCATGGCGATGCCCTTGCCGCGGAGCTCGCGCAGCCGCGACGGTCGGGCGGCTGCCGAGGTCCTCGCCCTCGAACAGCACCTGCCCGCCGCTGATGACGGCCGGCCGCGGCAGCAGCCCCAGGACCGCGCGCAGCGTCATGCTCTTGCCGCAGCCGGACTCACCCACCAGGCCCAGACGCCTGGCCACGTTCGACCCGGAACGAGGCGCCATCGACCGCACGTACGGTGCCGCGGCTGAGCGGGATCCGCACCTGCAGGTCGCGCACGTCCAGCAGCGGCGGCCCCTCGCCGCTCACTCCGGCCTCATCAGATCGTTGACGCCGTCAGCCAGCAGCGATAGGCCCAACCCGGTGATCACCACGGCCAGCCCGGGGATGGTCGACAGCTGCCACTTGGTGGTGATGAAGTTCTGGCCGCCCGCGATCATGGTGCCCCAGTCCGGCGTCGGAGGCTGGATGCCGAGGCCGATGTAGCCGAGCGTGACGATCGCAGGCTAGCGAGAGCACGATGTCCGACATCGCGAAGATCACGGCCTGCATGATCACGTTCGGCAACAGGTGGCGGACGATGATGCGGGAATCGCGCAACCCGGCCACCCTGGCGGCCTCCACGTACTCGCGGCGTTTGGCGACCAGAATCTCGGCTCGAATGATGCGAGTGTAGGAGACCCAGCCGACCAACGTGATGGCGATGTAGATCGAACGCTCGCCGGGCCCGAGCGCGAACAGAATGGCGATGATTAGCACGTAGAACGGAAAGGCCACGACCACGTTCACGAAGTAGCCCACCAGCGTGTCGAGCTTGCCGCCGTAGAAGCCCGGCCAGGCTGCCCAGCACGGTGCCGATCAGGAACGGCAGCAGCACCGCCAGGAACCCGACCTTGAGATCGACGCGGCCGGCGTACACCAGCCGCGACCAGACGTCGCGGCCGAGCTGGTCGGTGCCCAGCCAGTGCTGCCGACGAAGGCCCCTTGAGGGTGTTGTGCAGGTCCTGGACGGTCGGCGAGTAGCGGGTCACCCATGGCGCCGCCAGCGCCAGCCCGATCAGCGTGCCGAGGATCAGCACCCCGGCCACGAACGAGGGCGTGCGGTACCACCGGCTGTGAGAACCCACGAGACCGCTGGTCAGGGAGCGCGGCGACGGACTCGACTGCGCTGGCCAACTACTCGAACCTCACGCGCGGGTCGAGCAACGAGACGGTGATATCGGTGAGCAGGTTGATCAGCACCACCAGCACCGCGAACACCAGCGCGATCGCCTGCACCACCGTGAAGTCGCGCTGGAAGACCGAGTTGATCATGAGGGCGCCGATGCCCGGCAGCGCGAACACCTGCTCGACCACCAGGGTGCCGCCCACCAGGTAGGCGATGTTCAGACCCAGCACGGTCACCATCGAGATGATGCCGTTGCGGACAGCGTGACGCACCATCACGCGCCGCTCGGAGATGCCCTTCGCGCGAGCCGTGGTGATGTAGTCCGCCTGCAGCACGTCGAGCAGGCTGGCGCGCAGGCTGCGGATCAGGATCGGTGAGATGAACAGCGCCACCGTCAGCGCCGGCAGGATCATCGAGTGCATGTGCTCGGTGAAGCTGTGGCCGTAGCCGCCAACCGGAAAGTGCCGTCCCAGGTGCAGCGCGAACACGATCAGCAGGATGATGCCCACCCAGAAGCTGGGCATGCCCAGCCCGAACATGGGCACGAACCGCACCACTTGGTCGCGGGCGCCGTCCGGCCGGCTGGCCGCAAGCACTGCCAGCGGCACCGCGATCAGTACCGACATCACGGCCGCGAAGAGCAGACAGCCAGAGCGTCGGCCCCAGGCGCTCGCGGATCAGGGTGGAGACGTCTAGTCTGTAGAACAGGGAGGTGCCGAGGTCACCGTGTATGAGCCTGCCGAGATAGTCGGTGTACTGCTGCCACAGCGGCTTATCGAGACCCCACTGCTTGTGCAGTTGGGCGACCCCCTCCGGCGTCGCGTGCACGCCCAGCATCGTCCGCGCCGGGTCGCCGGGGACCAGATGCAGCATGAAGAAGCAGACCAGGGTGCAGCCGAAGATGACCGGGATCACCTGCAGCAGACGGCTGATGATGTAGCTGAGCCGCTCCACGGGATGCGTTGGTGTGATCGCCGGCGTCGGCTACTGCTTCAGCCAGACGTCCTCCATGTGGTAGTTGCCCGTCGGGTAGACCTGGAAACCCTGCACCTTGTCCGATGTCGCGTAGCGGTACGGCGAGTAGAACTCGAATACCATGAAGGCGTCCTCGGCCGCCTGCTTCTGGATGTTCGAGTACAGCGTCTGCCGTTCGCCCTTGTCGAACGTGGACTGCGCCTGGTGCGTCCAGTCGATCACCTGCGGGTTGTCGTAGTAGGTGAAGAAGGAGTCGGCTGTCGTCCGGTCGACCGCGAACGAGACCAGCTCGTCGGGGTCGGCGATGTCCATCGTCCAGTAGGCCGACGTCATCTCGTAGTCGCCCTTCTGCTGCTGCGAGAACTCGACGCTGGGATCGACCTTGCGCAGCGTGACGTTGATGTTCAGCTGCTTCAGCGAGTTCTGCAGGATCTGGGCGATCTGCTCCTCCTGATCGACCCCTGAGCCGACCGTCAGCTCGAACGAGAACCCGTTCGGCACCGACGACTGCGCCATCTCCTTCTTGGCCTGGTCCATGTCGTACTGGATGCCCGGCGAGTTGGGGTCGTAGTAGGGCACCTGCGGCGGCATGAACGAGTTGGCCGGTTTGCCGTTGCCGAAGAGCACCGAGTCGATGATGGCCTGGCGGTCGAGCGCGTAGGAGATCGCGCGGCGCACGTGCACGTCGTCGAACGGCTTCACCTTCTCGTTCATGGGCATGTAGTCGGTGCGCGTTGAGGGGAACAGGTGCATCACAACACCCGGCGTGTTCTGCAGCTTCCTGGATCGAGGAGTAGGCCGGGAACTCGTCGATCTGGGCCTGGCCGCCCTTCAGCTGCAGCTCGCGGGTGGCGTCCTGTCGGCACCGTCGTCCAGGTGACGCTGTCCAGATACGGCTTGCCCTTCTGCCAGTAGTCCGGGTTCTTGACCAGCTCGATCTCCTGGCCGTGTGTCCAGTGGTCCCACTTGAACGGGCCGGTGCCGATCGGCTGCTCGTAGAATTGCTTCTGGGTCATGCCGGCGTAGTCCTTGGGCAGCACCGCGTTGTTGAACAGCGCGATGTCCGCCACGAGCGGCGCCCACTTGTACTTGGTGGTGATCACCACAGTTTCGGGATCGGGCGCCTCCACTGTACTTGATGGCGCTGTCGATGAACCCCCATCCGGTCTTGGGATCCTTGGCCATGTCGATCGAGAACTTGACGTCGGCCGATGTCATTGGCTGCCCGTTGGAGAACTTGACGCCCTTGCGGAGGTGGAATGTGTAGGTCTTCTGGTCAGCCGAGAGGTCGTAGCTGGTGGCCAGCCAAGGTTTGACGCTTTTGCCGTCGGGGCTGACCGTGTACAGCGACTCGAACATCTGCTGGAAGATCCAAATCGACTCGTTGTCGAATACGTCGATGTTCTGCATGCCCAGCGACTCCTGGGTGCGGGCGATCACGACGTCACCACCCATCTGTGGCGATCCAGCCGCCTGCGATCCACCGCCCCCGCTGCTGCTACTGCCACTTCCTCCGCAGCTCGCGAGCAGCAGCGCACCTGCCATCATCGCGATGACCAGCGCCAGACGCCGGGTCATCACGGCCGCGAGGCCAATTCGGGTCCCAGACGTGCGAATCCTCATGTGTGCTCCCTCCACGGTGCCACGGGCGACTTTCGGATCCCAACCATACCAAGCTCGCCCACAGGAAGGGGGGATTTGGATAACCTGGATCCGAAATGGCGGAAATCCGGGCAATCGACGACCCCGAGACGACGAAGGCCGACGAGATCGGCGCCGCCCTGGAACGGTCGATCCTGTTCGGCGAGCTGCCGCCGGGCACCATGCTCCGCCAGGAGCAGCTCGCGGAGCAGTACGGCGTGAGCCGCACGCCGATCCGCGAGGCGCTCCGCCGGCTCGACGCGCTCGGGCTGGTCGTCTTCCGGCCCAATCGCGGCGTCCTCGTGCGGGCTCCCTCGCGCGACGAGCTGCGCCAGTCGATCGTCGCCCGCGCCGCGCTCGAGGGCGCAGCGGCCGAGCTCGCAGCGACCCGGATCTCGGCCGAGCAGCTCGAACGGCTCGAGCAGGCCGACGAGCGCTACGTCGAGCTGAGCCACCGCCTCCAGGAGCCCGGCATCGACGATGCGCTCCGGCAGGACGTGACGTTCGAGTGGCTCAGGGTGAACGACACGTTCCACGACATCGTGCTGGAGGCGGCCGGCATGCCGCTCCTTCGCAGGATGGCGCACAGCGTGCGTCGCGCGCTCCGCACGCCGCCGCTGCTCCTGTCGCAGGACGTGCAGCGGCTCCACGCCGAGAACCTGCGCCAGCACCGGGCGCTGCTCGAGGCACTGCGGGCCGGGAGCCCGCGGGCCGCCCGCGAGCTCATGACCGACCACATCCTGACGACCGGGCGCCTGATCGACGTGATCCTCGACCGGACGTCGGGGAACGGGCTTGCCGCGGACCAGGCCGGGACGGAGCGGTGACGTACGTCGTCGTCGGTGGCGGCGCGATCGGCGGCACGGTCGCCGCCGCGCTCGTCCGCGACGGTCATGACGTCCTCGTCTGCGACGCCGACCCGGATCACGTCGAGGCGATCAACCGCGACGGCCTCGCCATCGAGGGGCCGGTCGAGGAGTACACCGTGCGGGTTCCGGCCGTATCGCCCGACGACCTCCCGGCCGAGCTCGACCATGTGCTCCTGGCGGTGAAGGCGCACCACACCCGCGACGCGATGAAGACGATCGCGCCCCGGCTGGCGCCGAGCGGGTACGTCGTCTCGCTCCAGAACGGCCTCAACGAGCCCGAGATCGTGGCGGCCGTGGGCGAGGGGCGCGTCGTCGGGGCGTTCGTCAACTTCGGCGCGGACGTTGTGGGGCCGGGGCGGATCCTGCGCGGGAACCGGGCGACGTTCCGGATCGGCGAGCTCGACGGGAGCGACACCGACCGCGTCCGGCAGCTCGCGGCCGACATCGCCGACGCGGAGGTGACGACGAACGTCGCCGGGTATCTCTGGGCCAAGGAGGCCTACGGCGCGATGCTCTTCGCGACCGCGGTGTCCGACCTGTCGATCGCCGACGCCCTGGCCGACCCGGCCTACCGGCCGCTCTACCTGGCGCTCGCCCGCGAGGTGCTCGCCCAGGCAACGGCTCCTCCGGAGCCGTTCGACGGCTTCGACCCGGACGATCTCGACGGCTCGATCGACCGGCTCGTGGAGTTCAACCGCGGCTCGGCAAAGACGCACTCCGGGATCTACCGCGACCTGGCCGTGCGGCACCGCAAGACCGAGGTCGACGCGATGCTGGGTGCGCTGGAGGGGCCGCTCATCCGCCGCACCGGGGAGCTGATCCACGCCATCGAGGACGGCCGCCGGGTGTGCGAGCGGGCCAACCTCGACCTGCTCGCCGCCTACGAGCGGCTCGAGCGCCTCGGCCGGCCGCTGAACGCCGTGATCGACGTCGTCGACGCGCCCGACCGTGCGGCGGCGGGGCCGCTCCACGGGCGGCCGGTCGCCGTCAAGGACAACATGGACATGCGGGGCCTCGTGACGACGAACGCGTCGACGGTGGGCGTACCGCCGCCGGCCGCCGACGATGCCGAGGTCGTGAGGAGGCTGCGGGCCGCGGGCGCCGACCTCTTCTGCAAGACCAACCTGCTCGAGTACGCCGCGGGCAGCGTCAACCCGACCTACGGCATGACGTTCAACCCGCGGAACGCCGGCCGGACGTCGGGCGGCTCGTCGTCGGGCTCGTCGGCGCTCGTCGGCGCCGGCGTGTGCGACCTCGCCCTGGGCACCGACACGGGCGGCTCGATCCGCATCCCGGCCGCCTACTGCGGCATCGTCGGCCTGAAGCCGACGTACGGGCTCGTCCCCGTCGAGGGCGTGTTCGAGCTCTCGCCGACGCTCGACCACGTGGGGCCGCTCGCGCGCACAGCGGCCGGCGCGGCCGAGCTGCTCGCCGTCATCTCCGGGCAGCCCTGCCCGATCGAGCCGGTCGCCGGCGTGCGCGTCGGCGTGCTGGCGCGCCACCTCGCAGACCCGGGCCTGCGCCAGGGTGTGCACGACCGGGTCCGGGACGCCGTCGACGCGCTGGGCGGCCTCGGGTTCGACGTCCGCGAGGTCGACGTCGACGAGCTCGACGTGGCCGACGAGGCGCTCGGCGCGATCGTCCTCTACGAGGCGTGGCAGGCCCATCGGACGCGCTACGAGGCCGAGGCCGATCACTATGGCGACGGCACCCGGGCGCTGCTCGAGCTCGGCGCGAAGATCAGCGACGACGACTACCGCGCCGCGCTTGCCGACCGTGACCGGGTCGCCGCCGGGTTCGAGCGGGCGCTCGCCGAGGTCGACGTGCTCGCCGGGCCGACGGTCGCGTACGTCGCGCCCCCCGAAGATCCGCCGTTCGGGACTCCCGACGGCGACGTGGAGGCCCGGTTCACCGGCCCCTACAACCTCGCCGGCCTGCCGGCGGTGTCCGTGCCGTGCGGGGAGGCAGAGGACGGCCTGCCCGCCGGGCTCCAGCTCGCCGCGGCGCGCGGGCGGGATGCCTTTCTCCTGTCGGTCGCCGCGGCGTACGAGGAGGCTCCGCATGCGGCTGCATGAGATGAACTGGATGCAGGTCGAGGACTACCTGCGCACCGACGACCGGGTCGTGCTGCCGCTCGGGTCGACCGAGCAGCACGGATACCTGTCGCTCGGCGTCGACGTGATCCTGTCCGAGCGGGTGTCGGTCGAGGCGGCCGAGCCGCTCGGCGTCCCGGTGCTCCCTTCGCTGCCGTACGGCCTGACGCCGTACTTCGCCGCGTACCCCGGGAGCCCGAGCCTGCGCGTCGGGACGTACGTCGCCGTCGTCCGCGACCTGCTGGACTCGCTCCACGGCCAGGGCTTCCGGCGCTTCCTGCTGGTGAACGGCCACGGCGGCAACTCGCCCGCGGCGGGGCTTGCGCCGGAGTTCATGGCCGACCGTCCCGACTCCCAGGTCGTCTTCCACAGCTGGTGGAACGGGCCGCGGACGTGGGCGGTCGTCCAGTCGATCGATGCCGACGCGAGCCACGCGTCGTGGCTCGAGAACTTCCCGTGGACGCGCCTGCCCGGCGTCGAGTCGCCATCCGAGCGAAAGCCGATGGCCGACGCGCGCGCGCTCCAGACGGCGTCGCCCGAGCGGGTGCGTGAGCTCCTCGGCGACGGGTCGTACGGCGGGCCCTACGAGCGGCCGCAGGCCGACTGGGAGGCCGTCTGGCAGGCCGGGGTCGAGGAGGTGCGCGAGCTCCTGGTGAGCGCGTGGCGGTGACCGTCGCGGCCCTCGAGGAGCTGGTTGCGATCCCCAGCGTGAGCGGCGACCCCGCCCGGCGCGACGACGTCGGGCGCGCGGCGGCGTGGCTCGCGGCGCGGCTTGGCTCGCTCGGCGGCCGTGTCGTCCCGACAGGCGGGCACCCGCTCGTGCTCGGGGAGTGGCTCGGCGCCGAGGGCGCGCCGACGGTGCTCATCTACGCCCACTACGACGTGCAGCCGGCGGGCGAGGAGGGCGCGTGGCAGACGCCGCCGTTCGAGCCGGCGGTCCGCGGCGAGCGGATGTACGGCCGCGGGACGAGCGACGACAAGGGCCCCATGCTCGCGGCGCTCGGCGCGGTCGAGCGTCTCCTGGAGGAGCGCGGCCGCCTGCCGGTGAACGTTCGCATCCTGCTCGAGGGCGAGGAGGAGATCGGAAGCCCCAACCTCGAGGCCGCACTTGCCGCCAACCGCGAGATGCTTCGGGCCGACGTGGCCGTGTCGGCCGACGGGGCGATGTGGTCGGCCGAGCAGCCGTCGCTGAACGTCGCCGCGCGCGGCATGCTCGCCGTCGACGTCTCGGTGCGCGGCCCCGCCGCCGACCTGCACTCGGGCCGGCACGGGGGCTCCGTCCAGAACCCGCTCCGGGCGCTGGCCGAGATCGTGGCGTCGCTACACCGCGCCGACGGGACGGTGGCGGTCGACGGCTTCTCGGACGAGGTGGTCGACCTGACCGACGCCGACCGCGAGGAGATCGGCGAGATGCCGTTCGACGACGACGCCTACCGCGACGAGGTCGGCGCGCCAGAGCTCCACGGCGAGTCGGGCTACACGCCGCTCGAGCGGCTGACCGCGCGGCCGACGCTCGAGGTGAGCCAGATCGAGGGCGGCGGCCGCTACACCGTCATCCCCGCCGTGGCGCGGGCGTATCTGACGTGCCGGCTCGTGCCCGACCAGGATCCGGCGCGCGTCGCCGCGGCCGATCGCACGCCACGTGATCAAGCACTGCCCGCCCGGCGTCACCGTGTCGGTCGAGGAGGTTCCGGGCGGCATCCCGGCCTACGCCATCCGCCGCGACCACCCGGCGCTCGAGGCGGCCGAGGAGGCCCTGCGCTCGGTCTACCCGGGCCGCCGCGTCCTTCGCACGCGCGCCGGCGGCACGCTGCCCGCCGCGGTGCTCCTGCGCCGGGCGCTCGGGCTCGACACGCTCCTCTTCTCGTTCTCGAGCTCGGACGAGTGCTTCCACGGCCCCAACGAGTTCTTCCGCCTGAGCCGGCTGCGGGAGGGCACCGACGCGTGGGCGCGCCTGCTCGACCTGCTGGCGAGAGGGGTCTAGGCGCGGGCCGAGAGCACGGGCGACGGCAGGAAGCCCTTGAAGGTGAGCCAGAGGCCGAGCGACAGCTCCCAGAGGAACTCCGGGATCGTCGCAATGCTCTGCAGCGTGCCGCCCGGCTGGTCGACGTCGAACATCACGGCGATCCCCGAGAGGCAGATCAACGGCCCGCCGACGAGCCCGAGCATGGCCATGCGCCGTGGCACAAGTTCCGACTGGTACATCAGGTAGCCGAGCAGCATCCCGTTTCCGATGCCGACGACGAACCCGGGCCCGAGCAGGAACGTCCAATCCTTGATCGCGGCGAGCACGAATGCGACCGAGCCGGAATCGGCGTTGGCGGCATCCTGTCGCAACGACACCACCGCAAGCACGCTGAGGATGCCGACGGCGATGAAGACGCACTCCATGACACGAGCGGTGACGTAGGCGAGCGCGAGGATCTCGCTCTGACGCTTGAGGATCGGGTACAGCACGACGGCGGTGCCGATGTTCGCGATGATGAGGAGCAGCTCGAGGAACGCGCCCAGGAAGATGCGGGTGTCGGAGCCTGCGCCGGCGATGTAGCCGGCGGGGTCGTCCAGAACAGGCTGGAAGAGCCACAGCGCCGGTATCGACGTGATGTAGGTGATGAGGAACAGCACGCCGGCGACGAGTGCGATCCGTCGTGCGCGCTCCGGCGAGACCGCGGGATAGCTCTCGATCATGGTTCCTCTCCGTTCGCTGCTGACGGATGGACGACGAAGATCGATATCGCAAGCCATGACGCCCGGGACGACCACGGTACCAGACGCCGTCACCCTGCCCGCAGCCGGTCGATCTCCGCGACCATCGCGTGGGCGCATGCACGGGCTCCCGCGAGCCGGTCGCCGCTCCAGTCGTTCGCCGCCTCGGCGCTCCACACGCCGCGGGCGCGCTCAAGCGCCGGGCGGTGCTCCTCCGGCAGGCGGGCCAGCGCCCAGTCGGCGGCCACGTCCTTGCGCCGGATCTCGCCAGTCGCGAGCGTCGTCCAAACGCGCGACAGCATGAGGAGCGTATTCGCGGTGTCGTCGTCGAACTTGGCGAAGAAGTGGTCGATCGAGTGCAGCATCGCCCGTTCGAGGTCGGCCGCCGGCACCGGGTCGAAGACCTCCGCCGGAGGCGGGCCGGCGAGCGCCGCGTCGCCGATGAGGGCAACGGCAACGAGGAGCGCCAGGTCGGGGTCGGTCGTGGTCTCCCACGGCTCGATCTCGCCTGCCTCGAACCGATCGCGCCACCACTCGCCATACTGGAGGTCCCAGTGCGGCGGAGACCGCCACGGGCGCACCTCCGAGTGGACGACGAACGTCACCTCGAGCGTCGTTCGGCGTTGGCGCCGGTCGGGATGGACGGAGATCCGGAGCAGCTCTCCTACGAGCCGCCGCTTCTCCTCAGGCGTCGTCGGCCGCCGCAGGACCACGAGGAAGTCGAGGTCGCTGCGCGGGCCGGGGCCGCCGAGCACGGCTGACCCGTGCAGATAGACGCCGAAGAGGTTCTCGCCCAGCACCTCTCGGACGAGCGTGAGCAGCCGCTGCTGCTCGTAGCTCACATCTCCGAGATGCCGGCGCCCAGCCCGAGCAGGATGCCGTCGGCCGCGACGGCGGGGCTCGACGTGACGAAGAGCGGCACGCCGGCCTCGGGTGCCGACACGACCTCGAGCTCCTCGCCGAAGAGATCGCACACGGCGCCGAGCCGCGCACCGGCGGCGACGGCCTCGCCGGGCCGGACGTCGGGCTGCCACCAGCCGGCGGCCTTCGCCCGCGGCCAGATGAAGCGGCGGACCAGGCGCTGCGGCCGCGTGGGCGGCTCGACCTCGCCCGGCAGCATGCCGAGCACGCGCAGGACGTTCTCGAGCCCGCGCACGTGCGCCGCGATCGCGTCGTCCTCGAGCAGGCCGCACCCGCCCGCTTCGGGCGTGATCGCCGGGATGCCCGCGGCGGCCGCCGCCTCGCTCGTCGTGCCGCCGATCGACGTGCCGTCGGGCTCGGGGCAGACGACATACGGGAGCCCGTACGCGACCGCCATCGCGCGCGCCCGGTCTCCCACCGGCGACTCGTCGTGCAGGGTGAACGGCTCGAGCGCCTCGACCAGGTCGCCGCCGTGCACGTCGACGAGCGCGTCCGACGGCGCGATCAGCTCGGTGAAGACATGGTGGGCCAGCTGCTCGGAGTACGTCCCGTCGGGGTCGCCCGGGAAGCACCGGTTCGGGTTCTTGCCGTCGGCCGGCGACAGGAACGCCGCCCGTCCGGCGAACATGGCCGGGCTCACGATCGGCACGGCGACGACGGTGCCTGAGAGCGCGTCCGTGTCGAGGGTGCGCATGAACCGGCCGACCGCGGCGATGCCGGAGTACTCGCAGCCGTGGACGCCCGCCAGAACGCACAGGCGCGGCCCGTCTGCGGCGCCCGTCGCCTCGAAGCACGGCCACTCCTCGCCGGCGAGGGCGGGGCCGTCAAACGTCAGCACTTTGCGTGACAGCACGCGGGGAGTGTGACACGATTGCCGCCCATGGAGGGGGATCTGGTCGAACGTGCGCGCATTTCGGGCACCCGGTTCGTCCGGTTCCTCTTCTGCGACTACTCGAGCATCGTCCACGCCAAGGCCGTCGGCAGCGGCAGCCTCGGCCGCAAGCTGACCGAGGGCGTCGGCTCGACGCGCGCCCAGATGGCGCTGAACGTGCGCGACGAGCTGATCGACATCCCGCAGATGCCGCCCGTCGGCGAGGTGCGGCTCGTGCCCGACCTGTCGACCTATGCCGAGCTGCCCTGGGCGCCGGGCTCGGCGTCGGTCATGTGCGACCTGATCACCGCCGACCGGGAGCCGTGGTTCGCGTGCCCGCGATCCTTCCTCAAGCGGCAGGTCGCCGCCGCCGCGGCGGAGGGCCTGGCCGTCGACGCCTCGTTCGAGCTCGAGTTCTATCTCGGCGGGCGCGCGGCCGACGGTGGCGTCGACCAGCTGCCCCGGCACCCCGTCTACAGCACGATCGGGCTCGACGAGCAGCACGGGGTCGTCCTCGCTATCGTCGAGACGCTCGCCGAGCTCGGGATCGCGGTCGAGGGCGTGCTGAACGAGTACGGCGCCGGCCAGTTCGAGGTGTCGGTGCCGCGGGCGCCCGCTCTCGAGGCCGCCGACCGCCAGGTGAAGGTGCGCGACGCGATCCGGGGCGTCGCCGTCTCGCACGGCATGCGCGCCAGCTTCGCGCCGAAGCCGTTCCTCGACCAGATCGGGTCGGGCGCCCACCTGCACGTGTCGATCTGGCGCGGAGAGCGAAACGTGCTCCATGACCCGGACGCGGAGGGAGCGCTCAGCGCGGACGGGCGCCACGTCGTCGGCGGCCTCCTCGACCACATGTCGGGCCTGCTCGGGCTCGGCGCGCCGACGGTCAACTCCTACCAGCGGCTCGTGCCCGACACGTGGGCCGGGGTGTTCCGCGCGTGGGGATTCGACAACCGCGAGACGCCGGTGCGCGTCGCGTCGCCGTTCTGGGGCCGCGAGGAGCAGAGCCTGAACGTCGAGCTGAAGGCGGTCGACTCGAGCGCGAACCCGTATCTCGCGCTCGGCGGCGTGATCGCGGCGGCGCTCGACGGCCTGCGGGCGGGTGCCGATCCCGGCGAGCCCGTGGCCGTGAACCCCGCCAGGCTCGACAATCCGCCGGAGCGCCTGCCCCTCAGCCTCGACGAGGTGCTCGACGCCCTCGCGGCCGACGCCGTGCTCGCGGCCGCCATGGGCGACGACATGCTCGACACCTATCTGCGGCTCAAGCGCTCCGAGTCGGCCGCGTACGCGGGGATGCAGCCTGACGCGATCGCGGCCGAGTACCGCTACAAGTTCTGATGTTGCTCGACCTGCGTGACATCCCCGTCGTCGACAACCACTGCCACGGTGTCCTCTCGGGCACCGAGCCGATCGACGTTGCCGAGCTCCGGCACAGGTTCTCGGAGTGCGCCGGGGATCCGTTCCCGCCCGACCACACGTCGACGACGGCCCACTACCTGTGGATGCTCCGCCAGGTCGCCGAGGTGCTCGGGTGCGAGCCGGACGAGGACGCTGTCGTCGCCGCCCGCGCCGAGCGCTCGCGCGACGAGCTCGACGGGCTCTTCCTGCGCTCGGCCGGCATCGCATGGCTCCTGATCGACGACGGGTATCCCGACCCGGCGACGGTGTCGTCGCGCGACGAGACGGCCGCGCGCCTCGGCGGGCAGGTCGGCTGGGTCGAGCGGATCGAGACCGTCGCCGCCCGGCTGATCGGCGAGCACGAGCGGTTCGCGGATTTCGACGAGGCGTTGCGTGCCCACCTCGGCTCCGCCCGCGAGCGCGGGGTCGTGGGCCTGAAGAGCGTCGCCGCCTACCGAAGCGGCCTCGCGATCGCCGAGCCGAAGCGGCACGAGGCGAAGGCGGCCTTCAAGCGGACCCGCCTCGTGCCCGGGCACCGCGTGCAGGAGAAGCACGCTCGTCGACCACGTCGTCATGCTGATCATGGAGGCCGCGCACGCCCAGGAGCATGCCGGTGCAGTTCCACACCGGGTACGGCGACTCCGACGCGAACCTGATCCTGGCCGACCCACTGCTGCTCGCGCCGCTGATGCGGCTCTTCCCCGAGGTGCCCGTCGTGATGCTGCACGGCGCGTACCCGTACACGCGGAAGCTCGGCGTGCTCGCGGCGACCTACCCGAACGCGTACGTCGACGTGTCGTACGCCATCCCGTTCCTGACGGCGCGCGAGCTCCACGCCGTGACGCACGAGGCGCTGGGCGCCGCGCCCGCCTCGCGCGTCCTCTACAGCTCCGACGCGGTCGGCCTTCCCGAGCAGCACTGGCTCGGAGCGGTCCGCGGCCGGCGCGCCCTCGGCGCGGCGCTCGGCGACATGGTCATCCTGGGCGACATGTCCGCGAACGAGGCGCGGCGGTTCGCCCACCTGATCCTGCACGAGAACGCCGAGCGCATCTACGGCCTCTAGCCGCGGCCGTGAACCATTGGCGTCAGGCACCGGTGTTTCACAAGCCCGGCGAACAGCGGGGTCAGGCACACATGTTTCAGGCCGAGACGCCGCCGTCCACGACCATGACGGCGCCGTGCATGTAGTCGGCGGCGTCCGACGCCAGGAACGAGACGGCGCCGGCGACGTCGTCGATCGTCCCGATCCGGCGGGCCGGGATCGACTGCTCGAACTCGGCGATGGCGTCGGGCCGCGACGTGATCCAGTCGGCCATCGGCGTGTCGATCAGGCCGGGGCAGACGCAGCACACCCGAACGCCGTCGCCGCCGTGGTCGAGGGCGAGGCTGCGGCTCAGGTTGACGACGCCGGCCTTGGCCGCGCAGTACGCGGCGCGGGTATGGCCGCCCTTGATCCCGGCGGTCGAGCCGATGTTCACGATGCAGCCCGACCCGGCGGCGATCATGGCGGGCAGGAACGTCTTGCAGGTCAGGAACGTGCCCTTCAGGTTGGTGTCGAGGAGCAGGTCCCAGTCGTCGACCGAGAGGTCGGTGATGCGGTGCTCGAAGAACGCGCCGGCGACGTTGACCAGGAGCCACGGCGTGCCGTGCCGGCCCTCGACCTCGCCGCGCAGGCGCAGCACCTCGTCCTCGGAGCGGACGTCGCAGCGGTAGTCGGCGCCGACGGCGACGTCGACCCCGGCGACCGTGAACCCGTCGTCGGCCAGCCTGCGGACGATCGCGCCGCCGATCGCGCCCGCCGCGCCGGTCACGAGCGCGACGCGCTCGCTCACTCGCCCACGCCTCGGGTCAGCGCCACGATCGTGACGAACGTCCGGTAGGCCTGGAGCGGATCGCCGTCCGAGAACGTGATCGTGCGGGTCGCGGTGCGCTCGACGCCGCGGATCGCGGTCGCCGCCTCGGCCATGTCGGCGGTCAGGAACGTCACCTCGATCGCGACGGGGAGCTCGATCGCCGGAGGCTTCAGGCCGCCCAGCCCCTCGACGGCGGCGCGCGCTCCGGCGCGGATCAGCTCGCACGCCTTCGCGGGATGGAGGCTCTCGGCGGCGAAGCGCGAGACGGACCGCTTGACGACGACGGCGTGGATGCCCGGCATGAACGGCTCGGCCTCGTCGGCGGTGGCCTGGTCGCCGGTGATGAGGGCAACCGGGACGCCGTGGTGCAGGGCGACCAGCGCGTTCAGGCCCGCCTCGCCGGTCACGATCCCGTTGAGCTTGACCTCCCAGATCGCGCCGGGGTTGTAGGTGTGCGCGAGGATCGCCCGCTCGTGCCCGATCGAGCCGTGGTAGCTCACCATGAAGACGGCGTCGAAGCCCCCCTCGAGGCCCTCCATCATGTAGAGCGGCTTGTGCTTCCCCGACAGGTACGACGCCTCGCCGTGCAGCTCGCCCGGCGGCATGTTCTGCATCGTCCAGTGGGCGTCGTTCACGAGGAACCCGGTCGCGCCGCCGTCCGCGGCGCCGTCGATCGCGGCGTTCACCTCGTCGAGCAGGAGCCGGCGCCCCATCTCGTACTCGCCGCTCGGGCCGAGCACCTGGCCCCAGTCGACGATGCCCGCCGTCCCCTCGATGTCGGTCGAGATGAAGACCCGCATCTGTCTACCCCCGTTCCTCGCCCACCCGGGCGACGGCGTCGATCTCGACGAGCATCCCGTCGAACAGGAACCCGCCGGCGACGATCGCGGTCGAGGCCGGATAGGGCGGTGAGAACGCGTCGTGGCGGGCCCGCTTGAACGCGTCGTAGTCCGACGCGCGGGCCAGGTAGACCGTCATCTTGACGACCGTCGCGAGCGAGGCCCCCTCCGCTCGGAGCACGGTGTCGAGGTTGGCGAACGCCTGCCGGATCTGGGCCTCGGCGTCGTCGGGTGCGACAACGGAGCCGTCCTCGCCGAAGGCGCCCTGGCCCGCCGAGAAGACCAGCTCGCCGTCGGTGACCACCGACTGGGAGTACTCGTACTCCGCTGCGAACGGGAACGGGTTTCGGCCGGCACGGTTCACGGACGCGCGGATACTACCGACATGGCCGACCGCGAAGCGATCACCGACCTCGCGGAGCTCCACCGCCGTCTCGAGCCATGCCGGCTGTGCGTCGAGGCCGGGATCCGCGTCGAGTCGATGCCGGTCTTCAGCCACCTGCACCGGGCCGACGCCATCCTCGTGGGCCAGGCGCCCGGCATTCGCGAGGCGGTCGACAGGCGGCCGTTCATCGGCCCGGCGGGGAGGCGGCTGCGGTCGTGGCTCGAGCCCGCCGGCCTCGGGACGGAGGAGGAGTTCTACGGCCGCCTCTACATCGCCGCGGTGGCCAAGTGCTTCCCGGGGAAGCGGCCGGGCGGCAGCGACGTGAGGCCGTCGGCGGCGATGGTGCG
Source organism: uncultured Actinomycetes bacterium (assembly GCA_963706075.1). Lineage (GTDB taxonomy): Bacteria > Actinomycetota > Thermoleophilia > Gaiellales > JAICJC01 > JAICJC01. The sequence goes on from CAVPLP010000003.1 coordinate 183,933, forward strand.
GACGTGCAGGCCGTGGCTCCTGCGCGAGCTCGCGCTCGTCGAGGCGCCGCTCGTCATCGGCGTCGGGACGCTCGCGCTTGCCGAGGTCGCGCCGGGTATCGCGCTCGACGATGCCGTCGGCGTCGAGCTCCGGGCCGGCGACGGGCGTCCGCTGGTCGCGCTCCCGCATCCCTCCGGTGCAAATCCGTGGCCCCACCTGCCGGGCAATGCCCCCAAGCTCGCGCGGGCGCTCGAGCTCCTGGCCGAGCGGCTCGGTCCCGTCGCCTGACCTGGCACCATGCCGATGTGGAACCCGGCGGGTACAGGGGCTTGGCACGCGTCCCCGGCTACCCGTCCCTGATCACGGCCGTCTTCCTGAGCCGGATGGCCAACTCGATGAGCCAGGTCGGCGTCGTGATCTACCTCCTCGAGCGGACCGGGAGCCCCGCCGTCGCCGGCGCAGGTGCGGCCGCGCAGCTCCTGCCCGGCATCGCGTCAGGCCCGTTCGTCGGTGCGTGGCTCGACCGGGCGTCGAGCCGCCGGCGGGTCATCGTCATCACGGTCATGGCACGGGCGGCGATCCTGGGCGCCGTCATCGCCCTCGGCGAGCTGGCGGACACGCCGGTCGTGGCCGAGCTCATCCTCCTCGCCGGGCTCGGCGTCACGTTCCCGGTGCCGACCGTCGGGTTCCGGTCGCTCGTTCCGGTGCTCGTCCCGCGCCGGCTGTGGGACCAGGCGAACGCCGCCGACAGCATCACGTTCGACGCCGCGTTCGTCGCGGGCCCGGCGCTGGCGGGGCTGGCGGTGACGCTGGTGGGAGCGACGTTCGCGATCGCGCTCCAGGCCGTGGCGACGCTCGTGGCGGGTTTCGCGGCTGCGCGCGTGCCGGAGCCGGGTGCGCGGCCGCGCACCGACGAGTCGCCGATGGCCGCGATCCTGACCGGCGTCCGCACCGTCGCCGGCCACACCGAGCTGCGGTCGACGGTCGTCCTCATGGTCGTGTCCGGCGCCGGCCTCGGCTGCCTCACGATCGGCCTGCCCCTGTGGGCGCGTGACGGCCTGCACGCCTCGCCGGGGACGGCGGGGTGGATGTGGGCCGCGCTCTCGGTCGGCTCGATCATCGGCGGCGTGGCCTACGGGTGGCGGCGGCCGCCCGGAAGCGACGCCCGCCACGTCGTCCTGTTCACGGCGCTCTACGGGATCCCGCTCATGGCCGTGCCGCTCGCCGCTTCCGTGCCGGAGCTGATGCTCGCGATGTTCGCGGCCGGCCTCTTCTCGGCGCCGTTCATCATCGCGATGTTCGGGATCCGCCAGCGGTCGGTTGAGCCATATCTGCACGGCCGCGTCTTCGCCATCACCGTCTCGATCAACGCCGCCGGCGTGCCCGCAGGCGCCTTCCTGGCCGGCCTCCTCGTGGGCCCGGTCGGCGTCCATCACCTGCTCTACGGCGCCGGGCTGGCTCAGCCGCTGGCGGCGGGGCTGGCGGCGGTGCTCCTGGCCCGTCGCCGGTCATGCCCGGACGGCGAGGCGGCGGCGCCCGCCTGAGCACCCGAGGCTGGCGCCGGGCCATATGCCCACCCGGCGCCAGCTCGCTTCACGGCCCACCGGATCAGCCCGCGACCGCGCGGCGCGCACCCCTGGCGTACTCTCGCACGGGCCACGCGGCGTTTTCGGCTCTTCTGGGTGGAGATTCGGTTGAGATTCGATCGAGGCGCCGCCTCATCCTCAACCCGCCGGCACCCGCATGTGCTGCGGGCGATCGCCCGGCTCCGGCCCGGAGGTGCGGCCCACCACGCCCAGATGGCGCGCCGGTCGCGCCTCCACCGTGGCCTCGCTCGCCGCGACGTGCAGGAGCCTCCCGGCGTCGGCCCGCCGGCGGGTGCCCAGCTTGTGCAGCAGGTTGTGGACGTGCGTCTTCACGGTCGGCACGGACACCGTCAGCTGTCGCGCGATCTCCTTGTTGCTGAGGCCGCGCGCGACGAGGCCGAGGACCTCGAGCTCGCGGGACGTCAGCGACGAGATGTCGCCCGCGGCGACGGGGCGCTCGACCGGGTGCGGGGTCGACCGGCGGGCGTCCTCGAGCGCGTCGACGACATCCTGCGCGGTCGCCGACGTCAGGAGCGCGTCACGGCACCCGTGGCTGCGGGCGCTCTCGATCGGATGCGGGCTGTCGGCGAGGCCGAACACGACCATTCGCACGCCGGCCTGGACGGCGGCGTCGGCGACGTTCCAGACGCCGGGCAGCGCGGCGTCGACCAGGATCACGTCGGGCCGCTGGCCGAGGACGACCCGCGTCGCCTCGATCTCGCTCGACGACACCGCGATGACCGCGAACCCCTGGCGCGAGCCCACGAACGAGGACAGGAGCTCCTGGAACAGCCGGAGCCGCGTGAAGACCGCGACGGTGGTGATCACGGGCTCGGGCATCCCGACTCGGGTGGCGTCGGAGGAGCGTTCGGGTCGTCGGCCGCGTGGACGATGATGAAGAGCTGTCCTTCGGTTCCCACCGCGACCTGCTCGACGACCGCGTCCGCGGGGATCTTCGCGTTCGGGACCTCGTTGGACGAGCGGCCGCCCGGGTTCCAGACCTCGAATCGCCACTGGACGGTGTAGCCCGCCGCCTTGGCGACCTGCTCGCGCGTGCGCGGCCGTCCCGCCCACGACGCCGAGGCAGGCCAGCGGCTGGCCCGGAGAGGTCGGCCCCTCGTCTGGCGTCGCGGTCGCGTCGAGCACCGCCCATGTGGCGCCCAACGCGACCGCCGCCAAGAGCACCGCCACTGCTGCCCCGAGGGCGGTGTGCCGGCGCGCGACGGGGCGGCCCGAGCCGCGCGTCGCCGGACGAATCGCGCCCAACGGCGCGACGATCTGGTCGATCTGATGCTCGAGGGCGCTCACAGCGTCATCCGCTCCCCGACCTCGTCCGGGCCGGCGTGGGCCCGTGCGAGCTTGGTCCGGGCGCGCTCGAGCTGCTTGCGAACGGCGTCGTGCGACTTCCCCGAGATCTCGGCGATCTCGTCGGCCCGGAAGCCGTGCAGGTGGAAGAGCACGATCACGGCGCGCTCCTCCGCTGACAGCGTTCGCGCCATGAGGTCGCGGACGGCGTACGCGTCGGCCTCGTCCGGCGGCACGGGCACGTCCCGCTCGGCGAACCGCTCGTACGCCGCGATCGCCCGGCGCCAGCCGCGGAGGTACATGAGGACGCGGTTGCGGGCGATCCCGTAGAGCCACGCCCGCGGATCGCGCACGTCGTCGAGGCCGCCGCGCGACCGCCAGGCCGCGAGAAACGTCTCCTGGACGAGGTCGTCTGCGAGTTGTCGGCTGTGGACGAGTTGCGCAATGAAGCGTCCCAACTCCTGCTCGTGCTGCGAGAACAGGTCCTCGAGGCGCCTCGAATCGCGGTCGCGCCCCATATCTATGGGGTGCCGCTCGAGCGGGCGGTGTGACACGGGCGACGCACGGGCATCGCCGGGGGGCCGGCGCGCGGCCCCCCGGCGGCCGCGGTCACTGGCTCCAGGTCTCGCTGGAGGTCTGGTTGCTCATCGCGCCCATCGTCGAGCAGGTGCAGGTGATCGCCGCACCCCCGAAGTTGGTGTTGTGGAAGTGGACGTTCGAGGCGCAGCCGTGCGCCGATTGCGACGACGAGACCCTGTCGTTCCAGCCGCTCGGCATGCTGGCGGCCGAGTACTGGAACCCGCCGTTGCACCCGTTGGTGTTCGACACCGTCCAGGTCAGCGAGGTGCCGGACATGTTGGCACCGTTGAAGTCGGTCGAGATCAACGTGCTGGCATCGGGCACGAGGCCGGTCTTCGGATCGGGGAAGCCCTTCGGCGGGCGGCCGTGCGCGACCCGCAGCGCCCGCGCGAGCGCTGTGTAGCAGCGCATCTTCGACATCCTCGACGGAGCGCGCCCGCCGGACGGGGCGATCCACACGACACAGTGGCGTGCGGCTGCCGCGCGCGCGGGGTGGGCTCCTGCGACGGCCGGGACGACCCCGGCCGCCGCCACCACGGCGGCGGCCAGAACGATTGGAGGTGCCCGCATGATGACGCTCCTTTGCTCGGAGGCAGCTTGCGGGTTGACCGTCGCCCAGCATGCGTTTGCGTCGCATCGTCCGACCGGTGGGGGAGAGATCGAGAGAAGGACTAGTCCGACCGTCCATCCTACGGCCGAAACCGACATGACAGGGGCACTCGCATTCCGCGGCGTGGCATGCCGAGGCACCGGAAGAATGAGGACGGTCTAGACCGAGGGCTTAGACAGGCCCGTGGGCGAGCCTGACAACCCGGTCGCGCGCGATCCGCGGCCAGCCCTGCGCCCGCACGACCTCGAGCAGCGCATCAGCGCACTCCGGGTCGAACTGCGTCCCCGAGCATCGCTCGATCTCGGCCATCGCATCGGCCACCGGCATCGCCCGCCGGTAGACGCGGTCCTCGGTCATCGCGTGAAAGGCGTCGCACACGCAGATCACCCTGGCGCCGAGCGGGATCTGCTCGTCGACCAGGCCCTCCGGATAGCCGGTGCCGTCCCAGCGCTCGTGCGTCGCGCGGACGAGCGGGACGAGCTCGGCGAAGTGGGGGACGGGCTTCAGGATCCGCGCCCCGATCTCGGCGTGCTGGCGCATCTTCGCGGTCTCGCGGGCGGTCAGCGGCCCGGGCTTTCGCAGGATCACCTCGGGGACGCCGATCTTTCCGATGTCGTGGAGGAGCGCTGCGAGGCGCACGATCCGCGACTCGCCCGGCGGGATGTCGAGCCGCTCGCACACCGCGCCTGCGAGCTCGGCGATGTGCATCGCGTGGTCGGACGTGTAGGCGTCCTTCGCCTCGAGCGCCGCCGCCAGGGCTCCGAGGGTCGAGAAGTACGCCTCCTCGAGCCGCTCGGCCATGCGGGCCCGCGACACCGCCTTCCCGGCCTCGGTGGCAAGCGCCTGGCACAGGCGAATCTCGGCCTGGGCGAACGTGCGCCGGTGCTCGTCGTAGATCTCGATCAGCCCGTACGGCTCGCCGTCGACGCGCAGGCGGAGCATCAGGAGCGCCCGGTATCCCAGATCGCGCAGGCGTGCGCTCTCAGCTCCGTCGGGGCGGCCGATCCCCAGCGAGCAGCCGTACGGCACGCCCGTCTCGATGACGCCGGCCGTGCGCGGGTAGTCGGCGAGCGTGTACTCCTCGGCCGCGCGCGGCCATTCGTGCGGCGCGCGGGCGTACCCGGCGCGGTCGCGTACGGTGCCGCCGGCGACGTCGACGAGCGAGACGAGGCACGCGCTCGCATCGACCAGCTCGGTCAGGCGGCGGGCGAGCGTCGCGAGGATCTCGGCGACGTCGACGAGCTCGCCGAGCGACTGCACGGCCTCGATGACCCCGAGTGCGGCTTCGAGATGCGGAGGAATCGCAGGGATCGGCGCAGCACGGCGGCGGGCGGCGGGCATCGGGCCGGTGTTCGATACCGGACGGGTTATCCCTCCCGGCCCGCGCCGGCCGCGGCTATCGAACGCGGCCGAGGTTGTCGAGCAGCGAGATGACCGCCGGGCCGAGCACGACGATGAAGACGGCCGGGAAGATCAGGGCGACCGTGGGGAAGAGCATCTTGACGGGCGCCCGCATCGCCTGCTCCTCGGCATCGTTCCTGAGGCGGATCCGGAGCTCGTCGGCCTGTGTCCGCAGCATGTGCGCGAGCGGCACGCCGAGCTTCTCGGCCTGGGCCAGAGCCCGGGCGAAGCTCGTGACCTCGGCGGCGTCGACGCGCAAGGCCAGCGCCGTCAGCGCATCGGAGCGGCCGGTGCCGAGCTGCATCTCGCGCTGCATGAACGCCAGCTCGTCGATCAGCGGCCCGTCGAGCCGGCGCACCAGGCGGCCGACCGCCGCGTCGAAGCTCATGCCCGCCTCGATCGAGAGGGTGAGCAGGTCGAGCACGGTCGGCAGGCCCGACACGATCTTGTCGCGGCGCCCGCGCATCCGCATGTCGATGACCGCCGGGAGCCCGACGTACGCCAGGGCCGAGAGCGCGAGGCCCGTGACCGCGGCGACGAGCACCGGGATGACGTCGAACGCGGCGGCGACGAACATGCCGCCGTACGCGGCGGCCGGCAGCACGATCTTCAGGCCGGCGACGTCCTCGGGGACGAGGTGCTTCGACCAGCCGGCGGCGGCGAGCTTGCGCCGCAGGACCTCGGCCGCCTCGCCGCGCCCGCCCGGCGCGACGTATCCGATCTTTCGCAGCCACGCCCGCGGGTCGGAGCCGCTCGGGGCAGGGGCATAGCCGTACCCCGACATCCGGCCGAGAACGGCCTCGACCTGGAGCCGGCCCTGCGTCGCCGCCCGAAGGGCGAAGAAGACGGCGCCGCCGAGCAGGATCGCTGTCGCCAGGAGCCAGGTCATGCGATCGTCCTCGGCCTGACCATGCGGCGCAGGATCAGCGCTCCGGCCGTCATCATCGCGAGCCCGACGGCGATCAGGATGTGGCCGGTGCGGGTCGTGTAGAGCGGCCGCATGTAGCCGTGGTTGATGAGCGTCAGCATCCCGGCCATCGCGAACGGCATCCCGATCAGCACCTGGGCCGAGAGCCGGCCCATCGACGTCAGCGCCTTCACGCGGGCCGAGAACTGGTGGCGGCGGCGGACGGTGTCGGCGACCTGGTCGAAGATCTCGGCGACGTTGCCGCCCACCCGGCGCTGGACGTCGGTGGTGAGGACGACCAGCTCGAAGCTCTCCGACCGCAGCCGCTGTGACATCTCGTCGAGCGCCTGCTCGACAGGGACGCCGAGCCGGACCTGCTGCTGTGCCCGGCGGAACTCGGTGTGCGCGGGCTCGCCCGCCTCGTCGACGATCGAGTCGAGCGCCTGGGCGAAGGAGCGGCCGGCTCGGAGCGCGCTCGCCCAGACCGAGAGGAGCTCGGGCAGCTCGGCCTCGAACTGCCGCTGGCGGCGCACCGCCCGGAACCGGAGGGCGGCGATCGGAGCGGCCAGGCCGCCGGCGAGGCCGACGATGCCCGCCAGAAGGCCGAGGAAGGCGGTTGCGGCGAGCCCGCCGGCCGCGGCGCTGGCGGCGGTCGCGAGGGCGACGTGGCCCGTCGGCCGCACGATCCCGGCCTGGCCGCACAGGCGATCGAGGCGCTTCCACGCCCAGCGCTCACCCAGCCGGGCCTCGAGCGCCTCCGACAGCTCGAGCATGAAGAGCGAGCGAGCCCGCGGGGCGCCCGCGCCGCCTTCGGCCGTGTACTGCGCGAGGCGCGTCGAGAGCGGGGGGACGCGCGCGCCGGACGCGGCGCTCACGACGAACGCGACCATGCCGACCGCGCCGACGCCGAGCACGATCACGAGCACGCCGCCGTAGGCCGACCAGAAGCCCGCCGAAGCTCCCGAGACGCCCGCCGGCAGGGCGACGCTGGCCGGGCTCCCGCCGCGCACCCTGACGTGCAGGGAGCGGGCGCTCGACTGCGGCAGGCTGACGTCGACCGCGTAGGTGGTCGCGAGCCGCGCCTGCGAGAGCTGGAGTGCGATCGGCTCAAGGCCCGCGAGCGTTCGGGTCGGGGCGAGCTCGCCGCCGGTCGCCGACGCGATCTCGCGGAGCGGCCCCGCCTGGAACGACGGGGACGACTCGAGGCCGACCGCGTCGACCTCGACGCCGGCGCCGCGCAGGCGGTGTGTCAGCGCTGCGAGCGTCGACGCGGATGAGGTGTCGGCGCCGTCGGAGAGGACGACCACGATGCGGCGCGCGCCCGGGTCTGACCCGGCCAGCGCCGTGTCGACCGCCAGGCCGATGCCGTCGTAGAGGGCCGTCCCGGAGTGCGTGTCGAGACCGGCGAGCGCAGCGCGGACGGCGTCGGTGTCAGCGGTGAGAGGCCGGACGACCTGGGCCGTGTCGGAGAACGTGACGAGGCCGACGCGCCCGGTGTGGCCGACGGCGTCGAGCAGGCGCCGGCCGGCCGCCGTGGCCGCGGCGATGGGCGCGCCTGCCATCGAGCCCGAGGTGTCGACGGCGAAGACGAGATCGGTCGGGCGCACCGGCCCGGTCTGGTGGACGCCCTCGACGAAGGCGAACCGGCCGCCGAGGTCGGCCTCGACGTCGGACGTCGCGAGATCACCCGCGGCCTTCACGATCACGCGCACGGAATGGGCTCCCTCAGGCTGGACGCCCGTCACCTCGGTGGGCGGCGCGGCGCCGAGGGCGGCCGGAGCCGCGAGTGCCGCGGAGAGCAGTGCCAGGGCCGCCGCGCGGCCGGCGCGGCCGGCGATCACGCGGTCCTCCGCTCCTTGCCGCGGCGCAGCACGTCGACGTTCGCGGTCGTGTCGCCGAAGAACGACTTCGGGAGCGTGACGCCGTGCTGCTCCAGCTTGTCGTCGAAGCCCGGCCGGATGCCCGTGTGGCGCATCTTCGACGTGACCTGCTCCCCGCCCGCCTCGTCGACGAACGAGGCGACGAACAGGTCCTGAAGCGTGATGACGTCGCCCTCCATCCGCCCGACCTCGGTGATGTGGGTGATGCGGCGGCGGCCGTCGACCAGCCGGTTGACCTGGATGATCAGGTCGAACGCGCTCGCGATCTGGTCGCGGATCGCCTTCAGCGGCAGGTCGAAGCCGGCCGTGAGGACGAGCGTCTCGGTGCGGGCCAGGGCGTCGCGCGGGCTGTTCGCGTGGATCGTCGTCAGCGAGCCGTCGTGGCCCGTGTTCATGGCCTGGAGCATGTCCACGGCCTCGGGGCCGCGGCACTCCCCGACGACGATCCGGTCGGGCCGCATGCGAAGCGCGTTCCGCACGAGGTCGCGGATCGTGATCGCGCCCTTGCCCTCGATGTTGGACGGGCGCGCCTCGAGGCTGATGACGTGGCGCTGGACGAGCTTCAGCTCGGCGGCGTCCTCGATGGTGATGATGCGCTCTCGCTCCGGGATGAACGACGACAGCACGTTCAGGAGCGTCGTCTTGCCGGTGCCGGTGCCGCCCGAGATGAGGACGTTCAGCTTGCCCTCGACGCAGGCCTCGAGGAACGCGGCGGCCTGGTGGGACAGGCTCCCGAACGAGACGAGGTCGTCCATCGAGAGCGGCTCGCGCGAGAACTTGCGGATCGTGAGCGACGGTCCGGTGATCGCGAGCGGCGGGATGATCGCGTTCACGCGCGAACCGTCGGGCAGGCGGGCGTCGACCATCGGGCTCGACTCGTCGATCCGGCGGCCGGTCTGGGCGACGATGCGGTCGATCACCTGGAGCAGGTGGCGCTCCGAGCCGAAGCGCACCTCCGTCTCCTCGATCAGCCCGCGGCGCTCGACGTAGATGGTGTGGTGGTTGTTCACCATCACCTCGGTGACCTCCGGGTCGGCCAGGAACGGCTCGATCGGCCCGTAGCCGAGGATGTTGTGCGTGATCTCGCGGACGAGGCGGGCGCGGTCGGTCGAGCTGAGCGGCGTGCCGGCCTCGGCCAGTGCCACATCGATGGCCTTGGTGACCTTCTCGTGGAGGTCCTCCTCGCGGATGTCTCCCTCCGAGAGCTCATGGCCGAGCTCGCGGACCGCCTCGGCCTGCGCGGCCTGGCGGATCTCTGCGAACGGGTCGTTCTGCTCGGGGCTGGCGACCGCCGCCGGCTCGGCCGGCTCGGCTCGCCGCATGCGCCCGGCGAGGGTGCGCCTGCGCCGGTCGGGCGTCACTGGCGGCTCCCGACGGCCCCGTGGAGCGAGTGCGCGATCTCCTGGAGCGAGCGGGCGACACGGGACTTGGGGTTGTCGACGACGACCGGCTGGCCGCGGTTCACCGAGACCGGGATGGCCTTGTCGGACGGCAGGGTGTAGGTGATCTCGCGCCTGAGCGTCCGCTCGACGTCGCGATCCTCGAGACCGACCTTGGCGCCCGAGCGGTTCATGAGGATCCGCATGTCGGCCAGGTTCATCTCGAGCAGGTCGAGCGTCTCGAGCGCGATCTTCAGGCTCTTGATCGTCGGGACGTCGGACGCGCCGACGAGGATGAGGGTGTCGGTGTGGTCGATCGCGAGCAGCGTCGCCGGCGAGAAGCTCGACGACGTGTCGATGACGACCGCGTCGTAGCTCTTGCGCGCCACCTCGAGCAGCGGCTCCAGCCGGTCGATGGCGACCAGCTCCTCCTCGTCCGGACGGGTCGGCGCGGGGAGGAGGTCGACGCCGCTCGTATGCCGGGTGACGAACCCCGCGAGCTTCTCGGCGTCGAGGTCTCCGGGAGACTGGACGAGGTCGAGAACCGTCCAGCGCGGCGAGAGGCCCAGGACCAGGGCGTCGTCGCCGGAGTGCAGGTCGAGGTCGACCAGGAGCGTCCGCAGGCCCTGGCGCGCGAAGCACACCGCGAGGTTCGTCGAGATCACCGTCTTGCCCGAGCCGCCCTTGGTCGAGAACACGGTGAAGACGTGCGCGTCGCGTCCGGCGCGCGAGGCGCTGGGGAGGCTGTGCACCGACATCGCCGCGGCGCGGCGGGCTCGCGAGGCGCGGGCCTTGGCGGCCGCCATGCCCAGCGACTGGGACGACTGCGGCAGGCAGAGCACGTCGTCGACACCGAGGTGCATCGCCTCTTCGAACCAGCGGCTGGGGTGGTCGTCGGTCAGCGCGACGATGCCCGGCCCGTGCGGGTCGGCCAGCGCGGCGCGGAGCTCGGCGGGCAGGCCGTCGCTGTCGGACGGGAGGTGCCAGACGAGCACCTCCGGGGCCGACTCGACGATCTCGACCATGCCCGACCGCTCGAAGAGGTCGCGGATCGACGGCTCGTCAGCCTGGAGGGCGACGCGGATGAGGTCGGATTCCATCGGTCGGGCTCCTGTCACTTTGCGGGGACGCCGTTCTTGGGGAAGGCGCCGGGAAGCAGGACGGGCGCGTGCTGCTCCCAGGTGGCGCCGCGGGCGCCGGCCAGGGCGACCCAGATGGTCTTCGACCCGCCGGCCGGGGCGCCGTCGGAGTTGGCGAGCGCGTTTGCCACGTACGAGGTCTGGTGCTCGGTCAGCCGAAGCAGGAGCGAGCCCTGCGCGGTCGCGTCGCCGGACTGGGCCGCGACGGCCGGCTTCACCTCCATGACGAGGGCGCCGGCGGCCACGACGTAGGTCACGACCTGGTTCGTCTGGGTGACATAGCTTGCGAGCACGTCCACGCGGTCGCCGGCGTGGATGTCGCCGGTCATCCCGGAGTTGGCGTCGACGGGCAGCCGGAAGGCGCGCTGGTTCCCGGTGATCCGGGCCGACACGCTCTGGTCGTGGGCCAGGCCGGTGCGGCTGGCGGTCAGCTGGTCGCCGTGGAAGACGGGCTGGGTGAGGACGAGGCCGCGGGCCGCGTTCAGGTCGGTGTAGGCGCCGGGCACGAGGTCGGAGCGGCGCACGGTGCGGTAGGCCAGGTCGCCGTCGGCAGCTGCCGAGGAGACGGCGGTGCCGGCCTTGATGTCGCGCGTGACGACGACGACGCGAACGGCGTCGCCCGACGACTTGGCGGAGTCCTGCACATGGTTCGTGTAGAGGACGAGCGCGACGGCCGCCGCGAGGGCAAGGACGACCGAGATGACGATGTTTCGGCTCAACGTCGGCGTTGTCACCTCGGCTGCTCCTTTCCGGCGTGCGGTGAGGCGGCGATAGCGCAAACCGGTGAGGCCGGCATCGCCGAATTTGGGGAGTCGTGCGGGACTCATCGGCGCCGGAGGGGCAAAGCTTTAAGCCGGAGCCGGGGCCTCCCGCAGGGGTTCGGGACACCCGGCCGCCGCGAACGACGGCCTACTCTCGTGGTAGCGGAAAAACCGCTCCACGTCCAGTTTCTGGAAGCCACAGGCCGCGCCGCGCGCAGCGGCTAACCTCTCGCGCGTGATCGTGCTCTCGATCCCGAGCCCCGGCGACCCGTTCCTGATCAAGGCCGGTGGGTTCCAGGTGCGCTGGTACGGCCTCCTGCTCGCCGCCGGCGTGCTGATCGCCGGCTGGGTGGCCCGGCGCGAGTTTCGCCGGCGCGGGTTCGATCCCGAGCTCGTCTACTCGATCGCCGTCTGGACCGTCCCGCTGGGGCTGATCGGCGCGCGCCTCTACCACGTCGTCACCGACTGGGGCGCGTTCCAGCACCACCTCATCGACATGTTCAAGATCTGGAAGGGCGGGCTCGGCATCTACGGCGCCATCCTCGGCGGGATGCTCGGGACCTGGATCGGCTGTCGCCGGGTGAAGCTGGGGTTCTGGGCGGTCGCCGACTGCATCGCCCCGGGGCTGATCCTGGCGCAGGCGCTCGGCCGGTGGGGCAACTACTTCAACCAGGAGCTCTACGGCCGGCCGTCGGACCTGCCGTGGGCGGTCAAGATCGACCATCCCCAGCTGCCCTACCACGAGGGGCAGACCTTCCACCCGACGTTCCTCTACGAGTCGCTCGCGAGCCTCGCGTGTTCGGGATCCTGATCTGGTTCATCCGCCGGTACTGGCGCGATGTGCCGGCCGGCACCGTGTTCGCCCTCTACGCGACGCTCTACTCGTTCGAGCGGATCTGGGTCGAGACGCTGCGCATCGATCCGGCCCACCACTACTACGGCCAGCGCCTGAACGTGTGGGTCGCCTCGGCGGTGACGATCGTCGCCGGCATCATCTTCGTGGTGCTCTTCCGCCGTCGCGGCGCCGGGACAGCGTCGCCGGCGCCCGTCGTGGCGCCCGCAGCGACGGGCCCGGTGCACACGCCGACCGCCAAGCCCGAGGCGGCGACGGCGGCCCGGCTGCGGACCAAGCGCCGCAAGCGGTAGCCGGGCCCACCCGGAGAGCCGCGAGGCGTGCCATACTCCCCGTGAGAGGTATGGGCGCCCGTGTTGAAATCAGACTCGCTGTGCAAGGCGCACGACGCCGAGCCGCTCTTCACGGACGCGACCTTCACCCTCGGTAGGGGCGAGCGGACAGGCCTCGTCGGGCCCAACGGCACCGGAAAGTCGACGCTCCTTCGCATCCTGGCGGGCGTCGAGCGTCCCGACTCGGGCCGGGTGATCGTCGGAGCCGACGACCGGATCGCGCTCCTGCACCAGGCACCGCCGGACCCGGACGCGACGCTCCGCGGCTATCTCCAGCACGCGATCGGCGAGGTGTACACGCTCGACGAGCGGATGCGCGAGCTCGAGGCCGAGATGGCCCGGCCGGAGCGGCGGACCGCGGCGATGCGCGAGTACGACGACGTCCTTGCGCGCTTCGCCGCCCTGGACGGCTGGACGTTCCACGCCGCGATCGACGACGCACGGGCGCACCTCGGGATCGCGCACCTCTCCGGGGCCGCCCGGTTCGGCGACCTCTCGGGCGGGGAGCAGGCGCGGGTGATGCTGGCGGGCGTCCTCCTGGGGCGGCCGACGATCCTGCTGCTCGACGAGCCGACCAACCACCTCGACCTGGGCGGGCTGCGCTGGCTCGAGCGGTTCCTTGGCGAGTTCCCCGGCGGTGTGCTCGTCGTGAGCCACGACCGCCGCTTTCTCGACAACACGGTCTCGCGCATCCTGGAGCTCGACGGCGTCACCGACGAGCTCGCCCGCTACGACGGCGGCTACACGGCGTACCGGGCCGAGAAGCAGCACCGGTTCGAGCGCATGTCGGCGGAGTTCAAGGCGCAGGACGCCTACCGGCGCCGGATGGAGGCGGACATCGCGCGGGCCAAGTCACAGGCGGCCTCGGTCGAGCGGACGGTGATCCGCGGCGCCGGTGCGCCGCACCTCCTGAAGATCGCCAAGCGGGTGGCCCGGAAGGCGAAGGTGCGCGAGCGCCGCCTCGAGCGGCAGATGCAGCAGGCCGAGTGGATCGCCGACCCGGCCAAGGCGCCGAGCTTCACGCTCTCGCTCGACGGCGTCTCGACCCGCGGGCGGCGTGTTGCCGCGCTCGACGGCGTGTCGGTCGATCTCGGCGGGCGTCCCGTCCTGGAGGGCGTCGACCTGGCGGTCAAGGGCCGCGAGCGGGTCGCCGTCGTCGGCGAGAACGGCGCGGGCAAGACGACGCTCATGCGGCTCCTCGCCGGCACGCTCGCCCCCCGGAGCGGCCGCGTGACCGTCGACGCGAAGACGGCCGTCCTGCCGCAGACACATCACGACCTGCCGCTCGAGCGCGGCATCCTCGACTTCTACCGCTCCCAGGTGATCGCGTACGAGGAGGACGCGCGCGCCTTCCTGGGCCACTTCCTGTTCGACCAGGAGCAGATGCACCGCGCGATCGGCACGCTCAGCCCCGGGGAGCGGTCGCGCCTCCTGGTCGCGGTCCTCGTGTCGAGCGGCGCGGAGCTCCTGCTCCTGGACGAGCCCACCAACCACCTCGACTTCGATTCGATCGACGTCGTCGAGGAGGCGCTCCGGCAGTTCCGCGGCACGATCGTCACCGTGACCCACGATCGGGCGTTCATCAGGGCGATCGCCTGCACCCGGGTGCTCGAGGTGAGGGACCGGGGCCTTCTCGAGGCCCCCGCCGTTCCGTGATCAGACGGCTTCGCGGGCCGCGAGCAGCGACTCGAGCGCGCGCATGCAGGCCGGATCGAACTCCTCCCGCCGCTGCCACAGGTCGGCGAGCGCCCGGCCCGCACCGGCGTTCCCGGTGTGGCCGCCCGCCTCGACGAACGCCGCGGCGAGGGCGATGATGCGCGACTCGAGCGGGCCGTCGGCGCCGCCCGCGGCGGGGGCCTCGAGCCACCCGGCGGCCTCGGCGTCGAGGGCGCTCGACGCGACCCGGGCCGCCACCCGCGCCCGCTCGCGCGGCTCGGCGCCCGGCGCCGTCGCGTCGTAGAGGAAGGCCACCATCCGCAGCCGGTCGGCGCGCTCGGGCGGGAACCCGAGCTCCGCCGCGAGGTGGCCCGCGTAGTCGCTCACGGCTCGCGCTGTGGCCGAGTGGCCGCGGGCAGCGTCAAGGGCGCGCAGCGTCCGCTCGTAGGTGTCGCGCTCGAGCCGGCGGGCATGCTCCTCGCCCGAGAGCGCCTCGACGACGTCGGCGTCGTAGGCGACGACGCGCCCGCCGCCTCCGCGCCTGGCCCAGTAGAGGGCACCCGTCGCGAGCCGCATCAGCTCGGCCTGGGTGTCGCCGTTCGCCGGGAACGCCGCGACTCCGGCCGAGACGGTCGCTCCGCCTGTCGACGCCGCGAAGGCGGCGGCCAGCCGTTCGATGAGGGCGCGCGCCGGCTCGGCCTCCATCGCGGGCAGGACCAGCGCGAAGTCGTTTCCGCCGAGGCGGCACACGGTGTCGTAGGGGCGCACGCCCCCGCCGAAGCACTCCGCGGCCGTGCGGAGGAGCTCGTCGCCGGCCGGCGAGCCCGTCCGCCTCGTTTCGCTCCGTCATCCCGTCGACCGCGACCACGCCGACCGCGACGGAGTCGCCGGTGCGCATCGCGCGCGAGAGCTCGCGGGCCAGCACGCGATCGAACGAGCGGTGGCCGGGGAGGCCCGTCAGCGGATCATGGCTGGCGCCGCCGGCGACCGCCTCCCAGAGGCGCGCGACCTCGACGGCCTGCGCGGCGATGCCCGCGACCAGACGCACCCGGGCGATCCGGGCGCCGGCAGGCGCCCGCACCAGCAGGCACCCCACCGTGCGCCGGGCGCTGATCAGCGGGACGACCCATGCCCCGTCCACGTGCTGCGGCTCGGGCTCGGCCGGGATCGCGAGCTCGTCCACGCCCGGGCCGCCGACGAGCCGCAGGTTCGTGCCGTCGTCGGCGATGGCGTAGGCCGCCGCCTCGGCGCCTCCCGCTGCCGCGGATGCCGCCCGGCGCGCGGCCTCGAGCACGCCGGCCAGGTCGACGCCCGACTCGCACGCCGCGACGAGGTCCGCGAGTCCCGCCTCGAAGGCGTCGGGCCGCCTACCCAGCATCGGTCTCGTCACCCGCGATGTGGAGCCCGACCGTCGTTCCCGCGCCGGGCACCGACTCGACCCGGAGCTTGGCGCCCAGGATCTGCGCGCGCTCGCGCATCGAGGCCAGGCCGTGGTGGGGCAGGCCGTCGTCGGGGCCCGCCGCGAAGCCCGTGCCGTCGTCGCGCACCTGGACGTCGTACCCCGCCTCGGGGCCGCCGCTCACCGAGACCGACACCCGGCTCGGCGCGCGCGTGCTTCACGGCGTTCTGGACGGCCTCGCGGACGATCTGGTAGAGGAACACCTGGTCGTCGGGCGGGAGGCCGGCCGCGGCCTCGACGTCGATATCGATCGCCACGTGGTGGCTGCGCTCCACCTCGTCAACGAGCGCTCCGACCGCTGCGACGAACCCCTGGTCGCGCAGCACCCACGGCTCGAGGGCGAACGACAGCTCACGCATCGAGCGAACGACGCCGCGCTGCCGCTCCCGCGCGGTCTCGAGCACCGAGAGCGCGCTCTCGAGGTTGCCCGTTGCGGTGTCCTCGGCCACGGCGTCGAGCATCATCGCGATGCCCGACATGGTCTGGAGGGGGCCGTCGTGGAGGAAGAGCGACAGCTTCCGGCGCTCGTCCTGCTCGGCCGAGACGACCCGGCGTGACAGGTCGGCCCGCTCGGTCTCGCGCATCCGGGCCTGGGCGAGGAGCGATTCGACCCGGGCGAAGAGGTGGGCATTCGTGGCCGTCGTGGCGGCGAAGTCGGCGAGCACCGACGCCTGGGTCAGCTCGGCCGGGCTGAACGGCTCGGTGCCGCGGAGCCGCATCAGGACGAGGAGGCCCCGCAGCTCGTCGACCGCGACGATGGGGACGGTGAGCCGCGCGGTGGGCCGCAGCCGCTTGCTGAGGGCGTCGTCGCCACCCCGGTCGGCGACGGGCGCGAATCGGGCCGAGGAGTTCGTCTCGACGACCACGTCGGCGATCGGGCCCAGGCCGATGCCGCGCGCCGCCGCCGGGCGCAGGCCGTTGCCGTCGGCTGCCGGCACGAGGAGCACGGTCGCGTCGGGCGCGAGCAGCTGGTGTGCCTGCTCCGTCGCGCGCTCGAGCACGAGCGCCGGGTCGAGCGTCGACGACATCGTCCCCAGGCCGCCGACCAGGCCGTCCAGGAACGCGCTCTGCTCGATGAGCTCGCGCCGCAGCCGGCGGTGCCAGTCCTCGGCCGATCGCCGGCGGACGGCGTCACGGTGGACCGACCAGAACGTGGCGCCGCCGAGGGCGAGCACGACGACCGTCCCCGCGGCCATGACGGCGAGCGCCTGCGGCAGCACCTGCGCCGTCGCGACGTACACGACCGCCGTAACGGCGATCGTGACCACGGCCAGCACACCCGCCTGGGCGACACGCCCGAGCGGCCGCGCCGGGGTGCTAGTCGATGATTGCCTGTCGGAGAGCGATTGCGACAGCATGAGTGCGGGTGTCCGCCTCCAGTTTGGAGAGGATATGCCGCACGTGACTCTTCACGGTCTCCTGGCTGATGAACAGCTTGCCGGCGACGTCCGCGTTGGACATGCCGTCGGCCAGGAGCTGGAGGATCTCGCGCTCGCGGGCGGTGAGCATGTGCTCGCGCTCTTTCGTGAGGAACGCGGGCATCAGTGCCGGGTCGACGTAGCCGTCGCCGCCGGCGACCTTCTGGATGGCGCGCACGAGCGTCTGGTGCGGCGCCTCCTTCAGGATGTAGCCCTTCGCCCCCGCCTCGAGGCCGCGCGTCAGAAGGCTGCGCTCGCCGTAGGCGGTGAACATGAGGACGGCCGCCTCGGGGACGTCCGTCGTGATCTCGCGGGCTGCCTGCAGACCGTCGGTCCCGGGCATCCGAACATCCATGATCACCACGTTCGGCCGGCGCCGCTTGGCCAGCGCCACCGCGGCGCTGCCGTCAGCGGCCTCGCCCACGACGCGGATGTTCTCGGTGCGGGACAGCGCGAGGCGGAGGCCTTCGCGTACCACCTCATGGTCATCGACGATCAAACACGTGATTGGCTCGCCCACAGAGATGCTCCAGTGTCAGGGTCGCTCGCGCTTCGGCAAGGGTATCGGCACATCGTGTCCCGGCCGTTAGCACGAGTTCGTGCGACTCCGGTCGGGAAGTTCGTCGCGCCAGGGGGTCGTACCTGCCCAAGTCTTCGGCATCCGGGACCCAGAGCTTGAGGACAGCCGACTATACTCAGGCTCGCTTGAGCGACGACGTTCCGAGTACGTGGTGACAACCGCCCTCGAGCTCGTGGCGGTGGCGCTGGTTATCGCGGCGAACGGATTCTTCGTCGCCGCCGAGTACGCGCTTGTCACGGTTCGCCGCACCCGCCTCCAGGAGCTGGAGGCCCAGGGCAGCCGTGCCGCGACCCGCGTGCTGCGCCTGGTCGACAACCCGCCGCGCTTCATCTCGGCGATCCAGCTGGGCGTCACGCTCTCGAGCCTGGCGCTCGGCGCCATCGGCGAGCCCGTGGTGTCGGACATCCTCGGCTCGGCGCTCGACCTCTTCCCGCGAAGCTGGCACACGGGCGTGGCGACGACCATCTCGGTCATCGCGGCGTTCGTCATCCTGAGCTTCTTCCACGTCGTGATGGGCGAGATCGTCCCGAAGTCGTTCACGCTCCAGCACGCCGAGCGCGTCTCGCTCATCGTCGCCGGGCCGATCAACTGGTTCTACGCCCTCTTCCGTCCGTTCATCTGGGTGCTGGTCAAGGCCAGCGGCGCGGTGCTGCGGTGGGTCGGCGTCAGCGCGCCGACGGGTCTCTCGCTCGTCCACTCGGAGGAGGAGCTCAAGATGCTCGTGACGGCGAGCCGCGAGAAGGGCGTGCTCGAGGCCGACGAGCAGGCGATGCTGCACAAGGTCTTCGAGTTCGCCGACAAGGACGCCGCCGACGTGATGGTCCCGCGGCCCGACGTCGTCGCGGTGCCGGCCGAGCTGGCGGTCACGGAGGTTCTGCGGGTCGTGCTCGACCATCCGTTCACCCGCTATCCCGTGTTCGAGGAGGACCTCGACGACATCATCGGGATCCTGCACGTCCGCGACCTGTTCTCGGCGCTCCACGACCGTGGCATGGACCGCGTCGACCTGCGCGCGATCCTGCGGACGGCGATCGTCGTGCCCGAGACCAAGCACCTCGACGAGCTCCTGACCGAGTTCCAGACGACGTCGAACCACATGGCGATCGTGGTCGACGAGTACGGGTCGGTGGAGGGCCTCGTGACGCTCGAGGATCTGCTCGAGGAGATCGTGGGCGAGATCGGCGACGAGTTCGACGCGCCCGAGGCCGGCATCCTCAGGCTCGGCCGCGGACGGGTGCGGATCGGTGGGTCGTTCCCGATCGACGAGTTCAACGAGCGCTTCGGGATCGAGCTGCCCGACGACGACTACCACACGGTCGGCGGCTACATCTTCGGCGAGCTCGGCCGCGCCCCGAAGGTCGGCGACACGGTCGGCTTCGACGGCGCCCGGTTCGAGGTCGCCTCGACCGACGGGCCGCGGATCATCGAGGTCGACGTGACGCTCTCGACCGCCGGGGCCCAGGCGGCCGACGCCGAGGGGCAGGGCGAGAGCTAGCCGGCGAGCTCGTCGCTCTTCCCGGCCATCCTCACGTCGGCGGCCGTGATCCCGCCGGCGCTGTGGCTCACCCAGCGCAGCGTGACCGTGTCCCACGAGATCGAGACGTCGGGGTGGTGGTCGGCGGCGTCCGCGGCCTCGGCGATCCGGTTCAGGAAGGCCATCGAGCCGTTGAAATCGCCGCGCTTGAATGACTTTTCGAGCGCGCCTTCGCGCACCTCCCAGCCGGGCAGCTTGCCCACCTCGGCCTCGAGCTCGGAGCTTTCTAGCACCGCCATCGTCCACCTCCCGGATCGCTCTGACCACAACCCTAGCTATGGTGGTGGGTACCCGTGAAAGGGCTGAACGACACGGACCTGGCGATCATCGCGCTGCTCCAGGCCGAAGGGCGCGCGACGTTCGCGCAGATCGCCCAGCAGGTCGGCCTGAGCCCCGCGGCTGTTCACGAGCGCGTGAAGAAGCTCGAGGCGCGCGGCGTGATCACCGGCTACAAGGCGGTCGTCGACCCCGAGAAGCTGGGAGCCGGGGTGACGGCGTTCGTGCTCGTCACCCAGACCGCGCGGCCCCGCGGCGGCCTCGAGGACGCCTTCGAGCGCTGGCCGTGGGTCGAGGAGTGCCACCACATCGCCGGCGAGGAGAGCCTCCTGCTCAAGGTGCGGGCCGAGTCGACGCGGGCGCTCGAGCACGTGCTCTGGGAGATCCGTGCGCTCGAGTCGGTGGAACGCACAAAGACCGTGATCGCGCTCACCACCGAGTTCGAGGGCCGGCCCGTGACGCCGATGCCCATCGAGGAGGACGTCGCCCAGTCGGGCGCTGCCTAGGCGATCTCGAGCGGCTCTTCGACCACGCCCATGTCGCGGATGCGGAACCCGCGCACGTCGGCGCCGCCGCCCGCGAGCGAGACGATCACGTAGACCGCCTCCGGCCAGAACGCCTGCTCGGCGTCCGTGCGGGACGGATAGGCCGGCGAGGCGACGTGGGAGTGGTAGATGCCGACGAGGTCGAGCCCCTCGTCGTCGATCGCGTTCATGATCCGGATCTGGTCGCGGCTCTCGATCCGGTAGTAGAACGGGCTCGGCTCGTCGGGCTCGGCCGGATAGAAGCGCTCGACCCGGTCGCCGGTGCCGGCGAGGATGCCGCACGCCTCGTTGGGCATGCCTGAGCGGGCGTGCGCGACGATCTCGTCGCGCACCGCCGCCGGGATCACCACCAGACGCGCTCTTCCATCTCGCGGTCGAGCTCGTCCGCCGGCTTCGTGTAGATCCCCGCGGACAGGTACTTCGAGCCGCCGTCGGCGAAGACGACGACGACGTTCCCGCCCTCCATCTTGGCCGCGACGCGACGCGCGACGGCCAGCGCGGCGCCGGCCGAGACGCCCGCGAAGACGCCCTCCTCGTTCAGGAGCTCGCGCAGGGTGAGCACGGCCTCGGAGTTGGACACGAGCACCTTGCGGTCGAGCTGGGTGATGTCGAGGATCGGCGGCGTGTAGCCGTCTTCCAGGCTGCGAAGCCCCATCACCGGGTCGCCCTGGAGCGGCTCGGCGGCGACCACCTGCACGTCGGGGTTGGCCTCGCGCAGGCGCCGGGCGCACCCCATGAGGGTGCCGCCCGTGCCGAGGCCGGCGACGAAGGCGTCGACCTCGCCGCCGGGCACCTGTTCGAGGATCTCGAGCGCCGTGCCGCAGTAGTGGGCGGCCGGGTTGGCGGGGTTGGCGTACTGGAACGGCATGAACACCGACGGGTCGCGCTCGGCCATCGAGCGCGCCATCGCGACGGCGCCGTTCGAGCCCAGGTTCCCCGGCGAGAAGACGATCTCGGCCCCGTACATGCGCAGAAGCTCGACGCGCTCAGACGTCGCGGACTCCGGCATGACGGCCGTGACCGGGTAGCCCTTGACCTTGCCGATCATCGCGAGGGCGATGCCGGTGTTGCCGCTCGTCGGCTCGAGGATCCGGCGGCCGGGCTCGAGCTCGCCCGTGTCCTCGGCGGCCTCCACCATCTGGAGGGCGACGCGGTCCTTGATCGAGCCCGTGGGGTTCTGCTCCTCGAGCTTGGCGAAGATCCGCACGTCCGGGTTGGGGGACATGCGCGGGAGCTCGACGAGCGGGGTGTTGCCGACCGCCGAGAGCGCCGCGCCGCGGACGGTCTCGAGGCAGCTCACCGGGCGCCTCCGGCCATCGCCGGCAGCACGATCAGCGTCGAGTCGGTCGTGACCGCCGTGTCCATGCCCTCTCCGAGCCGGACGTCCTCGTTGTTCACGTACACGTTCACGAACCGGTTCAGGTCGCCCGAGTCGTCGAGCAGGTGCGAGCGAACTCCGGGGAAGCGATCGGCCAGGTCGGCGAGCACCTCCCGAACGGTCGCGCCCGAGGCGTCGACCTCACGCGCTCCGCCGACCGCCTGGCGGAGGATGGGGGGCATTCGGACGGTTGACACTAGGCGACGGCCTCCTCGGGTCGAGCCACGGCCCTCGAGGGCATGGCGCAGAACTGCTCGTAGTCGATGAACTCGATCTCGCTGGGATCCTTGCTGCAGACCGGGCACTCCGGGTCGCGGTGCATCTTGAGCTCGACGAACTCCATCGAGAGCGCGTCGTAGCGCAGCTGGCGGCCGACGAGCGGATCGCCGATCCCGAGCAGCAGCTTGACCGCCTCGGTCGCCTGGAGCGTCCCGATGACCCCCGGCAGCACGCCCAGGACGCCGCCCTCGGCGCAGCTCGGTGCGAGCTCGGGCGGAGGAGGCTCCGGGTACTGGCAGCGGTAGCACGGGCCGTCGTACGGCTTGTAGACCGTGACCGAGCCCTCGAACTGGTAGATCGAGCCGTGGACGACGGGGATGCCCGCGACCAGGCTTGCATCGTTCAGGAGGTAGCGCGTCGGGAAGTTGTCGGTGCCGTCGACGATCACGTCGTAGCCGGTGATGATCTCGAGGACGTTCTCGGACGTGAGCCGCTCGGCGTACTTGTTGACCTTCACGCCGGGGTTGATCGCCTTGATCGCGATCTCGGCCGAGTCGACCTTGGGCTGGCCGACACGGTCGACCGTGTGCAGGATCTGGCGCTGGAGGTTCGAGACGTCGACGACGTCGGCGTCGATGATCCCGAGGGTGCCGACGCCCGCTGCGGCCAGGTAGACCGCGGCCGGGGAGCCGAGCCCGCCCGCGCCGATCAGGAGCACCTTCGAGTCGAGCAGCTTGAGCTGGCCCTCCTCGCCGACCTCCGGGATGAGCACGTGGCGGCTGTAGCGCTCGAACTGCTCGGGGTTCAGGGCGCGCGGAACGCGCCAGTCATGGCCGTTCTGCTTCCAGGCCGCGAAGCCGCCCGCCATCGAGACGACGTCCTCGTAGCCGAGCTCCGAGAGCGTCTTGGCCGCGTACACCGAGCGGTTGCCCGACGCGCAGTAGATGATGACCGGCGTCGACCGGTCGGGGACGTGGCGCTCGATCCGGCTCTCGAGGTTGCCGCGCGGGATGTGGACGGCGCCGGGGATGTACCCCTGCTCATACTCATCGCGCTCACGGACGTCGAGAATCGCGGGCGCGGGCTCGCTCGCGAGGCGCTCGGCCGACTCGGCCGGCGTCTGCTCGCGGATCTGCCGTTTCACGGCAGCCAGATGATCTCGATACGACTGCTCCACTTGACCTACCCTTTTCCCGGTTCCCTCCTCCATGCATCGTACCAAGCGAATGGATCCAAACCCTTCCCCCGGTGAGTCCCTGAACGTCGGACCTGCGCCTCGTATTCCCGGCAGGAGGGCCAGGGTCGCCCTCGTGCTCGGGGTTGCGGCCGTCGCGGGACTGGCCACGGGCGGAATCGTGCTGATCACGCGCGGCGGGGGGACGCGGGCGGCGCCACGGCGGCCAAGCCGAAACCGCTCGAGGGGACGCCGCCGCTCGTCATCGACCTGAAGCCTGCGGCGCTCCGGCGGCTGCCGGCGGACGACGTGCGCCGTCAGGTGGCCGCGATCATGCGCCGCGACGACGACGCGAGCCGCCGCGCCGCGTCGATCGCCGCGCTCCAGGCGCTGCCGCAGGACGAGCCGGTGGTGGGGATGGCGCTCGGGCTGGCGCAGCTCTGGGCGGGGAACGCGGCAGCGGCGGAGGCGACGCTCAAGCGTGTGAAGCAGCTCGACCCGTACGGCTACTACGGCACGAACGCCGACAACCTCCTGCACCTGAACGAGGTGCCCGGCTACCCGCCGTGGCTCACGACCGCGCGCCCGGCCGGAGCGTCGGTCGCCGACCTCAAGGCGCGCACGCAGGCGCGGCCGAACGACCCGGCCGCGTGGCTGGCGCTGGCGGCGGCGCTCGAGCAGCGCGACCGCGGCGGGGCGATCGTCGCCGCGCGAAAGGCGTTCGCGCTCGACCCGAGCGACGTGTCGGCGCGCGTCGCCGTCACGGTGCTGCCGTTCGACAAGGACCAGCCGGGGGACGCGCTCGCGGGCCTGATGCGCGTGCTCCAGTCGACGCCGGGAGCCGACGCCGAGGTGCGCGTGCACGTGGGCCTCGTGTTCTTCTGGATGAAGGACGACACCGACGCTGCGGCCCAGTTCCGCCAGGTCCTGGCCGACGACCCGCACGGCCTCTACGCGCAGGTGGCAGGCGTGTTCTCGAGATGCATCGAAAACCCCACCTCCTGCGCAACAACGGGGTCAGACCCCAATGTTGCGCCCTGAGTCGTAGCGTCTGACGGCGCGCAGGATCGTGCTTCGATGGACGTGAAGGTGCGCAGCGATCTCGGCGAGTGAATAGCCGTGCGTACGGTGGGCCGCTGCGATCAGTTCCGGGTCGCGTGTCGGCACGAGATCGGCGAGCGGCGGCCGACTCCCGAGGCTGGCCTCCGCAAGTCCTGCGGTCACGAACTGCCGGTATCTCTCGCGACCACCAAGCCAGCCCAGAACCCGTCGACGTGAGGAAGGCCGGCTGCGGCGCCAAGCCGATCGTGGCGCCGTAGCTCGACCATCGCCAGTCTTCTGGCACTGCACAGACGCCGGCCTGGACAGGATTCGCCGCGATGTATCGAACTACGGTGAACGCGTACTCGTCGTCGGTGATGAGCTTCGCGCCGTAGCGCCCTTGGAACACGTGGCCCGACCGCTCATGGTGGCGGTTGAACCGCATCGCGTAGGTGCCGTTCAACCGCTGCATCGCGTCGTCGAGGTTCGCGCGCGGCGTCTCGACGAGGAGGTGGTAGTGGTTCTCCATGAGGCAGTACGCGTGGCAGAGGAGGCCATCGAGATGCGCTGCGACGGCGAGGCCAGCGAGGAACACCTCGCGGTCTGCATCTGTCACGAAGATCGCCGTCTTCGCGTTCCCGCGTGCCGTGACGTGGTAGATCAGGCCGGAGACGAGAGTGCGTGGCGCACGGGGCACCCGTCGACCGTACGCCTGCTCGCTGTCAGCGATCAGCGACGACGTGCAACGAAAGCGCAACGGTTGCGGCCACGCGCAACATTGGGGTCTGACCCCGTTGTTGCGTCACCAGGGCGGGCGGCCGTGGACCCAGCGGCCCGCCAGCATCGTCGCCACGACCTGGGCGTCGGCGATGCGGTCCGGGTGGGAGATGATGTCGGTGTCGAGCACGACCAGGTCGGCCGCGTAGCCGGGCAGGAGGAGGCCGCGGCGGAGGTGCTCGCCGACCGCGTGCGCGGCGCCCGCCGTGAACGCCAGCACGGCGTCGGCGACCTCGAGTCGCTGGTCGGGGTACCAGTCGCGGTTGACCGCGGCGTCGATCCCGGCCAGGGGATCGAGATCCTCGATCGGCGCGTCCGAGCCGAACGCCAGCGACGCGCCGGAATCGAGCAGGTCGCGCCAGCGGTAGCCGCAGCGCGCCCGCTCGCCCCAAAGCCGGTCGGCGATGTCGCGATCCGACCGCTGATGGATGGGCTGCATCGACGCGGTGACCCCCATCGCGGCCAGCCGGCCCAGGTCGGCATCGTCGATGCACTGGACGTGCTCGATCCGCGGCGGAACCGGCAGCTCCTCCCACGCGGCTCGCGTCTCGTCCAGGGCGTCGAGCACTGCCCGGTTGGCGCCGTCGCCGATCGCGTGCACGGCGACCGAGAGGCCCGCCGCCGCCGACGCACGCGCGATCTCGGCCATCTCGGCGGCCGACGTCAGGATCATCCCCGAGCCGTCGAGCATCCAGGCCGTGGACGAGCCGAGCGTGCCGTCCATGAACGCCTTGACCGGCCCGACCCGGAGGAGGTCGGAGCCGAAGCCGGTGCGGAGCTCGGTCGCCTGAACCGCCCCGATCTGCTCGGCCGGATACGACATGTGCACCCGCAGCGTGAGTCGCCGGTCGGCGTCGAGCCGCTGCCACAGGCCGCGGCCACGATCGCGCTGATAGTCGTGGACCGAGACGACGCCTCGCGCGTTCGCCGCCGCCATCGCCGAGCGCACCGCCCGCGACTGCTCGAGCGGCGTTCGCTCCGGCAGCGGGAAGTCCCAGGCGTCGCGCTCGCGCACGATCCCCGAGCCCGTCTGCCCGGCCGCGCCGAGCGCAGCCGAGTTGACCCAGAGCGTGTGGTGGTCGTGGGCCCAGAGCGCGGTCGGCCGGTCACCCGTCACCGCGTCGAGCGCCTCCGCGGTCGGCGGCCCGTCGGGCCAGCCGGCCTCGAGCCACCCGTGCCCGCGCAGCCACCCCTCGCCGCCTGCGTCGCCCACGATCCGGAGCGCCTCCGCCATCGACGTCGCCGCGTGCAGGTCGAGCTCGGTGCGGGCGAGGGCCCAGTCGAGGAAGTGGACGTGTGCGTCGCAGAACGCCGGGAGGACGCAGCGCCCGTCAAGGTCGATCCGCTCGTGGCCCACCGTATCGGTCGTGCCCTCGCGCACATCGACGCCGCCGGCGATCGTGTCGCCGGCGATGGAGAGCGCCCGCACCTGCGGGAGGCGCGGATCCATCGTGAAGACAGGCCCGTTGTGGAGGATCATGGCTCCACTAACCTACGCGACCGTGACGCCCAGGGACGAGATCGACCGCAGGCTCGAGGCGCTCCGGTCGGCGCTCGCCGCCGACGGGCTCGACGGGGCGCTCATCGTCCAGCACACCGATCTCGCCTACTTCTCGGGCACGAACCAGCAGGCCCACCTCGTCGTGCCGGTCGCCGGCGACCCGGTGCTCCTCGTGCGGCGCGTGCTCGAGCGGGCCAGGGCCGAGTCGCCGCTCGAGCGGATCGAGCCGCTGCGATCGCTGGCCGCGCTCGCAGCGGCGCTCGCGTCGGTCGGCCTCGAGAGCGGCGCGCGCATCGGCCTCGAGCTCGACGTGCTCCCGGCGCGGCTCTACCTCGGCTACGGCCGCCGGCTGCCCGACAACGAGCTGGGCGACTGCTCGCCGGCGGTGCGCCGAGTGCGCGCTCGCAAGTCGGACTGGGAGCTTGCGCGCATGCGCGCAGCCGCCGAGCAGGTGCGCCGCGGGGCCGAGGCCGTGCCGGCGCTCATCCGTCCCGGCATCCCCGAGTCTCAGGTTCAACTAGAGGTTGAGAGAGTGCTCCGGCTGGCGGGCCACCAGGGTCAGCTTCGGTTCCGCGGCTTCAACCAGGAGATGCACTACGGCCAGGTGCTGGCCGGCCCGAGCGGCGCCGTCCCGGGCTACAGCGACTCGCCCCTGTGCGGCCCGGGCCCCAACCCGGTGCTGGGCAAGGGACCCGACGGCCATGTGCTCGAGACCGGCGACCCGGTGATCGCGGACCTCGTCGGCGGCCACGACGGCTGGCTGGCCGACCAGACGCGCACCTTCGCCGTCGGCCGGCTCGATGCCGACCTGCTCGCCGCCCACGACTGCGCCCTCGCCATCCTGCGCGCTGTCGAGGCCGAGCTCCGGCCCGGGACGCCCGCGAGCGCGCTCTACGACCTCGCCGAGGGCATGGCCGCGGACGCCGGCCTCGACGCGCACTTCATGGGCGCCGGCCAGCAGCGGGTTCGGTTCCTCGGCCACGGCGTCGGCATGGAGATCGACGAGCTGCCCGTGCTCGCGCCCGGCTTCGACGAGCCGCTCGAGGAGGGAAACGTGATCGCCGTCGAGCCCAAGTTCGTCTTCCCGGGACGCGGCGCCGTCGGGATCGAGAACATGTACGCCGTCACGGCCGACGGGTTTGAGACGATGACGACGGCACCGGAGGAGCTGATCGAGGCGTGACCGACGATCGCGAGCTGCTCGTCGAGGCCGTCCGGGCGCTGGCGCGCGAGCGCATCGCGCCGAGGGCGGCCGAGGTCGACCGCACCGCCGAGTTCCCGTGGGACGCGGTCGAGCTCCTGCGCGAGAACGACGTCTTCGCGCTCGCGTTCCCCGAGGAGTACGGCGGCACCGGGACCGGGTTCCTGACCCACCTTCGCGCTGTCGAGGAGCTCTCGTGGGCCGACGCAACCGTCGGCCTCGTGCTCGCGGTGCAGGGGCTCGGCGGGCTCCCGGTGCTCCTCGCCGGGACAGAGGAACAGAAGCGGGCCTACGTGCCGCGTTGGGCGAGCGGCGAGTGGATCGCGGCGTATGCCCTGACGGAGCCGGCCGCCGGCTCCGACGCCCAGGCCCTCGGCACCCGAGCCCGCCGCGAAGGCGACGACTGGGTGCTCGACGGGACGAAGCGGTTCATCACGAACGCCGGGGTCGCGCACACGTACGTCGTGTTCGCCCGCGCCGACGCCGGCATCACGGCGTTCATGGTCGAGGCCACCGACCCGGGGTTCTCGATCGGGCGGATCGAGCCCAAGATGGGCATCAAGGGATCGACGACGGGCGAGCTCCTGATGGACGCCTGCCGCATCCCCGGCGACCGCCTGATCGGAGCCGAGGGCGAGGGCTTCCGCATCGCCATGCGCGTGCTCGACCGCTCGCGCCCGGGGATCGCCGCCCAGGCGCTCGGCATCGGCCAGGGGGCGCTCGACTACGCCCTCGGGTATGCCGCCGAGCGGATCGCGTTCGGAAAGCCGATCGCCGACCAGCAGGGGATCCAGTTCATGCTGGCCGATATGGGGACGAAGCTCGAGGGCGCCCGCGGGCTGCTCTACCGCGTCGCGAACATGCTCGACGACGGCGTCGACGGCCCGGAGCTGACCAAGCTCTCGGCGATGTGCAAGCTCGCCTGCTCGGACGCCGCGATGGAGGTCACGACCGACGCCGTCCAGATCCTCGGCGGCTACGGCTACATCCAGGAGTACCCGGTCGAGCGGATGATGCGCGACGCGAAGATCACGCAGATCTACGAGGGCACGAACCAGATCCAGCGCGTGGTGATCGCCCGCGAGCTCCTGCGCGACGTGACCCGGTGAGCTCGCCCGCGATCGCGGTGAGCATCGCGGCGGTGCTCGCGGTCGCGTGGACGCTCGGGTCATGCGCGCTCCCGGCGCGGCCGGCGCTCGAGCGCCTCGGCGCCGGCCTCCTGGCGGTCTACGCGGTCGCGGGCGCGGCGATGCTCCAGGCGCCGCTACACGTCTCGTTCCTCTCGCACACGTGGGCGGTCAGGGCGACGTCCGTCGCCGGCCTCGCCGCCGTGCTCGCCTGGCGGCGGCCGTCGCTTCGGCCGTCCGGGATCGAGCCCGTCGCGCTGGCCGGCGGGGCCGTGCTCGTCGGGCTCATGGCGATCCCCGCGTGGCGGGCGCCGGTCGGGAGCCACCCGGTCTCGCATCAGGACATGCAGTGGCACGAGGGCTGGATCCGCCAGCTCCTCGGCGGGGCGCACGCTCCGGGCGGCGTCTACGCAGGCGAGCCGAACTCCTACCCCTGGCTCTACCACTCGCTCACGGCGTGGATCGCGCAGACGACGCCCGGCGGGGTGGACGAGGCGCTCGTGGCGGTCGACGTGCTGGGCCTCGCGACGATCGCCGTCGGGATGTGGCTCCTCGTGCGCGCGCTCGGGGGTGGCACGCCGGCCGCCGCAACCGGCACCGTGCTCGCCGTCGCCGGCGGCGGTTTCGGGTGGCTCTGGCAGCACGGCCCCGCCGCCGTCCTCAACATGAGTGCGGGCGACCTCGGTCGCTACCACGGCGACCTGGTGCTCTCGAATGCCCTCGTCCCCGGAATGGGCAACCTGCCGCCGCTCGTCCCGCGCGACCTGGGGGTGTGCATGGCCCCGCTCGTCCTGTGGGCGTTCGTGCGGGCGCTCGATGCGCGGTCGCGGGCCGGTCTGGTCGCCGCCGGAGTCGGCGGCGGCCTCGCGTTCCTGTGCGCGCCTCTGGCCGGCCTCTTCCTCGCCCTCTGGGCTGCGGCGCTGGCTCTGCGTGCGCGCGCAACGGTCGCGGCCTGGGCGGCCGCCGCCGGCGCGCTCGTCGCGGGCATCTGGCTCGCGCCGCTCGCGCTCACCTACCACCGCTTCGGCGGGTTCGCTGACATCACCTCGCTGCCGCCGGCCAACCCGACGGTGGCACAGGCGGCCGTCGCGCTCGGAGTCGCGCTGCCGCTGGGAATCGCCGGCCTCGTTCTGGGGTGGAAAAACGGTGCCAGGCACCGATTTTCCACCGCCGATCCGTGGCGCCTCGGGATCCTCGTTGCGATCCCCGCGGCCGCATGCGCTCTCGGCGTCGTGATCGGCGAGGGCGGCACGTTCCTCGGCACGGCGGCGCTCCTGCGCTGGCTGCGTTACGTGCCGTTCCTGGCTCTCGCGTTGGCCGTCCCCGCCGGCCTCGCGGCCGAGCGCGGCCTGGCCGCGCTCGCCCGGCTGGCCCGACCGGCCGCCGCTCTCGCGCTCGCGGCCGGCATCGCCGCTGCCGTCGCCTCCACTGCGCTCGCCGCGGTCGAGCTGGGACGGGCGCCGACCCCGGCGACGCTTCGGTGCGGGCCGCTGCCGTTCGGCTACGGCGACGTCTTTGCGGTCGTCTCGAAGCCGCAGCTCGGCGCCGACCGGGCCTCGCTCGACGTCTTCGCGCAGACCGGTGCCTCGGCGGCCTACATGACGCTCGTGCGGGCGAAGGTGCGACCGCGGACGTTCCCCGACCGGCCGCCCACCCAGGCCGAGCGACGCCGCTGGCGCGACGAGCTCCGGGCGGGCCGCTCGCCGATCCCCGGCGGCGTGTGGGTCGTCGCCGGCGCCGGCTCGCCGGCCGCGACGGGCGGCACCCGGGTGACGTCGTGCTCGCTCGCCGGGAGGCCGGCGGTCCTCGTGCGCTATCCGCCGGCCTGACTGAACAGGTGCCGCCCGACGGCCGTCACGCCCTCGAGGTCGTGGATGTCGTGGTCGAGCAGCGGCACCTCGACGATCGGCCCGGATCCGATGCGGCGCTCGAGGCCCTCGATGTTCTCGCGGTCGCGGTCGGCGAGCGCCTGGTAGTGGACGAGGTTCTGCGCGGCGCGTCCGGCGGTCGGGTCGGGCACGCCGGCGTCGCGGAGTGCGCGCTTGGCCTTCGCCTTGAGGCGCGTGCGTGCGGCCGGCGCACCGCCGACGTAGCTGGGGTGCACCTTGTTCACGATCATCCCGCCGAACGGCAGCTCTCGCTCGCGCAGCGCGCGCCAGAAGAAGTCCGCCTCGGCCAGAGGCTCGACCTGCGGCACGGTGACGAGCAGGAACGTCGTCCGGTCCGACGAGAGCAGATCCGACACCTCGGAGGCCCGGTGTGCGAACCCGTCGTACATGCCCTCGAAGCCGACCGCGAGCTCCGACAGGTCGCGCAGGAAGGTGACGCCGGCAATCCGCTCGACCGCCGAGAAGCCCAGCCGCCCGGCGCGCATCCCCGGCCGGAGGAGGAAGCGCAGCGCTCGGCCCTCGACGAAGCGCGTCAGCCGTCCGGGCGCCTCGAGGAAGTCGAGCGCGTTTCGTGACGGCGGCGTGTCGAGCACGATGACGTCGTACTCGCCGCCCGCGTGGAGCTCGTACAGCCGCTCCATCGCCATGTACTCGTGGGCGCCGGCGACCGCGGCCGACACCTGCCTGTAGATGCGGTTCGCAAGGATCCGCTCGGCCGCGTCCTCGGAGGGGGCCTGCTCGCGCACCAACCGGTCGAACGTGAGCTGGGCGTCGAGCATCGCCGCGTGCAGGCTCCCGTCCGCCGCGCCGTTCGCGGGCAGGTCGACCTCGTGCGCATCGTCGCCGTGATCGGGGAGCCCGAGCGCCCCGGCGAGACGGCGGGCGGGGTCGATCGTGAGCACGAGCACGCGCCGGCCGCGCGAGGCGAGCTCCGACCCCAGCGCCGCCGCAACCGTGGTCTTGCCGACGCCGCCCGCCCCGGCGCAGACCACCACCTTGCGACCGTCGAGGACGCGATCGAGGATCACAGCCCCTCCAGGCGCTCGCCGAGCGTTGCGACCGCCGGCACGTCGAGCCTGCTCTCGAACAGGAACGGCAGCTCGGCGAGGCAGGGCCGCACCCGCTCGAGCTGGTCGCGCTGGTCGGCGGTGCGGGCCAGGCGCGAGCGCGCCGCTGCGGCGGCGGCCGACGCGGCGCCGCGGGCGTCGACGCCGGCGAGGGCGGCCGCGTCGGCGCCGTCGAAGAGCTCCTCGTAGACCGCGTTTGCGATCACGCCGGCCAGGGGGAAGCCCTCGGCTGTGAGGTCGTCGATGGCCTCGAGCGTCTCGCTCACCGGGAGCTCCTCCGGCGTCGTCACGAGGACGACCGCCGTGCGGTCGGGATCGTCGAGCACCTTGGCCACGGCCTTCGCCCGGCTGTGCACCGGGCCGGTGCGCGCGATCCGCATGAACGTTCGCGGCACGTTCAGGAACCCCAGGCCGTGTCCCGTCGCCGGGGCGTCGACGACCACGACGTCGTGGCGGCCGGCCTCGAGCAGCTGGCGGATCTTCCCGAGCGTGACCAGCTCGCGCAGGCCCGGGGCGGCCGCTGCGAAGTAGCCGAACACGCGGTTCTCGAACATCCGCTCGTACACCGCCCGCACCTTGACCTGGCCGAGCAGATACTCTTCGAGCGCCTTCTGGGGGTCGACCGAGAGCGCGTCCAGCCCGGGATAGACAGGCGTCACGTGATAGCCGATCGGGTCGCGCTGGTCGAAGAGGCGGGACATCCGCTCCTGCGACGCGACCTCGACGAGGAGCGTGCGCCGGCCGCGCCCGGCTGATGCCATCCCGAGGGCGGCCGCGACGGTCGACTTGCCCACGCCCCCCTTTCCGGACACGATCAAGAGACCCCGGTCGAAGAGCGACATGCAGCCCGAGCTTAACCTCCGCCAGGACGAGGCGCGCGCGTACAACCGTGTCCGCCGCCACATCGGCTACGCCTCGAGCGTGGTCGGCCTCGTCGCGCTGGTCGCCATCACCGCCGGAGCGGGCTGGCTCGGGACGCTCGGGTGCATCGTCGCGCTCGCCGTCGGCCTGCCGCTGCTCGACCTGCCGTTCGGCGTCGCCGGCTACCGGCTCTCACGGCGGTACGGCCTCTCGCGCCAGACTCCGGGCGGGTGGCTCTCGGACCGGGCGAAGGGGCTCGGCGTCGGTGTCGTGCTCGGCGTCGTCGTCGCCGGCGGGCTGATCCTCATCCAACGCGCGGCGGGCGATCTGTGGCCGCTTCCGGCGTGGGCCGCCGCGGTCGCGTTCGGCGGCCTCCTCGCGGCGCTCTTCCCGGTCCTGCTCCTCCCGATCTTCCTGAAGAGCGAGCAGATGGCCGAGGGCGACCTGGCCGACGCGATGTGGGCCACGGCCCGTGCAGCCGGGGTGAAGGTGCGCGAGCTGCGGCTGCTCAAGATGGGCGAGAAGACCGCCGCTGCCAACGCCATGGTGGCCGGTCTCGGGCCGACCGTCCGCATCTACGTCTCCGATACGCTCGCCGAACCTGAGGAGGACGAGACCGCGACCGCGGCTCTCGGCCGGTCGCGGGTCGTCCTTGCCCACGAGCTCGGGCACCACCACCACCGCGACATCTGGCGGCTCCTCGCCGTCTCGGCCGTGTCGACGGCCGCCGGAGTCGCCGGCGCCTGGGCCGCGGTGGGCGCGCTCGCTCCGGACGGCGCCGGGCACGTGACATCGCTGCCGTCGGCGGCGCTCGGCTTCACCCTGGGCTCGGCCGTCGTCTCGCCGTTCGTCGCGGCCTATGCCCGCCGCCGCGAGCGGGCCGCCGACGCATACGCCGTCGCGCTGACCGGGGAGGGGGAGACGTTCGCGCGCGCGCTCGAACGGCTGGTCGCCCGGAACCTCGGCGAGCTCGACCCGCCCCGGTTGAACCACATGCTCACCGCATCGCACCCGACGCCCCGCGAGCGGATCGCCGCGGCGCGGGCGTCCGACTCCGAACACGTTGCAGGACTACACTAGTTCCAGGGCGAACAGTCGCCCTGATGCGTCGTGCTGCGCTTGACACGTTCACTATCGAAGGGCCCGCGAAAGGGCTCACACTCGTACCCAGACGAGGAGAGGCAGGCTTGGGTCAGGTAATCGCGCTCGCCAATCAGAAGGGCGGTGTCGCCAAGACGACGACGACGCTCAATCTGGGCGTCGCGCTCGCCGAGCGCGGGAAGCGCGTGCTCGCGATCGACCTCGACCCGCAGTCGAACCTGACGATGAGCCAGGGGATCGACCCGGACGACCTGGAACGGTCGATGTTCGACGTGCTCGTCCACAAGATCCCGATCGAGGAGATCATCGTCCAGTGTGAGATCGACCTGGCGGTGGCGTCGATCGACCTTGCCGGCGCCGAGCTCGCGATGTCGTCGATGATCGGGCGCGAGCGGGCGCTCCAGAAGGCGCTCCTTCCACTGCGCTCGACCTACGAGTACGTGCTGGTCGACACGCCCCCGTCGCTCGGCCTGCTCACGATCAACGCCCTGACGGCAGCCGACAGCGTGATCGTCCCGGTCCAGTGCGAGTACCTCTCGCTGCGCGGGCTGATCCAGCTCGAGAACACGCTCAGCATGATCCGCGAGAACCTGAATCCGGACGTGCGCATCCGCGGCATCCTGCCGACGATGTTCGACGGCCGCACGCTGCACTCGCGCGAGGCGGTCGAGATCCTCCAGGAGAACTTCGGGAGCCTGGTCTTCGACACGCGGATCCGAAAGACGATCCGCTATGCCGAGGCCCCCGTGAAGGGCACGTCCGTGCTCAAGTACGAGTCGAACGGGAACGCCGCCCGGGCCTACCGGGACCTGGCGCAGGAGGTGCTTCGCAATGGCAAAGCGCCATAGCATGCGCGACGGCCCGCTGGCCCAGCTCTTCAAGGCCACGGAGCGAGGCGAGATGGGGGCCGCGGCCCAGCGCGAGCCGGAGCCCGAACCGGAGCCCGAGCCCGCCGCCCGGCCGCAGGTCGTCGACCTGCCGGCGGGCGACGAGTTCGGCGGCACGCATGTCCCCCGCCAGTCGGGATCGCCGTACCTCGCGGTCATCCGGGTCGTCGGCGTCGGCGGCGGCGGCTGCAATGCCGTGAACCGCATGATCGAGGCCGGGATCGAGGGCGTCGAGTTCATCGCGGTCAACACCGACCAGCAGCAGATGCAGATGTCGGAGGCGCCGGTCAAGATCAACATCGGCCGCGAGCGCACCCAGGGCCTGGGGTCGGGCGCCGATCCGGAGGTGGGGCGTCTCTCCGCCGAGGACTCCTACGACCGCATAAAGACGGCGCTCCGCGGCTCGGACATGGTCTTCGTCACCGCCGGCGAGGGTGGCGGCACGGGCTCCGGCGCCGCGCCCGTCGTGGCCCGGATCGCGCGCGAGGTCGGGGCGCTCACGGTCGGGATCGTCACCGCGCCGTTCAAGTTCGAGGGCAACCGCCGGGGCACGCAGGGCTCGGCCGGCGTGAAGGCGCTCAGGGACGCGGCCGACACGGTGATCGTGATCCCCAACGACCGTCTCCTCGACGTGCTCGAGAAGGGGACGAGCCTCGTCGAGTCGTTCCGCGTCGCCGACGACGTGCTGCGCCAGGGCGTCCAGGGGATCTGCGATCTGATCACGCTGCCGGGCCTCATCAACCTGGACTTCGCCGACGTCCGCACGATCATGCAGAACGCCGGCTCGGCGATGATGGGCATCGGGATGGCGACCGGCTCCCAGCGGGCGCACGAGGCGGCCACGCACGCCATCAAGAGCCCGCTGATCGACCACGAGGTGCGGTCGGCGCGCGGCATCCTGCTCGCGGTGTCCGGCGGGAGCGACCTGTCGCTCCACGAGGTGAACGAGGCGGCCGAGGTCGTCCGAGCCGCCGCCGACGACGAGACGACGATCATCTTCGGCGCGAGCGTCGACGAGCGGCTGGCGGGCCAGATGTGGGTGACCGTCGTCGCGACCGGCTTCACGCTGCCGGGCGACGCGCCGGCGCGGCGTGCGCCGTCGCCGGGAGCGGACATCAGCCTCGAGCCTCCCAGCTTCCTCAGCTGAGCGGCCCTAGAATCTCGTCATGAGAGCTGCGGTCGCAGCCGGCCACGCAGTCACCGCCCGCGCCGCGGCGCGCGTGCTCGAGCGCGGCGGGAACGCGGTCGACGCGACGGTCGCCGCCGGCGCGATGTCGTGGGCCGCCGAGCCCGGGCTGACGGGCCCGTGCGGCGGAGGCTTCCTGATGGTGCGGCCCGCGCGGACGAGGCGCGTCCACGTCCTCGACGCCTTCACGGCGATCCCGGGGCAGGAGATGCCCGCTGACCGCAGGCTCGGCGAGGTCGAGCGGGTGCTCGTGCCCTTCGACGAGCAGACGACGCAGGAGTTCCACATCGGCGCGGCGGCGTGCGCGGTGCCCGGCGTCCTCGCGGGGCTTCGCGCCATGCACCGCCGGTTTGGGTCGATGGCCTGGCACGACCTCCTCGTGCCGGCAGCCGAGGCGGCCGCGAGCGGCGTGGCGAGCTCGGGCGGGCAGTACGCCGTGCTCGTCGCAATCCGCGGGATCCTCGAGTTCACCCCCGAGGTCAGTGCGGTCTTCTGGCCCGGCGGACGGCTCGTTGCCGACGGCGAGCCGATTCGTCAGCCGGACCTCGCGACGACGATCGATCGGCTGGCCGAGCTCCCGGACGACCTCTACACGGGCGAGCTGGCGCGGGCGATGGTCGATCACCAGCACGCGACGGGGGGCCCGCTGACGATGGCCGACCTCGCCGCCTACCGGCCGATCTGGCGGCGGCCGCTCGAGGTGCGGTTCGGACGCCACGTGATCGCGACCAACCCGCCCCCGTCGTCGGGCGGCGTCCTCATCGCTCACATGCTCTCGGTGCTCGGCGGCGTGCCGGGGCCGCGGCCGCCCGGCGCGGCGCGCACGCTTCGCGCCTACGCCGAGACGATGAGGGCCGCGGGCCGGATGCGAACGCCGCAGTTCGCCCGGCTCCTCTACCGCGGCGGCCTCGCGCGCCACATGCTGTCGGAGGAGGCCGTCGGCGCGAGCCGCGCGGCGGTCGTCTCGGCCCTCGTCGGGTCAGCCGACCGCGGCGGTCGTGGTGCCGTCGGACGCGGGCACCACCCACGTCTCGGTGGTCGACCGGGCCGGGAACGCGTGTGCGTTCACCGCGTCGAACGGGTGCCACTCGGGCGTGATCGTGCCCGGCACCGGCCTTCACCTCAACAACATGATGGGCGAGGAGGACCTGGCCGCCGGCAGGCACATGCCGCCCGGCTCGCGGCTCACCAGCATGCAGGCGCCGTCCATGGCCACGGGCGACGACGGCCTCGAGCTCGTCATCGGCTCGAGCGGATCGAACAGGCTGCGGTCGGCGATCATGCAGGTCGCGGTCAACGTCCTCGACCATCACATGGAGGCGCAGGACGCCGTCGACCACCCGCGCGTCCACGTCGAGGGCGACCGGCTCGACTGCGAGGGCGGCATCGACGAGGGGGAGCTGGAGGTGCTGGAGCGGTGGGGCGAGCGCCTGAACCGGTTCGAGGGGCTGAACCTCTACTTCGGCGGCACGAACATCGTCTCGGTGCGCGACGGCCGCACCGAGGCGGCCGGCGACCCGCGCCGCGACGGCGACGGAATCGTCCTTGACTCGTGAGCCGCTGAAACACCTGTACCGGGTACCTCTGTTTCACCGCGGTTCCGGCTGAAACATTGGCATCAGGCACCGGTGTTTCAGGTGTCGGTCTTGGGCGGGGCGACCTTGCCGTTGCCCTGCGCCCGCGACTGGATGCGGGCCGCCATCGCGATGTTCTCGAGCCCGCGTGCGAGGAGCTCGACGATCACCATGAGGCGGCCGTGCTCTGTCCGTTCCTCGAGGATCCGCTGCTTCTCGGCAGCCGGGAAGTCGACGCGAGCGGCGATCGCGTAGCTGAGCGCGCCGGGCGGCGTCTCGCGCACCTCCGGGTCGGGCTCCTGACCCGTCGCCTCGGCGATCCGGCGGTAGAGGTCGAGCGCCGAGGTGGCCTCGTCGCCCGCGCTCGGGTCGTCCTCGGCCTGCTCGACGTTCCCGGTCAGATAGGCCCGGCCGCGAGTGAGGCCGACGACTCTCACCACCTCGCCGCCCTGGATCACGATGTTCATCCGTCCGTCGTCGAACGTCTCGAGCACCTCGACGACGCGGGCGGTCGTCCCGACCTCGCGCGCGCCGTCGGCGTCGGAGTAGAGCAGCGCGAACTCGCCGTCACGCTCGCGGCAATCGGCGACGAGGCTCTTGTACCGCTCCTCGAAGATGTGCAGCGGCATCAGCTCACCGGGAACCAGCACGGAAGCCAGCGGAAACAGGCCAATCTCGCGGGCGGACATCGGGTTGGTACTCTAGTGACGCGTTGCGCGCCCGTCCCGCCATCGCCGATCTGAAGCCGTACGAGCCGGGGAAGCCGGCCGCCGCGGTGCGCCGCGAGCTGGGCCTCGACCGGATCGTGAAGCTGGCCTCGAACGAGGGCCCGTTCGGGCCGTTCCCGTCGGCGCTCGAGGCGATCGCCCGCCAGGCGCCCGAGCTGAACCGCTATCCGGAGCTCGGCTACGACCTGACCGAACGGCTGGCCGCGCGGCACGGAGTCGACCGCTCGATGATCGCGATCGGGAACGGGGCCGACGGGATCGTGGGGTGCCTCTCGACCGCCTACCTCGACCCGGGCGACGAGGCGGTCATGGGCTGGCCGTCGTTCGTCTCCTACTACCTCGACGCGGTCAAGATGGGCGCGACGCCGGCGACCGTTCCGCTCGTCGACGGTGCGTACGACCTGCCGGGGCTGGCCGACCGGATCGGACCACGGACGAAGATCGCCTACGTCTGCAATCCCAACAACCCGACGGGATCGATGGTCGGCCGCGACGCCCTCGCCGCTTTCGTCGACGCCGTCCCCGAGGACGTCCTGATCGTCGTCGACGAGGCCTACAGCGACTACATCACCGACCCCGACTACCCGGATGCCATCGTCGAGCACGTCGGCCGCCGCCCGAACGTCGCCGTCCTGCGAACGTTCTCGAAGATCTACGGCCTCGCCGGCCTCCGCGTCGGCTACATGGTCGGCCCGCCGGAGGTCGTGCGCGAGGTGATGAAGATCCGAAACGCCTTCGACGTGTCGGAGCTGGCGCACGTCGCCGCCCTCGCGAGCCTCGACGATGCCGACGAGCTCCGCCGCCGGCGGGAGGTGAACGAGCGCGGCCGGATCGACCTCCAGGCGACCTTCGAAGGGCTCGGGATGCAGCCCTTCCCGGCGTGCGCCAACTTCCTCGCGGTCGACGTCGGGGAAGGCCGGGCCCTGGCCGAGGCGCTCATGCGCGAGGGAGTGATCGTGCGGCCGCTCGACCCGTTCGGCGCCCCCGAGTGCATCCGGGTGACGGTCGGGACGCCCGAGGAGAACGCGATCCTCGCCGACGTCCTCGCCCGGGCGCTCCAGCCGCGGTGAGCCGCCGTCCGGTCGACCTTCCCGCCCTCGTCGAGGGCGTCGGGAGCGGGCACAAGCGGGCCGTCGCCCGTGCGATCACGCTCGTCGAGAACCGCGACCCGCTGGCCTACGACCTCGTCCGCGAGCTCTACCCGCGCACAGGCTCGGCGGCCATCGCGGGCTTCACCGGCCCGCCGGGGGTGGGGAAGTCGAGCCTGCTCGGCGCGCTCGTCGGGCACCTGCGCGCGCAGGGCAAGCGGATCGGCGTCGTCTCGGTCGACCCGTCGAGCCCCTTCTCGAAGGGCGCGCTCCTGGGCGACCGCATCCGCCTTGCCGACCACTTCCTCGACGAGGGAGTCTTCATCCGCTCGATGAGCACGCGGGGCCACCTCGGCGGCGTGGCCGAGGCGACGCTCCAGGCGCTCCTCATCCTCGACGCCGCGGGGATGGACGTCCTGCTGCTCGAGACCGTCGGCGTGGGGCAGAGCGAGGTCGAGGTGGCATCCGTCGCCGACACGGTCGTTCTCGTGCTCCAGCCCGGGTCGGGCGACTCGATCCAGGCGCTCAAGGCGGGCGTGATGGAGATCCCCGACATCATCGTCATCAACAAGTCCGACCACCCGGCGGCGAAGACGATGCGAACCGAGATCCGCGGGGTGCTCTCGCTCGACCGCGACCGCGAGTGGCGCGTCCCGATCGTCGAGACCGAGGCGCTCAAGGGCGAAGGCACGGAGGCGCTATGGCAGGCCGTCCTCGACCACCGCGCCTTCCTGGAGCGCGACGGCGGGCTCGACGCCAAGCGGCGCGAGAACATCGAGCACGAGGTCGTCGCGGTGGCCGTCGCTCAGGCCCGGCGCCGGCTCGACGCCGCCCTCGAGGCCGACCCCGAGCTGCGCTCGCTGCTCGACGAGGTGCACGCCCGCCGGCTCGATCCGCTCACCGCGACGCGCCAGATCGCCGACCGGGTGTTCCGCGAGCGGGACGAGGGGTGACCGTCCGCCCGCTCGGTGAAGGCGACCGCGAGTGGGTGCGGGAGACGTTGCGCGAGCTCTGGGGCGAGACGGTCGTGAGCCGCGGCGCCGTCCACGACCCGACGGCGCTGCCGGGATTCGTCGCGGAGGAGGGTGGCGAGCGGGTCGGCCTCCTGACCTACCGGGTCGACGGCGCCGACTGCGAGGTGGTGACGATCGACGCCTTCCCCGAGGGCGCGGGTGCGGGCACGGCGCTCCTCGACGCGGCAGCGCGGGCGGCACGTGACGCGGGGTGCGGCCGGGTCTGGCTCATCACGACAAACGACAACCTGCGCGCGCTGCGCTTCTACCAGCGGCGCGGGTTCCGGCTCGTCGCCGTCCATCCGGACGCCCTCGAGCGCTCCCGCGAGCTCAAGCCCTCGATCCCCGAGATCGGCCTCGACGGGATCCCG
Source organism: uncultured Actinomycetes bacterium (assembly GCA_963706075.1). GTDB lineage: Bacteria > Actinomycetota > Thermoleophilia > Gaiellales > JAICJC01 > JAICJC01. The sequence continues at coordinate 224,296 of CAVPLP010000003.1, forward strand.
CTTCGCGACGAGCTCGAGCTGGAGCTCAGGCTGTAGCTGAAAAATCGGTGCCAGGCACCGATTTTTCAGCGATGGCCTTGGCGGCGATCGCCGTCAGGAGGCGGGAGTCGCGGGCGGCCTCCTCGACCGTGTTTCGCGCCGGGCCGGCGCCTGTCGCGGCGGCCCAGAAGCCCTCCAGCTCGCGCACGAACGCCTCCTCGAAGCCCGCCTCGACCTGCAGCGTCTCGAGCCGGCGCCCGTCGGAGCGGCGAACGACGAGCCGCGTCTGCTGGTGGTTCAGGTACGGCGCCGGGAACTCGAGCTCGACCACGACGTCGTCGAAGTGCAGCGTGTAGCGCTCGCGGTACCAGGCGACGCCGGGGACGAGGACCTGGGCGACGTGCCACAGCGCCTGCCCGTCGAGCAGCGAGACCGTGCCGGCGCCGCCTTCGCCGTGCGCCCAGATGTGCCCCGAGACGACCTCGCCGTCGGGGACGCCCAGCCGGTCGAGGATCCCGTGGACGGCGTTCACGGCGTGGACGACGCCCGACATGAGCGGGTCGGCGTAGCCGCGCAGATCGTCGCCGTCGACCGCCGCGCCGAGTGCCTCGGCGGCCTGGGCACGCTGGCGTGCTCGCAGGTCGTCGCCGAGCGCGGCGGGGAGGTCGTCGCCGCGGGTGAGCGGCCGGTGCGCGACGAACGGCCAGGAATCCGGGTCGCTGACCTCGACCGAGACGTAGCGGAGGCTGCGGCCGTCCGCCGGCAGAAGATCGAGCGCCGCCTGATAGTTGGGGTCGAACCGCTTCATGTAGCCCACCTGGACGATCCGGCCGGCGGCATCACGGCGGCGGGCGATCTCGGCGGCCTCCCGCTCGGTGAAGCAGAGCGGCTTCTCGCAGAAGACGTGCAGGCCGGCGTCGAGACCCGCCAGGACCGTGTCGGCGTGGAGCGCGTCCGGCACGGCCACGACCAGCGCGTCCAGCCGCTCCTCGAGCAGCGCTTCGAGCGTCGGGAACACCCCGATGCCGTGGCGCTCCGCGAGCGCCGACCGTACGGTGTGCGACGGGTCGGCGACACCGACGAGCTCGAACGTTCTCCCGCAGTGCGAGCAGGTTGGGGATGTGCTCGACCTGGGCGATCATCCCCGCCCCGACGACGCCCACTCGAAGCCGGGTCACTTGACCGCGCCCAGGGTGAGGCCGCGGACGAAGTGGCGCTGGACGATGAGGGCGAAGATGATGATCGGGAGGGCCCCGATCACGCCCGCGGCCGCCATCGGGCCCGAACTCGATCTGGATCTTGCCGATCAGCGTCGAGACGCCGACCGGGACGGTCTGGGCCTTCGGCGTCGACGTCAGCGAGAGCGCGATCAGGAAGTCGTTGTAGGTCACGATCACGCTGAAGATCGCGGTCGCGGCGAGGCCCGGGGCGGCGAGGGGGACGACCACCCGCCACAGCGCGGTGAGCCGCGAATCGCCGTCGACCATCGCCGCCTCCTCGATGTCGCGGGGGATCTCGGCGATGAAGCTCTGCATCATCCAGATCACGAAGCTCGTGTTGAGGCCCGTGTAGATGAGGATCAGGCCGAGCCGCGTGTCCAGAAGACCCCAGTGCGCGAGCGTGATGTAGAGCGGGATCACGAGCAGGATCCCCGGGATCATCCGGACGAGAAGCGCCACCACGAGCGCGGACTGGTTGAGCCCCCACGCCAGCTCGGAGCGAGCCAGGGAGTACGCCGCGAGCGTCCCGATCGTCAGGCTGACGGCGACCGACACCGTCACCACGAAGACGCTGTTCATGAGGTACGACCCGAAGTGATACGTGTCGAACAGGCGGGCGTAGTTGTCGCCGGTCGGGTTGTGCGGGTAGAGCGTGACGTTGCCGAAGATGTCGACCGGGTGCTTGAACGACGTGTCGACCATCCACCAGAAGGGGAAGATGACGATCAGCAGGATGATCGCCAGGCTCGCGTAGAGGCCGATGCGCGGCAGCCGGGCCCTCACCGCGCCACCCTCCGCATCATCCGCACCGCCACGACCATGAGGATCATCACGGCGGCGAGGAGCATGATCAGCATGGCCGCCGCCTGACCGTACTGCGTGAAGAGGAACGCCGTGTTGTAGGCGTGCAGCGAGATCAGCCGGGTGGCCGTCCCCGGGCCGCCCTTGGTCAGGACGTAGATCTGGTCGAACGTCCCGATCGCGTCGATGGTGCGAAGGACGACCGCCACGAGCAGCACGGGCACGAGCAGCGGCAGGGTGTGGTCGAAGAAGAGCCGCACCCGGCCCGCCCCGTCGACCAGCGCCGCCTCGAGCGGCTCCTGCGGGAGCGACTGAAGCCCCGCCAGAAGGATGAGGAAGATGAGCGGCGTCCACTCCCAGACGTCGACCATGACGACCGCGATGAAGGCCGTGCCGTTGTGGGCGAGCATCTCGGGCGCCGACAGGCCGAGAAACTGGAAGAGCGGGTCTGTGACGCCGACGCCGGAGTCCAGGATCAGCCGCCACATCACGCCGACGACGACCGGGGCGATGGTCATCGGGAGGATGAGGCCGACCCGGATGAGCCCGCTGCCGCGAAGCTCGCGCGAGACGAGCACGGCCAGGCCGAGCCCGAGCAGCGTCTCGATGGTGACGGTGCAGATCACGAACTTCGCCGTCGTCACCATCGCGTCCTGGAAGAACGTGTCGTGGATCGCGTTCTTGTAGTTGGTGAGGCCCGTGTAGCCGTAGTCGCGCCCGTACAGGTACCGGGTCAGGCTGGCGCGGATGCCGTAGAAGAGCGGGTAGAGCGAGACGCCGGCCAGCGCGACCGCGGCCGGGAGGAGCAGCAGGTAGGGCCCGGCGGGAACTCGTACCCGCCGGGCCCTACCTGGTCGTGCTGTGGCCGTCTCGGCCATGTCTTGCCTAGTAGGTGCCCTGCTGGGCCAGGTAGTCCTGGATCTGGCTTGCCGCCGTGTTCAGGTGGCTCTGGGCGATCTGCGTGTAGCCGGACTTCTTCGAGATGGCCTCGACCAGCGCCTGGTTCAGCGCCGTCCCGAGCAGGTCCTCCATCTTGGGCTCGTCGGGCGTGCGCGGCTTGGGGATGGAGGCGTCGACGGCGTCGGCGATCGCCGGCAGCCATCGGTACTTCGCCGCCAGCGCCGGATCACGCAGTGCGGAGCCCGTGACGGCGGCACTCCCGCCGCCGGCGAAGTCCTTCTGCACGGCGTCGGAGGTGAACCACTCGAGGAACTTGACCGCGCCCGCCGTGTTGGGAGCGCCGGAAGCGATGCCGCAGATGAACGTGCCGATGGCCGGCCCGCTCTTGACCTGCGACGGCGTGGCAGCGAAGTCGATCTTGCCGACCACCTTCGACTGCTGCGGGTCGTCGACGGCGTGAGCCGTTCCGGTGTACTCGGTCAGCGCCGTGTCGTGGCCCTGGAGCAGGAGCGCCGTCTCCTCGGTCGTGTCGTAGTCGGCCACGCTCGACGGCATGTACGGGATGAACTCGAACAGGCGCTCGAGCGCTCCCACGCCCTCGGGCCCGTTGAAGCCCGGAGACCAGTCGTCGTTTGCGAAGTTGCCGCCGTAGGCGTTCAGGAGCGGCAGGTACGTCTGGACGATGGGGTTCCCGGCGACGCCGCGCGGGCTCCAGCCGTAGAGCTTCGGCGGGTTCGACTTCGCCTTCGCGACGTTGAAGACGTCGTCCCAGGTCGCCGGAGCGCTCGAGAAGTAGTCCTTGTTGTAGTAGAGCATCTGGACGTCGTCGATGATCACGAGCGCGAAGAGCTCGGGCGTCGTATCGGCGAAGGCCTTCAGGCGCGGGCCGGACTTCGGCGGCCAGTAGCCCTGTTCGAGGCCCTTCTGGAGGATGTCCGGGTTGACCTTCAGGTTGAGCTGCTCGAGGCTCTGGATGATCCCGCCGGCGGCGAACTCGGGCACCCAGTTGTCGTCCATCACGTAGATGTCGTAGCCGCCGGTCTTCTGGAGGCCGTCGGTCTTCGAGTTCTGGTACCACGCGTCGTAGTTGGTCTCGCTGTACTTGGCGGTGATCCCTGTGTCGGCCTTGAACTTCGGCAGGAAGTCGTCGCGGAACGGCACCATCGCCGGGTCGGCGAAGCTGCCGATCCGGATCTCGCCGCCCGCGCCCGAGCTGCCGCCGCCGCCGCTCGAGCCGCCGGAGCTGCTCCCTCCGCACGCGGCGGCGAGCCCTCCCACCGACAGCACGGCGCCTGCACCGAGCGCGCCGCGCATCACCTGACGCCGGGTGTAGCCGCCCGTCCGCCGGTTCGTGTCACCTCGTTCCGTCATCCGGTTCCTCCGTTCGGGTTGGGTGCTCGGCCGCGGGGAGGGTCCCGGCGGCCGTTTCGATCGCAGCTTCTGTGTCGGGGTCGAAGAGGTGCAGACGGCCTGGATCGGGCCGCACGCCGCAGGGCTCGCCGACGGCGGGCTCGAACCCGGCCGGTGCGCGCAGGTTGACCTGCTCGCCGCCGACGGTGACCGCGATGAGCGTCTCGTTGCCGAGCGGCTCGACCACGTAGACCTCACCGGCCAGCGACCCCGCCTCGCCGGGCGCCGTCATCTGGGCGTTCTCAGGGCGGAACCCGAGCTTCACCGGCCCCGTGTGCCGGCGGCCCGGGAGCGGCACCTCGCCTGAGGGGTGGCGGAAGCGGCCGTCCTCGACCGTCCCGTCGAGCACGTTCATCGGCGGCGAGCCGCAGAACTGGGCGACGAACAGGTTGGCCGGACGGGCGTAGACCTCGCCCGGCGGCGCGAGCTGCTGGAGCCGCCCGTGCCGCATGACCGCAACCAGGTCGGCCATGGTCATCGCCTCGACCTGGTCGTGTGTCACATAGACGGTGGTCGTGCCCAGGTCGCGCTGGAGCCGCTTGATCTCGGCGCGCATCTGGAGGCGAAGCTGGGCGTCGAGGTTCGACAGCGGCTCGTCCATCAGGAACGCATGCGGCTCGCGGATGATCGCCCGCGCGAGGGCGACCCGCTGGCGCTGGCCGCCCGAGAGCTGCTTGGGCATACGGTCGAGCAGCCCGTCGATGTCGAGCATGCGCGCCACCTCGGCGGCGCGCTCCTGGCGCTTCTCTCGCGGGACCTTCCGCACCCGCAGCGGGTAGGCGATGTTGTCAGCCACGTTCTTGTGCGGGTAGAGGGCGTAGCTCTGGAACACCATCGCGACGTCGCGGTCCTTCGGCTGGAGGTCGGTGACGTCGCGGTCGCCGATCAGGACGCGCCCAGATGTGGGCTGCTCGAGGCCGGCCAGGATCCGAAGCGCCGTCGTCTTGCCGCAGCCGGACGGCCCGAGCAGCGCCAGGAATGCGCCGTCGGGCACGTGCAGGTCGAGGTCGGTGACGGCGTCCATCAACCCGAACGTCTTGCAGATGCGCTCGTAGCGGACCTCCACGTCAGGCCTCCGGCGCCGGTCCGGTCGAGGTTCGTGCGACGAGCTCGGTCGGCACCAGCACGCGGCGGGAGGGATGCCGGCCCTCGGCGATCGCCTCGAGCAGCATCTCGGCGGCGATGCCGCCCATCATCTCGGCGTCCTGGCGCACGGTCGTCAAGCCCACCCGGGCGTGGCCCGCGATCGGGATGTCGTCGAAGCCGACGACGGACATGGTCTCGGGGACCCGGCGGCCCCGGCGCTCGAGCGCGTCGAGGAGCTCCATCGCCGTGATGTCGTTGTTGCAGCAGACGGCCGTCGGGCCGTCGAGCATCCCGGCCTGGTCGAGCCCGTGGGCCGCGAGCGCCTGTCGCAGCGCCTCGGGCCGGCGGTCGATCGCCTCCTCGCGCATCGTTGCCGGCGCAAACGCGATCCGGCTGTGGCCGAGCGCGGCCAGGTGGCCGACGACGGCCATCATCGCCTCGGCCTCGTCGATGTCGACGACGCCCAGGCGCGGGTCGTGGGCCGCGAACGAGACGACGACCACGGGGATGCCGCGGTCGAGCAGCTCCCCGGGGATCGCCGAGCCCTCCGTCACGGCGGGGAAGATGACGCCGTCCACACGGCGGCGGACAAGCGCCCGCACCTGGTCGGCCTCGGTGTCGCGGTCGTATTCCGTAGCCGATATGACGACGGCGAACCCGTCATGGTGTGCCCGCCGCTCGATCTGGCGCGCGATCGCCGCGTGGAAGGGGTTCAGGACGTCGGGCATGACGACGCCCAGCGTCTGGGTCGCGCGGCGCTTGAGCGATCGCGCGACCTCGTTCGTCCTGTAGCCGAGCTCGTCGATGGCGTCGAGGACGCGCGCCCGGGTGCCGTCGGCGACCGGGACGGTGCCGGTGACGACGTTCGACACGGTCGCCACCGACACGCCGGAGCGGCGGGCGACGTCGTGCATCGTGACGCTCATGCGGCGGCCTCGACGCGCTGGCAGGCTCGCCGCAGCGTCGCGAGCGACGTCTCGACGCCCTCCTCGGGCGTCATGCGCGGATCCTCGTGCTCGATCGAGATGACGCCGTCGTACCCCGCTGCCCGGAGCGCCTGGACGAGCGCCGTCCACGTGTCGTCGTCGTGGCCCGTGCCGACGGCCGAGAAGTGCCACGAGGCCGTGTCGGCGTCGACCGGGAAGCCCAGGTCGAGGAGACCGTTCCGGCGCACGCGATCGGGGTGGACGAGCGTGTCCTTGCCGTGGGCGAACCCGATCGCCGGCCCGACCTGCTCGATGACCGCGACCGGGTCCATCCCCTGCCACCAGAAGTGGCTCGGGTCGAGGTTCACGCCCACGTTCGGGCCGGTCGCCTCGCGGAGGCGCGCAAACGAGGCCGGGTTGTAGGCCGAGGCACCGGCGTGGAGCTCGAGGCAGATCATCACGCCGGGGGCGACGTCGGCCGCCCAGGACGAGAGCTCGCGCCAGAACGGCGCCAGGCGGTGCTCCAGCTGCCACTCCCAGAGCGTCTCGTCGTCGGGGATGACCGGCCACGACGCGAAGACGGGCGTCGAGCCGCCGCCGCGGCCGCCGGGGCAGCCGCTCATCGTGACGACGCGGTCGCAGCCGAGGAGCGCCGCCAGCTCGACGGCGCCGCGGAGCAGGGCGGCGTGGCGCTCGCCGACGGCGGGATCGGGGTGGAGCGGGTTCCCGGCGGCGTTCACGCAGACGAGCTCGATGCCGTGGTCGCGGAGCTCGCCTGCCAGCCGGTCGCGCTCGCCGGCCTCGCGAAGCAGAGCGTCGAGGTCGAGGTGGTCGGCCTGCTTCCAGCCGCCGACCCCCATCTCGATGTGGCGGATGTCGCGGTCGGCGCACCAGCGCAGCGCCTCCACGCGCGATAGGTGAGCCAGGCCGTCGTCGAAGACGCCGATGTGCAGGTGCGCTCCCGGGGTTGAAACGTTTAAACCGGCGGCGCGTATCTTCTGACACCGCGCGCGGCTTTGTCAACCAACTCGCTACACGGGGCCGTTCGGGGCGACCAGCATCTTCATCGCCGCGCCGGTCTGGGCGGTCTCGAGCGCGTCGCCGACACCCTCCAGGGCGACGCTGTGCGTGACGGCGCGCGCGAACGGGAGCCGGCCGGCGTGCCGGGCGAGCATCCGAAGCGCGGGCGCGTACTGCGGCAGCGTCTCGCCGCCGATCCCGAGGATCGCGACCCCGGGCGAGCAGACGTCGCGGTTGGGGTTCACGGGCACGGGGCCGAGGTCGACGAACGCGCCGGCCTCGACGACCGTCCCGCCCGGGCGGACGAGGCCGAGCGCCTCGGGGAAGGTCTCGGCACGGCCGGAGCAATCGACGACGACGTCGGCGCCGAGCCCGCCCGTGGCCTCGCGCACCTGGCCGCGGCGCTCCTCGGCGGTCGTCGCCGACGCGTCGAGCGCCGTGTCGGCGCCGAACGCCCGGGCATGCTCGAGCCGCTCGGGCAGCACGTCGATCGCGATCAGCCGCCCGGCGCCGAGCATCTCGGCCTTCGCCAGGTGCATCAGGCCCAGCGGCCCGACTCCCAGCACGAGCACCGTGTCGCCGAAGCTGAGGGCCCTGTCGAGGCCGTTGGTCACGGCCATCACCTCGGTCAGCGCGGCGATCTGCGACGGCAGCTCGTCCGGGACGCGGAAGAGGCGCGTCCCCGGCAGCAGGTACATGCGCTCGGACCAGCCGCCGAAGAGGTGGGGAGGCTCGGCGCAGCTGAGCGAGTTCCCGTAGTCGTGCAGGGCGGTGCACAGGTAGTAGGGCGAGACGCCGTCGAGGCAGAAGCGGCACCGCCCGCATGTGAGGTTGGGGGCGGGGACGACGCGGTCACCGGGGGCGAGCGGCCGGCCGAGCTCGTCGAGCGGCGGGTCGCCGGGCCCGATCGACTCGATCACGCCGACGTTCTCGTGGCCGCAGATGAGGGGATAGGCCGCGTCGCGCTCGTGGTCCGTCCCGGCGTACTGGATGCTCTCGCCGCGCCAGGTGTGCTTGTCCGTCCCGCAGATGCCGGAGTAGTGCATGCGTAGGACGACCGCGCCGGGGCCTGGGTCGGGGTCGGGGAACGTCTCGACCGAGAACCGCCCCGGCCCCTCGATCACCGCTGCGCGGACGCTCACGCCGGACCAGCGGCCGCGGCGAGGCCGGCGGCGACGACCTCGTCGGCATGGTCGCGGCCGCGCCAGCCGACGACCTCGGTGTCCTTGCCGTGCTCCAGGTCCTTGTACACCTCGAAGAAGTGCCCGATCTCGTCGAGCAGCGAGCCGCGGATGTCGGAGATGTCGTGCATGTGGCTCCACATCGGGTCGCGCACCGGCACGCACAGCACCTTGTCGTCGTCGCCGGCCTCGTCACGCATCTCGAAGACGCCGATCGGCTCGACCGGGATCACGCACCCCGGGAACGTCGGCTCGGCGACGAGGATCATCGCGTCGACCGGATCGCCGTCGCGGCCCATCGTGCCCATCAGGTAGCCGTAGTCGGCCGGGTAGACGACGCTCGTCCACAGCGTCCGGTCGAGCACGACGTGCCCGATCTCGGCGTCGTACTCGTACTTGTTGCGGCTGCCCTTGGGGATCTCGACGAACGCGTGGAGCTGGTCGCCGGCCACGGCCGGTCAGGCGCCGGCGTAGGCGATCACGAGATCGGTGCCGTAGCCGGCGAGGAAGCCGATCACGATGCCCGCGAGGATGAGGTTCCGCGAGGCGTTGCGCATGGCGCCGTTCCAGAGCTCGCCGACGACGAACAGGATCGCGCCGGCGGCGAGGGCCAGGAAGGCCAGCTGGAGCGGCTCATCCGAGATCCGATAGCCCAGCATGGCGCCGAGGAAGGTCGGGCCGCCGCCGACGAGGCCCGCGAGGCCGAGCCAGCCCCACGACGGCCGGGTGTCGCCCAGCGGGCCGACGATCCCGAATCCCTCGGTGGCGTTGTGGAGGGCGAAGCCGATGATGAGCGTCCCGGCGAGGGCGATCTCGCCTGACCGGGCCGCGACGCCGATCGCGAGCCCCTCCGAGAAGTTGTGGACGCCGATCGCGACGGCGATCAGCATGCCGAGCCCGAGCGCCGCCCGGCGGGCCTGCTCGGCGAGCTCGGTCACGTCGAGCCCCGCCGCCGCTGCCTCGGCAATCGCGCCTCCGGCCATCGGCGCGAGCGGCCGGCGGCGGCGCATCGCGCGCTCGATCCAGGCCAGCCCGAGAGCGCCGACCGAGAGGCCGACCGCGAACATCGTCACGTCGAGGATGAACGGGCCGGCCGCGCCGCCGTCGCGGACCTGGGCCAGCGATCCGTCGATGACCTCGGACGCGCCCGCGACGACGTCCCAGAAGATGAAGAGCAGGATCCCCGCCGACAGGGTCGACAGGAACGCCCTCGTCGTCTTGGACAGACCTCCGACCCGCCCCAGGGGCAGGCCGAGGAAGATGGTGCCGCCCGCGACCGCTCCGAGGAGGGTCGTCTGCCACGCGCTCATCCCGAGACCTCCGTCAAGGCGACTTAGGCTAGCCTAAGTCGCTGGGTCGATGCAAACGGGGTACCGTTCGCCGCCTCCCGTGCCGACCTTCGACGACATCCGGGCCGCGGCCGATGCGCTGCGGGGCGTCGCCCACCGCACGACCACCGAGCGGTCGGAGACGTTCTCGCGCCAGTGCGCGGGCGACGTCTTCCTCAAGTTCGAGAACCGCCAGAAGACCGGCTCGTTCAAGATCCGCGGCGCCTACAACAGGATCCGCTCGCTGACCGACGCGGAGCGGGTTGCGGGCGTCGTCGCCCCGTCGGCCGGGAACCACGCCCAGGCGGTCGCGTTCGCCGCCCGCTCGGCCGGCGTGCCGGCGACGGTGTACATGCCCGAGGCGGCGTCGCTCGCGAAGGTGGGGGCAACCGAGGGCTACGGCGCGTCCGTCCGCCTGGTGGGCGACTCGGTCGAGGACTCGGTGGCGGCGGCCGTCGCCGATGCGGCCTCCGACGGCCGGACGCTCGTCCACCCGTTCGACGACGAGCTCGTGATCGCCGGGCAGGGCACGGTCGGCCTCGAGATCCTCGAAGACGTTCCGGACGTCGACGCCATCGTCGTCCCTCTCGGAGGCGGTGGCCTGCTCTCGGGGATCGCGCTTGCGGTCAAGAGCCAGCGGCCGGACGTCCGCGTGATCGGCGTCGAGGCCGCCGGGTGCGCGCCGTACGTCGCGTCGCTCGAGCACGGCGAGATCCACCCGGCCGCCCAGACCGAGACGATCGCCGACGGGATCGCCGTCAAGCACCCGGGCGAGATCACGTTCGGCCTCGTGCGCGAGCACGTCGACGACGTCGTCACGGTCACCGACGCCGAGATCGGGATGACGATCGTGCAGCTCCTCGAGCGCACCAAGGCCGTCGTCGAGGGTGCCGGCGCCGTGGGGCTGGCGGCCCTCCTCGCCGGCCGCGTCCAGGCCAAGCGCGCGGTTGCGGTGCTCTCGGGCGGCAACATCGACACGCCGCTTCTCATGCAGGTCATCCGCTTCGGCCTGACGAACGCCGGCCGCTACCTGGTCATCAGGACGCGGCTCACCGACCGGCCGGGGCAGCTGATGCACCTGCTCCAGGTGATCGCCGACGCCCACGTCAACATCCTGCTCGTCTCGCACCATCGCGAGAGCGTCGACGTGGCCGTGGCCGAGACGGGGATCGAGCTGATCCTCGAGACGCGCGACGAGGCCCACGCGCACGAGATCGTCGAGCTGGTGCGGAGCTCGGGCTATCCCGTCACGCGGATGCGGTAGCCGTGGACGACCGCCTGCTCTCGATCGCCGAGAACGCCAACACCCACCAGCCGCTGGCCGAGGGCCACGAGCGGATCGAGAACGACCGCTTCGTGCTGTGGATGGGCATCAGGTCGGAGCCGGCGTGGAACGTCGCCCAGCGGCTGCGGCTGACCGAGGCGACGATCGACGAGACGATCGAGGAGGTGCACGGCCTGCTGCGAGCCCGGGGCCGGACGGAGTGCAGCTGGGAGGTCGGGAGCTCGGCGACGCCCGACGACCTCGTCGAGCAGCTCATCCGGCGAGGCATGGAGGACGACGACGACCCGGAGGTCATCGGGATGGTGCTGCGCCAGGAGCCGCCGCCGGCGGCCGGCATCGAGGGCCGGCCGATCCGCGACTTCGCGGAGTTCCAGGAGGCGAACGCGGTGGCCTTCGCGGCGTTCGGGTCGCTTCCGCCCTCCGACGAGGCCCGCGAGCGGTCCCGCTACGACGAGGAGGTGGCCGCCGGCATCCAGCGCACGTTCGTCGCCGTCCTGGACGGCCGCATCGTCGGCGCGGGCACGTCGACCTACCTCGACGGGGCGGTGACGCTGAACGGCGGCTCCGTGCTCCCGGAGGCGCGCGGCCGCGGCGCCTACCGCGCGCTCGTCCGCGCCCGCTGGGAGGACGCCGCCGCGCGTGGCACGCCTGCCCTCGTCACGCAGGCCGGGCGGATGTCGGCCCCGATCCTGCTTCGGCTCGGGTTCGAGGAGGTCGCCCGGATCCACATCCTGATCGACCGCTTCGGGGAATGAAACATCGGTGCCTGGCACCGATTTTTCACTAGCGGCCGATCTGGCGGATCTTTTCGACCAGGCGGCGGTGGTACGCCGGTCGCAGGGTCGACTCGGCGGCACCCAGGCCGAGGCCGACCAGTGCCGTGTCGTAGCGGCCGGTCACCTGCCCGATCAGAAGGATCGCCGCGGCGGCGAGCGCGATCACCAGCCGACCGCGGTTTGTGAGCGGCCGCGGCTCGATCCGCTCGGCCTCGGCCCAGACCGCGCCGAACGTCGCATCCCGATCGAGCCCGAGGAGCAGCCGCACGGTGTCGCGGTTCGCACGCCGTAGCTGGACCGAGCGGATCAGATAGAAGCTGCCGTAGCCGCACGCGATCACGGCCGCCGGCGCCCACAGGTGGTGTCGCAGGTACGGCGTGAGGAGCGCGATGGCCGGTGTCGCGCAGACAAGGATGAGCGCCGCCTCTTCGGCCGTGCGGCGCCCCCCGCCGGGCGGGAGCGCGCGAGAGACGACCGTGCCGAGGATGGCCGCGATGACCAGCATCGCCGCGGCCGCCTCGAGCCCGGCCGCATGGCTCACAGGCCGAGGCCGCGGGCGATCACCATGCGCTGCACCTCGTTCGTCCCCTCGCCGATCTCGAGCACCTTCTGGTCGCGGTAGAAGCGGCTGACCGGGTACTCGTCCATGAACCCGTAGCCGCCGTGGATCTGCACCGCCTCGTTGCACACGCGCCGCGACAGCTCGCCGGTATAGAGCTTGGCCATCGCCGCCGTGTGGGCGAAGTCGCGGCCCTGGTCCTTGAGCCAGGCCGCCTGGTAGACGAGCTGCCGGCCGGCCTCGATCTCGGTCGCCATGTCCGCCAGCTTGAACGCCACCGCCTGGAACGTCCCGATCGGGCGCCCGAACTGCTCGCGCTCGTTCGCGTAGCGAAGCGACATCTCGAACGCCCCCTGCGCCGCACCGAGGCCGAGCGCCGCCACGCTGATCCGCCCGCCGTCCAGGATCTCGAGGAACTGGCGGAAGCCCTTGCCGCGCGGTCCGAGCAGGTGGCCCTCCGGCACGCGACACTCGGTGAACGTCAGGCCGCGCGTGTCGGACGAGCGCCAGCCCATCTTGTGAAGCGGCGGCGAGAGCTCGTAGCCGGGCGTGCCGTTCTCGACGACGAGGTTCGAGATCTCGTCCTCGCCGGTCCGGGCGGTGATCGTGACCATGCCCGAGATCTCGGTGCCGGCGTTCGTGATGAACATCTTCGACCCGTCGATCACCCACTCGCCGCTGTCCAGCCGTCCGGTGGTGCGGGTCGCGCCCGCGTCCGACCCGGCGCCCGCCTCGGTCAGGCCGAACGCCGCCAGCCGCTCACCCGAGGCCAGGGCCGGCAGCCACCGGCGCCGCTGCTCGTCGGTCCCGAAGAGCGCGATCGGCATCGTCCCGAGCGAGGTATGGGCGGCGACGGTGATGGCGAACGACTGGTCGACGCGGGCCAGCTCCTCGATCGCGATCGCGTAGGCGAGCGTGTCCGACCCCGCGCCGCCCCATTCCGCCGAGATCGGGATGCCGAGCAGACCGAGCCCGGCCGCCTGACGGACGATGTCGAGCGGGAAGCGGCCCTCGCGATCGAGCTCCTCGGCGACGGGCGCGATCGCCCCCTCGGCGAACTCGCGCACCGTCGAGCGAAACAGGCGGTGCTCATCCGAGAGGTCGTAGCTCAGCACATCGACCTCGCGAGCTCGGTCAGGAGCCGCACGCCGTAGCCGGTGCCGCCCTTGCCGAACTCGTCGCCGCGGCTGCGGTCGAGGTCGGCGACGCCGGCGATGTCGAGGTGCGCCCAGGCGCCCTCGCCCGCGAACTCCTGGAGGAACCGGGCCGCGTAGCAGGGGCCGCCGCGCCCTGCGAACGACGAGTTCACCATGTCGGCGACCTCGGAGCGGTAGAACCGCTTGTAGGTGTCGTGAAGCGGCATGCGCCACAGCATGTCGCCGGACGTCTCAGACGCGGACGCGATCTGCCCCGCGAACTCCTCACCGCGTACGAAGAGCCCGGCGTGCAGGTCGCCGAGCGCCGTCACGACCGCCCCGGTCAGGGTGGCGAGGTCGATGACGTGGGTCGCGCCGAGCGAGCGCGCGTGGTGCAGGCAGTCGGCCAGGACGAGCCGGCCCTCGGCGTCGGTGTTGTTGATCTCGACCGTCTTGCCGTTGGCCGCGGTGACGATGTCGTCGGTCTTGAAGGCCGACATGCCGATCATGTTCTCGGTCGCGCCGATCACCGTCACGACCTCGATCGGCAGGCCGAGCTCGGCGATGGCGCCGGTCGCCTCGAGCACGGCCGCGGCGCCCGACATGTCGAACTTCATCCCGACCAGGCTGCGCGCCGGCTTCAGCGTGTAGCCGCCCGAGTCGTACGTCAGGCCCTTGCCGACGAGCCCGAGGACGACGCCGGCCTTCGCCTTGCGCGGCTTGTGGCGAAGGACGATCGTGAGCGGCGGGCGCGACGACCCCTGCCCCACGGCCAGGAAGAGGCCCATCCCGCGCCGTTCCATCCACGCCCGGTCGTGGACGCGCACCGTGAGCGACGGGTGCTGCTTCGCAAGCTCCTTCGCGCGCTCGGCCAGCTCCTGCGGGCCCATGTCGCGCGGCGGCGTGTTCTGGAGGTCGCGGGCCCGGTTCGTCGCCTCGGTGAGGACGACCGAGAGCCGCGCCTGGGCGCGGTCGCCGCCGAGGATCGAGAGCGAGCCGACCTCGCCGGGCCTGTCGTCGGCGCCTGACGTCAGGTACCGGGTGAAGCGGTAGCCCGCGAGCGCGCCGCCGTCGACCACGCACCGCGTCGCCTCGTCGCGCTCGAGCGGCACGCCGTCGAGCGCGAACGCGACCGACCTGGCCCGTGCAGCGGCTGCGGCACGCACGGCTCCGGCGGCTGCCAGCCTGACCTCCGCAGGGCCGGGCGATGCGCCGAGGCCGACGACCGCGACCCGCTTGGCCCGCACCCCGCCGGCGGCGTGGACGACCGTGACCTGGCCCTTCGCGCCCCGGATCTCGCCCGATTCGATGAGGCGGCCCAGCGTGCCTCCCAGCGCCCGGTCGACGGCCGCCGCCGCACCGGTCAGGCTCGGGGGCTTCCCGACCGCCACGGCGAGCACGTCGGCGGTTGCGCGCTCGGGGGCGGTGGTCGAGGTGGTGATTCGCATGCGGGCCTCCGGTGGGGGAAAATGCGGACGCCCCATTCTAAGGAGCCGACATGGACGCCAAGATCACGCTCCCCGAGAGCGACCTCCCCCGCAGCTGGTACAACATCCTCGCCGACGCGCCCACGCCGCCGCAGCCGCCGCTGCACCCCGGCACCGGGCAGCCCGTCGGCCCGGACGACCTGGCGCCGCTCTTCCCGATGGACCTGATCCTCCAGGAGGTCTCGACCGATCGCGAGATCCCGATCCCCGAGGAGGTGCTCGACGTCCTTCGGCTCTGGCGGCCGACGCCGCTTCACCGCGCCCGCCGGCTCGAGCAGGCGATCGGCACGCGCTCGCGCATCTACTACAAGTACGAGGGCGGCTCGCCGGCCGGCTCGCACAAGCCGAACACGGCCGTCGCCCAGGCGTACTACTCGGCCAAGGCCGGCCGCAAGCGGCTTGCGACCGAGACCGGCGCGGGCCAGTGGGGGAGCGCCCTCGCGCTCGCGTCGCAGGTGTTCGGGCTCGAGTGCAAGGTCTACATGGTGCGCGTGAGCTACGACCAGAAGCCGTACCGGCGGGTGATGATGGAGACGTGGGGCGCGAGCGTCGTCCCCAGCCCGTCTCCCGACACCAACGCGGGCCGGACCGTGCTCGAGCAGAACGCCGACTCGCCGGGCAGCCTCGGGATCGCCATCTCGGAGGCCGTCGAGGACGCCGCCGGGCGCGACGACACGAGCTACTCGCTGGGCTCTGTCCTGAACCACGTGCTCCTGCACCAGACCGTGATCGGCCAGGAGGCGCAGCGCCAGCTCGCGCTCGCAGGCGAGAAGGGCGTGGACGTCGTCATCGGGTGCGTCGGCGGCGGGTCGAACTTCGGCGGCCTCGCACTGCCGTTCGTGCGCGACAAGATCGCGGGGGCAGAGATCGACATCGTCGCCTGCGAGCCCGCGGCCTGCCCGACGCTCACCCGCGGCCCGTACGCCTACGACTTCGGCGACACCGGGCGTCTGACGCCGCTCGTCCCCATGCACACGCTCGGCCACGACTTCGTGCCTCCGGCGATCCACGCGGGTGGCCTGCGCTACCACGGCGCAGCGCCGATCATCTCGCAGCTCGTCCTCGACGGCCTGGTCAGGGCCGAGGCGTTCGGGCAGTCCGACGTCTTCGCCGCCGCGATCGAGTTCGCGCGGAGCGAGGCGATCATCCCGGCGCCCGAGAGCGCCCACGCCATCAAGGGCGCGATCGACGCCGCCCGCCGCGCCGACGAGGCCGGAACCGAGCAGGTGATCATCTTCAACCTGTCCGGCCACGGCCACTTCGACATGGGCGCCTATGACGCGTACCTGCACGGGCGACTCGAGGACTTCGAGCTCCCGGAGGCCGAGATCGAGCGGGCGCTCAAGGCGATCGAGGACCTGCCCAAGCCCGCGGGGGTCTCCGCCTGACAACCCGTTGCCCCGCCTGCGGCACGGTCGCACCTGAGGGCGCCCGTTTCTGCCCCAGCTGCGGCCGTCCGCTGGGCGGCGGCGATGCGGCCGAGCGGAAGCTCGCCACGGTGGTCTTCGCCGACCTGGCGGGCTCGACGGAGCTCGCGTTGCAGATGGACGCCGAGGTGCTGCGCGACCTCCTCGGAGACGTGTACGTCACGCTCGCCCGCTGCGCGGAGGCGTACGGCGGCACCGTCGAGAAGTTCATCGGCGACGCCGTCATGGCGGTCTTCGGCGTGCCGGTCGCGCACGAGGACGACGCCGAGCGGGCGGTGCGGGCGGCCCTCCTCATGCGCTCCCGGCTGGCGGCCGTCGCCGAGCGGCGGGCGGTGCCGCTCGTCCTGCGGATCGGCGTCAACACGGGCCTCGTCGTGACCGGGACGACGCCGGGCCGGGACTTTCTCGTCACGGGCGAGGCGGTCAACCTCGCGGCCCGCCTCCAGCAGGCCGCCGAGCCGGGCGAGGTGCTGGTCGGCGAGCGGACGTTCCGCGCCGTCGAGCCGCTGGTGCGCATGGTGGCGCCGCGATCGCTGGCCGTCCGCGGCCGCACCGGGCCGGTGACGGCGTACGCCGTCGAGCGCTTCGCCCCGGCGGGCGCGTACCGCCGGCGGCGGCGCCCGTACGGCCCGTTCGTCGGCCGCGAGGTCGAGCTCACGCTGATCCGGTCGGTCGTCGAGCGGGCTGTCGAGCACTCGCGCGCCCACCTCCTGACGCTGATCGGCGAGGCCGGCATCGGGAAGTCGCGTCTCGTCGAGGAGGCCGTCGTCGAGCTGCGGCGGTCGGAGGACCCGCCCGCGGTGTGGGTGGGCCGCTGCCTGCCCTACGGCGAGAGCGGCCCATACGCGCCGCTTCGGGATCTGCTCCTGCGGGCGGCGGCCGTGCGCGCGGATGCGAGCCGCGAGGAGATACGGGCCCGGGTGATGGGCCAGCTCCAGGCGATCCTCCCGGAGGACAGCGACGAGCAGATCGCCGAGCTCCTGCGGTTCGTCGGCGGAGAGCGGATGCAGCCCTCGATGGACGGCGACGAGCCCGGCGACCGTGGTCGCGACGCGTGGCGCGGACTGCTCCTGCGCATGGCCGCGCGCCAGCCCACGCTGCTCGTCATCGAGGACGCGCACTGGGCCGAGCCGGCGCTGCTCGAGCTGATCGCCTCGGTGGTGGCGGGAGACGTGCGCGTGCCGCTCGTCGTGGTGTGCGTCGCGCGCGCCGAGCTCTTCGTGAACCACCCCGGCTGGGGCTCCGGCATGCGAAACGAGACGACCGTGACGCTCGAGGCGCTCGACCCGGGCGAGATGCGCCGGCTGGCGACCGCGCTGGCGGCGACCGCCGACCCGCCGCCGAGCGTCGTCGACCTCGCCGGCGGGAACCCGTTCTTCCTGGAGGAGATCCTGGCGATGAGCGGCGAGGGCGGCGGCGGCGACCGCGTGCCCGAGACCGTGCAGGGCGTCATCGCGGCCCGGCTCGACCTGCTCGACGCCCAGGACAAGCTGCTCCTCCAGCGGGCGGCCGTGGTCGGGCGGAGCTTCACGCTCGAGCAGCTCGAGCCGCTCCTGAACGGCGGCGGGCGTGGCCCGACCGGCCGGCTGCGGAACCTCGTCGATCGCGACCTCATCCACCATCGCGGCGGCGGCCGCCACAGCTTCAAGCACGCGCTGATCCGCGACGTGGCGTACGAGTCGATCCCGCGCGGCGAGCGCGCGCGCCTGCACCTGCTCCTGGCGGAGGAGCTGGAGCGGGTGCCCGAGGCCGGCTGTCAGGCCATCGCCGGGCACTACGCCGCCGCGGCGACGCTCGGCGAGACAGCCGCCCGCGCGCCGGCCGTGCGCGTGCTCCTCCAGGCGGCGCAGGAGGCGCGAAGCGTCGAGGCGCACGGTCTGGCCCTGCGAAATGCCGTGCTTGCGCGGCAGCTGGCCGACTCCGACCACGAGCGTGCGCTGGCGGCCGAGGCGGCCGGCGACGCGCACTGGATGGCCGAGCATCTCGACGACGCCCGCGCCGCCTACCTCGACGCGCTCGAGCTGGGCATCGCCGCGGAGCTCGGGCCGGAGGACACCTCGCGCCTGCGGTGGAAGTGGGTCGACCTCCCGACCCGGTGGCAGGGCTCGCTGGTGACGGCGCCTGAGCGCGAGCGCGTGTCCGCCGAGATCGAGACGGGCCTGGTCGAGGCCCGGGAGGCCGGGTCGGTCCTGACGGAGGCTCGGCTTCTGATCGCGAAGGCGCTCCTCGTCTATCGGGTCGAGACGACCGTGCCGCCGCAGGAGGAGGCGCTCCTCGTCGCCGACCGCGCGCTCGAGCTGACCGAGGGCCTGGGCAGGCCTGCGATCGTGTCGGCTGCGCTCGACGCGCGGTCGGTGCTGCTCCAGTCGGTCGGCCGCTACGCCGAGGCGCTCGAGATGGACGAGCGCAGGCTGGAGCTCGTGCGGTCGCTGCCCTCGCGCGAGGAGCAGATGGACGTCTGCTCGTCCGCAGCCCGAACGCGGACGGCGCGCGGGGATTTCGCAGGGGCCATCGCCGCCGCCGACCTGGGCGACGAGCTCGGCGCGGGCAGCGACAACCGCTGGGTGGCGTGGCCGGCGCGGAGCAAGGTCGACGCGCTCTTCTGGTGGGACAAGTGGGACGAGGCGATCAGGACGTACGAGCGGTTCATCGGCGTCCTGCGCGGCACCGACACCGACGGGCGCCGAGCCCGCCAGTCACGGCCCGGCCGGATGCTCGGCGTCGTGGCGGCGATCCACACGCTGCGGGGCGAGACCGAGGCGGCCGACCGGCTCGAGCGGCGGCTGCCGGGATCGAACCCGCACTTCGACCTCGTGCTCGCCCATGCCTTGCTCGGCGCCGGCGAGCCGGAGCTGGCGCTCGAGCGCTCGACGGGCCTGCCGTTCCTGCGGCCCTGGGCGCGCGCGATCCGGGCCGAGTCGCTGGCCCTCCTCGGCCGCTGGGACGACTTCGACGCGGCGCTGGACGACCTGGCAGCGCTTCCGGGCGTCGACGAGCTGCCGCGCGTCACCGCCCAGGTCGACCGGGCGCGGGGCATCGCCGGAGACGAGGACGCGCTGGCCCGGGCGACCGAGGCGTTCGCGCGGCTGGGCTGCGAGTTCGAGCACGCGCGCTGCCTCGAGATCGCCGGCGAAGGCGAGGCGGCGAGGGCGGTCTACACCCGGATGGGCGCGGCGCCCGCGGTGGAGAGGGCGGCCCGCTGATCAATTAGTCTGCCGCCCATGTCCACAGCCACCATTCAGACCAGCATGGGCGCGATCGAGGTGGAGCTCTTCGCCGAGGATGCGCCGAAGACCGTCGAGAACTTCTCGAAGCTCGCGGGGGACGGGTTCTACGACGGCCTCGTCTTCCACCGCGTGATCCCCGACTTCATGATCCAGGGCGGCTGCCCGCGCGGCGACGGCACGGGCGACGCCGGCTACAAGTTCGAGGACGAGATCAACGACCATGCCATCGTGCGCGGCACGCTCGCCATGGCGAACGCCGGCCCGAACACGAACGGCAGCCAGTTCTTCATCGTCACCGCGGATGCCACGCCGTGGCTCGACGGCAAGCACACCGCGTTCGGCCAGGTCACGGCCGGCCAGGACGTGGTCGACGCGATCAGCGGCGTCGACCGCGACGCCGGCGACCGGCCGCAGACGCCGATCACGATGGAGAGCGTCACCGTCTCCGAGTAGCGGGTGGGCGCGCAACAACGGGGTCAGACCCCGTTGTTGCGCGCCGCTCGACCGCTTACTGCGAAAGGGCGCCGCGCTGGGCGATGGCCTGCGCGAGCGTGTACTCGGTGCTCGACGGCACCGGGTGGAACGCGTTCATGTACGAGAACTCCGCGAGCGCGCGATCCTGGCGCACGATGAAGGCGTCGAGGAAGAACTTGAACGGCTGCTTGCCCTTGGCGAGGTTGAGCTTGAGCCGGATGCCCGACAGCTGGTCGCCGACGCGGTGGGGGTGAAGGACGCTCGTCGAGATGCCGAGCAGCTTCACGCTGCTCTTCTCGGACCGGAACTCCTTCACGAGCTCACGCTTGACGCACCGGATGACGCTCGGCTTCATGTTGGCGGCGAGCGTCTTCTGCGCGTCGGCCTCCGACGCGAAGACGATCGCGTCGGAGTGGATCTGCGCCGTCGTGCCAAACCCGTAGGAGACCCCGCGGCTCTTCCAGCTGCCGGCCGTGATCTTGACGTCCTTCGGGCGCGGATCGCACTTCGACGAGTCGGACGAGCCGAGCGCCGCCGACTCGCGCCGCCAGTTGGGCCCGAGATCGTCGAGCCGCAGGCGCATCATGTCGAGGCGCATGTGGTCGGCGGCCGCGCTCTGGAGCGGCGCGGCGGGCTGCGTCGGGACGGTCCCGCCGCCCGAGCTGCCGCACGCCGCGGCTGCCAGCGCCACGCCGAGGATTCCGAGTGCCTGTCCGATTCGCCGCATGGTGCCTCCAAGAAAACCGTGTGAAGATGGGCGCACGTCTGCCCGGCGCCTCAGGCTCAACATCGGCACGGCGCCGACAACCTTGAGAGGCTCAGGCCGGGCGCGCCACGGGCAGCTCGATCCGGCTCGGCTCCGGGCCGCCGCGGTGCAGGCGGATCCGCTCAGCTCCGCGCGGCGGAGGCTCGAACACCTCGCCGTCGACGGCCGCGAGCGACATGCGAAGCGCGCTTCCCGGGTCGATCCGATAGGCGATCGGCTGGAGCTCGACGCGCGCGGTGGCCGGCCACGGTCCGGAGACGGCGGCACAGCCCTCGGTGATGTAGACGGCGGATCCGTCGGGCCGGATCTCGTCGAGGTACGAGAAGACGTTGGCGCGGTCGGCGCCGGCCTCGAGGCGGAGCAGGCAGGCGGGCTCGCCTGCGATCTCGAGCCCGTCCGGGAACGGCGGCGAGACGTAGGCCGGGCCGGCTCTTCGGTCGCTGGCGTATGCCGTCGGCGGCGCGGGCTGGAGCTGGCCCCGCCATCGGGTGCGCTCGCCCGTGGACGCCGAGAGGTCGAGCACGTGGTCGTCGGCGCCGTCCGCGGCCGGGCCGGGCGTCAGCCGCACCGCCGGCGTCGAGATGGAGCGCCAGCGTCGTGCCCGTCCGCCGGCGGCCAGCTCGCCGCCGCCCGCCATCGCTCCTCGCCGATCACGTGGTAGCGCACCGGCGTCACGCCCTCGGCACCGGGCCTCTCGAACACCCGGTCGAGGAAGGCGAGCACCTCGCCTCCGATGTCGAAGCGCAGCTCGCCCGAGGTGTTGTACGGGCTGACGTCGTGATACCCGCCGTGGTCCCACGGCCCGAGGACGAGCTCGCCGCCGAGCGCGCGGTGGATCTCGACCGCCGCGCGGGTCGCGGCGCCGTCGTACCAGCCGCCCAGCGAATGGACGGCAACACCGGAGTCGCGGATCGCGGCGGCGACCGCGCTCGGAGCACGGGCCCGGAGCTGGTCGGCGGTGGCGCTCCGGCTGTGGTCGGTCGGCCCGTCGCCGCGGCCGGCGAGCGCCTCGCGCAGGCCCCGGCGATCGCCGGCGACCGACCGCGCGGACCGCGCACGGCCAGGCGCGCCCGCAGTCCGCCGATCGGGAGCCGGCCCCGGTCGAGCACCGCGACGCGTGCGGCCCATCGCTCCCCGAGCCAGGTGTTGCGGACGCCGCCCGGAAGGACGAGGTCGTCGGCGAGGTCCCAGAAGCAGAACCGCGCGGCGACCGCACGCAGGGCCGGATGGCCGCGCGCCGCCAGGAGCAAGGCGGCCGTTCCGCCGTACGAGATGCCGACCGCCGCGACCCGGCCGTCCGACCACGGCCGCGAGACGATCCAGTCCAGCACCGCCAAGGCGTCGCCTGCCTCCTCCGGCGGCCACTCGTCCGGCCGCGCCCCGAACGACGCTCCGGCCCCGCGGACGTCGATGTCGACCACGGAGTAGCCGGCCGCGAGCATCCGCGCCGCCGCTGCGCCCGGCCGCGGCCCGCCGCGCCCGA
Organism: uncultured Actinomycetes bacterium; assembly: GCA_963706075.1. Taxonomy (GTDB): domain Bacteria; phylum Actinomycetota; class Thermoleophilia; order Gaiellales; family JAICJC01; genus JAICJC01. Next base: position 246,767 of record CAVPLP010000003.1, read on the forward strand.
ACGGCCAGCGCATGTCGGCCCCGCGCCAGTACCGGTGCTGGACGAGCACGGTGGGCGAGCGGCCCGCGCCCGGCGCCCAGGCGTCGGCGGCGATCCGCACTCCGCCTTCGCCGGGGATGTAGACGGCCTCGCGGATCATGCCGCGAGGCGGTCGCGCACGCCGCGCCCGGCCCGCTCGACCGCGTCGGGGTCGACGCCTGTCTCCATGCCCTGGCGGTGCAGGAATCGCACGAGCGCCTCGGTCGCGACGTTGCCCGGCGCTCCGGGTGCGAACGGGCACCCGCCAAGGCCGGCGGCGGACGAGTCGAACGTGCGGACGCCCACCTCGAGGCCGGCGGCGACGTTGTCGAGCGCCCGGCCGCCCGTGTCGTGCAGGTGGAGCGCGATCCGATCGAGCGGGACGCGCTCGGCGACCGCGGCCACGACCTGCGGCACCTGATCGGGGCCGGCGACGCCGATCGTGTCGCCGATCGAGATCTCGTCGCACCCCAGCGCCGCGAGCTCCCCGGCCACCCGGGCCACGGCGGCCGGTGCGACCGCCCCGTCGTAGGGGCAGCCGAACGCGGTCGACACATACCCGCGCGTCCACATGCCGGCCGCCAGGGCCTGGTCGAGCACGGGCGCGAATGCCGCGAGCGACTCCGCGATGGTCATGTTCACGTTCGCGCGCGCGAAGCCCTCGGAGGCGGCCGTGAAGACGGCGATCGCGTCCGCGCCCGCCGCGACCGCCCGCTCGAGGCCGCGCAGGTTCGGCACGAGGACGGGGTAGCGCACGCCTTCGACGCGGTGGACGGCCGGCAGCACCTGGTCGGCGTCGGCCAGCTGCGGAACCGCCTTCGGCGAGACGAACGACGTCACCTCGACGACGGGCAGGCCGGCGTCGGCCAGGAGCTCGACGAAGCGCACCTTGTCGGCCGCGGGGACGGTCGCGGCCTCGTTCTGGAGCCCGTCACGCGGCCCGACCTCGACGACGGTGACGCGTTCGGCAGGGCTCACTCGTCGGCGTCCAGCTCGACCAGCGCCTGCCCGCGCGAGACGAGCTCACCCGCCTCGACGAGCACCGCCGAGACCACACCGGCGCCAGGCGCCGTGACCGCCAGCTCCATCTTCATCGCCTCGAGCAGGACGAGCGCCTGGCCCTCGCTCACGTGCTCGCCCTGGTGGACGTCGACGCGGAGCACCGTGCCCGGCATCGGCGCCGCGAGCGAGCCGCCCGGGCCCAGGGCACCGGCGGCGTGCGGCTCATCGTCAGCGCCGACCGCGAACTGCCAGCCGTCGTGCAGGACGAAGCCGCCCGCCGCGCGCACGGGGAGCTGCGGCGGGCCGAGCGCGAACCACGGGCTCGAGTCGGCATGCATGCGGGCGAGCGCGGCGCGGCGCACATCCTCGGGCAGCTCGGGCACCAGGTCGGCGCTCCACGCTCGCTCGACGAAGTCGGTGCCGGCCTCCCCGGCGCGGAACGCGGGCTGGTCGAGCGCCCAGCGCAGGAACCCCAGGTTCGTCGCCACCCCCAGCACCGCCGTCTCGGCGAGCACGGCCTGCATCCGGTCGATGCACGCGTCGCGGTCCTCCGCGTGGGCGATGATCTTGGCGAGCATCGGGTCGTAGCGCACTCCGACCTCGTCGCCGGCGCGGACGCCCGTGTCGATCCGCACCCCCGGCCAGCGCGGCAGGTCGAGCTCGAGCACGCGCCCGGCCGCGGGCAGGAACCCGTTGGCCGGGATCCTCGGCGTAGAGACGGCACTCGATGGCGTGGCCGTTCCACTCCACGTCCTCCTGCTCGAGCTCGAGCGGCTCGCCCGCCGCCACCGCGAGCTGGGCGCGGACGAGGTCGATGCCGGTCACGGCCTCGGTCACGGGGTGCTCGACCTGGAGGCGGGCGTTCAGCTCGAGGAACTGCCAGGTGCCGTCGGCGGCGAGCAGGAACTCGGCGGTGCCGGCGCCGGCGTAGCCGGACGCGCGGGCGAAGGCGACGGCCGCGTTGCCGAGTGCGGCGCGCAGCTCAGGGTCGACCGCGGGCGACGGCGACTCCTCGACGATCTTCTGATGCCGGCGCTGGAGCGAGCAGTCGCGCTCGCCGAGGTGGACCACCGCCCCGTGGCCGTCGGCGAGCACCTGCACCTCGACGTGGCGGGCGCCGCCGAGCAGCCGCTCGAGGTAGACCCGCCCGTCGCCGAACGCGGCGGCGGCCTCGCGCCGGGCCGCCGCGATCGCCTCGGAGAGCGCGGGTGCCGAGAGGACGGTGCGCATCCCGCGCCCGCCGCCGCCCGCGGCCGCCTTCACCATGAGCGGGAAGCCGAGCCTGATCGCCTCCTGCTCGAGGGTGTCGTCGGTCAGGTCGACGCCGGCGTAGCCCGGCGTCACCGGGATCCCGACCGCCTCGGCCAGCCGCCGCGCCTCGATCTTGTCGCCCGCGGCGCGAAGGGCGCTCGGCGGCGGGCCCACGAACACCAGGCCGGCCGCGGCGACAGCCTCGGCGAACTCCGGGCTCTCGGCCAGGAAGCCGTAGCCGGGGTGGACGGCATCGGCGCCGGTCGCGACCGCCGCGGCGACCAGCGCCTCGCCGTCGAGGTACCCCGCCACCTCGACGGCGTCGTCGGCGACCTCCACGTGGAGCGCTCCGCGCTCGGCCGGCTCGTACGCCGCGATCGCGGCGATCCCGAGCTCGCGGCAGGCGCGCGCGATCCTGACGGCGATCTCGCCGCGGTTGGCGATCAGGACGCGCTTTGGTCCGGCGCCCATCGCGGCTTTCGCTTCTCGAGGAACGCCGCCAGCCCCTCCTGCGCCTCGGGGCCGGCGCGGGCCGCCGCCAGGCGCTCGGGCAGGTCGGGCAGGCGGAAGTGCGCCGTCGCGTCGCGCACGAGCCGCTTCGTCTCGGCGATCGCCTGCGGGCCGCACTCCAGGAACGCCAGCACCGCGTCGGCCACGGCGTGCTCGAGCCGGTCGGGCTCGACGACCTCGTGCACGAGCCCGATCCGAAACGCGCGCTCGGCGTCGAAGCGGGCGGCGGTCGTGAAGAGCGCCTTGGCGTGCCCCGGGCCGATCTTGCGAAGGACGTAGGGCGAGATCGTCGCCGGGATCAGCCCGAGACGGGCTTCGGTGAACCCGAACCGCGCGCCCGAGACGGCCACGGCGATGTCGGCGATCGCCACCAGGCCGGATCCGCCGCCGAGGGCGTGCCCGTTCACCCGGGCGATCACCGGGAGCGGGCAGTCGTCGATCGCCTCGAGCAGGCTGCGCATGACGGCGGCGTCGGCCACGTTCTGCTCGGGCGAGAGGTCGCGGCTGCGGCGCATCCAGTCGATGTCGGCCCCCGCACAGAAGGTGTCGCCCGCGCCCGTCAGGATGAGGACGCGCGTGCCGTCGAGCGGCAGGGCGGTCACGAGGTCGCGGAGCTCGACCATCATCCCGGGCTCGAGCGCGTTTCGGGCCTCGGGCCGGTCGAGAGTCAGCGTGGCGACCGAGCCGTTGCGTGTGAGGCTGACGGCGCTCACATCCGGAACACCCCGAAGGTCGTCTCGGGGACGGGCGCGTACGCGGCGGCGGCGATGCCGAGCGCGAGCACGCGGCGCGTGTCGGCGGGGTCGATGATGCCGTCGTCCCACAGGCGCGCGGTCGAGAAGTACGGGCTGCCCTCGCGCTCGTAGGTCTCGAGGATGGGGAGCTCGAATGCGTCGCGCTCCTCCTCGGACATCTCGCCCCGCACGGTCGAGAGCACGCGCGCGGCCTGCGGGCCGCCCATCACCGAGATGCGCGCGTTGGGCCACATCCACAGCTGCCGCGGCCCGTAGGCGCGCCCGCACATGGCGTAGTTGCCGGCGCCGAACGAGCCGCCGATGACGACCGTGAACTTGGGCACGTCGGCGCAGGCCACCGCGGTCACGAGCTTGGCGCCGTCCTTGGCGATGCCGCCGGCCTCGTACTCGCGGCCGACCATGAAGCCCGTGATGTTCTGGAGGAAGACGAGCGGGACGCCGCGCCGGCACGCGAGCTCGACGAAGTGCGCCCCCTTGAGCGCGGACTCCGAGAAGAGGATGCCGTTGTTGGCGAGGATGGCCACCGGATACCCCATCAGATGGGCGAACCCGCACACGAGCGTGTCGCCGTACGTCGCCTTGAACTCGTGGAACCGCGAGCCGTCGACGATGCGGCCGATCACCTCGCGCACCTCGAACGGGTGGCGGATGTCGGCCGGGATGACCCCGTGCAGCTCGGCCGGGTCGAGCGCCGGGTCGGCCGGCTCGTGCCGCTCCCACGGCTCGGGCGGCGGGTCGCCGAGGTGGCTCACGATCTCGCGGCAGATCGCGATGGCGTGCTCGTCGTCGGCGGCCAGGTGGTCGGTGACGCCCGAGAGCCGGCTGTGGACGTCGGCGCCGCCCAGCTCCTCGGCGGTCACCTCCTCGCCCGTCGCGGCCTTCACGAGCGGCGGCCCGCCGAGGAAGATCGTGCCGGTCCCGCGCACGATCACGGCCTCGTCGGACATGGCCGGGACGTACGCGCCTCCCGCCGTGCACGACCCCATCACGAGGGCGATCTGGGGGATCCCGAGCGCCGACATGCGCGCCTGGTTGTAGAAGATCCGGCCGAAGTGCTCGCGGTCGGGGAAGACGTCCGCCTGGAGCGGCAGGTACGCCCCGCCGGAGTCGGCGAGGTAGAGGCACGGGAGCCGGTTCTGCTCGGCGACCTCCTGGGCGCGGAGGTGCTTCTTCACGGTGAGGGGGAAGTAGCTTCCGCCCTTCACGGTCGCGTCGTTCGCCACGATGACGCACGGGCGGCCCGAGACCGGACCGACGCCGGTCACGATGCCCGCACCCGGCGCGTCGCCGTCGTAGAGGCCGTGGGCCGCGAGCGGTGCGAGCTCCAGAAAGGCGCCGCCGGGATCGACGAGCCGCTCGATCCGCTCGCGGGCGAGCAGCTTGCCGCGCTTCTTGTGGCGCTTCACGGCGTCCGGGCCGCCGCCCGCCCGGGCCCGCTCGAGCTCGGCCTCGAGGTCGCCGACCAGCTCCCGCATCCGCTCGCGGTTTCGGAGGTAGTCATCCGAGGCGGTGTCGAGATGACTCGCGATGCGGGGCACGGGCCTCAGATTACCGTGACGATCGGTTGACATTTGACAGACGCCGAAAGTGATGTCACAATGACGTCATGGAGACTTCACGATTCGTCGACGGGCTGCGAGCCGACCTTGCCGCAGCCGCCGCGCTCGGAGATCAGGCGATCGTCGAGGCGGCGGACCGGCTCTCACGCGCCGTCGAGTCCTCGGTGCGCGTGCATCTCCTCGACGCCCTGCAAGAGGCGGCGATGGAGCTCACCGCCCAGCTCCCGAACGGGCGGATCGATGTCCGCCTGAGCGGGCGCGACGTCGAGATGGCGTTCGTCGGCGACGAGCCGGCGGCACCGCCCGGCGACGACGACACCTCTGCCCGGGTGACGCTCCGGCTCTCGGAGCGCCTCAAGACCCAGGCCGAGGCGGCCGCGGGGCGCGATGGCGTCTCGCTCAACACATGGCTCGTGCGCACGGTCTCGGCCGGGGTCGGCCGGCGCACGGTGGGTAACCGCCTCCGCGGCTACTCCGGATGACCAAGGGGGTCCCGAGATGACGACCAACACCAACCTGCGCCTGCCGGCCTCCGAGCTGGCAAAGCTCGAGCCGGCCCGCTCGCGGGGCATCGCGTACGCGGAGCCTCCGGCCGAGCCCGTCCCCGCGCCGCGCCGATTGCGCCGCGCCGTCCGATACGTCGTCGGGTACTCCCGCGCGTAGAGAGGGAACACCATGCCGATCACCACACACGAGACTCCCGGCCCGCTCGACCTCGACATCCGCGTCCAGGCCGGCCGCGTCGACATCGAGACGGCCGACACCGCCGAGACCACGGTCGAGATCGAGGCCCTGAGCGGGGGCGACGCCGGCCAGGCAGCCGTCGAGAGCGCCCGCCAGGAGCTGCGCTCCGTCGGCGACGGCTACCGGCTCGTGATCGAGATCCCCAAGCGCCCTCGCCTCTTCGGCTGGAACGAGCCCGAGGTGCTCGTGCGCGTCCAGTGCCCGCACGGCTCGGCGGTCGTCGCCAAGACGGCGTCGGCGGATCTCGAGCTGCGCGGCCGGGCGGGCGACTTCTCGACGAAGACCGCCTCGGGCGACGTCACGGTCGAGGCCGCCGACGGCGACGTCGACATCAAGACCGCGTCGGGCGACGTCGCGATCGGGGCCGTCGCCGGGCGCGCGGGCGTGAACACGATGTCGGGCGACATCGTGATCGACGAGGCGTCGGCGTCGGTCTCGGCGCACACGATGTCGGGCGACCTGCGGATTGAGCGGCTGGCAACCGGCACGGCCGAGATGCGGACGATGTCGGGCGACATCGTGGCCTCGGTGCGCGCGGGGGCGACGCTCTGGATCGACGCCAGCTCGATGTCGGGCGAGGTGTCCTCCGACCTGCCCGTCTCGGACTCGGCTCCTTCGGGCGGCGGCACCGACATCGAGCTCCGCGCGAGCTCGATGAGCGGCGACATCGACCTGCGCCGCGCCGAGGAGGCGCGAGCGACGGGTGCCTGACCCGGCTCCGCTCCGGCGGAACCGCGACTTCCAGCTCCTGTGGATCGGCCAGGCGGCCTCGGCCCTCGGCTCACGGGCGTCGGCGGTCGCCTATCCGCTCCTGGTGCTCGTGCTCACCGGGTCGCCCGCGCAGGCCGGGCTGGTCGGGTTCGCCGCGACGATCCCGTACCTGCTCGTCCAGCTTCCGGCGGGCGTCCTGGTCGACCGGGTCGACCGGCGCAGGGCGATGATCGGCTGCGACATCGGCCGCCTCATGGCTCTCGCCGGGCTTGCGGCCGCGGTCGCCGCAGATCACGCCCCGACGGTCTTCATCGCCGCGGTCGCGCTCGTCGAGGGATGCCTCACCGTCGTCTTCAACCTCGCCGAGCTCTCGGCCGTCCAGCTGCTCGTCCCGTCCGTCCAGCTCGAGTCGGCGCTGTCCCAGAACGAGGCCCGCGTCCGCGGCGCCGGGCTCGTCGGACAGCCGCTCGGCGGCGCGCTCTTCGGCCTCGGACGCGCTGTCCCGTTCGCCTTCGACGCAGCGTCGTACGTCGTGTCGCTCGTGACCCTGGCCGCCATTCGGCGACCGCTGTTCGCCTCCGGCGCAGAGGAGCGCCGGCACCCCGGGGTGGAGATGGCCGAGGGCCTGCGCTGGCTCTGGCGGCAGCCGTTCATGCGCGCGACCACGTTGCTCGTGGCCGGCTCGAACGGGCTGTTCCAGGCCGTGACGCTGGCCGTCATCGTGGTCGCGCGGTCGAACGGCTCGTCGCCGGCCGTCGTCGGGCTCATCCTCGCGGGCTTCGGCGCGGGCGGCCTCGCCGGCGCGGCGGCCGCGCCGTGGGTCTCTGCACGCATCCCGGCCGGGGTCGTCGTGATCGGCGCCAACTGGGTCTGGGCGGGCCTCCTTCCGGTCATCGCGCTCGTCCCGAGCTCGATCGCGATCGCAGCCGCCGGTGCGGGCATGGCCTTCGTCGGTCCGATCTGGAACGTCGTCCTCGGGAGTCTCGAGATGCGGCTGACGCCGCCCGCGATGCTGGGACGGGTGCAGGCCGTCCAGATGACCGCCGCGTTCGGTGCGATCCCGCTCGGCTCGCTGGTGGGCGGGCTCCTCCTCGACCGCCTCGGCCCGGATGGCACGGTCTGGGTGCTCGCCGCGGGCATGCTCGTCGTCGCGGTTCTGGCGACGCTCACGCCGTCGGTGCGCCGGCCTCCGGTCAGTGCGCCAGCGGCAGCGTGACCGTGAACGTCGAGCCCTCGCCGGGCGCGCTCTCGGCGGCGATGCTCCCGCCGTGCTCGTCGACGAGCTTCTGCGCGATCGCGAGCCCCAGGCCGGCTCCGCCCGAGTCGCGGTTGCGGGCCTCGTCGGCGCGGTAGAAGCGCTCGAACACCTGGCCGAGCGCCTCAGGCGGGATCCCGATCCCGGTGTCGGTCACGGCGACGACCGCCGATCCGTCGCGGCCCGTCACGTCCACCTCGACATGGCCGCCGGAGCCCGTGTAGCGCAGGGCGTTGTCGACGAGGATGACGACGAGCTGGCGCAGCTGCTCGCGGCTTCCCCGGATGCGCAGCTCGGGCGTCGCCGAGATGTCGAGCGTGATGCCCCGCTCGGTCGCGAGCGAGCGCATCGACGCGGCGGAGCCCTCGACGACCGCGCCCAGATCCAGCTCGTCGTACGCGACCGCCCCGTTGGTGTCGCCGCGGGCGACCGCGAGCAGGGAGTCGACGAGCGACGAGAGCCGGTCGGTCTCCGACACGATCTCGGACGCCTCCTCGCTGGTCGGCTCGCTCTCCTGGAGGAACTCGGCGTTGGCCCGGATCACGGCCAGAGGCGTCCGCAGCTCGTGGCTTGCGTCCGCAACGAAGGCGTTCTGGCGCTCGAACGCCTCCTGGACGGGCGTGAGCGCCTTCCCGGCCAGGAACCAGCCGCCGATCGTCGCGACGACGACGGCGGCGCCCCCGCCGAGGAGCAGCACGACGAGGAGGTGGTCGAGCGCCTCCTGCTCGGGCTCGAGTGACCGGGCCACCTGGAGCACGAGCGTCGGCCGGATCCGCTCCGAGAGCACGCGCAGATGCCCGCCCGGGGCCGACACTGTCCGCATATCCGTCCCGTTCATCAGCGCGGCCTGGGCGGACGGCTGGTTGATCACCCGCTGGCTGGTCTGGCCCGTCGCGTCGGTGAGCGAGATCCGGTACGCCGAAGGGGCGGCGTCCGACAGGGCGATGATGTACGGGAAGCCCTGGGTGCTGTACCCCGTCAGCACGCGCGCGGCCTGGACGTGCAGGCCGTGGTTCACGTTCGAGAAGAGCTGGTGGCGCTCGACGAGGTAGACCGCGGTCCCGAGCAGCGCGATGAACGCCGCGAGGACGCCGGCATACCATGCGGTCAGGCGGATCCGTGCCTTGCTGAACATGTGCCGGTTATTCCTGCCGGCGGAAGGCGTAGCCGAGGCCGCGCACGGTGCGGATCGGGTCCTCGGTCAGGCCGGCTGCACGGAGCTTTCGCCGCACGTAGTGGACGTAGATGTCGACCACGTTCGAGGTGGGCTCGGGGCCGTCGCCCCAGACGTGCTCGCGGAGCTGGTCGCGCGAGAGGACGACCCCGGCGTTCTGCATCAGGTGCTCGAGGAGCGCCAGCTCGGTTCCGGTCATCTCGACGGCTGCGCCGTTCACCCTGAGCTCGCGGGCGGCCGGGTCGAGCGCGAGGGCGCCGGATTCGAGCACCTCGGCGTCGCTCGAGTGACCACGCCGGCCGAGCGCGCGCAGGCGGGCCTGGAGCTCGGCCAGCGAGAAGGGCTTCGGGAGGTAGTCGTCGGCACCGGCGTCGAGCCCGTTGATGCGATCCGCCACGGCTCCCCGGGCGGTCAGCATGATGATCGGGACGCGGTTTCCGTCCTCGCGGAGCATGCGGCAGACGTCCATGCCGCTGACCTTCGGGAGCTGGATGTCGAGCACGACGGCGTCGTGCTTACGCTGCCGGCCGAGATCGAGTCCCTCCTGGCCGTCGGTGGCAACCTCAACGGTGTGGCCGCCCGACTCGAGCGATTTCTTGACGATCCGCGCGAGAGGCGCGTCGTCCTCTACCACAAGGATGTTCATGTGCAGAGCGTAGCGAGTTGCGATTGGCGGTCAGTTACGGACCGCGAGCGCGTCCGCGATGCCTGCGACGAACGCGCGGAGCGCCTCGGGGCCGCCCTCCTCGGCGACCTCGATGGCTCGCGACCCGATGACGACGCCGTCGGCGCCCGCGGCGAGCATCGCGCGGGCGTGGGCCGGGGTCGAGATGCCGAACCCGACGAGGAGCGGGAGGGACGTGCGCGGACGCACCCGCTCGATCAGGCCGGCGACCCGGTCGGGAGCACGCTCGCGGGCGCCCGTCGTGCCCGCCACCGACACGAGGTAGACGAAGCCGCCTGCGCGCGCGCACGCGAGGTCGATCCGCTCGTCGGTCGACGTGGGCGCGAGCAGCGGGACGAGGTCGAGCCCGTGCACCGCACACGCGGCCGCGAGCTCGTCGGCCTCATCCGCGGGCACGTCGGGCACGATCAGGCCGTCGGCGCCCGCAGCCGCGGCGTCGGCGCAGAAGCGGCGCTCGCCGTACGCCATGACGGGGCTGGCGTAGGTCATCGGGATGAGCGGCACGGTGACCCGCGTGCGGAGCTCGGCGATGAGCTCGAGGGCCCGCGCGGTCGTCATCCCGTTCGCCAGCGCGCGCTGGCCGGCGCGCTGGATCGTCGGCCCGTCCGCCAGCGGATCCGAGAAGGGGATGCCGATCTCGAAGAGGCCGGCGCCTCCGAGCGCGGCCGCCTCGGCGAGCGGGACGAGGTCGGCGTCGGCCATCAGGTAGATCGAGACGACCGGCGTCGCGAGCTTCACCGCTCGATCGCCTCGACGGCGTCGACGTCCTTGTCGCCGCGGCCCGAGAGCCCGACCAGCCACACCTCGCCCGGCTTCGCCTGGCGCAGCGCGAGCGCGACGGCGTGGGCCGATTCGAGCGCCGGGATGATCCCCTCCCTGACGCACGTCAGGTGGAACGCCGCGAGCGCCTCGGCGTCGGTGACGGGCTCGTACGTGGCCCGGCCGGCGTCCTTCAGGTAGGAGTGCTCGGGGCCGACGCCCGGATAGTCGAGACCGGCCGAGATCGAGTGCGACTCGAGCACCTGCCCGTCGGCGTCGGCCAGCACATACGAGCGCGAGCCGTGCAGCACCGAGACGCGCCCGTGCGAGAGGGTCGCCGCGTCGCCGTGCTCGTCGCCGCCGGCCTCGGCGCCCCAGAGCGCGACCCCGGCGTCGTCGAGGAAGGGGTGGAAGAGCCCGATGGCGTTGGATCCGCCGCCGACGCAGGCGCAGACGGCGTCGGGCAGCCGGCCCTCGCGCTCCAGGATCTGCTCGCGCGCCTCGCGGCCGATCACCGACTGGAGGTCGCGCACGAGCATCGGGTAGGGGTGGGGCCCGGCGGCCGACCCGATCAGGTAGTGGGTCGTCTCGACGTTGGTGATCCAGTCGCGGATCGCCTCGTTCATCGCGTCCTTCAGCGTCGCCGAGCCCGCGGTCACGGGGATGAGCTCCGCGCCGAGCATCCGCATCCGCACGACGTTGGGGTGCTGGCGGCGGATGTCCTCCTCGCCCATGTAGACGTGGCATTCGAGGCCGAACCGCGCGCACACGGTCGCGGCGGCGACCCCGTGCTGGCCCGCGCCGGTCTCGGCGACGATGCGCCGCTTCCCGAGCCGGACGGCGAGGAGGGCCTGGCCGACCGCGTTGTTGATCTTGTGCGCGCCGGTGTGGTTCAGGTCCTCGCGCTTCAGCCAGATGCGCGCGCCCGACTCCTCGCCGAGCCGCTCTGCCAGGTAGAGCGGCGACGGCCGGCCGACGTAGTCGCGATTGAGCTGCTCGAGATCCTCCAGGAAGACCGGGTCGGTGCGGGCTGCCTCGTACCCGGCGGCCAGCTCGTCGAGCGCGCCCATCACGGTCTCGGGGACGAACCTGCCGCCGAAGTCGCCGAACCGTCCCCGGTTGTCGGGCATGGCGGTCATGCGGCGCTCGCGTTTCGGACGAAGGCGCGGATGAGGTCGTGGTCCTTCACGCCGGGCGCGGTCTCGACGCCGCGGGCCGTGTCGACGCCCCACGGCGCGGCGGCGCGGACGGCGTCGGCGACGTTCTGGGGGTCGAGGCTGCCGGCGAGGATCACGGGCTGGCGCACCTCCGCCGCCCGCGCCCAGTGGGCGCGGAGCTCGTCGCCCTCGGGCCGCGAGCCGAACGGCAGGTCGAGCAGAATCGGCACGCCGTCCGGCACGTCGTCCGGCGCGCCGTCGCGGCTGGCGACGATCACGTCACGAAACTCGTCCGGCATGTCATAGGTCTGCACAAGATCGAACCCGTCGAGATGTGCCGTACCTGGCCCCACCCCGCCCGCCGTTACAGCAACGGTGCGAACTCGTGACGGGACGCGGGCCGCGAGGGCGCGGGCGCGGTCCGGCTCGAGGTAGCGCGGCGTGCCCTCGACCAGGATGAAGCCGACCAGGTCGGCGCCCGCCTCGACAGCCGCGTCGACATCCTCCGGGCGCATGAGGCCGCAGATCTTGACGAGCGTCACCGCGGCACCCCCGTAAGCTCGGCGAGGAGCTCGGGGCGACGCATGAGCGACGTCCCGACGAGGACGGCGTCGGCGCCCGCCTCGCGGGCGGCCTCGACGTCGGCCCGCGCCGCGATGCCCGACTCGGCGACGCGCGTGACCGACCGCGGCAGCGTCGCCAGGAGCTCGAGCTGGCGGTCGCGATCGACCTCGAGCGACTCCAGGTCGCGCGCGTTCACCCCCACGATGGCGGCCTCGAGCGCCAGCGCCCGCTCGACCTCCTCGGCCGTGTGCGCCTCGACCAGCGCGTCCATCCCGAGCAGCTCCGCCGTCTGGAGGAGCCGCGCCGCCTCCGCCGTCGGAGACGAGCGCGAGGAGGACGAGGATGGCGTCGGCCCCGGCCGTCCGCTGGGCTGCGACCTGCTCGGGGAAGACCGTGAACTCCTTGGCCAGCGCCGGCAGGCCGGCGGCGGCGCGGGCCTGCCGCAGGTCGGCCAGGCTCCCGCCGAAGTCGCGCTCGGCGACCAGCACCGACATCGCAGCGGCGCCGCCGCCGGCGTACAGCCGGGCCGTCGCCGACACGTCCGCGTCGGGCGCGATCCCGCCCTCCGACGGCGACGAGCGCTTGATCTCGGCGATCACGGCGATGTCGGAGCCGGCCCGCAGGGCGTCGCCGAACCCGCGCGCAGGCTCGGGAGCATCGCGGCGCACGTCGCCCGAGAGGCGCGAGAGATACCCGCTCACGCCGCCGGCCCCCTCGCCCGCGTGAACGCGATCAGCTCGTCGAGCTTGGCCTGCGCCGCCCCGGAGTCGATCGTCTCGACGGCACGGTCGATGCCGGCCTCCCAGTCGTCGACGACGCCGCCCGACCAGGAGCGCGGCCGCGGCGTTCAGGATCACCGCGTCGCGCCGCGGGCCGCGCTCGCCGTCGAAGACCGTGAGGATGACCGCGGCGTTCTGGGCCGGATCGCCGCCACAGCGCAGGTCGTCCGGGCGACCCGGGCACCGGCCCGGTCGAGAGCGGCGCCGGGTCGAGCGTCGAGGTCGTCACGCTCGCCGTTCTCGCACCTCGGCCATCAGGTTCTCGCCGGTCGGCGTCAGCTCGTCGAGCCCGCCGGCGCCGTGCACCACGAGCGCATGCTCGGTGCCGAGCTTGGAGAGCACCTGGGCGATCGGCACGACCAGCGCCTCGGAGTAGACGCCCACCACCTGCCGGCGGGCTCCGGCCGGGTTCGTGAGCGGCCCGAGCAGGTTGAAGACGCTGCGGATGCCCAGCTCGCGCCTGATCGGGCCGGCGTGGCGCATCGCGGGGTGGTGGGCCTGCGCGAAGAGGAACCCGAAGCCGACCTCGTCGATGCAGGCGGCGACGTCGGCCGGAGCGAGGTCGATCCGCACGCCGAGCGCCTCGAGCACGTCGGCCGACCCGCACCGCGACGACACGGCCCGGTTGCCGTGCTTGGCGATCACGGCGCCCGCGGCCGCAGCGACCAGCGCCGCCGACGTCGAGATGTTGAACGTGTCGGAGCCGTCGCCGCCGGTGCCGCAGGTGTCGACCAGGTCGGAGTGCGTGGGCGTCGCCGGCGTCACGTGGGCGCGCATCGCCCGGGCGCAGCCGGCGATCTCGTCGGGGGTCTCGCCCTTCATCCTGAGCGCGACCAGGAACGCGGCGATCTGGGCCGGCGAGGCGTCGCCGGACATCACCTGCATCATCGCCACGTGCGCCTCCTCGCCCGAGAGGTCGCGCCCCTCGACGAGCTGCTTGATCGCGCTCGTGATCACCGGCCGGCCTCCATGGCGAGGAAGTTCTCGATCAGGCGCCGCCCGTGCGGCGTCAGCACCGACTCGGGGTGGAACTGTACGCCGTGCGTGGGGTCTGTCCGATGGCGGACGCCCATGACCTCGCCGTCGGGCGTGTGCGCCGTCACGACCAGGTCGTCGGGGATGGGGGCGAGCGCCGCCAGCGAGTGGTAGCGGCCGGCCTCGAACGGGCTCGGCAGCCCGTCATAGAGCGCCGAGCCGTCGTGCGTCACCTCGTCGGGCTTGCCGTGGACGATCCGCGCGGCCCGGTCGACCCGGCCGCCGTAGAGCTCGCAGATGACCTGGTGGCCGAGGCACACGCCGAGGACGGGGATGCGGCCGGCCATGCGGCGGACGACCTCCTCGGAGACTCCGGCCTCGCGCGGCGTTCCGGGGCCGGGGGAGACGACCACGTGGCTGGGCGACCACGCCTCGGCGTCGTCCGCCGTCACGGCGTCGTTTCGCTCGACCCGCACCTCGGCGCCGGCCGTCGCGATGTAGTCGACCAGGTTGTAGGTGAACGAGTCGTAGTTGTCGATCACGAGCACGCGCGCGCTCATCGCCCGTACACCCCCGACTCGGCCCGGTCGATCGCGGCGCCGAGCGCCGCCACCTTGTTCATCGCCTCGCGGTACTCGTCGTCGGGATCGGAGTCCGACACGATGCCGCCGCCCGACTGGATGTAGGCCACCCCGTCGCGCAGGACGACCGTGCGGATCGCGATGCACGTGTCCATGTCGCCGCCGAATCCGAGCCAGCCGACGGCACCGGCATACGCGCCCCGGCGGCGGCCCTCGAGCTCGGAGATGATCTGCATCGCCCGCACCTTGGGGGCTCCCGACACGGTTCCCGCCGGGAACGTCGCCCGCAGGAGCGCGGGGGCGTCGCGGCCGTCGGCGATCTGCCCGAAGACCCGCGAGACCAGGTGCATGACGTGGGAGTAGCGCTCGACGTCCATGAATCGCTCGACCCGCACCGATCCGGGCTCGCACACTCGGCCGAGGTCGTTGCGCGCCAGGTCGACGAGCATCGTGTGCTCGGCGCGGTCCTTCTCGCTCTCGAGCAGCTCGGCGGCGAGGGCGTCGTCCTCGGCGGGCGTTGCGCCTCGCGGCCGCGTCCCGGCGATCGGCCGCAGCTCGCAGGTGCCGTCGAGCCCGAGGCGGACGTGCGTCTCGGGCGACGACCCGATCAGGTGGTAGCCCTCCATGTCGAGCAGGAACATGTACGGCGAGGGATTGACCGCTCGCAGCGCCCTGTAGATGGCCGCGGGCGAGGCGCCGGTCCGGCGGCGGACGCGCTGCGACGGGACGATCTGGTAGGCGTCGCCCGCCGCGATGTGCTCCTTGACCCGCTCGACGGCGTCGATGTAGCCGGCCTCGGTCATCTCCGCCTCGGCCGAGCCCGGCTCGAGCGGCTCGGCCACCGGCACGCCGAGCGGCCCGCCGAGCGCGTCGATCGCCCGGTCGACGGCGGTCCGCTCGCCCGTGACGGTCATCGTGCGGCGGACGTGGTCGAAGGCGACGACCGTCTCGGCGAGCAGGAACCGCATCGTCGGCAGGCCCGCGTCGGCGCCGTTGGCCGCAGGGAGCGGCACCGGCTCGAGCTCCGACACCCAGTCGTAGCTCAGGAACCCGACCGCGCCGCCGGCGAACGGCGGCGCCCCGGCGGCGGGGCCCGGCTGGGAGGCGGCGAACGCGGCCGCCTCCTCGAGCGTGTCGACGGCCGGGAGGCCGGCGGCGAGGAACGAGTAGCGGCCGACCTGCTCGCCGCGCTCCACCGACTCGAGCAGGAACGCCGGGGCGCCCAGCGCGTCGCGCAGGCGCAGGTAGGCGCCGACCGGAGTGATCAGGTCGGCGGGAAGCTCGCGGGTGTGTCGTTCGGTCGTCATTCCATGAAAAAAGCCCCTCGCCCGTGGGGCGGAGAGGCCTGTGCGAAGCGCGGATGCCGTGGCAGAGCTAGCGGGCCGCACCTCGCTCGCGTCGCCACCACCACTGTCCGAAGGTCGTCTGCACGGGCTTGACTATGCTGCATCGCTGCCCATGAGTCAAGCACGAACCGTCATTCTGAGCGCCGCCCGAACGCCGTTTGCAAAGCTCGGGGGCGGCCTCGCGAGCCTCTCCGGGCCGGAGCTCGGGACGCACGCCGCGGCGGCCGCGCTCGAGCGCTCCGGCGTCGCGCCCGGCGACATCGGCTACGTCGTCATGGGCGAGGTGCTCCAGGCGGGCGCGGGGCAGATCCCGTCGCGTCAGGTGTCGGTCGGGATCGGGCTCGGGCCGACGGTCGGCTCGGAGACGATCAACAAGGTGTGCGCGTCGGGCATGCGGGCGGCGACCCTGGCCGACGTGATGATCCGCGCGGGCGAGCACGACGTGATCCTGGCCGGTGGGATGGAGTCGATGTCGAACGCGCCCTACCTCCTGCCGAAGGCCCGGTTCGGCTACGGCATGGGCGACGGCGCGGTGCTCGACTCGATGACCTACGACGGGCTCACCTGCACGTTCGACGGGCTCATCATGGCGGAGCAGAACTCGGTCGTGGCCGCCGAGGTCGGCATCTCGCGCGAGGAGCAGGACGCCTGGGCGCTGCGCTCGCACGAGCGAGCCGTCGCGGCCATCGACGGCGGCCGGTTCGCCGAGGAGATCGCGCCCGTCACGATCGAGGGCCGGAAGGGCGCGACGGTGGTGGACACCGACGAGAGCCCGCGCCGCGACACGTCGCTCGAGCGGCTGGCCGCGCTGAAGCCCGTCTTCGTCGCCGACGGCTCGACGACGGCCGGGAACGCCCCGGGCGTGAACGACGGCGCCGCCGCGCTCGTCCTGGCGTCGGAGAGTTGGGCGAAGGAGCGGGGGATGACGCCGCTCGCGGCGATCCGGGGCCACGGGTACGTGGCCGACGACTACGCCTACCTGGTGCGGACGCCGGCGGCGGCGACGCGGGTCGCGCTCGAGAAGGCGGGCCTCGCCGTCTCCGACATCGACCTGCTCGAGGTGAATGAGGCGTTCTGCTCGGTCGCGCTCAACACGATCCGGCTGCTCGGGATCGACGAGGAGCGCGTCAACGTGAACGGCGGCGCGGTGGCGCTCGGCCACCCGATCGGCGCCTCGGGCGCGCGCCTGCTCGGGACGCTCATCTACGAGCTTCGCCGCCGCGGCGGCGGGATCGGCGTCGCGGCGATCTGCTCGGGTGCCGCCCAGGGCGACGCCACGGTGCTCGAGGTCTTCCCCGCGTGAGCGACGCGATCTGCGTCGTCGGCGCCGGGCAGATGGGGTCGGGGATCGCCCAGGTGGCGGCGGTCGCCGGATACGACGTGACGCTCGTCGACGTCGAGCCGAAGCAGCTCGCGCGGGCGCTGTCCGGCATCGAGGCCTCGCTCGCCAAGCTGGTCGAGAAGGGGAAGGTCGACGCGGACGACGCCGGCGCCGCGCTCGGCCGGATCACGACCGCCGCCGAGCCCGGGCCGGCCGGCATCGCCATCGAGGCGGCGACCGAGGACGTCGACCTGAAGCTCCGCATCTTCGCCGGCCTCGATCGCGCGGCCGGCGACGGCGCGGTGCTCGCGTCGAACACCAGCTCGATCCCGATCACGCGGCTGGCGGCGGCAACCTCGCGGCCCGAGCGGGTCGTCGGCATGCACTTCATGAACCCCGTGCCGCTGATGCCGCTCGTCGAGCTGATCCGGGGCCTCGAGACCTCCGACGAGGCCGCCGCCGCGGTGCGCGCCGCCGCCGAGCGGATGGGAAAGACCGTCGCCGAGTCGCGCGACTACCCGGGGTTCATCGCCAACCGGATCCTCCTGCCGATGATCAACGAGGCCGTCTACTGCCTGATGGAGGGCGTGGGCGACCGCGAGTCGATCGACACCGTGATGCGGCTCGGGATGAGCCACCCGATGGGCCCGCTCCAGCTCGCCGACCTGATCGGGCTCGACACGTGCCTCGCCATCATGGAGGTGCTGCACGACGGGCTCGGCGACTCGAAGTACCGGCCGTGCCCGCTCCTTCGCAGCTACGTCGAGGCGGGCCGGCTCGGCCGCAAGTCCGGCCGCGGATTCTATGAGTACGGCTGAACCCGACTGGTTCGAGGGCTTCTTCGACGAGGACTACCTGCGCTTCGCGGTTGACCGCTATCCCGCCGAGGCGACCGCGGCCGAGGTCGACTTCCTGATCTCGGCGCTCGATCTCAAGCCCGGCACGCGTGTGCTCGACCTCGCCTGCGGGCATGGCCGCCACAGCGTCGAGCTGGCGCGGCACGGATGCGCGGTGACCGGCGTCGACCTGAGCGAGCCGTCGCTCGCGCTGGCCGCCGCGCGGGCGGCCGAGGCGGGGGTCGATGTGCGGCTCGAGCGCGCGGACATGCGCCGGATCGAGTTCGACGCGGAGTTCGACGTCGTCATCAACATGTTCACGGCGTTCGGGTACTTCGTCGATGACGCCGAGAACCGGCTCGTGATCGAGCGGGTCGCCGCCGCGCTCGCACCCGGAGGCGCGTTCCTGCTCGAGACGATCAACCCGGTCGCGGTGTTCCCGCGCTTCGAGGCGCGCGGCTGGCACCAGCTCTCGGACGGCACGGTCATGCTGGAGGAGCGGTTCTACGACACCGAACGAGGGCAGGTTCGAGACCTGCTGGACGTTCACGAGCGGAGCCGGGCGCCGCGAGCACCGCTTCTCGCACCGCGCCTACACCGCTCCGGAGCTGATCGCGATCGCGACCGGCGCCGGACTCGAGGTCGAGCGGCTCTGGGGAGGCCTCGACGGCTCCGACCTCGAGATGGGCTCTCGCCGGATCGTGATGCTCGCCCGACAGGTCGTGAACCTTTCGGCTCGGAGCGCCGACTAAGAACCATGCACGTTCGGCCGCTCGCAGCGCTCATTGCCACCACCGCCGTCCTGGCCGCCGGTTGCGGCCAGGCGACCGGCGGAGGGGGAGCTCGCTCCAGTCACCGCCTCCCTCGCAGCCGGGGAACGTCACGATCTCGGGCGTCTTCCTGGCGACCACCTCGGCGCACCCGAAGGGCGGCTCGCCGCAGAGCGGCGTCAAGATCGGGATCTTCACGCGCCCGTTCTCGACCGCCGGCCCGCTGATGGCCGATCCGCCCTCTCCGATCGCGACGGCGCGGACGGACGCCGACGGCGCGTTCACCATCGAGGTCCCGGGATCGCGGCCGCGCTACTTCGTCTCGGCGATCGACGCCCGCGGGTATGCACCCGGGCGCTGGGCGCGACCGGGCGAGGCCGTGCGGCTCGTCACCTGCACCAACTGCCCGATCCCGCTCTGATCCTCAGCGGGCCGGGGCGGCGATCGACACGACCTCGGCCTCGGCCGCGACGGTCGCGGCCGGCTCGAGCCAGCGCCACGCGGTGATCGCCCCCGCTGCCGCGGCCACGGCCGACATGACCCACACCGCGTCGTAGCCGGTTCGCTCGATGGCGACGCCGGCGATCGGTGCGGCCAGGGCGCCCATCCCGAAGACGACCGTCGATGCGATCCCGACCGCGCGCCCGGCCCGTGTGGCGCCGGCCAGCTCGCCCGCAAGCAGGTAGAGGACGCCGTTGAAGCCGAACGCCCCGAACGCCAGCACCACGCCGGCGACGAGCGCGGACGGAGCGCCGATCGAGAGCGCGACGGGCATGACGCACGAGGCGCAGACGGTGAGGATGCCGATCTCTCGCAGCGTCCGCGCCCGCCTCGTCCCTCCGCCGCCGTCGGCCAGCCGGCCCCACACCAGCCGTGAGAGTGCGGCCGTGATGTTGAGTGCGGCGAACCCGGCCGCCGCCTCGGCGTGTGACAGGCCGGCGTCGCGGAGCGCCCCGACGTAGTGCGCCAGGATCGCGCCCAGACCGAGGACGTAGAGCAGCCCGACCGCGAGGAGCGGCTTGAAGCCGGGGATGCGAAGGACGCCCGCGACGCTCTGGCCGGGCGAGCGAATCGACGCCGCCGGGCGCCCGTCCGATACGACGGCGAACGCGAGCGCCGTGGCCGTCGCGGCCACGCCCGCACCGGCCATCGCCAGGCGCACGCCGCCGAGCGCGGCCAGCGCCGGGAGCACCGCGGCCCCCAGCGTCCCGCCGAGGGGTACGCCCAGCTGGCGCCACCCCATCGCCATCCCGCGCTTCTCGGGCTCGAACACCCGCAGGAGCGCCGTCATCCCCGCCACCGGCACCGCCGCCCCGCCGATCCCGGCGAGGACGAGCGCGGCGGCGTACGTCGGGGCGGTGCCGGCGGCCGCGGCCAGGAGCAGGCCGATGCCGTTCACGATGCCGCCCACGACGAGCACGCGCCGGCCGCCAAACCGGTCGACGAGCGCGCCGGCCGGGATGAGCGCCGCGGCGGATCCGACCCCGACCGCGGCGAAGACCGCGCCGAAGCCGGCGGGCCCGAGGTCGAAGCGCTCGCGGATCTCGACGCCGATCGCCGGGAGCCCGAACGTGACCATCGAGAACGCGGCCTGCGAGGCGACGGCGAGGACGAGGATGGTGCGCTGCCGGCTCACCGTCTCACCGTAGCCGACGGGCCTCGAGAGAGACCGGATAGGCGGGTGACGCTGGGGGCGCCACCCGCCGGGAATCGGTCAGGCTGCGAGTCGGTGTCGCAGGCCGCCGCCGAGGTAGACACGGCGGCTCACGCGGATGGCATCGTCGATGCGGTTCCGCAGCGTGATGGTGTTCATGGGCTCGTCGGGGTCGACCATGACGGCGGGGGTCGCATCGAGGACGTCGCAGGCGGCGAGGGCGACGGTCAGGATGGCCACCTCGGCCTCGTCGAGGCCGATGTCGAAGATGAGGACGTCGGGCTTCATGTCGTTCACGAGTCCGAGCGCCTCCTCGGCGTCGCGGGCGACGACCACGTGGTAGTGGTCGGCAACCGCGCGCCGCACCATGGCGAGCGTGAGGGGGTCGCGGTCGATCACCATGACGGTGGCACGCGCCCCGAGCGAGGAGATCCGGGCCAGAGGGCTCGGCTCGACGACGTCCCGGTCAGCGGGCGTGTCATTCGCGATTCGGTGGGTCAGGCCGTACATCGGTGTGGTTCCTCCTGGAGCGGGGAGCGGAACTTGCGTGGCACCGTCCGTGGTAGCCGAGTGATCGTCTCTTCACATTTTCATAATGAAACCCTTACGGGGGAATTGCAGTTGCCCCCGGATGGGGGAGGCGACGGATCGATCATCTACGCTGTTCTGGTGCGCCTCGACCGCATCTACACCCGGGCCGGCGACGCCGGCCAGACGTCGCTCGGCGACGGGGAGCGGGTGTCCAAGAACGACGCCCGGATCTGGGCCTACGGCACCGTCGACGAGACGGGCGCGGCGATCGGCGCGGCCGTCGCCGGCGGCCTTCCCGACGAGATCGCCGACCTCCTGCGCCGCGTCCAGAACGACCTCTTCGACGTCGGTGCCGACCTCGCCGTGCCGGTCGGGACCACGCGCGGCAAGGGCAAGAGCCGGCTGCGCATCGGCGACGCCCACGTCGCGGCGCTCGAGGAGGCATGCGACCGCCACTCCGAGGCGCTCGAGCCGCTCACGAGCTTCGTCCTCTCGGGCGGAACCGGGGCCGCGGCGGCGCTTCACGTGGCCCGCACGACCTGCCGCCGCGCCGAGCGGTGCGCGGTCGCCCTGGCCGAGCACGAGGAGGTGAACCCGGCCTCGCTGGCATACCTGAACCGGCTGTCGGATCTCCTGTTCATCCTGGCGCGGGTCGCGAACGACGGCGGCCGCGGCGACGTGCTCTGGCAGCCCGGGGCGTCGGTCGCACCGGACTCCGCGTAGTTATAGCGTCGGGCGTAATACCGACTGCTATAATCCAGGCGTGGCGGACGAGAACCCCTTCCGGTACGGCGACGTCGTCTCGGGGACGCAGTTCACCGACCGGCGAGCCGAGATCGCTGCGCTCCGGGCCGACGTCGAGAGCGGCCAGAACGTGGTCGTGATCGCCCCGCGGCGCACCGGCAAGAGCTCGCTCATGCGGGCGTGCGTCGAGGAGCTCCGCGCCGGCGGCGTCCTCGTCGCGGAGTGCGACCTCTTCGCCGCCCCCGACAAGGGCCGGCTGGTGGAGCAGCTGACGACCGCGCTCTACCGCGGCCTGCTCTCGCCGTTCGAGCGGGCCGGCCGGCGCTCGCTCGACTTCCTGCGCCGGATGCCGGTCGCTCCGGTGGCGACCGTCGACCCTGAGGACGGCAGCCTCTCGTTCACGATGCCGCAGACGCTCCGCCGCGGCGACGTCGACGTGACGCTCGAGCGGCTGCTGCGCCTGCCGGCCGAGGTGGCGGAGGAGCGCGGCCGCCGCGTCGCCCTCGTGCTCGACGAGTTCCAGGAGGTGACCCGCATCGACCGCGACCTGCCCCGGGCGATGCGGGCCGTGTTTCAGCAGCAGCCCGAGGTGGCGCACGTCTACCTGGGAAGCCACCGGCACATGCTGCGAAGGCTCTTCACCGAGCGGAACGAACCGCTCTTCCGAAGCGCCAAGGTGATGGAGCTGGGCCCGATCCCGGCCGCCGAGTTCGGGCCGTTCATCGCCGAGCGCTTCGCCGCGACGGGCCGGTCGATCACGCCCGACGCGGTGGACCACGTCCTCGCGATCACCGCCGGCCAGCCCTACGACACGCAGGAGCTCGCCCGGTTCCTCTGGGCCATCTCCGAGGGCCGGCCGGCGACGGCCGAGATGGTCGACGAGGCCTTTGCGCAGGCGGTCATGGCGGAGTCGGCCCGGTGCGCGACGATCTGGGAGGGGCTCTCGCCGTACCAGCGCCTCGTGCTGCTGGCCGTCGCCGCGCGAGTCCGGCCGGATCTACTCGGAGGAGTACCGGCATCGGCACCGGCTCGGCCCGCCGGCCCGTGTCCAGAAGGCCGTCGAGGCCCTGGCCGAGCGCGATCTGGTCGAGGGCGCGGCCCGACCCGGGTTCACCGTGCCCGACCCGTTCCTGCGTGCATGGCTCTCCGGGCGGGTGCGGACGCCGCCCGCGCCGGTATCGTTCGAGTGATGGCGCAGCCCGAGCGTGCCCCGGAGCCTCGGCCCGAGCCTGAGCGCTCGACGATCTCGGGGATCCCCTACGAGTCGCTCTACTCGCCGGCGGGCACGCCCGTCGACTACGACGCCGACCTGGGCGACCCCGGCAGGTTCCCGTACACGCGCGGCATCTACGAGACGATGTACCGCGGCCGGGCGTGGACGATGCGGCAGTTCGCAGGCTTCGGGACCGCCGAGGAGACCAACCGCCGGTTCCGCTACCTGCTCGACCACGGCCAGACCGGGCTCTCGACGGCGTTCGACATGCCGACCCTCATGGGCTACGACTCGGACCACGCCCGCTCGCTCGGCGAGGTCGGTCGCGAGGGGGTCGCCGTCGACACGCTGGCCGACATGGAGGATCTCTTCGCGGGGATCCCGCTCGACGCGGTGACGACCTCGATGACCGTGAACGCGCCCGCCGCGGTGGTGCTCGCCCAGTACGTGGTCGTCGCCGAGAAGCAGGGCATCCCGCCCGAGGTGCTCGGCGGCACCATCCAGGCCGACATCCTCAAGGAGTACATCGCCCAGAAGGAGTGGATCTTCCCGCCCGAGCCGTCGATGCGGCTCATGGTCGACATGATCGAGTGGTGCACGGCGACGATGCCGCGCTGGCACCCGGTGTCGATCTCGGGCTACCACATCCGCGAGGCGGGCTCGACCGCGGCCCAGGAGCTGGCGTTCACGCTGGCCGACGGGTTCGCGTACGTCGAGGCGTGCCGGGACCGGGGGATGGACGTCGACGACTTCGCGCCGCGGCTGTCGTTCTTCTTCAACGCCCACATCGACTTCTTCGAGGAGATCGCGAAGTACCGTGCGGCGCGGCGGATCTGGGCCCGCGAGATGCGCGACCGGTACGGGGCGAAGGGCGAGCGCTCGCTGCTCATGCGCTTCCACACGCAGACGGCGGGCGTGTCGCTGACCGCCCAGCAGCCCGAGGTCAACATCGTGCGCACGGCGCTCGAGGCGCTGTCGGCGGTGCTCGGCGGCACGCAGTCGCTGCACACGAACTCCTACGACGAGGCGCTCGCGCTCCCGACCGAGGGCGCCGCCCGCCTGGCGCTTCGCACCCAGCAGGTGATCGCGAACGAGACGGGCGTCGTGCACTCGGCCGACCCGCTCGGCGGCTCGTGGCTCGTCGAGTCGCTCACCTCCCGGCTCGAGCGCGAGGCGTACGACTACTTCGAGCGCATCGACCGGCTCGGCGGCGTCGTCGCGGCGCTCAACGAGAACTTCTTCCAGCTCGAGATCGCCGAGGCCTCGTACCGCTTCCAGCGCGAGGTGGAGGAGGGGCGGCGCCTGATCGTCGGCGTGAACTCGTTCCTGAACGACGATGACGACCAGGTCGAGATCCTGCGGATCTCGCCCGAGGTGGAGCGGCGCCAGCGAGACCGGCTGGACGGGGTGCGCGGCCGGCGCGACCCTGCCGCGGTCGAGGCCGCGCTCATCGCGCTCCGGACGGCCGCGGCGACCGACGAGAACGTGATGCCGCACCTGGTCTCGTGCGCCCGGGCCTACGCGTCCGAGGGAGAGATCTGCGACGCCCTTCGCGAGGTGTGGGGCGTGTACCGCGAGACGCCGGTCTTCTAGGATCTCGCCGATGGACGCCTGGAGCCTCGACGACGTGAACGCCGCCCGCGCCGATGCGGAGGAGCTCTACCGCGAGTTCCTGCGCGTCGAGACGATGAGCGCGGGGCTCTACGTGCTCGAGGCCGGCGGCACCGACCCGCAGTCGCCGCACGCCCAGGACGAGATCTACTACGTCGTCTCCGGCCGGGCCTCGTTCACGTCGGGCGGCGAGGATCGCCAGGTCGCCGCCGGCGACGTGCTGTTCGTGCCGGCGCAGGAGGAGCACCGCTTCCACTCGATCGAGGAGCGGCTGAGCCTTCTCGTCGTCTTCGCCCCGCCGGAGGGCTGAGTGGCTACACTCGCGCTCGTATGAGTGGGCCCATCCGCGTGGTCGTCGCCAAGCCCGGACTCGACGGCCACGATCGCGGCGCCAAGATCATCGCCCGGACGCTCCGTGACGCCGGGATGGAGGTCATCTACACCGGCCTTCACCAGACCCCGGAGCAGATCGTCGCCACGGCCCTCCAGGAGGACGCCGACGCGGTCGGCATCTCGATCCTCTCCGGTGCCCACATGACGCTCGTGCCGCGCATCCTCGACCTCCTGAAGCAGAACGACGCCGAGGACGTGCTCGTCGTCGTGGGCGGCACGATCCCGGCCGAGGACATCGTCGAGCTGAAGAAGCTCGGCGTCGCGCAGGTCTACACGCCCGGCGCCCCGACCGCCGAGATCGTCGAGTTCCTGCAGTCGGCCCTGGGAGCCGCGTGATGGCCGGCGCGGGCCTTCGGATCTCGGTCGACGACCGCGTCGCGATCGTCACGATCGACCGGCCCGACGTCCTGAATGCGCTCAACACCGCGCTTCTCGAGGAGCTGCTCGCAACGTTGACCGACCTGGGCGGCGACGGCGGGATCGCCGCGATCATCCTGACGGGCGAGGGCGACCGGTCGTTCATCGCCGGCGCCGACATCAAGGAGATGGCGGGGAAGACGCCGCTCGAGGCGCGTGCGTACTCCGAGCTCGGGCAGGAGATCGCCCACACGCTCGAGACGATGCGAAAGCCGACGATCGCGGCGATCAACGGCTACGCGCTCGGCGGCGGCTGTGAGATGGCGCTGGCGTGCGACGTGCGGCTCGCGTCCGAGAACGCCCACTTCGGCCAGCCCGAGATCAACCTCGGGATCATCCCCGGATGGGGCGCGACCCAGCGCCTGGCCCGGGCGACGAACATCGGCTACGCCAAGGAGCTGATCCTGACCGGTCGCATGATCGACGCCGCCGAGGCGCTCGACCGCGGCCTCGTCCAGCACGTCTACCCGGCCGCCGAGCTCATGCCGCGGGCGCTCGAGATGGCCCACCTCATGGCGTCGAAGAGCCCGGTCGCGCTGTACTACGCCAAGGAGGCGTCGAACCGGTCGCTCCAGGGCGACATCGCCGGGAACCTCGTGCACGAGGCCGACCTCTACTCGATCATGTTCTCGACCGACGACGCCCGCGAGGGCCTGAACGCGTTCGTCGAGAAGCGCGACCCGGGCTTCGTCGGCAAGTAGGCCGCTGCGTCGAGACCGGCGCCGGTTGGTTAGGCTGCTCGGCGGTCACGGGATGGAGGTAGAGGCGCGGTGAACATCGCAGTGTGCGTGAAAGAGGTGCCGAGCGGGACGTCGCACAAGCGGCTCGACCCGGCGACGAACCGGCTCGACCGGTCGGGCGACTCCGAGCTCAATCCGTTCGACCTGCACGCGCTCGAGGAGGCCGTGCGGATCCGCGAGGGCGGCGCAGACGTCGCCGAGATCGTCGCGGTCTGCATGGGCCCGCCGTCGGCGCAGCGCGCGCTCCAGAAGGCGCTCGCGCTGGGTGCCGACCGGGCCGTGCTCGTGACCGACCCCGCGCTCGCGGGCTCCGACATCGCCGGGACGGCGCACGTGCTGGCGGCGGTCCTCGGCAAGCAGAGCGCCGACCTCGTACTGCTGGGCCAGCAGGCGGCCGACGCCGACTGCTACGTCATGGCCGCGGCCGTCGCCGACCACCTCGAGCGGCCGGTCGTGACGCAGGTCGCCGACCTGACGGTCGACGGCTCGACGGTCCGGGCCAAGCGCCAGACCGAGCACGGCTACGACGTCGTCGAGGCGCCGCTGCCGGCCGTCATCTCGGTCTCGGACGCGATCAACACGCCGCGGCTCCCGTCCATCAAGGCGATCATGGGTGCCAAGAAGAAGCCGCTCGAGACGCTCTCGGCCGCCGACGCCGGCGTTGACACCGGGCGAGTGGGCGAGGCGGGCGCGCAGAGCGTCGTCCGCTCGATCGCGCCTCCGGCCGCGAAGTCTGCGGGCGTGACCATCGAGGATGCGGGCGGTGACTCGGCCGACAAGGTCGTCGAGATCCTGGCCGGGAAGGGGCTGATCTAGGTGGCTCTCCTCGTCTATGCGCACCACGACGACGGCGAGTTCTCGCCGCAGAGCCTCGGCGTCATCGCCAGGGCCGCGTCGCTCGGCGGCGAGGTCACGGCCTTCGTCGCCGGTTCGGGAGTCGACGACTCGTGGGCCGGGACGCTCGGGGGGCACGGCGCCTCCAGGGTGCTGGTGGCCGACGACCCGGCGCTGGCCGGCGGCCTGCCGCAGCCGATCGTCGATGCGATCGAGGCGTCCGCGCGGGAATCCGACGCCGTGCTCTTCGGAGCCGGCGTCGTCTCGGCCGACATCGCCGCCGGCCTGGCGGCCCGGATCGGCGCCGGGATCGCCTGCGAGACGACCGAGATCGCCCTCGCCGACGGCGGCGTCGTGGCCACCCGGCCGGCGCTTGGCGACACCGTCATGGTCGAATCGGGCTTCCGCGGCACGGGCATCGTGCTCGCGCGCGCCAACGCCTTCGCGCCGGCCGAGGCGCCGTCGGGCACCGCGCCCGTCGAGCGCGTGACCGTCGAGGTCAAGCCGTGGTCGCAGGCCGCGCGCCCCGCCGGCCGTGAGGAGGCCGAGGCCGCAGGCGTCGACATCACCGAGGCCGACATCCTGGTCGCCGTCGGGCGCGGCATGGGCGGGCCCGAGAACGTCCCGATCGTCGAGGAGCTCGCCAAGGCGATCGGCGGCGAGGTTGCCGCGACGCGAGCGGTGGTCGACGCGGGCTGGGTGCCGTACTCGATGCAGGTCGGCCAGACGGGGAAGACCGTCTCGCCGAAGCTCTACATCGCCTGCGGCGTCTCGGGCGCGATCCAGCACAAGGTCGGGATGGCCAACGCGGGCACGATCGTCGCGATCAACAAGGATCCGAACGCGCCGATCCACGAGTTCGCCGACGTGAGCGTGATCGGCGACGCGCTGACGGTGATCCCGAAGCTGACCGAGGCGCTCCGCAGCCGGAGCTAGCGCTCAGGCGGGCGGTGATTCCTCCGCCGGCGACGCGAGCCACACCCGAAGCGCGTTCTGGAGCCGGACGGCCTCGGCGAGCACGTCGGTGAGGCGCTGCTCGGCGGGCGCGGTCGGGACGGTGCGGCCCATGCGCTTGAACAGCCGTTCCGTGTCGGCCGCCGACCATCGCCTGTCCTCGCCCACTTCGATCTGCACGGGCAGGTGGCGGCGGTCGGCGGCCTCCAGGAACCTGTCAAGGTCGGTGAGGAGCGCCTCTGCCAGCTCTGCAGGGTCGGGCACGCCTCGATTGTACGGTCATGCGCCCGGCTGGATGTTCTGGTTCACGCGGAACGTGTTGTCCGGGTCGTACTGCGACTTCACCTTGGAGAGCCGGTCGTAGTTCGAGCGGTACGTGGCCTTCACCCGCTCCTGGCCCTCGTCCATCATGAAGTTGACGTAGGCACCGCCCGTCGCGGAGTACGGGTGGGTGGCGTCGAAGTAGTCGA
This sequence comes from uncultured Actinomycetes bacterium, assembly GCA_963706075.1. Taxonomy (GTDB): domain Bacteria; phylum Actinomycetota; class Thermoleophilia; order Gaiellales; family JAICJC01; genus JAICJC01. The sequence goes on from CAVPLP010000003.1 coordinate 275,080, forward strand.
GCGTCCACTGCCGCATGGCCTCGCCACTCGCCGGGTCGGGGTCGGTTCCGTAGATGACCTCGGCCCACTGGACGTCGCGGTTGCTCCAGGCGGTGTCGGACTCGCCGACGTCCTGGACGGCCCCGTCGATCGGGTACATGTGCATCGTCGAGGCCCCGGGCGTCATCCGCCCGGCGTGCTCGACGTGCGCCGCGATCGCCGCGTCGGACAGCTCGTTCACGAAGTCCGCGCGCCAGTAGCCCTGCATGCCCTTCGGGTAGAACGGGTCAAAGAACCCCTGCAGGCCTGCGAACGGCAGCGGACCGGCCCCGTGCAAGAGCGGCTCGGCCGCCTCGAGCATGGGCGCCATCGCGGCCTGGGCCGCGTCGTTGTCGTCGCCGGCGTAGCACCAGACGACGGCGCTCACCTTGCGGCCGTGGAGCTCCTCGGGGAACGGCGCCACCGGCGGCACGGTCGCGAACGCGAAGAAGCCGTTCAGCTCGCGCGGCGCCTGGGGGATGAACTCCCGGTAGCGCTGCATCACCGCGGTCGTGTCGTCGAGCGACCAGAACGTCGGCCCGGCGATGACCGTGCTCACCGGGTGAAGGCGATAGCGGAACTCGGTCACGACGCCGAAGTTGCCGCCGCCGCCCCGGATCGCCCAGAACAGGTCGGCGTTCTCGTCGGCGCTGGCCTTGACCTTGGAACCGTCGGCGAGGACGACGTCCGCGCCCAGCAGGTTGTCGATCGTGAGGCCGTGCTTCCGTGCCAGGTGGCCGATGCCGCCGCCCAGGGTCAGGCCGCCGACGCCGGTCGTGCCCAGGATGCCGAGCGGGGTCGCCATCCCGACCTCGGCGGTCGCGGCGTCGACCTGCGTCAGGGTTGCCCCGCCGCCGGCGGCGACGGTGCGGCGGTCGGCGTCGACCGTGACCGCCGACAGCGGCGAGAGGTCGATGACGACGCCGTCGTCGATCGTGCCGAGGCCGGGGGCGCTGTGCCCGCCGCCACGGATGGCGAGCGGCACGTCGTGGCTCCTGGCGAACCCGATGCCGGCCGCGACATCGTCGGCCGTCGCGGCGCGGACGATGACGCCCGGGCTGCGGTCGATCATGCCGTTGTGCACGGCCCGAGCCTCGTCGTAGCCGGAGTCGCCCGGCCCGATCAGCTCGCCGGTGATGCCGCGAAGCTCTGACCGCGCGGCGCTCGACAGTGTCTCTGTGGTGGCCATTCAGTCTCCTCTGTGTCGGTGCATGTGGATCCCCGAGCACGCTACGTGTCGAGTGGACGGGCCGCATGACGCGATCTGACTCACTTTCCGCGCAGCTCACCGGCGCGTGCGATGATCAGATCTGACTAGTGCACGAAACCGCCTCTGCATCGACCCTCCCCGGCCCGCTCCGGCTGCGGCCGTCCTTCCCGTTCGTGGGCCGGCCGCGCGAGCTCGCGACGCTCCGGTCGCTGATGCCCTGGGCGGCCAGCGAGGGCCGGCGGATCGCGCTCGTCGGCGGCGAGGCCGGCTCGGGGAAGAGCCGGCTCGTTCGGGAGTTCGCGCATGAGGCGGCCGCCGGAGGCGCGCTCGTGCTCTACGGCGCCTGCGACGCCGTCGTGCGGACGCCGTACGGGCCGTTCGCGGAGGCGCTCGACCTGCTCGTCCGCGCGGCCGACCCGGCCGATCTCCGTGCCGACATCGGCGTCGGCGGCGGCGAGCTCCAGCGGCTCCTTCCCGATCTCCGGGCCCGCGTCGGCGAGCTGCCCGAGCCCGTCGCCGCCGCGCAGGACACCGAGCGCCACAGGCTCCACACCGCCGTCGTCGAGCTCCTGATCGCGACGGGCCGGCGCCGGCCCGTGCTGCTCGTGCTCGAGGACGGGCACTGGGCCGACCACCCGACCCTCCTCCTGCTCCGGCACCTCGGCCGGGCCGCCGCCGACGCCCGCCTGCTGGTCGTCGCGACGTTCCGCGACACCGAGGCCGACGTCCCGCAGGAGCTCGGCGACGCGCTCGTCGACCTGCGCCGGAGCGAGGAGGTCGCCCGGATGCGGCTGGCCGGCCTCTCGATCGAAGACGTCGAGGAGTTCGTACGCCAGGCGGGCGGCGGAGCCCTCGAGAGCCTGCCCGCGCTGGCCGAGTCGATGTTCGTGCTCACGGGCGGGAACGCGTTCCTGCTCACCGAGGTGTGGCGGGCGCTGGTCGAGACCGGCGCCGCGGCGCCAGGCGCCGACCTGGCCGGGTCGCTGGCGGCGCTCGACACGCCGGACGGCGTGCGCGACGTCGTGAGCCAGCGGCTCGCGAGGCTCGACGCCGCGACGCAGGCCGTGCTGGAGCTGGCCTCGGTCGCGGGCCCGGAGTTCGAGACCGACGTGATCCGCCAGGCGGGCCGGCTCGACACCGCGGCCCTGGCCGCGGCGCTTGACGACGGCGTCGCCAGCGGCATGATCGAGGAGGTGCCGGGTCACACGCTTGCGCACCGGTTCACCCACGAGCTGGTGCGGCGCGCGCTCTACGACCGCCTCGCCGCGGGCCGGCGCGCCGAGCTCCACCTCCGCATCGCCGAGGCGCTCGACGAGCGCGCCTCCGACGGCTCGGCTCGCGCGCTCGGCGACATCGCCCACCACTTCGCCGCCGCCGCGCCGATCGGCGGCGCCGATCGGGCGGTCGAGTACAGCCTGCTCGCGGCGGCCGCCGCCATGGTGGCCCTCGCATTCGACGAGGCGGCCGTGGCGCTGCGCACCGCGCTCGAGCTCGGCATCCCGGGCGGAACCGATCGCGCGGACGCCCTGCTCGACCTCGGTGCGGTGACGTACCGCGCCGGGCGGTCGGTGGAGTCGCAGGACGCCTACCTCACAGCGGCCGACATCGCCCGGAGCCTGGGCGACGGCAAGCGCCTGTCACGCGCCGCGGTCGGCTACGAGGACGCCTGCTGGCGGATGGGGATCGCCGACCAGGGCGCCCTCCAGCTTCTCGAGGAGGCGGGGGCGGCCCTCGATCCGGGCGACTCCGAGCTGCGTGTGCGCGTGCTGAACGCTCTGGGCCGGGCGCTGGCCTTCGCCGGCAGGCCCGACGAGAGCGCGATGGTGCGCGACGAGGCGATCGCCATGGCCCGCCGGATCGGCGACCGGCAGGGGCTCGCGCTCGTGCTCAGCCGCTCGTACTGGCTGCGCGGCCCGACGCCGTTTCGCGACATCCTCGACATGCTGGCGGAGGGGCGCGACATCGCCCAGCAGCTGGGCGACATCGAGATCGGCGCCGAGGCGTTCCAGTGGCGTATCGCATCGCTCATCGCGATCGGCGATCTCGGCGCCGCGCGGATCGAGCTCGCGGCGCTGCTCGACATGGCCGGGACGGATGCGCCAGCCCTTCGCGCTCCATGTGGCCGAGCAGTATGCGGCCGCGATCGCGCTGTGCGACGGGCGCCTGCGCGAGGCGGAGGCCGCCGCCGAGCGATCCCGGGAGTGGAGCCGCCTGCTCGCCGGGCGCGACCCGTCGAGCGTCTACGGCATCCAGATGTTCGGCATCCGCCGCGAGCAGGGCCGGCTCGCCGAGCTGGCGCCGGCGGTCAGGGCGCTCGCCGTCTCGGACAGCTCGGCGGCATGGCGGCCCGGGCTCGCCGCGCTCATGGCCGAGCTCGGGATGATCCGCGAGGCCCGCGCCGAGCTCGACCGGATCCGCGCCGAGGGGCTCGACACGCTGCGCCCGGCGCTCTGGCTGGCGTCACTCACCTACCTGGCCGACGTCTGCTCGACCGTCGGCGACGCCGGCATGGCCAAGCTGGTCTACGCGGAGCTCCTGCCGCACTCGGGAAGCAGCGTCATGATCGGCCATGCCGTCGCGTGCTACGGCGCGGCCGACCGCTACCTCGGGATGCTCGCCGCCACGTTCGGCGACCGCGAGCGGGCGGGCGCCCACTTCGAGGCGGCGCTCGCGCTCGACGGCAAGGCCGGTGCCGCCACGTGGGTCGCGCACACGGCCTACGAGTACGCCCGGCTGCTTCGCGAAGGCGGGAGCGCCGACGACGCGCGCCGGGCCGACGAGCTCCTCGCCGAGGCGAGCGAGCTCGCCAAGCGGATCGGAATGGGGGCGCTGCTCGAGCGAATCCACCCGCCGGGCGGGCCGGTCGCGGCGCCGTCGGGGCTCTCTCCCCGAGAGGTCGAGATCCTGCGTCTCGTCGCCCGCGGGCTCTCGAACCGCGACGTCGGCCGGACCCTCTCGATCAGCGAGCACACCGCCGCCAACCACATCCGCAGCATCCTGCGAAAGACCGGGGCCGCGAATCGCACGGAGGCCGCGGCATACGCACACGCCAACGGCTTGATCGCGGGCTAACATCTCGGTATGCCGCTCTACATCGTCGAACGCATCTTCGCCGATCAGCTCGATCTGACGGGCGCCGACGTCCGCCTGATCGAGGAGGTGAACTCCGACGAGGGCACCACCTGGCTCTTCTCGTTCCTGAGCGCAGATCGCAAGCGGTCGTACTGCCTCTACGAGGCGCCGTCGCCCGACGAGATCCTCGCAGCGGCCAAGCGCAACAACATCCCGGCCGACGCGATCGTCGAGGTCAACCGGCTCACGCCGAGCCTCGTGACCTAGACGATCGAGTACTCGGGGCCGCTGCCGCCCTCGGGCGGGGTGAGGCGGCCGCCCTTCGCCGTGATCGCCCCGCACTGGACGCAGTTCGACGGCGTCAGCTCCACCTCGACCATGCCGTCACCCGACGGCTCGCCGAGCTCGTAGACGGCGGCCGGGCACATGGCGACCCAGGCCTGTGCCACCTCCATCGGCACCCGCCGGCGGATGCGGATGTGGTTGGGCTGGTCGTCGCGGCTGCGGTTGCCCGAGAGGAAGACGCTCGACAGCTTGTCGAACGTGAGCGAGCCGTCCGGCTCGGGGTAGTCGCGCGCCTCGACGCGCAGCTCGGCGTCAGCGTCGCGCCTGGTCCGGAACGTCCCTCCCGGGAAGGCGCCCCGCGTCAGGTCCATCGTGCTCGCCAGGCCGCCGCCGACGACCAGGCCCTTGGTCAGCGCCTGGCGCATGTTGCGCACCCGGTGCAGGTCGCGCCAGATGTGGCTCGCCTTCACCCGCCGGTCGTAGCCGTCGAGCGCTCCCGGCGCAGCGGGATCGCCGCCCGCCTTCAGCACCTCGTGCACCGTCTCGGCCGCGAGCATCCCGGATCGCATCGCGTAGTGGATGCCCTTCAGCTTGGGCACGTTCACGAAGCCCGCCGAGTCGCCCGTGACGAGCGCCCCCGGCACCGAGATGCGGTCCGGGACGGAGAGGAGCCCGCCCTCGGGGATCGTCTTCGCCCCCCAGGCCTCGCGCTCGCCGCCCTCGAGCAGCTCGCGGATCATCGGGTGGGTCTTGAACTGCTGGAGCAGATCGTGCACCGAGAGCGAGGCGTCGTGGTGCTCGAGCCCGACCACGAGCCCGATCGTCAGCCGGTCGTCGCCCATCGGGTAGATGAAGCTGCCGCCGGTCTCGCCGTGCTTCCCCGCCCAGCGCAGCGGCCATCCGAGGGTGTGGATCACCCGGTTGAGCGGGCGGGCCACCTTCCACACCTCCTTGACGCCCAGGCTCCAGACCTGCGGGTTCACGGTGCGCAGGCTGAACTCCTCGGCCAGAGCGCCCGCGAGGTGCCCCTGCGTCCCCTCGCACAGCACCGTCGCGCGGGCCCGGATCTCGATCCCCGGCTCGTACGCCGCCGTCGGCCCCCCCTCGCGGTCGAGGCCCTTGTCGCCCGTGACGATGCCCCGGACGGCGCCGTCCTCGACGAGCAGCGTCTGCGCGGCCGTCTCGGGCAGCACCATCGCCCCCAGCTCCTCGGCCTGCTCCGCGAGATGGCGGCCGAGCTGCGCCAGCGAGAAGATCCAGTTGCCCTTGTTGTGGAAGGGCGGCGGCGTCGGCAGCCGCACGGCGTACCCGGGGCGCATGAGGTAGACGGCCTCGCGCCGCACCGGCCCGAAGCCCGGCAGCGATTCGAGCGGGGTGCCGGGCAGGAGGTCGCGAAGCGCGCTCGGGTTGACCACCGCCCCGGAGAGCAGGTGGGCGCCGGCGACCCGGCCCTTGTCGACGACGGCGATCGGCGTCTCGCCGAGCGCCTCCGCCGTCTCGGGGTCGTCGGCCAGGAGCTGCCCGAGCCGGATCGCGCCCGCGATGCCGGCCGGGCCGCCGCCGACGAAGAGCACGCCCACGTCGATGCGCTCGTCCTCGCCGGCCTCCGGCGCCGCGACGAATTCACGCACCCTGACCGGAGGGGGATAGTCGGCGGCGCGGCGTGGCACGGCGGTCAGGATACTGTGCGCGCGATGCGACCCGTCGACCTCCGCTCCGACACCGTCACGCGGCCGACGCCGGAGATGCGGCGCGCGATGGCCGAGGCGGAGGTGGGCGACGACGTCTGGGGCGACGACCCGACCGTCATCGCGCTCGAGGCCGAGACGGCGCGCGTGCTGGGAAAGGACGCGGCGGTGTACGTCCCCTCCGGGACGATGGGAAACCAGGCGGCCGTCCGGGCGCACACGCGGCGCGGGGACGAGATCCTCGTCCATCGCCTGGCCCACGTCGTCGTCCACGAGCAGGGCGGCGTCTCGGCTCTCTCCGGCGTCCAGCCGGCACTGCTCGACGGCGATCGCGGCATGCTCGACGTCGAGACGCTCGAGGCCGCGTGGCACGACGCGACCGACCCGCACTACGCCCGCCAGAGCCTGGTCTGCGTCGAGAACACGGTCGGCGAGGCGGGCGGGCTCGTCCTCGCGCCCGAGCGCATCCGCGACATCGCGGGGTTCGCGCGGCGGCACGGGATGCGCATGCACATGGACGGGGCCCGCCTCTGGAACGCGGCGGTGGCGCTGGGCGTGCCGCCTGCGGCCCTCGTCGCCGACGTCGACACCGTCTCGGTGTGCTTCTCGAAGGGCCTCGGCGCGCCCGTCGGCTCGGCGGTGGCGGGCGACGCCGACGTGATCCAGGAGGTGCGCCGAAACCGCAAGCTCTTCGGCGGCGGCATGCGCCAGGCGGGCATCATCGCCGCGGGCGCTCTGCACGCCCTGCGCCACCACGTCGAGCGGCTCGCCGACGACCATCGAAACGCGCGCCGCCTGGCCGAGGGGCTCGCCGGCGGGCGCCGGATCGTGGTCGACCCGAACGCGGTCGAGACGAACATCGTGCTGGCGGCCGTGCCGGACGGGTCGGCCGAGGCCCTCGTCGACGAGCTGGCCGGAGCCGGCGTGCTGGCCGGCTGGCTCGACGCGCACACGGTGCGCTTCGTGACCCATCTCGACGCGCAGGAAGCCGCCGTCGACGAGGCCCTGAAGGCGATTGCGCCGATGCTATCCTGAGTGCATGAAGACCGACATCCACCCCGAGTACGTGGTCGCTCACGTCCGCTGCTCATGCGGGGCCGAGTTCATGACACGCGCGACCAAGCCCGAGCTGCACGTCGAGATCTGCTCGGAGTGCCACCCGTTCTACACGGGCAAGCAGAAGCTGGTCGACACCGGTGGCCGCGTCGAGCGGTTCCGTCGCCGCCAGGCGAAGTCCTCCGGCTAGAAGCTCACGAAGGGGCCTCCATATGCCGACCTATTGCGGTATGAGGGAGGTCCCGTGAGCGCCAACGTCGGCGGCCAGGCTGTGCTGGAGGGCGTGATGATGCGCAGCCCCGGCACGTGGGCGGTCACGGTGCGCCGCTCGGACGGGGGCCTCGCGCGCGTCTGCCGCCCGGTCTCGAGCGCCGCGGCGCGGCATCGCTGGATGCGGCTTCCGATCATCCGCGGCGTCGTCGCGCTCGGCGAGTCGCTCGTGATCGGCTTCCGCGCGCTCTCCGTCTCGGCGACCTACGCGTCGATCCAGCCCGGCGAGGAGGCCGACCCGGACGAGGCGGCCGAGCTCACCCGCGGCCAGATCGCGTTCGCATTCGCCATCGCCATCGGGTTTGCGGTCATCATCTTCAAGGTCTCGCCCGCGGTCATCACGGGCTTTCTGCCGATCCACTCGACCGGGCTGTTCGTCGTCGTCGAGGGCGGGATCCGGGTGAGCTTCCTGATCGCCTACCTGGCGCTGATCTCGTTCGTGCCCGACCTGCGCCGCGTCTTCCAGTACCACGCCGCCGAGCACAAGGCGATCAACGCCTACGAGGACGGCGCGGAGCTGACGCCCGAGAGCGTCCAGTCGTATTCCAAGATCCACGTCCGCTGCGGGACGGCGTTCCTGCTGTGGGTGATGGTCATCGCGATCTTCGTGTTCGCGCTCGTCGGCCGGCCGGACTGGCCGGTGCTGATCGCCTCGCGGATCCTGCTCCTGCCGGTGATCGCAGGCCTCGCCTACGAGGTGATCCGGTTCGGCGGGAAGCACCCGCAGAACCCGATCGTTCGCACGCTTCTGGCTCCGGGCCTGTGGCTCCAGTCGCTCACGACGCGCGAGCCGACGCTCGACCAGGTCGAGGTGTCGATCCAGGCGCTGCGCGACGTGCTCGACGCCGAGGCGGCCGCATCGGCCCCCTCGCCCGTCGAGGTCATGGCGTAAGCTCCCGCGTGTGCCGGGAGCCGACTCCGAAGACGCGCTGCGCGGCCTGATCGATCGCTACAACGACGCCTGGAACCGCCAGGACGTCGACGCGATCGTCGAGATGCACACGGCCGACATCGTGTTCCACAACCACACGGCGGGAGAGCGGGTCGAGGGCGACGCGGTCCGCGACCACATCGCCGGGATCTTCGCGAACTGGCCGGGGCTCACGTTCTCGGGCCGGGCGCTCTACGTTCGCGAGGGGCTCGTGGTGCAGGAGTGGACGGCGACCGGGACGCATGCCGAGTCGGGTCGGAGCGCCACCTGGGACGGCATGGACATCCTGCCCACCCGCGACGGCAAGTTCGCGCGCAAGGACGTCTACTCCGACTCGGTGAGCGTCATGCGGCAGCTCGGCCGGATCTAGAATTCACCTGTGGAACCGCTGGTGGCAGAGATCGAGCGTCGCCATGCCGAGCTCGAGGCTGAGCTGGGCGACCCGTCCGTGCTCGCGGACCAGCGCCGCTACGCGGAGGTGGCGCGCGAGCACAAGCGGCTCTCGGGCGCGGCAGACCTCGCGCGCCGGTGGCGCGAGCTCACGGCCCAGCAGGACGAGGCGACCGAGCTCGCGGCCGACGGCGATGCCGAGATGCGCGCGTTCGCGCAGGAGCAGCTCGCGGAGGCGCGAGCCGCGCTTCCCGGGATCGAGGAGGATCTGCGGCTCGCCATGGTCGAGCGCGATCCCGCCGACGACAAGGACGTGATCGTCGAGCTGCGGGCCGGGACCGGCGGCGACGAGGCCGCGCTCTTCGCCGGCGACCTGCATCAGATGCTGACCCGCTTCGCCGAGCAGCACGGGTTCAAGACCGAGACGCTCACGTCCTCCGGGGGCGACGCCGGCGGGTTCAAGGAGCTCGTGTTCGAGATCCGCGGCGACGGGGCGTATTCCCTCTTCAAGCACGAGAGCGGAGTGCACCGCGTCCAGCGGGTGCCCGCGACCGAGTCGCAGGGCCGCATCCACACGTCGACGGCCACGGTCGCGGTGCTGCCCGAGGCGAAGGACGTCGACGTCGACATCGACCAGGGCGACCTGCGGATCGACGTCTACCGATCGGGCGGCCACGGCGGCCAGTCGGTGAACACGACCGACTCCGCCGTCCGGATCACGCACATCCCGACCGGCACCGTCGTCACGTGCCAGGACGAGCGCTCGCAGCTCCAGAACAAGGACCGGGCGATGAAGATCCTGCGCGCACGGCTGTACGAGGCCGAGCGCGAGCGGGCCGCGGCGGAGGCGGCGAAGGCGCGCTCGTCCCAGATCGGCGGCGGCGAGCGGTCGGAGAAGATCCGCACGTACAACTTCCCCCAGAACCGCGTCACCGACCACCGGGTCGGGCTCACGGTGCACAACCTGGACGCGGTGCTCGCGGGCGACCTCGATCAGTTCTCGGAGGCGCTGGCGGCCGAGGAGAAGCGGCAGAAGCTCGCGGCCGCCGCCGGAGGGTGAGGACGCTCGGCGAGGTCCTGCGGCTCTCGACCGCGCACCTCGAGCGGAACGGCAGCCCCACCGCGCGCCTCGACGCGGAGCTCCTGCTCGGCCATGCCCTCGACCTCGGCCGGGTCGAGCTCTACACCGGATTCGAGCGGCCGCTGAACGACGACGAGCTGGCGGCCTGCCGCGAGCTGATCGCCCGCCGCGCCCGGCGCGAGCCGGTGGCCTACATCCTCGGGCGGTGGGGGTTTCGCGGCCTCAGCCTGGACGTCGATCCGCGGGTGCTCGTGCCGCGGCCCGAGACGGAGCTCGTCGTCGACCGCTGCCTGGCGCTCCTCGACGGCGTGCCCGGGCCGTCGATCCTCGACGTCGGCACCGGGTCCGGGGCGATCGCGCTGGCGCTGGCGTCGGAGCTGGACGGGGCCGAGGTGTGCGGCTGCGACGTGTCCGATGACGCGCTCGAGGTCGCGCGGGCGAACGGGGCGAGGCTCGGGGTGGCGGTCGAGTGGGTGCGGTCCGATCTGGTCGCCGCGCTCGACGGCCGCCGCTTCCAGCTCGTCGTCTCGAACCCGCCCTACGTCGCCGCGTCCGAGATGGAGGGGCTCGAGCCCGAGGTGCGCGACTGGGAGCCGCGGGGTGCGACGGTCGGGGGTGACACCGGGCTCGAGGTGATCGAGCGGCTCGTGGCCGCGGCCCCCGGGACGCTCGCGCCCGGTGGCGCGCTCGTGCTCGAGGTCGGCGCCGGCCAGGCGGGCGCGGTCGTGGCGATGATGGAGGCGGCCGGCCTCGACGGGGTCGCGGTCGACCGCGACCACGCCGGCATCGAGCGCATCGTGTGGGGGCGGGCGGCATGACCGAGCAGGAGCGGCTCCTGCGCGACGGCGCGCTCGCGATCCTGCCGACCGACACCGTGTATGGCATCGGCTGCGCCGCCGGATCGACCGCGGCGTGCGCTCGCCTGTACGAGGTGAAGGAGCGCCCCCTGGAGCAGCCGACGGCGGTCGTGTTCGGATCGGTCGAGAAGCTCGAGGAGGTTCTGGGCCCGGTCCCTCGAGCCGGCGCGGCTCTCGTGCCGGGCCCGGTCACGCTGATCGTGCCGAACCCGGGCGGCGCGTTCGCGCACCTGTGCGGGGCGACGCCCGACCGGATCGGCGTCCGGGTGCCCGAGCTTGCCGCCGAGATCGCCGCGCTGGCCGACGCGGCCGGCGGCCTTGCGATGACGAGCGCCAACCGCCGCGGCGAGCCGGCCCCCGCCAGATTCGCGGATGTCCCCGCCGAGCTCCGCGAGCTGGCCGCCGTGGTCGTGGACGGCGGTCCGCTGCCGGGCGTGGCGTCCACGATCGTCGACATCACGGGCCCGGAGCCGGTGGTGATTCGGCCGGGACGGGCGCGCATCGTTTAGCATCGGGGTGTGGCGACCGCCGAGCAGACGTTCGACCAGCTCCGCGCGATCGGCCTGGCGGAGGCAGACGCCGACATCGCAGGCCTCATCGATCGCGAGCTCGGGCGCCAGCGCGACCAGCTCGAGCTGATCGCGTCCGAGAACTTCACCTGGCCGGCGGTGCTCGAGGCGGTCGGATCGGTGCTGACCAACAAGTACGCCGAGGGCTACCCGGGGCGGCGCTACTACGGCGGGTGCGAGTGGGTCGACGAGGTCGAGCAGCTCGCGATCGACCGGGCGAAGGCCCTGTTCGGCGCCGACCACGCCAACGTCCAGCCGCACGCAGGCGGGCCGGCGAACCAGGCGGCGTACTACGCGCTGCTCGAGCCCGGCGACCCGATCCTGGGGCTGCGGCTCGACCACGGCGGCCACCTGACGCATGGCCTCAAGGTCAACTTCTCGGGCCGGCTCTACGACGTCCATGCGTACGGCGTCCGCCGCGAGGACTCGCTGATCGACTTCGACGAGGTGGAGCGGCTGGCGAAGGAGTACCGGCCGCGGCTGATCGTCGCGGGGGCGTCGGCCTATCCCCGCGTCATCGAGGCTGACCGGTTCCGCGCCATCGCCGACGAGGTGGGCGCGATGCTGATGGTCGACATGGCCCACTTCGCCGGGCTGGTCGCGGCCGGCATCCATCCGAACCCGGTCGAGCACGCCGACGTCGTCACGTCGACGACGCACAAGACGCTTGCCGGCCCGCGGTCGGGGCTGGTGCTGAGCCGGGCCGAGCACGCGACCGCGGTCGACAAGGCCGTCTTCCCGGGGCTGCAGGGCGGCCCGCTGTGCCATGTGGTCGCGGCGAAGGCCGTGTGCTTCAAGTTCGCCGCCACCGAGGGGTTCCGGGCCTACCAGCGCCAGATCGTCGCCAACGCGAAGGCGCTCGCGGCGACGCTGATGGACGGCGGCGTCGACCTCTTGACCGGCGGCACCGACATCCACCTGATCCAGCTCGACCTGCGAAAGACGCAGTGGTCGGGGAAGGACGCGGAGGAGCGGCTGCACGAGGTCGCGATCACCGTCAACCGCAACACCGTCCCGTTCGACGAGCGCCCGCCGACGATCGCCTCGGGGGTGCGGATCGGCACGCCGGCCGTCACGATGCGCGGCTTCGTCGAGGACGACATGCGCGAGGTGGGGGAGATCATCCTCGACGCGCTCGACCCCGCGGCCGACCTGCCCGCGCTGCGTGCTCGCACCGGCGAGCTGCTCGCGGCCCGGCCGCTCTACTCGGCGTTCCCGCATGGCCATCCGGTCGTCTGAGCAGCTCGTCGTCGTCGACCATCCGCTGGCGCAGCACAAGCTTGCGCTGATCCGCGACCGGACGACCACGACTCGCGACTTCCGGTGGCTGATGGGCGAGCTCGCCGCCTTCCTCTGCTACGAGGCGACCCGCGATCTCGAGGTCGAGCAGATCGACGTGGAGACGCCGCTCGAGACGGCGCGCGGGGCCCAGATCTCGGGCAAGAAGCTCGGCGTGGTCGCGGTGCTGCGGGCGGGGCTGGGCATGCTCGACGCCGTCCTGGATCTCGTCCCGGTGGCGCGTGTCGGGTTCGTCGGCATCTACCGCGACGAGGCGACGCTCGAGCCGGTCGAGTACTACTGCAAGCTGCCGGGCGACCTCGACGAGCGCGACGTGCTCGTGCTCGATCCGATGCTGGCGACGGGCGGCTCGGCGTCGGCCGCGCTCGGCCTGTGCAAGCAGCGCGGATCGCGCAGCATCCGCCTGCTCTCGGTGGTGGCTGCGCCGATCGGCCTCGAGCGGATCGCCGCCGACCACCCGGACGTCACGGTGTACACGGCCGCCGTCGACCGCGAGCTCAACGAAGACGGCTTCATCCTGCCCGGCCTGGGCGACGCGGGCGACCGGCTGTTCGGCACGCGGTAAGGGGTCAGGTACCGCACCCATCGCCGTGACGCGGCTGTTACGGCTCCGTGGCTGGTGGCCGCTCCAACCCTTCGTACACGAGGCTCCGGAAGAGCGACTGCGCCTTGGCGCGATCCTCGTCGAGGAGACGGAGCCACTCGAGGCTCAGGTACTGAGCTGGAGGCGACAGGCCGACCGTCTGGCAATAGCTCGACCACTGCCATTCGTTCGGTGTGCGGCCCATGCCTGCGCGCACGGGATTCAGGACGACATACCTTGAGGCGTCGAGGAGATAGGCATCGGTCTCGAGGACGCGCGACCAATATCGAGCGTCGAAGAGGTGGCCGGCGAACCCGTGAGTTCGGTTGAACACCTGGGCGTAGAGCATGTTGAGCCGGTGCATGCCGGCGGCGATGTTCGGGTCCGGCGTCCGCAGCACGAGGTGGTAGTGGTTCGTCATGAGGCAGAACGCCGTGAGCTCCCATCCGAATCGCGGCACGACTTCGCCCAGGATGCTCAGGAACACCTCCCGGTCATCGTCGTTGTGCACGATTGGGAGTTTTCGGATCCCACGCGCCCCGACGTGGTACCAGAGCCCGGCTTGCTGCGGGCGGAGCGGACGAGGCATGTCGACAACGTAGAGCGGGCGTCTGCGCGTAGGACTGCCAGTGGGTGCCAAATCCGCGGCGGATGTGCAACACCAACAGGTGCCGTACCTGACCCCTCCCCTGCAGCCGACCGCCAGGAGACCGGTCCCTGCCGGCGAACCGGTACCCTGTTCGCCTCGGCGATGCAATGAACTCACTGCTCGATTACCAGGCAGCTGCCGTCGGGTTTGCAGTCGCTTTTCTGCTCGTCGTGCTGCTCACGCCCGTCGTCTCGCTCGCAGCGTCGCGGGCGGGCGTCCTCGACCGCACGGACGGCGACCGCCGCATGCACACGCGGCCGCTCCCACGGCTCGGCGGCATCGCGATCTTCGCCGGCATTGCCATCCCCTGCGCCGCGTTCGGCTCGCAGCACGGCTTCTGGGGCGTCATGCTCGGCGCCGCGCTCATGTGCGCGCTCGGCGCGGTCGACGACATCGTCTCGATTCCGCCCGGCCCCAAGTTCGCCGGCCAGATCGCGATCGCCGCCATCCCCGTCACGCTCTCGGGCGGGAACATCTCGATCGACCACGTGTCGCTGCCGTTCATCGGCGTCCACGACCTGGGCCCGGCGGCGTATCCGGTCACCATCCTCTGGATCGTCGCGATCGCCAACATCGTGAACTTCATCGACGGGATGGACGGCCTGGCCGCCGGCTTCTGCGCGATCGCTGCGATGACCTTCGCGATCCTCTCGGCGTCGCTCGGCCACGCCGACACGGCCGCCGTCGCGGCGGTCGTCGCGGGCGCCACCATCGGCTTCCTCCGGTACAACTTCCACCCGGCGACGATCATCATGGGCGACTCCGGCTCGCTGATGCTCGGCTACCTGCTCGCGACCCTCGCCATCGAGGGCGTGCTGAAGACCGCCGCGGCCGTCTCGCTCGTCTTCCCGCTCGTCGTCCTCGCGCTCCCGATCCTCGACACGTCGTTCGTCATCCTGAAGCGGCTGAAATACCGCCAGCCGATCTACCAGGCCGACCGCTGGCACTTCCACCACCGCTTCGCGAACATCGGCTTCTCGCAGCGCCGCACGGCCCTCACCCTCTACGCGTGGTGCATCGTGCTGTCGGTGTTCGCGCTCGCGATCCGGTTCGTCCCGGCCCACCGGCACGGCTGGAGCCTGTCGGCGGTCGCCATCCTCGGCACGCTCGGGCTGGTCGCGCTCCTGTCGTCGGCCTACGTGATCTACACGCTCGAGATCATCAAGCTGCGCCGCCTGAGGGCCCTGCGGGGAGGCAACGCCGACGCGGCTCGGGCCTCGGCAGACCGCCCTGCGGCCTGATCTCCTGAACGTCACAAACTTGTCACATACTCCGGCGCTCTGGCATACTACGCGCGCCCGCCAACCACCGGACGAGGACACGACCCACACGGCAGGGAAACCGGCAGCATCGGGAGCAACGGCCGGGATCTATCTGCTGGCAGCGCTTGCGCTGTTCGTGGGGATCGGCCTCGGAGCCGGCTGGCTGGCCGGGGCCCCGGCGATCGGCGGCGCGATCGGCGCGGTTCTCGGTGTCCCGTTCAGCTTCTACCTGGTGTACCGGCGCTTCCGCGACATATGACCTCGCCCCAGACTTTCGCAGCCCACAACATCGACGCCATCGTGGCGGTCGTTGCCGTTCCCGTGTTCCTCCTCGCCGGACTGCCGCTCGAGGGGTGGTTCTGGGCGACGGCGCTCTGGGCGGTCAACCGCTACGCCCAGGCGGTGATCGAGCGCCGGGCCGCGCGGGCAAGCGCGCTTCGCGGGGTCGGCATCATGGGCGCGAGCATGCTCCTTCGCCCGTGGATCGGGATGCTCGTCCTCTTTCTGATCACGAAGGACGACCGCACCCTCATGGTGTCGTCCGTCCTGTTCTTCCTCCTCCTGATCACGATCGACATCGCCACACGCGTCTTCACCCACAGGAACATCCGCGGAACGCTCGGCGGGGCGGCCTAGATGCTCCTCCTCAAGGTCGACTTCAACCCGGTGTCGGAGTTCACGGACTTCGTCCACAACCCGTACATCGACCTGCCGCTCGGCCTCGACATCAACAAGGCGGTCGTCTACCTCTGGCTGACGGCCGCGGTGGCGATCGGCGTCACGCTTCTGATCGTCCGTCGCGGCCTGAAGCTCCGGCCTGACGGCAGCCAGACCGCCGTCGAGGTCGTGTACGACATGTGCCAGAACCAGATCGCGCGGGGCGGCCTGCCCGAGGAGGGGATGCGGATCTGGTTCCCGTACGTCGCCACGCTGTTCGTGTTCATCTGGTCGATGAACCTGATCGGCTTCATCCCGTTGCCGTTCGGCGAGCGCCACGTCGACGTGTTCGGGCTGAGCGTGCCGGAGTTCCAGATCTACGCCGCAAGCGCAAACCTGTCGGTGACGCTCGCGCTCACCCTGGTCACGTTCTTCGCCACCCACATCGAGGGCATCCGCTACAACGGCCCGGTCAAGTACTTCAAGAGCTGGATGCCGTCGGGACTGCCGTCACCCAGGCCGTTCGGCGCGAAGACGCCGGCCGTGCTGATCCTGCTGGGGTTGATCGCGGTGATCGAGGTGCTCTCCCAGTTCGTGCGCATCGTGTCGCTCAGCTTCCGTCTCTTTTTCAACATGCTGGCGGGCCACCTGGTGATCGCCGTGTTCCTCGGCCTCGCCTCGCTGCTCGGCACGTACTTCATCCTGCCGATCGGCATCCCGATGGGGGTTGCCCTCTACCTGCTCGAGTGCACGCTGATCGCCGGCCTCCAGGCGTTCATCTTCGCCACCCTGTCCGCCATCTACATCGGTGGAGCCATCCACCCCGACCACTAGGAGCTCGAATGGCCCTTGAAGGCAACGTTCATGATGCATCCCGCGCGCTGGAGCTGGGGATCGCGACCGGAATCGGCGCGATCGGCCCCGGCATCGGGGTCGGCTTCATCTTCGGCAAGACCATCGAGGCGGTCGGCCGCCAGCCCGAGATGCGCGGCCAGCTGCAGGGCCTGATGTGGCTCGGGTTCGCCCTGACTGAAGCGATCATCTTCTACGCCCTGGGCATGGCCTTCGTGGCCTACGCCATCGCGTGACGTTGGCGACCGCCATGGTGGTCTATGACTCGACGCTGATCACGCCCACGACGGGGCTGATGATCTGGACGCTCGTGACCTTCGTCGTGGTCCTGGTGGTCCTGAAGAAGTACGCGTTCGGCCCGATCCAGCAGATGATCGACCAGCGGCGCGTGGCGATCACCGCCGACCTGGACTCGGCCGAGAAGGCCCGCGAGGAGGCCCAGACGGCGCTCGCCGAGTACCGCCAGCAGCTCGCGGAGGCCCGCAAGGAGGCGTCCCGCATCGTCGAGGACGCCCGCCGGGTCGGCGAGGAGCGGCGCGCGGCAGACGTCGCCTCGCTCGAGGCCGAGACGGTTCGACTCAAGGAGCAGGCCAAGGCGGAGATCGCCGCCGAGACCCGCCAGGCGCTCGCCGAGCTCAAGCAGCATGTCGCCGAGCTCACGATGGTGGCGACCGAGAAGGTCGTCCGGGCCAAGCTCGATGCGGGCGAGCAGAAGCGTCTGATCGACGACGCGCTCGCCGGAGTCGACTTCGCCGCGCTCGTACCCGAGGGCGAGCAGTAGTGGCAGAGAGGATCGAGCCGGCCGCGCGGGTGTACGCCGAGGCGCTGTATGCGGCGGCGCGCGACGCCGGGCGGACGCGCGAGGTCGACAGCGACCTGAAGGCGCTCATCTCCGGGCTCGGCGGGAACCGTCCGCTGGTCCAGGCGCTTGCCAATCCCGCGATCCCCCGCGACGCGAAGAAGCGGGTGCTCATGACGCTGCTCGCCGACTCCGACCCGCTCGTCCGCAACGCCGCCCTCGTCCTGACCGACCGTGGCCGCCTGCCGCTGGTGGCCGACACCGTCGCCGCGTACGCCGAGCTGACAGCCGCCGAGGATCGGATCCTGACGGTCGAGGTGACCACGGCCGTGGCCCTCGACGACGCCCAGGTCGACGACCTGCGCCAGCGGCTCTCCGCGGCGGTCGGGCACGAAGCGAACGTCGTCGCCACCGTCGATCCCGCCATCATCGGGGGCCTCGTCCTGAGCGCCCGCGGCGTCCTCCTGGACGCGTCAGTCCGGCGCCGGCTGGAGGACATCCGCCGCGCGCTCATCCGTACACCATTGCCCGTTGGGAGTGAAGCGTGAAGCTGCGACCAGACGAGATCGCGAACATCCTCAAAGCCGAGATCGAGCGCTACGAGGTCCAGGCCGACGTCGAGGAGGTCGGCACCGTCATCCAGATCGGCGACGGCATCGCCCGCATCTACGGGCTCGACCGCTGCGTCGCGCTCGAGAAGCTCGAGCTCGACCACGGCGTCACCGGCCTCGCGCTGAACCTCGAGGAGGACAACGTCGCCGCCGTGCTCTTCGGCCCATGGGACAGGATCAAGGAGGGCGACACCGTCCGCCGCACCGGCGACGTCATGTCGATCCCCGTCGGCGACGCGATGGTCGGCCGGGTCGTCGACCCGCTCGGGAACGCGCTCGACGGCGGCCCGGCGATCGAGACGACCGAGCGCCGGCCGATGGAGTTCAAGGCGCCCGGCGTCGTCGACCGTCAGCCGGTGAAGGAGCCCCTCCAGACGGGCATCAAGGCCATCGACTCGATGATCCCGATCGGGCGCGGCCAGCGCGAGCTCATCATCGGCGACCGCACCACGGGCAAGACCGCCCTCTGCATCGACACGATCATCAACCAGAAGGGCCAGGACGTCATCTGCATCTACGTCGCGATCGGGCAGAAGGCGTCGAACGTCCGCGCGGTCGAGGCGATCCTGCGCCAGCACGGGGCGATGGACTACACGATCATCGTCGCCGCGTCCGCGACCGAGGCGGCGCCGATCAAGTACATGGCGCCGTACGCGGGCTGCGCGATGGGCGAGCACTTCCTCTACAACGGCCGCCACGCGCTCGTCATGTACGACGACCTCTCCAAGCACGCGGACGCCTACCGGCAGATGTCGCTCCTGGTGCGCCGGCCCCCGGGCCGCGAGGCGTACCCCGGCGACGTCTTCTACCTGCACTCGCGGCTGCTCGAGCGGGCGGTCAAGCTCTCGGACGAGCTGGGCGGGGGCTCGCTCACGGCGCTGCCCGTGATCGAGACCCAGGCCGACGACGTGTCGGCCTACATCCCGACGAACGTCATCTCGATCACCGACGGCCAGATCTTCCTGAAGTCGGATCTCTTCTACTCGGGCGTCCGTCCGGCGATCAACGCCGGCATCTCGGTGTCGCGCGTCGGCGGCAACGCCCAGCGGCGCGCGATGCGAAAGGTCGCGGGCCGCCTGCGCCTCGACCTGGCCGCCTATCGCGAGCTCGAGGCGTTCTCGCAGTTCGCCTCGGAGCTCGACGCCGCCACCCAGCGCCAGCTCTCGCGCGGCCAGCGGCTGGTGGCGACGCTCAACCAGCCGCAGTACCAGCCGTGGCCGCTCGAGGAGCAGGTCACGGCGATCTGGGCTGCGACCAACGGCTACCTCGACGACGTGCCGGTGGCACAGGTGCCGCGCTTCCACGAGGAGCTGCGCCAGTCGCTGCGCGCCGAGGGCACCATCCTGAAGACGATCGACGAGAGCGGCGACCTCTCCGACGAGACGCTCGAGGCGCTCAAGAAGGCCGTCGACGGGTTCAAGGAAGGGTTCTACGTCGAGGAGGAGCGCGGCCTGGCGGCGGCGGCCGGATAGCACGTGGCAGGACAGCAGGACATCCGGCGGCGGATCCGGTTCGCGCAGAACGTCGAGAAGATCACGAAGGCGATGGAGCTCGTCGCGGCCTCGCGGCTGCGCCGCGCTCAGGCCCGGATCGAGGCCCTGCGCCCGTACGCCGACCGCATGCAGGCGCTCACCGTCGAGGTCGCCGCGGCGACCTCGCGGTCGCACGACCAGCCGCTCCTCGAGCGGCGCGACGTCTCGACCGTGGCCGTGATCGCCCTCACGGCCGACCGCGGGCTCGCCGGCGGGTTCAACGCCAACGTCGTGCGCCGCAGCCTCGAGGTCGCCTCGCGGCACCGCGCCGACGGCCACGACGTCGTCTGGCTCACGATCGGCCGGCGCGGGACGTCGACGCTGCGCTTCCGCGGTCAGGAGATCGAGACCTCCTACACCGGCATCACCGACCAGCCCGACTACTCCGACGCGCAGGCGATCGCCGAGCGCGTCGCGGAGCTCTACACGGAGCTCCGGGTCGATCAGGTCGTGATCGTCTACAACCGCTTCGTCTCGGCGCTCGCCCAGAAGCTCGAGGTCGTCGAGCTCCTCCCGGTGCCCGAGAACCTGCTGACCGGCGAGAAGCCCGAGACCATCGAGGGCGCCTACCTGGAGGAGCCCGATGCGAGCGAGATCCTGTCGCACCTCCTGCCGACGTATCTCGAGGTGACGATCTACCGGGCGCTGCTCGAATCGACGGCCTCGGAGCACGGCGCGCGGATGACCGCGATGCGAAACGCGTCCGAGAACGCCGGCGATCTGATCGGCTCCTACACCCTCCAGATGAACCGCGCCCGGCAGGCCGAGATCACCCAGCAGATCCTCGAGGTCGTCGCCGGGGCCGACGCGCTCGAGTGACGTCCGCACATCGAAGACCAAGGATCGAGGCGGTATGATGGGCCATATGCAGGCCCTCGAACGGTTGTGGGACCGGCCCGCTGTGCGGTGGCCGCTTGCCCTCGCCGCGGTGCTCGTCCTCTTCGCCGGCATCCGCATGGCGTACGTGCAGAACCACCACGCGGCGCACGTGACCATCGTGCCCGGCGGCGGCAAGCTCGGCCTCGCGACCTTCGGCCACCCGATCAAGCTTCCGCAGAAGGCCGTCGACGCCGCCCGCACGTTCATCCACACAGCCGTGCATCCGGAAGAACCTCGACGAGGGGTGGCGCATCTCGACCGCGAAGGTCCACGGCGGCCTGTACGCACGCGCAGTGGATGTCCGGCTCGATCCCGGTCTCGCCGTTCCCAGCGCGACGCCTACGGCGACACGCGCTACAAGGTGGAATGGTCGCGCTCGAAGAACGTGATGCTGCTCGCGCTCATCACGGCCGACAAGCCCGGCGTCAAGTCGGGCGAGTTCTTCATCCAGATGGTGCCGCATGGCAAGACCTGGCTGGTCGACTACTTCGGCCCGCGCGGCACGAACCCACCGATCCCCGCCGCGGAGGTGCACTAGCTCATGGCCACGACTGACCATTCGGGCGTCCTCCCCGGCGGAGCAGCGCTCGCCGCCACGGCGGGCGGGGATGTCGAAAGCGGCGCCGTCGAGGCCCGCGGCTACTGGGAGAACGCGTTCCGGCGGCTGCGCAGGGACCGCCTCGCGATTCTGAGCGCGGTCGTGATCCTGATGTTCATCCTGGTCGCGTTCGTGGGCGCGCCGCTCGCCGTGCGGTGGGTGGGGCACGGCCCGAACGACCTCGTCGCAGGCGGCGTGGACAACTTCGTGCCCGTCGGGCCCCTGTCGACCGTGAGCGACGGTCACGGCGGGACGACGCACCTCGTGCTCGGCGCCTCCGACCTGGTCGGCCGCGACGAGTTCCTCCGGCTGCTCGCCGGGGCGCAGGTGTCGCTCGAGGTGGGGATCCTGTCCACGATCGTCGGCCTGGCCCTTGGCCTCGTGTCCGGGCTGCTCGCCGGGTTCTACGGCGGCCTGACCGACACGCTCGTGTCGCGGCTGACCGAGATCGTGATGGCGTTCCCGCTCCTGCTGTTCCTGATCGCGCTCGGGGCGACGCTCGGCGACCGGCTCGACCAGATCACGCTCGGAGGGCTTCTGAACCCGGGGGTGTTCACGCTCACCATGGTGATCGGGCTCTTCACGTGGTTCTACCCGGCACGAATCGTGCGCGCGCAGGTGCTGTCGCTGCGCGAGAAGGAGTTCGTCGAGGCGGCGCGCATGGTGGGCTCGAGCAACTTCCGCATCATGCGGTCGCACCTCCTGCCGCACCTGGTCGGCACGATCATCGTCTACGGGACGCTCACCGTCGCGATCAACATCCTGCTCGAGTCGACCCTGTCGTTCCTCGGGGTCGGCCTCCCGCCGCCGAATGCGAGCTGGGGGAACATGCTCGACGAGGCCGTCCAGTTCTACACGATCCAGCCATGGCTGATCGTCTGGCCGGGGCTCGCGCTGCTCGTTCTGACCCTCGCATTCAACCTGCTCGGCGACGGTCTTCGCGACGCGCTCGATCCTCGCGCGACGCTGTAGCCACTCTCTAACTTTCGCTTCGCCTCCGGCGTCCTAGCGGGGAGTGCTGCAGGGGGTCGGGGCGGACGCGCCCCTGCTCCGAAAACAACTCGGGAGGACCTGGATGAGGAGACGACCTGGACTGTGGCTGACGCTGGGGGCTCTTGCCGCCGGCGTTGTGCTGCTCGGTGCTGCGGGCTGCGGGAGCAGCAACAGCAGCAGCAACGCTGCCGGTAGCGGAGGGAACACCTCCGCGATCCCGCCGCACCAGAACGGCGGCACGATCAAGATCGCGCTTGCCGGCAACATCGACTATCTCGACCCGGCGCTGGCCTACTACCAGTCGACCTGGCAGATCGAGTACTCGACCTGCGTCAAGCTGACGAACTACCCGGACCTCCCGGGCGATGCCGGCCGCGTGATCACGCCGGAGGCCGCCTCGGCGCTTCCGACGATCTCGGCTGACGGGCTCACCTACACCTACACGGTGCCCGCCGGCAAGTTCAAGTTCAACACCGGCGAGCCTGTGACGGCCGCGACCTTCCAGCACGCGCTGGAGCGCGACCTGAACCCGAAGCAGGCGTCGTACTTCGGCGCCGTCTTCCTTGCGCCGTTCATCAAGGGCGCGTCGGACTACAAGGGCAAGCCGGGCGAGCACGTCTCGGGCATCACCGTCTCTGGCGACCAGCTGACGATCCATACGACGCAGAAGGACGGCTCGATGGTGCAGAAGCTCTCGACGCCGTTCGCCTGCGCGATCCCGAACGACACGCCCGTCGATCCGAAGGGCGTGCACACGATCGCAGGCGCGGGGCCGTACTACATCTCCGACTTCACGCCGAACCGGTCGATCGTGCTGAAGAAGAACCCGAACTACACGGGTGACCGGCCGGCCTACGCCGACGAGATCGACTACAGCCAGCTCACGATCGATCCCGAACCAGGGCACGCTGGAGGCCAAGAACGGCGAGCTCGACTACATCAACGACGCGGTCGTCCCGGCCCAGAACGCGCAGCTGAACGCGCAGTACGGGCCCGACGGCACGGCCGGCGGCCCGCAGCGGTTCTACGTGACCCCTGCCGCCGTCGTCTCGTATCTGGCGCTCAACACCGCCCGCCCGACCTTCAAGGACGAGCTGGTGCGCCAGGCCGTGAACTGGGCGATCAACCGCAAGGCGATCCTGCAGCCGTCCGGGTACGGCGCCGGCGTTCCCGCCGACAAGTACCTCCCGCCGCAGATCTCCGGGAGCTCGGAGGAGCAGAGCATCTACCCGCTCGACTCCTCGGATCTCACCAAGGCCAAGGCGCTCATGCAGCAGGCGGGCGCCTCCAACCTGACCGCGGTGCTCTACACCTGCAACCAGCCGCCGTGCCCCGACCGGGCGGCGATCATCCAGCAGGAGCTGAAGCAGATCGGGATCGACGTCCAGATCAAGGAGTTCGACCGGGGCGTGCAGTTCACGAAGGAAGGCCAGAAGGGCGAGCCCTTCGACATCGCTGATGAAGGCTGGATCGCGGACTACTACGACGCGTACGACTTCATCAACATCCTTCTGAACGGCGAGACCATCCCCGAAACCGGGGGCAACAACTTCAGCTACTTCAACGATCCAACGTTCAACAAGCGGATGGATGAAGCGAACCAGCTGACCGGATCACAGCGTGATCAGACGTACGGCCAGCTTGCGACCGACCTCGCCAAGGGGCCGGCGCCGTGGGCATCGCGCTCGTTCGGCACGAACATCGACTTCTTCGGCCCGAAGATCGGGTGCCAGGTGAACGAGGGCTCGGTACGGATTCGCCCTGAACACCTTCTGCCTTCGCTCGTAGCGAGAGGATCGGGCTCGTGGCTCTACAATGAGCCCGACAGCCCGAGGAAATCCGCGGGGAGGGGCTTCCCGGCCACGGCCGGGAAGCCCCGAGCCGCACGTCAGGCGGGAGGACGAGGCGTGATCAGGTACATCATCCGGCGGCTTCTGTGGGCCGTGGTGCTGTTCATCTCGGTGACGCTCGCGACCTACCTGATCTTCTACATCATCCCCGTCGACCCGGCCCGGCTTGCGGCCGGCAAGGCGGCGTCGCCGCACGACGTCCAGGTCGTCGCGCACCGGCTCTACCTCGACAAGCCGATCTGGCAGCAGTACCTGCACTTCCTGGACCAGCTCGTCCTGCATCTGAACCTGGGCTACTCGTACGCCAACAGGCAGGACGTCGGGACGACCGTCATGAACGCGGCCCCGATCACGGCCTCGCTCGTCCTGGGAGCCGTGGTCATCTGGATGGCGATCGCGGTCCCGGTCGGCGTCTACTCGGCGCTCCGGCCGCGCTCGGCGGCGACCGCGTCGCGATGACCGGCGTCCTCACGGGCATCTCGGTGCATCCGGTGTGGCTCGGGCTCATCGCCTCGTACATCCTCGGCTTACAAGCTCAACCTCTTCCCGATCCAGGGCTACTGCGCGTTCACGGGCGCCGCGCCCGGTGAGACGTGCGGCGGGCCCGTGGACTGGTTCTACCACCTGATCGTCCCCTGGACCGTCTTTGCGGTGCTCTATGCCGCCTTCTACGTGCGGATGATCCGCTCGACGGTGCTCGACACCCTGAACGAGGACTACGTGCGGACCGCGCGTGCCAAGGGCGCGCCCGAGCATCGCGTCATCGTCCAGCACGTGCTCCGAAACGCGATGCTGCCCGTGGTCACGATGCTCGGGATGGATGTCGCGCTCGCGCTCGGAGGCGCGGTCCTCCTGGAACAGGTCTTCGGGCTGCCCGGCCTCGGGTACGTGGCGCTGCACTCGCTCTTCCAGTTCGACTATCCGATCACGCTGGGGGTCGTGGTGTTCGCCTCGATCCTGGTGATCGTCTTCAACCTGATCGTCGATCTGCTCTACGCGGTGGTCGATCCCCGGATCCGGCTCGCATAGCGCTTCTCCCGACCGTTACACTTCTGCCGTATGCCCCTGCTCGACGTCCGCGACCTGAAGACGTCCTTCAAGACTGACGACGGTGTTGTCCAGGCCGTCGACGGCCTGTCGTTCTCTGTCGAGAAGGGCAAGACGCTCGCGATCGTCGGCGAGTCGGGCTGCGGCAAGAGCGTCACGTGCCTCTCGGTCATGGGGCTGAACCCCCGCCAGAACACGGTCACTTCGGGCAGCGCGATCTTCAAGGATCGCGACCTCCTGACGCTCCCGCAGGACGAGATGCGCAAGGTGCGCGGCAGCGAGATCTCGATGATCTTCCAGGACCCGATGACCTCGCTGAACCCGGTGCACACGATCGGCCGGCAGCTGATCGAGGCTGTCCAGCTGCACGAGAACGTGCCGAAGCGGGCTGCGCGGAGCCGCGCGCTCGAGATGGTGAAGGCGGTCGGGATCCCGCGGGCCGATACGCGCCTCGACGACTATCCGCACCAGTTCTCGGGGGGCATGCGCCAGCGGGTGATGATCGCGATGTCGCTCATCAACAACCCCGACCTCCTGATCGCCGACGAGCCGACGACGGCGCTCGACGTCACGACCCAGGCCCAGATTCTGAAGCTCATGAACGAGCTCCAGCGCGACTTCGGAAGCGCGATCATCCTCATCACGCACGATCTGGGAGTCGTCGCCGAGACGGCCGACGACGTGCTCGTGATGTACGCCGCCAAGGCCATCGAGCAGGGCGACTACTCGAGCATCTTCTACCGGCCGCGCCACCCCTACACCTGGGGCCTTCTGAACTCGCTTCCGCGGCTCGCCCAGGGCGCCGAGCTGAAGCCAATTCCGGGCTCGCCGCCGTCGCTCCTGCGGCCGCCGCCGGGCTGCCGGTTCCACCTGCGGTGCGCCTTCGCGTTCGACCGCTGCCGGACGGAGGTTCCGCCGCTCGTGCCGTCTCCCGACCGGTCGGACCACCTTGACGCCTGCCATCTTGACGAGCCGGCCAAGCAGCGGGGCGCGGAAGAGGTCGTCGACCGCATGAAGGTGGCGTCGCTCTGATGGCCGAGGAGCTGCTCAGGGTCGAGAACCTCGAGAAGCACTTCCCGATCACCCGGGGGGTCATCTTCCAGAAGGAGATCGGACGCGTCCGCGCCGTCGACGGGGTGTCGTTCTCGGTCGAGAAGGGCGAGACTCTGGGAGTCGTCGGCGAGTCCGGGTGCGGGAAGTCGACGATGGCGCGCTGCATCATGCGCCTCCTCGACCCGACCGGCGGCAAGGTGATCTTCGACGGGCAGGACATCACGAAGATCCGCGGCGGCGACCTCATGAAGGTGCGCCGCGAGCTGATGATGGTGTTCCAGGACCCCTACGCCTCGCTGAACGTGCGAAAGCGGGTCGGCTCCATCATCGGGGAGGCGCTCGAGGTCCACAAGATCGGCACGGCCGCCGAGAACAAGGCTCGCGTGCAGGAGCTGCTCGACGTGGTCGGCCTGAACCCCGAGCACTACAACCGCTTTCCACACGAGTTCTCGGGCGGCCAGCGGCAGCGGATCGGCGTTGCCCGGGCGCTGGCGATCCGGCCGAAGCTCATCGTCTGCGACGAGCCCGTCTCGGCGCTCGACGTGTCGGTGCAGGCCCAGATCCTGAACCTGCTGAAGCAGCTCCAGCGCGACTTCGACCTGACGTACGTCTTCATCGCGCACGACCTCGACGTCGTCCGCCACATCTCCGACAACGTCGCCGTCATGTACCTCGGCAAGATCGTCGAGACCGCGCCCGGGTCGATGCTGTACGACCGGCCCCGGCACCCGTACACGGGGGCCCTGCTCTCGGCCGTGCCCATCCCGAACCCCGACGTCGCCCGCGCCCGGAAGCCCATCGTCCTGGAAGGTGACGTCCCGAGCCCGATCAACCCGCCCAGCGGCTGCCGGTTCCACCCGCGCTGCCCGCGGTTCCAGCAGGGCGTGTGCGACGTCGAGGAGCCGCAGCTCGAGGCCAAGGACACCGGGAGCCGGGCAGCGTGCCACTACCCGCTCGAGTCGTGGCCGATGGCCGACCTGCGCCTGCCCGCCGACCAGGTGGCCGCGGGCACATGACGCCTCGGCGATGACCCGCGCGGTGCTCCTGGCGGGACTGCGCCGCTTCGCGGTCCTCGTCGCCATCGCCGTCGTCGTGACCGCGGTCGTGTCGGCCGTCCTGGCGGCCGCGACGGGCCAGCCGGTGCGTCGCGCGGTGACCGTGGGCCTGTATCTCGTCGGCTCGGTCTTCGTCATGCTGGGGTTCTTCGCCGGGAACCGGGCGCCCGTGCGCGCCGACGGCGACCAGCCCGGCCCGTTCGGCGGCCTCGTGCCGCGAGGCGTCGCGCGGTGGATGACGCCGGCGGAGCGGCGCGACCAGATCTCGTCCTCGGCGCTCTTCCTGACGCTCGGGCTGACCCTGCTCGCGGTCGGCATCGCCATAGACGGGCGCCACCGGGTGGCCTGACCCGGCCCCGCCGTTCCTGTGTGAACAATTGGAATTGGGTGTTCTGGCGGAGGCGTTCGAGGCTAACCTTTTCCCGCGTGGCCGCGTCCCACTTCGAACCATGACCCTGAACCGCCGACAGGCACGGGAGTGCGAGCGGGCGCGGGCGCTCGGCTCGCAGGCGCTCGACGGCCCGCTCTCCGATCTCGAGCTGCGGCGTCTCGACGCGCACCTCGCGGGGTGCCCGGCGTGCGACGAGGCGGTCGGTGGGATGACCGAGCTGACCGCTCGCCTGCGGACGGCGCCGGTCCTTGTCCCGAACGTGGCTGCGGTGCCCGTGCGGAAGGGGCGCCGGCCCGGCCGAACGGCCCTCCAGGTCGCCGGGATCGCGGCCGTGGTGGCGGCGTTCGCAGGCCTCGGGGCGCTCGTGGCCTCGCCGTCGGGAGCGTCGCCGCCGGAGACGGGGGCGCAGATCGTCGTCGCCGAGCGCACCGATCTGCGCGGCACGCTGCGCGACGCTCGCCTGACGCGGCTCTGGGTCGATCACGAGCCCGGAGTAAGCAGCGCTCGCCGCATCGGAACGGCATGTTCGCGTAACGGCCCTGGGCAACCGGGCTACCGTACAGGCATGCCGATGATCTCCGCCGTCTCGTCGCGGGTCTGACACCTTGACCACGCCGCCCGTGTGGCGGCGGCCCTGGAGCGCTCCCGGATCGATGCCGGGCTGGGGATCACGCGGCCGAAGAGGCGATGGCCGTGGCGGCCGGGGCGTGTAACGAAGTCCGAGCCGGTGCTCGTGCCTGAATGATACGATCCGGCTCCCGGAGCCGAATTCCTCCTCCCACGCGCGCCGCACAAGGAGTCACATTGTCCGAGAACGGCCAGTCCTCGAACGTCGGCAGGATCGTCGAGATCAAGGGTGTCGTCATCGACGCCGTCTTCTCGAGCGGACTGCCCACGATCTACAACGCCCTCGAGATCTCGCTGCCCGACGGCGGCCGCCTCGTCGCGGAGGTGCAGCAGCACCTGGGCGACGGCCGGGTGCGGGCGATCGCCATGGACGCGACCGACGGCCTGGCCCGCGGCCTCGACGTGATCGACACGGGCGGGCCGATCACGGTGCCCGTCGGCGAGCGCACGCTCGGGCGGATCTTCAACGTGCTCGGCGAGCCGGTCGACAAGGGCGACCCGGTCGAGGAGGGCGAGCGCTGGCCGATCCACCGCGAGCCGCCGTCGTTCGACAGCCTGAGCCCGACGACCGAGATCTTCGAGACGGGGATCAAGGTCGTCGACCTGCTGGCGCCGTACGTGAAGGGCGGCAAGGTCGGGTTGTTCGGCGGCGCGGGAGTGGGCAAGACGGTGCTGATCCTCGAGCTCATCAACAACATCGCCCAGGTGCACGGCGGTCTCTCCGTGTTCGCCGGCGTGGGGGAGCGCAGCCGCGAGGGCAACGACCTCTGGCTCGAGATGACCGAGTCCGGCGTCATCTCGAAGACGGCGCTCGTCTACGGCCAGATGAACGAGCCGCCGGGAGCCCGCCTGCGCGTCGGCCTCTCGGGCCTCACGATGGCCGAGTACTTCCGCGACGAGCGAAACCAGGACGTGCTGCTCTTCATCGACAACATCTTCCGGTTCGTCCAGGCCGGATCCGAGGTCTCGGCGCTCCTCGGCCGCATGCCGAGCGCCGTGGGCTACCAGCCCACGCTGGCGACCGAGATGGGGCAGCTCCAGGAGCGCATCACGTCGACGTCGAAGGGCTCGATCACCTCGGTGCAGGCCATCTACGTGCCCGCCGACGACCTGACCGACCCGGCGCCCGCCGCGTCGTTCGCCCACCTCGACGCCACGACGGTGCTCTCGCGGGCCATCTCCGAGAAGGGCATCTACCCGGCCGTCGACCCGCTCGACTCGACGTCGCGCATCCTCCAGCCGGGGTCGGTCGGCGAGGAGCACTACCGGACGGCGACCCAGGTGCAGGAGGTGCTCCAGCGCTACAAGGAGCTCCAGGACATCATCGCCATCCTCGGCATGGACGAGCTCTCCGACGACGACAAGGTCGTCGTCCAGCGCGCGCGCAAGATCGAGCGCTTCCTGAGCCAGCCGTTCCACGTCGCCGAGCCGTTCACCGGGACGCCCGGCAAGTACGTGAAGCTCGAGGACACGATCCGGAGCTTCCAGGAGGTGCTCTCGGGCAAGCACGACGACCTGCCGGAGCAGGCGTTCTACCTGGTGGGCCCGATCGAGGACGTCATCGAGGCCGCCGAGAAGATGAAGACGGCCGCGTGAGCCGGGAGCCGGCCGTCTAGTGGCTGAGCATCCGCCGTATCCGGTCGAGGTGATCACGCCGGAGGGCGTCGCGTTCGCCGGGAACGCCGAGATCCTGGTGGTCCCGGGCGCCGCCGGCGACCTGGGCATCCTCTCGAATCACGCGCCGCTCATCTCGCTGCTCAAGCCCGGCGAGACCCGGATCACCGACGAGACCGGCGACGTGAAGCGTTACGCGACCGACGACGGCTACGTCCAGGTGCGCCAGAACCGCGCTGTGGTGCTCGTCGGAGAGGCGATCGACGCCGAGTCGATCGACGCCTCCGAGGCCTCGAGGCGCCTCGAGGAGGCCCGTGAAGCGCTCGAGCGGGCCGAGGGCGGCGACGGCGACGTCTACGCCGCTCGCCGTGCCGCGGCGTTCGCCGAGGCGCTCGCCAAGGTCGCGCACGCCTGAGGCCCGCCGGCGTGGCCTATCCGGTGCACGTCCGCATCGAGTATCGCGAGCGCAGCTCGCGGCTCTCGACGCTCGCGCGCGGCCTCCTGGTCGTCCCGCACCTGGTCGTCGTGCTCCTCCTGGGGCTTGCGGCGTGGATCCTGACCCTCGTCGCCTGGCTCGTGATCATCGCCACCGGCCGGTATCCGCGCGCGTTCTTCGGCTTCGTCTCCGGCACGCTCCGGTACTCCACGCGCGTGGGGTGCTACTGGCTGCTCGTCACCGACCGGTTTCCGCCGTTCGGCCTCAGCGGCGGGCCCCGACGGCTACCCGGTCTCGGTGTGGGTCGACGAGCCCGTCCGGCGCTCGCGGCAGACGGCCGCGCTCCGGCCTGTGCTGGCGGTGCCGGCGTTGCTCATCCTCTACTTCCTCGCCCTCCTCGGGGCGGTGATGAGCTTCGTGGCGTGGTGGGCGGTCCTCGCGACCGGCCGGCTTCCGTACGGCATGTTCGAGGTGATGGGCCTCGGCCACCGCTACCAGGCGCGGGTGGCCGGCTACTGCTGGCTGCTCACCGACGAGTACCCCTGGTTCCAGGAGGAAAGCGGCTCCGAGCCCCGTCAGTGGGGTATCGAGGCGGCGATGGAAGCCGTCCCGGAATGAGTTTGGCCGCACGGGTCGAAGGGGGTCGGTGTCTATACTCTTGCGACTTCGCGCCCGCGTCGGCGCGCCCCTAGGAGCCGATGGCAACGCAGACCCCTCCCACGCCGCCGCCAACCCGCGCACGGCCGAAGATGACCGTTTATGGCAGCGGCAAGCCGCCCAGGAAGCGCAAGCGGCGCTGGCTGCGCATCGCGCTCTGGAGCTTCGCGAGCTTCTTCCTGGTGCTCGTCGCCGGTGCCGGCGTCGTGGCCTACTGGCTCTACAGCGACTACACGCGCATCACGACGAACTCGCGGGACGTCCAGCAGGCCACGAAGGATCTGGCCGAGCCGCTGCCCCAGGCCGACGCGCCGGCGATCGCGCTCGTGATCGGCTCCGACCACCGCTACACCGACGGCTCCTCGCCGTCGCGGTCGGACACCTTCATGCTGGTGCGGATCGACCCGAAGCGGCACGTCGTGTCGCTGCTCTCGTTCCCGCGTGACCTGTGGGTGCCGATCCCCGGGTTCGGGAACGACCGCATCAACGCCGCCTTCTCGGACGGCGCGCAGCTCCAGGGCTCGAGCCCGACGAAGCTCGCCCTCGAGACCGTCAAGAACCTCACGGGCCTCAACATCAACTACGTGGCCGTCGTCGACTTCCGCGGCTTCAGCGACCTCGTGAACAACCTCGACGGCGTCTACATCCCGGTCGACGAGTACTACCTGCACACCCAGGCCACGAACGACGCCTCGCCGATCGATGCGCGCTACTCCGCCATCGACGTGAAGCCCGGCTACCAGCTGCTCCACGGGGCCGACGCCCTGGCGTTCAGCCGCTACCGCCACACCGACTCGGACTTCTACCGAAACGCCCGCCAGCAGACGTTCCTGCGCGCGTTCGAGCAGCGCGCGGCAAGCCGCTTCCACGGCGTCTCGATCACCGACCTGCCCGACATCAAGAACCTGCTCGACACGATCTCGCACAACGTCCAGATCGGCGCCCACGGCGGCGCGCCGAGCGTGCACACGTTCATCAAGTACGCGACGCTCGCGCCGTCGCTCGCCGGCCATTTCGTGTCGTCGCGGCTCGAGGCGACGACCGGCATGGAGGGCACGGCGTCGGTCGTCTTCGCCACGCCGGATGCGATCCACAAGGCCGTGTACGGGTTCACGCATCCGCAGACGCTGGCATCGCCCACGGGCCAGCTTCCGACCGGCAGGAAGCCGAAGAAGCCGAAGACGCCCAAGTTCAAGCCGTCGATCGATCCGTCGACCGTGGCGCTCTCGGTGCTGAACGGGACGACGAAGGCCGGCGAGGCGGCCTCGACGGCGAGGGCGCTCGGCGGGTTCGGCTACACGACCTCGTCGGCGAACGCCGACACGCAGAGCTACACCCAGAGCTGGGTCTACTACCGGCCGGGCTCCCAGGCCGCCGCGGCCGACGTCAAGCAGATCCTGGGCGTCGGGCAGCTCGGCCCGCTTCCGGCGTCGTTCAGCGGCTCGTCGGCCGACGTCGTCGCGGTGCTCGGCACCGACTACGGCGGGAAGGTCGCGATCCACCCGCCGAAGAAGCAGCAGAGCTCGGCGCTGCCGTCGACCATCTCGCCCGACAACCAGGTCTACCTCCAGGCGTTCCGCAACGCCGCGCACCGGGCCCACATCCCGGGGATGTACCCGACCGTCACCCAGTCGGCGTCGACCTTCGTCCCGTTCACGCCGGCGATGCCGATCCGGACGTACGTGATCCGAAACGCGGGCCACGGGTACAACTCGCTCTACGCGATGTTCCAGATGCCGGGCCTCCTTGGCGCGTGGTGGGGCATCCAGGAGACCGGCTTCGCCGACGCGCCGATCCTCGCGAACCCGACGACCACGCGGACGCTCGACGGCCGCGCCTACCGCTTCTACTTCAACGGCCCCCACCTCCATCTCGTCGCGTTCACGTACAGAAAGCGCGTCTACTGGGTCATCAACACGCTGCTCGATGACCTGACGAACCCCGAGATGGTGGCGATCGCGCGCTCGCTCCGGCCGACCGGATGACCGCCGCACGGGGGAACGGCGGCGCCGTGGGTGTCGTCGGTGTCGGCTACGTCGGCCTCGTGACCGCGGCGTGCTTCGCCGACCTGGGCCACGACGTCGTCTGCTGCGACGTGAACCCGGACCGGGTCGAGGCGCTGCGGGCCGGACGCGTGCCGATCTACGAGCCGGGCGTCGAGCCGCTCCTCCAGCGAAACCGGGCCCGCCTGACGTTCACGATGGAGCTCGCCGACGTGCTGGAGCGCTGCCGGGTCGTGTTCGTCTGCGTCGACACGCCGCCCACCGCGTCGGGCGACGCCGATCTCTCGCGCGTCGAGTCGGTCGTGGCGGGGATTCCGGCGACCGGCGTGCGGCACGTGCTCGTGATGAAGTCGACCGTCCCGGTCGGAACGGGCGCGAAGATGCGGCTCGAGCTCGACGCCCGCGGCCTCGACCAGATCGCCTACGTCTCGAACCCGGAGTTCCTGCGCGAGGGCCGGGCGCTGGCCGACTTCATGGAGCCGGACAGGATCGTCATCGGCGCGTCTGACGACGCCGACGGCCAGGCCGTGGCAGATCTGTACGCCGACCTGGAGGCGCCCGTCATCCGCACCGACGTGGCGTCGGCGGAGATGATCAAGTACGGCTCGAACGCCTTCCTCGCGACCAAGATCTCGTTCATCAACGAGATCGCGAACGTGTGCGAGGAGGTCGGCGCCGACGTGTCGGTGGTGGCGCAGGGGATGGGCCTCGACGAGCGCATCGGCCCGCACTTCCTGCGGCCGGGGATTGGCTTCGGTGGGTCCTGTTTCCCGAAGGATGTGAATGCGCTCAAGCAGCTGGCCGGGAACTCCGGCTACCACTTCCAGCTCCTCACGGCGGTCATCGAGGTGAACGAGCTCCAGAAGCGGCGCGTCGTCGGGAAGCTCGAGCGGCACCTGGGAGCGCTGCGGGGCCGCCGGATCGCGCTCCTCGGCCTCGCCTTCAAGGCCAACACCGACGACATGCGCGAGGCGTCGAGCCTGGTGCTCGCCGCACGCCTGCGGGCCGAGGGCGCCGACGTGGTCGGCTACGACCCGGTTGCGATGGGGAACGCGCGCGCCGCGCTCGGCGACGGGATCGAGCTCGCCGACTCCCTCCTCGAGGCCGTGACCGGCGCCGACGCCGCGGTCATCGTGACTGAGTGGGGCGAGTTCCGGCATGTCGCGAGCCGCGCGGTGCGCGAGGCGATGGCGACCCCGCTCATCGTGGACGGGCGCAACCTGCTCGATCCGCGCCAGGCGCGCGCGGCCGGGTTCGCGTACGAGTCGGTCGGCCGTCCCGCCGATCCTGCGGACGTGCTCCGGCTCGCGGGAGATCGGGCGGACGCCGTCTCGTGATCGCCGTCGTCCTGGTGGGCGGCGAGGGCACGCGCCTTCGCCCCCTCACGTACACGACGCCCAAGCCGATGCTGCCGATCGCCAACCGGCCGTTCCTCGAGCATCAGGTCGAGCACCTGCGCGCGCACGGCATCGACCGGATCGTGCTCGCCTGCGGGTACAAGCCCGACGCGATCCAGGCCCACTTCGGCTCCGAGCTCGAGTACGTCGTCGAGCCCGAGCCGCTCGGCACCGGCGGCGCGATCGCCTACGCCGCCCGTGAGGCGGGTATCTCCGAGACGTTCGTGGCGTGCAACGGCGACGTCCTCACCGACCTCGACCTGACGGCGCTGGTCGCGTTTCACCGCGATCGCAAGGCGCGGATGACGATCGCTCTGCACCCGGTGGACGACCCGAGCCGGTACGGGGTGGTCGCGACCGATGCCAACGGAGCGGTCACCGCCTTCATCGAGAAGCCGCCGCCGGGCACGACCACGGAGCGCGCGATCAACGCCGGCACGTACGTCGCCGATCCGGACGTTCTGGACCTGGTCCCGGCGGGCCGAGCGGTGTCGGTGGAGTACGACGTCTTCCCGCAGCTGGTGGGCCACGGGCTCTTCGCGCTGACCGACGAGGGCGCCTGGCGCGACATCGGGACGCCCGAGAGCTTCCTCGCCGCGAACCTCGAGCGCATGCCCTCGGGCGGCCTCGTCGATCCGTCGGCGGTCGTCGATCCCGAAGCCGTCGTCGAGGCGTCTGTCGTCGGTCCCGGATGCCGGATCGAGGCCGGCGCGCGAGTCGTTTCCTCGGTCATCCTCGCCGGGGCGCTTGTCGCGGGGGGCATGACGGTGGACAATCAAGTTGTGGGAACATCTGGAGAACCGGTGTGGTGACCTTCCAGGCAGATCCGTCGGGCATGTCCGACGCCATCGCCGGCATGGCCGAGCAGCTGCGCGCGGGCGAGCGAACGGGCGCCGAGGCGGGTATGGAGCTGGGCCTGCCGGCGGCCGTCGTCATGGCGGGCATGGGCGGCTCGGCGATGGGCGGCGAGCTCCTGCGCGCCCTGGTCGCCGCCGATTGCCCGGTCCCCATCACCCGCGTCCGCGGATTCGGCGTGCCGGCCTGGGCGGGCCCGGGCACGCTCGTCGTCTGCACCAGCTACTCCGGCGACACCGCCGAGACGCTGGCCTGCGCGCGCCAGGCGTACGCTCAGGGCGCATCGCTCCTCGCCGTCGCATCCGGCGGCGAGCTCGTGCGGCTGGCGGAGGAGCTCGGATTCCCCTGCGCCGTGGTGCCGGGCGGGATGCAGCCTCGCGCTGCGCTCGGGTACCTCTTCGGCGCGATGGCCGGCGCGTTCGCCGCATGCGGCCTCTCGTCCGAAGGGATCGCCGAGGAGTGCGCCGCCGGCGTCGAGGCCTGTGACCGCGACGCGGCCGCCGAGCTCGGCCGGCAGCTGGCGGGGAGCGTCCCGCTGGTCTACGGCACGGGGCCGCTCGGTGCCGTCGCCTACCGGTGGAAGACGCAGTTCAACGAGAACGCCAAGATGCACGCCTTCAGCCACGCCTTTCCGGAGCTCGGCCACAACGAGATCGTGGGCTGGGAGGGGGCCGACGGCCGCGGGTTCGCGATCGTCGCCCTGCGCGATCCCGACGAGCCGGCCGAGATCCGCCGCCGCATCGAGGTGACGCTCGATCTGGCCCGGCCGCACGCGACGGTCGTCGCGGCCGTCGAGGGCCATGGCGAGTCGCGCACGGCTCGCGCGTTCAGCCTCGTCGCCACGGGCGACTGGGTGACGTACCACGCCGCACTCGCACGGGGCGTCGACCCGACGCCGGTCGCCGCGATCGCCGCGCTGAAGCAGGCCCTGGCCGACTAGCGCCCGGCCCGTGCCGGAGCCTTGACGGCATAGCGCATCCACGCTATATATAGCCTGTATGCAATACGATGATCTCCTCGGCGATGTCCGCGCGGCCCTCGACGCGGGAACGATCGACGAGGCCGACGTGCGCCGGCTGCTCGCGCGTGCCGACCGCACCGGCCGGCCGGGTGTGGCGGGCGTCCTTCGCGCCGCCGGGGCGATCGTGTTCCTGCTCGGCCTCGGGCTCCTCTTCGGCGTTGGCTTCGACGGCTACCCGTATGCCGTGCAGCTGGCCGGGCCGTTCGTCTTCCCGGCGGCGGCGCTGGCGGCTGCGATCGCGCTTCACCGGCGCGGAGCGCCACAGTGGGAGGTCGAGCTCGCGGGGATGGTCGGCTACATCGCGCTCGGGCTCGCATACCTGGCAGCCGGCCAGGCTTCTGACGCCGGCACGGGCTACGCGCTCGTGGC
Organism: uncultured Actinomycetes bacterium; assembly: GCA_963706075.1. GTDB lineage: Bacteria > Actinomycetota > Thermoleophilia > Gaiellales > JAICJC01 > JAICJC01. The sequence goes on from CAVPLP010000003.1 coordinate 311,596, forward strand.
GAGCGCGGCCGCGGTCGCGATCGTCGTGGCGATGCACGCTGCTCGTGCGTGTCGTCCGCCTGACGTCGTGGGGGCTCTCGGCCTCGCTCGTCGCGTTCACCGCGTTCGCCTCCGACGCGGCCGGGTTCCTCGACGGCGGCACCGCGCCGTGGCTCCTGGCCGCACAGTTCGCGGTCGCCCTCGCCGTCGGCCTCGTGCTGCTCGACCGGAACCGCGAGGCCGCCGCGAACGCGCTCCGGTCGGCCGCCATTCTGGCACTCCTCGCCTGCATCTTCGGGATCGCCGACGCGGGCGCCGGCTCGTTCGAGCTGTGGCACCTCGCCCTCACGATCGCTGTCGCCGGCACGCTCGTCGCCGCCGCCGCGCGTGACCTCCCCGGTCTCATGTGGATCGGCGCGCTGGGCGGCGTGATCTGGATCGGCGCGATCGCCGCAGTCGTCGGCGAGAGCGGAAGCTGGGCCGTCGCGGTGATGCTGGGCGGCGCGGGCCTCGTCGGCCTGGCCCTGCTCGTGGCCCGCATCCGCCCCGCCGTGGGCGGCGCTCCTGCACGGCTATAGTGGCGCCCGTGAGCACGACGGTCCCGTCGGATATTCGCGACCCGGGCCTCGCGCCCGAGGGCGTCATGCGGGTGGAGTGGGCCGACCGGCAGATGCCGGTCCTCGCCGCCATCCGCGAGCGCTTCTCGGCCGAGCGGCCGCTCGCCGGCCTGCGCGTGTCCGCGTGCCTGCACGTGACCTCCGAGACCGCCAACCTGATGCGGACGCTCAAGGCCGGCGGCGCGGACGTGCTCCTCTGCGCGTCGAACCCGCTCTCGACGCAGGACGAGGTGGCGGCGGCGCTCGTCGCCGAGTACGGGATCGCGGTCTACGCCGTCCACGGCGAGCCGAACGACATCTACTACGGCCATATCGGCGCCGCGGTGGACCACCGGCCGCACATCACCATGGACGACGGCTGCGACGTGGTCTCGACGCTCCACAAGGAGCACCAGGACATGCTGGGCGACGTGCTGGCGGGCACCGAGGAGACGACCACGGGCGTGATCCGGCTCCGCGCGATGGAGCGCGCCGGGGCGCTCGGGTTCCCGATCGTCGCGGTGAACGAGGCCAACACCAAGCACTTCTTCGACAACCGCTACGGCACGGGCCAGTCGACCCTCGACGGGATCATCAGGGCCACGAACATCCTGGTCGCAGGGAAGACGTTCGTCGTCTGCGGCTACGGCTGGTGCGGCCGTGGCCTGGCCGACCGGGCCCGCGGGCACGGGGCGCACGTCATCGTCGTCGAGGTCGATCCGCTGGCCGCGCTCCAGGCGGTCATGGACGGGTTCCGGGTCGCGCCGATCGCCGAGGCGGCGAAGCAGGGCGACATCTTCGTCACCGCGACGGGGAACAAGCACGTCCTCAGGGGCGAGCACTTCGAGGTGATGAAGGACGGAGCCGTCCTCGCCAACACCGGCCACTTCGACGTGGAGGTCGACATCCCGGCGCTGCGCGACCTCTCGGTCTCTTCGATGCGGGCCCGGCAGCACGTCGAGCGCTTCGACATGGCCGACGGGCGCGGCCTCTACCTGCTCGCCGAGGGCCGGCTCGTCAACCTGGCCGCCGCGGAGGGGCACCCGGCGTCGGTCATGGACATGAGCTTCGCGAACCAGGCGCTCTCGGCCGAGTACGTCGCCCAGAACCACTCGAGCCTCGAGGCCCGCGTCTACACCGTGCCGAAGGAGATCGACGACGAGATCGCGCGGCTCAAGCTCGAGAGCATGGCGTTCGCCATCGACGAGCTGACCGACGAGCAGCGTCGCTACATGGACACCTGGGACGAGGGCACCTAGCCCCGGCACCCGCTGTGCCCGTCGCCACCGACATCCTGAGCCCGCACGCGATCGTCCGCCTCGAGGACGACGCGGTCGTCATGCTCGACCAGCGCCGCCTCCCGGCGGAGGTCGTCGAGCTGCGGCTCACGACCTGGCAGCAGGTGGCGGATGCGATCCGCGAGATGGCCGTGCGAGGGGCGCCCGCGATCGGCGTCGCGGCCGCCTACGGCGTCGCGCTTGCAGCGGCCAGGAGCACGGCGGGGAGCGTCGAGGTGCTGCGCGAGGACGTCGCCCGCGCCGCCACGGGGCTGGTGGCCACCCGCCCGACGGCCGTCAACCTGTCGTGGGCGGCGGAGCGGATGGTCGAGGAGGCGGCGCGGCCGCATCGCGATCCGGCCGCGCTCCGCGAGGCGCTCCGGGAACGGGCCGAGGCGATCCACGCCGACGAGGTCGATCGCTGCGTGCGGATCGGCGAGCACGGGGCGGGCCTCCTCCGGGCGGGAGCGCAGGTGCTGACCCACTGCAACGCCGGCGCTCTCGCGACCGGCGGGTTCGGGACGGCGCTGGGCATCATCCGCACGGCGCACCGGCGCGATCCGGGCCTTCACGTGTGGGTCGACGAGACCCGGCCGCTGCTCCAGGGGGCGCGCCTGACCGCGTGGGAGCTCCAACAGGAGGAGATCTCCGCGACGCTCATCACCGATTCCGCCGCCGCCTGGCTCATGGCCGAGCGGAAGGTCGACGCGGTCGTGACCGGCGCCGACCGGATCGCCCGAAACGGCGACACCGCGAACAAGATCGGGACGTACGGCCTCGCCGTGCTCGCCCGCGCTCACGGCCTGCCGTTCTACGTCGCCGCTCCGACGTCGACCATCGACCCGCGGGTCGAGAGCGGGCGCGACATCCCGATCGAGCACCGCCGCGGCGATGAGGTCGCGGCCGGCGCCGCCGCAGGGGTGGGCGTCTACAACCCGGCCTTCGACGTCACGCCGGCGGAGTACGTGAGCGCGATCGTCACCGAGCGCGGCGTGCACCGGCCGCCGTACCTGTTCAGCTGAGCGCGGCCGGGGTGAGCACGCTGCGCGCGGCCCTGGCGCGCCACGGCCAGGAGCACCTGCTGCGCTTCTGGGAGGAGCTGGACGCCGACGCGCAGGCCCGGCTCTCGGCGGAGGTTGAGGCGATCGACCTCGATCTCGTCGACGGGCTGGTCGCGGAGCCTGCTCGAGCAGGGCGAGGCTCCGGCCGTCGGCTCGGTGGAGGCGCCCGACGTGGTGCGGCCGGGCGCCGAGGACGTCCTCGCGGGGCGCGGAGTGCTTGCGGCGGGGGAGGTGGCCGTCGTGATCGTCGCCGGCGGCCAGGGGACGCGGCTCGGGTTCGACGGCCCCAAGGGCTGCTACCCGATCGGCCCGGTCAGCGACCGGTCGCTCTTCCAGATCCACGCCGAGAAGGTGGTGGCGCTCGGCCGCAGGCACGGGGCGCCGGTGCCGCTCTACGTGATGACGAGCCCCCAGAACCACGCCGAGACGGCGGCGTTCTTCGAGCGCCACGACTCGTTCGGCGTCGAGCGGCTGCGCCTCTTCGTCCAGGGCGAGATGCCGGCCGTCGACCGCGGTGAGCGGCAGGATCCTGCTCGCCGAGCGGGGCCGGGTCGCGCTCTCGCCCGACGGGCACGGCGGGGTCATCCGTGCGCTCGAGCGATGCGGCGCGCTCGCCGAGATGGCCGAGGGCGGCATCCGCACGATCTTCCACCTCCAGGTCGACAACCCGCTGATCGCGATCGGCGACGCCGGGTTCCTCGGCCTGCATCGCCGGGCGGGCGCCGAGATGTCGTCGAAGGTCGTCCGGAAGACCGATCCCGCCGAGAAGGTGGGCCTCGTCGTGGTGCGTGACGGCCGCCAGGAGATGATCGAGTACTCCGACCTGCCCGACGACCTTGCGGAGCGGCGCGCGGCGGATGGGGGTCTCGAGCTGTGGGCGGGGTCGATCGCGCTCCACCTCATCGACGTCGCGTTCGCGGCCCGGCTGGCGGGCGGCGGCGGGCGGCTGCCGTTCCACCGCGCGCGCAAGCCGGTGCCGTACGTGGACGAGTCCGGGAGCCGCATCGAGCCCGACGTCGCGAACGCCGTCAAGTTCGAGCAGTTCATCTTCGACGCGCTCCCGCTCGCCGAGCGCGCGCTCGTCGTCGAGACCGACCGCGAGACGGAGTTCGAGCCGCTCAAGAACGCCTCCGGCCCGGCCTCGCCCGAGACGGTGCGGGCCCGGTTGACCGATGTCTACGCGGGGTGGCTCGAGGCCGCCGGGGTGGCGGTGCCGCGCGGTGTCAACGGGTTGCCTGTGCACCCGATCGAGGTCAGCCCGCTCGTCGCGCTCGACGCGGCCGAGCTCGCCGGGCGGGTCGATCCGGCGATGCGCGTCACGGGCCCCGTGCTCCTTTCCTGACCCATCCGGCCCCGGCCCGCGGCCAGCGGTGACACGAGGCGCGCGATGGTGGGCCGATGCGGGTCGTGCTCGACATCCTGCTCCCGCCGCGGTGCGCCCTGTGTCCCTCGGCAGATGAGCCGCTCTGCGGAGCGTGCATCGCCGGCCTGCCGTATCTCGCCGGGCCGACGTGTGCCCGCTGCGGCCGTCCCACGGCGCTGCCGGTCGGCGAGTGCCGCGAGTGTGCCGGCCGCCGGCTGGGGTTCGACCGGGCCGCCGCCGCTCTCGCCTACGAGGGCGCGGGCCGCGAGCTCGTCCACCAGCTGAAGAGCGGCCGGCGGCGCGCCCTGGCTCGCCCGGCCGGCGCGGCCATCGCGACGATGCTGGGCGTGGGGGAGTGCGAGGCCGTGTGCTGGGTGCCGGGCGACCGGTGGCGCACGATCCAGCGCGGCTGCCACCCGGCCGAGCTTCTCGCCCGCGAGGTGGCGCGGCGGTGGCGGCTGCCCGCGGTCGACCTGCTCGAGCCGGCCCGCCTGCGGCGGCCGCAGCGGGGGCTCGACACGGCCGCCAGGCGGCGGAACGTCCGCGGGGCGTTCCGGGCCCGGGCGGTCGCCGTGCCCGCGGCCGTCGCGCTCGTCGACGACGTGTACACGACCGGCGCAACCCTCGACGCGTGCGCGCGGGCGCTCCGGGCGGGCGGCGCGGCGTCGGTCGAGGTCTTCACGCTCGCCCGCGCGGTGCGCTGGTGAGCGACTATGGTTCGAGAGCACCCACTGCCCGGAGGATCGCCCATGAAGCTTCAGGTGAAGGGCCGAAACGTGGACGTGACCGACTCCCTGTTCTCGCATGCCGAGCGAAAGCTGGGCAAGCTGGCGAAGCACCTGTCGGACGAGAGCCGGTGCGAGCTCGAGCTTGCGGTCGAGCACAACCCGTCGATCAACGAGCGCCAGGTGGCCGAGGCGACGGTCTGGACGAAGGGCCCCGTCCTGCGCGCCCGCGAGAGCTCACCCGACATGTACGCCTCGATCGACCAGGTCGCAGACAAGCTCGAGCGGCAGGTCAAGCGCTACCGCGACCGGCGGACGCGCAAGTCCGCCCAGCACATGGCAGTCCACCACGCGCCGCCGTCGGACGACGTTGCGGCGCTGCCTGACGAGGAGTCCACGGTGATCGTCAAGACCAAGCACTTCAACATGAAGCCGATGCCTCCCGAGGAGGCCATGCTCCAGCTGGAGCTGATCGGGCACGACTTCTTCGTCTTCGTGAACGCCGAGTCCGAGGACGTGAACGTCATCTACAAGCGCCGCGACGGGAACTACGGGCTCATCGAGCCGTCGCGGAACGGCGAGGGCTAGAAGAACTTCGCGAGCGGGCGTGCCTGGGCCGCGTGCCCGAGGTGCGCGAACCGGAAGCCGGCCTCGATCGTCCGCAGGAGCGAGTAGGCGGAGCGGCGCTTCGTGAGGCGGACGTGGCGGGGGCCGTTGTGGACGATCGCGATGAGCGGCTGGTGGCCGCCGTGGACGCCCGCGACGCAGCAGCCGGAGCTGTCGCCCTTGCTTGCCTCGTCCCACGTGATGAAGATCGCGCCGTGGTGCCGGAAGCCGCGCGAGGCCATGACGCGCGGGATCCAGTTGTGCAGCCACGCGTCCGCGACTCCCTCGCTGCCGCTGTGCATGTTGTGGTCATCGGTCGGCACGATGTAGCTCAGGGCCGGCGGCCGTCTCAGGCTGCGACGGAACTGGCGGAAGGGGACGATCCGGTTCCGCTGGCGCGGCTTCTGCGACGATGCTCCGGAAGTAGACGAACGGGTTGTGGTGGCGGGTGTATGTCCCGCTGTCGCGGCCGGTGTAGCCGGGCTCCGGGAGGCCCTCGATGAAGCCGCGCCACCGCAGCCCGTGGCCTGAGAACTGGCCCGGCGAGCGTGCGCCCGCGGTAGTTGCCCTGGCACGCCGTTGCTCGTGCAGCTGTGGGTCGACCCGGAGATCATGGCCAGGTAGTTCGGCAGGCTCGGGTGGGCGACGGCGTAGTACTGCGTCGCCATTGCCGTGCCGGTGCGCCAGGTGGTTCAGGTACGGCACGTCCGGGTTGTCGATGATCTCGTCGTAGCTGTGGTTCTCGAGCACGAACACCCACACGTGCTTCAGTCGGGGAACCCGCGAGGCGTCCGCCTGCGGCGCCGTCGCCGCGAACGCCGCCAGCGCCGCGAGCAGCGCGACGAGCGAGGATCCTGAGCCGCATCACCATCCCCACCGAGTCTGGTGCCGGTTCGTGAGGGGTGTGTGAGGGCGGCGTGAGGATTTCGCTTGGAAGCTGGAAGAGGCTGGGAGGGGGTGGGGGATGCTGGAGGTGGTCAATTGGCCGTCGCGGTGAGTGTCATTTGTCGTTCGGGCACGGCTTCGTGGCAGGTCGGCCGGCTCGCGGCTGGGCTGTCGCCATTTGGCCGTCGTGAGGAGTGTCAATTGAGTTCCTCCACAAACCCACAACAGCCCGCGACCCACCGGTAACACCCCGCCCGCCAAACTCGCCCAATGCCCTCTACCCAGCGCTTCCTACCCGACGCTGTACAAGGCGCGCCGCGTGCCCACGAAGCAGGTGGTCTGCGCGATCTGCGTTGAGCGGACGAGGGGCCGAACGTCAGAGCTCAGGCTCGGGTACGGGGTCTCCGTGTGGCTGTGCGAGGGCCACGCGTCGCGAGCGTTCCAGACCCAGCGGGGCGGGCGAGACCTGGTGCTGACGCTTGAGCGGCTCTGGCGGGCACACGGCTGCCTGACGGCCGCCCGGCACAAGGCCCTCCGCGCCCACCTCGCCGCCTGCGCGGGCGCCGCCGCTCGCCCTCGACCCGGAAGCTACAGCTGGCCGGAGCTACGCGCCGAGGCGGAGGAGCACTTCTCGGCCGGCCGGCCGCCGTACGCGGTGATCCGCCGCCTCCGCGGCCGACACGAAGCCGGCCCCGCCCGTCCGCCGAGCATCCGCACGATGCGACGTTGGTGCGCCGAGCGGCGATGGCTCGCCCGGGCCCCCTAGCCGTCTTCGATACCATCCATGCGCCATGAGCGTCTTCCAGAAGATCCTGCGCGCGGGCGAGGGCCGCACCCTGAAGCGGCTCCACGAGCGCGTGCACGAGATCAACGCCCTCGAGGACGAGATCGCCGCGCTCTCCGACGACGCGCTCCGCGCCAAGACGGAGGAGTTCCGCGAGCGCTTCGACCAGGGCGAGGATCTCGACGACCTCCTGCCCGAGGCGTTCGCGTGCGTCCGTGAGGCCGCCAAGCGCACGCTCGGCATGCGCCACTTCGACGTCCAGCTGATCGGCGGCATGGTGCTCCACGAGGGCCGGATCGCCGAGATGAAGACGGGCGAGGGAAAGACCCTCGTCGCCACGCTCCCGCTCTTTCTGAACGCGCTCGCCGGCGTGAACGTCCAGCTCGTCACCGTGAACGACTACCTGGCCAGGCGCGACGCCGAATGGATGGGCCCCGTCTACGAGGCGCTCGGGATGAGCGTCGGCATCATCCAGTCCGAGATGCCCGACGACTACGAGCAGACCAACCGCCGCGCCGCCTACGCCTGCGACATCACCTACGGCACGAACTCCGAGTTCGGCTTCGACTACCTGCGCGACAACATGGCGGTCGAGCTCACCCAGACCGTCCAGCGCGGCCACTGGTACGCGATCGTCGACGAGGTCGACTCGATCCTGATCGACGAGGCGCGGACGCCGCTCATCATCTCGGGCCAGCCGGAGCAGGCCGCCGACACCTACTACTCCTTCGCGAGCGCCGTCGCCGCCCTCGAGCTGGGCACCGACTACGAGGTCGACGAGAAGTTCCACACGGCCGCGCCGACCGAGGACGGCGTGACGAAGGTCGAGCGCGCCATCGGCGTCGAGAACCTCTACGCGCCCGAGAACGGCCAGCTCGTGAACCACCTGATCCAGGCGATCAAGGCCAAGGAGCTCTACAAGCGCGACGACGAGTACGTGATCATGGACGGCGAGGTCAAGATCGTCGACGAGTTCACGGGCCGCATCATGGAGGGCCGGCGCTGGTCGGAGGGCCTGCACCAGGCCGTCGAGGCCAAGGAGGGCGTGCGGATCCAGGAGGAGAACGTCACCGTCGCCACCGTGACGATCCAGAACTACTTCCGCATGTACGAGAAGCTCGCCGGGATGACCGGCACCGCCCTCACCGAGGCCAACGAGTTCCACGAGATCTACGGCCTCGAGGTCGTGCCGATCCCGACGCACAGGCCGATGGTGCGCGACGACAGGAACGACCAGATCTACCGCACCAAGGAGGAGAAGTTCTCGGCCGTGGTCGACGACATCGTCGAGCGCCACGCCATCGGACAGCCCGTCCTCGTCGGCACGATCTCGGTTGAGGTCTCGGAGCACCTCTCCCACCTGCTCGAGCGCCGCGGCGTCCCGCACGAGGTGCTGAACGCCAAGAACCACGAGCGCGAGGCCCTGATCATCCAGAACGCCGGCGAGCGCGGCGCCGTCACGATCGCCACCAACATGGCGGGCCGCGGCGTCGACATCAAGCTCGCCGACGGCGTGTCGGACATCGGCGGCCTCTACGTGCTCGGCACCGAGCGGCACGAGTCGCGCCGCATCGACAACCAGCTTCGCGGCCGCTCGGGCCGCCAGGGCGACCCCGGCGAGTCCCGCTTCTACCTCTCGGCCCAGGACGAGGTCATCCGTCTCTTCGCCGGCGAGCGCATCTACAAGATCCTCGACTCGCGCTTCGGGCCGCCCGACGGCGAGCCGATCGAGGCCAAGATGCTCACCAACAAGATCGAGGGCGCCCAGAAGAAGGTCGAGGAGTTCCACTTCGTGAACCGCAAGAACGTCGTCAAGTACGACGACGTCATGAACGAGCAGCGAAAGCAGGTCTACGCCACCCGTCGCGGGATCCTCGAGGGCGGCGACCTGCGCGAGATCCTGGTCGACGGCTCGGAGGAGCAGCCCGGCTGGATCGAGCAGGTGATCGAGGCCGCCGTGGCCGCCCACACCGAGGCGGAGTTCGCCGAGGACTGGGACTGGGACGGCATGTGGGTCGCCCTGCACTCGCTCTATCCGATGCGCCTCGAGCCGAACGCGATCGATCGCGAGAAGATCACGCTCGAGGAGCTGCTCGACCGGATCTTCGACGACGCCGCCGGCTTCTACGAGGAGCGCGAGACCGAGTGGGGCCCCGAGCTGGCGCGGAGCGTCGAGCGCTTCATCACGCTCCAGGTGCTCGACACCCGCTGGCGCGAGCATCTCGACAACGTCGACTACCTGCGCCAGGGGATCGGACTGCGCGGCTACGCCCAGAAGGATCCGCTGGTCGAGTACAAGCTCGAGGCCGAGATGATGTTCGGCGAGATGGACATGCTCGTGAAGCAGGAGGTCGTCCGCTTCCTCATGCACGCCGAGGTGCAGGTGGAGGAGAACCCGCAGCTCGACCAGCCCCAGCGCCAGGAGAGCTTCGACTACCTCCATGCCGACGCCGCCACGCTCGAGGCGCTCGCCGCCGGCGCCGGCGAGGCCGACTTCGACGACGAGCCCGAGCAGAACGGCTTCCCCGTCGTCGAGCAGCGCCAGCTCGACCCCGAGCGGACGGTCGGCCGCAACGACCCGTGCTGGTGCGGCTCCGGCAAGAAGTTCAAGCGGTGCCATGGCGCATAGCGTCGAGGGCACCGAGCCGCGGTCGGTCGACGACCTGCGCGCGGCGGTCGAGGAGTTGAGGGCCCAGCTGCACTGGGTCCGTGATTACCTTTGACCCGGATGCACTCGAGTCGCGCCGGGCGGAGCTCGAGCGCGAGACGCTTGCAGAGGGCTTCTGGGACGACCAGCGCCGCGCTGCCCGGACGTCGTCTGAGCTTCACCGCACCCAGGGCAAGCTCGACACCTACGAGCGCCTGAGCTCGGAGGCCGCCGAGCTCGACACGATGCTCGAGATGGCGGCCGAGGACGCCGACTGGCGCGGCGAGCTCGAGCGCGCGCTCGCGAGCCTCGACCGCGACATGCGAAAGCTCCAGGAGGAGGCGCTGTTCACCGGCGAGTACGACTCCGGGCCGGCGGTCGTCGGCGTGCACGCGGGCGCGGGCGGCACCGACAGCCAGGACTGGGCCGAGATTCTGCTGCGCATGTACCTGCGCTGGGCCGAGGCGCGCGGCCTCAAGACCCAGATCCTCGAGGCGACGCCGGGGGAGGAGGCGGGGCTGAAGAGCGCCACGTTCACGCTGACCGGCGAGAACGCCTACGGGATCATGCAGGCCGAGAAGGGCGTGCACCGGCTGGTGCGCCTCTCGCCGTTCGACTCCGCCCACAGGCGGCACACCTCGTTCGCCCAGGTCGAGGTCTCGCCGTTCGTCGACGACGACGTCGACGTCGAGATCGACGAGGCCGATCTCCGCATCGACACGTACCGCTCCCAGGGCGCCGGCGGCCAGCACGTCAACAAGACGGACTCGGCCGTGCGGCTCACCCACCTCCCCACGGGGATCGTCGTGCAGTGCCAGAACGAGCGCTCACAGCTCCAGAACAAGGCGCAGGCGATGCGGATCCTGAAGTCGCGGCTGCTCGAGCGCGAGCGCGAGGAGCGCGAGGCGGTGCTCGCCAAGGAGCGCGGCGAGGCCCAGGACATCTCGTTCGGGTCGCAGATCCGCTCGTACGTGCTGCACCCCTACACGATGGTGAACGACCACCGCACGAACCTCAAGATCGGAAACGCGCAGGGCGTGCTCGACGGCGACCTGGACGAGCTTGTCCACGCCGAGCTCCTGCGCCGGGCGGCGGCGACGTAGCGTGTTGCCGTTTGCGCCTGTCCGAGCCGACCGTTACCCTGGAACCCGGGGAATCGCCTGTCTGCGCGCCCCAATCCGCCCATGAGCGACGAGACCGAACTCCAGCAGGCCGTCGTGGCCGTGCCCACGCCCACCCTCGAGCCCGCGCCGGCTCCCCGCCCGCGCATGGGCGACCCTGCGCCGGCTGCGCTGGCGATGATCATCCTCGACGCGGTCACCAAGACCTACGAGCCGGCGATCATCGGACTCGACGACGTCTCGGTGCAGATCGACAAGGGCGAGTTCGTGTTCCTGGTCGGCCCGTCGGGATCGGGCAAGTCGACGTTCATCAAGCTGCTCCTGAAGGAGATCGAGGTGACGTCGGGCAACCTGATCGTCGGCGGCAAGTCGCTCCCGAAGCTGAAGCGGTCGAAGGTGCCGACGCTCCGGCGCAACATCGGCTGCGTCTTCCAGGACTTCAAGCTGCTCCCCAACCGCTCGGTCTACCAGAACGTCGCCTATGCGCTCCAGGTGCAGGGCAAGTCGCGGACGGAGATCCGAAAGAAGGTGCCCGACATCATCGGCCTCGTCGGCCTCGCCGACAAGAGCGACCGCTTCCCGCACGAGCTCTCGGGCGGTGAGCAGCAGCGCGTGTCGGTCGCGCGAGCTTTCGTGAACCATCCGCCGCTCCTGATCGCCGATGAGCCCACGGGGAACCTCGACCCCGACACGTCGGTCGGCATCATGCAGCTCCTCTACCGGATCAACCGGGCCGGCACGACCGTCGTCATGGCCACCCACGACCGCGAGATGGTCGACAAGATGCGCCGCCGGGTGATCCAGCTCGAGGACGGCAAGGTCGTCCGCGACGACCGCCGCGGGGGGTACGAGGGGTGAGGTGGCGCTTCTTCATGTCCGAGGCGCTCAACTCCATCCGCGGGAACGCCGCGACGACGCTCGCCGCCACGGTCACCGTCCTCATCGTGACGTTCCTGATGGGCATCTTCGTGACGACCGGCTGGTGGGTCTACCACTACGCGGTCGAGAAGCGAAACGAGGTCACGATCAAGCTCTACCTGCCGCCCGACTATGCGGCGTCCGTCGACAAGCGCGGCCAGGTGGCAAACGAGGTGCAGAAGCTCCCGTACGTCAAGAGCTTCACGTACGTCTCGCCCGACGCGGCCAAGAAGACGCTCTCGCCGTCGGCCCAGGCGGCGATCGATGCGCTCGGCTTCAACCCGCTCCCGCCGGCGTTCTACGTCAAGCTCACCGACCCGGAGAAGGCCTCGGTGACCGCGGCGGCGGCGCTCAAGATCCCCGCCGTCAAGAACTGCGGCACGCCCGGGCCGGTGCGTCAGCTACGGCAAGCGCATCACCGACCAGGTGCTGACGACGCTCAAGTACATCCTGATCTTCGTCGGCGGCCTGGCGCTCCTGCTCGGGATCGCCGCGATCGTCCTCATCCAGAACACCATCCGGCTCTCGATCTTCTCCCGCCGGCGCGAGATCGAGGTGATGAAGCTGGTGGGCGCCACGAACAGCTTCGTGCGGCTCCCGTTCATGCTCGAGGGGATGCTGACCGGCCTCCTCGGAGCGCTCGGGGCGGTGCTCATGCTGGGCGTCGTCTACATCGCCCTGAACGGCTACAACGACGGGCTGACGGATCCCGTCCGGCTCGTGGGGATCCCGCAGCTGATGGCGCTCCTCGCCGGCTTCGGGCTGATCCTCGGCGCGGCCGGTTCGGGCCTCACGCTGCGCCGCTTCCTCCGCGTCTGACACCACTTCCGAGCGATGTGCCGTAGTACACTTGCGGCCGACCGGTGAAGGGGCACCGTCCATATCTGTTTGCTCTGGTCGCCGTCGGGCTGGCCGCATCGTTTGCGACGGGCTTCGAGTTGCGCTCGCGCTCGCTGGCGACCACCACGCCGCCGCAGCCGGCCTCGCGGACGACCCTGCGCAGCGAGGTGGCGGCGATGCTTGCGGCGCACTACTACGCGCCGCTCACGGCCCGCGTCCTCGGCGCCCAGACGTTGCCCGGGATGCTCCACCGCCTCGACGACCCGTACACGCGCTACCTCTCGCCGGGCGACTATCGCCTGCTGGAGGACGCCGAGTCGGGCGCGTACGCGGGCATCGGGGTCGCCGTGCTGCGCGCCCACGGCGGGCTCCTCGTCACGGCGTCGATCCCGCACCTCCCGGCGAGCCGTGCCGGCCTGCGCGCGGGTGACCTGATCACGACCATCGACGGCAGGTCGCTGGTCAGCCTCTCGTACCGCAGCGCCCTCGACCTGATGGCCGGCGACGAGGGCACGCCCGTCAGCCTGCGCGTGCGCCCGTCGGACGGCGGGCCGCCGGAGCGCGTGACGCTCGTGCGCCGGTCGATCGCCGAGCCGGTGGTCGCCTCGCGGACGATCCACGCCGACGGCGCCAGCTACCAGTACCTGCGCCTGTTCGGCTTCCCGGCCTCGGCCGCCCAGTCGGTGCGGCGGCTGGCGCAGCGGGCGGTGCAGCGTCACGCTGACGGCCTCATCCTCGACCTGCGCGGCAACCCGGGCGGGCTCCTGTCGCAGGCGGTGGCCGTCTCGAGGGTGTTCGTCGACCACGGCGTCGTCGTCAGCACGGTCGGGCTCCACGAGCCGGAGCAGTCGTTCTATGCAAACGGCACCGCGGTCGGCAAGCTCCCGGTGGTCGTCCTGATCGACCGGTCGACCGCGAGCGCCGCCGAGGTCACCGCCGGGGCGCTTCGACTCGACGACGGCGCGATCGTCGTCGGGGAGCGCAGCTTCGGCAAGGGCACGGTCCAGGCGATCGAGCCGCTGGCGGACGGAGGCGCGCTCAAGCTGACGGTGGCGCGGTTCCTGCTCGCCGGGCACGTGCCGGTCGACGGCCGCGGGATCATCCCCGACCTCGCTGTCCCGGACGGCGCGCGTGGAACGTCGGCGTTCCTGCGCGAGGCGGTTCGGGCGCTGGCGCGCGCTTGACCGAACCGGCGGCCGGCCGCGTGGTCGGCGAGGTGTCGACGCGAGGGCGGGTCGTCGTCGCCGAGCCGTACTTCGAGCCCGGGCCTGCGCTCACGCTGGGGCACCGGGCGGCGGTCGACGCGGCACCCGGGGATCTGGTCTCGGTGGTGTCGGACGGCCGTGGGCGTGCGCTGCTCGAACAGGTGCTCGGGCGGCCGGACGATCCGGCGGCGGTCATGCATGCCCTGGCGGTCGAGGCGGGCGCGGCCGACCCGTGGCCGGAGGATGCCGCGGTCGGGGCCGCTCCGTCCGCCGGTCGTGATCGCCTCGACCTGCGCGACCTCGAGACCCTGACGATCGATCCCGAGGGCGCGAAGGATCACGACGACGCGCTCTCGATCGACGGCGACCGCGTCTACGTGCACATCGCCGATGTCGCGGCCCACGTACCGGCCGGCTCCGGGCTCGACGCCGAGGCGGCCCGCCGGGGCACGTCCGTCTACCTCCCGGGCCGCGTCGACCCGATGCTTCCGGCCGAGCTGTCGGCCGACCGGTGCAGCCTCCGCGCCGGCGCGGACCGGCTGGCTGTGAGCCTCGCCCTCGGGCCCGGGCGGGAGGTCACTGCGCACCGAACGCTGATCAGAAGCGACCACTCGCTCACCTACCCACAGGCTCAGGCGATCCTCGACGGGGCCCCGGCCCCGGTGCCGCTCGCGGCGGCCGTCCGCCGGACGGCCGAGCTGGCGGACGATCTGCGCAGCCGCCGGATGGCGCGCGGGGCGCTCGCGATCGAGACGCGCGAGGTCGAGATCTCGATCGGGGCGGGCACGCTCGACGCCCGCGTCCGGGCGCATACGCGGGCGCACGGCCTGATCGAGGAGCTGATGATCCTCGCCAACCGCAGGGTCGCCGAGCTCATCGTCGAGGCCGGGCGGCCGGCCCTCCATCGCGTGCACGAGCCGCCCGATGCGAGCTCGATCGCGGTCCTGCTCGAGCGGCTCGAGGCGCTCGGCGTGCCGACACCGCCCGCGCCCGCGCTTCATGGCGGCCCCGAGACCGCCCGATATGCCGGCCTCCTGAGCCGCGCCGTCATGCGGTACGCCGCCCGGGAGGGGAGAGGCGTCGAGGCCTGGCCCGGGATGGTGCTGCGGTCGGTGCAAAAGGCCCGCTACGACCCCTCGCCGCTCGGGCACAGCGGGATCGCGGCCCGCCACTACTGCCATTTCACGTCGCCGATCCGCCGCTACCCCGACCTGGTCTGCCACCGCGCGCTCCTGGCCGCGCTCGGGCTCGGCGAGGAGGCGCCCGGCCCCGGGCTCGCCGACCTCGCCGCCCACTGCTCGCAGACCGAGCGGGACGCCGAGCGGCTGGAGCGCCGCGGAACCGCCATCTGCCTGGCGTTCCTGCTCGAGCGCCGGCTCTACGACGAGGGGTGGGAGACGGCGTTCGACGGCGAGGTCGTCGGCCTCATCGAGGCCGGCGCGTTCGTGCGGTTCGGTGAGGTCTTCGAGGGATTCATGCCGGCCCGGCTCTGGCGGGGCGAGCGGGCGGCGCTCGACCCGCTGGGAGTGAGCCTGGTTGCGCGTGGCGGCGGGCGGCTTCGGCTCGGCGACGGAGTGTCGGTCGCCGTCGAGTCGATCGACCGGGCGCGCGGCCGGATCGCGGTGCGCGGATTCGACCGGACATAGTGCACAATCCGACGATGAGGAGTGCGGGGGATCGGCGGCGGTGGGTGGTGCGCGCGCTCGCCGTCATCGTGCTCGCCGGCATCGTCGCCGGGGCCGCCGCCGTCGTGCTCAGCACGCGCGGCGATGCGGCCGAGCGGCGCTCCGCGTCGAATCCGGCGGTGCCCGCCGCGGCCTTTCTCGCAGCGTGGCACGCCGGCGACTACGCCGCCATGTACGCGCTCGTCGCGCCCGGCGTGCGGGCCTCGACCACCTATCACCGGTTCGCTCACGAGTACCGCGCCGCTGCGCGCACCGCGGGCATGACGGGTCTTCGGCCGGCGGGGAGGCTGCGCGCGACGGCCTCGCACGCCACGGTCCCGGTCTCGATCGGGACGACCGTCTTCGGACGCATCGGCGGCAGCCTCGAGATCCCGCTCGTGCTCGTCCACAAGATCTACCGCGTCGCCTGGACGCCGGCACTGACGTTCCCCGGGCTTCGGCCCGGCGAGACCCTCACGCGCAGGGTGCATGCACCGGACGACCGCGGGCGCATCCTGGCCCGCGACGGCACCGTCCTCGCCGAGGGCCCGCCCGGCAACCGCACCTATCCCGCGGGCACGGCGTTTGCGCTCGTCACCGGGTTCACCAAGGCGCCGGAGGGGCCGGCGATCGCCGCCCGGCACAAGCTCGGGTGGCCCGCCGGGCGCAAGTACGGCCAGGGGGGCCTCGAGGAGTCGCTCGACCCGATCCTGGGCGGCCTTCCCCGCGTGCGGCTGGTGGCGGCCCCATCGGCTCCCGGGAGCCCGGGCCGGATCCTGGCCCGAAAGCCGGGGCGGAAGCCGAAGGACGTCGTGACGACGATCGACCCCGACATCCAGGCAGCGTCGGCCATGGCGCTGGGAGCCCGCTATGGCGGGATCGTCGTGCTCGACCCGCGCACGGGCGCGGTGCGGGCGGACGCCGGGCTCGGCATGGACGTCACCCAGCCGCCGGGATCGTCGTTCAAGACCGTGACCGCCTCGGCCGCGCTGACCGCCGGGACGGCCGCGCTGACCGACACGTACCCGTACGAGAAGTACGTCGTCCTGAACGGCTGGCGCCTTCGGAACTTCCACCACGAGCTGTGCGGCGGGTCGTTCGTGCAGGCGTTCGCAGACAGCTGCAACTCGGTGTTCGCTCCCGTGGCCGACGAGGTCGGGGCGAAGCGGCTCGTGGCGATGGCGCACGCGTTCGGCTTCAACGAGCACCCGACGATCGCCTATCCCGCCCCCGAGAGCACCACCCGGAAGCCCGCCCAGATGCCCTCCGATCTGTCGCTCGGCGTCGCCGGAATCGGCCAGGGCGGAGTCATCGCGAGCCCGCTCCAGATGGCGTCCGTCGCCCAGACGATCGCGTCGCGCGGCATGCGCCACCCGCCGTTCATCGTGCACAACCCGCGCGCGGCGAAGGACCGGCAGGATCCGGTCCGCGTCGTCGGACGGGGTGTCGCCGGCGAGGTCACCCAGATGATGGAGGCCGTGGTGAGCTACGGCACGGGCACGAGCGCCGCGATCTCGGGCATCACGGTCGCCGGGAAGACGGGCACGGCCGAGGTGGGCCCCGGCCGCCCGTCCGATGCCTGGTTCATCGCCTTCGCGCCCGCCGAGGCGCCGCGAGTGGCAGTCGCCGTCCTGATCGTGAACGGCGGCGTCGGCGGCGACGTCGCGGCGCCGATCGCGCGTGAGGTGCTGGCGGCGGCGCTCGGCGGATGACGCAGCCGCGAGCCGTCGTGCTCGACATGGAGGGCGTGCTGCACGTCGACTGGCGGGCGATCGACGGGTCGGCGGCGGCCGTGGAGCGGCTCGCCGGAGCCGGCGTCGGCATGGCCGTGCTCACGAACACGACCGGCCGGACACGCGCCGACATCGCCGAGCGCCTCGCCGGGATGGGGATGCCGATCCCCGCGGGGCGCATCGTGACGGCGGCGTCGGCGGCGGCCGAGCACCTGCGGAGCCGGCACGCCGGGGCGCGGGTCCACGCCGTCGTCGAGCCGGACATGACCGTCGAGCTCGACGGCGTCGACCTGGTCGAGGATCCGGCATCGGCGGACGTGATCCTGCTCGGCGGTCCCGACGAGGGGTGGACGTATCCGCGCCTGAACGCCGTCTTCCGGCGGCTGGTCGAGGGCGTGCCGCTGGTCGCGATGCAGCGGAACCGCTGGTGGCCGACGGTCGACGGCCCGTCGCTCGACGCCGGGGCCTTCGTCGCGGGACTGGAGTACGCGACCGGCGCCGAGGCGACCGTCGTCGGCAAGCCGGCCGCCGGCATCTTCGAGGTGGCCTGCGAGCTCGCGGGCGCGCCGCCGAGCGAGGCGGCGATGATCGGTGACGATCTCGAGTCGGACCTGCGGCCGGCACGGGCGCTCGGCATGTGCGCGGTGCTGGTCCGCACCGGAAAGGGATCGACGTTCTCGCCGCAGCCGGGCGATGTCGACGTCGACGTGCCCGACCTGGCCGCGGCGGTCGAGCTCCTCCTGCGGCTAGCCGAGATCCTTGTAGGACGTCGGCCAGTGGTGCGTCGCGCCGATCGGGTGCGTCCAGATCCGGCCTCGGTGCGACGGGCCGGCGGGCGAGAACCCGTGCTGGCCGGATGCAACCGTCGTGCCGTTCACGATGATGTCGGCGAACTCACGCTCGCCCCAGGCGCCTGGGTATGCCGTCCAGGTCTGGGCGGGGGAGAGCAGGATGACGCCGGTCGGCGTGTACGTCCCCAGCCCCGGGAGGTTGGGCGGGCCGGACACCGACCCCTCGTTCACGGTGTCGGACACCGTCACGCTGCCGCCGTCCAGGGCGGCGTTCTCGGCGTTCGAGAGGCAGTCGGCCTTGCGCGGGATTCGCTTCGACCCGCTTGCGAACCAGCCGGCATGGCTGCCGCGGGCGACGTGGGCGACGGGATGCTTGCCGATCCGGGGCGCCAGCGACCAGTCGCGCCGCAGGCCCAGGCAGTGCCCGCCGAGCCCGACCCAACGCGGCGTCTTGTCGGGCGAGAGGACGACGGTGACCGACTGCCAGTCGCCCTCGTGCTGGATCGTGAGCGTGGCGGTTCCCGGCGTCGAGAGCTGAGGCTCGAACTCGTGGTCGTAGTAGAAGTACCAGTACTGGAGCGCCCAGCCCTTGCGGCTGTGGAAGACCCGGCCGTAGACCACCCGCTTCGGCCCCGTCGCCTGCCAGGCGTTCTGGTAGCAGGCCAGGGTCGCCGTCGCGACGCCGCCCGCGGCGTTGCAGTTCGACTCGTCGAGGAGCCAGCACGGGTCGCGAAGGCCGACCTGGCACTGCGCGTTTCGCGAGTTGGCGATCTCCTCCGGGGTCGGGTTCGCCGATCCCGGCGAGGCGGTGCTGAACGTGCCGGCGCCGTTCTGCCATCGGAGCCGGACGTTCCCCTCGAACGAGCCGACGTTGGTCGGCGTGAAGAGCTCGGCGGCCGAGAACCAGGTCACCGGCTGGTAGGTCTCGAGGAGCTGGAGCTGGGCGGCCGGGGTGGCGGCGAACGCCGGCTGCACGGCCGTCAGGATCCAGGCGGCCACGGCGACGACGGCGATCCGAACCGCCCTGCTACCATGTCCGCCGCCATGCGAGCCCACAGCGTCGAAGACTATTCGATCACCGCCGTTCTGCGGCTGCTGCGGCACGTCATCGCGCACGAGCAGGGCTGAGACGGCCCCGACCGCGGGAGAGGTGCGCCTTCAGGCGGCCTTCCCGCGCCCCCGCCGTCCCGTCGATCCTCGTCCCTGAGGTCTCATGAACGCCCGAACGCTCACCGTCTTTCGCCTCTACCAGTTCTTCAACGGCATCATCTTCACCGGCCCGATCTGGGCCGTGTTCCTGCTCTCGCGCGGCCTGAGCCTGACCCAGTTCGGGATCGTCGAGGCGTGCCTGCACGTCGGCATGCTGATCGCGCAGGTGCCGACCGGCGCGCTCGCCGACGCGCTCGGCAGGCGGCGGCTCCTGGTGGCGGCCGGCTTCTTCACGGCGGTCGCCGAGCTGGGCTACGTCTACGCGCCCGGCTTCGCGCTGATCTGTCTCGCCGGCGCGGTGCACGGCGTCGCGTTCGCGCTCAGGACCGGTGCGGATGAGGCGTACCTGTTCGACTCGCTCGCACATGACGATGCCCAGGCCCAGTTCCCGCGAATGCTGGGCGGCCTGTGGGCGGTGTTCCAGTTCGCCGGCGCCATCTCGTTCATGGCCGGCGGGCTGATCGCGACGTATTCGCGGCCGCTCGCGTTCTGGCTCACGGCCGGCTGCGCGCTGGTCGCGAGCGCGATCGCGACACGCCTGCCGGACGACGCCCGCGGACAGGCGCGCCACGGCGTGCAGGTCGCCGCGCGCGGCGTGCGGGCGCTCGTCCACTCGCCCCGGCTGGCAACGCTGACGCTGGCGTGGAGCATCTACTGGGCCGCCGTCACGAGCTGGTGGTTCTACGCGGCGCCGCTCTTCCAGAGCAGGGGCGCATCCGACGCCGTGCTCGGCTTCGTCCTGGGCGGCGCCATGCTGGCCGGCTCGGCGTTCTCGTGGATCGGAGGCCGCGTCGGCGAGCGAGTGCCGCTCACGGCGTCGGTCGGCCTGGCCACCCTGGCGGCGATCGTCGGCCTCCTGGTCGGCCCGCACCTGCCCGGCCTCGTCCTTCCGGTGCTCCTGCTCGTGTCGGTTGCGGGCGCGCCGGAGCTGGTCTACGTCACGCTGTCGACCTACCTGCAGCACAACACCCGGTCCGAGTTCCGGGCGACGTCGATGTCGATCGCCGAGGGCTGCTTCTCGATCCAGATGCTGTGGCTCTTCCCGCTGGTCGGATACTCCGTGCAGCACGCCGGATACGGCACGGGCTTCGCCCTCTGCGCGGGCCTGATGGCGACCGGTGCGGCGCTCTTCATCGCCTCCCAGAAGCTGCCGGGCCTCGAGCCGGCCCCGGCGACCACCTAGAGTTCGTCAGATGCCACAGGGACGAAAGCTCATCGCCGAGAACCGCAAGGCGCGGCACGACTTCCACATCCTCGAGCGGGTGGAGGCCGGCGTCGCGCTGCAGGGCACCGAGGTGAAGTCGCTGCGCGACGGCGGCGGCAACCTGCGCGACGCGTTCGCCCAGCTCCGCGACGGCGAGGTCTTCCTGGTCGGCGCGAACATCGCCCCGTACCGGCAGGGGAACCTCCAGAACCACGAGCCGCTGCGCGAGCGCAAGCTGCTCCTGCACCGTCGCGAGATCAGCCAGCTCGGCAAGAAGGTCGCCGAGCGGGGGATGACGCTCGTCCCGCTCGCGCTCTACTTCTCAGCCGGTCGCGTCAAGGTCGAGCTGGGCCTGGCGAAGGGCAAGGAGGGCGTCGACAAGCGCCGCACGGTTGCGGATCGCGACGCCCGCCGCGCGATCGAGCGGGCACTGCGCGAGCGGCAGCGGCGCTAGCCGGGGCGATGCGGGTAGAATTGGAGAACTCCCCAAGGGGGCGAACTGGTTTCGACACGGTTGGCTTTCGGGGAGAGTTGCAAGCCGAGGTTCCAGGTGGCCTCGTAAAATCCCTGGAAAACCGCAAGTGCGGAATCTGATCTCGCACTCGCCGCCTAGTCACTAGGTAGCGCGTCGGCCCCTCCAGCCCGCGGGAGGGATCGCCGGCGTCATCAGCGGGCTTGCTGGAAGGGGGAGCGCCTTCGCCGCCGACCGGGACTCTCAAAGAGGGGCTAGTCCGCGCGGTGGCCCGTCCGGGGGCAGCCGCAGGGCGAACTTCAATCCCGGACTACGCTTGTAGACGCTCTCTTCGTACGATCGTGGACGCGGGTTCGATTCCCGCCGCCTCCATCCCTTTGTTCAAGCCAAATCGAGTTTGTGCGGAGTGTCACGCCGCACGAGGAATCGAATCCGGTTCGATGCTCCCGTGAGGCACCAGCAAGCTCGGCGAGTCGACGATAGCAACTGCGCGCACGCGTCCCACGGGTGGATCATCCGAGTGGGGCGAGACCCAATTCGGGGTCAGAAGGTACGATCAGCTTGGATCTGAGGATGCTGCATCCGTGCAGCGGGCGCGAGGCGAGTGAGGGGAGCGCGGATGACCGAATCAGCGAGCGGGAGTGCTCGGCCAGGCGTGACGGTCGGACCTACGACCGAGTTCAGCCTGTTCTTCCGGGTGAGGGACGGGCAGGGTGCGGACCTGCGGCGGGCGCTGCAGGATCTGCAGAATCACCCTGGGTACCGACCGGGGGAGTACAACATGGCGATCGCGACGATCCACGAGGCCAGGTTCGTGCTCTTCGACGACGACACCCGGCTCCTGTTCGCGACCAGCTTCGACGGTCCCTGGGATGCCTATATGGACGATTTCTTCACATCCGGGCCGACGCTGGCGCTGTTCGACGCGATCTTCTCGCACGTCGAGGGCTATGACGGCCTGCCTGACGTCGAGGCGGTGAAGGGCTTCGTCTTGGGCGCGCAGGTTACCGCCGCCGCATACGCGCGGAACTACGGCGGCACGGTCAAGGAGATTCGCAAGGCGCAGCGCGTGAACCGGGCATTCCAACAGGTGCTGGATGATCCGGGCGCGGCGGCGGCGCTCGAGAACCCGGTGCTGGAGCCGCTGCTCGACGAGGCCGCGGACTAGCGGCGCCGGGCACCAGGGAATGTCTGACCACATCTCAGGCCCGCGCGCGCTGGCCGATCCGATCGCGGACATCACGGATGTCTACGCGTTCCCAAGCCCGGAGCGGCCGGGGCACCTCGTGCTGGTGCAGAACACGCTGCCGTTCGCACCGGCGACGGCAAGGCTCTCCGACGGGCTCGTGTACCGCTTCCGGCTGCGGCGCGTCGCCGTGGTGGATGCCTGGAGCCCGGGCAGTCTCCGTTCGACGTTCACGACTCCGAGGAGCTCGTGTTCGATTGCGTGTTCTCGGAACCGACGGCGGACGGGTGGCAGGAGGGCACGTGCCACACCCCGAGCAACGGAAACGGTCGCGTTCGTGGTGGACGACGAGCAGGGCGGCTCCGCGGCACGGGGTGCGCGCCTTCGCGGGGGTCCGCTGGGACTCCGTTCATCATGGACGCCCCGGCCGCGCTGAAGACGATCGCCACCGGACAGCTCGCATTCACCGATCCCGGCTCGATCTACATGGACGGCAAGAACGTGCTCGAGCATCGTGCTCGAGATCGACTGCGCGAAGTACCTGCCGGGCGTCCAGCTGGTCGGGGTCGTGTCGGAAACGCTGACGCGTGGCAAGGTCAGCGTCCGCATTGAGCGGGTCGGCCGGCCGGAGGTGAAGAACCTGATGCTCGCGCCGAAGCAGTTCGACCACGTCAATCGCGATCTCGAGATCCGGGACATCTACAACATGGAGGACGGCTTCCATCTCGCGGATGGCTACGTCGGCGCCTACCGGGCGCGGCTGAACGCGAATCTGCGCTTCTGGGATGGCCTCGACGGCAAACCGGACTGGACATATGAGGACGGCACGCATCCCCTGACGGAGCTTGTTCTCGCCGACTACCTGATCGTCGATGTGACGAAGCCGTATGCAGCGCAGGGGTCGTATTTCGAGATCGAGCAGGCGGTGATGGACGGTCGACCGCATTCGACGTGCGGCGGGCGGGCGCTGAACGATGACGTGATGGACACGATCTTCACGCTGCTCATCAACGCCGGCAAAGGGCCCGTCATCCGAGACGGCGTCGACCGAGCCTCGAGACCGGCCACAGACACGTTTCCCTACCTGGCTGCGCCAAACCCCAACCCGCCCGCGCAGCCGGAGCACCACTGACGTGCGGGCGGCGCGGTGAGCACGGCGGGTGAGATCCAGCTGGAGCTGGACGACATCCAGAACGGCGCTCTCCACCCGCGGCCGTCTCCCTACGTCGGCACCTACCTGCTGCTTCGGATCGACGATCGCCAGGCAGGGCGCGAACTGGTCAGGCGCCTGCAGCCGCTCGTCATGTCTGGCCGAGCTGCTCCCGACCCGTCCGCGGAGGCGTGGATCACCGTTGCCTTCACATACAACGGCCTGAAGGCGCTCGGCGTGCCGCAGGACTCGCTCGACAGCTTCGCACCCGAGTTCCGCCAGGGCATGGCCGCACGCGCCAGTGAACTCGGCGACGTCGGCGACAGCGCACCCGAGCAGTGGGAATCACCGCTCGGAACGCCCGATGTGCACGTGGCGCTGGCGGTGCTCTCGCCGGATGCCGAGCGGCTCGAGGCAGTGCGCCAGCGCGACTCGCCGTGCGCAGGAGCAGCTGCCCGGCGTCGAGCTGATCTGGACGGCAGGACTGCTACCAGCTGCCGACCGGGCGGACGTCGTTCGGCTTCAAGGACGGGATCGGCCAACCGGCGATCGAGGGCAGCGGCATCCCGTCTACGAATCCGATGGAGCAGCCGATCAAGCCGGGGGAGATCATCCTCGGCTACCCGGACGAGACCGGATCGTTGCCGCCGATGCCAACCCCGTCCGTGCTGGGACTGAACGGCACTTACATCGTCTTTCGCAAGCTCCATACCCGCGTCGCCGCGTACCGCCGGTACCTCCGCGAGAAAGCCACCTCGCGTGAGCAGGAGGCGCTGCTCGGCGCGAAGATGGTGGGCCGCTGGCAAAGCGGCGCACCGCTCGCCGTCGCCCCCAACGAAGACGATTCCGAGCTCGGCGCGGACGACGCGCGGAACAACGCGTTCCTCTATGGCGACGATCTGCGCGGGTTCAAGTGCCCGGCGGGTGCGCACGCGCGCCGGGCGAACCCGCGAGACGCACTCGACGGCGAGGGCAGCGTCGACGTGCGACTGCATCGCATGATCCGCCGGGGCACGAGCTACGGGCCGATGCTGCCCGAGGGCATGCTCGAAGACGACGGCGAAGACCGGGGCATCATCTTCGTGTTCGCCGGCGCGCACCTGAAGCGCCAGTTCGAGTTCGTCAAGACCCAATGGCTGAACGACGGGATCTTCATCGGCGCCCCGCAGGAGACCGATCCGCTGGTAGGCCGTCCCACCAGCTCGAGCGCGTTCACGATCCCCATGCGGCCGATCAGGCGCCGACTACAGGATGTGCCGCCGTTCGTCGTCACGCGAGGCGGCGAATACTGCTTCGCTCCCGGCCTGCGCGCCCTGCGCTGGCTCGGAGAGCTCGACACCTAGGAGACGCCGTGGCATCAAGCACCACACCCACCGACCGCTGGAAAGCACTGGACTTCGGACCGCCGCCGGCAAGTGCGGACGAACCCGATGATCCAGTGTTGATCGACTACCTCGGCGACGGCGCGATCGCTGTGATAACGCTGAACCGGCCACACGCCGACAACGCCATCACCACCGAGATGGGCGCTCGCCTGACCGACGTCCTCGAGACGATCGCGGTACGACCGGCTGTGCGCGTCGCGCTCATCACCGGTTCCGGCGACCGCGCCTTTTCCGTCGGGAGCGACCTTCGCCAGCGCAAGAGCATGACGAAGGAGGACTGGCTTCGGCAACGCCAGGACTTCGACCGCACCCTGTACACACTGCGGGAGCTGCGAACGCCGATCTTCGCGGTCGTCAACGGCATCGCCTACGGCGGCGGGTCGGAGATCGCGCAGAGCACCGACTTCATCATCGCCTCGGATACCGCGACGTTCGGCCAACCAGAGGCCATGATCGGCCTGTCGGCAGGTGGCGGCTCACCGGTCTTCCTGCCGCGCGTGCTGCCGCCTGGCAAGGCGATGCAGATGCTGATGACCGGTGATCCGATCACCGCCCAGGAGGCCCACCGCCTCGGCATGGTCAACGAGGTTCACCCGCAAACCGAGCTCATGGACGCAGCTCGCCGGATCGCCGAGAAGGTCGCGAGCAACTCACCAACCGCAGTGCAGGCGGTGAAACGCGCCGTCCGCCTGGGGCAAGGGCAGCCGACCGAGCAGGCCATCGCGATCATGATGGAAGCCCACTGGCGCTCGGCGGTCCACCCCGACCGGATCGAGGGCATCGGCGCGTTCAACGAGGACAGAGACCCCACCTTCCAAGACCCCGACTACTAGCACCGGGACAGCCCGCTCATCCGAGGAGGCCAAAAGTGGCTTTGGCAGACGATCTGGAACGCGAACGTGCGGCACTGACGATGATCCACGGCCAGCCCTTCAACGCCGAGGCGCCGCCCGAAGCACTCGAGACCGACATCACACCGACCGCGCTGCACTACGTCCGCAGCAACTTCCCCGTTCCCGACCACGACGGCCGGCTCGAGATCGGCGGGGCGGTCGAGAACCCGTTCACGCTCACGCTCGACGACTTGAAGGCGATGCGCTCGATCGAGCGAGTCGTCACTCTCGAGTGCGCTGGAAACGGGCGGCTTGCGATGCGACCACTGCCGGCCGGCGAGCCGTGGGGCGACTACGCCGTTTCAACCGCAAGCTGGAAGGGAGCGCTCCTGCACGAGGTACTCGAGCAGGCCAAGCCGCTCGACACCGGAGTCGAGGTGCTGTTCGCCGGGGTGGATCACGGGTCGTACATCCTGAACCCCGTGCTGAAGGACGTCGATGCATCCGACCTCTCCTTTGAGCGGTCATTGACGCTCGTGCACGCGGCGGATCCGTCGGCTGAGATCCTGATCGCCTACGAGATGAACGGCGAACCGCTCAACCCCGATCACGGAGCCCCGTTCCGGCTGATCGTGCCGCACTGGTACGGCGTTGGCTCGGTCAAGTGGCTGAAGCGCATCGAGGTGCTCACCCAGCCGTTCGTCGGGGAGTTCGAAACCGGGCACTACATGTATCAGTGGGCCGACCGGCCACCTGAGCGCGTAACCGTGATGCGGCCACGCGCCCGCATCACCGACCCTCGCCGGGGAGCCACGATCCCTGGCGGCGCAAAGTACGTGGTCCGCGGCAAGGCCTGGTCGGGCACCGGACCGGTGACCAACGTCGACATCAGCCTCACCGGCGAATCAGAATGGCTGCCAGCGCACGTCGAAACGCCCAAAGGCCCATACCAGTGGCAGAACTGGTCGTTCGAATGGGAGCCCACGGAACCAGGGCGTAAGAGCCTACGCGCACGGGCTACCGATGCCGCCGGAAACGTCCAGCCTGAAGTCCCGATCTGGAATAGGCTCGGCTACGGCAACAACGCCATCGAAGTCATCTACGTCGACGTCCGGTAAGCCCGCCGCCGGCTCATTCGAGCGAACCGGTTGCGTTGACACGCGAATGGACTCGAGTGCCGTGAACGCTTGGCGCGAGGAATCGAAACGCGGGTTCGATTCCCGCCGCCTCCATCGATGACGACCACGGGCCGCTCGCCGACGTGATCCAGCGGCCCGCGAGGCGTGCGGCGGCGGGGCCGCCGAACGGCTAGGGTGGGTGTGTCGCCGAGGTTGCGCGCTTCTCCTGAAGCCCGATTGTTCGCACCCGGCACGAGCCCCGGAAGGGGGCGTCCCATGAAGAGCACCGTTGCTCTTATCCGCCACCGCGTTGCTGAGTACGACGCTTGGAAGGCGGTGTACGACGAGTTCGCGCCGACCCAGGCCGAGCACGGCGTGCGCGCGCATCAGGTTCTGCGCTCGACCGACGATCCCAACGACATCATCGTCATCCACACCTTCGACTCCCCCAGCGAGGCGCAGGCATTCTTCGCCATGCCGGAGTTGAAGCGGGCGATGAGCCAGGCGGGCGTCAAGGCCGACACCGTCACGATCTCCTACTTTGACGAGGTCGACGCGGGCACGCTAGCCGCCGTGTAGCCGGATCCATGGCCGGACTGCGCTGCTCTCACAGCCGCGTAGTCCGGCCCATCTCCAGCCTCTATGCGAGTGGGCTGCCGAACGGCCCTGTGGAGCGTTCCTCTGCGGCGGTGACATCGACCGCCACCAGGCCGCCGCCGTCTGTGACTTTCGCCCCGCGCTTCTCGGTCAGCCGGCGTCTGTCGTCGCCTGGCCGAGCGGTATCCAGTGCCGCTGGCGGCAGTCCGGGCACGTCGCGACGAAATGTGGCGGGCCGGCGGCGTGCGTGACGTTGCTGCGGGCCATGGCACGACTAATCGGCGGCCTTTCAAGATTCCAGACGAGTTCTGTGCCGCAGTTTGTGCAGTTCAGGATCTGGGTCGCGACGGTGGGCATCAAGATGGATCGTAGCTGGTCTCGGTTGGCGGGCTGAAAACGCGCGGGCGCCAGCCGCGCGCCTCGGATCGGCGCACGACCGCGAAAGGACGTGCATCGCCGCGATGGGCGGGGGAGTACGCTCTGATCGTGGCTCATGCCCAAGAGCGGCCCCAGGATGGTGCGCGTTTGCACCATCGGATGTGCGATCAGTGCGACAAGGTGACCGTGCAGTGGATGACCCGTCAGCGCGCCGCCGAGGAGCTGGACGGGACGACCACGCCGGGGGTGACGACGTGGCACTGCTCGACACTCTCGCCGGCCGCGTTTCGCAAGGAGGCCCGCGGCTAACGCGGTTGAGGGTTCCTACATGGGGTGGCCGGGCGGCCACTGCTGCGGCGGAAGCCGGTGTAGGGTCCCCAGCTCGGCGCGGATAGAGGAGCGCGGGTGGAGCTTTCGGAGACGCGGTACGCGCGAGCGCAGGACGGCACTCGGCTCGCATACAAGGTGCTGGGCGACGGCCCGGTCGACCTTGTCTACCTGCAACCGTGGTACTCCCACGTCGAGATCATCTGGGAGGAGCCGAGACACGAGCGGTTCCTCCGCCGGTTCGCCTCGTTCTCGCGGCTGATCATCTTCGACCGGCGCGGTAGCGGCATGTCAGATCCGATGCCGATGGAACGCCCGCCGGACATGGAGACGCGGATGGACGACGCCCGCGCGGTGATGGACGAGGTCGGCTCCGAGCGTGCGGTCGTCTACGGCGCCTCCGAGTCGGGTGCGCTGGCCTGCCTGTTCGCGGCCGCCCATCCCGACCGCACGATCGCGCTGGTCATCCACGGCTCAAGCGCGCGCACGGCGTGGGCGCCGGACTATCCCTGGGGTGTCACCCGCGAGCGTCACGAGCAGGAGCTGAGCCTGATCGACCGACTGTGGGGAACTGAGCAGTTCGCACGCGAGTGGTACACGGCAATGTCGGACGATCCGGCGATGATGGCCTGGGAGGCAAAGCTCGCTCGCTATGGCATGAGTCCGGGCGCGGCCGTCGCCTACGAGCGCATGATCTACGAGGACGACGTGCGCGACGTGCTGCCCGCCATCCACGTGCCCACCCTGATCCTGCACCGCGAACGGGACAGCCCCGAGGACAACCGCTACCTGGCCGAGCACATTCCCGGCGCCGAGTACGTCCCGCTCGAGGGCCACGAGCACGTGCCCTACCTCGGCGACCAGGACAGCGTCACCCGCGAGATCGAGCGGTTCGTGCGGTCGGTGCGCGACGAGGAGGCGGTGCTCGACCGCGTGCTGGCCACCGTCATGTTCACCGACATCGTCGGCTCCACCGAGACCGCCGCCCGGCTGGGAGACCAGGGCTGGCGCGACCTGGTCGAGCGCCACCACGCGGCCGTGCGCTCACTGCTCGGCCGTTACCGCGGCACCGAGGTGGACACCGCCGGCGACGGCTTCTTCGTGACCTTCGACGGGCCCGCCCGGGCGGTCAAGTGCGCCGACTCGATCGTGCAGGCCGTGAAGCCGCTCGGCATCGAGGTGCGCGCCGGCGTGCACACGGGCGAGGTGGAGACCGTGGCCGGCAAGGCCGGCGGCATCGCAGTCGTGATCGGCTCGCGGATCGGCTCCTTCGCCGGGCCGTCACAGGTCCTGACATCACAGACGGTGAAGGACCTCACGGCCGGCTCGGGCATCGAGTTCGCCGACGTCGGCGAGCACGAGCTCAAGGGCGTGCCCGACCGCTGGCGGCTCTACCGTGTGGTGTCCTGACCAGCACCGGGCTCGCTGCGCCCGCGCTGGCGCGGCCGGCAGGCGGAGGCGACGGGAAGAATGCGATCAACTCGATCGGCCCCGGTAGATCGACCCTCCCGCCGTTCAGCACGAGGAAATCCATCAACCCGTTGTGGTCGTAGTCAAGCGCGTAGGCGTCGTCGCCCGCTCCAACGGTGGTCTCGGGGATCGGCATCTCGGTGAAGCTCGTACCGGTGCCGTCGTTCAAGAGCATCTCGTCCGCCACGTTCTGACCGCTCGGGTTCTCACCCTGGACGACGTACACGTCCGGTCGCCCGTCGCCGTTCACATCGCCGGCCGAGACCCCTCTGCCTGCCGTCAGAGCTCTTTGGTAGGCGATCGGGAAGGTGCTCCCGCGTTGGAGGTCGACGCGGAACACGGTGCCCAGCACCTCCAGGACGTCCAGCTTGCCGTCGCCGTTGACGTCGACCATCTGCGCATCATTTGGGTTGTGAGCCAGGTGGAGAGATGCCGTGACGTCGGTGAGGCTCGTCCCCCCGTCGTTGCGGTAGACCTTGAGGCCGAACGCCGTACAGACCATGAGGTCTTGAAAGCCGTCGGCGTTGTAGTCGGCCGCCTGCGTACAGCCCGCGTTCAGCTCCCTGTCCAGGCCGTAGGCAGGCGCATCGACGAACGACGTCCCGCCCTGGTTGATCAAGAGCCGGTTGGGCGAAGGCAGTCCGTCGGGACGTTCGTACACGTTGCCGAGGTACAGATCCGGATACCCGTCGGCGTTCACGTCGACGAACACCCCCCGGCGACCTCGGCCCACCGGATCGAGCACCTGGTAGTTCGCGGCCTCATCGGTGAACGTGTGGTCGGGGTGCTGGATCCACAACTCGTTGGACTTGACGTCGCTGCCGACGTCAGCCCCGATCGCGCAGAAGAGATCCTGCAGGCCATCGCGGTTCACGTCTCCCCACGCGCACGCATGCCGATCACGCAGCGCGAACATGCCTGCGGCGGCCTCGGAGAACGACCCGTGATCATTGTGGTAGAGCCTGGCCGGCGAGGAGAAGTGCGTGCCGAGGACGAAGTCCGTCTCGCCATCCTGGTCGTAGTCCGAGAGCGCGGCTCCGAAGGTGAGCGTCACCTGAGAGATGCCGGCGGGGGCCGCCTCGTCGACCGCGACCACCGGTTGGGGCGAGGTCGGCGAGCTCGGCGTGGCATTCGGTGGGTGCATCGGCAGCGTGCGCCCACGCGTGGACACGCTCACCCCGGCACCTTCGTCGCGGGAACCGGAACGGGCGGGCGTCCCGACGCTCGCGGGTGACGCCTTCCCTGATGTCGACGAGGCCGCACAGTGCTGGATGAGCCCGGACCGTTCAACCCGCCCGACGGCCCATGCTTCGCCGGTTCCCGGGGTGGCTTCCACGCCGGCAAGCCGGTTGTCGACACCGGGAGAGTCGGGGCTGGGGACGACCGTCCAGGATGCTCCGTCCCAGTGCAGGGTGAGGGTTCGATACCCCGTGTAGCCTGAGAGGTTCGATGTCCCGACGGCCCAGCCGTCGGTCGGAGAGGAGAACGACGCTCCGCGCAACACGTTCACTCCCACGCCGTCGTTCGGGCTGGCGACGACGGACCAACTCGTCCCGTCCCAGTGCGCGATCAACGTCTGGTACGGACCGCCTCCGCTGACGTATCCGACGGCCCATGCGTCCGTCGCGGAATTCACCGCGAGCCCGGTCAACACGTTGTCGACCGACCCGGGGCTCGGACTTGGAACCACTGTCCAGGCCGAGCCATCCCACCGCTCCGCCAGGGTCTCATAGCCGTACCCGTCGCTCCTGTAGCCGACGGCGATCGCGTTGGTCGACGACGAGGCCTCGACATCGAGGAGCCCGTTGCTGAGAGTGCCGGGATCGGGACTGGAGACGACGGTCCAGACCGAACCGTTCCAGTGCTCGGTCAGCCCCTGGCGAGTCGAGCCGATGAGGGTGTATCCGACCGCCCAGACGTCGGTGGGAGAGATCGCCGCCAACCCGACCAGTGCGTTGCTCTTCGTCCCCGCGGGGTTCGGGCTCGGGATCACCTCCCAACTCGCTCCGTTCCAGTGCTCGACCAGCGTCTTGTAGTTGACAGCGCCGGCACTCGTGGACCCTTGTCCGGCGTATCCGACGGCCCACACGTCCGTGGCGGAGATCGCTGCCAGAGCATTGATCCCGCTGGCGGTCATCGCCGGCGTAGGCGACACGGACCACCTCTTGCCGTTCCAGTGCTCGATCAGCGCCTGGGTTCCAAGCGAGGTGGTTATCCCCGCGGCCCAGGCGTTGCTCGGTGAGAGCGGGGCCACGGTGAAGAGTGACCGGTTCCCCTTCGCCGACGGGGCCGTGGTCCACGTGCACGCTGCGGTGGCCGCCCCGACCGTCGGCACCGTCGCTCGGCGAGGAGCGGCGCTGCTCATGTCCGGTTGGCGGGCGCCGCCGGATGCCGGAGGGGCCAGCCAGATGGTCGTCGCCATGACCACGACGAGGACGACGGATCTCCTCACGCCTCCACTCCTTCGCTCGATGACGTGGCGGAGCCCCTGAAGCAGGAAGAGTCTACGCAGGCTCACGGACGGATCAGCGGGGCCATGGGCCCCCGCCGGTGCGGCCCGGCGGTATAGGCTCGCACGCCAGGTGAGCCCGGGTACGCCGAGATCCCTGCGTGCCATCCGGTCACGTCGCAGGATTGCGCTCTCTCCGGCACGCCTTCGCGCCGACCCGTGGAGTGAGCTGGCGCGGCTTCATTCGGTCCCGGGAGACGTCGTGCTCGCCCGGGCGGGGCGGACGCAGATCGCCTACCTGAAGGGGGCCGAGCCGATCGACGATCTCCTGGTTCGGCGTGCCGACCAGCTGATCAAGGTCAACTCGATCACCACGCCGCGGCTTCGGCGGGAACGCTTCTCGTCGCTCGGCCGGCTGCTCAGCTCTGACGATCGCTCGGAGCATCTTCCGACCCGGAAGGCGCTCGCGCCGAGGTTCTCGAGCGCAGCCTCGGCGTCCGGCCTGGCCGAGGTCGTCGCCGAGCTGGTGGCCGGTCTCGTCGAATCCCTGGCGCGCGCCGGGACGAGCGATGTCGCCGAGCTGACGGCGCCGTTCGCCGTCGAGGTGATCGCCCGCACGGTGTTCTCGGGCATCGAGTTCGACGCCCAGGGCGCGAACACGGATATCACCGAGGTGCTCGCCTACGAGCGGCTCTTCCAGCCGGGCAACGTGACCTCCACACCCGCCGCCGAGGAGGCGGTCGGCCGCGTGATGGCGACGTTCCTCGGCATCGCCGAGGCCGACTCGCCCGAGGCGTCCGTGCCGGCGATCGTCAAACGCGTCGCGGCCGATCTCGATCTCGACAAGGTCGTCGCGGCGCGCAACATCCTTGTCGTCTACGCCGCGGGCACGGAGACCACCGCGCCCGCACTGACGTTCGCGCTCGCTCACCTGGCCCATGACCGAGAGCTCCAGGAGTGGGTGCACGAGGAGTGCCGCGCCGTGCTCGGCGACTCCCCTCCGGGCGCCGCCGACGTGGATCGCCTGCCTCGCGCCCGGGCCGTGTTCGCCGAGGTGCTGCGGCTCTACCCGCCGAGCTGGTACATCGCACGCGCGGCGGCGGAGGACGTCGACGTGGGGGAGAAGACGCTGACATCCGGGGAGGTCGGGTTGATCTGCCAGTACCACCTCCACCGCGACGAGCGGTTCTTCCGCCGCCCGCTCGAGTTCCGCCCGTCACGGTTCCTGGAGGATGAGATCCCGCGGCGCACCTATCTGCCGTTCGGCGCCGGGCGGCGACAGTGCCTCGGCGAGAAGCTCGCCTGGACGGAGGGCACGCTGCTCGTTGCAGCCTGCGCCCAGGCGCTCGAGCTCTCGCCCGTCGGCGAGCTGCCACAGCCGCGGCCGTTCGCGTCCATCCAGCCCGACCGGCCGGTCGTCGTCCGCGCGCGGCGCCGCGTCAGCTGACACGAGCGCACCGGCCGCGGCCTCAGGTGGCGGGCGCGGGAGGGCGGATGATCCCGAGCTGCAGGGCGGTGCCGAGGCGGTCGGGCACGCCCCAGTGCTCGACCATGCGCCCCTCCACAACCCGGATGACGTCGAACACGTCGGTGCGCATCGGGCGGCCGGTCGCCGAGTGGCCCATGAAGGGGCCGTCGTGCGTGCCGGTCCCGACCATCCGGAGCCAGACGGTGTCGCCGTCCACGACCAGGTCCTCGATGGCCAGGTGGAAATCGGAGAACGCCCGTCGCAGCGATGCGATCACGGCTTTCACGCCCTCCCCGCCGGGAGCGTGATCGGGGCCGAAGTTCTGGTGCTCGACCAGATCGGGTGACGTGAGCTCGTCGGCGACGTCGAGGTCGCCCTTGTTGAATCCTTGCTCGATGAGTCGGCGGACGACTGCCTCTGGGGTCGACGTCACGGTCTCTCCTTTGAATAAAGTAATACTTTATTGAATACAGTGATACTGTTCCAGATATGCCGCGAGATGTCAAGCGCCACTACCGTGCCGACCGCCGTACCGAGCAGGCCGCACAGACACGGGAGCGAGTGCTTGACGCCGCTGCGACGCTCTTCGACCAGCGAGGGTTCGACGGCGCGAGCGTCGCCGCGATCGCGAACGAGGCAGGCGTCTCGGAAGAGACCGTCTACGCCCGCTTCCGAAACAAGCGCACGCTGCTCGGAGAGGTCATCGGGCGCGCCGTCCGCGGCGACGACCCAAGGCCCGTCCCGGAGCAGTCGCAACCTCGGGCGATCGCCGCGGCGACCGATCAGCGCGAGCAGCTGCGGATGTTCACCGCCGACATCGCCGTCCGCCTCGAACGCGCCGCGCCGCTCGTCGGCATCGTCGCCGGTGCCTCCCGATCGGAGCCCGAGCTCGCAGAGCTCCTCGCGGAGCTCCACGCACACAGGCGGAGGAACCTTCGCGTGCTCATCGACGCCCTGGCCGCCAACGGGTCGCTCCGCCTCTCGAAGAACGACGCCGTCGAGACGTTGTGGGCGATCACAAGTCCAGAGCTGCACCAGCTCCTGGTCCGCACCCGGCGCTGGACGCGCCGCCGGTACCGCGACTGGCTTCTCGACACCCTGACAGCACTTCTCCTCGAGGGCAGCGCCGGCTAGCCGAACGTGAAGGCGTACGCCTCGGCGCCGGCCTCGAGGAATGTGATCTCGAGCGTCCGCTCGCGGATCGCGGCGGGCTGGCGGATGAGCTGGTACAGGCGCCCGTCCCCGAGCACGCCGTTCCCGTCCTCGTCGACGTCCACGCCGTGTGACGGGCCCGGCGCCTCGCCGTCGAGGAGCACGCGGAAGGGGATGGGCCCTCGCTCGCCGGGAGACAGCACGAGATGCGCGTCGCGCGCCTCGAAGCGGTAGGCGATGCTGCCGCCGGCCCGGTCGACCACGACGCGCTCGCGCCCGATCGTCCACTCGCCGGCGAGGGCCCAGTGGTTCGAGGCCAGGTGCTCGGGGAGCCCGTAGGCTCGGCGCTCGTCGAGCGCGACGCCGTCCGGTGACGCGAACCGCTCGCTGCGCCCGTAGCCGAGATACGCCTCGGGCGAGCGCAGGTGGTCCCAGTCGGCCTCCGCCTCCACGCCGAGCCCCTCGACGGAGACGAGCTCGCGCTCGACGCCGAGCAGTTGCTGGATGACGCGCTCGGAGCGCTCGTAGCGTCCCTCGCCGAAATGGCGGTCGCGGATGGCGCCGTCCGCGTCGACGAAGTAGAGCGCCGGCCAGTAGTGGTTGTCGAAGGCGCTCCAGATCTCGTAGTCGTTGTCGACCGCGACGGGGTAGCCGATCCCTCGCTCCGTCGTCGCCTGCCGCACGCGGTCGACGTCGTGCTCGAACGAGAACTCCGGCGTGTGGACGCCGATGACGACCAGCCCGTCGTCCCGATAGGCATCGGACCACGCACGGATGTACGGCTCGGTCCGCAGCCAGTTGATGCACGTCAGCGTCCAGAAGTCCACGAGGACGACGCGCCCGTGAAGCTCGGCCAGGTCGAGCGGCTCGGAGTTGAGCCACGCGACCGCGCCGCCGAGCGAGGGCATGTGGAGACGGTCGAGCTCGGTCATCGTCCCTGGCGCACGGCCGCGAAGTGGTCGTGCACCAGCTGGACAGCCATCGCGCCCTCGCCGACCGCTGTGGCGCATCGTTTCGTCGATCCTGAGCGGACATCGCCGGCAGCGAAGATCCCCGGCACGCTCGTCTCGAGAAGGCCGTCGGTGCCGGCGGCGGAGCCGGTGAGGATGAAGCCCCGTTCGTCGCGATGCACCGCATCGTCGATCCACTCGGTGCATGGAAGCGCGCCGAGGAACAGGAACAGGAACGAGAAGGCGAGACGCTCGCCGCTCTTCAGCGTGACTCCCTCGAGCCTGCCGCCGTCGCCGTGCAGCTCCGCGATCTCGCTGCGGTCGCGAACGGCGACGCCCGCACGGTCCATCTCGTGAACCAGGTAGTCGGACATCGTCTCGCGCACGTCGGCGCGCCGGTGGAGCAGCGTCACGAGCGCGCCGCCGCGCGAGAGCCAGACCGCGGCCTGGCCCGCTGAATTGCCGCCTCCGACGACGGCGACGCGCGAGGCGCCGCACATCTGTCCCTCGGGAGGGCCCGCTGCGTAGAACACGCTCAGCCCCTCGAATGCCGACAGATTGTCCACCGGGAGCCGTCGATACTGCGCGCCGGTCGCAAGGATGACCGCACGCGCGACGATCGAGTGGCCCTCCTCGAGCTGGACGACGTGGTGTCCGTTTCCGGGCTCGAGGGCGACCGCGCGATACGGCGTCGCGGTCCGTGCGTTGAACTTGCGCGCCTGGGTGACCGCCCGGCTCGTCAGCTCCGAGCCGGTGATTCCCGCCGGGAAGCCGAGATAGTTCTCGATCCGCCGCGAGGAGCCCGCCTGGCCGCCGAGCGCGGTGCTCTCGACGACGAGCGTCTCGAGCCCCTCGGAGGCGCCGTACACCGCGGCACCGAGGCCGGCCGGGCCGCCGCCGACGACGACGAGGTCGACCTCCTCGCGCGGCGCGAGCTCGCGCCCGATCCCGAGCGCGCGCGAGACCTGCCCGATCGCCGGCCCCCACAGCTCGCCACCGCCCGGTAGCCGGACGAGGGGAAGCTCGCCTTCGCCGGGCGGCGAGTTGTTGTCCCACGTATAGGGAATGTGGTTGCTCCTGGCAAAGTCCAGCATCCGCATCGTCGCCTCTGACGAGTGGGGGCCGACGATCTCGAGACCCACGCCCTCGACCTGTTGCAGCGCCTCACGCCGTTGCATGAGGGTCGCCAGCACGAGGTCGCTGAGCGGCCCGTCCTCGAACAGGAGCGCGCGGAGGGCCTCGCGCTCGACTGCGACGTACCGCAACGGCTCCGTCACGACCGCCGTCACGAAGACCGTCTGGCCGGTGAGCAGGTTCATCTCGCCGAGGAAGCCCGCCTGTCCGTGGCGCAGGATCTCGGTGCCTGCGGCGTCGATGATCGCGACCTCACCCTCGAGGATCGCGATGAACGGATAGGTGGGGTCGCCGATGCGGTAGAGCACCTCGCCGACCGGCGCGCTTCGCTCGTCACCCAGCGTGCCGAGTCGCGCGAGCTGCGCCTCCGAGAGCACTGGACGGGCTGGAAGAGCCACCGCCCCCGAGCCTACGCGAATGCGCGGGCGCGTGAATCACTCGCATGGGATGAGGCGGGGCCGGAAGCGCGAGGCGAGACTCGGTCTGGCCAACGAAGGAGGAAGCGATGTGGTGGTACGTCGGAATCGGCGGGGTGATCTTGTACTTCGTGCTCCTGTTCGTCCTCGGGCTCAGCACGCTCAGGAACGGGCACGGCTGGCTGTTCTTCTTCGGGATCTTCTTCCCGGTGCTCTGGCTGGTCGGGGCGCTCTTGCGACCCGCGGCCAATCGCGCCTGACTTCGCGTTCAGCGCCCGCCGCCGACCGTCGGCCCGGCCGACTCGCCGGCCCCCGCCGCCAGCGTGCTACGGTACGGGCGTCCAAGAACGTTCGTTCGGTTGCGCGCATCTGCACTTCCTTACTCGTTCGTTACGTTGTGGGGGAGGTGTGTATGGCAACCGGAACCGTGAAGTGGTTCAACGACGCGAAGGGCTACGGCTTTATCGCGCCGGACGAGGGGTCGAAGGATCTCTTCGTCCATCACTCGTCGATCGCCGGCGATGGCTTCAAGTCGCTGGTCGAGGGCTCCAAGGTCGAGTTCGAGAGCCGCGAGGGAGCTAAGGGCCCCGAGGCGACGAACGTCGTCACCCTGAGCTAACGGGCTTGCGACGTGCGGGGCGCGCACCCTTTGCGCGCCCCGCACGCAGCCCTGGTGCCGCCTCGGCCGCTACCGGCCAGGCGCACACGAAGGGGAGCGAATGAGCGAGATGCCCGTCAACGATGGCGGCCCCGAGGCACAACCCCCAGAGCCGCCCGCGGCGCCGGTCAGCGGCGTCCGCACCGAGCACCAACTCCGTCTGCAGCTGAAAGACGCGATGGAGCGCAACACCAGGTTTGAGCGCGCCCTGCGCGAGTCGGTCGCGTTCGCATATGGCCGGCGTGAGCTTGCCGACCTGCGAAAGCTCAAAGCCGCGCTCTGGGCAGCCGGGTTTCCGGACCCCAACCCCAAGCGGCGCGACGAGGGCGAGGCGCAGGCGCCCGCTCCCACCGACCGCTAGATCATCCAGCGGGCCGAACACACGGCACGCTCCAACAGCAATATCTCGGAGGTGTGCCACATGGAGTTCACCGTTGAACTGCGCTACCAGAGCGGCTCGTCGACCGTCCTCTCGACCGAGGCGGGCACGGCCGACCAGGCGCTCAACAACGTCCGCGACCCGAACCGCCCGCTGATCGGGATCCACGTCACGGCGCCCAGCGACCAGCATCTGCAGGCTCCCGAGGAGCCGCGCCGCTCGGCGACGACGTTCAACACGCGGCGCGCGCCCGCGCAGCACCGGCCCTCCCGCCGTCACCGCTGACGGACGGCGGCCTTCGGCCGCGAGAATTCGCCGCCCATCCGATCGTGGTAGCCTGGCGGTGCCGGTCGGCGAGTCCCACCAACATTCCGGCGACGGTCTCACGGGCCACGGCGGCCCGTTGAGCAGTCACCCGCAGAGAGCTGGCCAGGATCGCCGACCGGCCACCTCCGCCGCAGTCGTGTCTCCACCCGCCTGACGGTCGTGCGCGCCATCTTGAGCCCGTAGCCCTGCCGGGATCATGCTGATGGGATGGCAAACGGGGCGCTGCCGTGGTTTAGCATGGGCCCGTCGTGGTGAGGTCCGTGCTCCCGAGGGGACCCGTCATCGGCTACCTCGTCCGGCTCGCGGTGCTCGTGGCGCTGTACGACGGCGCTGCTCAGCTCAGCTTCCACCTCGAGTTCGCCGGGCCGGTGGCCGCGATCGTCTGGCTGCCGGTCGGCGTCGGCATGTCGTTCGTCTACCTCTTCGGGCTTCGGTACCTGCCCGGCGTCCTCATCGGCGACCTCCTGGCGAACGACTACGGCGCGCTCCCGCTCGGGTCCGCGGTCGGCCAGACGGTCGGGAACGTGCTCGAGGTCGTCGTTGCGACCATCCTCATCCGGCGCCTCGTCAAGCGGGGGTCGCCGCTCTCGACGGTGAACGGCGTGGCGTGCATGCTTCTCGCGATCGCCGCGGGTGTCGCGGTCAGCGCGACCATGGGAGCGCTCTCCCTCCGGCTCGGCGGCGTGATCACGACCGATGCGATCCCCACCATCTGGCGCACGTGGTGGCTCGGCGATGCGTCGGGTGCTCTGGTCGTCGTGCCGCTGGCCCTGGCCTGGTCGACGCCGCTTCCGAGTCTGGGTGGGAGGTGGCGCGCGCTCGAGGCGGTGCTTCTCCTCGCCACCGTCATCGCCGCGTGCGAGCTCGCGACGCGCAGCCACCGCCCGCTGGCGTACCTCGTCTTTCCGCCGCTGATCTGGGCTGCCCTGCGGTTCGGGCAGCGCGGCGCCACCCTCGCGGTCGCGCTCGGCGTCGGCCTGACGGTGTGGAACACCATCCACTACGTCGGCCCGTTCGCCTTCGAGTCGATCTCGCGCAGCGTCCTCAACACGCAGCTCTTCATCGGCGCCGCCGCGCTCTCGTCGCTGTTCCTCGCCGCGGTCGTCTCGGAGAGGGAGGAGTTCGCCGCGGGCCTCGCCGCGTCGCGGGCGCGGCTTGTCGTCGCCGCCGACACCGAGCGGCGCCGGCTCGAGCGCCACCTCCACGACGGCGCCCAGCAGCGGCTGATCCGGCTGGCCGTCGCCCTCCAGCGTGCGTCCGACCGGATGGACGACGCTCCGCGCGAGGCGGCCCTCGCGCTCGCCGACGCGCGGGCGCAGCTTGTCCTCGCCATCGACGAGCTGCGCGAGCTCGCCCACGGCATCCACCCTGCTGTCCTGAACGATCTGGGGCTCAGCCGGGCGATGCGGAGCGCCGCCGCCCGGTCGGCGATCCCGATCGAGTTCGTCGAGCTCCCTGATGTCCGGGTCGGCGACACCGCCGAGGCGACCGCCTACCACGTGTTCCGCGAGGCGGTTGCGAACGCGCAGCGGCACGCCTACGCATCGACGATCCGCGTCCGCGCCGGTGTCGGGTCGCGCGCGCTTCACATCGAGGTCGTCGACGACGGCGCCGGCGGCGCTGCCGAGGGGCCCGGCATCCTCGCCCTGCGCGACCGGGTCGAGACGGCCGGCGGGAGGTTCGAGATGCAGAGCGTGCCCGGCGGCGGCACGCGCGTTGCCGCACGGATTCCGGCGGCCGTCCGCGCGCCCGTGGGTGCTTGACCACGGGTAGTGCGCGCCCCAACCGCGGATTCGTGCCCGCTCCCTTGAGCTCGGCGGCTCGAGCCGTGAGGCTCGCGCGTGTGATCACGCATCGGGCGTAGGCGGTCGAGGCGATGGCTGACTGGCTGAGTCAACTGTGGGACACGCTGACCTCGGTGTCGGTCCCTCTGCTGCTGCTCGGACTCGTCTTCCAGACGGCGCAGACCTGTCTGGTCGCGCTCGCGTGGCGGAACATCCTGCGCGTGTCCTATCCGGAGGGCGGCGTGAACTACCGGGACACCCTCGGCTACTACGCGGGCGGAAACGGTCTGAACGCGATCCTGCCCGCCTCGGCCGGCACGGTGGCGATGCTCGGGCTCTTTCGCGCGAGCATCGAGGGCTCGACGGTCGCCGGGCTCGTCGGCGCGACCGTTGTCCAGAACATCTTCTTCGCGATCGTGGGCGGGCTCGTCTACCTCTGGCTCTTCCTGTCGGTTGCGGGATCGTTCGACGTCAAGCTCGGCTGGTTCTCCGACCACTGGGTGCTGACGGCGGTCATCCTCGTCGTCGGCTGGATCCTCATCACCGTCGTCGGGAAGATCCTCTGGCGGCATCTCGAGAGCACCTGGGAGAAGGCGAAGGAGGGCGGCACCATCGTGACGATGCCCCGGGCGTTCCTCGTCCAGGTGGTCGGCGTGGAGGCGTTGTCGTACATCGCGCGGATGGGAGTGAACGCGACGTTCATGTACGCCTACGACATCCCCGTCTCGATCACGAACATCTTCCTGATCGTGGCCGCCGCGTCCGTGTCGTCGACCGTGGCCATAGCACCCGGCGCAGTCGGGGCGCAGACCGCGCTCGCGTCGGTCGTGCTGAAGGGGGTCGCCCCACAGGCCACGATCTCGGCGTACACGATCGGCCAGGCGTTGATCACGACCGCATGGAACGCCGTCTTCGGGCTCACGATGCTCGCCCGGACGATCGGGTGGGACCAGACTCGCCAGCTCATGCACCGCAAGAAGAAGGATCAGAAGGACGATACCGACGAGGTGCCCGCTGAATCCGGCTGAACACC
The DNA here is from genome assembly GCA_963706075.1 of uncultured Actinomycetes bacterium. GTDB lineage: Bacteria > Actinomycetota > Thermoleophilia > Gaiellales > JAICJC01 > JAICJC01. The sequence goes on from CAVPLP010000003.1 coordinate 352,870, forward strand.
ACTCCGGCGAGCCTGCCGGACAGGTCCGGGCCGACCGATGAGGATTCCGCGGACGACGCTCCTCAGGCTGACGCGGCAGCATGGCGACGAGCGCGCCGGGGTGCCGCCGATCGACACGGAGTACTGGCTCCGGTCATGCGAGGGATTCGACGTCTGGGGCCCGGGTGGCCGCGTCGGCATCGTCGAGCAGGTCAGGGAGCGAGACCTCGTCGTCGCCGCGGGGCTCTTCAGGCGTCGAGTGCTGGTGGCGCCGCTCTCGAGCGTCGTCGAGATCGAGCCCGAGCGAATGCGGCTGGTGCTCGCCTACGACCCGGCCGCCGTGACGATTCGCGAGCACGCCGAAGGGGACGTGATCGAGGTGCGCCGGCCTGCGCGCACACCCTCGGAGGCCCGGCGACTCGATTCGATCGAGCACACCCTCTCTCCGGGCGAGCGGCCGTGATCGGCCGCGTGCTCTTCTGGTGGGCGTTCAACACCGTCGTCCTCGGCGTTGCGGTCCTCCTCGTCGGCTCGGTGACCGTCACGGGCGTCGCCGGCCTGGCGCTGGCCGGCCTCGTGCTCGGCCTGCTGAACGCCTTCGTGAAGCCGATCCTCAACATCCTGGGCGCCCCGTTCCATGTCATCACGCTCGGGCTCAGCCTGTTCGTCGTGAACGTCGTGATCATCACGCTGACGGGGTTCCTCGTGGACGCGCTCGACCTGGGAGGGTTCGTCTCGACCCTCAAGGTGACGGTCATCGTCTGGGCGGCGAGCCTTGTGTTGCACCTCGTTTTGAGGAAGAGTTAGCGCCGTGGGCTCCGAGCAGACGTCCCCTCCGCCCGAGACCGACGTCCGCGAGCCGACCCGCCGACGCCGGTGGCTGGTCCGCGGGCTCGTCGTCCTCGCCTCGATCGTGCTCGTCCTCTCGATCCTGGCAGTCTGGATCTCCCGCGAAGCGCTCGATAGCGACAACTACGCGCAGACGAGCTCCGAGCTGCTGCAGCAGCCGGCGATCCAGCAGACGCTCAGCACGTATCTCGTCGACCAGCTCTACGCGAACGTCGACGTCGCGGCCCAGCTCCAGCCGCTGCTCCCGCCGCAGACCCAGGCGCTCGCGGGCCCGGCCGCGGCCGTCCTGCACGACTACGCCCAGCGCGCTGCGGAGAAGCTGCTTGCATCGGATCAGGTCCAGCAGGCCTGGATCAAGGCCAACCGGGCGGCGCACGCCCAGCTCCTGGTCGTGATCAACGGCGGCGGTCCGAGGATCAGCACGGCCGGCGGAAACGTGGTGCTGAACACCGGCCCGATGGTCGAGCAGCTGGCCGGACGTGTCGGCATCTCGCCGCCGTCGAGGTTCACCGGCGGGCGAATCGTCATCCTCCAGTCCGACCAGCTCTCCGCGGCGCAGACGGCCGTGCACTGGCTCAAGGTGTCGGCGCTCGTGCTTCCGTTCGTCGCGCTCGGGCTGTTTGCTCTCGCGGTGTATCTGGCCCCTGGGCGAAGGCGCGAGGCCGTGCGTGCGTGCGGCGTCGGCATCATCGTGGCCGGGTTCGTCCTCCTGCTGGGCAGGGTCATCGCAGGCGGCGTCGTCGTCGACTCGCTTGCGACGCTTCCCGACGATCGCGCGGCGGCGAACGCGGCCTGGGACGTCATCACTGCCGATCTCGCCGACGCCACCCGGACGGTGCATCGGTGTCGGGATCATCACCGTCCTCTGGGCGTGGGTGTCGGGCGCCGGTGCGCGAGCGGTGGCGCTGCGCGGCCACTTCGCGTACGCGGCTCGCGTTCACCAGGGCCGGGTCTGGGCTGCGTTCGCCGCGGTCGTCCTGTTCCTGATCGCCTGGGCTCCCGACCCACGCGGCGCGCCGTCCACTGCCCGTGATCGTTCTGACGTTGCTCGCGGCCCTCGGTCTCGAGGCGGTGCGGCGCCAGACGGTCGCGGAGTACCCCGACGCCGCCCACGGCACGCTCACAGCCGGCATCCGGGGGCATCTCCCGTCGGCGTCGGCGATCGGAGGCCGCTCCGACTCCGACGTTCGCCGGCTCGAGCGCCTCGCGGCGTTGCGGGCGGAGGGGGCGCTGTCTGACGAGGAGTTCGAGGCGCTGAAGCGACCGCTTCTGGGGTGACCGAGGGCGTCGACCAGGGCGGCTCAGGTCGAGAGCAGGAACCAGCGGCGTCCGGGAAGTCGCGCCGGCGACGGATCATCGGGGCCGTCGGCGGGGATCGCCCTGGTGGCGGTCGTCTTCGCGTTCCTGCTCCCCAAGATCGCCGACTACGCCGACGTGTGGGACGTGGTCACGAGCCTGAGCGGGCCCGCCATCGCCGCCCTTGCCGTGGCGACCGTGATCAACGTCGCCACGTACGGGCCGCCCTGGATGGCCGCGCTCCCGGGCCTCAACTATCGGCAGTCGATGGTCCTCACCCAGACGTCGACCGCGCTGTCGGTCGCCGTCCCGGGCGGCGACGCGGTCGGGATCGCCGCGTCGTACGCGATGCTGCGCGGCTGGAGGTTCGACCGCCAGGCGGTGGCCGTCGCGGTCGTCGTCACGAGCGTCTGGAACCAGATCGTGAACGTGGTCCTGCCGGTGCTCGCGTTGTCGCTGCTCCTCCTGTCGGGCGGCTCGAGCCCGCTGCTTCTGACCGCCGGCCTGATCGGCATCGGCGCGATCGTCCTCCTGGCCGTCGCCCTGGTCCTGGTGCTCCGGGGTGAGCCTCAGGCGCGTGCGACCGGTGAGCGCGCCGAACGGGTCGCAAACCGCGTGCTGCGCGTGGCCAGAAGGCCGCCGCGCGCTGGATGGGGCGACGCGGTCGTGCGCTTCCGGCGCGAGACGATCGTGCTTCTGGCGAGGCGATGGGCGGCGATCACCGTCGCAGCCTTCGCCGGGCATCTTGCGGTGTTCGGCGTGCTCCTCGTGTCGCTCCGGGCGACCGGAGTCGGTGCGGACGAGGTGACCTGGGTGGAGGCGCTCGCGGCCTGGGGGCTCGTTCGGCTCCTGACGGCCATCCCGGCGACACCGGGCGGCGTCGGCATCGTCGAGCTCGGCCTCTCGACCGCGCTCGTGGGGTTCGGCGCCGGCAACGCGGAGGCGGTCGCCGCCGTCCTGCTGTATCGCGTCCTCACGGTCGTCCCGACCCTTGTGCTCGGCGGCATCCTGGGGCTCACCTGGCGGCGGCATCGGATCGCTCCGACGGACGAGTGAGCGTTTCCCGCCATTGACGTGCCCGGCGCCGTTTTTGTAGCCTCTGGCCGAATCGCACAGAAGGGGTCAGGCGATGAACGACGTCGGTGCCCCAACGGGTGTCGCGATCTCGAGCGCTGATCGGCCGGTTCTTGCAGCTTCCGAGCCGTGGGCAGATCGCGCGCTGGGCGGTCTTCGCCGGCGTGGCGGCGGCGGCATTCGCCGTCGCGCTCACGCTCTCGAGCGGCCACGTGCGCTATCGGTGGGGAGACGCGCTCTTCCTGGCCGACAACATCGCGGGCTTCTCCGCCGCGGGAGCGTACTGGCTCGTTCGCCGGCCGAGGAGCCTCATCGGGCCGGCGCTGCTCGTGTCGGCGGCCACGTGGGTGCTGGTGTCGTTCCAGAGCGCCGATGCGCCGCTCGTCTTCAGCCTGGCGGTGCTCGCCGACCTTCCCGCCACGCTGGCGACGTTCTACGCCGCTCCTGTCGTTTCCCACGGGGCGCCTGAAGCAGTGGCAGGGACGTGCCGTCATGGCCGTGCTCCTCGCGGGCCTCGCCCTGTTCTTCCTGCCGTACGTGCTGTTCTCGCCCGTCACGACCGGCGGCCACCCGCTCGCCGGGTGCGCCGGCGCGTGCCCATCCAACTCGCTCCAGGTGGGCTCGATCTCGGCGGCGGCGCTGGGCGACCTCGGCACGGCCGAGGCGGTCGCCGGCACGATCGTCGGCCTGCTCACGTGCGTTCAGCTCGTGCGGTGGTTCAGCACGGGCACGCGACCGCGGCGGCGCGCGCTCTTCTGGATCGTGATCGTGGGCGTGCCGTACGCCGCCCTCTTCGCCCTCCGTCAGCTGACGGCGTTCGTGATCGATGCCCCGCCGGACGTCGTCGAGACCGTGCGCTGGGCCGCTTGCCGGCGCGCGGCTGCTGCTGCCGTGGGCGTTCGTCGCATCGCTGCTCCACGCCGAGGTGTTCGCCGGCGGGGCGCTCGAACGGCTCGTGTCGAGCCTCGAGCGCCAACCCGACGCAGCCCGGTGGCAGCGCGAGGTGGCGGCTGCGCTGGACGATCCGTCGCTGCAGATCGTTGTCTGGTCGGCCGCCGACGAGGCCTACGTCGGCGTGACGGGGACGAGGATGGGCCCGCAAGCTGGGCGGGGCTGGAAGCCGATCGACGATGAGGATGGCAGTCCCGTGGCCGCGATCCTCCACGATCCTGCGCTCGAAGACGATCCGGAGCTCCTCGGTGCGGCGGCGACCGCCACCTTGATCTCGCTCGAGTCCGGCCGTCTGGCCGACGAGATCCGGGAGGCCCGGACGCGCCTCCTGGCCGTCGGAGAGGAGGAGCGGCGGCGCCTGGAGCGCGACCTCCAGGAGGGCGCCGAGCAGCGCCTGGTCGCGCTTCGGGTGAAGATCGGGCTGATGGGCGAGACCGGCGACGAGGAGGACCAGCAGTTGATCGCCGAGATCGCCGACGAGATCGACGCGGCGACGGACGATCTGCGCCACCTCGCGCACGGGATCTACCCGCCGCTCCTGCGTGCCGAGGGGATTGCGAGCGCGCTCCGCGGAGTGGCGCGGCGTTCGGTCGTCCCGACGACGGTTGACTGCGCCGGCGTCAGCCGTCACGCGGCCGAGATCGAGAGCGTCGTGTACTTCTGCTGCCTCGACGCGATACGCGGCGCCGCCGAGCGCGCCGGGCCGGACAGCGCGATCACCGTCCGGGTCACGGAGACCGACGAGGTCGTGCGGTTCGCCGTCGTCGATACCGGCCGGCCGCTGCCCGCACGGGCGACGAACGGGTGGGGCGCCGACGCGATCCGCGAACGGGTGCACGCGGTCGACGGGGCCGTCGAGATCGGCCCGTACTGCGGGCGGCGGGACGACGGTGACAGGGGAGATCCCCACCGCCCGGTAGCGCCGCGCGCACGGTGGTGCGCGCCTCATCCGGGCTGTCGTGCGCGCAACCTTGCCGGCCTCGCTGCCGCGCGGGACGCTTGGGCCGTTCATTCGAGCGAGGAGGCTCTGCATGGCCACATTCAGCGTGTGGAAGTTCGACTCGGCAGACGGCGCCGAGAACACCCTGACGACGCTCGAGCGGCTCCAGAAAGAGGAGTTGATCCGCGTCCACGACGCGGCCGTCGTCACGTGGCCCGAAGGCCGCAGGAAGCCGAAGACCAAGCAGCTTCACGGCACGACCGCCTCCGGCGCCCTCGGCGGGGCCTTCTGGGGCATGCTGTTCGGGCTGATCTTCTTCGTCCCGCTCCTCGGGCTGGCGGTCGGCGCGGCGACAGGGGCGCTCGCCGGGTCGCTGACCGACGTCGGGATCGACGACGGGTTCATCAACCAGGTGCGCGAGCAGGTGACGCCGGGCACGTCGGCGCTCTTCCTGCTCACGTCCGACGCGGTGCAGGACAAGGTCAAGGATGCGCTGTCGTCAGACACGGGGCATGCCGAGCTGATCCACACGAACCTCTCGAACGAGCAGGAGGCGCGGCTGCGCGAGGCGTTCTCGGACGAGGACGTCGTCTCGGCGCGCTGAGCCGCTCCCACGGGCGAAGGCGCTCAGGACGAAGCCGGCCGCGCGGGCCCGTCGGGCACGCGCGGCCGGCTTCTGGTCCGGGCCGCCCTACGGCTGAGAGATGCGGTAGTCGTCGCCCCGGAAGGCGAGTGCCCAGATGACCCACACGGCGAGCGCGATGATGAGGAGAGACCAGAACGGGTAGTACGGGATGAACATGAAGTTCTCGATCGCGACCACCATGGCGAGGATGACTCCGACCACTCGCGCCCATGTGGCACCGGAGAGGACGCCATAGCCGGCGCACGCCACGACGATGCCGATCACGAGGTGGACCCATCCCCAGGCGGTGACGTCGAACTTGAAGAGGTTGTGGGGCGTGTTCACGTAGAAGTCGTCCCGGAGGATCCCGGTGAGGCCGGCGAGGGCATCGAAGATCCCGATCATGATCATCATCGAGCCGGCGAACATCGCCCCGCCGATCGCCCATCCGCTCGGCTCACGCTGCACTGACATCTCTCACGCTCCTTTTCGGACTTTTCGTGCACATTCGACCGGCCGCCGGGACGGCTTGCGATGATGCAAGCAACACCGCCGCGGGCGTGCCGGCAGGTGGATCAGGCGGGCGCCGGCTGGGCCTCGGGTGAGGCGGGCGCCTGGAGGTGGCTCCGCCAGCCCGACAAGAGCCCGTGCACCGCCGCGGCGCCGATGATCGGGCCGGCGGGCGGCGGGAGCGTCACCGGATAGAGGATGAAGGCTCGCGTCTGGATGCCGCCCAGGCCGCCATGGAACGAGATGAGCTCCTCGAACGCGCACGCCTCGTCCAGCTGCGGGTCGTAGAAGCTCCCCACCATGATGTCGGCGACGTGGGCGAACCCGTCCGTGCGCAGCAGATGGCGAGGTGCCGTCGGGGAGAACGGCGCCAGCGGGTCGAGGCCCTCCACCCGGCCGTCGGCCAGGTGGTGGATCCCGCCCGGGCCGAGCGCGAGCGGGCCGCGCTCCTCCGAGCGGACGAGGATCCAGCCGACGTGCGGGTGCTCGCGTAGGGCCGGGATCAGCCGGGGATGGCGCCGGTCGATCTCCTCCAGCGTCAGGCGGCGCTTCTCCTCCATGAGATAGATGAGGCCCAGGTTGCCCGAGCCGAGCACGATCGCGTCGCGATCCGCGACGTCGTCAGCCGGCTTCGCGGGCTTGTCCGCCCGGCCCGTCGCCTCGCCCAGCGCCAGGGCGGCCATCGCATGCTGCTCGTCCCCCTGGGCCATCTCGCTGACGGTGGCCGCGTCGAGCGCCCCGCGCACGAGGTCGTCGAGCCCGTAGCCGTTGCGCTGCTTGAAGGTCGCTCCCTGGGTCTGGCCGTGGTCCGACAGCACGACGATCTCGTACGGTCTCGGCGCAAACCGCCGGGCCCGGTCGATCCGGCCGAACTGCTGGTCGAGCTTGCGCAGCGCCTCGAGCGTGTCGGCGCGCTCGAGGCCGGAGTGGTGGGCGACCTCGTCGTAGCTCGAGAACGTCGCGTAGACGGCGGGCCGGCCCTTCATCATGTCGGTGAGCACGCCGTACACGATGAGGTCGCGGACGACGACGCACATGCCCGCCCGCAGGAACGGGTAGTAGCCTCCGCGGTGTCCCCGCGGCCGGACGTCGCGGCGGATCGCGCGGAGGGCGGCGACCCACTCGAGCACGACCTCCCACGAGAACAGGACGAGCGCGCGCGTGGCGTTGTAGCCGTTGGCGAGGAATCCGCGGTAGCCCGGGTTGGCCGACTTCTCGGCGGCGATCCGGCTCACGGTCAGGATGACCTGGTCGGCCTCGCCCGACAGGAGGTTCCCGCGGCTCGAGCCTCCGTCGACCAGGAGGCCCGCACCGGTGGCGTGGCGGCGCTCGATCTCGGCGCAATCGTCCGGGGCCGAGCATGTCATCACGACGCCGCGTTCCTTCTCGACCCACCGGAAGGCCGGGATGTCGTCGTTCGATCCCAGCAGGATCCCCGCCTGGCTGGCCCCGGTCTGCGACGACAGGTCGGTTTCCCACTCGACCAGCCGGTGGCTGCCCTCGGCCAGCCACGCGGCCATGCGCGGGGCGTTCCCGTCGCGGACCGCCCTGCGGAGCACCGGGAGGCCGAGCCCGTCGATCTCGAGATAGATGATTCCTGGAACGTCGGTCGCGGTCCGCTCGCCGGAGCGGCGCGCGATCCGCTGGATCACCCGCAGCGTGTAGGTGTCGTCGTCATCGGCCCCGAAGATGATGTTCAGGATGATCGAGACCGCCGCGGCGAGGAGGGCTGCCAGGAATGCCCACCCGTACGAGTCGACCGTGATCGAGCCCGGGCTGATGTCTGCCGCCGCCTTCAGCATCCACGCGTCGACGAGCAGCACCAGGATGAACCCCAGCGCGAGCATGAACGGCAGCCGGAGCGCGGCCACGACCGGCGGGATGATGGCGTTCATCACGCCGACGAGGGCGGCGACGAGGAGCGCACCCCAGAAACCCGGGATCGACACCCCGGGAAGGATCCACGCGGCGGCGAGCAGCCCGGCCCCCGACACGAGCCACGCGATGACCAGGCGCACGGGGTCGAGGCGGGGCCGCTCCGGCTGCCAGGCCGGGGCACGTCCGTACTCGTGGGGCTGGAGGTCACTCACGTGTCAACAGGTGCGGCGTTTGCGTCTCCGCATGGTCGAGTCTGCCATGTTTGCTCCAGCGCCGCGCGGAGGCCGGCGTCAGACACGGACGATGGTGGACGAGCGGCCGGCGGGCTGCACTGATGCCGGCCTGTCTGTGGGAAGGAGGCTCGCACCACTCCACGTGGGCGACCGCTACCCCGGCCTGAGCTGCTCCCAGAGCGCGCGGAGTGCCGCGGGCCCGAAGCTGCTCTTCGGCAGGTACGGGAGGTCGGTACCGGAGATCCCGGGCGTGTCCTCCCGCCGCCCCCCCGAGATCAGGACGACGAGCGCCCCGGGATCGGCGCCGATCTCGAGCGCCGCGTCGAGCCCGCCCATCGTGGGCATCCGGACGTCCATGAGGACAAGCTCGGGCCGGAGCGTGCGGGTCAGCTCGACGGCTTCCTCGCTCGTCGCGGCCGTGCCTGCCAGCTCGAAGCCGGGGCTGAGCTCGATGACCTGCCGCGCGACCGTGCGGAAGGCCGGGCTGTCATCGGCCACGAGCACGCGGATGACGGCACCTGCCGAAGCTGGGTCGCCGGATCGTTGCCAGGGAGCCGGGGCGTCCGCTTGCGTGCGCATGAAAGACCCGGGTAGCCACCGGGTAGCTGCCGATGGTTACAGGGGCGGCACCGGCCCGCCACCGTGCCCGCACGTGCTCAGCGGTGGGGTCGGCTTGCCTCGTGCTGCTCCGAGAGGAAGAGCAGGGCGGCGTGGACGCGCCTGCTGGCGACCGACTCGTCGGGGAGGTCGAGCTTGGCGAAGATCGCATTGATGTGCTTCTCGACGGCGCGCTTGGTCAGGAAGAGCTCACCGGCGATCGCCGAGTTGCTCCGGCCCTCCGCCACGAGCGACAGCACCTCGAGCTCGCGCGGCGTGAGGTCGTTCAGCGGGGAGCGCTCGGCTCTGCGGCGCTCCGCGACGAGCACCTCGACGACCTTGGGGTCGGTCACCGATCCGCCCGTCGAGACCGACGTGATGGCACGCCGCAGCTCGGCCGGCGTCGCGATGCGCTCCTTCAGGAGATAGGCCCGCCCGGCGGCCCCTTGCTCGAACAGCCGCACGGCGTACTCGGGCTCGAGGAACTGGCTGAGGATGATGACGCCGATCTCGGGATTCGTCTCGCGCAGCTGCGCCGCGAACTCGATGCCCTCGTCGGACTGGCCCGGCGGCATCCGGATGTCGGTCATGACGACATCCACGCCTCCGGCCTCGATCGTCCGCTCGAGCTGAGCGGTCGTCTCGCACATCGCGACGAGCTCGATCTCGGGCATGGTCGCGAGGACCTGTTCGATGCCCTGCTGCACGAGATAGCTGTCCTCACCGACGACGAGTCTGACCATGCTGCAACGATTGTAACGGTGTGGTGAGGCCTGTTGCCCGTGGGTGAGCGGGCGGTGTAACGTCTGCAACGGACACGGTTCGTCGTGTCCCCAAGGAAGGGGAACTGGGTGCCTGACGTCGGGAGAGCCGCCGCCTCGGGATATTGGGGCGGTCGCGACCTGATCGCCACCGGGATCGACCGTGCGCGGCGTCCGTCGGTGTGGCTCCTGGTCGCAGGCGCCTCCGCCGCCGCGGCCGCGACGGCGCTCACCAGCCGGCATGTCAGCCACCCGGGAGCCGAGGCGGTGCTCCAGGTCGAGCTGATCGTCGGCCTGAGCCTGGCAGCGGCCGTCTGGCTCGAGCGCCGGCCCGCAGGCCGGCTCGGCCAGTGCCTGATCGTCTGCGCGGTTGTCGCCGCGCTCGCATCGATGCAGGCCTCGGATGATTCCGAGCTCTACACCGTGGGAGCCGTCGGGCGCATGCTGCTGCTCCCCGTCATCGCCTATGCCCTGATGACGTTCCCCACGGGCCGCCTCCGGGGGAGGGCGCGAACCGCGCTCGTCGGGCTCGCGGCCGCCTCCGTCGTCCTGATCTCGCTGCCGGCCGTTCTCGTCTCGCCCGTGGTCCATTCGGACCAGCCGCTGGCGGCGTGCACCGCGGACTGTCCGGCGAACGCCCTCCAGGTGGTGACCGCATCTCCAGGGGTCGTCCACGGGCTCAGGTGGGCCGGAGGCGCGGCGTCCGCGCTGATCGCGCTCGCCATCGGTCTCGCGCTCGTCCGGCGCTTCGCGCGGGGGACGCGGCCCAACCGCCGGGCGGTCGCTGCGCTCATGGTGGTCGGCGCGGCGGGTGCCGTCGTCTTCGCAGTCCGCTGGCTCGCCGAGGCTGCGGGTGGGTCGGTCGAGCTTCTTGACGGGCTCAGCTGGGCGCAGGCCGTCCTTCTCGGCCTCCTCCCGGTTGCCTTCGTCGCCCCGCTCCTGCGGGCGCGGATCGTTGCGGGGTCCGCGCTGGAGACGATGCTCACGACCCTCGCCCGCCGGCCGGATGCCCGGCGGTGGCAGTCGGACGTCGGATCGGCGCTCGGCGATCCCTCGCTGCGCCTCGCGTTCTGGTCGCAGGCCGACGCGGCCTACGTCGGGGTCGACGGCGAGGCCGTCGCGGCCGCCGACGAGCGGTTCGCGTGGCACCGGATCGACCGGGCCGGGCTTCCCGTGGCGGCGATCCTCCACGATCCCGAGCTCCAGGCCGATCCGGAGCTCCTCCGCGCCGCGGGCACCGCGACGCTCCTGTCGCTCGAGACCCAGCGGATGGAGGGCGAGATCCGTGTGGCCCGCTCGCGCATCCTGGCCGCGGCGGAGGAGGAGCGACGCCGGCTCGAGCGCGACCTGCACGACGGCGCCCAGCAGCGGCTGATCGCCCTGCGGGTCAAGCTCGGGCTGATCGGCGAGGTCGACCGGGCGGAGGCACGGCGGGTCGTGGCGGAGCTCGCCGAGGACGTCGACGCCACTCTCGATGAGCTGCGCTCGCTCGCGCAGGGGATCTATCCGCCCCTCCTTCGAACGGAGGGGCTCGTCGGCGCCCTCAACGCGGCGGCGCGCCGATCGTCCTTACCGACCGCCGTCCACACGGCGGGCCTCGGCCGGTACACCGCCGAGGTCGAGAGCGCCGTCTACTTCTGCTGTCTCGAGGCGCTCCAGAACGCCGGCAAGCATGCGGGGCCCGATGCGAGCGCGACGATCAGCGTCTCGGCGGCGGGCGGATCGCTGCGGTTCGAGGTCGAGGACACCGGGGTGGGTTTCGATCCAGGTCGCCGCGGGGCCGGCATCGGCATCGCGAACATCGACGAGCGCATGCTGGCCGTGGGCGGGCACATGCACGTGATCTCGCAGCCGGGGTGCGGCACGACCCTGAGCGGTCGGGTCCCCCTCGTCGGCCGCGCCGCCACTACTCTTTCGGGGGTAGTGCCCGCCTCCCGGAGAGACGGTGGCAGGCATGAGTGCGCCGAAGCGCGCGGCTAGAGACGATCCATCCACCTGACCGGAGGAGACGACGATGATTGGACGACGGCGACGGCCCCTGATGCGAGCCGCGATGGTCGGCGGGGGCGCGTACATGGTTGGCAAGAGCGCCCAGCGCAAAAGCCAGCAGGAGGCGGACCAGGAGGCCCGCCTGAACCAGCTCGAGGCGCAGCAGGCACCGGCGCCGGCCGCCGCGCCGGCAGCCGCGCCCGCTGGTGACGACCTCGTGTCGAAGCTGACCGAGCTCAAGGGACTGATGGATGCCGGCGTCTTGACCGCCGACGAGTTCGAGGCAGCCAAACAGAAGCTGCTCTCGCAGTAGGAGGAGGCGCGATGACGATGGGACCCGTGCAGATGCTCGTGATCGGATTCGACGACCCGCAATTCCGCGGCGAGGTGCTCGCGGAGATCGAGCGTCTGCGCCAGGATGACGTCGTGCGGTTGATCGACATGATCGTGGTGAAGAAGTCAGAGGACGGCGAGCTCGAGACGTTCTCGCAGAAGGACGTCGACGCTGCCGCGGAGTTCGGCGCGCTCGTGGGCGCGCTGATCGGGATCGGAGCCGGCGGCGAGGAGGGCGCCGAGATCGGGGCGGTGCGCGGCGCCGAGGCGGCGGTCGACGGCGATCTCCTCGATGACCAGGAGGTGTGGTACGTCGCCGACGCGATCCCGAACGGCAGCGCGGCTGCGATCGCGCTCATCGAGCACCGGTGGGCGATCGGCCTGCGGGACTCGATCTTCCGGGCGGGCGGCTTCCACCTGGCCGACGCCTGGATCCACCCGCGCGACCTTGTCGCGATCGGGCTCGCCGCCGCCGAGGTCGCGGACACCGCCTGAATGGATGTGCGTGGGGCCGCCATGCGGCTCACCCGGGCGAAGGTGCCCGGGCGAGCCGCGCGGCGACGTCGCCCGTTACGCGAGCGCCTTGCTCTTCAGGCGATCGAACTCGGCCTGCGAGATGGCGCCGCTGTCGAGCAGGCCCTTGGCCTTCTCGATCTCGGCCGCAGAACCGCCCGCCGTCTCGCGCACGTAGTCGTCGAAGCGCTCCTGCGAGCGCTGCATCTCCTGCACATTGCGCGAGGTCATGCTGTCGCCGTTCGTGAACATGTAGGCCAGGAGGCCCACAAGCGGGAGGATCAAAAGCGCGATCAGCCATAACGCCTTCTTGCCTCCCGATGCGTCCTTGCGCCGGAACACGTCCACGATGACCTGGAACAGCATCATGAAATAGACGACCATGAAGAAGATGACCAAGAGCGACCAGAGAAACTCACCAAGACTCAGTACAACCATTGTTTCCTCCTTTCTTCCTTTGGCTGTGCGCCGGAGATCGTATCCGCTTCGACAACGATCGGCGCCCAGAGGCGGATGACGTCGTCGGCGGACACACCCTGCTGTGCTCCGGGCCGGGGCGCCGACTCCGGCACCCGGGTCGCGGCCGGGCGCTCGAAGCGCTCCGCCGGGCCGATGCCCGAGCTCGACCTCGTCGAGATCCCGGCCGGCTCGAGCGTGATGGGGAACGCATCCGACGATGCGTATCCCGAAGACGGCGAAGGGCCGGCCCACGAGGTGCAGCTGAGCGAGTTCCGCATCGGAAGGTGCGCCGTGACGAACGAGCTCTTCGCCCGCTTTGTCGACCAGACCGGGTACGTGACCGAAGCCGAGCGGTTCGAGTGGTCGTTCGTCTTCGGCGGCCTCCTGCCGGACGACTTCCCCCCGACGCGCGCGGTCGCCGCGGCGCCCTGGTGGCGGCAGGTGTACGGCGCGGACTGGCGCCACCCGGAGGGGCCGCACTCCGCGCTCGACGGACGCGACGGGCATCCCGTGGTGCACGTCTCGTGGGCCGACGCCCGCGAGTTCTGCGCCTGGAGCGGCACGCGGCTTCCGACCGAGGCGGAGTGGGAGTACGCGGCGCGAGGCGGCCTCGAGGGGGAGCACTACCCGTGGGGGAGTGAGCGCGAGCCGGGCGGCGAGCACCGGATGAACGTCTTCCAGGGCCGCTTCCCCGCCGAGAACACGCTGGCCGACGGCTACGCGGGGACAGCCCCGGTGGACGCCTTCCCGCCCAACGGCCACGGCCTCCACAACACGACCGGGAACGTGTGGGAGTGGTGCGCCGACTGGTTTCATCCGGCGTACTACCGGACATCGCCGAGCGTCGATCCGCAGGGCCCGGATGCCGGGACGCATCGGGTCATGCGCGGCGGCTCCTACCTGTGCCACGAGTCGTACTGCTTCCGCTACAGGGTGGACGCACGCTCGGCGAACACGCCGGATGCCTCGGCGGGCAACATCGGCTTTCGGGTCGCCGCCGGCGGCCCGCCGGTGTAGTCCGCGAAAAGGAGGCCCGCCGGATCGTGCGAATAGAGGCACGATGGCGAACCGATGGGACACCGGGCGGACCGAGGCGTTCAGCGACGGCGTGTTCGCGATCGCGATCACGCTGCTCGTCCTCGACATCTCGGTGCCCGAGTCCGACTTCCACGACCTGTGGCGCGGGATCGCGAACCAGTGGCCGTCGTACCTCGGCTATGTCACGAGCTTCCTCACGATCGGCGGCATCTGGATGGCCCACCACGGCCTGTTCCGCCGGATGCGGTACGCGGACCAGAACGTCATGCGCCTCAACATCCTGCTCCTGATGGTCGTCTCGTTCCTGCCGTTCCCGACCCGGCTCGTCGCCGAGGCCGTTCGGGACGCCAACGCCGAGCGGCCGGCGGTCATGCTCTACGGGTTCACGCTGCTCGCGACGTCCGTCCTCCTGTCGGCGCTCTGGCACTCCGTGCTGCGCGACCGGGAGCTCCTGAACCCCGACGTGACCGACGCGGAGATCGCGGCGTTCACGCGGCTCGCGACGCCGAACATCGGCTTCTACGTCGTCGCGACGATCCTCGCGTGGCGGGTGCCGACGGCGACGGTGGTCCTGTACCTCGTGATCGGCGCCGGCCTCGTTCTTCGGGCCCCGGGCGACCAGCGGTCGGCGCGGTCGCATAGTCAGCGCCTGAGCTCGCCGGCGGGGTGGTGCGCGCCTCAGCCCCGGCCAGGGTGCCTGCTACCTTGACGCCGGGCCGGTCGCCGCCGAGTCTCCCTGGCCCGGTGCCGGAGGCGCATGCTCGTGGCTGAGCTCGACATCCTCACAGATCTGACCGGCTGGTTCGGAGCCGTCTGGGATCAGATCACCTCCGTCGACATCCAGTACGTCATCCTGGGGTGCCTGCTCCAGTCGGTGCAGACCACGCTCAACGGCCTCGCCTGGCGGAACATCCTCGCCGAGTCGTACGGGAGCGACAAGGTGCCCGTCCGCCCGATCCTCGCGTCGTACGCCGGCGGCATCGGCCTGAACTCGTTCCTCCCTGCACAGGCCGGGACGTTCGCCTACTTCGGGATGTTCCGCGTGATCATCACCGGGTCTGCGTTCGCCGGGATCCTGGCCGCCGGGGTCGTCCAGAACATCTTCTTCGGCGTGATCGGCACGCTCAACTACGTGTTCCTCTTCCTGACGCGCGACGGCTCGTTCTCGAGGCCAAGCCGAGGACCAGGCCACGGGCGACAGCGGGCCCAAGATCGTGTTCCTGATCCTCGCCGGGCTCCTGATCCTCTTCGTGCTCCGGTTCCTCTGGAAGCGCTACCGGCAGACGTGGGAGGACGCCAAGGAGGGCGCCGTGATCCTGCGCCATCCGAGGCGCTACGTGACCCGGGTGCTGTCGGTGCAGATCGCGTCGTACATCGCACGCATCGGCGTGAACGCGAACTTCATGTTCGCGTTCGGCATCCCGGTGACGATTCGCAACATCTTCCTCATCATCGCCGCGAACTCGATCTCGTCGACGTTCGCCGTCACGCCGGGCGGCGTCGGGACACAGCAGGCGATGGCGTCCTTCGCTCTGCGAGACGTGGCTCCGGCGTCGACCGTGACCGCCTACTCGCTGTCGCAGCAGATGATCTGCATGGCGTGGAACATCACCTTCGGGCTCGTCTTCATGGCGTCGACGTTCGGCTGGTCCGCGACGAAGGACATGGTGCGCGAGTCGCGCAAGGGATCGAAGGAGAAGCGATCGCTGAGCGACCTCGAGAAGCAGGATGAGGTGGACGCCGGCGAGGTGCCCGGCGGCTGATCTCAGAGGTCGATCGAGCCGCCCGGCGGGAGCACGATCACGTCGACGTCGGGGGCCAGGGCGGCCGCATGACGCGCGAACTCGTGCGCCGCCTCGTCGTGCATCGACCGCGACCGGCCGGGGAGCATCGGGGCGAGCGTGCCCCAGTGGATCGGCACCACCACCTTGGGGGCCAGGAGCTCGAGCGCCCGGGCGGCTCCGAGCGGGTCGAGATGGCCCGGCGGGAGCCGCGACCCCCAGCCCGATACCGGCAGGAGCGCGACGTCGATCCCGGCGCGCCCGATGTCGGCCATGCCGTCGAACAGGTCGGTGTCGCCGGCGAAGTAGACCGAGAGGCCCCCGTCGATGCGGTACCCCAGCGCCGGGGTGGTGGCACCCCCCAGCGGGAGGCGGCGGCCGTCGTGCTCGGCGTGCGTCGCGGTCACGTGCAGCATCCCGACGTCGACCTCGTCGCCGGCCTCGACCTCGACGACCCGGCCGGATCCTCGGACGAGCTTCGCGGCCCCGCGCGGCACGACCACCTGTGGCTGCCCGCCGAGGAGCGCGAGCGAGGGCCTGTCCAGATGATCCATGTGAGCGTGCGAGATCAAGACGCCGTCGAGCTCGCCCACGGAGTCGAGCTCGACCGGATCGCGCCGATGGAGATGCGCGACGCGCATCCGCAGCACGGGGTCGGTGATGACCCGCGTCCCGTCCATGGCGATCAGAACCGTGGCATGCCCGACGTACGTGAGACGCACGGCCCTCAGCCTACAGACCCGGACGCGTGCGGCCGCTATCCGGCCTTCGGCAACGACCCGTGCTCGTAGGTCACGGCCGGATACAGGATGTCTGCCGTCGCCCACGGGAGCTGTGCGCCGATCGGCTGGCCGGGCGACTTGACCGGGTAGTAGCGCACCTGGTCCTTCTCGATGAGGACGCTCCAGCGTTGCGTGATCCACAGGTTGCCGTCGGCGCGGATCTCCCATTGGAACCGGTCGAGAGGCCGCACGGCGGGGCCGGCGATCCGGGCGCCCTGCTGGTCGAACTGGCTCCCGTGGCACGGGCACCCGAACCCGACGCCGGTCGCCTGGGCGGGGCAGCCGACGTGGGTGCAGCGGTTCGAGAAGACGACGAACATCGCGTCGGGCGCGAGCCAGTCGTGGTTCTTGTGGCCCGTGTGGTGGACGTAGGCGAGACCGCTCGACACGAGCGGCTGGGTGGGATCCTCGACGTAGTCGGCAGCGGTCGGGGTGAACCCGGACTCCGAGGTGAACCGGCTGACGGGGCCGAGGGGCACGGGCCGGAACGTCGTCTCCTGCCCGGCGGATGCCAGGGCGTACCCCGCGAGGGGGGCGGCGACCACCCCGCCGATCGTTGCGCCGACTCCAACCGTGGCGAGGCCGAGGAAGCCGCGCCGTGTTCGTCCGTGTGATTGATGATTGCTCATGTGTGTGTCCTTTCCATGTGTGCAATCGCCGGTACCGGCGCGGGCGAGGAGCGGATTGCCCCGGGGGTGCTGTTCCCAATGTGACGCCAACACGTGGGATACTCAGCTCGATGCGGAGGTGGGCTCCCATCCTGGCGGTGCTGGCCGCGGTCGCGGCGGCCGCGACCGCGCTCGCCGCCGGACGCCTCATCCTCCAGCAGAGCCCGGCCGCGGCACGGCTCGCGTCGCCGAGCGCAGCGCGCGCGGCTCGACTGGCCGAGCAGACGGGGATCGCGGCGCCGTACTGGGCGGTCGATCCGCGGACGGCGAGGGCGGTGCGCCTCGGCCAGCCGCTGACGACCCGCGCGCCGATCTTCCCGGGCGACCCGCCGTTCCACTGGCGGGTCTGGACGACGGTGCCGAAGTCGGGGTACCTGCTCGAGCAGATCACGTCGCTCGGCACGCACACCGGGCACGCACATCTCGGCGCCGTGCCACTTCCACGTGGGCGCGCCGTGCCTCGTCCGCCTCCCGGAGCGGTTCTTCACTCCGCGTCCGCTGGTCGTCCTCGACCTGCGTGCCGCGATCAGGCGGCGGAACGGCGACGGCGACTTCTTCGTCGGGATCTCCGACCTGCGCCGGTTCGAGGGCGAGCACGGCCGCATCCCGCCCGGCTCCTACGTGGTGCTCTACACGGGGCTCTCGCGCTTCTACCACCTCGGGAACACCCGCCGCCCGGGCCCGTACAACGACTACTTCGACGACGTTCCCGGCTTCTCGGGCGCGGCGGTCGACTGGCTCTTCGACCAGCGGCACATCCTCGGCGTCGGTGCCGACACCTTCGGCCCGGACGCGACGTTCGATGCGAACTTCGCCGCGACGACCGAGGCGACCGGACGAGGAGGGATCACGCTCGAGAACCTGGGCGCGGGCCTCGGGTCGATGCGGGCGTTCGGCGACTGGATCGAGGTGAACGGCCCCCGCTTCCAGGCCCGGGACGGGCGCCCCGGGTTCAGCGGCGCGCAGATGGGGATGACCGGCTTCACCGTCTGGCCGTAGCTTCGCCCGGTGGCGTGTCCGTAGACTGACCGGCATGGCGGTCTGCCCACAGTGCGGTCAGGAGAACCCGGACGGCTTCCGGTTCTGCGGGAGCTGCGGCTCGGCGATGGCCGCGGTGGCGCACGAGCGAGGAGCGCAAGGTCGTCACGGTGCTCTTCGCCGACCTCGTCGGGTTCACGGGCCGGAGCGAGGGCATGGACGTCGAGGACGTCCGCGGCACCCTGGCGCCGTACCACGCGCTCCTGCGCGACCAGCTCGAGCACTACGGCGGGACGGTCGAGAAGTTCATCGGCGACGCCGTCATGGCGCTCTTCGGCGCGCCGGTGACCCACGAGGACGATCCCGAGCGGGCGGTCCGCGCGGCGCTCTCGATCCGGGCTGCGATCGACCGGCTGAACGAGCAGGAGCCGGGCCTCGACCTGCACGTGCGCGTCGGCGTGAACACCGGCGAGGCGCTGGTCGTCCTCGGGGCCGACGCCGGCCGCGGAGAGGGAGTGGCGTCCGGCGACGTCGTCAACACGGCCGCGCGGCTCCAGTCCGCCGCACCCGTCGACGGCATCCTCGTCGGCGAGACGACCTACCACGCGACGGATCGCGCGATCACCTACCGGCAGGTCGAGCCGGTCGTGGCCAAGGGCAAGGCCCGCCCGGTTCCCGCGTGGGAGGCGGTCGAGGCCCGCGCCCGCTTCGGGGTCGACGTCGTGCAGCGGCCGACGACGCCGCTCGTCGGCCGCGGGGCCGAGGTGGACCTCCTCCTCGACGCCCTCCGCCGGTGCCGGGCCGAGCGCGCGGTACAGCTGGTCACGCTCGTGGGCGTTCCCGGCATCGGCAAGAGCCGGCTCGTCTGGGAGCTCTTCGAGGCGGTCGAGCGCGAGCCGGACTTCGTCACGTGGCGCCAGGGCCGGTCGCTGCCGTACGGCGACGGCGTCACCTACTGGGCGCTGGGCGAGATGATCACCGCCCAGTCCGGCATC
The DNA here is from genome assembly GCA_963706075.1 of uncultured Actinomycetes bacterium. Lineage (GTDB taxonomy): Bacteria > Actinomycetota > Thermoleophilia > Gaiellales > JAICJC01 > JAICJC01. The sequence continues at coordinate 372,099 of CAVPLP010000003.1, forward strand.
CTCGACTCCGACACCGCCGACGAGGCGAGGCGCCAAGCTCAGGGCGACCGTGGCGGACCTGATCGGCGATCGAAGCGGAGGCCGCCTGGGTCGAAGAGCACCTGCGGGCGCTGGCGGGCCTCGAGGCCGACGGCGCCCGTCGAGCGGCGACCGCCAGAGCGAAGCGGCGTCGGCCTGGCGACGCTTTCTCGAGGCGCTCGCGGAGCGCAACCCGCTCGTGCTCGTGTTCGAGGACCTGCACTGGGCCGACGACGCACTGCTCGACTTCGTCGACCATCTCGTCGATCGGGCGGGCGGCGTGCCGATGCTCGTGGTCTGCACCGCTCGCCCGGAGCTGCTCGATCGCCGCGGCGGATGGGGCGGAGGCAAGCGCAACGCGCTCACGATCGCCCTCTCGCCGCTCGCCGACGACGATGTCGCGCGCATGATCGGCGACCTGCTGGAGCAGGCCGTGCTCCCGGCCGAGACGCAGGCCATGCTCCTTGCGACGGCGCAGGGAAACCCGCTCTACGCCGAGGAGTACGTCCGGATGCTCATCGACCGCGGGCACCTGCGCCAGGACGCGGGCCGGTGGCGGCTCACGGCCGAAGGAGAGCTGCCCGTCCCCGAGTCGGTGCACGGGCTGATCGCCGCCCGGCTCGACGACCTGCCGGCCGATCAGAAGCAGCTGCTTCAGGACGCCGCGGTGCTGGGCAAGGTCGTCTGGCTGCGGCGCGCTCCTGTCGATGGGCGGCGCCGACCGGTTCGAGGTGGAGGAGCGGCTCCACGGGCTCGAGCGCCGCGAGATGCTGCGGCGCGAGCGGCGCTCGTCGGTGGGCGGCGAGGTCGAGTACGCCTTCAGGCACGTCCTCGTGCGCGACGTCGCCTACGGCCAGATCCCGCGGGCCCAGCGGGCCGACAAGCACCGGCGCGCGGCGGAATGGATCGAGTCGGTCTCCGCTGACCGCGAGAACGCCCCGGACATGCTGGCCCACCACTACTCGCAGGCGCTCGAGTACGCCCGCGACTCGGGTCAGGCGACCGGCGATCTCGAGCGGCGGACGCGTCTCGCCCTCCGCGACGCGGCCGAGCGCGCGGCGGCGCTGAACTCGTTCGCCGCCGCCTCGATCCACTACCACGCGGCGCTCGACCTGTGGCCCGAGGACGACCCGGACTGGCCGATGCTGGTCGTGGACACCGCGGACATCGGCCTGAGCATCCACCACATCCGTGATGACGGAGCTCCTCGGCCGGGCGGCGGAGCGGCTGGCGGCGGTCGGCGACTATGCCGGCGCTGCAAAGGCCGAGATGCTGGTCGGGTTCCGGCACTGGAACGAAGCCCGAACCGACGAGGCGATCGCGGCGCGCGCGCGGGCGCACGAGCTCGTCGACCGTGCCGAGCCGTCACCGACGGTCGCGCTCGTGATGAGCCGGCTCGCCATCAACTCGATGCTGCAGGGCGAGTACCAGGAGACGCTCGACCTGTGTGAGCGCGCAGGCGTCGTGGCCGAGCGGTTCGGCCTCGAGGAGATCCGCGGCGCACGTGCTGAACACCAAGGGTGTGACCCGCGTGAACCACGGCGATCTCGGCGGGATCGCCGACGCGGAGGAGAGCATCGCGCATCGCCGAGCGCCTGAACTCGGCCGAGGCGCTGATCCGCGGATACAAGAACTTCGGCAGCACCCTGATGGAGCTCGGGGACCTGCCCCGCGCGACCGAGCTCGAGCAGCGCGGCCTCGAGGTGGCGCTCCGGTTCGGCCTCGAGTTCCAGGTGATGTGGTTCGAGACCGAGCTCGGCATCCTCGCGTACTGGTCCGGCGACTGGGACGCCTCCGACCTGGCGTTCGGCCGCCTTCACGACTGGGTCGGCTCCGTCGGGCCGCACTACATGGAGGCCGCCTCTCAGGCCACTCGGGCGAAGCTCCGCGCGGCGCGCGGCGATCAGGCAGGCGCCGCGCAGGACATCGAGGACGCGCTCGCGTTCGCCCGCCGCTCGCTCGACCTCCAGTCGCTTCTCCCGACGCTCGCCGACGCCGCGCTCATCGCCGCCGTCGACGGGTGCGCACGACGCACCGCGGCGCGTCTCGGAGCTGTTCGACGAGGCCGTCGGTGGCCTCGCGATCAACGTCAGCGGTGCGTACTGCCTGGTCGAGTTCGCCCTCGCCCTCGCCCTGACCGACCAGGCGGATCGGTTCGCGGCGGTGTCGACCGAGGGTGCCTGGCGCTGGCTCGCGGCGGCTCGGCTGATCGCCGCCGGGCGCTACGCCGAGGCCGCCGACGACCTGGCCGCGACCGGCGCCCGCCCGGAGGAGGCGCTCGCCAGGCTCCTGGCGGCGCGCATGCTGATCGGCCGGGGCGACCGGCCCGGCGGCGAGGCCGAGCTCCACCGGGCGGTCGACTTCTGGAGGTCCGTCGGCGCGGCCCGGCACCTCGAGATCGCCGAGGCGATGCTCGCGAAGAGCGCCTGACCGGGAACACGGAGCGCGGTTTCGGCGTTCTGTGCTCTGTGCCCGATGCGAGCGCCCACACCCCGCCCACGACGATCGAGGTCTGGGCCGACATCGTGTGCTCGTGGTGCTACGTCGGAAAGCGCCACCTCGAGACCGCCCTCCAGGAGTTCCCCGAGGGGAGCGTGGAGCTCCGCTGGCGGAGCTTCGAGCTCGACCCGGCCATCGCCGCGGACGCCGGGTCGGCAGACGAGGAGCTCGCACGCCGCCGCGGGCTCACCCTCGCCGAGGCACGGTCGATGCACGAGGAGACCGAGCGGATGGGCGCCGAGATCGGCATCCGGTTCGACTTCGCCCGCGCGCGGCGGGGAAACACGTTCGACGCGCACCGGGTGCTCCACATGGCGCAGGCCGAGGGTCGCCAGGCCGACATGATGGACCGGCTCCTCGCGGCCTACTTCAGCGAGGGCGAGCCGATCGGCGACCGTGACGCGCTGGCGCGGGTCGCGGGCGCGGCGGGCCTCGACGCGGCCGCGGTGGGCGCCATGCTCGCGGGCGACGACTACGCCGCGGACGTCCGGGCTGACGAGCGCGAGGCGGCCGAGCTCGGCATCAGCGCCGTGCCCTTCTTCGTCATCGACCGCCGGTTCGGGCTCGCCGGGCGCGCACCCGGCCGAGACGCTGCGTCAGGCGATCGAGCAGGCTCGCAGCACCTAGGCCGTGCACGTCGTCTGGTACACCGCGATGTCGATCGACGGCCGGATCGCCGGCCCCGGAGACGACATGTCGTTCCTCGACAGCGTCCAGGGCGACGGCGAGGACAGCGACTTCGCCGACTTCATCTCGGGCGTGGACGCGCTCGTCGTCGGGGGCGGCACGCTGCGCTGGCTGCACTCGCAGGGGCACGACCTGCCGCACCGCGGCCTCCCGATCTGGCTCGTCTCCCACGACGAGCAGCTCGCCGCGCGGGCGTCCCGGGCCGACCCCGACGGCACCCCGGTCGCGCGGGTCGAGGGCGACGTCGCGGCGATCCTCGACGCGATCGGCGCGGCGGGGCACGAGCGGGTCTGGATCTCCGGCGGCGGCGACATCGCCGGCCAGGCCCTGGCCGCGGATCGCATCGACGAGGTGATCCTGACGGTCGCCCCGACGGTGCTCGGCGCCGGGCCGGGGATCTTCGATCACCCCTCGCTTCCCGAGCGGCGATTCGCCCTCGCCGAGTGCCGCGAGTACGGCCGGGGATCGGTGCGGCTTCGCTGGCTCCGGGCCGCGAACGCACCTCCGGCCTGACCGCAGGCTAGACTCGACACCAATGCACGAGGCGGTCGCCTCGAACCGGCGCCGGCGTGCAGGGTCGACAGGGCAATCCGATCCGCTCGCGGGCCATGCGGAGCCCCTGGACTCGGCCTCCGCGGGGAGTCCACGGCGCTTCGTCGTGACGCTGCTCGCAACCGCCCTCGGGACGATCGCGGCGGTGTTCTTCGTGAACGTGCTCGTTGACCCGTACGGGACGGTCGGCACCAATCTGCTCGCCTCGGGCGTGCCGCGCGACCCCTCGACGAAGGCGGCGCTGATCAAGCAGCTCGGATCGCCGCCGCAGCTCGTCGTCCTCGGCTCGTCGCGGTCGCTCAAGGTGCAGCCCTCGTATCTGCACCGGCTCACCGGCGACACCGTCTTCAACGCGGGTGTGCGCGACGCCACGCCCGTCGAGGAGTACGCGCTCATCCACTTCATCCACGACCGGTTTCCCGGACGCCGGCATCCACTGGCTCTGGCTGCTCGACGTGGAGGCGTTCCGAAGCGACACGATCAGCCCGGAGCTGCTCGACAGCGCCGACCTTGCGCCGTACGTCTCGCGCACCGACCGGCTGACGTCCCGGTTCAAGGGGATCGTCGACCTTCTCTCGTGGCGGGCGCTCGAGGACTCGCTGTCGGCGATCCGGGCGAGCGGCCACTCGAGCCAGCCTCCGCTCAGCGGCCCCGACATGACCGCCCGCCGCATCCAGCACCTCATCGCCCGCTCGGACGGGTTCGCTCCCGACGGCTTCTACACGCGGGTCGACTACGACTGGAACAAGGGCATGCGCAAGTACGAGGCGATGTACGGCGACGGCACCCTCTACACCCACCTGCACTCGCTCCCGAAGACCTACCTCGAGCGCGCGCTGGCCGATCTGAACCGATGGGGTGAGGCGCCCGTGATCGTGCTGACGCCCATGCACCCGGAGCTCAAGCGCGAGCTGGCACCGGTCGGCTGGGCGGCCCGCCATCGCGAGCTCGTGAGCTACCTCCACGAGCTGCGGGCGCGCTTCCGCTTCCGGTTCCTCGACTTCACGTCGGTCCGGTCCTTCGGCGGCACCCCCGGCGGCTTCTACGACCCCGTGCACATGCGCGAGCCGAATCTGCACCGGATGCTCTCCGCGATCGCCCGCCGCGCAGGCGATGCTCTTTAACAGCTACGAGTTCCTGTTCGCCTTTCTGCCGGTGGTCCTCGTGGGCTGGTGGAGCATCCGCCCGCCGCCCGCCCGCCTCGCGTTTCTCACGGCGTCGTCCTATTTCTTCTACGCCTGGTGGGACTGGCGGTTCCTGCCGCTCATGCTCGCCTCGACGACGGTGGACTACGTCGCCGGGCGCGCGCTGGTCGCGCTCGACGACGACGAGCCGCGCCGGCGGGCCGTCCTGGTCGCTGCGCTCACTGCGAACCTGGCGATGCTCGGCTACTTCAAGTACGCCGGCTTCTTCGTCGACTCGCTCGACGGGATCGGCAGCACCCTCGGGCTGGGGGCGCCGTTCCCGGAGCTTGGGATCGTCCTGCCGATCGGCATCTCGTTCTACACGTTCAACTCGATGTCGTACACGATCGACATCTTCCGCCGCGAGGTGCAGCCCGCCCGGAGCCTCCTGCACTACGCCGCGTTCGTCTCGATGTTCCCGCACCTCATCGCCGGGCCGATCGTGCGCTACTCGACCATCGACGGCCAGCTGCGCAAGCTGACGCCGCGGCTCACGTGGGAGCTCGCCGCCTCGGGCATGTTCTTCCTGAGCTGCGGCCTTGTGAAGAAGCTCCTGATCGCCGACACGCTCGCGCCGCACGTCGACCGGCTCTTCGCACGCCACGACCACCTCGGCGTGGTCGCCGGCTGGACAGCGGCCGTGGGGTACGCGCTCCAGCTCTACTTCGACTTCTCGGGCTACTCCGACATGGCGGTCGGGCTCGCGTTCCTGCTCGGGTTCCGGTTCCCCCAGAACTTCAACTCGCCGTACAAGTCCGTGAACATCTCCGACTTCTGGCGCCGCTGGCACATGTCGCTCTCGTTCTGGCTGCGCGACTACCTGTTCATCCCGCTCGGCGGGTCTCGAAGCGGGCGTTGGCTGACGTTGCGCAACCTGGTCGTCACGATGTTCCTGGGCGGGCTGTGGCACGGCGCGGCATGGACGTTCGTCGTGTGGGGGCTGCTCCACGGTGCGCTCCTGATCGGCCACAACCTGCTGCGCCGCGCCGGCCTGACGCCGCCCTGGACGGCCCTCAACAGGTCGATCACCTTCGCGTGCGTCGCCGCGCTGTTCGTCATCTTCCGCGCGCCCAGCCTCCACGTTGCCGGCGACGTGCTCTCAGCGATGGCCGGGCTCAACGGGCTGGACAGCCCCGCGGCGGTCCAGACGCTGGTCGGCGTGCCTCTGGCGCTCGGGATCGCGGCGCTCCTCGCGTTCGTGAACCTCGCGCCGAACACGTGGGAGGTCGAGCTGCGCCCGCGGCCGGTCTACGGCCTCGCGCTCGGCGGCGCGCTGGCAGCCGCGGTGCTGACGATCGGGAACCCCAGCCCGTTCATCTACTTCCGCTTCTAGATCTCTCGACACGGCCCGTGCCGCGCCGTATCCTGGTCGCGTGGGACGACGTCCCATCCGGGGGGTTTGCACACTGTTCGCGGCTGCGGCCGTGCTCGCCTGCGCGGGCGCGGCGTCGGCCGCGACGACCGGCTCGGTCTCGTCGTTCGGCTCCGACGAGTTCGGCCAGCTCGGAAACGGCGCCGGCGGGAGCAGCAACACGCCGGTGACGGTCGCCGGCCTGTCCGGCGTCACCCAGATCGACGGCGGCCGCGAGCACGCGGTGGCGCTCAGAAGCGACGGCACCGTCTGGGCGTGGGGCCACAACATCTACGGCCAGGTGGGCGACGGAACCAAGACGAACCGCCAGTCACCTGTCCAGGTCTCGGGCCTGACCTCGGTGACCGCCGTCGAGACGGGCCACTACTACAGCATGGCCCTGAAGAGCGACGGCACGGTCTGGATGTGGGGCTGGAACAAGTTCGGGACGCTCGGCGACGGCACCACGACCAACAGGTCGGTGCCCGTCAAGGTGTCGGGCCTCGCGAACGTCGTCGCGATCGCCGGCGCGCGCGACCACACGCTCGCCCTCAGGAGCGACGGCACGGTGTGGGCGTGGGGCGACAACGAGTTCGGAAACCTCGGGATCGGGAACACGACGAACCACTCGACCCCGGTCCAGGTCCAGAGCCTGACGAACGTCGTCGCGATCGCGGGCGGCCGCGACCACAGCCTCGCGGTCCGGGCCGACGGCACGGTCTGGGCGTGGGGCTGGAACAAGTACGGCCAGGTCGGCGACGGCACCAAGACCAACAAGCTCACCCCGGTGCAGGTGACCGGCCTGACCGGTGTCACTCGGGTCAGCGCGGGGGCGGAGCACAGCATGGCGCTGACGTCGGCCGGCGTGGTCTGGGCCTGGGGTCACAACAACGACGGGCAGCTCGGCGACAACACGGTCACCAGCCGGTCCCGGCCGGTGCGGGTGTCGGGGATCGCGAACGTCGTCGAGATCGGGAACGGGCGCCTGCACAGCCTGGCGATCGAGGGCGACGGGTCGGCGTGGACATGGGGGCTCAACTCGACCGGCCAGCTCGGCGACGGCACGACCACCAACCGCCGTGTCCCGGTCAGGGTGCCGGGGATCTCGGGCGCGTTCGGCGTGGGCGGCGGCGTGAACTACAGCGTCGTCCTGCACACCTAGACCCGGATACCACAGGCTGGGGGCAAACCTCACGCAGGCCGGGGAGGACGGGCGGGCGGCTGTGAGCCGATGACCCGCCACCATGAGACTCTCCCTCGCTCGCCTCGCCGCCGCAGGTGCCGCCGTCGCGCTTGCCGCCTTCGCCATCGCCTCGCACTCCCCGTCCGCGAGCGCGTCGGCCCCGACGGCCTCCGCGCCGTGCATCGGCTCCACCGCCCCCGCGCACTACCAGCACGTCATCGTCATCGTCGAAGAGAACAAGGCCTATGACCAGGTGATGGGGCATGCCCCGTACCAGACGTCCGTGGCGACGAAGTGCGGCTACGCGGCGAACATGCACGCCGAGACGTATCCGAGCCTTCCGAACTACATCGCGATGACGTCCGGCGGCGTCCCGGGCGCCGTGGCGGGCCGCGACTGCACACCCAGCGGCACCTGCGTCGCCACCGCACCGTCGATCTTCGCGCAGACCGGGGGCTCCTGGCGGGTGTATGCCGAGTCGATGCCCTCCAACTGCAGCCGGCAGAACACGCCGGACGGCTTGTACGTGCCGAGGCACACCGCGGCCCCGTACTTCACCGATCTCAACGCCGCCTGCCTGAAGCGGCAGCTGCCGCTCGGGACGACGACGTCCGGGGCGCTTGCCGGCGACCTGGGCGCGGGGACGCTTCCCGCGTTCTCGTTGGTCGTGCCCAACACCACGAACGACGCCCACGGCGGCTGCCTGTCGTGCGCCGACGCGTGGCTCGCCCGCTGGATCCCGCGCATCGTCGCCTCGCCGGCCTACCAGGACGGGTCGACCGCGATCTTCGTCACGTACGACTCCGACAACAAGAGCGCCAAGAACCACATCGCGACCACGGTGATCGCGCCGTCGGTCAAGCCCGGCACCGTCGCCGCAGCGGCCTACTGCCACTACTCGATGCTCCGGACGATCGAGGACATGCTCGGGCTCACCGACCACCTGGGCGGCGCCGCGACCGCGCCGAGCATGCGGGCCGCGTTCAACCTCTAGAGGGAGAGGCGCGTCACTCGGCGCGGCTCAGGTGCGGCGCCTCCCGGCCCGCCTCGAGCTGCCAGATCGTCCCGTTGGACGTGCGGGCGTAGAGGGTGATCCGGGTGCGTGCCAGCCGGCCGGCGCCGGTCGTGTCGACGTAGACCACGCCGGGCAGCCGGGCCTCGAACGGCGTCGCTGCCGCGCCGTACTGATCGCCGGTGCGGGCGTTCATGTCCTCGGTGATCTCGCCGGCGTCGGCCGGGAAGCAGCCCCGGCAGGCGCCGTCCGCGCGTCCGAGCGCCCGAGCGGCGTGGAACGCCCGCAGGAGCAGGGCACGGGCCTGAGCGTCGGGCACCGCCTGTGTCCTCGGTGTCGAGGTACCGGCTTGCGGCGAACCGCCGCCGCACGCCGCGAGCGCCAGGCAGATGAGTGGACAGACCGGCCCGAGCCGCCACATCGTGGTAAGCCTATCGCCCCGGACGGGTGAGGCAAGTGGACGCGGCTCGGTCGATAACGGGAATACCGGGATGGGGGTCATCCCCGGCAACGCCACCGCCGGTATCTCATCGTGGAACTTCGACCGTTTCGGACTGGTGATCTGGATGTCCCGCAAGATCACATCTGCGCGTAGGGCCTCGCTGCTGCTTGTCGTGGTGGCGGCGGCGCTGTGCCCGGCGGCCGCCGCGAGCGCCATCGGCGGGCCGCACAGGCCGGCCGCGCCCACCAACCTCACGGCGAGCGCGGTGACGCGCACGACCCTGGAGCTGAGGTGGCGGCGCTCGGCGGGGCCCGGGCGGATCGTGCGATATCGCGTCGTTCAGAACGGGCGCGTCATCGGCCGGACGCCGGGGGCGCGGCTTTCGGTCTCACACCTGCGGTGCGGCACGAACTACCCGTTCTCTGTGCGAGCGGTTGACGCGAAGCGCCGGCTCTCACCGCGGGCGACGATCTGGGTCCGGACCGCGGCCTGTCCGCGCGCAGACGCCGAGGCGCCGACACCGCCCGTTGACCTGGCGCAGTCGGAGCCGTCGCGGACGGGGCTCGACCTGACGTGGTCGCCGGCCACCGACAACGTGCGGGTCTCCGGGTACCGCGTCTCGCAGGACGGCGTCGTGATCGGCCGCACCGCCGAGACCAGCCTCTCGGTCGGTGGGCTCACCTGCGGCGGGTCCTACGCCTTCACCGTCGTCGCCTACGACGCCGCCCGCAACGTCTCGCCCGCGGCGTCGCTCACCGCGACCACCGCGGCCTGCCCCGCTCCCGCGCCGTGCACGGGCGTCGCGGTCGCGCCCGGCGCCGACCTCGAGGCGCTGGCCGCCACCAGGCCCGCCGGAACCGTGTTCTGCATCGCGCCGGGCACGTATCGGGTGCGCTCCCAGATCCAGCCCCGCGACGGCCAGCAGTTCGTCGGCACCGGCCCGGGCGTCGTCATCACCGGAGGCGTCCCCGCTGACCGGGTTCGCCTCGTCCGGCGGCCGCTGGGTCGCGACCGGGACGACGACGACGGCGGCGTACGTCGAGGGCGACGGGTTCAGCGGCTACCTGTACCCCGAGGCCCCGTACGCCAACGACGTGACCGTCGACGGCGTGCTCCTCCACAAGGTCGGCGTGCGGATCGGCGGCAAGGTGTACGGCGAGCCCGAATCGGCGGTCGGGCCCGGGAGCTACTTCGTGGACTACGACGCCGGCACCGTCTCCCTCGGGTCCGATCCCGCCGGCCACGACGTCGAGATGGGCGTCGCCGCGGACGGGTTCGGCTCGCAGGCCGCCGGCGTCGTGATCAGGGACGTGACGCTCGACCTCTTCACGTCGGGCGGCGTCGAGATGCGCGGCGCGGCACACGACTGGACGGTCGACGACGTGTCGGTGACCGCCGCGCACGACACCGGCGTCAAGCTGCTCGACGGCAGCCTTCTCCACGGCGGCTCGATCGCCTGGAGCGGCCGGTACGGCCTGAGCGCGCACGGCGCGGGTGTCACGGTGGACGGCGTCGACGTCTCGCACTCCGACGCGGCCCACTACAGGGACAGCACGACGGGCAGCTGCGTCGCGGCCGGCGGCTCGAAGTTCGTCCGGACGGTCGGGCTCGTGCTCCGAAACAGCGTCTTTCACGACAACCTCTGCAACGGCATCTGGCTCGACGTCGACACCTACGACTCGACGATCGAGAACAACACGTCGGTGCGAAACGAGAAGGACGGCATCCGCGTCGAGGTGAGCCACAAGATGGAGATCTCGGGGAACACCGTGGCCGACAACGGCGGGTGGGGCATCTACCTGAGCAACGCCCCCGACGCCGACGTCTCGGGAAATACGGTGACCAACGATGCGAACGGCGCCGTCGTGCTCAACTGGAGCGGACGGACCAGCCCGGCGACGACGCACGGGTCATACGCCACCTCCGATACGAACGTCCACGACAACACGATGGACCTGACCTCCCCGGACCAGATGGTCGGGATCTTCGACAAGACCGGTGGCGGCTATCCGTACACGGCCGCGGCGAACAACCGCTTCCACGCCAACCACTACGTGCTTCCCGACGCCGCATGGAAGTGCTTCCACCTCGACGGCAAGATGCCGTGGAGCGCCTGGCGGACGGCCGGCATGGACACCGAGTACGCGCTCATGTAGGACGCGGTGGCGGCGATTAACGGGAGTGCGCAAGCCCTTTGCGCGCCGAGATCAAGCCGGGAGGACCCGAAATGCAGCTGGTTGTCTTCGCGCTCGGCGACGAGGAGTACGGCCTGCCGATCACGCAGGTGCAGGAGATCATCCGCTTCTCGCAGCCGCGCACCATCCCCAATCCGCACGCCTCGATCCGCGGCGTGATCAACCTCCGCGGGCGCATCATCCCGGTGTGCGACCTGAAGCGTCAGCTGAACGTCGGCACGGCCGATGTCGCCGACGACGCGTGCAAGATCGTGATCGTGGAGTCGGTCGGAGGGTCCGCCGGGCTGATGGTCGACGGCGTGAACGAGGTCCTGACCGTGACCGAGGATCAGCTCGAGCCCGACACCGGCTCAGAGGACGGCTATCTGAACGGGATCGCAAAGGTCGGCGAGCGGCTGATCGTGCTGCTCGACGCGCCGGGGCTGATCGAGGCGCTCGGCGTCGCTCCCCACGCCAGGGCCGCCTGACCCGGGCGATCACCCGGAGAGGTCGGCAAGGATCTCGCGGGCCGCGTTCTGGCCCGGGGCGCCGGTGATGCCGCCGCCCGGATGGGCGCCCGAACCGCACAGGTAGAGGCCGTTCGTGCCCATTCGGTAGCGCGCGAGCCCGAGCACGGGCCGCCACGCGAAGAACTGATCGAGGCCGGGCTCCGCGTGATAGACGTGGCCGCCCGAGATGCCGAGCTCGCGCTCGATGAGCGCAGGGGTCAGCACGCGCCGCTCGGTGACCACGCCGCTCAGACCGGGCGCGTGCCGCTCGAGCTCCGAGACGACCATGTCGCCCACCTGGTCGGGGTCGGCGCCGTGCGGGACCCACTGGGCGAGGACGTGCATCGCGTCGTCCTCAAGGGTGGCCTCGAGATACGGCCGGTCGCTCAGCGTGCCGTACTTCCAGCAGTCGAAGGCCCGCTCGACGTGATCGATCCCCGGCGCGACGACGATCCGCCCGGACAGCCGCTCTGGATCGTCGACGCCGGTGAACTCGGGTCGAGCCGACAGGCGCAGCTCGACGACGGCGGTCGCGCCCGGCGTGCGGATGTTCCCGGCGCGCCACCTGAGCCGCGGGCCGGCCTCCTCGGGGTCGAGCCAGCGCGTGAGCACGGTCTTCGGGTCGACGCCGCACGCAACCACGGGGGCCTCGATCTCCTCGCCCGACGCGAGGGCGACGCCCGTGACCCGCGCTCCGCGCACGAGCAGCCGCGACACCTCCGCGCCGGTGCGCACCTCGGCCCCGGCCGCGGTGGCCGCTGCCTCGAGCGCCGAGGCCAGGGCCAACGGCCCGCCCCTGGCGTACGTCGTCTGCCCGGCGGCGCCGCCGTCGTTGCCGGCCGAGTCGGCGAGGAGGACGCAGGCGGTGCCGGCCGACCACGGGCCCATCGCGGTGAACAGCGAGCCCCGGGCGGCCAGGGCGCCCCGTACGGCATCGGACGCGAACCACTCGCCCACGAAGTCGGCTGAGGCCATCGGCAGCGCCCGGGTGAACTCGCGGGCGGCGCGGGCGCTGAGGCGCCGATAGGCGCGGGCGAGCTTCAGGCCCGCCTGCCAGTCGCCGACCGCGCCGGCGTCGAGCCGCGGCGGCGTCACGTCGGCGAGCTCGCCCAGGAACCGGGCGAGCACCCGCACGTGGGCGTCGAACCGCGGGTACGCGTCCGCGTCCTCCGGCGAGACGGCGGCGAGCTCCTGCGCGGTCCGGGCCGCGTCGGCCCAGAAGGTGAGCGGCGCCCCGTGGTCTCCCAGCGCGACCATCCGGACGGCCGGGCGCACCAGCTCGAGGCCGTGGCGCTCGAGCTCGAGCTCCGCGACGACGGCCGGCCGGAGGCGGCCGACGGTCGAGACGACGCCGTCGAGGATGCCGCCGACGCGCTCGCGGCGCTCGAGGACGACGACGCGGCGGCCGGCCCGGGCGAGCGTGGCTGCGCAGACGAGGCCGTTGTGGCCCCCGCCGGCGACGATCACGTCGTAGCTCACTGCCGCCCCCGGGCCCGCAGGTGCTCCAGCGCCGCGATCCGGCCCGGCGCGCCCATCAGGCCGCCGCCGGGATGCGCCGCCGATCCGCACATCCAGAGGCCGTGAACCGGCGTGCGGTAGCGGGCCCAGCCGGGCACGGGCCGGTTGAAGAAGAGCTGCTCGAGCGACAGCTCGCCCTGGAAGATGTTGCCCTCCGAGAGGCCGATCCGCTCCTCGATGTCGAGCGGCGAGAGCACCTGCTCGCCCACGATCAGGTCGCGGATGTTCGGAGCCCGCTCGGCCAGGGTGTCGATCACGGTGTCGCGGAACGCCTGGCGGCGCTCGTCATCCCATTCGTCCCCGCCCGCGAGGTGATACGGCGCGTACTGGACGAAGCAGCTCATCACGTGCTTTCCGGGCGGCGCCATCGCCGGGTCCACGAGCGTCGGGATGATCGAGTCGATGTACGGCCGCCTCGAGAACCGGCCGTACTTGGCGTCGTCGTAGGCCCGCTCCATGTACTCGACCGACGGCGAGAAGCTGATCGCCCCGCGCAGGTGCTCGCCACGGCCGGGCAGGCACGTGAAGTCGGGGAGCCCGTCGAGCGCAAGGTTCACCTTGCCCGACGAGCCGCGGAACCGGTAGCGGCGCACGTCGTCGACGAACTGCCCGTCGAGCGCGCCCGGCTCGACCAGCTCGAGGAAGGTGACGCGCGGATCGGCGCTCGAGAGGACGGCGTCGGCCTCGAGCGTCTCGCCGGACTGGAGCGTCACGCCGACCGCCCTGCCGCCGCGCACGTCGATGCTGGCGACCGCCGCCTCGGTGCGGATCTCGGCGCCCTGGGCGCGGGCGGCCGAGGCGATCGCCAGGCTCACGCCGCCGGTGCCGCCGCGCGGGATCCCCCAGGCCCGGAAGGCGCCGTCGATCTCGCCCATGTAGTGGTGCAGGAGGACGTAGGCGGTGCCGGGCGAGCGGACGCCCTGGAACGTCCCGATGATGCCGGACGCGGCCATCGTGGCCTTGAGCGGGTCGGTCTCGAACCACTGGTCGAGGAAGTCGGCAGCGCTCATCGTCATCAGCTGGATGAACGTGTCGCGCAGCCGGCGCGGGAGCGCGGCGAAGCGGCGGGCGAGCGGCGCCAGCGAGAGCCACTCGGCGGGCCGTATGCGGCCCTGGTCGGCGGGCACGGCCGAGAGGATCGGCTTGATGAAGCGGGCCATCTGCGCCATGAGGAGGCCGTACTCCTCGTATGCCTCCGCATCGTTCAGCGACCAGCGCCGCAGCTCGCGCACCGTGCGGCCGTGGTCGTTCACGCGCCAGAGGTAGTCGTCGTCGAGCGGGGTGAGCGTCCCGTCGAGGGGCAGGATCGCGAGGCCGTGGCGCGGGAGCTCCAGCTCGCGCACGATCTCGGGCCGAAGCAGCGAGACGACGTACGAGGCGACGCTGAACCGGAACCCCGGCACGATCTCCTCGGTGACGGCGGCGCCTCCGAGGACGTGCCGCCGCTCGAGCACGACGACGCGGAGCCCGGCGCGTGCCAGATATGCGCCGCAGACGAGGCCGTTGTGGCCGCCGCCGATGACGATCGCGTCGTAGCGCTCCTGCATCGGGGCGCGATGCTAGATCATCGGGCGCCCTTGACCGCGACGCCGAGATAGATTCCGGCGGCGATGACTGCCGTCTCACCATTCCACCCGCGCACGTCCGGCCTGAACGCGAAGCTCGCATGGTCGGAGTGGGCGACGTACCTCTCGCCGGCCGGGTACGCCGACATGCACGACATCGAGTACACGGCGGTGCGCGAGGCGGCGGCGGTGTTCGACGTGTCGCCGCTCTACAAGTACATCGTGTCGGGACCTGACGCCGTCCGGCTCGTCGACCGCGTCATCACGCGGGACGCCACTCGCATCCAGATCGGCCAGGTCGCCTACACGCCGTGGTGCGACGAGGCCGGCAAGGTGGTCGACGACGGCACGGTGGCACGGCTCGACGAGACGCGCTTCCGGTGGACGGCGGCCGACCCGCAGTACCGGTGGCTGGGCATGAACGCCGCCGGGCTCGACGTCGAGATCGAGGACGTGACCGACGCCGTCGCCGCCCTCGCCCTCCAGGGGCCGCGCTCGCGGGCGGTGCTCGAGGCGGTGACCGGCGAGGAGTGGGGGAGCCTCGGGTACTTCCGCCGCCGGCCGTGCACCATCGCCGGGGCCGACGTGGACGTCAGCCGCACGGGCTACACCGGCGACCTCGGCTACGAGCTCTGGATCCCGGCCGCCGCGGCGCTCGACGTCTGGGACGCCCTCTTCGCGGCGGGTGAGCAGCATGGGATCCGGCCGGCGGGCCTTCGCGCGCTCGACGTGGTGCGCGTCGAGGCCGGCCTGATCCTCATCGAGGTCGACTACACGAGCGTGATGCGGGCGACCACGCCGGCGCACGAGTATTCGCCGTTCGAGATCGGCCTCGGCCGTCTCGTGAACTTCGAGAAGGCACAGTTCGTCGGCAGGCGGGCGCTCCTGCGGGAGCGAAGCGAGGGCGGGCCGCGCCGGCGGCTGGTGGGGCTCGAGCTCGACTGGGCCGGCATCGAGCGGGCGTTCGCCCGCCACGACCTGCCGCCCGCCGTCCAGGCCACGGTCTCGCGCGAGCCTGTCCCCGTGTTCGGCCGCCGCGGCCAGGTCGGCCGGGCGACGAGCACCTGCTGGTCGCCGATGCTGAAGAAGATGGTCGCGCTCGCCTCGGTCGGACCGCGCCACGAGGCCGCGGGCACGCCGCTCGAGGTCGAGTGGTCGGTCGAGGGGGAGCGCGGCCGGGTCGCCGCGAAGGTCGTCGAGCTGCCGTTCCTCGACCTCCCGCGCAGGCGCGAGACCGGCTGACCCGACATGCCTCGCCGCACATCGCCCCGCGACTGCGCCCGCGCGCTCTGGCTCCTCGGGATCGAGCCGCCCGTCACGTCCGCCCAGCTCCAGGCGGCGTACCGGGCTCGCATCGCCCAGGCGCACCCTGACCTGCACCTCGACTCCGAGGCGCGCACCGAGGCCGCGAACGTCCTCAGCCGCGCGATCAACGAGGCCCGTGACCTCGTGTCCGACTGGATCGCCGCCGACCGGGACTGGCCGGCGCTGGCGGGCTCGCGTGCGGCGTCGCGCACCCCGGCTCCGCCCGATCCCATGCCCGCTCCGGTCTGCCGCCGTACGGGGCTGCGCGCCGGCGACCTCGTGCGCGTGTGGCCGTATGACGGCGATGTCGAGGTCGTCGCCGGGACCGAGATCGACCGCGAGCAGGCCTGGGTGATCCTGCGCGATCACGGCGCGGTGCGAGCCGACCGGGTGATGCTCGCCGCGTACCAGTGCCCGGCGTGCGGCCGGTGCGCCGGCCCGGCGGTCGAGCGGCCCGTGCTGCGACCGTGCCCCGAGTGCCTCGCCGACCTGCGCGCCCTCGAGCGCCGGCCGGACGAGACGCGCCGGGTGCGAAGCGCCATCGAGGCCCGCGCGGAGGCCGGGCTCGCCGAGGCGCGCGTGCTCCGCGACGAGCGCCTCGAGCAGCGGGCCGAATCACGCCGCCGCTGGGCGCGAGGCCTTCGCCGCGCCGGTCCGGACGACCTTCGCGCAGCACTTGTGTCCGCGTTCACCAACGCCTTCGACCGCTGGACGGCGCCGGTGTAGACTCGCCGGGCCGTACGGCGACCCAACCCAAATTAGGAGGACGACGAATGGATCCGACCACCGCCCGCATGAACCGGCGCGAGCTGATCGGGCTCGGTGCGCTGGCGCTCGGCGCGGCGGCCTGCGGAGGCTCCACGGGAGGCGGAGGCGCTGCACCCGCGTCGTCCCAGTCGCTGTCAGCGAAGGACCTCGAGGGCCAGCTCAAGTTCTACAACTGGGCGCAGTACGTGAACCCGGCGAACACGAAGGCCTACACCGACACGACGGGCGTCAAGTTCGAGGAGGCGAACTTCACCTCGAACGAGCAGCTCCTGACCAAGCTTCAGACGACCAAGGGCCAGAAGACCTACGACATCATCGTCCCCGATGCGGACCACGTCCGGATCGAGAAGGACCTCGGCCTCCTGATGAAGCTCGACCACAGCCTCATCCCGAACCTCAAGAACCTGGCACCGCACTGGACACAGGTCGTCTACGACCCGGGCAACGTCTACTCGGTCGTCAAGGACACGGGGATCACGTGCTTCACGCTGCGTACCGACAACGTGAAGGCCGAGCTGCACACGTGGAAGGACTTCTTCGACTACCTCCCGCACTCGGGCGACGCGACGGTCAACTTCATCGAGAGCCCTTCCGAGGTGATCGGCGTCGCGCTGAACAGCCTCGGCTACTCGATGAACACCGACGACGAGGGCCAGCTGAACCAGGTGCGCGACCTCCTGCTCAAGGTGAAGCCGTACGTCGACACGGTGAACGAGGTGTACGTGAACGACTTCCAGGCCGGCAAGATCGACCTCGGGATCACGTACTCCGGCGACGGGCTGCGCATCCAGTCCGCCCGCAAGAAGGAGGGCGACATCAGCGTCGTGGCGCCCGAGGGCAAGTCCGAGATCTGGACCGACAACTGGGCCATCTCGGCGTATGCGCCCGACCCGGTGGCCGCGCACGCCTGGATCAACTTCATCCTCCAGCCCGAGGTCAACGCCAAGGAGATGGAGTACGTGGCCTACGAGGTGGGGACGCCGGCGTCGTATCCCCTCGTCGGCGACCTCGCCCAGAATCCGCTCGTGGTCTTCCCCGACCGGATCCTGAACGACTACGAGATCCTCGAGACGACCCCGGAGCGCGAGAACAGCCGTCAGGCGATCTGGGACGCCTTCAAGGCCGCGTAGCGTGCTGCGCCGCGGGCTGGTGGCCGCGGTCGTCGTCGCGGCGCTCGGTGCCGCGCCCGCCGCGCATGCGCAGGTGACGATCGTCCTCGACCCGGGCCACAACCTCTACCCGAACCTCGCCACCGAGCCGATCGGGCCGGGCTCCTCGACGTTCAAGATCAAGGACGGCGGCGGCACCCACGGCGTCGTCACGGGGCAGTCCGAGGCGTCGGTGAACCTGCGGATCGCGTTTCGGCTGCGGACGCTCCTTCGCGCCGACGGCCTCCACGTCATCATGACGCGGCACAAGACCTGCTGCCGGAGCAAGGGCAACATCGCCCGGGCCCGCATCGCCAACCGCGCCCACGCGGCGCTCTTCCTGCGGATCCACGCCGACGGGTCGACCGACCACTCGGTGGCGGGCACGTCGATGCTGTACCCGGCGCTGCACCCTGGATGGACCGACGACATCTTCGGCCGCAGCCGCCAGGCGGCCCGGATCGTCCAGGCCAGGCTCGTGCACCGGCTCGGCTGGCCCGACCGGGGGCTCGTCCCGCGCGGCGACCTGACCGGGTTCAACTGGGCGAACGTCCCGGCGATTCTGACCGAGGTCGGATTCCTCACGAACCCGTCCGAGGACCGGGCGCTGGCCACGGGGGCGACCGTGAGACGGATTGCGCGCGGGCTGGAGGGCGGCGTCCTGCATTACCTCCGGGCCCGCGGCCTGCGCTAACATACGGCCGTACACGGATTGTGACAGGAGGCACGATGCGCGTGAGCGCCATCATGCAGACGGACCTCGTCACGACCGCGCCGGACGCGGCCGTGGTTGACGTTGCCCGGCTCCTCACCGAGCGGCGGGTCGGAGCCTGCCTCGTGATGGAGGGCGGCGAGCTCGCCGGGATCTTCACCGAGCGCGACCTCGTGCGCCTCGTCTCGTCGGGCAGGGACGTGCGCCGCCGGCCGGTTCGCGAGGCGATGACCACCGACGTCACGCTCGCCGCGCCGGACGCCGACCTGCTGTGGGCGGCGGCGACGATGCGCCGGCTCGGAGTGCGCCATCTGCCGGTCGGCGAGGGCGGCCACGTGGTCGGGATCATCTCGATCAGGGATCTGTATGCGGCGGCCGAGGCGGTGCTACGGCTCGACCCGCGAGGTGCGGAGACCGCGCGCGGCGTGCTCGCGGCGGCAAGTCACTGAGACGAAAGGAGAGGGCGATGCAAGAACGAGACGACGGGTATGCGATCCGGGTGGGGCTTCTGGCGGTGATCGCCTTCATGTCCTGGCCCGTCTGGCTCGCCATCGTGTCAGGGCAGCGCTCCTTCACGACGGGGGTCGCGGCTGTCGGCGCTCGTCCCGCTGGCGCTCACGATCATGCTGCCTCTCGTCGCGTTCCACGCGGGCGCGCGGCTCCACCGCCGCGTGGTCTCGCTCGAGCACCGGCTCCACATCGACGGCTTCATCGACCGCCACCTGCACCCGCACGGGTAGACCGTGGCGGCAGGGCGGCGGTGCCGGCCCTGGCCGGGTTGCATCGCTGCGCGACGCACAACGGGGTCAGACCCAATGTTGCAGCATCCGCGCTTCGCGCGGGCAGCAGACATTGGGATCAGACCCCGCGGTAGGCCGCGGTGACGCGCCGCGCGCGGTGGGCGCGCATCTTCTCGCGGCTGCCGCAGATCGCCATGCTGCACCATCGGGCGGAGTGGTTCTTCGACCGGTCGTAGAACGCCCAGCCGCAGTCGCTGGCAGGGCACGCCTTGAGCCGCGAGAACGTGCCGTCGGTGACCGCGACGAAGACGATCGCGACGATCTGTCCGACGGCGGCGGCGATCGCCTCCTCGGCCTGCGGCTCGAGGGCGGCGGTGCCGCCGTCGCCGAAGCGCACCCGCAGGCCGCCGCGGCCGGCACGGTTGAGGCTCCGAAGGTCGTCCGGATCGAGCTCTCCGCCGTTGTTGGCGTGGAGGAGCGCGCGCAGCGCCTCGCGGAACTCGGCCATGCGGGCGATGTCATCGCCGGTCGGGCGCACATCGCCGGGGGCGAGTGACCGTTCGACGAGCCAGGTCTTGAGGCCGGCCGGGGAGTCGATCGAATCCGTCCCGGACTCGATGTCGAGCGTGTTCACGAGCTCCTGCACGACGAGGAGTGGCCCGGGGGCGTCGCTGATGGTGGAGTGCGTCAACCTGTGCCCATGATACCACCAAAATGCCTTGACAGGTAACTGCAACCAGTGTAGGGTTCATGACGGTAACAACGATGCGAACCGAAACGACACCCAAGGGCACGCCTGCCCCCACCGCAGCAGCCGAAGACCTTCCGCGCGCCCGCGCGGCCCGCGGCGTCCTCGTGCGCCAGGCGGTGGCGATGGCAGGGCTCATGATCCTCGCCGTCGTCGTGGGGATCGCGTGGCTGGCCATCCCGGCGGCGCTGGCGACCGTCGCTCTGGCCGCAGGAGCGGTGCTCCTCGAGCTGCGCGCCCGCCGCGACGCCGACGTGATCCTGCACTCCGCACCCTTCACGATCCGCGCCGGAGACTCCGACACCACGGCCGTGCTCCAGCGCCGCGCAGCGGCGCTCACCGCGCCGAAGCACCTGCGTGCGCTGGCCGCCGCCGTGCGGGGATACGCCCACGGCCGCCGCCACCTGCTCGTCCCGCAGCCGCCCGTTGCCCGGCTCCTTGCGCGGCACGTCGACTCGGCCGACCGGATCGCCGCCGCGCTCGAGCGCGCCACGGCCGACGCCCGCGCGGTCGTCGAGCTCACGTGGCTGCTCTCCGACCCGGAGCCCTCCGAGGATCGTCTTCTGCGCGTCGAGCGACTGCTCGTGGCGTGATCGCTCAGGCGTGAGCGGGTGCGGCCTGCGTGACGGCGGCCGCGATGGTCTCGGCGACGATCCCGATCTCCTCCTCGGAGATCACGTACGGCGGTGAGAGCTGGAGCGCGCGCCCCGCAAGGCCGCGGGTCAGCACTCCGTTCTGGCGGCAGCCGGTCACGATCCGCTCGACCAGACCCGGATCGGCGGCGCGCGCGTCGGGATCGATCTCGACGGCGGCCAGGAGGCCCAGTCCGGCCCGCACCTCGCTGACGAGCGGCAGCTCCGTGAGCGGCTCCATCGCGCGCGCCAGGACCGACTCCATCTCGGCAACCCGGTCGACCAGCTCCTCACGCTCGATCAGGTCGAGGTTGGCGAGGCCGGCAGCGCAGGCTGCGGGGTGGCCCGAGTAGGTGAAGCCGTGGCGGAAGATCGCGCGGCCGGGCTCGGTCCAGAACGGCTCCTGGATCCGGGACGAGATGATGACGGCGCCCAGCGGGAGATAGCCCGAGGTGATCGCCTTTGCGCACGTGATCATGTCGGGGTCGATGCCGAGGCGCTGGCATCCGAACCAGCGGCCAAGCCGGCCGAAGCCCGTGACCACCTCGTCGGCGATCAGGAGCACGTCGTGCTTGCGGCACAGCTCCTGGACGGCCGCCCAGTAGCCCTCGGGCGGATGCAGGATCCCGCCGGCGCCGATGACCGGCTCGCCGATGAAGGCCGCGATCTCGCCGGCGCGCTCCTCGAAGAGCGCGCCCAGGGCCGCCGGGTCGTCATACGGCACGCTGGCCACGTCGGCGATCAGCGTGCCGAAGCCCTCGCGATTGGTCGCGATCCCGGCCAGGCTCGTGCCGTAGGCGTTCATGCCGTGGTAGCTGTGCTGGCGGTGGACGATGAGCCGCTTGTCGGGCTGCCCGAGCGCGTGCCAGTAGCGGCGGGCGAGCTTTGCGGCCGTGTCGACCGCGTCGGAGCCGCCCGAGCCGAAGAACACCGCCGCGTCAGGGAACGGCGCGAGCGCCGAGACGCGGTCGGCCAGCTCGAGCGCCGGCCGGTTGGCGAGCCGGTCGAACGTGTCGAACGCCGCCAGCTCGCGCATCTGCGCGGCGACAGCGTCGGCGATCTCGGTGCGCCCGTGTCCGACGGCCGCGTACCAGAGGCCGGCGCGGGCGTCGACGTACTCGCGGCCGTCGGCATCCCACACGCGTGCTCCGCGCCCGCGGACGATCACGACCTCGTCGTCCTTCACGGCGGCCATGTCGGCGAACGGGTGCCACAGGTGCGTGCTCACCGGGCCGACGATACCAGCCCTTCGAAGACCGGCGCACCATGCCCGTCGTGCTCGGCGTCGGGATGCCAGAGAACGCCGATGCAGAACTTCCGGTCGGGGTGCTCGATCGCCTCGATCACGCCGTCCTCGGCCCGGGCCGAGACGACGAGGCCGGAACCGACTCCGTCGATCCCCTGGTGGTGGTGCGAGTGCACGGTGAGCCGCTCCCCGATGAGCCGCGCCGCGAGCGATCCGGGGACGGTCGTCACCTCGTGGATCCCGAACTCGGCGTCCGAGAGGCGGTGCGGGCTGACGTCGATCGAGTCGGCCAGGTGCTGGTCGAGCGTGCCGCCCAGCGCGACGTTCAGCACCTGGACGCCGCGGCAGATGCCGAGCAGCGGGACGTCGCGCTCCACGGCCCGGCGGACGAGCGCGAGCTCGACCGCGTCGCGGCGCGGGCTGAGCGCGCCGATCGCCGCGTGCGGCTCCTGGCCGTAGTGCGTCGGGTCGATGTCGTTCCCGCCCACGACGAGGAGGGCGTCGACGATGTCGAGCACGTCGTCGGGCTCGTCGATCCAGGTCGTGTCCGCAGGGAGCACGACCGGGCGGCCGCCCGCCACCCGGACGCCCTCCACGTAGCCCTGCGAGACGAGCACGGCGTCGCACGACCAGTGCGACATCGCCGCCTCGGTCCAGTAGCTCGTGATGCCGATCGTCGGCCGGCTCACAGGCGGGCCGCCGCGGTGTGGACCGCCTCGACGGCCGCGTCGATGTCGGCGTCGGTGTGCGCCGTCGAGACGATCATGTGCAGGAGGAGGGCCGGGCTGGCGTAGACGCCGAGGCCGAAGAGCTCGTGGACGAAGCGCCGGTAGATGACCGGGTCGGCGTGGGTGCAGAAGTCGCGCATGTCGTGGATCGCCTCGGTCTCCTCGTGGCCGGCGCGGAGCGGCAGCACCTGCAGCATCGGCCCGACGCCCTGCACGACGGCCGCGATGGAAGCGGCGGCGAACGCGTCGGCGAGGCCCTGTGCCAGCCGCTCTCCACGGCGCGTCATCGCGTTCCAGGCCGCGCCGTCGTCCTCGGTCAGCATGTCGAGGCTCTCGGCGGTCACCGAGAGGGCGAGGTTGGGTGCGTTCTGGGTCCCGTAGTGCAGCACGCGGCCGCCGGCGAGGACGTCCATGACGCCGGCCGGTCCGGTGACTGCGGCGAGCGGGAGCCCGGCGCCCAGCGCCTTCCCGAACGTGGCGAGGTCGCCCGTGACGCCGTAGAGCGCCTGACAGCCGCCCGGGTGGAGGCGAAAGCCGGTCACCGTCTCGTCGACGATCAGCATCGCGCCGTGCTCGTCGCACAGGCGGCGCATCTCATCCAGATAGCCGGGCCGCGGCGGGATGACGCCCATGTTGGCCATGACCGGCTCTGTGATCACCGCCGCCACCCGTCCCTCGTGCCGGGCGAGGCAGTCGGCCAGGAGCGCGGCGTCGTTCCACGCGCAGACGACCGTGTCGGCCACGGATCCATCGGTCAGGCCCTCGGAGTCGAGCACCCGTGGAGGGTCGGCCGGATCGCCGAGCGTGCCTGGATCGCGCGGATGGGAGCTCACGAGGAACGCGTCGTACCAGCCGTGGTAGTGGCCCTCGAACTTGACGACCAGCGGACGGCCGGTCAGCGCCCGGGCGATCCTGATCGCCGCCATCGTGGCCTCGGTCCCGGTGTTGGCGAACCGCACCCGCTCTGCGCCCGGGACGAGGGCTGAGATCCGCTCGGCGACCTGGGCCTCGATCTCGGATGCCGTCGCGAAGAGCGTGCCCTGCCGCAGCGCCCGCTCGCCGGCGGCGACGAGGCGCGGATGCGCGTGCCCGTGAAGGAGCGCGCCGTAGGCCATCATCAGGTCGACGTACTCGTTGCCGTCGGCATCCGTGATCCGGCCGCCCGCGCCGGAGGCCATGAAGATCGGGACGTCGTAGTTGACGGCCCCGCGGGACGGCGACGACACCCCTTCGACGAGCGTCTCCCGCGCGCGATCGTAGAGGGCGCGGGAGCGGTCGAGCGTGAATGCCACGACTGATTACAGTAGCGGGATGGACGGCGTGACGGCGATGGTTGTCGGCCCGGGCAACCTGGGCGCGATGCTGGCGGAGGCGCTGGCGCTCGAGCCTGCCGTCGGACGGCTGGTGGTGGCGGGGAGGCGCCGCGAGCGGTGCGAGGCCGTCGCCGGCCAGGCGCGCCTCATCGCATCGATCCACGGCCGCCGGCCGGAGGTCGTCGCGTCGGCCCCGGACTGGACCGGCGACGGCGTCGACCTCGCGGTGCTCGCGCCGACGCTCCAGTCCTGGTGGGTGCTGAACGAGCTGCCGGAGGCCGCCCGGGCGCCCCTGCGCGAGCTCGGCCTGGCCGCATGGCTGCCGTTCCCGCTCGCCCCGCTGATCGACGTGATGGAGCAGCTCGGCCGCGATCCGTTCTCAGTCATCGTGTCGTTTCCCGACCTCACGGGGCCGGTGCTGCGCGGGATGGGGCACGACATCGGGTGCGGCCTGGGGAACGTCTCCGAGGTGGCGGCGAAGTTCCCGCGGCCCGTGCGTCTCGTCGCCCACCACTCGCTCGGCCCGCACGCCTTCGGGAGCTACGGCTCGTTCGGCGGCGAGCTGCCGCCGTACCTTGTCGACATGCCAAAGGACGAGGCCGACGCGGTGATCCGCGCCCCGTGGCCGCTTCACACCGATCGCGACATGAACCGCGTGACCGCCGCTGCCGCCGCGCGGCTCTTCACCGCGCTTCTCGGCGACGAGATGGCGCCCGACCACGTGCCGGCGCCGGCCGGCCTCCCGGGCGGCTATCCCGTCCTTGCGGGCGGCATGCGGGTCGAGCTCGACCTGCGGTGGCCGGTCGAGGAGGCGATCGCCGTCAACGAGGCCGGCGGCCGCTTCGACGGCGTCGAGCGGATCGACGCCGACGGCACCGTCACGCTCACCGCGCGAGACGGCCGAGACGCTCAGGCGCGTGCTCGGCTACGACGTGCCGGTGCTGCGCCCGTCAGAGGCCGCCGGGGCGGCCGCGGAGCTGAAGCGATGCTTCGAGCGCCACGCGGCCGCCCCGTAGGCCGGGTTCCCTAGTCGCCTGCCGCCGGCTCCAGCCCGCTCTCGAGCGGGATGTCGACGGTCTGCGCACGCACGGGGGCCGCCAGGATGTAGCCGATCACCCCGAACACGAGGACGATCGCCAGCGTGCCGAGCGTGAACACCTCGAACCGCAGCCGGGACACGCCGTAGCTGTCCATCATGCTGTAGCTGTGGCCGGTGAGCTCCTCGAGCGTGCCGGGGAAGATCGCCACCCATGAGCCCAGCACCATCCATGCCGTGGTGACACCGCCGCACAGCCACATGAGGCCGTTGCCGCTGGCGCCCAGCCGGTAGGGCCGATGCATGTGCCCGTGGCTCAGCCGGAGCTTGATGCCCGCCGGGAAGATCAGCAGGTAGGAGAGCAGCGTCGTCGACGTGGCCAGGTACAGCACCACCGTGAACGTGCTCGCCGCGCTGGCGCTGCCCGAGAGCAGATACACCGCAGCGAGCATGAAGATCGTCGAGACGACGCCCGACATCACGTTCACGCGCACCGGCGTCCCCAGACGGGGATGGAAGCGCCCGAAGTAGCCCGGGAACGCGCCGTCATACGCCGCGACGGCCAGGATCCGGTCGGAGCCCATCATCCACACGCTGCCCGACGTGACGAGCGCGAAGATGAAGCCGAGCGCCATCAGGTCGGTCATGAAGTTCTGGGCGCCGCCGTAGACGCCGAACGTCGTGTGGACGGCGTCGAGGAAGCCGCCGATGCCGGTGATCTGGCTCGTCGGGAGCACGGCCAGGATGCCGAAGATCGGGATCGAGTAGGCGAGCACCGTGACGATGCCGCTCTGGATCACCGTCACCGGGACGTCGCGCTGCGGGTCCTGCATCTCCTCGGCGGCTCCGTTCTGCAGCTCGAAGCCGACGTAGTTGAAGAGGAGAAGCGGCACGAGGCCGAGGAAGATCAGCATGTCGTTCGGGACGAAGTCGCCGGCGCCGAAACCGTGGACGCCGTGCTCGATCGCATAGATCAGCGACCGTGATCGAGAAGAACCCGAGCACGCCGACGCGGACGATGGCGCCGACGTTGGGGATCCACTTACCGCGGCGAAGCGACGCGATCGCAACGCCGATCGAGATCCAGATGAAGACCATCTTGAACGTGATGTTGCCGATCGTCCATCCCGATCCGATCGTGTGGATGTTCGCGCTCCACGCGTCGGTCGCGATGAACGCCAGCGAGCCGCCGACCCAGAGCGGGTTCGTGACCCAGTACAGCACCGAGCCGACGCCGGCCGCGAAGCGGCCCCAGCACATCTTCATCCACTCGTACGGGCCGCCCTCCTGCGTGAACGTCGTGCCGAGCTCGGCCATGAGGAGCGCGTACGGCAGCACGAACGCCACCGCGAGGATGACGACCCAGGCGAACGTCTGGGCACCGAACCCGGACACCTGGCCCAGCGTGTCGAGACCGACCAGCGCGCAGATCGTGAAGAAGAGCATGTCGAACCTGCGAAGCGACTTCTGGAGATGGCCCTTCTCCTCCAGGGCCATGGCCGTGGTGTGCTCGACCACGGGTTGCGATGAAGACATCCGTTCCTCCCAATGAGAATGCCCACCCCGGCCGGACCGCCAGGGCGCTGTATGACACCTGGAGTTTGGCGCAAAACACCCAGAAAAGCTAGGGCGGCCCCGACCCCGCCCGCATGGCCGCCCGCATCCCGCCGTCGACGAGCAGCACGGCGCCGTTCACAAAGGCCGAATCGTCCGACGCGAGGAAGACTGCGGCGGCCGCGACGTCCGCCGCCTCTCCGATCCGGCCGATCGGCGGCATGGGCCAGGACGACGGATCGTCGCCGCGCTCGTCCTCGCCCGGCGCGAGCATCTCGCGCATCCCGGGCGCGATGTCGCCGGGGCACACCACGTTCGAGCGCACGCCGCGCCGGCCGCAGTCGACGGCGAGCATCTTGCCGAGCATGATGACCGCCGCCTTCGACACCGAGTAGGCGCCGATCGGATCCTCTCCGATCACCCCGGCGTCCGAGGCGATGTGGATCATCGCGCCGCGCCGCTGCTCGAGGTGGGGGAGGCAGGCGCGTGCGTACCGCAGGCAGCCGGTGACGTTCACGTCGAGGATCAGGTTCAGGTCGTCGGGCGAGGTCTCGGCGAGCGGGCTGACGAGCCCCGTCCCGGCGTTGCAGACGAGCACGTCCAGGCCGCCGAGCTCCTCGACCGCCGCGGCCACCGCGCGGGCTGTGTCGCCGTCGGACCGCACGTCGGCCTCGATGAACGTCGCGCCGGCCTCGCGGGCGACCTCCGCACCGCGCCCTGCGTCGCGGCCGGTGAACGCCACCGCGGCACCCTCCGCGGTGAAGCGGCGCACCATCTCGGCTCCGAGCCCTGACGTTCCGCCCGTGACGAGTGCCGCCTTGCCGGCCAGCCGTGGCATCCGCGGCAGCCTACCGAGCGGCGGCTAGGCGAGCGAGGGCAGCGTCATGTCGGCGAGCGTCGCGCCGCCGAGCACCCGGAGGGTCGGGTCCATCCCGGCCATCCGCCCTGCCACGACATCCTCGAGCCGGGCCTCGGCCTCGAGCGCGAGCTCCCTGCCGGCGTCCGTCAGCTCCGTGCGGCCGAACGCGCCGCGGCGGACAGCGATGCCGCGCGCGCAGAGCCGGAGCGCGAGCTGCTTGGCCTGGCTCGGACTGGCAGACAGCTGGTCTGCCAGGCGCGTCGTCTCGATGGGCTCGGCACCGTGCAGGAGCAGCAGCGCGTAGAGCTCCATCGGGCGGAGGTCGAGGCCGCGGGCGACCTCGAGCACCGCCCTGTCAAGCGCCCTGACCATCCGCAGCCCCGCCGGCACGTCATGTGAGGAGAGGGAGGGGGATCTTCCGTTCACAACGGTGAACCGATCGGAGCCACGGAGGTCAGGATGCTGCGTTGCCACCATGTGGGATTGTGACGATCCTGTCGCAGTATGCCCTCCCCGTAATGCGGTATTCGCTTGGATCCAACGTTTCACCGGCCCTGGTAATCCTGATTACCACCTCACCGGCCGGTCATCCGGCCACGTCGCGACGCAGGAAGTGCGCCCACGCGACGACCAGCGCCGGCACGGCGTACACCAGCGAGATGTAGGCCGCGTGGACAACAGGCCCCCAGTCGAGCGGCGTGCGGAAGAGCGCCTGCCACGCCTGGAGCTGGGCCGTCAGCATCCACCGCTGGGCGGCGTCCGAATCGAGGACAGGGATGATCTGCGTGAGCTGCATCAGGAGGGCGGCGAGCAGCGTGCCGACGACGGCGCCCGCGCTGTTCCGGCTCACCGTCGACAGCAGCACGGCGATGGCGGCGATCCCCAGCGCCGGCAGCGAGTAGACGGCGAAGCTGCCCGCGATGAGGAGCAGGGCGCGCGACGGCGAGACCACGGTCGAGAACGTCGGCAGCGGGTCGAAGCCGCTCGCGACGCCCCCGGCGACGATGCTGGCGATGACCATGAGGAGGAGGGCGGCGAGGACGTACGTGAACGCCGCTCCGACCTTGGCCGCGAAGATCGCACTCCGGCCGGCCGACCGGGTCAGGATCGTCTTCAGGGTGCGGTTGCCGTCCTCGGCGGCGACGATGTCACCCGCGACGAGCGCCGCGACCAGCGGGAAGAGCCAGACCGATGCGAAGAGCAGCATCAGAAGCGGCACGGCCAGCCCCGACTCGACGGCGAAGCGCAGGAAGAACGGCGATCCCGGGTCGGTGGCCTGGGGCGGCCTGACCTTGATCGCGACGACGAGGACGATCGGCGCGAGGGCGGCGGCGCCGAGGCCGAGATACGTCCGCTTCTGCGCCGCGAGCTTGCGCAGCTCCCATCCGTAGGCCCTCCCCGTCATTCTTCGCCGCCCTCGGTGATCTCGAAGAAGAGCTCCTCGAGGCCGCGTCCGCCGGGCACGAGCGCGCGGACGCCGATCCCCGCCTCCGCGAGGTGAACCGACACGGAGGCTGCCGCGTCGGCGTCGGCCGCGAACCACACCGACCCGTCCTGCGAGGTGACGTCGTTGATGCCCGCGATGGCCCGGCAGACGTCCGCGGCGCGCCCGGGATCGGTGGCCTCGAGCCGGTAGCGCCCGTCGCTACGCGCCAGGAGCTCGGCAAGCGTCCCCTCATACCGGATCCGCCCGAGCTGGATGATCGCGAGACGGTTGCACAGCTGCTCGACCTCGCTCATGAGGTGGGTCGAGAGCAGGATGGTGATCCCCTCTCCCGCCAGGCGCTTGACCATCTCGCGCATGTCGCGCATGCCGGCGGGGTCGAGCCCCGTCGTGGGCTCGTCGAGCAGCAGGAGGCGCGGCGACCGCAGGAGCGCCGCGGCGATCCCGAGCCGCTGGCGCATCCCGTGGGAGTAGCCGCGCACGCGATCGCCGGCGCGGTGGGCCAGGTCGACCACGTGGAGGAGCTCGTCGATCCGGCCGCCGTCGCCGCCGTCGAGCGTCGCCATCATCTCGAGGTTTCGCCGCCCCGACAGGTACGGGTAGAACGCCGGCTCCTCGACGAAGCCGGCGACGCCGGCCAGCGCGGCAACGGGGTCGGCGTTCGGGTCCTGGCCGAAGAGCCGCACCTCGCCCCCGGTGGGCCGGATGAGCCCGAGCATCATGCGAAGCGACGTCGTCTTGCCGGCGCCGTTCGGCCCGAGGTAGCCGTAGACGTCACCGGCCGCGACCGAGAGCGTGACGTCGTCGACGGCCACGAGCTCGCCGTAGGTCTTGCGCAGGGCGCGCACATCGAGCGGGGCTGCGGTCACAGGCCCCGCGCCACAGCTTCGACGACCGGTTTGGGCATGCTTCCGAGCACGGTGTACGTGACGCCGCCGCGGTCGAACCGGATCACGGTCCCGAGGGCGGTGACCAGCTCCCGCCCGGCCGCGCCCGACACCGAGACCGAGGGCAGGAGGCTCCAAAGGCCGCCGCCCGGGTCGCCGCCGCCGGGCTGCTCGAGCACGACCACCGAGCTGAGGCTCGTCCCGTAGACGAGCACGCGGCCCGTGACGTCGGTCGAGCGCGACGCCTCGCGGCAGGTGCGGAGCTCCAGCCCGGCGAGGGTCGGCGGGGCGCTGCACGCGACCGTGCCGCCGACCGAGGGCGGGGCGCCGAAGCGGATCGCGAGCGGCGCCATGCCGTACGGCAGGCGGAGCCGGAAGACCGATGGATCGATCTCGCCGTACGAGACGTCGCTCAGGGCGAACTCGAGCAGCGGCGCCGTCTGGCCGACGCCGTAGAGGTCGAGGTGGAGCGGCGTCCCGGTCTCGGCGTCGACCGACACGCTCGCAGACCGCAGGAGGCCGCCGTCGTGGGTCGGCGCGATCCGGACGGTGTAGGCGGGGCGGCCGCCCGTCACCCCGGGTACCGGCTGCGAGAGCTGCACATCCCCCGCGTATGAGTCGAGCAGTGACCCGGCACCCTCGAGGCCCGACCGGGCGATCTGCGGGCACGCTGACGGCCGGCAGGATCGCGCTGTAGGCGGTGCCGTCGGCCGCGTCGTAGACGAGCGCGTGGTTGCCGGTGAGGAGGAGCTGGGTGTCTCCCTGGTCGGTCTGGAACTCCATCCGCAGCCGGCCGTCGGCGTACCAGAGCCGGCCGTCGGCGCCGCTCACGAGCGGCAGCGGGCTGCCACCCGCCGTGGCGTCGGGGACGAGGTTCGTGGTGGGCACGAGCGAGTTGACGTACCGGAAGTGCGCCGTCACGCCGGCGGGGCCCTCTCCGGCCAGCTCGCGCAGGGTCAGCTCCTGGAGCGTCGTCGCCGGGGGCGGCTTCGGCGGCGAGCTGTCGACGCTCCAGAGCCAGTTCGCGGCCACGAATGCAGCCGCGGCCGTGAGCCCCACGGCAGTCAGCGTCGTAGCGGACGCCCGGCGTACCCAGGCGGAAATGGTTCCCATGGCGCTCGGGGAGCAGGATATCGGCGGTTCGAGGACGTCGGCCCCGTGTGAAGGCTTACCGAACCTTCACCGTTCGGCCGGGCACCCCCTTACAAGAATTGGCGACATATCCCAGCATGCGACACGCCCGAAACTGGCGCATCCTTCCTGCGGCCGCGGCCGTCCTCTTTCTCACGGCGGGGACGGCGTCGGCGCACGTCCACACGAATCGCAACCTGGTTCCGCGCCACGGCGCCCTCTTCGGGGCGTTCGTGAATCGCAGCGGCGATCCGTGGGCGAACGTGGTCGGGTTCGAGCGAACGCTCGGGTTCAAGCTCACGATCGTGCACCACTACCGGCCGTGGTCGATCTCGTCGTTCAAGATCGACAAGGCCGCGCTCAGCCACCGGCAGATCCCGATGATCTCGTGGTCGCCGGGCGGCACGACGACGGCGGCGGCGATCGCCAGCGGGAGCCAGGACGCCCTCATCAAGCGCACGGCGCGCGCCATCAAGGGCCTCCACAAGAAGATCTTTCTCCGGTTGGCCTACGAGATGGACCAGCCGCACGGCAGCCCGCGGTACATCGGCACGCCGCGCGAGTTCGTGCCGGCGTGGCGGCGTGTCGTCCGGATCTTCCGCAACGTCGGCGCCCTGAACGCCCGGTTCGTGTGGTGCGGGATCGCCGCCAACTTCAAGACCGGCCACGCGCAGGCGTACTACCCGGGCGACCGGTATGTGAACTGGATCGCGGCCGACGGATACAACTGGTATCCGTCGAAGCGCAAGTGGGCCGGCTACCGCTCGATCTTCAGCTCCTTCTACCGGTGGGCGGGCCACCACGGAAAGCCGCTGATGATCGCCGAGACGGGCAGCATGGAGGATCCGCACAACGCGCGGCCGCAAGGCCCAGTGGATGACCCGGGCGCGCAAGTGGGTGCACGCCCACCACAAGCTGAAGGCGCTCGTCTACTTCGACTCGATCTCGCCGAAGGGCTACGACTTCCGGGTCCAGACGTCGGGGTCGGCGCTCCATGCGTTCCGCCGCTGGGGGCGCGGGACGTACTGGAACCGAATGCACCGCTGAGCGGCGCTATCGTGGGGCAATGCCGGTCACGATCGCCGTCCTCGGTGACCGCAACGTCGACTTTCTGACCCACCGTGAGATCGACGCCACGCTTGCGCTCATGCCCGCAGACGTCGACGCCCGCTGGCTGCCGAGCCCCGAGGCGGAGTCGGCCGCCGAGGCCGACGGCCTCTGGGTCGTGCCGGGCACGCCGTATCGCGACGACGGCGCCGTGCTCGGGGCGATCCACCGGGCACGGACCGCCGGCATGCCGATCCTCGGGACGTGCGGCGGGTTCCAGTACATGGTCGTCGAGTTCGCGCGGAACGCCGCCGGGATCGGTGGCGCCGCACACGCCGAGACCGAGCCGGAGGCCGCCGATCCGGTGGTGGCGCGGCTCTCCTGCAGCCTCGTCGGCGAGGAGCGTGAGGTGACGGCGGTCGCCGGAACCCGGGTCGCCGAGCTGTGCGGCACCGCGCCGTTCACCGGCTTTCACTGGTGCAACTACGGGCTCGCCCCGGAGCGCGAGGCGGCGCTCGTCGACGCCGGTCTGGTCGTCTCGGCGCGGGCGCCGGACGCGGGTGTCGAGGCCGTCGAGCTGCCCGGCCATCCCTTCTACCTCGCGACGCTCTTCCAGCCCCAGGTGGGAAGCTCGAGCTCAGGTCGGCTGCACCCGCTGATCGCGGCGCTGATCTCAGCCGCGGCCGGGATCTGACTGCCGGAGCCGCCTCTACGCCGGCCGCGTTCCGCCGGCCAGCTCACGGCGGACCCGCTCGCGGGAGTCTGCGAAGCGAACGGCCTCGTAGATGATGAGCGTCGCGAGCACGGCCGCGAGGATCGCGAGCGTGGCGAGCGACGCAAGGTGGACGGCGAGCGGCACGAGGGCGATGAGGACGACGGCGCAGACCAGGCGCTGCCTGTTGAGGGTGCGGACGTTCCGCAGGCGGAAGGCGATGTGGGCCAGGAGGTAGAGCGCCGTGCCGCCGAGCATCGCCACCGCGGTCTCGGTGGTCAGAGGATCGCCGACGTGCGCCAGCGTCTTCTTGAGCCCGAGCGCGATCAGCACGATGCCGGCCACCATCAGGTAGTGGATGTAGGAGTACGAGTCGCGCGCCATCTCGTTGCGCTCGCGGCCCTCGGCTGCCTGCCCGAGCCGGCGCGCGGCGACGAGCGCGACGACATCGAAGTACGTCCACCAGAGCGCCGCGGCGACGACGGTCCCGAGCACCGCCGCCACGACCACGCCCGCGTCGACATCCGGGCTCGCGCCGACGCCGATGGCGACGATGGACTCGCCCAGGGCGATGATGATGATCGCGCCGTGCCGCTCGGCGAAGTGCCCGGGCACGAGCTTCCACCCCTCGGCGCCGAACAGGAAGGGACCGCCCACGTCGAGGAGCAGCGCGACGCCCCAGAGCACCCCTCGGAGCGGCTCGCCGGCGAACGCGGCGGCGAGGAGCAGCCCCACTCCGACGGCGGTGCTGACGGCGAGGCCGGCGACGGACTTGCGCAGGTCGGGGTCGTCCCGGCTGGCGAGCAGGAACAGCATGATGTGGGCGGCGCGCACCACCCCGTAGGCGCAGGCGAAGAGCAGGGCGGTGCTGCCGAACGCGCCCGGCACGCCCAGCGCGGCCACGAGCATCGCGGCCATCGCGCCGAACATCACCAGGCGCACCGCCCCCTCCTCGGGGTCGACGACGCTCGTCAACCAGGCGTAGCCGCCCCACGACCACCACAGGACGCCCAGCACGGCCAGTCCCTTGGCCAGTCCCGCCCACGTCGGCTCGTGGGACATCAGGGTCGTGCACTGCGTGAGCGCGAGCACGAAGACGAGGTCGAAGAAGAGCTCGAGCGCCGTCACGCGCTCGTCCTCGCGCTTGACCGTGGCCATGCGCGAGCCGCGGCGCGGCTCGGAGTCGCTCGTCACGTCAGTCACAGCGCGAGCGTAGCCGCGTACACTGACCACATGAGCCGCGATCGCATCCAGACGGTCGGCTGGAGGGCGCTGATCGCCTTCGACGTGCTTGTGCCGGTCGCGGTCGGCGCGGCGCTGCTCATCTTCCTCATCCTGATCTTCGCCGGTAGCTCGACCCGCGGCTCCAGCTAGCGCGGGTCGGTGAAACACCTGTACCCGGTACCAATGTTTCAGTCAGTTCGCTGCCGAGTCTGGCCGCTCCAACCGGCTGAAACAGCGGCGCCTGACGCCAATGTTTCACCCGGCCTGCACGCGCACGACAGGCCCAAGCCCCGAGCTATGCGGATGAGAGGACTTGAACCTCCACGACCTTGCGGTCACACGGACCTGAACCGTGCGCGTCTACCAATTCCGCCACATCCGCGCGGACGAGCAGTTTACTCGGGGGCGCAGGGCCCGGCGAGCAGCGCCGAGGCCTCGTCCGGCGTGTAGCCGGCCTCGGCGAGGATCTCGGCTCCGTGCTCTCCGAGGCGCGGCGGAGGCATGCGCGCGTCGGGCCGCTCGCCGTCGATCCGCACGGGTGTCGCCACCAGGCGGAGCCGCCCGGCCGTGGGGTGGTCGATCTCCTCAACGGCGTGCGCGGCCGGCCCGGAGAAGACCTCGGGCAGCGCGAGCACCGGCCCGCCGGGCACCGAGGCGCGCTCGAGCACGTCGACCCAATACGCGACGGGCTGCGTCGCGATCGTCTCGCCGAGCGCCGCCACGAGCCGCTCGCGGTTCAGCACACGGAGCGGGTTCGTGGCGAAGTCGGCGTCGTCGGCCAGATCGTCGCGGCCCGCCTCGCGGCAGAAACGGGCGAACTGCGCGTCGTTCCCGACCGCCAGGTTGATGTGGCCGTCGGAGGCATGGAACGTCTCGTACGGGACGATCGAGGGGTGGGCGTTCCCGAGCCGCGCCGGCTCGACGCCGCCGATCAGCCAGTCGCCGGCGCGGTTGGCGAGCCAGGCGACCTGCGCGTCGAGCAGCGAGACCTCCACCGTGCCGCCCTCGCCCGTTCGCCCGCGCCGCACGAGGGCCCCCATGATCCCGGCTGCCGCGAACTGGCCGGCGACGATGTCCGAGATCGCGACGGCGACCTTCATCGGCTCCCCGTCCGGCTCGCCCTGCATCGACATGATCCCGCCGATGCCCTGCATGACGAAGTCGTAGCCCGGCCGGGCGGCATCGGGGTGCCCGGTCGGGAAGCCGCGGATCGCACAGTGGACGACGCCCGGGTTGGTCGCCTTCACCGTCTCGTGGTCGAGCCCGAACCGCTCGACGGCGCCCGGCAGGAAGTTCTCGATGACGACGTCGGCCCGGGCCGCCAGCCGCTGGGCGACCGCGGCGCCGTCGGGATCCTTCAGGTCGATCGCGATCGACCGCTTGTTGCGGTTCACCTGGAGGAAGTACGCCGACTCCTCGCCGGCGAACGGCGGCCCCCACCGGCGTGTGCCGTCGCCGTCGGGCCGCTCGACCTTGACGACATCCGCGCCCAGGTCGCCGAGCATCATGGTGCAGTACGGCCCCGCCAGGATCTGGGTCAGGTCGAGCACGCGGATGCCGGCGAGGGGCAGGTCGGGCTGCGGCACGCGGCCGATGATAGGGGCTGCGGCGCTAGCCGGCAGGCGTGCGGTCGGCCAGCTTGGCGAGCTCGGCGAGCGCCCACTCGCAGTGGCGGTCGGCCTTCACGTTGTGCTTCACCGCCGCCAGGTTGCCGTCCGCGTCGATCACGAACCCCGACCGGATGATGCCCACGTACGTCTTGCCGTAGTTCTTCTTCTCACCCCAGGCGCCGTAGGCCTCGGCGACCGCGTGGTCGGAGTCGACGAGGAGCGGGAACGGCAGCTTGTGGTTCGCCCGGAACCCGGCGTGGGATTCGGCCGAGTCGGGGCTGATGCCCAGAACCGTCGCTCCGGCCTGCTCGAACTCGCCCCAGTTGTCGCGGATGTCGCACGCCTGCGTCGTACAGCCCGAGGTCTCGTCCTTGGGATAGAAGTAGACGACGACCGGGCCTCCGCGGAGGTCGCTCAGGCGGATCGTCTCGCCGGTATCGGACTCGAGAGCGAAGTCCGGTGCGGGCTGTCCGGGCTCGATCATGGCGCAGCTAGTGTAGCGACGTGAACCCGTTTGCCCCGCTGGGTGACAGGGATTTCCGGCTCTACTTCGTCGGGCAGGTGTTCTCGATGGCAGGCTCGGGGCTCCACATCGTCGCCCTCGGCTGGTATCTGCTCGACCGGACGGGATCGGCGACGTCGGTCGCCCTGATCTGGGCGCTCGGGCTGGGGTCGGGGATCGTCATGCTGCCGTTCGCCGGGCCGCTCGCCGACCGCTACCCGCGGCGCACGCTGGCGATCGGAGCCGACCTCGTGCGCTTCGTGCCTGGTGGCGACGATGGCGGCCCTCGCGTTCGCAGGCTCGCCTTCGCTCCTCGCCCTCTATGTGCTGACGTTCGTGGTCGGCCTCGGCCACAGCGTCTTCTGGCCGTCGATCACCGCGCTGCTCCAGGAGGTGATCCGCCCCGAGCAGCTGACCGCCGCGAGCGGGCTCGCCGAGATCACGTGGCAGGTCGGGAACCTGACCGGCGCGGCGCTCGGCGGTCCGATCCTCGTTCGGTTCGGGCTGGGAGCGGCGTTCGCGATCGACGCCGCGACCTACCTCGTCTCGGCCGCCGCGCTGCTCGCGCTGCACCATCGTCCGGCGCCGGCCGAGGGCCGGCACGAGTCCGGCCTCGCAATGGCGCGCGAAGGGGTCGCGTATCTGCGGCGCCACCCGGCCATCGCCGGCTTCGGCATCGCGAGCGTCATCCCGTGGGTGGCCACGATCAGCCTGAACGTCGTCCTCGTCTCGTACGTCCTCGACGTGCTCCACCTCGGGGCGACGGCATACGGCCTCGCGGACATGACCTACGGCGTCGGCGCCATGACGTCGGGGATCTTCGCCGCACTGCTCGTGCTGCGCGTGGGGGAGTGGCGGGCGATGACGGGCGTCATGGTGGCGCTGATCGCCTGCTACGCCGCCCTCGCGGGCGTCCCGGCGGCGGTTCCCGTGTTCTACGGCGTCCTCTTCGTCGCCGGCTTCTGCGCGTCGGCGTTCCGGGTCGTGACGACGGCGTACCTCTTCAAGGTCGTGCCCAACGAGATGATGGGGCGCACGTCGTCGTCGTTCCTGCTCGTGTCGATGGTGCTTCAGGTCGGCGTGACGCTCTCGATCGGCCCGCTGATCAACCACACGAGCGCCGGAGGGCGGGTTCGTGCTGCTCGCGGCGATTGTCGCGATCGGGCTGGTGCTCCTTCTCGCCGTTTCGACGGCGCTCAGGCGCGTGCCTGACTGCGCCGCCGAGACCGCCTGATAGCGTGCCGCGCGATGCCGCTCGTGCACGCGGTGGTGGGCTCGCTCCTGATCGCGACCAACGCGGCGGCGGCGCTCTGGGGCTTCGTGGCGTACCGGCGCGACCGCGCGCCCGGACAGGCCTACCGCCAGCTCCTGGCGGCGGCGCAGACGCTCGTGATCGGACAGGCCACGCTCGGGCTGATCCTGCTCTCGCAGGGCGACGAGCCGGGCGACCGTCTGCACTTCATCTACGGTCTGCTCCCACTGCTCGCCGTGGCATACCCCTATGCTTTGCGCGGTGACGATGGACGACGAAACCTGCTCCTCTTCACTGTCGGCTCCGCGCTCGTCGCGGCGCTCGGGGTGCGGGCATTCATGACGGGGCCTTCCTGATGACACGCGACAGCATCCGCGGCTTTCTGATCATCATCGGCGTGGCGATCGTCGCCACCGTGTTCTTCAACGCCTCGCAGCGGATCGCGAGCATCGTGCTCGGCGCGCTCAGCCTCCTCTTCATCGTCCTCATGTGGTACTTCGGGTACAACTGGTACCGCTCGAACCGGATGGCGATCTCGCTCATGCCCGACCGCCAGCGGAACGTGCTCTACGCGGGGATGGGCGCGCTCACGGTCGCCTTCGGCTGCTACTCGATCGACGCCTTCGGGCTCGTCGACCTCGGGAGCTTCTTCCCGCTGCTCGTCATCGGCGGTCTGGCAGGGGCCTTCGCGATGTTCTGGGCCGTGCAGGAGTCGAAGCGCTACTACCTGTAGGGCCGGCGCGGAAGGCGGACCGGTCGCACCGCCGTGCCGAAAGTGGCAATTCCGTGCCGCTGCACCTTGCTT
The DNA here is from genome assembly GCA_963706075.1 of uncultured Actinomycetes bacterium. Taxonomy (GTDB): domain Bacteria; phylum Actinomycetota; class Thermoleophilia; order Gaiellales; family JAICJC01; genus JAICJC01. The sequence continues at coordinate 410,196 of CAVPLP010000003.1, forward strand.
CCGTCCCCGACGCCGCGTACCGTCGAGGAGATGGTCTTCCAGAGATTGGCAGGAGACGGCGGGCACGACCGCACCAGAGCCGACAGGGTTCAGGCCGCGCTCGTGGCCCATCCCGAGATACGCGAGATCGCGCTCGAGACCAACGACCGCCTGTTCGACGAGGCGGCTGAGCGCTTCGCCGCGGCGCTGGGCCCCGGCGTCACCATGCGGCTCGAGGTCGCCCACGCCATCGGGATGGTCGCCGCGCTGACCGCGCACTCCGAGTCCGGAGACGACCGCTTCCGCGCCGCCCGCGAGGTCGTGATCGCCGGGTACATCTGGCGGATGTGCGAGCTCGATCCCGAGATGTCCCGGCGCCGCGCCGCCGACTGGTCGGCCGGCTTTGGCGAGACCCCCGCCGCGGGCCGGCTGCATGCGCTCCGCGAGAGCCGGCCGGACGATTGCGCCACGACCCTCATCGCCGACGCGGCCGCTCAGGCCGTCGAGGCCGGCGACACCATGCACATGCACTCGCCCGGCGGCCCGGCGTTCGGCCGCAGGTTCCTGGGCCGCGGCGCTGCTCTGGCCCGGTCGTCGGTCCCCGCAGCCGCTCGTCTCGACGCCTCCGAGTACGACGCGCTCTTCCTCTCGGGCGTGTGCCTTCGCGATGCCGAGCCGGCGCTTCCGGACGCATCGTCACCGGAGCGCGTGCACGTCGGCGTGACGGCCGCGGCTCCGGCCCGAAGCTAGGCGAGCGCGACGACTTCGATCTCGACGAGCGCCCCGGGGAGGGGGATCTGCGAGATCTCGATCGCCGACCGGGCCGGGAACGGCTCGGGCACCCGCTCGGCGTAGACGGCGTTCATCGCGGCGAAGTCGCCGATGTCGTCCAGGAAGACGGTCGTCTTCACCAGCTTGTCGAGCCCGCTCCCGGCCTCGGCCAGAATGGCCGCGAGGTTGTCGAAGCAGCGGTTGGCCTGCTCGGCGATCCCGCCGTCCACGAGCTTCCCGGTCGCCGGGATCGATCGGCACCTGGCCCGAGACGAACACGAGCCCGTTGGCGACGATGGCCTGCGAGTAGGGCGCGCCGGAAACGGGCGCCGGTGCGCCATCGGTGCGAACGACGGCCTTGGTCATGCGGGCTCCATGGCGCCGATCGTAGCGCCGCCGAGCGACCGCAGCGCCTCCTCGACCGTGCACGAGATGCACGTGAAGATCGGCGTGTCGCGCTCGGTGTAGCGGCTGGCCTCCGTCTCGCGGAGCGCCATCATCAGGTCGAGGAAGTCGCCCACGTGGTCGGTCTCGAACGCCACGACGAACTCCTGGTCGTCGATCCCGAACGAGTACGTCGTGTTGATCTTCACCGTCGGGAAGCCGTGGCCGGTGGCGATGTGCTCGTTCATGATCCCCTGCCGGGCCGGCTTCGAGAGCTGGTACCAGTCGCGGGTCTTCACCATCGGATAGATGAGCAGGTAGCGCGAGTCGGGGTTCCACACGACCTGGCCGCGCTTGTGCATCGAGCGGCCCTCGCCCTTCACGTACTGCGACCGCTTCGTCATCGAGAGGTACGCGTACGGCGTGCGCAGGTAGCCGCCCAGCGACGTCGACATGATCGCCGTGCCGATCTCGCGGAAGTCCTCGAGCCGCTCCGAGACCTTCCACAGCATGAAGTCGGCGTCGGGGCGGATCCCGTGCATCGTGTACGCACGGATCGGGAAGCGCTCGCCGGCCTCCTCGACGACGCCCTGGAGCTCGGCCCGCGCGGCCTCCTGCTCGAGCGCCGGCAGTCGCCGGAACGCCGGGTCGAGCGCGTAGAACGAGAAGTGCACGAACTGGCGGTCCTCGCCCGCGCTGTTGTTGGGCGGCGTGTCGTCGACGCTCATCCTGCGCCGATCGTAGCAGCCGACTTGTGACGCTCCCGCAACCGCTCGCGCCTAGTGGCGTGACGTGGGCCGGGCCTACGGTGGGCGCATGTCACGAGACGGACGATCGCGAGCGCGCGCAGGCCGGCATCGAGGTCGTCGTCCTCGCGCCGGCGCTCGTGCTCGTCCTCGCGTGCGTCTGGCAGGCGGCGCTGGCCGGCTGGGCCCTGACGGCTGCCGAGTCGGCGTCGCGGGCCGGCGCCCGGGCGGCGATGGTCGGCCGGCCGGCGACCGGTGCGGCGCTGGCGGCACTCCCAGCTGCAATGCGGCCCGGCGCGACCGCTTCGCAGTCCGATGGGCGCGTGATCGTCACCCTCCGGGTGCCCAGCATCGTGCCCGGCTTCGCGCCGCAGATCTCGTCGTCGGCACCCGTGGTGCGCCAGTGAATGCCCGCGGGCAGGCGGCAATCGAGCTTGTGTTCGCGGCGTGCCTGGCCGGGCTCCTGGCCGTGGGGACGGTGCCCCTCTTCCAGGTGTGGCAGGCGCGCACCCGCGCCGAGCGGATCGCCGACCAGGTGGCCGTGCTGGTGGCCGAGGGGCGGCCCCTTCCCGCCTCGGTGACGCGCGGCGCCGATGTGGACGTCCGCGGCCACGACGTGCGGGTGAGCGTGCCTGTGACGCTCGCCGGCCACCCGCTCGACGTGACTGCGACCGCCCGCACGCCGTGAGCCAGCGCGGCCAGATCGCGATCGCGGCGATCGGAGGGCTGACCGCGGTGCTCCTGGGCGCCGTGGTGCTGCTGTACCTCGGCCGCATCGCCGCCGGTGGTGCGGGCGGCCAGACCGCCGCCGACATGGCCGCACTGGCCGCTGCCCGCTCGCTCGCGAGCGACCCCTCGACTGCTCCTGCGCGTGTGCGCGCGTCCGCCGATGCCGCCGCCCGGGACAACGGCGCTCGCCTCGTCAGTCTGCGCATCGAGCGCACCGGTGCTGTGGCCGACGGCGGTCGACGTCACGACGGCCGTCGACGTCGACGGCACCCTGCCGGTGGCGGGGCCGCAGCATCGGCGCGTCCTCGAGCGGGCGAGGGCGGGCATCGCCTATTCGGCGCAGCTCCCGGCGCAGTCGTTTCGCCCGGTCGATCTGCACGGCGCGCGCGGCCCGCTGGCGGCCGTCGCGGCCGCGGAGGCGCAGATCGGATGGCCGTACGTCTGGGGAGGCGAGAGCCGTGCGGAGGGCGGGTTCGACTGCTCGGGGCTCATCGACTACGCGTACGCCGCAGCCGGCCTCGTGCTCCCCGGCCGCCCGACCGCGGCCGACCTGTGGCGCCTCGCCGCGCCGGAGACGCCCGATGCGCTGGCGCCGGGCGACCTGGTGTTCGTCGGCGCCGCCTCCGGAGCGCCCCACCACGTCGGCATGTACGTCGGCGGCGGCACGGTCGTGGCGGCTCCACACACGGGCGCGGCCGTTCGCTACGAGCCGCTCGCCGCCGGAGGCTGGGACGGCTTCGGGCGGCTCGCCGGGCCGCCCCGGCGGGGACTCCGATCGACCCGGCCGTCGAGCGTGCGGCGCGCACCCATCAGGTCCCGGCGCACGTCATCGCAGCGGAGCTCGAGCTCGGGGTCGTGGCCGATGCCGGTTCCGCAGCCACGGCGCTGGCGGCGGCCCAGCGCCGTCACCCGGGCGACCTCCAGGCAGCGCTTGCCGACGCGCTCGGCGACGGCTCGCTGGCGGCGGCCGTCCTTCGCCAAGGGTCAGGGCCCGGCCTCGAGGGTGCGGGCGGGACGGTCCGCCTTCTCCCCGTCGGCGACCAGCCCACGACACCGCTCCCGGCATCACGCATGCACGTCGCGCCGCTGCCGCCGTCGCCGGATCCGGGCGGCGGGGGAGCTCGATGACGCGGCTCATCGGGGACGTCGCGGCCGGCGCCCAGAACGTCGCCGGGCACATCGAGGAGACCGGCGGCGAGGTGACCTTCCAGGGCGCGGCGGGCCTCAAGACCTTCGGCCGGGCGGGCCTGATGGCGCTGTCCGCCTTTCTCCCGCGCGCCTGGGAGCGCGATGCCGCCTCGGCGGCGGGGAGCGCGTGGGACGCGGGATCGGCGGTCGCGGGCATCGCCGACGGCGGCCTGCCGATGGGCATCTTCGGGCTGTGGGCCGCGCGCCTGACGCTGCTCGGCACCATGTTCTACGCCGGGGCAAGCTTCCTCGCCGCGCTCCGTGCGACGCGCCGCGACGATCGCATCTTCTCGACGATGCAGGCGCTCGGCTACGGGATGACCGCTGCCGGGATCTCGACCGCCGGCGCGGGCCTCCTGACAGCCGGCGTCGCGACCGCCGAGATCCCGCCGCTGGGCCTCGCCCTGTGCGCGGCCGGAGCCGGCCTGCTCGTCGCGTCGTACGCCTTCCGCGACCGGTCCGCTCTCGGCCGTGCCGTGCGCGCCCCGATCCGCGTGGCGAGGACGGTCGTGCACGGCGCCCGCGATGCGGCGGGCGCCGTGCTCGACGCGATCAACCCGTTCTAGGCGGTCGCGCCCGCGGTGACAGGGGCGACGACCTGCTCGACCTTGCCGGTGTGGACGTCGTAGATGTAGCCCGATACCGGGATCGAGGGATCGATGAACGGCGTCTGAAGGATGCGGTCGACGTCGTCGCGCACGCTCTGCTCGAGGTCCGGGAACGGCAGGAAGTCGATGCCCGATGCGTCCTCGCCCGTCTCCTGCTGGAGCTTCGCGTGCAGGTGATCGTTCGTGAACGTCAGCATCCCGCAGTCCGTGTGGTGGATGACCGCGAACTCGGTCGTCGCGAGCAGGCGCGACGAGATGATGAGCGAGCGGATCGCGTCGTCCGACGCGCGTCCGCCGGCGTTCCTGATCACGTGCGCGTCGCCGATCTCGAGCCCCAGCACCTTGGCGGGGTGGATGCGGGCGTCCATGCAGGTCAGGATCGCCACGTGGCGGGCGGGCGGCATGGGAAGGTCGCCCTGGGTGAACGAGCCGGCGAACTGGCCGTTTGCCTCGAGCATCTTCTGGATCTCGGACATGCCCTCTCCTTCGTTCGGGGATGGATGCGAGACTAGCATTTTTGGATCCATTGATCGGGTGGCTACTCTTGGTGTGAGATGGCCGTCAAACCCGCTTCCGACCGCGCAGAGCGCCTCGAGGCGCAGCTCTCGGCGCTGCCCCAGAGCCCGGGCGTGTACCTCTTCCGGAGCGATGCCGGCGACGTCCTCTACGTCGGCAAGGCGAAGTCGCTTCGATCCCGCGTGCGGTCGTACTTCCGGCGTGAGGCGTACGCCACCGCCAAGACCGCCGAGCTCGTCGAGCGGATCGACACCATCGAGTTCGTCTCGGCCGAGTCCGAGACCGAGGCGCTCTTCCTCGAGCAGAACCTGATCAAGCGGCACCGGCCGACGTTCAACATCCGGCTGCGCGACGACAAGTCGTACCCGTACATCGCCGTCACCGTCGCCGACGAGTACCCGCGCGTCATGTTCACGCGCGAGCGGCACCGAAAGACCGTGCAGTACTTCGGCCCCTACTCGAGCGCCAAGAAGGTGCGCGAGACGCTCGACGTCCTGAACCGCGTGTTCCCGTACCGCCCGTGCGAAGGCCCGACGCCCGGCCGCCGCTCCGGGGTGCCGTGCCTCGACTACCACATCGGCCGGTGCGCGGCCCCGTGCGTGGGCTACATCTCCGCCGAGGAGTACCGCGCCGTCATCGACTCGGTGGTCGAGTTCCTGTCGGGTCGGGTGCGTCCTCTCGAACGCCGGCTCGAGAAGGCGATGAAGGACGCCTCGGCAGCGCACGAGTTCGAGGACGCGGCCCGGTACCGAAACCGGCTCATGGCCGTCCGCCATCTGTCCGAGCGCCAGGTGGCCGACCGCCGCAGCATGGGCTCGGCCGACATCCTGGGGGTGGCGTGCGGCGAGGACACCGCCAACGTCCAGCTCTTCCACCTCCGCGACGGACGACTCTCGGACCGGCACGGCTTCTACCTCGAGAACGCCGCCGGCCGCAGCGAGTCCGACGTGCTGTGGGGCTTCGCCCTCGAGTACTACGGCGGACAGGTCGCGATCCCCGGCCAGGTCGTCGTCCCGCGCGGGTTCGAGGACGCAGACCTGCTCGAGCTCTTCATGTCCGACCGGCGCGGCTCCGCCGTCGAGGTGCGCTCGGCGCAGCGCGGCGAGAAGCGGCGGCTGGCCGACATGGCGGCCCGGAACGCGCGCCTGGCGCTCGAGCACGACACGATCCTGCGCGAGCGCACGCGCGCCCGCCGGATCGAGGCGATGGAGGAGCTGCGCGAGCAGCTCAACCTCGAGTCGCTGCCGATGCGGATCGAGTGCTTCGACGTCTCGAACCTGGGCGAGACGAATCCGGTCGCATCGATGGTCGTGTTCGAGGACGCCGTCGCGAAGAAGTCCGACTACCGCAAGTTCGGGATCCGCTCCCAGGGCCCCGACGACTTCGCGATGATCGCCGAGGCCGTGAGCCGCCGGTTCGCGCGGATGACCGACATGGACGGCGACCGCTACGACAAGAGCTTCGCCACCTGCCCCAATCTGGTCGTGATCGACGGCGGCAAGGGCCAGCTGGGCGCCGCGATGGAGGCGATGGCCGCGTTCGACCTCCCGCGGGTGGCCGTCATCTCGCTGGCCAAGCGCGAGGAGGAGGTCTTCGTGCCCGGCCGGTCCGAGCCGATCGTGCTCGACCGCCGCTCCGCCGGCCTCCAGCTCCTCCAGCGGGCCCGCGACGAGGCCCACCGGTTCGCCCTCGGATTCCATCGCAGCCGCCGCGGCAAGGCTGCGGTCGACTCGATCTTCGACAGCCTGCCCGGGGTGGGGCCGGCCCGCCGCCGGATCCTGATGGAGCGGTTCGGGACGGCCGACGCGCTCGTGAGCGCGAGCCGCGACGACCTCGAGTCCGTGCCGGGGCTGCCTGCCAAGGTGGGGCGCGAGATCCACGCGGCGCTCCACCGCACCGACTGAACTTCGGCTCTTTCATAGGCGTCAAAGAGGCATGAGACGGATCGCGATCGTCGCTGCGGTGCTTGCCGGGCTGGCCGGCGTCGGCGTCGCGGCGCCGAGCGCGCACGCGGGATGCGCGTTCATCGTGGTCTGGCACGACCGCGCATACATCGACTACGGCAGCCCCGCGCAGACGAGCACCATCGAGCCGGGGGCGACGATCACCGGGGCCGTCGAGCCCGGGTGCAACGACACCGTGGGCGCTGACGAGCACCCGACAGCGGTGGGCGCCCGGCAGATCATGGGTGTCTCACCGGCGGTCGCGATCCTCGTGCGCGGAACGCCGCTCGTCGCGTTCGGCTACCTCCCGGACGGCACCGGGTTCCTCACAGGCGCGACGTTGCCTCACGACGAGACCCGCGGATGCACGCTCGGCGGCCGCGTCCGGATCACGGGCCCTGCGCACCTCGGGCTCGGATTGCTCAACGTGACGGTGAACGACACCACCGTGCGCCTGCACCACCTCCTGAACGGCGCGGCCCAGACGTTCCCGGACGGGCACACACGAATCGACGGCCTGAAGCGCAACGGCCTTCCGTACATCGGCGAGGGACAGCTCGTCCGTGTCGACGCCCGCTTCTGCAAGGTTCCGGGCTCGGTCGGCACGAAGATCGTCGCCCGCCACATCGTGCCGGCCGGGCCCATCATCGCGCCGTCCACGGCCGAGGACATCCTCGGCGCCGACTGGCGCGGCAGGCCGGACATCGTGTCGAGGGCGACCGGTGGGCATTCGCTGGCCGTGGCCATCGTGATCCTGGTCGCCGTGGTGGTCGTCGGGACAATTCTGACGGCTCATCGCCGACGCTCACTTCCGCCCCCTACGGGGTAACCTCACAGGGTGCCGCTGATCCCGGAGCCGCCCGCCGGCGAGTCCCTGCTGGTGCGCCGCCCGCGCCGCGGAGTGCGGGTCGTGTGCCTCGGTGGAGGGACAGGGCTTTCGACCATCCTCCGCGGCCTCAAGCGAGTGGCGAGCGTCACCGCCGTCGTGACGACCACCGACGACGGCGGGAGCTCGGGACGGCTGCGCCGCGACTTCGACATGCCCGCGCCCGGCGACCTGCGCAGCTGCCTGGCGGCGCTCGCCGAAGACGAGTCGCTCGTCGGTCAGCTCTTCCAGCATCGCTTCACGACCGGCGAGCTCGCCGGCCATAGCTTCGGCAACCTGTTCCTGGCGGGCATGACCGATCTCCTCGGAAGCTTCGACGAGGCCGTCTCGGCGTCGGCCCGCGTGCTCGCCGTCGCCGGGCAGGTCGTCCCCAGCACCGTCGAGCTGGTCGAGCTCGTGGCGCGCTTCCCGGACGGCCACGAGGTGCGCGGCGAGAGCGCGCTCGCCGCGGACGGCGCCCAGTGCGAGCGCGTGCGGCTCGACCCGCCCTCACCCGCCGCCCATCCTCGTGCGCTCCAGGCGCTCGCGCGGGCCGAGCTGATCGTGATGGGGCCGGGAAGCCTCTACACCAGCACCATCCCGCCGCTTCTGATCCCGGGCCTCGCCGAGGCCGTGCGCGCGGCGACCGTGCCGCGGGTCTACGTCTGCAATCTGCTCCAGCAGCCCGGCGAGACCGAGGGGTACATGGCGTCCGACCACGTCGCGCGCCTGTACGACCACGTCGGCGAGGGGCTGGTAGACGTCGTCGTCGTCAGCCGCAACCGCGCCCGGTTCGGGACTCCCGTCGTCGTCGATCGGGGCGGTCTGCGCCGCCTCGGCGTCCAGGTCGTCGGTGCGCGCCTCGCGGCGGAGTGGCAGCACGACCCGGACCGGCTCGCACGCGTGCTCGTGCGCCTGGCCCGGCGCCCCCGCGTCTCGGTGTGAGCGCGTCGTTCGCAGAGCGCGTTCGCCGCGAGCTGGTCGAGCGGCCACCGCGACGGGTCTGCTGCCGGCGGTCATTTCTCGCCGGGCTCATCCGGCACGCCGGGACGCTCGAGGTGAGCTCCGAAGGCCTGGCGGTACGCGTCGAGACGGCCGACCCGGCCGCGGCCCGGCTCGCATTCGGCCTCGTCCGCTCCCTGGGAGCCGACGCGCAGATCGCCTCGTTCCGGGAGCCGCGCTTCGAGCGTCGCAACCGCATCCTCGTGCGCGTCGAGGGCGGCCACGGCCTCCAGCTGATGCACGAGATCGGCGTGCTCTCGGCCGCGCTCGAGCCGCTGGCCGAGCCGCCGCGGCGCGTCGTCGCCCGGCCGTGCTGCCGGGCGAGCTACCTGCGGGGCGCGTTCGTCGCCGCCGGCTCCGTGTCCGGCCCAAGGTCGGCGGGGCATCTCGAGATCCGGGCGCACGATGCGGATGCCGCCGAGGTCGTCGTCCGGATCGCCCGTGAGGAGGGCATCGCGCTGGCGGTCGCGCGCCGGCCGTCCCACGCCGCCGCCTATTCCAAGTCGAAGGCCGCCATCCGCGACCTCCTCGCCGTGATCGGCGCACACGACGCCGTGCTCGCGTTCGAGGAGGCCGCCGTGATCGCCGGCACGCGCGAGCGCGCCAACCGCGTCACGAACTTCGACCGCGCGAACCTCGTCAGGCTGGGAGGCGCGGCCCGGGCGCAGCGGGACGCCATCGCGGCGCTCGACCTGAACGGCCTCGACCCGCGCCTGCGCCAGGTGGCCGAGCTCCGGCTCCGAAACCCGCACCTCTCCCTGGCAGAGCTGGGGCGGCGGGCCCGTCCGCCGCTTCCCAAGTCGACCGTGGCCGGGCGGATGCGGACGCTCACGGCGTTAACATCTCGGCCGGAGTACGCTAACAGATCGCTAACTATTTACCCCTTTTGGGGGTGGCTGCAAAACCCCTGCTCAACGACAATATGTGCAGTGTTCTCGTGGGTGGCCGAGCATCCCCTGCGCGACGGATCCAGACCCCATCTGTTGCTGCCCGAATCTGCCGGCCACCCGCGATAACCGCTCTCCTCAGTAGGTCGGTTGGGATTCCCCAATCGAGCATCTAGACTTGCCTCCCGTCGGCGACCGCCTGGGGGCATTTCATGAGCGTACGGGTAGGAATCAACGGGTTCGGCCGGATCGGCCGCAACGTCTTTCGTGCAATGCGCGACCGCGCAGAGGGCGTCGAGGTCGTCGCGGTGAACGACATCACCGACGCCGCCACTCTGGCCCACCTGCTGAAGTACGACTCGGTGCACGGCCGCTTCGGCGGCACGATCGAGCACGGCGACGACGGTCTCGTCGTCGACGGCAAGGCGGTGCGGGTGCTGGCGGAGCGTGACCCCGGCGCGCTGCCGTGGTCGGATCTCGGGCGTCGAGGTCGTCATCGAGTCGACGGGCCTCTTCAACTCCGGCGAGAAGGCCGGCAAGCACCTCGCGGCCGGAGCCAAGAAGGTCATCATCAGCGCCCCGGCGACCGAGCCCGACATCACGCTCTGCATCGGCGTGAACGACGACGCCTACGACCCGGCCAAGCACAACGTGATCTCGAACGCGTCGTGCACGACCAACTGCCTGGCGCCGCTCGTTGCGGTGCTGCACGGGACGTTCGGTCTCGAGCGCGGGTTCATGACGACGACCCACGCGTACACGAACGACCAGAAGATCCTCGACCTGCCTCACAAGGACCTCCGCCGAGCCCGCGCGGCGGCCGTCAACGTGATCCCGACGTCGACCGGCGCGGCCAAGGCGATCGGCCTCGTGATGCCCGAGATGCTCGGCCGGCTGGACGGGATCTCGATGCGCGTGCCCGTTCCCGACGGCTCCGTGGTCGACCTCATCGCGCAGGTCGGGCGCGAGACGACCCGCGACGAGGTGAACGGGGCGTTCAAGGCGGCCGCCGCTTCAGGGCCGCTCGCGCCCGTGTTCGACTACAGCGAGGAGCCGCTCGTGTCCGGCGACATCGTCGGCCAGCACTGGAGCTCGATCTTCGACTCGAAGCTCACGATGGTGAACGGGAACCTGGTCAAGGTCGTGTCGTGGTACGACAACGAGTGGGGCTACTCGTGCCGCCTCGCCGACCTGGTCCAGAAGGTGCTGTGAAGACGGTGCGCGACCTGCCCGTCGAGGGCAGGCGGGTGCTCGTGCGGGCAGACCTGAACGTGCCGCTCGACGGCGCGCGGATCACCGACGACACGCGCATCCGGGCCTCGCTGCCGACGATCCGGTACCTGCGGGACCACGGCGCCAAGGTGATCGTCTGCTCGCACCTGGGGCGCCCGAAGGGCGAGGTGCGGCCCGAGCTCTCGCTGCGCCCGGTCGCCGATCGCCTTGCCGAGCTGCTCGGTGAGCCGGTCGCGTTCGACGGCGAGGCGGGCCCGGTGCGCCTGCTCGAGAACCTGCGCTTCGACCCGCGCGAGGAGAAGAACGACCCCGCGCTGGCGGCGGAGCTCGCGTCGCTCGCCGACCTCTTCGTGAGCGACGCGTTCGGCACGGTGCACCGCGCTCACGCGTCGACGGTCGGCGTGGCCCACCTCCTCCCGAGCGCCGCCGGCCTGCTGCTGGCGGCCGAGCTCGAGGCGTTCGCCCGCATCCTCGAGAGCCCCGAGCACCCGTTCGTCGTCGTGATCGGCGGCGCGAAGGTGGCCGACAAGATCGGCGTCATCGACCGCTTCACGGGCCTCGCCGATGCGGTGCTCATCGGCGGCGCGATGGCGTTCACCTTCCTGGCGGCGCGCGGCGTGGCCGTCGGCGCGTCGAAGCACGAGGACGCCGACGGCCAGGAGGTCGCCCGGCGCGCAATGGCGGATGCCGGCGAGCGCGGCTGCGAGCTCGTGCTGCCCAGCGACGTCGTCATCGCCGAGCGCGTCGAGGCCGACGCCCCGACCCAGGTCGTCGCCGCCGATGCCATCCCCGACGGCTGGATGGGTCTCGACATCGGCCCCGAGACGGCGGCCGCGTATGCCCGCCGGCTGGAGGCCGCCCGCACGATCTTCTGGAACGGGCCCATGGGCGTGTTCGAGCTGGCGGCCTTCGCGGCGGGCACCCTCGCGGTCGCACAGGCGGCGGCGGAGTCGGACGCCGTCTCGGTGGTCGGCGGCGGCGACTCGGTCGCGGCCGTGAACCAGGCCGGGGTCGCCGATCGCATCACCCACGTGTCGACGGGCGGCGGCGCCGCGCTCGAGCTGGTCGAAGGGCGCACGCTTCCCGGCGTGGAAGCGCTCGAGGAGGCGGCGGCATGAGCAGGCGCCCGTTCGTCGCCGGCAACTGGAAGATGCACAAGACCGCTGCCGAGGCCGCCGACTTCGTCGCTCGCCTGGCGGCGCACGTGCCGGCGAGCGTCGACGTGGCGGTGTGCCCGACCTACACGGCGCTCGCCGAGGCGGCGGGCGCGGCGTCCGGCCTTCGGATCGCCGTCTACGCCCAGAACATGCACCAGGCGGCGAGCGGTGCCTTCACGGGCGAGATCTCGGCCGAGATGATCCTCGACACCGGAGCCGACGGCGTGCTCCTCGGCCACTCCGAGCGGCGCCAGCTGTTCGGCGAGACCGACGAGGGTGTCAACGCCAAGCTGGCGGCCGCGCACGACGCCGGGCTGTGGGTGATCGTGGCGGTCGGCGAGACCGAGGCCGAGCGAGAGGCGGGCGAGACCGAGCGGGTGCTCCGGCGCCAGGTCGAGGGCGCGCTTCGCGACATCGGCGCCGAGCGCGTCGCCGAGACGACGATCGCGTACGAGCCCGTCTGGGCGATCGGGACCGGCCGCACGGCGACGCCGCAGATGGCGCAGGAGGCGCACGCCGAGATCCGCTCGATCGTGGCCGAGCTGCACGGCGACGACGTGGCCGAGGCCGTCCGGATCCAGTACGGCGGCTCGATGAAGCCCGAGAACGCCGCCGACCTCCTCTCGGAGGACGACATCGACGGCGGCCTCATCGGCGGCGCCAGCCTCACGGTCGAGGACTTCGCGGCGATCCTCGCCGCCGCGGCGTTGTGACGAGCCCGCTCGTCTGTCTCGTGATCCTCGACGGCTGGGGCCTCGCTCCCCCCGGGCCGGGAAACGCCGTCGAGCTCGCCGACACGCCGACCTTCGACCGCCTGTGGGCGGCCTACCCCCACACGCAGCTCGACGCGTCGGGCCGCGCGGTCGGCCTGCCCGACGGGCAGATGGGGAACTCCGAGGTCGGGCACACCAATCTCGGAGCGGGACGCGTCGTGCGCCAGGACCTCGTGCGGATCGACGACGACATCGAGTCGGGGGCGTTCTTCGAGAACCCGGTGCTGGTCGACGCCTGCCGCAAGGCGCGCGGCTCGGCGCTGCACCTCCTGGGGCTCGTGTCCGACGGCGGGGTGCACAGCCACCTGCGCCACCTGCGGGCGCTGATCGAGCTCGCGAGCCGCGAGGACGTCGAGCACGTCCACGTGCACGCCTTCACCGACGGGCGCGACACCTCGCCGCACGGCGGTGCGGAGTATCTCGACGGGCTCCCCGGCGTCGCGACCGTCGTCGGCCGCTACTACGCGATGGACCGCGACCGCAGGTGGGACCGCGCCAAGCGGGCGTACGACGCGATCGTGCACGGCGTGGGGGCGCGCGCGGACGACGCGGTGGAGGCTGTCAAGGCGAGCTACGCCGCCGGCGTGACCGACGAGTTCATCGAGCCGGTGGTGATCGGCGACCCGTCGGCGGGCCGGATCCGGTCAGGCGACGCGGCGATCTTCTTCAACTTCCGTCCCGACCGAGCCCGCGAGCTCTCGTGGGCCCTCACGCAGGCCGACTTCACCGGGTTCGACCGCGGGCCCGACCCGCCGCTTCCCGACTACGTGCAGATGACGGAGTACGCCGACGACATCACCGCTCCCGTCGCGTTCCCGGGCGAGGACCTCGCCGACGTTCTGGCACAGGCGCTCGCCGGTCACGGCGTCTCCCAGCTCCACGTCGCCGAGACCGAGAAGTACGCCCACGTCACCTACTTCTTCGACGGCGGCTCCGAGACCCGGTGCGCCGGGGAGGAGTGGGAGCTGGTCGACTCACCGCGCGACGTCCCGACCTACGACAAGAAGCCGAGCATGAGCGCCGGCGAGGTTGCCGACCACGTCGTCAACGGCCTCGCCGACGACCGCTACGGCTTCTGCCTCGTCAACTTCGCGAACCCCGACATGGTGGGCCACACGGGCGTGATCCCGGCGGCGATCGAGGCGGTCGAGACGGCCGACCGCTGCCTGGCCCGCGTCGCCGAGGCCGTCGCCGCTCGCGGCGGCGTCTGCCTCGTCACCGCCGACCACGGCAACGCCGAGACGATGCTGCACCCCGACGGCTCGCCGCACACGGCGCATACGACCAACCCCGTCCCGCTGATCGCCACGGACGAGGGGCTCGCGCTGCGAAGCGGCGGCCGGCTGGCCGACATCGCGCCGACCGTGCTCGACCTGCTCGGCCTCCCGGCGCCGGCTGCGATGAACGGCACGTCGCTGATCGAGTGAGCCCGCGGGGTCTGGCCCCGGTGGGTTGGCATGGAATGGCAATCCGCTGAACCGCAATGGCCCAGCCCTCAGACATCCGTATGGCCGGGTGTCTATACTCACGCGGGTTTTTCGCACCGGCTCGAACACTTTGGCCCTTCCGCAGCCAGATCCCGATGTCCTGCGACTCGCTCGTCGAGGCGACGAGCGGGCGTTTGCGATCATCGTCCGGCAGTACAACGGGCCGGTCTTCAACTACGTGACGCGCGTGCTCTCCGGCGACCGGGCGCTCGCCGAGGACATCTGTCAGGAGGTCTTCATGCGCGTCTACCAGGCGCTGCCGGGCTTCGACGGGCGGTGCCAGTTCACGACGTGGCTCTTCCAGGTCGCCAAGCACCGGGTCGTCGACGAGCTGCGCGCGCGTGAGCGGCGCGGCCGCCCGGCGCTCGAGCTGGAGGCGGCTCCGCAGCTCCACCTGGCGGTCGCGCCGCCCGACGCCGATGACGGGATGGACGCCGTGTGGATCGCGATCGGCGGCCTCTCCGTCGACCTGAAGATGGCCCTGCTCCTGCGCGACCTCGTCGGCCTGAGCTACGCCGAGATCGCCGAGTCGCTCGATACGACGCTCGCCACGGTCAAGTGGCGGATCTACAAGGCGCGCGAGACCGTCGTGGCCGAGCTGCTCCGCGAGGGCTACGACTTCGGCCACCGCCGGGCCGTCGAGCCGCCCGTCGCGATCGGCTAGGACATCCTCCACACGGCCTGGGTGTACGCCACGCGAAGCCCGGCGCGCTCGAGGTTGCGCTGGCTGCCCGAGCCGAACTCCGCCAGCGAGGCGATCGTGTCGCAGCCGGCGGCCGCGGCGTCTGCGATCCGGCGCGCGAGGAGCGCCGTCTGGCAGCCGCGGCCGCGCATCGCGGGCAGCGTCGCGGCGTTCGCGAGGTAGCCGAGCCCGTCGCCGATGGTGAGGGCCGCCGTCGCCGCGGCGACGCCGTCGACACGGGCGAGGTAGAGGCGCCAGCCCGGCTGCCCGAGCCAGCCCCGCACGGCCGCCTCGGCCGCGTCCCGGTCATCGGGCGGCACCTCGTGCCCGTCGAGGTGGATCCGTGCGAACTCCGGCATGTCGGCTGCGGTCGCCTCGGCCACGTCGACGCCTTCCGGAGCAGCGAGCGCGGCCGGCGCTCCGTGGAACGTGCACCAGAACCCGGTCTGGGCCCAGCCCGCGGCCGTCAGCCGCTCCATCAACGCGTCGGCCCCGGGTCCGGGGGCGACCTCGGTCCACCCGCGCCGTCCGGCGCCGCGGTAGAACGCCGTCACGCTCGCAACCTGGTCCTCGTCGGCCGGGTCGAGCCCGTGCACGGTGTTCACGAAGTCGAGATCGGGCAGCGTCTCGCAGGCCAGCGCGACCGCTCCGCCGATCCGCTCGACGGTGACGCCGGCGGGATTGCCCGGAAGATCCCGCAGCGTCTCCACCCACGCGACCATGAAATCGGAGGCCGCCTGGCGGATGCGCGCGGTCGTCATCGCCCCTCGGCGAGCCGCGCGGCCAGGCGCAGCGGAAGCCCCGCATCCCGGATGGCGGCCTGGGCGCCGCGGATGTCGTAGTCGGCCCGGAGCCACGTCGCCGTGCCCTCGGCCGTGTCGAGGATGACGTAGCCCGCGCGAGGGTCGCCGTCGCGCGGCTGGCCGACGGATCCCGGGTTCACGATGAACGGCCCCTCGCCGATGGGCGAGCGTCGCGCCCGCCGCCACGGTGCCGCCGACCAGCTCGCCGTTCTCGTAGCCCCAGAGGAGCTGCACGTGGCTGTGGCCGACCAGGCACAGCGGCCGGCGCTGCCGCTCGAGGCAGAGGGCCGCCGTCCGCGGGTCGACGACGTACTCCCAGACAGGGTCGCGGACGCTGCCGTGGAACATCTGCACGCCCTCGCGCTCGCCGCCGGGCATGCGCGTGCCGAGCGCCGCGATCTGATCCTCGCCGAGGACGGTGCGCGACCACTCGGCGGCGTCGCGGGCGTCGTGGGCGAACATGTCGATGTCGATGATCCCGGCCACGACGAGGTCGTGGTTCCCGGCCAGGCAGACGGCGGCTCGCTCGTCGACGATCTCCATGCACCGCACGGGGTCGGCGCCGTAGCCGACGACGTCGCCGAGGCACCAGATCTCGTCGACCGGCGCCGCGTCGATCGCCTCGAGCACGGCCTCCAGGGCCTGGACGTTTCCGTGCACGTCCGAGATGACAGCCACTCGCATCGGCGCACTATAAGGTTGGGCCTGTGAGCCTCGCCGCCGTGCAGCTCTGGGCGTGATCCGGCGCATCCCGGGGCTCGTGCTCGTCGCCGGGCTGGGCGGGCTGGCTGCGTGGCTGTGGCAGGCCGACCTGCCGCCCAGGGTGCCGCACCTCGCGGCGCGGGCCGTCTTCACCCAGGCCCAGATCGATCGCGCCGCCGACTACCGCGAGCCCGGGTACATCCTCGCCGTCGTCGGCCTGATCCTCGGGCCGGCGGCCGCGCTGGCCTGGGCCCGCTGGGGGAGGGTGGGGGTGATCCGCGGCCTTCCGCCATCCGTCGCGGGCGGGATCGCCGCGGCCCTGGCGGCCGGCGTCGCCGCTGCCGTCCTCCTTCCGCTCGGCTACGTCGGCCATGTGCGCGCCGTGAACGCGGGGATCGATCTGCGCTCGGCGGCGGAGTGGGCGCGCGACGCGGCGATCGGCCTGGCGACCTGGACAGCGGGCGTCGGGGTCGCCTACACCGCGTGCCTCGCCATCGGACGGCGCGCCAAACAGCCGTGGCTCGCGGTCGGCCTCGCGGCGTGGGTCGCCGTCGCGGTGTTCGTGGCGATCCAGCCGGTCGTCATCGATCCCCTCTTCGCGTCGACGCGGCCGCTTCGCAACCCTGCGCTCGAGACGCTGCTTCGGAGCGTCGAGCATCAGGTGGGGGCGAGTCCCGGCTCGGTCTCGGTGTCGGATGCGTCGTCACGGACGACCGAGGAGAACGCGTTCGTCGACGGCGTCGGCCCGACCGAGCGCATGGTGCTCTACGACACGGTGCTGCGACGCGCGCCGGACGACCAGACGCGCGCGCTCCTCGCCCACGAGCTCGGCCACGTGAAGCGCCGCCACACCCTGAAGGGCGTGCTCTGGTTCGGCGTGCTCGGGCTGCCCGCGCTGTGGGTGGTGCTGTCGGTCGCCGAGCGTGCGGCCCGGCGCCGCGGCCTCGACGGTGCCCGCGACCCGCGCGCGGCGCCGCTGGTCGTGGCCGGGCTGCTGGTGGCCGCCGCCCTCCTCACTCCGGTCGAGAACGGCATCTCGCGCCGGTACGAGGCCGAGGCGGACTGGGTCTCGCTGCGCGCCACGGGCGACGGAGCCGGGATGGCCGGGCTCCAGAAGCGGCTCGCGCTCGCCGATCTCGCCAACCCCGACCCTCCGGGCTGGGCGGTGGCCCTGCTCTTCGACCACCCGCCCGTGGTCGACCGGATCGCGGTTGCGAGGGCCTACCCGTCGTCGTGATCGCCGTCGAACTCGGGAAGGTTCTTGATCCCCTCCCGGGTCTGCCACTTCGAGTAGTTGTCGCCCATCGCTTCGAGCAGCTCCTTCATGAAGCGCGGCGACAGGTTCACGCGTGACACGACGACGCCCGGCACCTCTTCCTCCTCGACCTCGTGGTCGATCCGGGCGAACGTGATCGTGAACTCGTAGTCGGAGTGACTGACGTTGGCGAAGTTGGCATAGACGCCCGCCATCACCTCAGGAGAGAAGTGAATGTTGAGCCGACGCTCCTGGGGTTCGTCCTCGGCGTCCATGCGGCCACACTACCATCGTTAGGATCCGGCCCATGTCCCCAAGCGCCGTGGAGGAGCTTGCCCGGCCGGTCGAGGCTGCGATCGCCGAGGTCGGCGGCGACGGCATCCCCGCGCGCCTCGAGCGCCCGGCCGATCCGGCCCATGGCGACTACGCGACCGCGGCCGCGCTCCAGCTCGCCAAGCCGCTGCGCGCGGCCCCCCGCCAGATCGCCGAGCAGATCGCCGAGCGCATCGCCTCGCCGTTCATCGCCTCGGCCGAGGTGGCCGGGCCGGGGTTCGTCAACCTGCGCGCCACCCCGGCGTGGTACCGCCACGTCGTCGAGAAGGTGCTGGAGCAGGGGCCGCGGTACGGAGCGGGCGGTGCGGCCGAGCCGAAGAAGATCCAGGTCGAGTATGTGAGCGGCAACCCGACCGGGCCTGTGACCGCGTCGACGGCCCGCAATGCCGCCTACGGCGATTCGCTGGCGCGGCTCTTCGACGTTCGCCGGCCATGAGGTCCAGCGCGAGTACTACTTCAACGACGCCGGCCGCCAGATGGATCTGTTCGGTGCGTCGCTGCGCGCCCGGGCGCGCGGGGAGGACGTGCCCGAGGGCGGCTACCAGGGTGCGTACATCGAGGACGTCGCCAGGGCGCTCGGGCTCGACCCGGACGCCCCGGCGGACGAGTGGCGCGCGCGCGGCGCCGCCGCCATGGTCGACGACATCAAGCAGACGCTCGCCCGGTTTCGGGCGAGCTTCGACCGGTTCTTCCTCGAGCGGTCGCTGTACGAGGACGGCTCGGTGGCACGGGCGATCGAGGCGGTGCGCGCCGGCGGCCACACCTACGAGAAGGACGGCGCCGTCTGGCTGCGCTCCACCGACCTGGGCGACGACAAGGACCGCGTGCTCGTGCGCTCCGACGGCACGCCGACGTACATCGCCGGCGACCTGGGCTACATCGTCTCGAAGCTCGAGCGCGGCTTCGACGTGGCCGTGTATGTCCTCGGGTCGGACCACCACGGCTACATCGGCCGGCTCAAGGCGGGCGCGGCCGCGCTCGGCTACGACCCCGACCGGATCGACGTGCAGCTCTACCAGTTCGTGAAGATCGTCGAGGGCGGCCGGGCGGTCAGCGCGTCCAAGCGCCGCGGCACGGTGCTGATGCTCGACGAGCTGCTCGACGCGATCGGCGTCGACGCCGCCCGCTACGCGCTCGTGCAGCGCTCGCACGACCAGCTGATCGAGCTCGACCTCGACCTGTGGGCGGCGCAGAACTCCGAGAACCCGGTCTACTACTGCCAGTACGCCCACGCCCGCACGGCTGCCATCCTCCGGAGCGCGCCGAAGACCGACGACGGTCCGGCGCCGGGCTGGGCTCCGGAGCCGGCGGAGGTCGAGCTGGTGAAGCACCTCGCGGAGTTCCCGGACGTCGTGTCCGAGGCGGCCGAGCGGCGCGGGCCGCACCGGATTGCGGGCTATGCGCAGGAGACGGCGAAGTCGTTCCACCAGTTCTACAAGCAGTGCCGCGTCCTCGGCGAGGCGCCCGACGTGGAGCGCAGCCGGCTCGCGCTTTGCCGCGCAACCAGCCTGGTGATGGCGACCGCTCTCGACCTCGTCGGAGTCGAGGCGCCCGACACGATGTGACGTGTAAACCGTCCTTGAGGCGGTGCTACCCTGAGCCCCCGTGAGCAGCGTCCCCACGGCACCGACGGTGTACGAGGTCTCCGAGCTCGAGGAGATCCTCGCAGGCGAGGACGCCGGCCTCGGCGACGGCGACTGGTACGCCATCCGCACCGATCCGTGGCCGTGCCCGGCGTGCGGCGCGGAGTTCGACTACGTGACCGCCTGCCATCACGTGATCGTGGCGCCCGATCGCGACGACCTCCTCGACCATGCGGCCCGCGCCGCCCAGGTCGGGCGCAATCCCAGGCTCGTGCTCTACGACGACGTGCTGCCGACGATGACGCTGTTTCAGTGGCGCGCGCTGGGCCGGCCGGTCCACGGGGTGAAGAAGGTCAGCTGAGCGCAGGGCTCAGTGGCAGGTGTCGCTGCCCGAGTCCGCCACCGCGCCGCCCACCTGGAGGTACTGCCACGAGTAGCCGCCGCTTGCCAGGGTGAGGGCGAGGGCGCCGTAGCCCGACGTGCGCACCTCCGAGCCCGGGGATGGGCCTGCCGTTTCCGAACGGTCCCTGGTTCTCGCCGCCCGTCCCCTGGACGATCTCGCGCGTGCCCGTCCCGGCCGGCACGGGCTGCCCGGCTGCGTTCAGGTTGCCGAAGCGCTCGTAGTGGTGGAAGTGGCCCGAGAGCACGAGCTCGACGCCGGCGTTGGCGAGGTCGGCCCAGATCGGCCGCATGGCGGCCACGCCGTGCGAACTGCCGCTCGTTGACCACGCCGCCTCGTGCCAGAAGGCGAGGGTGCACTGGCTCGGGTGGGCGGCGAGGTCGCCGCGCAGCCAGATCTCCTGCGGAGACCCCGCGCCGCAGCCGCCGATCGACTTGCAGTTGGAGTTGATGGCGATCAGGTGCCAGCTGCCGAGGTCGACGCTGTAGTACCCGTTGCCGTTGACGCCGCTCGCGATGCCGACGCCGTGGTTCGCGAAGTAGGTGAAGTAGCCCGTCTGGTTCTTGGAGCACCCAGCCTCGCCGTAGTCGCTCGTGGTCTTGGCCTCGTGGTTTCCGGGCACGGGCAGCGTCTTTCCGACGAACCTGCCCCAGCTCGCGTCATAGCTCGTGTTGAACGCGTCGAGCGAGCCGCAGTCGTACTGCTCGTCGCCGAGCGCCAGCACGCGGTCGTATGAGCCCTGCGCGATCAGGTTGGCCGTGGCCGCCTGCTGGCAGAAGCCGTTCTGGCCCGCGCCGCCGTTGTAGTTGACGTCGGCCGGGTTGCACGCGATGTCGCCCGCGGCCGCGATCGAGACCGACGCGTCGTCGGCCGGCGTCGTCGTGCTGGCCTGGTTGGACGGGCCGGACTCCTGCGACGCGTCGAACGCCGTCACCGTGTAGGCGTGCGTCGACGAGGGGTCGAGCCCGGTGTCCGCGTACGTCGTGTCCGGGGCGTCGACCGTTGCGGTCGGAGTCGTGGCGTTGTCGCGGTACACGTGGTACCCGACCGCCCCGGAGCTCGCCGTCCAGCCCAGATCGATCTCGGTGCTCGAGCGGGCGACCACGTGGAGCGACGCCGGCGGCTGGATCACACCGCCTCCCTGCGTGACGCTCAGGTTGTCGACGGCGAAGCGGTCGCCGGCCGCGGCGCGCTGCTGGAGCACGAGGAAGTTCAGGCCGTCGCCGGTCGTGGCGACCGTGTAGGAAACCTCGGGGATGGTGGCCCACGCGCCGGTCCCCGGCGCGCACGACATCGCGCTCGTCGTCGCGGCGCCGGTCTCCTTCAGCTTGAGGCAGATCGACTTCCCGACCGGGGCCATGAAGCGGCCGTCGGCGCTGTAGGTCGTGCCGGCGGTCGCCGTGGGGACGGTCTTGGCGGCGGTGAGGATCGCGTAGTTGTCCTTCGCGGTGCGGGTCACCTGGGCTGCGAAGCCGCCGCCGTCACCGGGGACGAGGGCAAGCGAGGCGTTCTGGCCCTTCCAGCCGGTGAGCGAGCCGCTGCCCGTCCCTTCGAATGTCCCGTTCGTCAGGAGATTCGTGGACGCTGCGCCGGCCGACGTGGCCAGGATCGCCGCGGCCGCTGCGACCGCCATTGTTGCCGTGCGTGCTCCCACTGACCATCCTTGGCCGGAACCGGCGGCAGCCTAGCCGCGCGTTGTCTAGCCAGTCAAGGCATCCGAGCCTGGGCTCAGAAGTGCATGCCGGCACGCATGTCGTTCGCGGTCGCCGCCTTGCCGAGGAAGGTCTGGATGCCGAGCGCCTCTTCCGACGCGCGCAGGAGCGCGTACTGGTCGTAGCTGGTGCCGTCCGCTATCGGAAGGATCCCTCCGGCGACGGCGACCATCGGGATGACCGTCGAGGTCGTGTTCGACTCGTCGAACGAGATCAGGATGAGCGTGCGTCCGGCCTGGTAGCTGGCGGTGCTCGTGATCGTCTGCACGGTTCCCTGGAGCCATGTGTCCATCGCGCGCAGATTGGCCGAGCCGGTGTTCGGCTGCGGGCATCCCTTGAGCCAGTGGTTGTTGTGGCACAGGTTGGGGGTGATGAACGTGTAGGCGGGGAGGGAAGACGGGATGCTCGTGAGGCCCGACGGCGACGTCGGGGCGGGGATGTCGTTCACCTTGCACTGCGCGGCGAGGGGTGTGTACCAGTAGGCCGGGTCGTGGCCCCGCTTGTAGAACGTCGACTTGCCTCCGCAGTTCGATCCCATCGACTCCTGGAGCTCGAGCCACGACGGCGCCTGGCTGAAGATGCTCGGGGCGTTCACCTTGACGCCCACGCCGGTCGCCTGACCGCCGGTCGCCGCCATGTAGTTCGGCTGGCTGACGCCCGCCACCTCGTGGTGGTTGGTCGCGAGGGCGCACTGCTGCGCGAGCTGGTTGAAGTACGGCGCGTCGGCATTCCCGACGACGCGGCCGAACGACGCGTTCTCCTCGAAGATCACAACGACGTGGTCGTATGTGGCGGGTGGGGAGACACCGGCGAGCGAGCACGGGCCCGGGGCGGACGCGGCCTCACCGGCGCCGGCGGTCAGGCCGAGCGCGGCCAACACCGTCGCCACGATGAGCGCTCCGCGCACGGTTGATCGTCGTCTGCTCATGCTGCATCCCCTGCCAGTACGTGCCATCCCCGGCAACGAGGGTAGCCAATCCAGCGTGGATGTCAAGCCGCCGAGGCGGCCGACAGGCGGGCGTGCATGATCGAGAAGAACCGGTCGCCGAGGCCGGGAACGCTGGTCAGGAGCGGCGCGGCGAATCCGAAGAAGGGGCCTCGGCCGCGCGGCAGGCGCAGCCTTCGCAGCTCCGCGATGTTCGCCGTGGCGCGGATCCGCCGCACCTCGGCGGCGTCGATGCCCCACGTCCAGGGCGGAGGCCGGTAGCCGGTCGGCCCGCCGAGGGGCTCGCGCTGCGTCCGCTGGCTGAGCCAGCGCGGGACGGCGTCGAAGAGCAGCGCGCCGTCGGCGATCCGCTCGGCACACGCCGCAATGAGGTCGTGCACCTGCCCCGGCTCGAGGTACATGAGGAGGCCCTGGGCCGTCACCATGACGCCCGCGCCGCGGTCGAGCTCGTCGAGCCACGCGCCGTCGACGACCGACGAGGCGACGAGGTCCTGGCGCGGGGACGACGGCAGCAGGCGCCGCCGCAGCTCGATCACGGGAGCCAGGTCGACGCTGATCCACCGCACCCGCCCGTTGTTCACCCGCCAGAACTGCGTTTCGAGACCCTCGCCCAGGGCGACGACCGTACCGTCGGGATGGTCGTGGAGGAAGCGCCGCACCTCGCGGTCGAACGTGCGTGCGCGCAGGGCCTGCCACTGGGCCCAGCTCGCCGACGCCCCGAACCGCTCCTCGAACGGGAAGTCGATCGCGCCGATGAGGTCGACCGCCATCGGGTCGTGGAGCACGCGGTCCTCGCGCGCGGCTTCGGATGCGCGCTGGTAGAGCGTCCAGAGGGTCGTCTCCGAGACGCCCTCGAGCTCGACGCCGGCGACGTTCGCAGGGTGGGATGTCACGAGATCACCGCGGCGGGTGTTCCCGGAGGCGCCGCTCGTCAAACCCGAAGACGGAGGCGGTCTCGCTGGTAGAATCTCGCCTCCCCGGAGGGGCGTCTGTCCGAAAGGGACCAGGGCGTGCCCAGCAACGCATGATCGTCTGGTTCCTCCGCTTCTCCGGGCTTCGCGTGGGCGAGGCTGTTGCGTTACTCCAACGCGACGTCGACCTCGAAGAGGGGCTGATACACGTCCGTCAGAGCAAGACCGATGCCTGCGTCCGCGACGTTCCAATACCGCCGAGCTCAGGCCCGAGCTGACCCGATGGTTCAATTACCTCTCGGAGCGCGACCGTCAGTCGCTGAGCTCGAGCCTTGTGAACTTGACGCCGTGAATCTTCTCAGCGATCTCGCGGCCCTTGCCCTCCTCTAACCAGCTGGCTTCTTCGTCGGGCCGGGTAACCACAATCACCTCGTCGGCCGCGAACTCTCGCAGTGCGTCTTCGACTGCCAGCACCGGGTCTGAGTCACCCGCCCTCGATTCCGTCTCCTTCGAGGGCAGCGCCCGGCCAAGCTGCGCGGCCGCTTCCTCCGCTTGGTCGCGAGCCTCGTCGTCAGCGTTCGCGAGCCATTGCAATCGAGACTGACGCACGGCCGGCACGACCACACGCAATTCGTCGATCTCCCCGCCTAGAGCTTCTCGCAGCGCCGCCGCCGACCGGGACACCGTACTGATCACCAACACCTTTCGCCCCATCCGCGGGGCACCGTCCGGCTCAACCGAACCCGACCTCTCCACGTCTTCCATCATCGACTCCTTCCACGACCAGACTCTACTTCCGACACCGATCCCGTCCGCGATCAGCAGATCAAGAACCCGTGACCGCCGTCGGCCGGGTCGTCGACGTTGCGCTCGAGGTATGGGCTGTCGTGGCCGTTGCGGGATCCGCCGGAGCCGTCGCAAGCTTCTTTCAAAGCTGCGACTCCCGCTAGCCCTGAGCGACAGTACGGCCCAGGTCACGGTGCCCTGGGCGGCCGCTGCTCCAGTCCGCGAAGCCGCGGCCGCCTCTGGGCGGCGTCGAGTGTTAGAGCACGAACTTGAGGACCAGTACCACGACGATGACGATGACGACGAGCGCGACGATCCCGAGCCCGGTCCCAAATGCCAGAACGACCAGGGTTTCTCCAGCCATGCTTCCATCTCCTCTTCGTGTCGAATGGCGGCGTCAACCCCGCCTCGGGGCTGTCGTGCTACTTGTCTGTGTCGGGGTCGATTTCCCTGGCCTGCGTTTCGTGGTGTTCGGCCTTGGCACGCTCCTGCTCGGCGCGCTCTGCCTGCTCCTCGGCGCCAAGGCGTTCGCGCTCAGCGCGGGCGGCCTGTTCTTGGGCTGCGAGCCTGGCCTGCTCCGCGCTTCGACTGCTCGCGGCTGCCTCGTCGCGATGCGCAGCCGCGGCGGTGCGACGCTGATCAAGCTTCTGGGCGCGCCCCCGCCGCCCAGCCACCACCACGACGACGACGACCACAATCGCGACGACGACGATGGTGATGATGAGTCCGCTGGATACGAGGAGTGGCATTCCCGGCTCCCTTCGGTTTAGCGGCCAGTCACTCCGACGGGGCCGTGAGCGGTCGCGGTTTCAGCGCGAACGTCATCGCTGTCCGTGTGCCTGGGTCGCATTGGTCGACACTGAGTGTCGCTGTCAGGGCCTTGATGATCGGAAGCCCCAGCCCGAGTCCGCGAGTCGCGACAGACTGGTTGATGCCGACGCCGTAGTCTCGGACCACGACACGGAGCCACGTGTCGTCGACATCGACGATCACGTCGATAACCCCGATCGCCGTGTCGGCGTAGGCGTGCTTGACGGCGTTGGTGCACGCCTCGGTCACGGCCAACTTGACGTCGCAGAGAATGCTGGCGGGAAGGTCGACTCGGCTGACAAATTCGCTCAGCATCGCTCGAACTGCTCCGGGAGTGGTGGTCACTGCAGGAAGCGTCCGGGACGTGTAGTCCGGACCACCCGCCATCATGGTTCCAGTAATTCCCAGGCCGGGCCCGGCACAAACCCGATCGCGTCTGGCTACGCACCACCCCCGATCCATGTTCGGCGCGTCGGCCGGGCGGGCCCCGCAAGACCAGCAAGGCCCCTGGGCGCGGCTTCGAGGACACGAGAAAAGGCGGTTCCCGCCGGTGGTTACGATGACGGCGATCCCACAGATAGAGCCGCCTCGGTACGCGAGGCGCGCCGAACCGGGCGCCTAGAACGAGCGGCGGTCACGGCCTCAACCGTGGTCGTCATCAGCATTGCGAGGGCCTCACCCTTGCTGGCGCAGCATGGCGCCAGCTCGTCGAGGCCCAACATGTCGATCAGGCGCTTGGCGGCAGACACCTCGCCGGTGGCTGCCCACAAGCGAAAGTTGGGGCTGCGGCGGGCGTGCTCGCACCAGCGCACCAGCCAGCCGATGACCTGACAGTCGATGAACGCGGCCTGAGAGAGATCGATCAGCACGCTCGCGTTCGCGCTCGAGTCGCACACCTGCTGCATTTGGTGTTCGAGCTCGGCCGCTGTCGCCAGGTCGTGCTCACCCGTGAGCGTCAGCAACCAGCCCTCGGCGAGCCGGGCCCATGTGGTGTCACCGCACGGGGTCGGAGGTGGCCCTCGGTGCGCACAAGACGCAGAACCGGTCATCGGAAGCTCCCAGCGTCGGATTGGGTCGCCAGCCGGGGGTGTAGGGCCAGACGAGGTACGCGGCGGAATCCTTCTCAGCGCGCGACAGCCGTTCGCTGGGGCTGCGAAATGACCCTACCACGTCCCGCTCGGTGAGACGGGTCGCGGATTACGCCACGGTAGGCACTGGCCGGCGGGTACGCCCGCCACCACCGGTTCGGTGACCGGTAGCCTTTTGCGCTGGATGCGTGGTCAAATAGGCTGGCCACGCATCCGACCCGGTCGCGTTAGCGCGCGACCTAGTAGCCGCCGCCTCCGCCGCCTCCGCCGCCCGAAGCAAGCATGGCGATCACGATCACGACGATGATCAGCGCGACGATGCCCGCACCGATCCACAGCGACCGGTGGCTGTTCCCCGTTGGGGTGGTGTTCATGGTCATACCATCTCTACGGTGGATACCGGGCAGCGGATTTCGCGAGGGCGGATCGGGCGTTTGGACTGGAGGCCCGTACCGCTGGTATTTGTGCGGTGCGTGGCTGTCCGACTAGGGCCACGTCGCCGGCCGGGCTCGCTACTCACGCCATGGGAACGCGGGCCCAGTCGGTCGGCTAGTCGCGGGTGCGGCTGGCTAGGCCGCCGCCTGGCTGAGGCTGACGAGCCGCGCGCGCCGCCGCGACACCAAAGGCTCGGGCGGCTGCCAATGCCTATTGCAAAACCGCTTTGCGCACGTTCTGCGCCGTGACGCTGCCAAGCACTTCAGCAGCATCGCTAGCGAGGAGCACCTGGAGCCGATCGAAGTCGACTCGCTCGACAGTCGGACCACGGCCGGTCTATCGCTGGGAGGATGTGTCGGCTATCGACCTGGAGTCGGCTTGATGGCGTCCACGATGCGTTGTATCGTCGGCAGCCCATCGACCACCACGGAGAGTAGGTAGAGCCACTTCCTGCTCCAGATATGAGTCTGGATGCGGGATTAAGGGGTTTTGGCGGACGTAGCTCAGTCGGTAGAGCGTCGGCTTCCCAAGCCGAAGGTCGCGGGTTCGAGACCCGTCGTCCGCTTCCCCGGAACCAGCCAAAAGAGGCATGGTTGAGCCGTCTAGGACCATTTTGCGCCGTCGCGGCTCAGTCCGTGAAAGTCCGTGAAAGTGCGCCGGTACCGTGTAAGGGTGGCGCACCGGTGGCGCACGACGACGCGCGTCGCGACTGGCACGCTCAGGGGCGCTGTCGACGGATCCGACGTTGCGTCCTGGGGCAGGCTCAGGGCAGTCACTTTCCCCACGCGGCCGGGGAACCTCGGTGCCGACGTTCACGCGATCGCCGTCACGTGGCCGACAATGCCAGCAACGTCGCTGGCACCGTCACGTGGCAGTTCGCGGTCGCGAAACGGTAGAGGCGCGGAGCCATGCGGGAACACGCGTTCCTCCATGGTCGCCAACGCCGTGTGCGCTCCAGAATGCGGTGGCCGTGTGGTCTCGGTGTGGTCCGGTGTGTGATCCCGCCAGTCAGGGTTCGCCGCCGCAGATCGTCCTAGGCGGGTGTTGATCGATTGGGGTCGGCCCTGGGCTCGACAGAAGCCGTCGAGCCTGGGACGTCGAATTGCCGCTGGGCGACGCCGCTAGGCTCCCGAGCGAGGAGCGCACGAATGCAGCTGGGCATCCACTCGGCCAGACGAAAGTGAGGTCCCGCGGAGACACCCGGGGAGATCGCGGCGCGGTGTCTGCGGGCGAGTTTCGCGCGCTCTTCGAGGAGGTCTGCACGTGGGGGCGTTGGGCGGATCGAGGCGAGCGTGGCGCTCTCAACTATCTGACCCCCGATCGGGTCGCAGACGCGGCGCGGCTCGTCACGAGCGGGGTCACGGTCACGCTCAGCCGACCGCTCGCCACCGGGCGGCGCATCGACAATCCTCATCCGGCGGATCACTACATGACGATGTTGCCGGATTCGGACGCTGGAGCGGGGGCAGAGCGCTTCGCCAAGGACTACATCGGGCTCGACTACCACAACGAGGGACACAGCCACGTCGACGCGCTCTGCCACGTTGCGTACGACGGCCTCCTGTACGGCGGGAAGCCGGAACATTCGGTCACGGCCCGCGGTGCCGAGTTCGACGCGATCGACGTCATCCACGATGGGCTCGTCGGTCGGGGCGTGCTGCTCGACGTGCCGCGTTTGCGCGGCGTGCCCTGGCTCGAGCCCGGAGAACACGTTTTCGTCGAGGATCTCGAAGCCGCCGAGCGCGCCGAAGGCGTCACCGCCGGCGTGGGCGACATCCTGCTCGTGCGGACGGGGCACACCCGTCGGCAGGCGGAGGTCGAGCCGTGGGACACCGCCAACGCCAAGGCGGGCCTCCACCCGACGACCGCGACCTTCCTCGCGGAGCGGCGGGTGTCGGCGCTGGGCTCCGACGGCAACAATGACACCGTCCCGAGCACAACCGAAGGCGTGGCCTTCCCAATCCACGTGCTCGCCCTCAACGCCATGGGCGTCCACCTGTTCGACTACCTGCACCTCGAGGACCTGGCCCGGCAATGTGAGACGACCGGACGCTGGGAGTTCATGCTCGCCGCCGCGCCGCTGCGCATCGCGGGCGGAACGGGCTCGCCGCTCAATCCCGTCGCGATCTTCTGACCCGCCGGCGCCGGATACTGATCGCATCGGCTTCTTCACACCCTCCGTCAAGGGACGGCCGCGCTCGTGCAGCCGTAGTCGGTCTTCTAGGACATCGGTTCAACTGCGCTAGGTTCTCTGGACGCGACCGTTCAGGCGGGTTGCGGGCGGCTGTCTGGACTGACAGGATCCGTGTGTAACAGGGAGGTGTCGTGGGGCGTTACGCCGGGGTGGGGCTTGATCGACCGGTGATCTTGTCCGATCTGGTTGAGGCAAGGGTTTCGGTTGATCCCGACGCCGATGCGTTGGTGTGCGCCGAGTTCGTGTGGTCGTGGCGGATGCTTGACGGCGTGACCCGGCGGTTGGCGCAGAGCTACCGGGAGCTGGGACTGCAGCCGGGCGACCGGTTCGCCTCGCTGATGCCGAACCGGCCGCGGCTGATCGCCCACTACATCGCCTGCTTCCGGGCCGGCCTGGTGGCGACGCCACTCAACTACCGGTACACGGTCGCTGAGATCGATCATGCGCTGGAGGTGAGCGGCGCCCGAGCGCTGCTCGTACACGGTGAGCGGGAGCCCGATCTGGCCGAGAGCCGACTGGCCGCGGACCTGCCTTTGGGGCGGATCGGCTATCCGCGTCCGAGTAAGGACGGCGTCTCGCTCGACCAGCTGATGGAGGGTGAGCCGGCTGTGTTCGAATCGCCGCGGCCGCATCCGTCGGATGCGGCTGTGATCTTTTTTACCTCGGGCAGCACGGGCCAGCCCAAGGGCGTCACCCACACCCACGAGACGGTCGGCTGGATGCTCGCGATTGCAGCTTCAGGGCTGGAGCTAACCGCTGACGATCGGCTGCTGGCCGGGTCGTCGTTGTCGCATGTGGGCGCGTTCTATGTGTCTTTCGCCGCGCTCGGTGTCGGCGCGTGCGCGGTGATCGCCAGCAGTTTCGACGGCGACGAGCTGCTGCCGCTTCTTCGCGAGGGCAGGCCGACAGTACTGTCGATGCTGCCCTCGGCGCTGTTTGCCCTCACGCGCGACCATGGCGCCCGGCGCGAGGATTTCGCCTCGCTGCGGCTGTGCCGCGCGGCCGGCGACTGCGTCTCGGCCGAGCTCGAGCGGGAGTTCACGGACTTGACCGGGCTCGTGATCGATGAGGCGTACGGACTCACCGAGGCGGGCCTGGCCTCGGTCAGCCCACCCTCCCAGGAGATCCGCGTGGGCTCGGTCGGCAAGCCAGCGCCGGGAGTGACGGTGGAAATCCGCGGCGAGCATGGCGACGAGGTCGCCGTCGGCGCCGAGGGCCGCGTGTGGATCCGCACGCCGGCCGCCACTGTCGGCTACTGGGAGGACCCGGACGCTTCGGCGGCGTTGTTCCGCGACGGCTGGCTGGACACCGGCGATGTCATGCGCGCCGACGAGGACGAGTATCTGTATTTTTGCGGCCGTCGCAAGCAGATCATCGTCCACGACGGCTCCAACATCGCCCCCCAGGTGGTCGAGGGCGCCCTACTCGAGCATCCCGGCGTAGGCAGCGCTGGCGTGGTCGGTATCCACGACCTCGTGCACGGCGAGAACGTACGCGCCTACGTCACCCTGCGCGATGGCGCCGAACGCCCAGCAGCGCAGGACCTGATTCGCTTCGCCCGCGAGCGGGTCGGCTACAAGGCGCCCGAGGAAATCGTCTTCCTCGAGCGGATGCCCCGCACCCCCACGGGCAAGGTCGACCGGACGCGGCTCAAGCGCATGGCCGAAGCCGGGCGCTCGGCCGTCGTCCCGCGGACCGCGGTCTGACGACCGACGTCCATCGCCAGGCGGACGCGCCCCAAGGGTGCCGGCCCGATGTTCCTGATCGGCACGTAGCACTCCCCGGGCGTGCTTTCACCGGACGGCCAAACCTGCGGGATGAACGTACAGTCTCGGGAGAGAGGAACATCGGGGGGCGCCGCGGTTCGCGGAACTTCGACAAGGACAGGAGCGATCGTCGCTTGAACCTCGGCGAGCGCCGCATTGATGTTCGCGGCGGTCGCAGCGGCGGCGGACACTCGCCCCGCGACCCGGCATGTCAGGGTCGAGGCCAACCCGGCCGGCAACTCCGGACAAAGAAGCGCCGACCGGGTCGACAACCGAGGAGGTTAGCGCCCCATGCGCGCAACCCACCGACTCGTCGTCCTCGCGGCGGCGATCGTCGCCGCCGGCGGCGTGGCGGAGGCATCCGCTAGAGCCCTCTGCGTCAGTCGCCGACGCCGACCTGAAATCCGCCGACGTCGCGATCGGCTATCCGACCCAAGTGAACAACTCCCAAATGAGTAGCGGAGCACCAGGAACCCGAAGACCACAGCCGCCGCAATCAGCATCATGACGGCCGCCCTGCTCAAACGTCGGCCCGTCGCCGCCAAGCTCGCGGGAGAGCCACCGGTCAGTATCGGAGCGGGTCTGTGCGCCTTCGCTCTCCTGGGTGTAGCCGTGGATCTCGAGTCGCGGTGCTAGGCGTTCGACCAGGCGTCCCGATCGTGAGCGCCACGACGATGCAGGGGCAGCGGGTCAAGAGCGGACTCGGGTCGCCAAGCCTCGGCGAGAGTGTGGAGCGCGGGTGGGCGGGGTTAGGGCGAGGTTGAAGGCGCGCCACATGCCTCGGGCGCGGCGTGCGCCGCCGGTGGCGGGAGCGCCCAACAGGTGCTCGGTGGTGCGCAAGAGCGAGTATGGCGTGTAGACGGCGCGCGCGACAGTGCCGGGGTGGACGGAAGGTGAGATCGCGATAACGGCGGTGCGGCAGTCGCGGCTTCTTGTGACAAGGCACTGTTCCCCAATGTGCGTGACGGGGGAGCCTTCGTCCCAAGCGATGAAGATCACGGTGTGACCACGTCGGTACACTCGGCTTCGTAGGATCTGCTGCACCACGGGCTTGAGCCACACGTTCCCGGCGGCGACCGCGGTCTTCCGGTCTGCCTCGTGAGGGCACGTGCGGGTGTAGTGCATGTTGTGACATGCATTGGGGAGGATGAAGGCAAAGGCCGGGAGTCGTGCGGCGTGAAGGTCACTCCGAAACTCCGCCAACGGCACGTCGTTGATCGGGCAGCCGGCGCTCATGAAGTGCAGCGCGACGTTGTGATGGGCCTCGTACGGGAACGAGTCGGTGAGCTGACAATTGGTCGGCATGCTCTCCGCGTATAGGCGCCAATGCACCTGCGAGAAGAGGCCGGCCGAAGACACCTGACACCAACAGTTCTTCTGGATGTCGTGGGTTCCACCGGAGACGGCCGCCAGGTAGTTGGGAAGACTCGGATGGGTCAGCCCGAAGTAATTCGCTGTCGAACCACACGACATGGCCAGTGAGGACGTCGCATCGCCACCAAGCGCCCGCCTCGGCTTCTGATTCTCAAACCAGATCCAGATCACATGTCTCACCGACCGCGGACGAGAGACCAGGCCACAGGGATGCCTCCATGACGCATCGGCAAGGTTCGGTGAGGGTGTCGCCGTATGCGAGATCTCCATCGGCCCTCGATCGCGGGGAACTGACACAGCGAACTGCGAGTCGCGCTGCGCCGTTTGGGTTGAGAAGCCATCTGCCACGGCGACCACACCAAGCGCGACAACGCCCAGCGTGATGATGAACGGGATCACCCGCCGCAGCATCACATGCCGTGAGACGCCGGTCGTCACCGCCGATTCCGCGCAGCGGCGATACACGGATCCGAAGACAGCCGCGACTCCACCGAGCGCGTGCTCAACCTCTTTCAGCCGCGACAGACGCCCCGCCGGATCGGTGTGCCTGGTCAAGCCGTGCACCGCGGCTGCTGCGCATGCCGGTAAACCATCCGCGAACCCCCTCACCCACGAGCCAGAAAATCCCAGTCGGCCCGGGAACCGACAGTCCCACACCACCCAGAACCTGTCAAGCCGTCTCGACGAAGCGTTGCGCGATGGCGGCTGTGATGATCGCGACGCATCAGATGCCGACGGCGCTCGAGCGTCCTCACCCCAGCAAGAACCGCGAGAACCTGCCGGGCATCGGGGCGCCCGTCGGTGCCAGGATGGTCCCGCTCCTCCCGACGATGCTCCAACGCCAGCGAGGCCATTCCGGTCAGGAGGACGATGAAGAGGCTCTCGTTGCTGGCCGCGATGGCGCGTAAGCATCGCCATTTCTCAGCTGAGCCGCAACGACGACAGACGGCCGTGCACATGACAGCCTCGTGATAGCGGCAGAGTCAGGCACCCAGACCCAACTCCTACGCGCTTGCGGCCGCCTTCCGCCAGGCGTCCGCGAGCTGGTCTCGGTAGAACAGCCACACGTCCGCTCATGGTCGCAGCGGAGCTTGTCTCGCACCAGTAGCAGGGCCTCAGCGTCCAGCGCCTCGGCGAGCAGAGTGTTGGCCGCCACCGCACGAAGAGCTTTTGCACGCGTCGGATAGCCTGTCGATTGGCCGCGTCTGCAACGAAGGGCACGAGCGACGATGAGCATCGACCCCTATCGTGTGACCGATCAGCTGGAGGATGCCGTCCTTGACGCGATCGTCACGCGTCTTGAGGTGCGTGGCCGGCAACCGGTTTTCGTGCGGATGCTGGATGAGTATCTCGATGCGATGGGGATCGATGACGCCGACGCGGTCGTCGATTTTGGTTGTGGCACCGGTGTCGCGTCCCGTCGGATAGCCAGCCGGCCGGGGTTTGCCGGACACGTCACGGGGATCGATCGCAGCCCAGTTCTCATCCGCGTCGCGACGCGGCTTGCGGGCGAGCAGAATCTCGCAGGCCGCATCGACTTTCACGTCGGCGATACGGAGGGCCTCGATGTGGGTGCTGCCGAATTCGATGGTGTCGTTGCGCACACGTTGATCAGCCACGTCGAGCGGCCCGCTGCCGTGCTGGCCGAAGTCGCGCGCGTCGCCAAGCCTGGCGGGTCGATCGGGATCTTCGACGGCGACTTTGCGTCGCTCACGTTCGGCCACCCGGACCCTGATCAGGGCAAACGCGACGACGAAACTGTGATCGCCGCCATCGTCACCAACCCGCGTGTCATGCGCCAGATGCCGGTGCTCGCTCGTGACGCTGGGCTCGAGCTCATTGCCTCGTTTGCTTACGTGGTCGCCGATGTCGGCGAGGCGGACTTCTGGCGTCCGGCTATTGAGTCCTTCCGCACGCTCATACCCGCGGGCGGATCGATGACGGAAACCGAATCGAACGCGTGGGCCGAACGACTGCTGCAGGCATCGGACTCCGGTCTGTTCTTCGGCGCCGGCAACTACTACGGATACGTCCTGCGCAAACCACTCGCCGCCTAAACCCCCATCTGCCGCAAGACGCTGCCGCAGGTTTTCGGGCTATCCATGCGAGTCTCCAGGAGTTTCGCCGATCGGCACGATGGCGAGATGCGCTCGGTGGGATCTCGCCCGGGGAAGCCGCGGGAGCCTCGGGACGGGGAGCCGATGCCGCGGCGGTACTCGCGGGAACGGCAGGGCTGGCCGTTTAGGCGGCGACTGCGGGTTCTCACGATCACGATCCGGGGTCTCCCCGATGCGCCCCACAATCGCCGGTGCGAGCATGGAAGATGATAAGGAGGTGTGACGTGGCGACTATCTCGCAGGAGCCTTCGGTGCACGTCATGAAGCGGTTCGAGTACAAGGTGATCGATACCGGCAAGGGCATCGAGGAGCAACTCAACAAGCTCGGTGCGGCAGGCTGGCAGGTCGTCGGCGTGACGACGAAGAAGCAGCTCTTCATTGCGCCGCCGCAGGCGATCATCCTGATGCGTGAGGCGCAGTCAGCCGGTTGACCAGGTTCGTCTGGCGATCTCGGCGGGGCGGGTCCTCGCCCGCCCCGGGTCGGAGGCCCGCCCCGTCTACGCCTCCTCGCATGGGCGACGTCCACGTCCCGAGTCGCTGCTCGCTCTGTGGCCGTCTCGACCGACCGCTGCCACGCTCTGTTTCGCCGGCCTCGAGACCGTCGTCTCGGTGGGGCCTTGTTGTCGAAGCCAGGCCGCGGGGCCTGCCGGACTCGTAGTGCGTGGTTCCCCACGGCCGGATCGGGGGGTCCGCTGATGACGCTCGGACGGCGATATGCGACGCTAACGGTGGCGAGAGAAAGGAACAATCATGGCCGTTCGAACCCACCCGAAGCCGGCGTTTGTTCCCGTCGAGACCAGCCGGAAAGGAATCGCGAGTCCAGAACGAAGAGTCGCAATCGCTGTCGGCGCGCTGTACATAACCGCAACGGTTGCGGGTCTGGTGGCTGCCGCCGCTCTGGGGTCAGTGCTGCAGGGCCCGGATGCTCTGGCCAGTCTCGCCGCACATGTGACTCGAGTAACGACGACAGCGTTCTTCGAGCTAGTCATGGCTGTGGCAGTTGCTGGTGTTGCGTTCATGATCTATCCCATCTTGAAGCAAGATGCGAACACGCCGGGCAAACAAGGGCTTGCTCTCTGGTATGTCGGAACCAGGATCACGGAGGGCACGCTCTTTCTCGTGGGGGCTCTCTGCCTGCTGTCCCTCTTTATGTTGAGCCAGGAAGTGGCTAAAGCGGGAGCCGGTCAACCTGTCCAGTATCAAGCCGCATTCAATGTGGTGAAGACGGCGTCCGACTACTCAGTGGTTCTTGGGCAATCGGTGTTCTGCGTGGGTGCAGTGATGCTGTACTACCTGCTGTATGTGTCAAGACGCGTTCCCAGGTGGCTGTCAGTCTGGGGCCTCATCGGAGCTTCCCTGATGCTCGTGGGCAGCTTCTCGCTCGCGGTCACCGGGGATTCCAACTCGACCGTTTCGAGCATCATGTACGCCCCACTGGGCCTGCAGGAGATGGTTCTTGCGGTATGGCTGATACTCAAAGGATTCAACTCGCCTGCGACCCGCTGAGACGCCGTTCCAGACCGAAGGTGCCGGGGAGCGCGGCCAGCCTCGCGACTCCAGACTTCGTCCGACGGAAAC
Source organism: uncultured Actinomycetes bacterium (assembly GCA_963706075.1). Taxonomy (GTDB): domain Bacteria; phylum Actinomycetota; class Thermoleophilia; order Gaiellales; family JAICJC01; genus JAICJC01. The sequence goes on from CAVPLP010000003.1 coordinate 445,939, forward strand.
TCGTTCCACGGCCTTTTGGGTCGGGCCCGCGGCCGCACGATCGTCCTGAAGATCGCTCTTGCCTGCGGGGTTGATCAGGCACCGGGGCCGGTCCGACCACTTTGGAGTGGCCCCTCCCTCACGTCCTGCGCCCCGTCCCAAATGAGTGTGACACACCACAACCCCGGTGGTAGACGGACGAGACGCGGCGTCCTCAGCGGCGGGCGCCGCGCTAAGAACTCGTCTCAGAATGACCTCCGAAGACGCGAGGCTGGATCAGTGAGCGATGAGTTTTCGGTGGTCGGCGAGTCTCTACCGCGTACGGATCCGTACGCGGTCCGAAGGTCTGCTCTGCAAGTAAGGACTTCAGGAGGCAGCATGAAACTTCTTCTCACTTCCGCTGGCATCAAGAACCCGAGCATCCACGACGCGCTGGTCGGGTTACTAGGGAAACCGATTGCCGAGTCCAGTGCCCTCTGCATTCCGACCGCCACATATGCCTTCCCCGGCGGTGCCGGCAGTGCATGGCGGCTGATCAGCGGACGAGCGGCCACCCCCTTGTGCGAACTGGGCTGGCAGTCCTTGGGAGTGCTGGAGCTCACCGCGCTGCCCAGCATCGATGAAAACCACTGGGTTCCCATGGTGCAGGAACTGACGCCCTGCTGGTAGGAGGCGGCGATCCCCCGTACCTGTGCTACTGGATACACCAGTCACGACTGGCAGATCTCGTCCCGTCACTGCGCGACACGGTTTGGGTCGGAGTGAGCGCCGGGAGCTTGGTGATGGCCCCCGACGTCGGGGAGGAGTTCGTCTACGGGAGTCCGCCCACCACCGGTGGAGACAGAGCGCTGGGATTGGTCGATTTTGCGATGTTTCCGCACCTGGATCACGAGGCTATGCCTGACCATTCCATGGCCAACGCAGAAAAATGGGCGGCCAAGCTACCGGTGCCGGGCTACGCGATTGACGATCAGACCGCAATCAAAGTGATCGACGGCACCGTCGACGTCGTCTCCGAGGGGCACTGGAAGCTGTTTACGCCCGGCCCAGATGCAAATTAGTCGGGCTCAGGAGACACGCGCGCGCGGCTGAGCGAGCGTTCACAGACGTTTGCAGCCTCCTGAAGCAGACAAGGCAGCACGCGATCGCGAGGAAGGCTTCGTGGATGTCTGCGCGGCGGTCGTAGCGTACGAGCAGCCGCTTGAACTGGTGGAGCCAGGCGAAGGTGCGCTCGACCACCCAGCGGGCGCGTCCGAGCCCGGAGCCGTGCTTGGTCTGGCGTCGTGCGATCTCGGGCTTGAGCCCGCGCTGCCAGAGCTCGCGGCGATACTTGTCGTGGTCGTAGCCGCGATCAGCCGTGATGATGTCGGGACGTCGGCGCGGGCGGCCGACCTTGCCGCGCACCGGCGGCACCCGCTCGACCAGCGGCACCAGTTGCGTGACGTCGTGCCGCTCCACCCGCGGCAACAACGGCTCGATCCGCGACCGCCGCTCCAGCCTGCTAGAGGGGTTCTGCGAGGTCGCTGATCGCGTGCGGCGCCCCGATCCGGGCCTCCCGCGAGTCTTTGTGGACGCCGTCGTCCCAAGATCGCTGGGAGGCCCGGTGGTGGCAGGCTTAGTGCACGGCCGAGCGGACTTCGGAGGCTGCTTTCTCGATCAGTTCGGCGACGGCTTTAGGCTGCGAGACGTACACCGAGTGGCTGGCCGCGATCTCGACAACGGTCGAACCGGCCCGCGCCGACATCTCGCGCTGGGCCGGCGGGGGAATCATCCGGTCTTCGGTCGTGACGAGATACCAGCTTGGCTTGCTCCGCCAGGCAGGCTCGGTGATTGCGCCAGCCAGGGCCTCAACGCCCCATGGGACTTGCGAGTCAGCCATGAACGCGGCCTGATCGTCGCCCACGTCCCCCGCGAATGACGCGTGGAACTTCTCCCGGTCGAGGAGCAGGAACCCGTCCCGCGGCGGCAGAATCGGTGGAACCGGTGCGTCGGGCGGCGGATTTGCGATCAGGGTGTTGACCGACTCGCCCGCGTCCGGCGCGAAGCCGGCGATGTAGACGAGCGCCACCACGTTGGGATTCGTGCCGGCCTCGGTGATCACCGCCCCGCCATAGGAGTGGCCGACGAGAATCACCGGCTCGCTCTGCGCGTCGATGACCATATTCGTGGCGGCGACGTCACCCTTGAGCGACGTCGTCGGATGCTGCACGACGGCCACGTTGAAGCCGTCGCTCTTCAAGTGCCCGTACACACCCTGCCAACCGGAGCCGTCCACGAACCCACCGTGAACCAGAACCACAGTGCCCGATGCCGAATCAGCATCCATGCTGAACCTCCATCCTGGAGTGGCCGAACAGGCGACCCTACTCCCCGAGAACCTCGATTTCAACCGACCCGCCCCTCGCTTCATCTGTCTTCGAGGCTCGCGGGAGATGACGACGTCGCCACGCGGGCCGCCCGCTGACGGCTGACGACCCGAAGGTTCTTATCGTCCAGATTCGGCGAGAAGGACGTGCATCTCGTCGACTAGGTACCGCTTGACGCCGTGGGCGAAGCCGCTCCAGAAGGCAACGTGGTCCACGATCGGCGTCGGCCGGGATCTCGGCCAGACCGACGGTCGCCGCCACTTCGGAAGCCGAGCGCGCTCTGGCGATCCGCACCAAGGTCTGGCGGTCGTCTCGATGCCTCTCGGCGTAGCCGTAGCCGAGGGTCAGGCCTTCCTCGATCGATGACGGGTTGTCGTCTTTCATCTCGCCTGAGCTACGGTCGCAGAAGGTGTTCGTGCACGAGTTGGACGGCCATCGATCCTTCGCCGACGGCGGCGGCGCACCGCTTGGTCGATCCGCAGCGGACGTCGCCGGCGGCGAAGATGCCAGGCACGCTCGTCTCGAGCAGGTTGTCAGCGCCGGCCGCGTCACCCGTAGAGATGAAGCCGTCGGCCGCGCCGTGCAACGGCGTCGTCGAGCCAACTCGTGCACGGCCGCGCCCCGAGGAAGAGGAAGAGGAAGGAGAACGGAAGGCGCTCGCCGCTCTTCAACGTGACCGCCTCGAGCCGCCCGTCGCTTCCGTGGAGCGCGGCGATTTCGCTGCGGTCGCGAACGGCGACCCCGTAGCGCTCGACCTCGCGGATCAGGTAGTCGGACATCGTCTCCTGCAGGTCGGCGCGGCGGTGGAGCAGCGTCACGATGGCTCCGCCGCGCGCGAGCCAGACGGCGGCCTGTCCGGCGGAGTTCCCGCCGCCGACGACGGCGACACGCGAGGCACCGCACAGCTGCGCCTCGGGCGGCCCAGCCGCGTAGAACACGCTCAAGCCTTCGTAGTCTGCGAGGTCGTCGAGCGGGGAGGCGCCGGTACTCGGCGCCGGTTGCGAGCACGACCGCCCGTGCTGCGATCTCGTGCTCGCCTTCCAGCCGCACGACGTGCCGTTCGTCGCCGGGTTCGAGCGCGACCGCGCGGTAAGGGGTCGCGGGTCGCGCGCCGAACTTGCGCGCCTGGCCGACAGCGCGGCTGGTGAGCTCGGTGCCGCTGATGCCAGCCGGGAAGCCCAGATAGTTCTCGATCCGGCGCGACGAACCGGCCTGACCACCCAACGCGGTGCTCTCCACGATCAGCGTGTCGAGTCCTTCGGATGAGCCGTAGACGGCGGCGGCCAGGCCGGCAGGGACCACCGCCGACGACCAGCAGGTCGACTTCCTCGCGTGCCGCGAGCTCGCGGCCGATCCCGAGCGCGCGCAGCAGCTCGCCGGGCGAGGGGCATTGCAGCTCGGTGCCGCCTGGGAGTCGCACCAGCGGCGGCTCCGCTCCGCCAGGCGGCCTTGTCTCGTGCCAGGTGAACGGAAGCCGATTGGCTCGGGCGAAGTCGAGCAGCCGCATCGTCGGATCGGACGACCGCGGCCCGACGATCTCAAGGCCGACCCCCTGGACGCGCTGGAGCGCCTCCCGCCGGGCGATGAATGTCGACAGCACGAGATCGCTGAGCGGCCCGTCATCGAACAGGAGCGCACGCAACGCGTCACGGTCGACTGCGATATAGCGGAGCGGCTCGGTCACGAGCGCGGTCAGGAAGACGGTCTGCCCCGAGATGAGGTTCAGCTCACCAAGAAAACTGGACGCACCGTGCCTCACGATCTCGTTGCCGGCCGCGTCGAGAATCGCCACCTCGCCCTCGCGGATCGCGATAAACGGATACGTCGCATCCCCGACCCGGTACAACACCTCGCCCACGCGCGCCGTCCGCTCCTCACCCAGGCTGGAAAGCGTCGCCATCTGCGAGGCCGACAGCGACGGGATGGCGGGAACTGCCATCCCGTCAGTGTAGCCATGCGCTGTCAGCCCGCCCGAGCACGGCCCCGTGCGTTCGCGGCGATGCTCGCGTCCGTGCTCGTGTCAACTCGAGGTAGTGCCGCAACGTGACGCATTGCTGCCTAGCGCCCCCGCTGCGACACGGCGGGTCGCGCCATGGCTCAGCGCCGATTGTGACACACCGGGCTATCCGGGATAGGACCGAACCAGTCCTCGCCCGGCTCGGCCGATCGAAACACTGGGCTCGCGTCATCCGGAACTCGCGCCGCGAAAGGCGCCGGCGATGGTTCGGACCAGGAGTCGCTCGAGCTGCGTTTCGGACTTGTTTCGGAGTTCGGCGCTGACGGGTGCGACGGCCAGCCAGTTCAGCATTCCGGCTACGCAGCGCACGCGAAGGATCAACTCTTGGCGCTTGACGTCAGGAACGTTCGCCTTCAGCACTCGAACAGCGTCGGCGCGAATCCCGTCGAATCTGGCATCGAATCGATCCCAGCGCTGTGGAGGATCCAACGCCGCCCGTGCCACGATGCGGAGCACCGCGAGATCGCGTCCGCCTCCCGCCAGCGCCCGCATCATCGGCCCAGCGAAGGCTGCCGCCAGCCCCTCGAGCGTCGACTCCGGGCCCAGCGTGTTCAGGGCCTCCTGTTGAGCGTCCAGATAGCGCTCTAGCGCGTGCTCCACTGCCGCGTCACACAGGGATTTCAGCGACCCGAAGTGGTAGCTCACCGCCGCGACGTTAGCGTCGGCCGCGTCGGTGATCTCGCGCAGCGTCACGCCATCTTCGCCGCGTTCTGCAATCAGATCCAGCGCAGCGTCCAGGAGCCGCGCCTGCGTCCGCAGACCCGCCTCGCGACGCTGGTCCGCTTTCGCCGCTTCCATGCGACCCATTCAATCAGACGATTGAAAACAGGTCAAGCGCCTGCTTCAAGATACCTGCTGGCCTGGCGTCGGCGGTTACCCGCCGCTCCCCAAACAATTCAAGCGATCGTTTGACAATGTGCGACCACGGGGCTAACCTCACGCCAGCGCTTGATCGACCACCACGCGAGCAAGCGCAGACTTCTCCAGCACTCAGCAAGGAGGGAAACCCATGAGAGTGGCACTCACCGGAGCGACGGGATTCATCGGATCCCACGTCCTAACGGAACTCCACGAGCACGGCCATGAGGTGATGGCGCTGATCCGCGACGACTCCCAGGCCGAGCGCGTCGCTGGGTACGGGGCCACACCCACCCGGGTCGATCTCCACGACCGGCCGGCAGTCGTGAGCCTGCTGGGCAGCGCAGACGCCGCGATCCACACGGCCAGCCCAGGGGATGCCACCAGTGCAGACCTGGACTCGGCGGTCGCCGACGCAGCGATCGAGGCATTCGCCGGCACCGGCAAGCCCTACCTACAGATCAGCGGTCTGTGGATCTACGGGGACAACCCCTCGATCAGCGAGGAGTCCCCGATAGATGCCCCCGCGCTGGTGGCGTGGAGGGACCCGATCGAACGCCGCGTGCTCGCTGCCGAACACATGCGCGGGGTCGTGATCACTTCCGGTGTCGCCTATGGTGACGGCGGTGGAGGCGTTCCGGGGCTGATGCTCGGTTCACCGCGCGACGACGACGGTAACCTGATCATGCTCGGTACCGGACACCAGCACTGGGACACCGTCCACGTCGCGGACTTGGCGGACCTCTTCAGGCGCGTGTTGGAACACGACTCTGCTCGGGGCCGCTACGTCGTCGCCGATGGACTGAACCCGACGGTGGCCGAGCTCACTGAGGCGGCCGCCGTTGCAGTGGGCGCTCCGGGAGCCGTCCCCGGCTCCGATGACGAGGCTCGCGCACGCTTGGGCGACTATTTCGCCGAAGTCCTGTTGCTCGATCAGGGCGCCACGGCCGCGAAGGCTCGGAACGAGCTCGATTGGCGTCCATCCCATCCGGGACTCGCCGAAGAGTTCCGCCACGGAAGCTACCGGCAGGTGACAGCTGGCTGACCGTCCCGTCACCAAAACACAGGAGCAGTCACTGATGGCCATCCACGCTGACCTGACCCCATCCGAGGCAGCGGACCGCCTCGCGATTCGCGAGTTGTTCGACGCCTATGCGCATTGCGCCGATCGCCGAGACGCCGAGGGGCAGAGGCGCTCTTCACCGCCGACACCCGCTTTGCGGTCTACATGGACGGCGAGGGCGTTGAACCGACGTACGTGCTGGAGGGGCGAGATGCGCTCACGCCGGTGTTCGCCGACCTGAACCGGTACGACACGACGACGCATTTCAACGGGCAGAGCACGGTCACGATTGACGGCGACCGTGCCACCGGCGAGAGCTACACCATCGCCTACCACCTCTTGAGCGAGGACGGAGTCCGAAAGATCATGGTCGCCTCGCTTCGCTACCTCGACACCTTCATCAAGACTGGCGACGCCTGGTACTTCGCCGAGCGGAACCTGATCCTCGACTGGAGCGAGACACGATCCCTCAATGCCCCGGCGGCGGTCTAACATGAGCCGCGAGAACACGAGGAACACAGTCGGGCGACTGCCGTCAGGCCTTCCGCCGCTCCCGCTCGAAGAGTGGGACTCCACCAAGCAGACGCTACACTTGTGGGCCCAGATCGTCGGAAAGATCCGGATGGCGTCGACGGCGCCTCGGAACCACTGGTGGCACGTTCCGCTCTACGTCGACGTTCGCGGGCTGACGACGCGCCGCATGCACTCGGCCGAGGGCGTCTCGTTTCAGGTCGATTTCGACTTCATCGACCACACGCTGGCAGTGAAGACCAGTCGCGGCGAGACGCGGTCGTTCGCACTGGTCGACGGATTGTCAGTCGCCGACTTCGACGCCCGCCTACACGCCATGCTTGGCGAGTTGGGCGTAGACGTGACGATCGCCGAGAACCCGTTCGGCCTTCCCGTCATAACTCCGTTCCCTGAGGATCTCGAGCACTCGGCCTACGACCAGGACGCAGTTCAGCGCTTCTGGCGGATCCTCGACTGGACGGACACTGTGTTCGAGGAGTTCGCCGGCTGGTTCTGTGGCAAGACCAGCCCGGTGCACCTCTTCTGGCACTCGTTCGACCTCGCTCTAACACGCTTCGGTACCACGCGAGCGCCGGCCATGCCGAATGCGGATCCGGTGACACGGGAGGCCTACTCGCACGAAGTCATCTCGTTCGGGTTCTGGGCCGGCGACGAGAACGTCCGCGAACCAACCTACTACTCGTATACCGCACCCGAGCCGACCGACCTGCGACGGCGCCTGCAACCCGAGCAGGCCAAATGGGCTGACCAGGGCACCAGCTCCCTGGCCGTGCTGCCCTACGAAGCCGTGCGGATGGCCGCCGACCCCAGAACCACGCTCCTCAGCTTCCTCGAGAGCGCCTACCAAGCCGGCGCCGACGCTGCCGGCTGGGAGCGCAGAGAACTCGAGTCGTCTTGGTGCCCCAGTCCGTCCGCGCTGCATGAGCCGCTCCACGACTAGGAGCAGGCGGAAAGGTGCTAGCCCGTGACGAGCGGCCCTCCGGACGGCGTCATGCACCTGTTAGCGGTGAGACGCGCTAGCGACGTACGCACGGCAATAGGAGACGACCACGCCGTCTAACTCCAACCACACCCGCCGACGGCGAGCCCTTTTTTTGGAGGGGTAGCCGCCTGATACCCGCGCTATCGAAAAATCCCTCCCCGATTTAGGAATGTTGCGGGGATCGTTCGGCGTAGGCTAGCTGTGTCGGAGAATCGTCAGGAGGTCGGGGAGGGCGTGGCGTTTACCAAGTATGGGGCGAGGCACAAGGCGCTGCGAGTCGGGTGGGCGCGGAAGGTGGCCGCCGGTGGTGTCGTGTGCGCACGCTGCGGCCAGCTGATCGAACCTGGTACGCCCTGGGATCTTGGCCACGTCGACCATGACCCATTCCGTTGGCAGGGGCCGGAGCATCGGCGTTGTAACCGCGCGACGTCGAAAAAGAGGGTGCGTTCTCGTGGTTGGTAGGCGATGATGGCGAACCACGCCGGCTGTTTTGAAGACCCAGATCTTCCGGCGTGGCGTGGATGGGGTCGACCGGGCGACGGCCGCGCGCGGAGCGGAGGTGTAACGGCGTGGGCGCGGTGTGCGGTCTTGGTTACGTGGCCCGCGTCCCCGTCCGGCCCCGCGTCACCGTTCCTGGACTGCTTGTGCTGGTGCTGGCCGTCCTGGTCGGTGCGTCTTCGGCGTCGGCCCACGACCAGCACCCCAAACCGCCACACCCGCCGGAGCCGCCGAACATGCTCCGCGGCGGCAGTTTCGAGCATCCCCGCGTGCCCCCGGGGAGCTCGGCATCCGTTCGCGTCGATCCGCGGCTGGCACCTGGCTTACGGCCCGGACTTCGAGCTTCAGAACGGCCTGCTCGGGCCGGCGGCGAACGGTGAGCAATACGCCGAGCTCGACTCCGACGCATCGATCGGCATCTTCCAGCTCGTGTACACGCATGCCGCCAGGAAGTACCGGCTCGAGTTCTGCGCCGCGGCGAGGCCCGGGACGCCGAAGGAAGAGAACCTGCTCATCGTCAAGTGGCAGCGCCACCGCCTAGCGCGCATCGAGCTGGATGGCGGCCACCACACCAAGATTGAGTGGCACGACTACAAGTTCAACGTGCAGGCTGCCAGCAGCCGTACGCGGCTCCAGTTCAACTACCGGGGCATCTCCGACTCGGTCGGCACGCTGCTCGACGCCGTCAGACTCCACCCCGAGAAGGCGCACGTCAAGGAAGGTTGCAAGCCTCCCAAAGCCGACGCACCATCCGTGACGACTCTGGGGTGACCGTGTACCGAGCGGCCCCGACTCGGAACAGGCGACTGTCTCGAGGCTGGCGGAGCAGCGACGGACGCGACCGTGACGACGATCGCAGAGAGAACGCCGAGGCCACTGCGACCATGCGTCGCGCCGCCGCCGGGATTGGCGGGTCGGGATGCTGGGTAAGTCCGACGTGCGCGGGTAGTGGCAGGTGCCATCCAATCGGAGGAATGCCGTGATGCTCATCCTCGATGCCAGACTGACGAGAGCGGTGTGAGGCGATGCCGCTGGAGTACCACGTCGCCGCGGTTGGCGGCAGCGACAACAACGAAGTCTCCGTCGATCTCGCCGACGTCCTAAACGCGCTCGGCGCCCAAGACTGGGAACTCACGACCGCGGTGCCGTTGAAGGACAGCGACACGCTGCTGCTGATCCTCAGCCGCGAAACGCAGCTGGAGACGACGCCGTGAGAAGCGCCATCGTGATCCTCACCACGGGAGCGGTGATCCTGCTCGACTCCGGATGGTGGCTGGCCGCGGCGCTTGTCGCCGGCGTGGTGCTCTTCGCGATGGCTCATCACGCTGAGCACCGCCACTCGCCCTACCGAGCAGGGTGGTCATAGCCGCTACTGCCGGCCAACGGCCAAGCGGACCGGGCTAGCGGTGGATGTGGAGGTCAACGCCCAGCAGGACGAGCGGCCACAGGACTACGGCTAGCACCGCAGAGGCGATCAGCCGGAGGGTGTCGAGGTTTCGGAAGTAGTGGTGCGTCGCCGCCACCACGACGCCCGCGATCAAGTAGATGAGGCCGAGCAGGTTTATCCGCAGCAGGCGCATCGTGGTGCCCTACCCTCCGCCCCCAAGATGGAAACGGCGTGGCCTAGCGATCCTCGCCTGCGGCCTCCGGGACCGTCGGCCGCCAGCTATGCGGGGGACGAGGCGGGGGTTAGCGTCGGGCTGCCCGAGCTCGCCGCTCTCGAGCAACGGCGGCGTGCGCCCAGGGGTCGCATTTCCGCCACTCGCCGCCTGGCTCACGGCAAGAGCCACCGGCCGGACTCGGAGCAGGCGACCGTCTCTAAGCCGGCTGAGCAGCGACCGGGTAGCGGCCGGTGAAGCCGTCCGCAGAGCGAGCTCTGGCTCGGCTCGCAGCTACTCGTCGACCGCTGCCTCGAGCTGCTCGAGGCCTTCCCGCAGCGACTCGAGTTCGCGCTTCAGGCCGGCGATGAGTTCGGCCTTGGCGGGGTCGGCCTCGTCGGTTGGGTGGAGGTCTGCGACCCATCTGTTGGAGGCGTTCGAAGCTGGCCCGCATGTCGCGGATCAGCGCTGCGGTCTGGTCGGCGTCCACGCCTCGGACTCTATCGAGCTAGGTCGAGCCGGTGGTCGTCTCGGCGCCGCTGGTCTCGGCGCTGGACTCCTGCTCGCATTCGCCGCAGCCGGCCTGATCCACCTCGGGATCAAGCGCACCGAAGAACCAACCAACCCGTAACTCGTTCACGCACACGCCCCAATGTCGCGATCGACCGCACTGCGGGGTATGTCTATGGGACAGTGTGCGTCGTCGCTTTCGTCCGCACCTACCTCTTCACTTACTTTGAGCTTCCGATCGCGCAAGGCGCCATCCAGAAGAGGTGAAGACGCTTCGCGGCTGGGACTCGAACCTACACCCTCCGGTTAACAGAACGCGGGAGCGGGGTCTTCTCATGCTGATGTGGCGCCGGTCATCCCTAACGGATGATGCCCCTTCGCTGCCCGGGGCCTAGCATCTGTTGTCTGGTAGGAGCGCGTGCCGCAGCCACCTGAACGTCGCGAGACGCGAGGGGTAGAAGGATGCCTGGCCGAGGAATCGACCGCACCATCCGCCGGACTCGCCGGCAGGGCTCGACACGCCGTGAGAGTCGGAGCGACGTGCCGTCTCGCTGGAGACCAGACCACCACGAATCACTGAGCCGCAAGGAGGAGTGCGATGAGTTCGACGAAGACTGATACGAGCGGCGCAGACGTCGTGGAGGCTCGGAACGGGCCGTCTAGCAAGCGCGGGCGCGCGCGTGTGGTGCCGCATTTGAGTGTTGCGGAGCGGGTGGCGCGGGGTCGGGCGGCGCGGGCCGAGGTGCCGCGTTCGAGTCACGCGGAGTACACGCCGGCGGCGCGTCGTGAGGATCCGGTTGCGTTGTTGGAGTCGCAGGCGACGTCGCGGGTGGCGGAGTTGGTGCCGATCCGGTATGGGCGGATGTTGGTGTCGCCGTTTACGTTCTACCGCGGTGCGGCGTTGTTGATGGCGGCGGATCTGGCGGCGAGTCCGCATTCGGGGCTGCGCGCTCAGCTGTGCGGGGATGCGCATCTTTCGAACTTCGGCTTGTTCGCGGCACCGGATCGGCGGTTGGTGTTCGATCTGAACGATTTTGACGAGACGCTTCCGGGGCCGTGGGAGTGGGACGTGAAGCGGTTGGCAGTGAGCTTCGAGGTGGCCGGACGCGAGAACGGCTACTCGCGCAAGCAGCGTCGCCGGATCGTGCGGGCGACGGTGGCCGGCTACCGCCAGGCGATGCGACAGTTCGCCGGCATGGGTGCGTTGGACGTGTGGTATGCCCGGCTTGACGTCGACGAGTTCATGGCCCAGTTGCGAAGCCAGGTGAAGAAGCGGATGGCGAAGAAGGCCGAGCAGACGGTGGCGAAGGCGCGCACGAAGGACAGTATGGCCGCGTTTTCGAAGCTGACCCGGATGGTGGACGGTGAGCCGCAGATCGTGTCCGATCCGCCGCTGATCGACCGGATCGAAGACCTGGCGTCCGGTCGTGAAGCGGCCGCCATCACCAACGAGCTGCATGAGCTTCTGCGCCGGTACCGAGAGACGCTGCAGACCGACCGGCGAGTGCTGCTGGAGGAGTATCGACTGGTCGACCTGGCCCGCAAGGTCGTCGGGGTGGGCAGCGTCGGCACCCGCGCCTGGATCGTGCTGATGGTCGGCCGAGACGACCAAGACCCACTGTTCCTGCAGTTCAAGGAAGCGCAGCCCTCCGTCCTTGAGGACTACATCGCCAAGAGCCAGTACGAGAACCATGGCGAACGCGTGATCGCCGGTCAGCACCTGATGCAGGCAAGCAGCGACATCTTCCTCGGCTGGCTGCACATCGAGAGCGGCATCGACGGGCGGGAGCGCGACTTCTACGGCCGTCAGCTGAAGGACTGGAAGGGCTCCTTCGAGACCGAGGGAGCACTGCCCAAGGGCGTGACGATGTACGGCCAGACCTGCGGGTGGACGCTGGCCCGTGCCCACGCCCGCTCCGGAGACCGCATCGCGATCGCCTCCTACCTCGGCAACAGCGACGCCTTCGACCGCGCCATCGCAGACTTCTCAGAAGCCTACGCCGACCAAAACCAACGCGACTACGACGCGCTGACAGAAGCGGTCAAGAGCGGACGGATCAAAGCCACGACCGGGCTGTGACAATCGAATCCAGACCGAGTGTCCGTCAAGGAAGGAACAGAGCATGAGCTGAACCGTCGCGAGATCGAGCCCGGGCCGCCGCATCGAGATCCCCTCGGTTCCCAACCTGCGCGACGTCGGCGGCTACCCGGTGCCGGCGGCGGCCGGGTGCGCACCGGGCTGCTGTATCGGTCAGTGGAGCTCAACCAACTGCAGGGCGATGACCTGGACACCTTCGCTGAGCTTGGGATCCGCACGGTGTTCGCCTACAGGACGTTCTTCGCGGATATCGCAAACGATCCCACCGGCCGGCGCTGTTCCATTGCACGACCGGAAAGGACCGCACCGGCTGGGCCGCTTCGGCGACGCGGCTTCTTCTCGGCGTGTCCGCCGACGACGTCGCATATGACTACGAGCTCAGCAACCGCGACCTGTTGCCTGCACTCAAGCCGGTGTTCGAACACTTCCGGGCCGCCGGCGGCGACCCGCACCTGCTCGACCCCGTCCTCGGCGCGAGCCCGACAAGGGTGAGCTGGTTGTCAGCCGCGACGCGGGGTCCCTCGTTCGTCGCACGGGATCGTGAGCTTTCCACCGATTATGGCTTTCCCTTGGTCGAGGATGCGGATTGCGCGCTCCATTGCGACCGGCTGGAGGCCGCCGATGCCGGCGTGGTACGGATTGTCGAGGAACCACAGCAGCAGCAGCATCGACGAGATCACGACCGCCACGCCTCCCATCATCGTCGCCTGCACGACAGCGCGCTCGGCGCTGTCGGCGAAGAAGAGCATGTACACGAAGATCACGACGGCGCTGAGCAGCAGCACGATCCAGAGCGGCACCGGGATCACCCCCTCGGCGCCGTGATTTCGCTCGGAGCGCGCGGTCTCACGGTCGGACCGCTGGTCGAGCCACTTCGCGAACGCCGCCTGCTCAGAGGCAGACCGCGGCTCGACGGTCTTAAGGGTTCGGAACGTGGCGACGCCCCACAGATTGACCGCGTCGCCGAGGGTGCCCGCCTGCATCTGTGGCCACTCCTGGTGGATCACCGTCCGGGCGTAGCAGACGAGTTCGCCTGAGAGGGGGGCGCGAGCAGCGGGCGGAAAGAACTGCGCCGTCTCGAACTGCTGCGTCACGATCTGCGCCTCGGTCTCGGCGCCGCTCCGCGACGTGTCGAAGCTCTGGAACGCAAGGAACACGACGAACCCGAGGAGCACAGCGAACCCGGTCGCGAGGACGCCGAACACCCCGGCGGCGCGGTCACCGTCTTCGAAGTAGCTTCCCGCCGGGGCTCGCCGGCGGACGAGCAGCATCGCCGTGATCGCCAAGGCCGTGACGACCACGACAATCAGGCCCGCCCAGAGGATAATCACGTTGCCGTCACCGAGTCCTCGAGCATGCGACCCGCGAGCATAGACGGTGCGGCGTCGGCTATTCGTCCTAAGCGTCAGCCGTGAGCGCCCAAAGCGCCAGGCTCACAACTGAGCCTCCAGTGTCCGGGATCGATGATCCCGAGATCGGCGACTGGGAAACCCGGCACGAGCCCGGCGGCGCGACGACGGACGTGTGCCAAGCCTGCATCCCAGGAGGTCAAGCGAAGGCCATCCTCGCCGACACCACGGCGTATTGGACGCGATCGCGCGCGCCTAGGACTCGCCGGGCCGGCCTGTGACGGACCTCCGCGGCGGGGCGGGCGCGCTCGCCCTGGGTTGGGTATGGTGGCGTCGATGGCCGAAGTGGTCGAGACGCACGACCTATCCGCGGTGTCGCAGGATGGCTGGGCGGTGGACTACCGGATTCGCCGCGAAGACGGTGAGGAGCTCGACGCAGCCGTTCGGTGTTGGGCGAAGGCGCATGCGGCTGCCGAGGTGGCAGGGAACACCGAGGCTCTCGCGGCGATCGCGGATCGCGGCGTGGCAGCCGCGCTTGAGTACGCGGAGCGGGTGGAGTCTCCGGCGACGCACGGGGCAGTACTGATTTCGATCTGGTTTGACCCGACCGGTGGGGGCAATCTGCGCTGGCAGGTCAGCTATGAGCACGGTCCCGGGCGCTCGCGATAGTCGCAGCGGCGGACGCTTACGGTGACCCTCGGAGCTGCGGCTGCGTCGAGTAACGGCACCGCGCCTCCCGATGGAGTGTCGCGCGATTCTAGCCCGATCCAGACTGACTGCGGCCGCTCAAGGGGGAGAACGCAGGGCCTCGGCGAGTTTGTCGTGCGATCACCGGTGGTGCGTCGCTTGCGCGGCGGTTGTCGCTCTGGGAAGCTCGCGGTACCCCATGTCTGAGAGCAAACGAGACGCGGAAGCTGAGAAGTCTGCTAGGGCCGGTCGGAGAGGTGCGGCGCCGGCGCGGATCGTCCTGGCGCCGGCGCGTGCCTTTATGCGTTCGTCGCATGTCGGTCGGGCTGTCCGATCTGGCGTAGGCGGGGTGACGGCATCGGCCGGCGGCGTGTTGGAATCAGAGGCCGAGAGGGCGGTCGATAGCGTGCTTGCTGGCCCGTTGCCGGAGGCGGTGACACGCATGTTGATTGAGCAGCGGGTCGTCGAGCGGGTGGTGTCTGAGTTCGTCGCAAGCGGGGAACTGGAGCGGATGGTGGTGTTGGCGGCCGAGGATGAGCGAACCGCGCAGCTTGCTCAGCGGGTGCTGGCAAGTCCGGCTATGGAGCAGATGTTGGTTGACGCGGTCGAGAGCAGGCTGGCGGTGGCGCTTGGCTGCGGAGAAACCGCATTCGTGTGCCACGGTCGCTCGCCTGGTGCCTACCTCGGGCGCCGAGTCCGATTCGACGCCTCTAAGCTGTATGAGCATGCGGCCGGGGCTGGGAAGGCGTCTCCCAACCCCGGCCGTATCCGTTACCGCTAGGTGGTGTAGTCGGCGAGCTCGAGCCGCCGGCAGTCGTTAGCCGGTCGGCGGCTCGGTAAGGCATCGCCTTTTGGGAGCGCAGCATGCGAGGCGGACGCTCGGTCGACGGTGGGAGCCGACCGGCGACCGAGCGTTTCGCTGTGCGAGACCGGCTGTCCTCGATTTGCAGGGCTACCCGAGCAGGACGATGACGTCGCGAGACAACGTCCCGGCGGAGTTGAGGTTGTGGATGGTGACGTGGCCTTCCGCCCCGTCGAACGTACCGGTGCCACCGGTGATCGCAGGCGTCGGCGTACCGGAGTTCATGTTGTCGTCGAAGGCGTACTCGATCGTCCCACCGGCCAGCCGAGCGGTGCCGACGCAGTGCAGTGCCGGCTGGATTTCGACGACGCAGTAGCCGTGGTTGGAGCCGATCTTGTGCATTCGGCTCTGGTTCCAGAACTGGCTGGCGAAGAAGAACTCGTCGCCCGCCGTCGGCCCGGCTTGGTGGAAGTCAACGAATCGCTGCGACGTCGTCTTCTCGATCACCACGATCGTGCGACCGCCGCCCTCGCCCGACGCCGATGCGAATGAGGCGCCACCGATCGCCATCGCGACCAGCGCGCCCACGCCAGCCGTCATCAGCAGTTTGCGCACCATGAGAAACCCCCCTTGGTTCGTCAGATGCTCCCAAACGGCCTCGCAGCTCGCGACGCTACTCCCTTCGCCGCAGCCGGTCAACGCACCAGCACCGAAACGGGCGTTAGCCATCGAGCGTGCGCGGGCATCACACTGTCCCCGGATACGGTCGGGCAATCGTCGGCATTCCCGCGGGGCTCGTCCGCGAACCGGGCACACGCGGCCGAAGCCCCCTCCGGAAGACAGGGGGCTTCGGCCCAACACCCGGCCGGTGGGATCCCTACGCCGTCATGCCGCTTGGACGCGAGTGGCGCCGGTGCGAGCGTTGGGCGATCGCCGCCGTGATGGAGCAGCGGCGCGCTCATGCGCCCCCCGCCAGTCGGTGGCGACGATGGCGATCTCCGAGGCGTATCCTTTGTCCTCGTGTTCTGCCGGTGGTGCTTGGCGAGCGCCCCGAGACTAGCGAAACGTGGTTCGCGCGTCTACCGGCACGCAGAATCCGCCGTGGTTAGCCACAAGCCAGGCGGGGCGGTAGGCGAGGGCCGGCCGGGCCCGAGGCGCCTGAGCAGAGGTACGACGAGCCCGACCGGCGGACACGCATGCCCCGTGGCAGCGTGGGGCCTGCGCCCACCACTTATACAGGTGCTGGCAGGTGCTGTCAGCACCGCCTGCGGATCGCTCACAGATCCTTGCGATGTCCTTGCAGAGCTTCTCCGCGATGCGGTGGGGTTGGGCCGCAACGGAGCCCACACAAGCCCCGTCAGGCGTTGGCGCGTCCGGCAGCGCAGCCGCCAACCGGAGGTTGACTGCGAGTTTCTGGATTACTGCCGCGCCTCGCTCCTACCGCCGCGCCGGGCGTTTATGACGGCGCGAACGGTTCGGGCAGCGAGGAGCGAGGCGCGGCATCCTCTAGGCGACGAGACCTGGGGAGGCTGGAGCCGCCGTGCGAGGAGTGGAAGCCGCGATGCTAGCCACAGCCCCGTGGTGCGGGCATCCCCGAAATGGAGTAGTCGGTGTGAGATCGTTTCCGGCTCGATGCCGTGGATAGTGACGACCGAGGGCGAGCTGCCTGACGAGTACGAGCGTCGTGAGCACGACACGTCCGCCGCTGCGTGGTCTGACTATTGGGGGCGGATCCTCGAGCTCGAGATCCACGGCTACCGCCGAGATGGCCCCGAGGTCGTCGAGTCTGGCCGGGCCTGGGTGCATAGGTTGCGGCGCGACGTTGAGCGGATTGGCGTCCGAATCGAACGGACGGCCTGAACGTCTGCGACATTAGGCCTGAGTCGGGAAGGCGGCCCGACCGTCGAAACCCGGCCGGTTCATCGGCCACCCCGAGGCCCGACGCTCGTCAGCCATGGGCCTCCGGGGGGCCACAACTCGGGTGAGATGGACACCTTGAGGTCCACGGCCACCGCCCCACATTTGGGTATGCGCCGCGGTTCGCTCCTGATCCGTCGCGCGAGCCGTGATGTATTCCCGCTCCCGGCTCTCCCGCGGAGGCGACACGCGCGCCAAACCTGGAGTTCGACGTCGGTCATGCGGCTCGACGTTCGCTGCGTACCTCGAGCGCCGAACGGACGCACGCCACGGGGCGAGGGGCGCCCAGGGCTTTGGCATGTGTTCCGTACGCCCGAGCAGCACCCGCCTCTCTGGGCTCGGTGGGGGCCGGTGTCTCGTCAGGTCGTTGCCGTGTCCGGGGTAGGGTGGACGGTCGACCATGGATGACGAACCGAAGTTCATCCGCAAGGAGCTGCGCACGCCACAAGCGGCGGCGATCGCCGGAGTCGTCTTCTCGCTCTTGCTCGGAGTCAGCCTGGTGCTGGTGCGGATCTCGGTTCCTGCGGATCCGAGCGATGCCAGGGAGTGGCTGACCAACGCGGGGCGCCGGCACGCCGTGCTGGTCGCTGTGAACCTCGTGCCGTTCGCGGGCATCGCGTTCCTGTGGTTCATCGGCGTCATTCGCGACCGTCTGGGCGCCCGTGAGGATCGATTCTTCGCGACCGTTTTCCTGGGTAGCGGCCTGTTGTTCGTGGCGATGATGTTCGGTGCAGCGGCGGTCACTGGCAGCCTCGTCACCGGGTTCCGCGGAGGCGTCCATGCGTCGGCGGACTCCGCCCAGAGCTGGCGCTTCGGCGGCAGCCTGGCACACGCGCTGCTAACCATCTACGGGATGCGGATGGCGGCGGTGTTCATGATGTCGACTGCCACCATCACCCTTCGCTACGGCGTGATCCCGCGCTGGCTGGGCATCGCCGGATACGCGTCCGCGCTGGCACTGCTGCTGGGCGTGAACGTCGTCGGCTGGCTCGAGCTCCTGTTTCCGCTCTGGGTGCTTTTGGTCAGCACCCACCTCCTGCTCGAGAGCTTCCGCCGGCAGCGCGCCGACAGGGCCGGGTCGCCGGACGCGTCCGACCCGCCGGGCACGACTAGTTGGCAGCCATGAATGCCGCCGAATCCGCTGTTCTGATCCGTGACATGAATACGAGCTTAGGGCGGCTCCAGACCATGGTCACCGAGCTCGACCCGACCCGAACCCCGAGACCATCGCGGACCTGAACCGGGAACTCGAGTCGCTGCGAGGCGGACTCGAGGAGCTCGAGCGGGCCCATTGGCGACTGAGCGCGAGCGGCCCACCGCTCCGGTCGCTAGCTTCTCGCGGTCGCGAGCCGAGGCTGTCCCGAACACGCGCACCCCGGCCACCGCCGCCAACTCGAGCATCGCGATGCCGACCCTGCCGGCCGCGCCATGCACCAGCAGCGTCTCCCCGCGCTTCACCGTCCAGAGACGGCACAGCTCGGTTTTCCTCGTACGGGCCAGTAACCTTCCGGGAGACGGATTTCGCCTGATGACTGACTACGGTGTCGGAGATCGGATCCGAGGCTACGTGCGAGGCCTGGTTCCGCGGTCGCTGGAGGGCGTGGCGCCGGGGCTCGCGGCGGTCATCCATCACCAGGGCGGTGTCCGCCGCGATCTGGTTGCCGGCGTCACGGTGGGAGCGGTGGCGGTGCCGGCGTCATTGGCGATGGCGGAGCTTGCCGGCTTGCCGGTGGTGTATGGCCTGTATGCGACCTTCTTGCCGCTGGCGGTGTATGGGCTGTTGGGATCATCCCGGCAACACGTGATCGGTCCGGATGCCACCATCGCCGCGCTCACGGCTGTGACGATCGCGCCGCTGGCAACAGTCGACGGGAAGGTCGATCCCGCGCTCTACGCTGTGCTGGCGGCGGCTCTGGCGCTGGCGGTGGGGGCGGTGCTGTTGCTCGCGGGAGTGTTGCAGCTTGGATTTGTCGGTGACTTCTTCGGCAAACCTGTGCTGTTGGGATACATCAATGGCGTGGCGGTCATGGTGATCGCCGGTCAGATCGAGAAGCTCCTCGGCCTGGATGTTGCAGCCAATGAGTTTCTACCCACGGTGAAGGAGATCGCGTCCGAACTCGGATCCGCCAATGGGCCGACAGTGATGCTGAGCATCGGCTTGCTTGCGGTCGCATTGGCAGTCAGGCGCTTCTATCCCAGTGTCCCGCCATCGCTTGTCGTGCTCGGCCTGGGCCTGGCGATCGCGGCTGTCATCGATCTTGAGTCGTACGACATCGCGACGGTGGGTGACGTCAAGGGTGGCATGCCGCCCCTCGCTTGGCCGTCGGTCGGGCTCCAGCGGTTCGTTGACCTGCTGCTGCCGGCCGCTGCCTTCGCGCTGATCGCCTTTGCCGACGCGGTCGCGACGGTGCGGACGTTCGCGCGTCGGCACGGATATGAGGTGGACGCCAATCGCGAGTTGACCGCGCTTGGCACCGCGAACCTTGTCGGCGGGTTTACGAGCGGGTTTCCGGTGTCGTCGTCGAACTCCCGCTCGGCGGTCGACGACGCCACCGGCGCCCGTTCGCAGCTCGCGGTCGTCGTCGCGGCGATCGTTGTCGGGGTCTTCTTGCTCTTCGCCATGCCGCTGATCGAGCCGCTGCCGAAGGCGGCGTTGGGGGTGATCATCATCGTGGCCGCGATCGGACTGATCGACCTTCGCAGTGTGTGGCGGCTTCGCCAGATTCGCGATGCCGAGGTGGCCCTGGCGCTGTCGGCGTTTGTGGGTGTTCTCCTGTTCGGCGTACTGGGCGGTGTCGCGGTCGCGATCGCGCTTTCGGTCGGTGTGTTCTTGTACCGCGCCGCCCGTCCTCACGATGCCGTGCTGGGGGCGGTCGACGATATCGACGGCTACCACGACATCGAGCGATTCACGGATGCACAGACGATCCCGGGGCTCCTGATCTACCGCTTCGACGCTCCGCCGTTCTTCGTCAATGCCGAGTACCTCCGCCGGCGAGTACTGGCACTCGTGGAGTCGTCGTCGGGCGTGGAATGGCTGGTCATGAACGCCGAGGCCTGGATGTTCCTCGACGCCACCGCCGTCGACGCCATCAGGCAGCTCCAATCCGATCTCGAACAGGTCGGGGTGACGCTGTGCTTCGCACGACTGAAAGGCAGGCAGCGAGAAATCTTCGAGGAGACCGGCTTGACCGGTCAGGTCGGCGAGTCCCGTTTCTTCCCGACCGTCCAGTCCGCCGTCACCGCCTTCGAAGCGCAGTCGCTGCACCGCCAGTAACCGGATAGAGCAGTTCAGCCCACAAGATGCGGGAGATCAGTCGATGGCGACGTCCTGGCTCACGATGGTGGATATCGATCGACGATTCTGGTTGATCATGACATCCGCACGCAGCCAGGGCTACTGCCGCGCGCCATAGGCGAGCGTCGGGGCGTCCGGGGTGAGCATTGGGCGATCGACGCGCGGTGATGGATCGGAGGCGCGCTTGAGCCGGCGGGCACGAACCCGAAGCGCGGTCGGGATCATTCTCACCATTCGGACGTAGAGTCCGAGTGGTGACAGCGGTCATCGGACGAGCTATTCGGGCGGTGAAGATTGTCGTTCGTGACGGACGCATCCCCCGGCCGGTGCGCTGGGGCGGCGCGCTTGGGCTGCTGCCTGTGCCCGGGCCATTCGACGAGATCGTACTGCTCGGGGTCGGCGGTATCTTGTGGCTGTTCTACCGTGACCAGCTTGCGGAGGCATGGCGGAAGGCGACTGCGGGCGCGTAGTCGGCGTGGAGGCGAGCCTCGGCATGCCTTGCCGCCGCTGCCGGCGCGCCTGCCATGCGTCTCGGCATCCGACCTCTCCGAGCTATCCGCCGAACGGTACCGCTTCATGTGCGTCTCGATCTCGGCCTTAGGCGCGGAGGTGCCTGCGAAGCGCGGCAGGCGCGGCGGATGAACCAGCGGTCAGGAGGAACCGCCGCTTCGGTTGTCGAACCTGGGTACTCGAACCCAAGCCCTGGAGGACAATGCCCCGCACCGCCACGATCGGCCCGGTGATCTTCGAGCAGGTGAACAAGCTGGTCGCAGATGGCAAGAGCCGGACTGAGGCCTTCACCCAGATCGCAAAAGAGCGCAAGACTCGTCCGGGCACCGTGTCTGCCAACTACTATCGCGTCGCCCGCCAGCAACGTCAGGGCCGCAAGCCGGATGCCACCCGCACCCGTCGTGCCGCTGGCAAGCCGTCTGCGACCCAGCGCCGCGTCTCCTCAGCTCAGCGAGGACGGCACAACGGCCGAACCAGCAGCGATGGAGACCTGGCATCGCTCGCCAACCAAATCGCCGGCCTCACCCAGGAGCTTGTTCGCCGCGTCGAGGAACGCGACCGGCGGATACGCGAACTGGTCGGATGAATCCGCGACACCGCCGTGGCGCTGCCCGACGGCGCAGTGCGGGGTTGCGTGTCGATAGAACAGCCATCGCATAGCCGCTGCCAGGCGCTTGCGAGCCGCCCACTGCGCTCGCTCTGAAGGTCGATGAGGCTCGACGGCTAGGACTCGAACCTACACCCTCCGGTTAACAGGACGCGGGAGCGGAGTCCTCCTGGGCCGGTGCGGCCATTTCAAGCGGCGCAAGGTGCGGTCAGGTCGGGTGAGATCGGCTGAGTCTGTGACAAAGCTGTGACAACCCGCTCCCTTGACCGGCTAATTCGCCGGGTTACCATCAGCCTGCGACCCGAGGTTCAGGGTCGAGGCCCGCCCCGCCGGCACTTGACCGGCAGGGTCCGCGCCGACGGGGCGAACACGAGGAGGATACCCATGTCCCCTGCTCTCGCCGACGTCGGAATTCGATCTGGACCGACTCGCCAAGCCATGCTCAGTGCGTCAAGCAACTGAGCTGACGAGGCACTCGCCGGGCCTCGTGGCGTTGGCCACTTCGGCCAGCCGTCAGCCGTCATCGTGTCGTAGTCGGATGTGCGAGCATCGTGCGGGTATGGAGCGCCCCGAGACCCGGTATGCGTGGAGAGAGGATTTCGCGCTCGCCTATCAGGTGATCGGAAACGGCCCGGTCGACCTCGTGTACATGGAGGGGTACGGGTCGAACGTCGACGTGAACTGGGAGAGCCCGGCCTTCGCCCGGTTCCTGCGCGGGTTGGCGGGCCACGCCCGGTTGATCGTGACCGACCGGCGCGGCTACGGGTGCTCGGATCGTTTCTCGCCCCCTGACGTTCCGCCGATCGAGTCGACGGTCGACGATCTGCTGGCAGTGATGGATGCCGCCGGCTCGGAGCGGGCGGTCGTCTTCGTCACGAACTTCACCGGCTACGTCGGCGCGAGCTTCGCGGCCAGCCACCCGGAACGGGTGGTCGGGCTCATCCTCGAATCCCCCCAGGTGGCGTACGTCCGCACCGAGGAGACGCCGTGGGGCGTTACCCACGACTGGTGGGAGACGCTGATCGAGACCGTCCGCGCCGACTGGGGCAGCCCCAGATTTTTCGGTGTCGAGGGCCGCAGCGCGGTGGAGGAGGAGTGGTACGTGCGGTGGCAGCGCGCGTCGTGCGCCCCCGGGTCGCTGGTCGCGGAGTGTCGCCGCGAGTTCGACGTGCACCGGATCCTGCCGTCGATCCACGTACCCACGCTCGTGCTCGCCGACGCCGATGGGGAAAGCCTCTGGACTCCCGAGAACGCCCGATATGTCGCGAGCAAGATCCCTGGCGCCGAGCTGGTCGAGCTCGGGCGAGGGAACTGCGAGTTTCCGTGGTACGACGGCGCCGAGCAGATCGTGGCCGAGGTGGGGCGCTTCCTCTCGAGCATCTCGCAGGATCAGGCGACCTTCGACCGACTGCTGGCCACCGTCCTGTTTACCGACATCGTCGACTCCACCGCTCAGGCGGCAGCAAACGGCGATCGTGAATGGCGCGCGACCCGCGAGCGGCACGACGCGCTCGTCCGCAGCCAGATCGCCCGATTCCGCGGACGCGAGGTCAAGACGATGGGCGACGGTTTCCTCGCCACCTTCGACGGACCCGCTCGCGCGGTGCGCTGCGCACAGGCGATCATCCAGGGCGCCGAGACGCTCGGGATCGAGATCCGCGCTGGGCTCCACACCGGCGAGGTAGAGCTCGATGGGGACGACGTCTCCGGGATCGCCGTCGCAATCGGAGCCCGCGTCGGCGCACTCGCCAGGCCGTCGAGGTACTCGTCTCGCAGACAATCAAGGATCTCACCACCGGATCCGGGATCATCTTCACCGACCGCGGCGAGCACCAACTCAAGGGCGTCCCGGACGCATGGCGCCTCTACCGGGCCACCGGCTAGCGTCGGTCCACCGCCGGACGTCGCCTCAGTGCGGCGGAGGTTTGGCACCGACGGGGCAGACGCCGAAGAGGATACCCATGTCCGCCACCCTCGCCGACGTCGGCTGCGACATCGACCGACTCGCCAACTGCGATTCGCGAGCGGGTCGACCACCGGCCGAGGCCCACACAGGGCATCCGGAGGCAGACCCCGACCGGCAGCCGCGGCCCACGCGACCGCGTACGTCCGACATACGGGCGGTTCAGCCGCCCGCCTACCGGTTGCTCGAACTCCGTCGGGCGTACTCCGCCGCGATGACGATCACGGCCGAGGCCAAGCCCAACGAGACGAGCTGCGGAGCGTCCGGTCGGCCATACGAGAACAGCAGGGCTAGGGCGGTCGCGGGCGTCATCACCTAGGGACATACCCCACGTCGGCCGCTCCAATCCTCTTCAGACGACCTTAGGCGACGAGCGGGCCGTCTTCGCTCGCCAAGGTGGCCGGGGTTTCTCTCGCGGCGAGTCGGTGTGGGATTTCAGGTTGAATCTTCCCAGCGATCTTGACCCCACCCCCCCGGGTGCCCTGGCGGGCTCGGTGCCCGTCTGCTCGGCCGGCGCAGCTGGCGCAGAGTGCGCGACAGTTGGTTGGGTCGTATGGGCTGATGCCGTGGTTTGCGCATGCGGTGATGGGGATGATGTGGTCGACGTGGGTTGCGGCCCGTCCGCATAGTTGGCAGGTGTGGTGGTCGCGTTTGAGGACGCGTTGGCGGGTCCCGTTCTTGCCTCGCCACGAGTTGGATTGGTCGATCTGTCCTGAGGGCTTGCGGCGGCGGCGGGTGCTCTCGGCTCGTTCGCAGGCGGGGCAGCGGCGTCGTGTTGCGGGGATGAGTTTGCCGCAGCGGCAGACGCGCAGGAGGGTCACCTAGCGGCCGTTCGCGCGTCCGCGCCAGGCGCAGGCGATGTCTTTGCTGAGTCGTTGCGCGATGGGGCGGCACTGGGCTGCCCCTGACAGGTCCACGCCATGGATGTCGAGGCGGCTCCGAACCACCCTGGACGGCGCGGTCGACGCGGACAAGTCGATTCCCCGGCCCGATCCGGAGCGCTGGTAGGTCGCGTGTGGCGACGGCGCGGCGGAACGTTGACGGCGAACACGTGAGCGAGCGGAGACACCTCGTCAGTGATCGATATTTGCCTAAGCGATACATAGGTACTCATGATCGCTATTCTATCTGTTCTACAAGAGATTCTGTTGCCTTCGCTTATGCACAGGCCAAGCCAAGCGCTCGAGTCGGCGCGAGAGGGCGCGGCTTCCGGATGACGTCACGTCAAGCACGACTAGCCGACTCGTCGAGCCACCGCTCGAGCTCGCGCTGCGACACGAGGCGCCGCCGGCCGACCCTGACGACGCGGAGTTCAGGCAGGACGTGTTCGAAGAAGAAGCTTCGCGAGACGCCGAGCAGTTCCGCCGCCTCATCCGGCGAGAACGCGAGCCGAGCAGGATTTTCAGCTGTACTGCTCACTCCTCTGCACACCTATGGGGATGTGCAGTGGGCAGGTGAGTTGTCCGCACCTGCTCACCAGTAGATGTGCAGGTCGTGTGCAGTTGACGCAGACCGTTCGGATTCCGCCTAGACAAGCGGTTCCTCCTCCACACTAACCACCTGGTAGCGCGAGAACCGGCCTTCGTCGACGTACTCGACGCCGCACGAGCAGATTTGGGGTCGTCGACGTCGCAAAGTCTCGCGGCTGATGTCGAAGTAGTCGCAGATCTCGGACGTCGCCGCGCGCCCGTAAGGCCGCGTCTTGACCCACCCTGCGATCTCTCCGGATGGCGCCTTCGCCGCGTTCTCGCCCAGGACCTCAAGTTCGATGACGAGTTCGGCGGTGTCCTCGTAGCGGAAGCCGCCGAACTTGGCGGTGCCTTCACCGGCGAGTCGGACGCCGAAGGGCTTGAGCGCCACACCGTCACGGACTTCCATCTCGAGGCGCATCCTGCGCTGCGTGAAGTCGGCCTTGGTGATGAAGAGGCCGAAGTCCATGTGGCCGCGGAGTGCGCCGCTGCCGCTCATCCGGTCGGCCGCGGCACGGAGTTGCCGAGTCTCGGTCAGCTTGGTGTAATGGTGTAGCCAGCCGATCGAGACATGGTCGGCGATGAGCGGGCTGAGCAGTTGGAGCAGCTGCGCCATGTCGCGGGCGCCCTCATTGCTCTCACGAACAGACGCGGCGCTCCGCAGCGTGTCGACTATGACGAGACGCGCACCGGTCGCGGCGACCTTCGCACAGAGCCTGTCCGCCCACACCGCATCGGACAGGTTGATCCCCCTCGGCTTGTAGACGACGTGCAGGTTGCGGAGGTCGTCGCTGTCCGGGTCCAGTCCAAGGCCACGTGCGAGACACCCGATGCGCGCCTTGACGGCTGCGCGGTGCCCTTCGAGCGCGATGTAGATCACGGGCACCGCCTGCGGGACGGCATGACTGAGCCACGGATAGCCGGTGGCGACACAGAGTGCGATCGCGAGCGCGATCCATGTCTTGCCCGCCTTCGGCTCGGCGCCGATGAAGGCGGTCGCGCCCTCCGCCCAGACGTCCGCGATCAGGTACGGAAGCTCGGCGTCGCTGGCGTCGCGGAACTCGGCCCACGACTCGATTGGGAGCGGGTCGACGATGCTGGCGCGCTTCGCCTCGCCGACTAGGCGGATGAACTCCTCGCGCGTGCCGTCCCACTCGCACCAGTCGCCTGTCGGCGGCTTGACGCGGGTCGTCGCGCTGCCGATGATGCGCGCCGCCTTCTCGGCGCCCACGTCGCCAGCCTCGTCGGCGTCGTGTGCCAGGTAGATGGACGCCCCTCGAGGGATCCACTGCGCCCATTCCTTCTTCCATGCGAGCGCGCCGGCGGGTAGCACCATGACCATCGCGACGTCACCGACCAGGTCGTAGAGGCGCGCAGCGTCAGTCTCGCCTTCTGCGATGAAGATGTCGAGCGCGTCGCGGTTGCCGACAATGAGCGGGCGCCGGAAGGTGGATGGCTTGAGCGCGTCGCGTTCGCCAGTAGCGATGTCGCGGAACTTGACTGCGTCGATGGTCGGCTTGCCGTTGACCATCGTCGGGAAGCTCCACGCGAGCCGGATGCTGCCGTTCCGACGCGTGTCGACGCGCGTTCCAAGCGTCTGGAGCGCGTCGACGCTGATTCGCTTTGTGGCGCAGAAGGCGTCGATTCGTTCGCGGAGCGTGCCGTTCACGGCCTGGACCGGCTCGAAGACGCTCCCATGTTGCCGTGTGGTCGCGGATGACCTGGGGCCGGTGGGCGTCGCGCTCGAGCCGGTCGTAGTCGTGCATCGCCTAGAACGGGACGTCGTCGTCGCCGAGAATCTGCACGAACGAAGGCGACGGCTCGATCGGCAGCTCTGGCTCCGCGTCCACCGGCTCGTCGGCGCTGACGTCGCGCATTCGCGACCAATCCGGCGACGGCTGAGGCTTCGCGGCCCCCCGGTCCAGCATGAGAATCCTGTACCGCTCATGACGGCCATCCGCCGCCTTGCGGTGATAGGCGATACCGATCTTCTCGCCGACGTCCGGGTCGAGCTTCGCGATCTCATTCGTAGCGACGGTGTGGTACGCGCGGAACGAGAGTCCGGCGCTCGTGTCCGTGAGCACCGTCAAGATCGGGTACTCGCCGTACTCCGTTTCGCGGACGTCGATCCCGATGATCTGGCCCACTAGCTTGTCGCCGGCGCTTGGCTTCCAAGGCTCCGGAAAACCGTCACGCCGATCGAGCGCCGTGATATCCTTAGCCATCGAAAGACTCCTGTGGTAGGGGTTGGAGTGCTGCCCGAGTTGGCCTCGGGCAGCACCAGGATCTAGACCGTCATCGCTTTCAAGCGCATCACCTCCTTCCTGACGGCTTGACGTCGTAGAGCTGTAGGTGGCGTTCGAGTTCCCGTAGCCGGAGCACATGAGCCAGTCGGGTTAGGACGGTGATGCTCGGGGCCCGCTGCCCGGTCTCGATGCGGCTGAGATGCGAAACCGTGATGTCAGCCTGGGCGGCGACGTCGGCGAGGCTCAGTCCGAGTCCGATGCGGACGGCTCGGAGTGGTGGCCAGCCGCCAGTACGTCGATCGTTAGTACGTTGATAGTCAGACTGAATCTGATCTTGGGACACAATGGGAGCTTAGTCGGCACTCGCCTTTCCGTCAAGGGGCCCACGTATCGAATACGACGACCATTTGACTTTCTGGCAATGAGGTCGTAGAGTGAGCCCATGCCGGCACTCGAGATCAATCGCGTCATCGCGTACAACCTCAAGCGTGCGCGCCAGTGGCGCGACCTTTCGCAGGAGCAGGTAGCGGAACTCCTGCAACCATTCCATCCTCAGGGAAAGCGGGTCGGCAAGGAACGATCTCCGCAGCCGAGCGATCACTGACAGCGCCACCGGGGCGGGTTCGGAAGTTCACGGCCGACGACCTTGTCGCCTACTCAAAGGCCTTCGGCCTGCCGGTGTGGTGGTTCCTCATGCATCCGAGTAGAAGAGCCGAACTCCCACCGGCGAGGAACCCACCGTGGAGCAGTTGCGGCTTATTGAGACGGAACCCGTCGCTGGCGCCGTCCGTTGGAGTCTCTTCAAGCGCGAACACTCCGACGTACTCGAGGCGTGGCAGGACGAGTTGCAGACCACGAAGGCGTCGTACGTGCCGGCCTGGTTCGTCGAAGACGACGAGTCGGATACCGAGTCATGAGTCCCATCGGCATCCTCGGTCCGCATACCGCTCTTCTTCTCGTGCCGCACGACCACCGGCGGCCGCTGCAACTGCACACCCACCTATGAAGCGTCCGTCGGCGGCGGCAAGCAGGGCCAGAAGATTCGCGAGTCGTTCCCGACGCTAGCGGCAGCGAAGGCGTGGCAGACCGAAGCGCGTCACGCTGTGCAGCGCGGCCGCCTCCACGCCGGTGCGACAGCAACGGTCCGTGAGGCAGCGGCGGAGCTCGTCGCCGGGATGGAATCAGGGATGTTGCGGACGCCCGCTGGTGTCATCTGCAAGCCGTCGGTCGTACGCGGCTCAGTCGGTGCTGCACCTGCGTGTGCTGCCCGAGCTCGGCAGGGCGCGGCTGATCGGCTCCAGCGCCACGATGTCCGACCAGCTCGCCGACCGGATGCTGGCCTCGGGGTACGACCCGAGCCGATGCGGAGCACCCTGGTCCCGTTACGGACGATCTTCGGAGAACGATCAACCTGGGCGACGTCACCGGTGACCCCGTCGCCGGTGTCCGTCTACCGGCGCCCGGAAGGAAGCGCGCCGATCGCGAGTTCCCGCAGAGGCTGCAGGCGCTGATCGACGCGCTCCGCCCGTAGGACCGCGCGTTGTGAGGCGCAGCGTTCTGCGCAGGCCTCCGCCTCGGTCTGAGCTCCGCGCCGCCTCAAGTGGTCGGACGTCGACCTCGAGGCACGCCGTACCGTCCGAGTCGAGCAGCACGCTGGACCAGGAGGGCGAGACGATCCCGCCGAAGAGCCGCGCAGGAAGGCGGAGTTGTGCAGTTGCCGGCCGTGCTTGGCGCAGGCTGCTCGCTGCTCATCGTCTCTTGAGCGTCAGGAAGGCTACGTGCTTCGGCTCAGTTACTGTTCCACGCCGTTGACCCCGTACGGCCGTCCACCGCCGATCACGGCTGCGATGGTCCAAGGTCGAGCCGAAGCCGCTCGAGCCTATCGGCCTCCACGAAGCGCGGCACACCTTCGCCACCATGGCGATCGCCGTCTGGCGTGAATGCGAAGGCGCTGACGGTTTACATGGGCCATGCCTCTGTGCAGATCACCTTCGACCGTTATGCGGCACCTCACGCGAGGGAACGAAGACGAGGCGGCGAAACTGCTTGACGCCTACCTTGAAGAGGCGGATGCTGGAAATCAGTCCCTCAGGTCGTAGGTGTAGGGTGCCGATTACAGATGGGGAGTAGACGAGAAAGGGCGGCCACCAAATGGCTCTCGTAGAGCGACCCAACACCAAAGCAGAGGAACTCAGCCGGGAAGAGGCCTGGGCGCTCCTCGACGCCACGGCCCGACAACAGCTGGGAATGTCGGGCGACGAGTTCGTAGCTCAGTGGAAGTCTGGCGAGCTTCAGGAGTGTGACCGGCCGGAGGTTATGCGGGTCGCGTTCCTCATCAACCTTGCCGCGTAAGCGGTATCCGCACCAGGCGGCTCGCGAGTTCGTCGACACGCTCCAAGAAGTCGTGACGACCGTGGCGCCGACCGCTGTCTGGACAAAGGGGCAGGCATGGCCTGACCCAGGCGGCAGTCGCAGCCTGGTGCTCCAGCGCGGTGGCCACGTACGTCTGGACGGGCGGCGAGATCTCGGCATCCGGCTCTCGCTGGAGTACGAGTTGGTGCGGGAGCACCGCGTTCTTGGTTGGCGCGCGAGCACCCGAGCGTACGCCTATGCGATCGAAATGACTCCCTCCGAACAGGAGTTGTTCGCGTGGCACTGGCACCCGTGGCGACACGGCGTGGTCCGGACACCGCACTTCCATGCGCGGCAGTTGCCGGGTCAGTTTGCCCGCGTGCACGTTCCGACGGGGAGAACCTCGGTGGAGGAGGTCATCCGTTTCGCGATCCGCGAGTTGGACGTCGTGGCAGCGCGCGCGGACTGGGCGGACACTCTGCACCGGACAGAGAACCGGTGGCGCGGCTGGCGCACTTGGTAGCGCAGGGTGGCGCGCTGGGTGGCGCACGCTGCTCGAGACCCCACTCGTAGACTCAGAAGCTATCGGCTTCCCAAGCCGAAGGTCGCGGGTTCGAGACCCGTCGTTCGCTCCTCTGCCCTCGCTTTTGCAGGCATTCGTGAGGGGCGTTCAGTTTCCGCGAGACGTGGCGCCTACCGCCGTTCCCGACGGCGAGTGCGCCTGCGCTCCCGACGGGAGGGAGCGATGGTGACGCCGGTCGCCCGCGCCCGCTGCCCCACGACAAGCATCTGCGCGGCGAGCGTGATGGCCAGCATGATCGGGATGGAGGTCGGAGACGCTGCCAAGTGCGCGCCGACGGCAGACGCTAGGGCGATGAGCGCGACGCGGGTCGCAAGGAGGCCGCCCCATCCGCCGGCGATCGTCGTCCACGTTGCTCGTTCCCACAGCTCGCCCTCTCGGACAAACAGCTCGATTGTCCGCCCCCGAAGCACGCCAAAGACGATGGACGCCACGGCACTGAGGAGCAGGAGCACCGCTGAGGCGAACGTGACCGGGTCGTGCCTCGACGTGCTGTTGAGAAGCAGGGCGCCGTAGATGCCCAGCCCGATCGGGAAGATGAGCGACCGTTGCTCGAATCGATCGCTCCGGCGCTGACGGACGATGAAGAACGCGATCACGGCCAGACCGCCGAGAACGTAGATCGCAGCTCGCACGTGCCAAATGTAACCCAGTCCGAGCGTCACGGCAGCACAGTCGGCCTCCGCGCTCTCCGCGACTACCGTTCAACCCTGGCCGTCGCTCGCCGAGAAGAGGAGAGACGTGACGCTCGCGACCGCCATCGGAAGGATCCGCCCGGCCATCCGCCGCGGCCTGGCGCACACCGCGACCCGGACGGTCGCCAGGCTCGCCGCGATCACGATCTGCCTCGGCGCGTTCGCGCTGGCCGGGATGACGATCGCGCTCCGGGCCTTCTCGGCCGCGGACTACCAGGTCGGCCCGGCCGTCATGTCGATCTCGGCCTCCTTCGCCGATCACGGAAGCGTCGACGTCTATGTCCCGATCGTCGACTGGGGCGTCCGTGCCGAGCCGTACTCGGCGCCGATTCGCATCTCGGCCACCCTCGTCTCGGTCGATCGCCGCGCCGCGCTGCGGACGCTGCAGACGCCCGACGACGCCCGCGCCCGTCTGAGCGCCGTCGAGGCCCAGGCCCCGGGCGCGGTCCGGGGAGCGCTCCGCCGCGGCGCGCTGCTCATTCTCCTGGGTGCGACCGTCGGCGGCCTGGTGGGCGGGCTCGTGCTCAACGCGATCGTCCGCCGTCGGCGCATGCTCCTCCTCGGCCTCGCCGCGGGCATCACCGCCGGGGCGTGCACGGTGGCCGTCTGCGCGCTGACGCTCAGGTCTCCCGACTACGGGGAGTTCCGCCAGCCGACGTTCTATGCCCACGGCGGCGACCTTCCCCGCCTCCTGGCGCTCTCCGACAGGCTCACGGCGGCCGGCGACTCGTACCAGTCCAGCTACCAGCAGGCGCTGACCGGGCTCGACACGCTCGTCGCCGCGGCGGCCGGGGACCGCCCGGCCGTCGAGGAGCGGTCGTTCATGGTCGCGTCGGACATCCACGCCAACTGGCTCACGCTGCCGGCCTTCGCCCGCTACTCCGACCACCGGCCGGTGTTCCTGGTCGGCGACTTCGCCCTCCAGGGCACCCCGATCGAGGCCTCGATCGCCCAGCGCGCCGCGACCCTCGGCCACCCGACGGTGGTCGTGTCGGGAAACCACGACTCGCCGGTCGTCATGCAGAGCCTGGCCGGGGCCGGCGCGATCGTCCTCACCCACGCCGGGCGCCTCGCGGCCGACGGCACCGTGCACGGCTCGGCGGTCGTCTCGGTCGACGGCCTGCTCGTCGCCGGATACGAGGATCCTCTGGCGTCGCAGGCGGGGAGCCTCGGCCACCGGCTCGATCTGACGCCGGCCGAGCTCGCGGACGAGACGACGACGGTCGAGGCCTGGTTCGACGCTCTCTTCCCGCGCCCCGACATCGTGCTGGTGCACGACTTCCGCGTCGCCGAGGCGCTTCGGCTGCATGTGGCCGCCGAGGACGGGGCGCGGCTGATCATCCTCACCGGACACGACCACCGCCAGCACGTCGACCGCACCGGCGACGTGGTCGAGGTCGACGGCGGCACCCTCGGCGCCGGCGGCGTCTTCGCCGTGGGGCATGCTTCGGCCGGGTTCGCCGAGGTTCACCTGATGCCCGACGGATGGCCCGCCGCGGTCGACCTGATCTCGGCCGATCCCATCTCCGGCGACGCGTCGGCGCGCCGGATCGCGCTCGACGAGACGCCCTAGGCGCCCAGGTCGGAGCGGGCGTGAAGCTCGCCCTCGAGGCGTCCGCCGCCGTCGTCGTTCACGACGTATGCGTCGACGCCGTGGCTGATCGCGAGCGCCCGCCGGTCGGCGTCGACGGTGGGAGAGACGAGGACGACGCGGGCCGCGGGATACGCCGCCCGAACGTCGCCGATCGAGTCGAGATCGAGACGGCCCTCGGTGTGGGCGCCGACGAGGACGACGTCGGGATGCGTCAGCGCCGCCGTCCGGATCGCGTCGCCCACGGTCTCGGCCCCCCAGGCGACGCCCACCTCCGGGTGGTGGTCGACGATCGTGCGGATCTCCTCCCGCCGCCCGGCATCGGCCTCGACGATGAGGACCCTGACGCCGGGACTGTCGGGTGTCTGCGGACTGGTGATGGCCCACCTCCCAGGCTCGAGACGGTCGCTCAGGACTCTACTCCGACGGCGACGACGCTCGTCGGCAATGATGCCGCGATGCACGATGATCTCTGGTCGGTGCTCGGGCCGCTCGAGGCCGAGGTGGATCGGTACGAGCTCGAGGCACAGGAGCTTGCGACGCCCGGTTTCGTGCGCCAGTCGACCACCGTCGTCCTGGAGGGCGCGGGCGCCGACGGTCGTGGCGAGGACGTGTCGTACTCGCCCGACGATCAGGCGGCGCACCGCCGCCTCGAGCCGCTTCCGCTCAGCGGGAGACGGACGCTCGCGGAGTGGAGCGCCCTCCTCGACGAGCAGGATCTCTTCCCCGAGGAGACGAAGCAGCACGCGGCCCGCGACTACCGCCGCTGGGCGTACGAGAGCGCGCTCCTCGACCTCGCGCTCAACCAGGCGGGAGCGACGCTGGGCCAGGCGGTCGGCCGGCCGTACGCGCCGCTCCGGTTCGTGGTCTCGTCGAACCTCGACGCGGCACTGTGGCTCGAGCTCTACCCGGGCGTCGAGATGAAGGTCGACGCCGGCGCCGAGTGGGGGCGGGCCGACTTCGAGCGGGTGGCCGCGGCGGGCATCGTCCGGGTCGTCGACATCAAGGGCCAGTACGGGGCGGACTATCCGCAGGGAGAGCGCGACGAGGCCGGCCTGGTCGCGCTGGCCGCCGAGATCCTGCCCGACGCGATCATCGAGGACCCGTCGACCGAGCCGGACGTGCTGCCCGCGATCGCGGCAGCCGCCGATCGCATCTCGTTCGACGCGCCCGTCCACGCGGTGGCCGACCTTGCGGGCCTGCCGACGATCAGGCACCTGAACGTGAAGCCGTCGCGATTCGGCACGCTCGAGCGGCTCTGCGCATGCCTCGACCACTGCCGCCGGGAGGGCATCGCGATGTACGCCGGAGGCCAGTTCGAGCTCGGCGTGGGGCGCGCCCAGATCCAGGCGATCGCGAGCCTCTTCTACCCGAACGGCCCGAACGACTGCGCGCCCGGCGGGTACAACGCGCCGGAGCCGACGCCCGGCCTCCCGGTGAGCCCGCTCGGCGAGTCGGCGTGG
Source organism: uncultured Actinomycetes bacterium (assembly GCA_963706075.1). GTDB lineage: Bacteria > Actinomycetota > Thermoleophilia > Gaiellales > JAICJC01 > JAICJC01. The sequence continues at coordinate 479,968 of CAVPLP010000003.1, forward strand.
CGCGGCATGACCGCGTTCTGAGCCGACGCCCGGGGGCGGGGCCGCTTCACCACGGTTTCATCCGCGAAGCGTTAGCTTTGCACCGTGGCCACCGTCGAGGCAGAGGGGCTGACCCGCAGGTACGGGTCGGTTCTCGCCGTCGACCAGCTGACGTTCGCGGTCGAGGAGGGTCGCATCCTGGGCGTGCTCGGGCCGAACGGCGCCGGCAAGACGACGGCCATCCGGATGCTGACGACGATCCTGCGCCCCTCGTCCGGGCGTTTCGCCGTCGCCGGCGTCGCGGGCACGCGCGAACGTGACGTGCGGGCGAGGATCGGCGTGCTCCCGGAGAGCGCCGGGTATCCGGCTCGCGAGACGGCCGAGGAGTACCTCGCCTACCACGCTCGCCTGCACGGCCGCCGGGCCGGCGAGGCGTCGGCGACGGCGCGCGGGCTCCTGGCCGAGGTCGGCCTCGCGGGCCGCGCGAGGGCGCTGATCCAGACGTACAGCCGCGGCATGCGGCAGCGGCTCGGAATCGCCCGGGCGCTCGTGAACGACCCGGCGGTGGTGTTCCTCGACGAGCCGACGCTGGGGCTCGACCCGCAGGGGCAGCGCGACGTCCTCGACATGGTCGGCCGGATGGCGAGCGAGCGGGGCGTGACCGTGCTCCTCTGCACCCACCTCCTGGACGAGGTGGAGCAGGTGTGCAGCGATGTCCTCATCCTGAACCACGGCCGGGTGGCGGCGCTCGGCCCGGTCGGCGAGGTCGTCCGCCGGGCCGCGGCGCCCCGGAGCGCGCGCCTTCGCACCGACCCCGCCGGCTGCGACACGGCGATCCGCGTGCTCGGCGCGCTCGATGCCGTGAGCACGGCGCTGCCCGCGCCCGGCGGCCGCCCCGGGGAGGTGGCGCTCACGTTCGCGGCCTCGGCCGACGCCCGGACCGCCGCTGCGGCCGCGCTTCGCGCGCTGCTCGACGCCGGCGTCCCTGTCGCCGAGTTCTCGCTCGAGGGAGGACGGCTGAGCGACGCCTTCCTCGAGGTGGTGTCGCAGTGAGCGCCGCCTGGACGATCGTGGCGCGGCGCGAGCTCGCCGACCTCTGGCTGCGGGGCCGCGGCTTCGCCTTGCTCGTCGCCTACAGCGTGCTCCTCAGCGCGACGACCTATCTGGTCGCGACGAACCAGGCGATCAACTTCATCGAGCAGCGTGAGGCCGTCGGACTGACGCTGCAGGTCGCGGTCGCGGTGGGCGCGCTGCTCTCGATGCTCGCCGCGGCCGATGCCGTCAGCGGCGAGCGCGACCGTGGCAGCCTCGAGACGCTGCTCCTGGCGCCGATCCCGCGGTGGCAGCTCCTGGTCGGGAAGGGCGTCTCGGCGCTCTCGCTGTGGCTGGCGGCGTTCGCCGTGGCGATCCCCTACGTCTGGTTTCTGGGCCACGGCATCGACCTGGTGGCGGTGCCGCTGACGGCCGGGCTCGTCGTCGGCACGCTGCTCGCGGTGGCGTTCGCGGGGCTGGGCCTCGCCGTCAGCTCGGCCTCGGCGACGAGCCGGGTCAGCCTGGCCGTCTGCATGCTGGTGCTGCTCGCGCTCTACGTCCCCACGCAGTTCCCGGTCGGCGCGACCACCGGCTGGCTGGCAGAGCTGCTCCAGCGGTTCAACCCGCTCACCGCCGGGCTGCACTTCCTCGGCCGGCTCGTGATCGACGGCCAGAGCGCCGCCGAGGAGCTGTCGTGGCTGGCCGCCCCGCTGGTGTTCGTCGTCGCCGCCGTGCTCGCGAGCGCGATCGCGGCCGGGCGCCTCCGGCTCTCGGGGGTGGGGGAATGACGGCGCGCTCGCTGGCCGCGGTCATCCTCGCGGCGATGCTCGCGCCGCCGGCCGCGCTCGGGGCCGAGGCGCCGCCCGACATCGCGGTCGACCGGACCTCGGTGTCGGTGCGGCTGGGGACGACCTTCGCGTTCACGTCGACGCTCTCGGCGGGGGCCGCCGAGACCGGGCCGCTGGTCGCCCATCTGAACGTGGTCTCGCTCGATCCGTCCGAGTACGTCGACCCCGAGGACTGGTCGACCCATCGCACGCGCTATCTCGGCTCGGTCGCCCCGGGCGCCTCGCGGTCGATCCGGTGGTCGGTCAAGGCGGTGAGCTCGGGCCCGATCGCGATCTACGTGACGGCCGTCCCCGCGGGCGGCTCGGGGACGATCGCGGTCGGCCCTGCGCTCCACGTCCAGGTTGCCGACCGCCGGACGCTCAACAGCGGCGGCGTCGTGCCGCTGGCGCTCGCGGTTCCGGCGGTGCTCATCGTCGCGGCCGTCGCGACGCGCCGCCGCGCCGGCGCCGGCTAGCCCACGAGGCCCGACAGGGCACGCTCGATGACGTCGAGGTCGGCCGGATCGAGCCGGTCGAGGAACCGCTCGGCGACGGCCGCGCGATGGTCGACGCGGGCGTGGGCGTAGCGCTCGGCGCCGAGCGGGGTGAGCGTGACGAGGGTGACGCGCCGGTCTTCGGGGTCGGCGATCCGCTCGACGAGCCCGGCCCGCGCCATCCGGTCGACGACCCCGGTGAGGCCGCTCTTCGAGATGACGACGGCATCGCCGAGCTCGCGCATCGACAGCCGCCGGCCGGGCACCGCGTGCAGGTGGAGCAGGACGTCGTACCACCGCAGCGAGAGCCCGTGCCGACCCTGCAGCTCGGCTTCGATGTCGGCGCAGACGGCGCGTGCGCCTCGAAGAACATCTGCCATGCGCGCCAGTGCGGGTGGCGGCGGGGATCGGAGGGTTGCGTGGCCATGGGCGATGTGGTTAGATAGTACGTATACGGATAATCTGTATACGGACAAACTCTACCACGGAGGAATGCGATGTACGCCCAGGTGATCAGGTTCGAGGACGGTCCGTCCGACCTCGACGACGGCATCGCGCACGTGCTCGACGAGGTGGTGCCTGTCGCGGCGGCGAGCCCCGGCGTCGAAGGGGTCTGGCTCGTCGACCGCGAGGCCGGCGTCCGCCTCTCGGTGATCCTGTTCGAGGATGAGGACGCTGCCCAGGCCATGTTCGCCGCCGTCGGCGAGCGCCGCGCGGCCGATCCCGATCGAAACCGGCCGAAGCCGGTGAGCGCGACGCGCTTCGAGATCTACGCCTCCACGCAGCGAAAAATTGGTGCCTGACCCCGGATTTGCAGGCGGTCCGTCCGATCGGGTCCGTAGCATGCGACCATGGACGCACGTCGCGACACGCTTGCCATGGCCATCGACCTCCGGCTCGCCGACCTCTGGGCCGAGATCTTCGACCTCGGCAACCAGCCGATCGACCACGAGCTCCTCGGGTGGCTCCTGAGGGCGGCATACGGACAGGGCTACACCGACGCCCTGCGCGAGACCCGGCGGGGCCAGCTGTGCCTTGATCTGGGGTATCGCGTCCCCGACCGCGCGGCGTGATCGCGTCGGCCCGGCAGCGGTCGGGCCGATGGTACCCTGACGCCCATGACCGGTCGGCCTCGCCTCGTCATCGCGCTGGTCGTTGCCTCCCTCCTCGCCGTCTTCCTGGTCTACCAGGGGTTCGTGAGCTCCGGGACGCTGCTCGTGAGCGTGTCGCAGCTCCGCACTGACCGCGACGGCGCAGCCCACAAGAAGGTCACGCTCACAGGTGTCGTCGTCCAGGCGTCCGGGACCAGCAGCCCGCTCCAGTTCGTGCTCCGGGACGACTCATCGGCGGCGACCGTGCCCGTCGCCTACAGGGGGTCTGTGCCCGACGCCTTCAAGACGACGCGGCACGTCATCGTGAGCGGACAGATGCGCGACGGCGTCTTCGTCGCCGAGCCTGACACGCTGCTCACGAAATGCCCGAGCAAGTACTCGTCGGGCGGCTCGGGAGCCTGATGCGGCGGGCGGCGCGGTGACGACGCTCGGCAGCGTCGCCCTCTACCTCGTCTTCGCGCTGACCGTCTACGCGTGCGTCGCCGGCGTCCTGGCCGGCCGGCGGGGCGACCGCCGCCTGATGCGGAGCTCGCGCAACGCCTTCACCGCCGCGCTCGCGGCGACGCTGGTGGCGGTCGTGGCCGTCGAGTACGCCCTCGTGACGCACGACTTCTCGCTGGCGGTGGTCGCCGAGCACACCAGCCGGCGGCTCCCCACCGGCTACACGCTGAGCTCGCTCTGGGCCAGCGAGGCCGGGTCGCTGCTCCTGTGGCTGGCGGTCCTGACCGGGTCGTCGGCGCTCGCGCTGCGCCAGAACCGCGAGCGCAACCGCGAGCTCATGCCGTGGGTCGCCGCCGTCCTCGGCGGGATCGCGGCCTTCTTCGCCGGCCTGGCGGCGTTCGTCTCGTCGCCGTTCGCCCACGTCGCGGGCACCGTGCCGGCCGACGGAGCCGGGCTCGACCCGTCGCTCCAGAACCCCTACATGGTGGCCCATCCGCCCATGCTCTACCTGGGCTACGTGACGATGTCGATCCCGTTCGCGTTCGCGATGGCGGCGCTCCTGACCGGCCGCACCGACGCGCGCTGGCTCGTGTCGGTCAGACGCTGGACGCTCGTGAGCTGGGCGGCACTCGGCACGGGGATGCTGCTCGGCGCGCACTGGGCCTACGTCGAGGTCGGATGGGGCGGCTACTGGGCGTGGGATCCCGTCGAGAACGCCGCGCTCATGCCGTGGCTGGCCGCCACGGCGTTCCTGCACTCGGTCATCGTGCAGGAGAAGAAGGGGATGCTCAAGGTCTGGAACATGGTGCTCGTGAGCGCCGCGTTCTCGCTCGCGCTCTTCGGCGACTTCCTCACGCGCAGCGGGGTCGTCCAGTCGGTGCACTCGTTCGTGCAGTCCCCGGTCGGCCCGTACCTGCTCGGGTTCATCGCCGTGGTGCTCGCGTTCGCGACGACGCTCATCATCTGGCGGCTGCCGCTCCTTCGCGCCGACCACCGGCTCGAGTCCGTGGTCTCGCGTGAGGCGACGTTCCTCTTCAACAACCTGCTGCTCCTGGCGCTGGCCTTCGCGGTGCTCTGGGGCGTCATCTTCCCGATCCTGAGCGAGGCGGTCCGCGGCGTGCGCTCGACCGTGTCGACGCCCTACTACGACTTCTTCCTGGTCATCTTCGGGCTGCCGCTCCTGGCGCTCACCGGCATCGGGCCGTTGATCGCGTGGAGGCGGGCGTCGCCCGACAGCCTCATCCGCACCTTCCGCTGGCCGGTCATCTCGGCCGCGTCCGGCGCCCTGCTCCTGGGGCTCCTCGGGCTCGGATCGAGCACCGCCGGGCTGACGGCGCTCTCGCTCTGCATCTTCGTCACGGTCACGGTCTGCCTGGAGTTCGCGCGGGGCACGGCGGCCCGGCGCGCGCTCGCCGGAGGCTCGGTGCCGCGCGCGCTGGTCGACCTGGTGAGCCGCAACCGGCGCCGCTACGGCGGCTACGTCGTGCACCTCTCGATCGTGATCCTGGTCGTCGGCGTCACGGCCTCGAGCGCCTACTCCACCGTGCGCGAGTCCCACCTGCGCATCGGCCAGTCCATGGTCGTCGACGGCTATACGCTCAAGAACACCGGCGTCTTCCAGCGCCCGGGCCCCAACTACACGTTCGAGTACGTGCGCCTGGCCGTCTCGCGCGGCGGCAGCCCGCACGGGATCCTCGAGCCGGGCCAGCGGATCTACGACACCGGCCAGATCGGGAACGAGGTCGACATCCGCAGCAGCATCCCGTCGGGGACCGATCTGTACTCGATCCTCCAGGGCGTCGATCGCGACTCGTCCGGCGGCGTCAGCGTGAAGGTGCTCGTGAACCCGGCGGTCGGGCTGGTGTGGCTGGCCGGGGTCGTCTTCCTGCTCGGGGCGCTCATCACCCTCTGGCCGGACCCGCGCGAGGCCCGCCAGCTCGCCCGCCGCTACGGCGAGCTCCTGGCTCGAAGCGGCGCGTGACCGCCGCCGCAGCCGTCGCCGCCGCGGCGGTCCTGGTCACGCTTGCCGTGCTGCTCGTCGCCTGGCCGTTCGTGTCGCCCGAGCAGGAGGGGCCCGAGCAGCGCCTGTCGGACGATGACCGCCGCCGCCTGGCGCTCGCCGAGACGCGCGATGCCGCCTACGGCTCGCTCCGCGATCTCGAGCAGGACCTCCGCACCGGCAAGGTCACCGAGGCCGACTACGAGGCCGAGCGGGACCGCCTCCGGGCCGAGGCGGCCAGGGTGCTGCGCGAGCTCGATGAGCTAAGGTAGCGCCGCTTTCCGCGCTCTCCAGGAGGGATTCATGGCCGGTCTCATGTCGCGCTTCACGACGCTGTTCAAGGTCAAGGCAAACACGATGCTCGACAAGGCCGAAGATCCCGGCCAGACGCTGGACTACAGCTACCAGCAGCAGCTCGAGATGCTCCAGAAGGTGAAGCGCGGGGTGGCCGACGTCGTCACCGCCAAGAAGCGCCTCCAGCTCCAGACGGCCAAGCTCGAGGAGAGCGTCGTCAAGCTCGACGGGCAGGCCCGCCAGGCCCTGGCCGGGAACCGCGAGGACCTCGCGCGCACGGCCCTCGAGCGCAAGGCGCTGATCCAGGGCCAGCTCCAGGGCCTCGACACGCAGATCACCGCGCTCGAGCAGCAGCAGCAGAACCTGATCGACCAGGAGCGGCGACTGTCGGCGAAGGTCGAGTCGTTCCGCACCCAGAAGGAGGTCGTGAAGGCCCAGTACTCCGCGGCCGAGGCGCAGGTGCGGATCGGCGAGGCGACGACCGGCCTGGGCGAGGAGATGTCCGACGTCGGGCTCGCGCTTCAGCGCGCGCAGGACAAGACCGAGCAGATGCAGGCGCGCGCGGCGGCGGTCAACGAGCTCGTCGACACGGGTGCCATCGACGATCTGACGGCAGCCCCGGGCTCCGACCTCGATGCGCAGATCGCGGCGCTCACCGCCGGGAGCCAGGTCGACGCCGAGATGGCCAAGCTGCGGGCCGAGGTCGGCAGCGGCACGCCGGCCGCGGAGCTCGGCCAGGGCGACGCCGAGCCGGCCAAGTCCGAGGAGGAGTCGAAGTGACCGTCGTTCGCATCCTCGGAAGCGGCCAGTTCCGGCTCGACGACTCCGACGTGGGCCACCTGAACGAGCTCGACAACGCGGTGGCCGCTGCCGTGGCCGCCGGTGACGGCGCGGCGTTCAGCCGGTCGTTCGGCGCGCTGGTCGCGTACGTTCGCGATCAGGGCACAACCGTGCCCGACGGCGAGCTCGTCACCTCGGACCACGTCCTGCCTGCCGCCGACACCACGCTCGAGGAGGCCCGCGAGGCGTTCTCGGGCGAGGGCGCGATCCCCGGCTAGACCGAGGCGCGCGTCCAGTCCGACCAGGTGACGATGCCGGCCTCCGGCCGGGGCGCCTCGTCGAGCATCGCCAGGTACTCGAGCATGTGGCCGTCAGGATCGTCGAAGTAGACGGCGGCGGCGGGCATCCACCCGATCACGCTCGGCTCGCCGGCCTCCTCGCGAAAGAACGAGAGCGGGGTGACGCCCGCGGCGCTGAGCGCCTGCGGCGCCCGCAGCACCTCGTCGAGCTCGGCCGCAAAGGCCACGTGCAGGCGCATCCCCATCGGCGCCGTCCCGAGCGTCCACAGGCCGAGCATCGCGCCGCCCGGCTCGCCGAGCCACAGGAACGCCACGCCCCGCTCGGCGTCGTCGTAGGCGAGCTCGAGCCCCACGACGTCGCGATAGAAGCGGACAGACCGGGCGACGTCCGCCACGGGCAGGTGGGCCTCGAACAGCGAGGTGACGCGGACCGGCCCGGAGGCCGTCACTCGTACACGACCACGTCGGGGCGCGGGATGAGGCGCAGCACCTCGCGCGGCCGCATGAGGTCGGTGTCCTCGTGGAAGAACAGCTTGAAGCCGTTGTAGCGGCCCGGCTTCCGGCTCGAGAAGAGGTCGTACTTCGAGACCTTGTTCGCCTCGTCGCCGAACCCGTCGACGTTCACGGTCAGCGCGACGCCGGGGTAGACCTTGAGGGTGCGGGCGTTCCGGATCATCTCGGTCGTGAACCGATGGACGATCAGGAGCTTCTGCGGCAGGTTGTGGGCCTTCACGATCTTGGACATGTAGGCCTGGACGTTGTTCACGATCGACGCGTCGGTCGAGCCGATGACCGTCCCGGGCACCTGCCCCGGCGCCATGCTCCACTCGGGGTCGAGCGCGATGCCGACGTCCGGCTCGCGCAGCCAGCGCGCGTAGGCGTGCACCTCGCGCATGAACGGCGAGCGCCCCGGCTGGATGTCGAGGATGAGGAGCGCGTGCGCCCGCCGAGCGGCGGCCAGGTAGCTGCCGATGAGGTCGGACGACTGGCGCGCGCGGTACATGCCGTCCTCGCCCGGCGACGCCTGGACGACGGTCGCGATCAGCTCCATGGCCGGCAGCACCGGCCGGTCGGCGCTGTACTTGGCCGCCATCTTGTCGAGGCGCTGGCCCGCCGCGTCGGGCGTGCCGATTCCGAGCGTGCCCAGTCCGGCGTCCTGGGGCGCTCCGTAGAAGGCGACGACGCGCGTGCGCGGGAGGATCGTCCGGCCGCCGTCCGGCAGGGTCGGCGGCGGCTTGGGCTTCGCCTTTGCGGTGGTCGCCGCAGAGCCGCCGCGGTGCAGCGGCGAGGAGCCGGTGATCTGCGTCCACGCTCCCGCCGCGCCGAAGATGACGGCGAGCGACACGAACGACGCGAGCGCGATCCGGCGCTGGCGGATCGCGCGATCGCGGGCGACCTGGCGCTGGACCCAGCGTGGGTCGCCGCCATAGGCCTTCAGCCGTTTTTCGAGGTCTAGATCGGGGCGTCCCATAGCGGATACCAGCGCTCGAGCTCGGCCTCGATCGGAAGCTCGTTCTCGAGCCTCGCCTGGAGTTGGAGCTCGCGTTCGGTGTCGCGAGTGTTCTTACCCTGCGGCACGAAGGGATAGAACGCGCCGCGCTTGAAGTTGTAGACGAAACGGACGTTCCCCGGCTCGAATCCGAAGAGCGCGCACAGGATCTGCTCGCCGAACCCGTCGTCGGTCATCGACTGCGCCGTGACGTGGATCGTCGTCACGAGGTCCTCGAAATCCGGGTCTGTGAGCGTGAACCACTCGTATCCGAACTCGTCGACGGTGCGGTCCATCTTCGTCCCGGAGTCGGTGAAGGCCATCCGCACCATGTCCTCGATGTCCTTCCCGCTCTCGCGAAAGCGCGACGACGACATCGGCTTGAAGCAGATCGCGGCCGTCTTCGACGGGTGCAGGTCGAGCTCCGTCTCGAGGGTCACCTGGGCCGTCGACATGGCGAACAGGCGCTCGAGCGTCGGCTTCTCAACCTTCGTCCGGCCCAGGAGACTGTCGAAAAGGCCCATGGGGCCGAGGAATCTACCCGATTTACGGCTGGAAGACCGACGTGGAAGGTTCTTACAGGCCTTCGAGACCGCGCTCGAGGCGGCGCAGCTGCTCGAGCCGGGCCTCGAGCGGGGGGTGGTCGGCGAAGAGCGTCGAGAAGCCGCTCTTGAGGCCTGCGGGGATGATGAAGAACTGGTTCAGGCCCTCCGCCATGCGCATGTCGCGCTGCGGGATCCGGCCCATCGCCCCCGAGATCTTGACCAGCGCCGACGCGAGGCTCGACGGCGATTTCGTGAGGACGGCCGCGCCCCGGTCGGCCGCGAACTCGCGGTACCGCGAGAGCGTGCGGATGAGGACGAACGAGAGCGCGTAGACGACGATCGACACGAGCAGCACGATGATGAAGGCGTTGCCGGAGTTGTTGTCGTCGTCGCCGCCGCCGCCGAAGCCGCCGCCGAAGAAGAAGCCCCAGCGGGTGATGAATCCGGCGACCATCGCGAAGAAGCTCGCGATCGTCATGATCGCGACGTCGCGGTGGGCCACGTGGCTCAGCTCGTGGGCGATCACGCCCTCGAGCTCGTCGGGCTCGAGCCGGTCGAGCAGGCCCTGGGTCACGGCCACGGCGGCGTGCTTGGGGCTGCGGCCGGTTGCGAAGGCGTTCGGCATGTCGGTCGGGACGATCGCGACGCGCGGCATCGGGAGCCCGGCCGTCATGCACAGCCGCTGGATGACGGCGTGCAGCTCGGGCGCCTCGGACTGGCTCACGATCTTCGCCCCGGACGACGCGAGAGCGATCTTGTCGCTCGTCCAGTACTGCACGACCAGCAGGCCGCCGCCGATCAGGATGATCGGAATCACGCCCAGGTTGAACGCCTGGGCGAGCACCACGAAGAAGATGACGTAGATCAGACCGAGCAGGAAGACGGTCGTCGTCATGCGGGCGATGAGGCCCCGGTCACGGTCGAGCGTTCGGCGCTGTGCCATGGGCATATGGTAGCTGTGGGTGTCCGCTCTCAGCCGTTCAGGCGGCGAGGAAGCGGATGTCGGGCAGCGACCGGTGCTGGTCGTGATGGCCCAGGCCGTAGCCGACCACGAGGCGCTCGGCGGCCGTGTATCCGAGGTAGCGCACGTCGAGCTCGGCGAGCCGGCGGTGGGGCCGGTCGAGCAGCGCGCACACGTCGACGCACGCCGCCCCTCGCGCGCTCAGCGCGCGGACCACGTTCAGGAGCGTGAGGCCGGTGTCGATCACGTCCTCGACCACGATCACGTGCTCGTCGCGCACCGGGCGGTCGAGATCCTTGGTGAGGCGGATGCGTCCGCCCTGCGATCCGCGGTAGGGCGTGAGCTGGATCGTGTCGATCCGGTGCGGGATCGTGAGGGCGCGCGACAGGTCGGCGCACAGGACGACGGCCCCCTTGAGGACGGCCACGAGCGTCAGCGGCGCGCCCCGATGGTCGCGGTCGATCGCGGCTGCGAGGTCGGCGACGCGTTCGGCGATCGCCGTCGCCGGCAGGTAGACCGCCCCGGGGGGCTCGGTCACGCGGACTGCCGCAGGCCGTGCCGGTCGGCGAGCGCGTCGATGTCGCGGCGGTAGAGGATGCGGATGCGCACGTCGGGGTAGAGCTCGCGCAGCCGCCGCACCTTGCGGTTCTTCTTCGTGACGAGCGACTGCTTCATGGTTGTCACCTCGACGTACAGGTCCTGCTCCGGCAGATAGAAGTCGGGCGTGAAGGCTTCGAGCACGCGGCCTTCGGGGCACACCTCGAGCGGAAACGTGTGCGGCTCGTATTCCCACGCCACGCCGTGGTAGTCGAACAGCCGCGCGCACTCTCGCTCGGCGTCGTTTTGGAACCGCGGCCCTTTGTGCATCCCGCCTAGCAAGGGTACTGATCACCCCGGACGGCGGTACGATGGCGCCGTGTCGAGCCAGCCCCGCCCGTTCGTCATCGCGCACCTCTCCGACCTGCACTGCGGGTCGCCGTACTTCGTCGAGAACCTGCTCCAGCGCGCGATCATGGAGATCAACGAGCTGAGCCCCGACGTGGTCGTCTGCTCGGGCGACCTCACGACGTTCGGCTACAAGCAGGAGTACCGCCAGGCTCGCGAGTACCTCGAGCGGCTCATCTGCCCCGACGTCATCACGATCCCCGGGAACCACGACTCCCGAAACGTCGGCCACGTCCACTTCGAGAACCTCATCGGGCCGCGCTCGACCGTGCTGCACAAGGGCGGGATCACCTTCGTCGCCGTCGACTCGTCCGAGCCCGACCTCGACCACGGCGTCGTCGGCCGCAGCCGGTACTCCTGGATCGAGGAGCAGTTCTCGCCGCCCGCCGACTTCCGCGTCTTCATCCTGCACCACCACCTGCTCCCGATCCCCGGCACGGGGCGCGAGCGAAACGTCGTCCACGACGCGGGCGACGCGCTCGAGGTGCTCCAGCGGGCGGGTGTCAACCTCGTGCTCTCGGGGCACAAGCACGTGCCGTACGCGTGGCGGCTCGAGGACCTGTTCGTCGTCAACGCGGGGACCGTCTCGTCGATGCGCCTGCGCGGCAACACGCGCCCCTGCTACAACGTCGTCGAGATCGCCGCCGAGGAGGTGGCCGTCTACCGCAAGTACCCGTTCCACGGCCGCGAGACGATCATCCGCTTCTCGCCCGTCACCCTGGCCTACGAGAAGCACACGGTCCCGACGGCGACCTGATGCGCCCGGCGCTCGTACTCGTCGACGGCGAGCACTATCCGGCCGTCGTCCGGGCGGCCATCGAGCAGGTCGGGGCGGACGGGCCCGTGGTGGCGGCTCTGCTCCTGGGCGGCGTCGAGAAGCTCGACGGGGAGCCCGACTACGGCGTGCCGCTCGAGCACGTCGAGGGCGAGCCGGGAGCCGGCGATGGTCGAGGCCGCCCGGCGGCACGGCGCCGAGCGGGTGGTCGACCTGAGCGACGAGCCGGTGCTCGACGAGCGCTCGCGGTTTCGCCTGATCGCCCACGCGCTCGCGGCCGGCCTCGAGTACTCGGGCGCCGACTTCGCCTTCCGCCCGCCGCCGCGGCACGACGCCGGCGTTCCCGCGCTCGCCGTGGTGGGGACGGCGAAGCGGATCGGGAAGACCGCCGTCAGCGGCCACGCGGCCCGTCTCTTCTCGGCGGACCGCCGGGTGGTCGTCGTCGCGATGGGGCGCGGCGGGCCGGCCGATCCCGAGGTCGTCGACGGGTCGGCTGCGCGGGTCGGGGTCGCCGACCTGCTCGCCCGCTCCCGCGCGGGTGCTCACGCGGCCTCCGACTACCTCGAGGATGCCGCGCTCGCGGGCGTCGTCACCGTCGGGGCGCGGCGGTGCGGATCGGGGCTCGCCGGGACGCCGTTTCTGTCGAACGTGGTCGAGGCCGTGGCCGCCGCCCGCGCCCTCGACCCCGACCTCGTCGTCCTGGAAGGGTCGGGTGCCGCCCTTCCGCCGGTGGCGGCAGACCGCACGGTGCTGGTAACGTCAGCCGCTCGTCCAGCGGACAACCTGGTGACAGGGATGGGTCCCTACCGGATACTTGTGTCCGACATGCTCGTCGTGACCATGTGTGAGCAGCCGCTCGCCTCGCCCCAGGACGTGGATGACCTGCGCGCGGCGGTCGCGTCGCTGCGGCCTGACCTGCCGGTCGTGACCACCGTCTTTCGCCCGCACCCGGCCGAGCCGGTGGCTGGGGAGCGGGTCGCGTTCTTCACCACGGCGCCCGCCGTCGTGCATCCCGCGCTCCGGGCCTCGCTCGAGGCCGACCACGGTGCCGATGTCGTTGCGGTCTCGGGGGCGCTGTCCGACCGCGCCGCGTTGCGCGCCGACCTCGACCGGCCCGACGTCGCGGGCGCCGAGACCTACCTGACCGAGATCAAGGCCGCGGCCATCGACGTCGTCGCCGAGGCGGCCGAGGCGCGCGGCGCCCGGCTCGTCTTCTGCGACAACCGGCCGCGGGCGACGGACGGCTCTCTCGACCTCGACGCCGCTCTGCGTGCGCTGGCCGACGAGGTGGTGGCGGCGCATGCCTGACTGGCGTCGCATCTTCCGCCGCGGCGAGGCCGAGCCGCCGCCTCCCGAGGTGCCGGCGCACGAGCCGCGCATCCGAAGCCGCGGCGCGCCGATGCCGTTCTCGAAGGGCCGGATGGCCCAGGCGCTCGTGCTCGCGGGCGTCGAGCCGGAGCGGGCCTACCAGCTGGCCCTGCGGATCCAGCGAGAGGTCGCGCGCATCGCCGAGGACGAGATCCCGATCGAGCAGCTCCACGGGGTCGTCGAGGAGGTGCTGGCCGAGGAGGAGGGGCCGCAGGTCGTCTCGCGCTACCACGGCTGGCACGAGGTGCTCAGGCTCGACCGGCCGCTGGTCGTGCTGCTCGGAGGCGCCACGGGGACCGGGAAGAGCACGCTCGCGAGCGAGATCGCATATCGCCTCGGGATCAGCCGCATCACGTCCACGGACGCCGTCCGCCAGGTCATGCGGGCGTTCTTCGCCGCCGAGCTCATGCCGGAGCTGCACTTCTCGTCGTTCGAGGCGGCGCAGGGCCTGAAGGTGCCGATGCCCGATCCCGACTCCGAGGACCGCGCGCTCTACGGGTTCCTCCAGCAGTCGGGGCAGGTCGCCGTCGGCGCGAACGCGATCGTCGAACGAGCCGTGCTGGAGGGCCTCTCGACGGTCGTGGAGGGCGTCCATCTCGTGCCCGGCCTTGTTGCCGCCGACCAGCACGCGGGCGCCGTCGTCGTCCAGGCGATGCTCACCATCACCGACGAGGAGACCCACCAGGGCCACTTCTTCTTCCGCGACATGGCGAGCGGCGGCATCCGGTCGATGGATCGCTATCTGCGGAGCTTCGGCGAGATCCGCCGCATCCAGGACTACCTGATCGGACGGGCCGAGAAGATGGGGTGGCCCGTGATCGAGGCCGGAGACCCGGATCTTGCGCTGATCGCGGTCATGGATCTGATCCTCGAGCGCGCCACCGCTCGCCAGGCCGCGGTACCCTGAACGTGTGCACGCCCACGCCGACGCCGTGACCGCACAGCCGGTCGACCCGGCGGACGTTGAGCCGTGCCGCTGCACGGAGCTGACCGCGGTGACCGAGCAGTGCGTGCTCGCCGCCGGCCGGTACCTGGGCCGGGGCGACGCGCAGGCGGCCGACCACGCGGCATCGTCTGCCATGGTCGATGCGCTCGGCCGTGTCGCCGTCTCCGGACGACTCGTGATCGGCCGCGACGACGAGGGGCACCCGTTGTCGGAGGGCCGCGAGCTCGGCGGCGGCGGGCCGGCCGTCGATCTGGCATGCGACCCGGTCGGGAACGGCACGGCGGTGGCAGGCGGGCGCCAGGGGGCGCTCTCGATCCTCGCGGCGTCCGACCCCGGCGGCCTCACGCCTCTGCCCCGCATGTACATGAAGAAGATGGCCGTCGGGCCCGTCGCCAAGGGCCGGATCGACCTCCGGCGGCCGGTCGGCGAGAACCTCGAGGCGATCGCCGACGCCTTCGGGCGCCGCGTGGGCGACGTGACCGCGATCGTGCTCGAGCGCCCGAGGCACCACGACCTGGTCGCCGAGATCCGCGACGCCGGCGCCCGCATCAAGCTGATCGACGACGGCGACATCACCGCCTCGATCAGCGCCGCGATCCGCGGAACGAACGACCACCTCGCGATCGGGATCGGCGGAGCGATGGAGGGCGTCATCGCCGCCGCGGCGCTGCGCTGCCTGGGCGGAGAGGTGCAGGGCCAGCTCTGGCCGCTCTCGCGCACCGAGATCGCCGACGCCGGCGAGCACGGGATCGACGACATCGAGCGCATCTTCGGGATCGACGACCTCGTCGACGGCCACCACGTCGTGGTCGCGACCGGCATCTCGGGCGGAGATCTCCTGCGCGGCGTGCACTACTTCGCCGAGGGCGCGCGCACCCACTCGCTCGTGCTCTGCACGCGCTGCAACCGCGTGCGGTTCATCGACTCGATCCACCTCTTCTCACGCGACCGGCACGAGGCGATCCGGCTGTGATCGAGCCGCTGCTCTACGAGCTCCACGATCTGGCGCGCGCCCGCGGCGTCGAGGGCTACCGGCGGATGTCGAAGACCGAGCTCCTCGAGGTGGTGGGCGAGGTCTCGGCCGGCGGCCCGACCACCGTCGAGCGGTCCGTGCGGCGCGGTCTCGGCCTCCTCACCCTGCGCGGCGGCACGCCCGAGAACACCCTCGCGCTCGAGACGCTCGAGGCCCTCGCCGAGGCGGTCGAGGAGCTGGCCGCCGATGACGAGGTGCGGCTCGTCGCCATCACCGGCGCCGGAGGGCGGATCTTCTCGGCGGGCGCCGACCTCGGTGCCGTCGCCGGGCTTCCGGGCTCGGAGGTCTCGGGCCGCGGCTCGGCCGCGCTCGACCGCATCGCCGCGGTCGACGTGCCGACCGTGGCCATGCTGAACGGCCACGCCGTCGGAGGCGGGATCGACCTGGCGCTGGCGTGCGACTGGCGCATCGGCGCCGAGGGCGCGCGGCTGCGGTTCATCCACAACGAGCTCGGATACTCGCCGCCGTGGGGCGCGGCCGAGCGGCTGGCGCGGCTCGTCCCGCCGCCGGTGGCGCTGCGGCTCTTCGCGACGTGCGCGCTCGTCTCGATGCAGGAGGCGCGTGCCATGGGCCTCGTCGACGACCTGGCGGCCCCGCACCGGATTCTCGGCCGCGTCGAGGCGCTCCTCACGCGGATCGAGCGCGCGGACAGGGTCGCGCTCATGGCGACGAAGCGCCTGCTCCGCCCGGACACGCCGCGGGAGGCGCACACGGCCGCGTTCGCGGCGCTCTGGGACGCGCGGGCGGACGGATCATCTACGCTTCCCTCATGAGCGCCGACCTCACCACCGAAGCCGTCTGGGACGCCCTGCGCGTCGTCGAGGATCCCGAGCTCGGGATGGACGTCGTCGACCTGGGGCTCGTCTACGACGTCGCGATCACCGACAGCGCGGTCGCCGTGAAGTACTCGCTCACCTCGATGGGGTGCCCGGCGGGCGCTCAGATCGAGCAGGACATCCGCGACGCCGTCGGGAGCATGGAGGGCGTCGGCGAGGTGACGACCGAGCTCACGTTCGATCCCCCGTGGTCGCCCGAGCGGATGTCCGACGACGCGAAGTTCGTGCTGGGCTTCTAAGCCCGCTCGCAGCACGAAATTCACCCTTTTCTTGGACGGCGAAATTGCCGATCTGTCTTCTGTACTTGGTGTTTTTTTACGGGAGGCAGACATGCTCGAGTTTCTCAGTCATCTTCGCGATGAGACGGGCCAGACCATGGCGGAGTACGCCGTGGTGCTGGGCGTCATCACGATCGCCGTGGTCGTCACCCTCGGCCTTCTGAGCACGGCCGTCCAGGGCCTGCTGAACAACGTCATCGCGACCCTGTAGCACGCACGTCCGCGCACACCGCCTCCGGCCCGGCGATCGCCGATCCGGAGGCGGTCGCGTTTCTGGGCCCGGTCGGGCCTACCCGTCCTGAAGGCGCCCGAGCACGCGCCCCCACGGCGCCGCCGGGTCGATGATCGCCGCCGCGGCGAAGATCTTGGCGATGTCGCCGACCACGAACGGCCACAGCCCGTAGTGGAGCGTCGTTGCGCCGGCACCCGTCCACGACGTCGGGATCGCCTGGTGCAGCCACACGAGCCCGGTTGCATACAGGCACACGCTGCCCACGAGCATGGCGGGCACCGTCACATAGAAGCTGCGGCCGTAGCGCTCGCAGATCCACCCGACGACGAACGCCGCGATCGGGTAGCCCCACAGGTATCCGCCGCTCGCGTGCAGCGGATTGGCCTGGGTGAGCCAGTCGATGCCGGCGTGGCCGTCGGCGAAGATGGGCATGCCGGCCGCGCCGGCGCCGATGTAGAGCAGCTGGGCGGCGGCGCCGCGGCGGGCGCCGAGGAACGCAGCAGAGCCCAGGACGGCGAAGGTCTGGAGCGTGGTGGGGACCGGATACCCGAACGACATCTGGGCGCAGACCGCGGTCAGGACCGCGGCGCCGACGACGGTGAGGAGCATGGTGACCGCGCCGGGGTGGGTGCGGGGAGCGACGCGCTCGTGCATTCGGAGGGCCTCCTTGACGGCAGTATCCGTAAGTAGTAACTTACGGTAAGAGATGACTTACGCAGATGCCATGGACGCGCTCGGTGACCCTACCAGGAGGGAAATCTTCGAGCGTCTCCAGAGCGGCCCACGGGCTGTCGGCGAGCTGGCGCGCGAGCTCCCGGTCAGCCGACCGGCGGTCTCGCAGCATCTGAAGGTGCTGAAGGACGCGGGCCTCGTCCGCGACCAGGCGCAGGGCACCCGTCGTCTCTACCAGGTCGACCCGGCCGGCCTCGCCGCGCTGCGCTCGTATCTGGAGACCTTCTGGGACGTGGCCCTGTCCGACTTCCGGGCCGCGGCCGAACACGAGCGAGAGGAGCGGAGGATGAGCACGCAGACGACGATCGAGCCGATCACACGGTCGGTCACCGTGCGGTGCCCGGTCGACCAGGCGTTCGAGGTCTACACCGGCGGGATCGGCAGGTGGTGGCCGCTCGAGACGCACGCGATCGCGGTCGGGAGCGGCGGCAAGGCCGTGAACGCGGTGATCGAGCCTCGCGCGGGCGGGCGCATGTACGAGGTGCAGGAGGACGGGAAGGAAGCTCCCGTGGGGCACGGTCGACGTGTGGGAGCCGCCCCACCGGCTCGTGATCTCGTGGCACGTGAACCCCGAGGCGCCGGCGCCGACCGAGATCGAGGTGCGCTTCATCGCCGACGGCGACGCCACGCGCGTCGAGGTCGAGCATCGCGGCTGGGAGCGACTCGGGATGGAGCGCGGACGGGCGGCGCGCGAGGACTACGGCTCTGACGAGGGCTGGGGCATGGTGCTCTCGCGCTACGCCGAGGAGGCCGGCGCGGCTGGGTAGGCCACAATACGCGGGTGGATTCCAGGTCTCTGACCCGCGCGGTGGTCGACGAGGCGGCTCGGCTCGGCATCGACGCATGCGGCGTCTGCCGGGCCGAGCCGTACGTCCGCGCCGAGGCGCTGATCCGCGAGCGCTGGGCGGCCGGCCTGTTTGCGGACATGCGCTTCACGATGGCCCAGCCCGAGCGCTCGTGCCACCCGGAGACGCTGCTTCGGGGAGCCCGCTCGGTCGTCGCCGCCGCCCGGAGCTACGCGCGGCCCGAGCCGCCGAAGCCTGCCGACCGCCCGCGCGGGCGCATGCCTCGCTACACCCGCCGTGACGAGTACGCCGAGCTCCGCGAGCAGCTGAGCGCGCTCGGGTCGAAGCTCGGGGAGTGGGCTCCCGGCGCCGCGGTCGGCGGTGTTCGTCGATGCGAACCATCACGTCGACCGCGAGGCCGCCGCCCGCTCGGGGATCGCCGTCTATGGCAAGAACACGATGGCGATCACGCGCCGCCTCGGCTCGTGGGTCGTGCTCGGCGTGCTCATCACCGACGCCGAGCTCGAGCCCACCCACGCCGCCGCCGACGAACCGGCGTGGGATGCGTGCGGGTCGTGCCGCGCCTGCATCGACGCCTGCCCGACCGGCGCGATCGTCGCCGACGGCGTGCTCGACGCCCGGCTGTGCCTGAGCTACCACACCCAGTCGCGCATGGACGAGCTGCCCTTCCCCGGCGAGCTCGAGGACCGCGTCTACGGCTGCGACATCTGCCAGGACGTGTGTCCGTGGAACACCGGGGCCGAGCGCCGGGCCGAGGGGCTCGAGCCGGATGCCGTCGACGACGCGTTTCCGCCGCTCGACGAGTGGCTCGAGGCCGACCCGGACGAGCTCGCCGAGCGCTACCGGCGGCTGTACGTGCCCGACCGCGACGGCCGGCGCCTGGCGCGAAACGCGCGCACGGCGCTCGCGAACGTCACGGCACGGTCACAGAGCTGATCCTGCGGAGCAGCCGCTCCGCGGATCGCTGCACCTGCTCGCGGACGACCGCCGGCTCGATCACCTCGGCCTGGCCCCGGTAGCGCAGGATCTCGGAGACCAGCCATTCGCGCGAGCCGTAGGTCACGTCGGCGACCGCGGCGCCCCCTCGGGCCGGCCGCGCTCCGGGCCGTCCCTCGAGCTCCCAGCGCGCCCGCTCCGGCGAGAACCAGATCCGGGCGATCCCCACCGAGCCGCCGAGCGAGTGGTCGAGGTCGGCCATCTCGGGCCGGGGCTCGTAGTGCTTCCGGGAGAGCCGCGCCTCCTTGATGTACGACACCTTGAACGTGCGCCGGCCGTCGCGGCTCCGGTCCCAGGTCTCGACGTACCAGCCGCGATCGTCGCGGCGGAGGAGATAGGGCTCGACCGACCGCGTCGAGAACTCGTCGGACGAGCGCGAGAGGTAGGTGATGTCGACAAGCCGCCTGTCGCGGACGCCCTCGTTCAGGATCGTGACGGCGTGCTCCTCGGCGTCGGTGTCCTGCGGGGCCGGGGTGTCGGCCAGGGCGTAGGTGCCGAACGAGGCCTCGACCTTCTCGCGCACCGTCGCCAGCGTCGTGTGGGCCTCGGCGGCGACCAGCGGCGCGACGACGTCGAGCGCCCGCAGGAGCGCCTTGGCCTCGAGCGGCGAGAGCCGGGCGGGCCGGCGGAACGTGTCGCCGTAGAGCTCCTTGTCGACGTGGATGTGGCCGTTCTCGGTCGCGCAGTAGACGGCGTAGCAGCCGCCGCCGAAGTTGACGAGGTTCAGCAGGTCGAGGCTCTCCTGGAGCTCCTGCGGCGTGAGCCGGAACCGGCGCTGGAGCTCGTCGGACTCGACGTTGGCGGAGGCCGCGTCGCCGCAGCGGGCGAGCAGGAAGGCCAGGAGCGCCTGGAGGAGCGCGAACCGCTCGGGCGCGACGGGCCCCGGCGCACGCGGCGGCGGCGGGCCGGGCTGCGTGTCCTCGGCGACGACCGGGGCCGCCGGCACCGCGCGGGGCTCTCCGGTGTGGGCGTCCATGACCGTCCGCAGGTCGGCGGCCACCGCCTCGACGACCGCGTCGGGCTCGACGGCGTGGGCGTGCCCGCCGAGCGAGAGGATCCATGCCGAGAGCGCCGCGAGGTCGGAGTAGGGCGTCGTGAACCGGGCGGAGCCGTCGGCCAGCTCCTCGACCTCGCCGTATGCGCCGTAGCGGCGCTCGACGAGCCACGTGGCGTCGGCGCTCACCTCGATCACGGCCGTCCCGGCCTCCTCGGCCGAGAGCTTCCACGGCGGCCGGTCGCGGTAGGCGGTCACGTTGAAGTCGGCCGGAATGCGGAAGTCGCGCTCGCGGCGGGTCGCGAACTTGATCTCGCCGCGGATGCGCGAGACGCGGAACGTGCGCCGGCGGTCGTCGTCGGCGTCGCGGTCGAGGTCGTCGCCGACGACGTACCAGATGCCGTTCATCTCCCACAGGCCGTACGGGTTGACGGTCCGCTCGGCCTCGTGGTCGGAGGTGATCGTCCAGTACCGGAACCTCACGGTGCGCTGCTTCGAGATGGCCTGCTCGAGCTTCGCCAGGCGGGCCGCGATCTCGTCGGTGTAGAGCGGGGCGAGGAGCTCGACCGGTGCCGTCTTGGGCCCGGGGTCGGTGCCCGGCCATGCCCGGCCGAGCGCGAGGTTCTGGAGGGCGAGGCGCAGCGGCTCGGCGTACGCGAATTGCCCCTCGAGCAGGTAAAAGCTGGTCTGGAGGGCCGCCAGCTCGTCGTCGTTGAGCTCGATCGGCGGGAGGAAGTACTGCTCCTCGCGGAGGCTGTAGAGCTCCTCCGACGTGAACTCGTCGCGGCTCGACGCGATCGGAATTCCCAGATCCTGGAGCTCGCGGCGGTCAGCGTAGTAGCGGCGCGCGAAGGCCTCGTCGCCCATGTCGGAATACCCCTCGACGTGGGTCTTCACGTCGCGCGCCGTGACGGGTCGCTGTTCCGCCATGAGGTACGCCACGAGCGAGAGCTGGCGGATGAGCTTGTCGGCGTCGTGGGTCAAGACCAGCCGTAGTGTACCGGCCGGAGGCGTTTCGCCGCGGCCCGAACGGGCGCCGGAGCGTGTCAAATTGCACTCGTGATCGCGCATCTCGACCTCGACGCATTCTTCGCGGCGGTGGAGCTCCACCGGAACCCGGGGCTGCGGGGCAAGCCCGTGGTCGTCGGCGGCAACCCGAACGGCCGCGGCGTCGTGGCCACGGCGAGCTACGAGGCCCGCCGCTACGGCATCCGTTCGGCGATGTCGAGCGCCGAGGCCCGCCGCCGCTGCCCGCAGGTGGTGTTCGTGCGGCCCGACCACAAGACCTATCGCGAGTGGTCGCGCGGGGTGTGGGCGCTCGTCCACCAGATGGCCCCGGTGGTCGAGCAGGTCGGGATCGACGAGGGCTACCTCGTGCTGCCCGACGGCGACCCGCGCGAGCAGGCCGAGCTGGTGCAGCTCGCCGTGCGCGAGCGCATGCGGCTCTCGTGCTCGCTGGGGGTCGCCACCTGCAAGGTCGTCGCGAAGATCGCGTCGGACGCCCGAAAGCCCGGCGGGATCACCGTCGTGCCGCGGGGCGGGGAGGCGGCGTTCCTGGCCGGGCTGGCGGTTCGCACCCTGCCCGGCGTGGGGCCCAAGGCGGAGGTGCGGCTCGTCGCGGCAGGCGTCGCGACGATCGGCGCGCTCGCCGAGCTGGACGACGCCAAGCTTGCCGAGCTGCTCCCGGGGCGCGTCGGCGTCGAGCTGCGGCTGCGCGCCCAGGGGATCGATCCCCGCCCGGTCAGCGGCGAGCCCGTCGAGGCCATCTCGATCTCGAACGAGGAGACGTTCGACGTCGACGTGCGCGACCGCGAGGAGCTCTACGACCACCTGCGGCGCATGGCGGAGGGCATCGCCGCGGCGCTCGAGCGGCGCGGCATGAGCGCGCGGACCGTCACGACGAAGGTGCGCTACCCCGACTTCGCGATCGCGACGCGGTCGCACAGCATGCCGGTCGGCATCGACGACGCGGCGGCGATCGCGGACCTGGCGTGCAGCCTGCTCGACCGCGCGCTACGCCACCGGCCGGGACCGATCCGGCTGGTGGGCGTGGGGGTGTCCGGGCTCGACCGGCACAGGCAGCTCTCGCTGCCGGTCGCCGAGGACGAGCCGGCTACGCCGTAACGGCGACGCGCTCCTCGAGGTGCTGGTGCGACGGGCAGTACTCCCGATCGGGGAGCGGCGTCCGCTGGCACGGCTTGCCCTTGCGGGTCGTCGCCTTGCACTGGTGCGCCTGGCCCTCGCCTGCACGCTCGAGCTCGTCGAGGATGTGCACCACCGCGGCGGAGATGTGCCGGTCGATGGATCGGTAGACGCGCACCTGGTCGGAGATCGAGAAGAGATGCCGGATCTCCGAGAAGAGGCTCTGGCTCGGCTTCGCGAAGTAGTGCGGGTCGCGCGCCAGCCGCTCAATCGTCGCCTCGCAACACTGGAGCACCCTGCGCCGGCCCTCCTGGGAGGAGACGGTGTCGGGGTGCGGGTCGACGAGGTCCTTGATCTCGACGAATATTGCGCGGCTGAACCGATACATGCGACCTCCAACTTGGTGTCACAAAGGGGGTGGGACGGCCGCACTAGTATGCCCGATTCCACGTTCATTTAGCCACCAGGATTGTTAAGCTGACGTTAATCCGGTGGTTTTTTCCGGAGAACAGCGGAGAAAACCGGCGATTCGTCTGTAGCTCGGGGGTGTTACAAACGCGACCGTTCGCCTGTTACGTGTCCGACCTCTTCCGGCTGCACGATCCAGGGCCGCACCCGGAGCGGCCCGCGCGCACCGACGCGGTCATGCACGCCGTGCGGGCGACCGAGGCGCCGGTCGAGGAGGCGGCGCCGGCGGCGGCGGAGGATCTCGAGCGCGTCCATCCGCCGGAATTCCTGGCGGGCATCCGCGAGCTCTGCGAGCGCGGAGGAGGGCCGATCGACCTCGACACGGTCGTGAGCGAGCGGAGCTACGACGCTGCGGTGGTCGCGTCGGGCGCGGCGACCGCGGCGGTCGACGCCGTGCTGGCGGGCGACCTCGGGGCCGCGTTCTGCCTCGGCCGGCCGCCCGGCCACCACGCCGAGGCGGCCCGGGCGATGGGCTTCTGCCTGGTGAACCACGCAGCCGTCGCGGCGGGGCACGCGCGGGCCGCGGGCGTCGAGCGTGTGGCGGTGCTCGACTGGGACGCCCACCACGGCAACGGCACCCAGGCCATCTTCTGGGAGGACCCGGACGTGCTCTACGTCTCGCTCCACCAGTACCCGTTCTATCCGGGGACGGGGAGCCGGGCCGAGCGCGGCGGCGGCGCCGGCGAGGGCGCGACGGTGAACATCCCGCTCGCGGCCGGCTCGTCGGAGCGCGGGTTCATGGACGCGTTCGAGCACGAGGCGCTGCCGGCGCTGCGCGACTTCGACCCGGGGCTCCTGATCGTCTCGGCCGGCTTCGACGCCCACCGCGACGACCCGCTGTGCAGCCTCGGCCTGTCGGCGCCGGCGTTCGGCACGATGACGCGCGAGGTGCGCGGCATCGGCGCCGGCCCGGTGCTGATCCTGGAGGGCGGCTACGACCTGACCGCCCTCTTCGAGAGCACCTCGGAAGTCCTGACCGCCCTCGCCTGAAAAAACGGTGCCAGGCACCAATTTTTCAGGGACGTCGCTCGCCGCCGAACCACCGGGGCCGGCCTCAGACGGTCGTGGGGGCGCGCCGGGGACGGCAGGTAGGCGCTCAGGCGGCCACGACGACGAACCAGCGGCCGTCGTGCAGCACGTCGCCCGTGCCGAGCTCGTCCGCCAGCGCCTGCCCCGTGAAGTAGCGCTTGTAGACGCGGTGGCGCGTGCCGTCCTTCAGCGCGCGCTCCTGCCATTGCTCCGCGTCGACGCCCTCGCGGACTGCGGAGTCGACCACGACCAGCTGGCCGGCGACCCGCCGCGCTTCCTCCAGGAAGCGATCCCGCTCGTCGGCGAGGAGGTGGCCGTAGAAGTGGCCCGTGAACAGCCGGTCGAACTCTCCGTCGCCGAACGGCAGCGGCACCGCGTCGCCCTGGACGATCCGGGCGCCGGGCACCCGTGCCGAGGCAACCTCGACCATGGCCGTGCTCTGATCGAGCCCGACGACCTCGCCGCGCAGGTGCTGGGTCAGATAGCCGGTGCCGCAGGCGACGTCGAGCACGCGACACGGCCGCAGCCCGGCCACCACCTCGCACACCTGCTCGACCTCCTCATGCCAGCCCGGCCGGTCGAGCTCGGCGTACAGCCCGCGGCCGAGCCACCAGTCGTCGTACTCGCCGGCGCGCGCGTCGTAGTACGCGCGCATGCGCTCATCGACGACGGTCAGTAGCCGATCACCACCAGCCGCGGCTCGGTCATCTCATGGACCGCGTACTTCGGGCCCTCACGGGTGTTGCCCGACTCCTTCACGCCGCCGTAGGGCATGTGATCGGCCCGCCACGTCGGCGCCTCGTTCACGGTGACGCCGCCGAAGTCGAGCGCCTGCGCGGCACGCATCGCGCGGGTGATGTCCTGGGTGAAGATCCCGGCCTGGAGGCCGTAGTCGGTGCCGTTGGCCTTCTCGATCGCGTCGTCGACGTCCTTCACCCGGGCGAGCGTCACCACCGGGCCGAACACCTCGTTGCAGGCGACCTGCATGTCGAGGTCGACGTCGCCGAGGAGCGTGGGGCGGATCAGCCCCTGGGCGTCTTTCTCGCCGCCGGCGAGGAGCTTGGCGCCGCCGTCGACGGCCTCCTTGACCCACGCCAGGATGCGGTCGCGGTTGTCCTCGTCGATGACCGGCCCGACCTGGGTCGCGGAGTCGAGCGGATCGCCGATGACGAGCGCCTCGACCTTGGGCTGGAGCGCCGCGACGAACCGGTCGTAGGCCGAATCCTCGACGTAGACCCGCTGGATCGAGATGCAGCTCTGGCCGGCGAACGCGTACCCGTTGGCCGCCACCGCCGTCGCCGCCTTCTCGATGTCGGCGTCGGCCATGATGATGAGCGGCGTGGAGTTTCCGAGCTCGAGGTTCACCTTCTTGCGCGCCGCGCGCGAGCGGAGCTTCCAGCCGACATCCGACGAGCCGGTGAACGTGATCAGCTTGACCCGCGGATCGTCGATCAGGACGTCGCCGATCTCGCTCGACCTTCCGACGATGACGTTCAGCCACCCGGCCGGCTGTCCCGCGTCGGCGAAGGCCTGCGCCAGGAGGAGCGCCGAGAGCGGCGTGGCGGTCGCGGGCTTGAGGACGCACGCGCAGCCCGCGGCGAACGCGGGCCCGATCTTGTGCGCGACCAGGTTCAGCGGGAAGTTGAACGGCGAGATCGCGCCGACCACGCCGATCGGACGGCGCACGACCATCCCGGTGTGGTTCACGCCGGCCGGGTGGGCGTCCATCCCGATCAGCTCCCCGCCGAGCCCGCGGGCCTCGTGCGCCGAGAAGATGATGGTCTGCACGGCTCGCTCGGCCTCGACCTGCGCCGTCGCGATGGGCTTTCCGGCCTCCTGCGAGATCGTCCGCGCGAGCTCGTCGCGCCGCTCGCGGAGGAGCCCGGCGACACGGTCGAGCACGGCCGCGCGCTCGTGCGCCGGGATGGGCGTCTCCATCGCCTTCGCCGCGGCGTCGACCGCCCGCTCGGCGTCGGCGCGGCCGCCGAAGGCCACCTGCGCCACGACGCTGCCGTCGTACGGCGAGGTCACGTCGAGCGTCTCGCCCGTCTCGTACCACTCGCCTCCGACCAGGATCTTGCGAACCGACTCCGTCGTCGTCGCCATCTCTACGCCACCCCTTCCTCAACCCTGCGAATGTCTCCAATGCGTTCCGAGAACCGCGCGTTCTCGCGATAGTCGATCGGGATCTCAACGACGCACGACGTCTCGAGCTCGAACGCGCGCCGGAGCGTCGGGACGAGGTCGTCGGCCGACTCGACCCGGAGCCCGGCCAGGCCGAACGACTCGGCCAGCGCCACCAGGTCGGGGTTCGTGAACTTGGTCCCCGCGAGCCGCCCGAACTTGCGCATCTGGTGCAGCTCGATCACGCCGAACGCGCTGTCTGTCCAGACGAGGTTCACGATCGCGAGGCCGAGCCGCTTGGCGGTCTCGAGCTCCTGGACGTTCATGAGGAACCCGCCGTCGCCCGAGATCGTGACGACGTGCCGCTCGCGCGGCAACACGAGCTTGGCGGCGATCGCGGCCGGGACGGCGAAGCCCATCGCCGCGGCGCCGTTCGAGATCAGGACGGTGTTCGGCTGGCTCGCGGGCCAGAGGCGCGAGACCCAGAGCTTGTGGGCGCCGACGTCCGAGATGAGCACGTCGTCGGGGCCCATGACCTCGCGCAGGTCGCGCAGGACACGCTGCGGCTTCACCGGAAAGCCGTCGTCGGAGCCCTGCTCGAGCGCAAGGCGCAGGAGCTCGCGGTACGGCGGCGCCGCCAGCCGGGCCGGGGGCTTTGCCGACACGAGGTTTCCGAGGTGGGTCAGGATCGTCCCGATCCCGCCGGTCAGCTCGACGTCGGGGACGTAGTGCTCGTCGACCTCGGCCGCGACCGTGTCGATGCAGATGATCTTGCGGTCGCGGCGCGGGTTCCAGTACTCGGGCGACCACTCGACGAGGTCGTAGCCGACGCACACGACAAGGTCGGCCTTGCCCATGAAGCCCTTCGGGTAGTCCTGCGCGCGCAGGCCGGCGGTGAAGAGGGTGTGGGGGTCGTCGGCGTCGGTGACGCCTTTGCCCATGAACGTGGTGATGACGTTGAGGCCGGTCTGCTCGCAGAAGCGCCGCAGCGCCGGCGCGGCCTGCTGGCGGACGACGCCGTTCCCGGCGAGGACGACCGGGCGCTCGCACGACTGGAGGAGCTCGGCGGCGCGGTGGAGCTCGGCCGCGACGGGCTCGACGAGCGGCGACGGCCTGCGCGGCACCGGCGTGCCCCTGACCTCGGCTTCCATGACGTCGTCGGGGAGCTCGAGGTGGGTCGCGCCGGGCTTCTCGCGCTCGGCGACGGCGAAGGCCTTGCGCACCGCCTCGGGGATGATCTCCGGGTCGTGGATGCGGGCGTTCCACTTCGTGACCGGCTTCATCATCCGGACGATGTCGATGTACTGGTGGCTCTCCTTGTGCATCTCCGAGAGGCCGGTTTGCCCGGTGAGGGCGACCACCGGCGCCCGGTCGAGGTAGGCGTCGGCGAGGCCGGTGACGAGGTTGGTCGCGCCGGGGCCGAGGGTGCCGAGGCAGACTCCCGCCCGGCCGGTGAGGCGGCCGTACGCGTCGGCCATGAACGCCGCCCCCTGCTCGTGGCGCACCGGGAGGAACTGGATCGACTCCGAGTGCTCGAGCGCCTCGTTCAGGTCGAGCGTCTCCTCGCCCGGGATCCCGAAGACGTACTCGACGCCCTCGTTCTCGAGGCACCGGACGAAGAGCTCTGCGGCGCTGGGCATGGATCCAGTCTAGTCACGCCTGGTGTTGCAGACGCCGTGCGGGTTCGGCGCGCTCGGCACCTTGTTCCGCGACGGCGTTCGGCGGGACGCTGGGCCAGTACCCAGTTCCCCGAAGGAGGTTCCGAATGACCCGCACGATCGCCGCCCGCATCCACACCGCCGCCCTGCGCGCCGAGGACGGCCAGGGCACCGTCGAGTACGTCGGCCTGGCGATGGCCATCGGCGTGCTTCTGCTCGCCGTCGGCTCGGTGCTCGGCAAGGACCACGGCATCGGCTCGATCATCACGGGCGCGATCAAGTCGGCGCTGGAGCAGGCGTCGGGAGGGGCGAAGTAGGGGAGGCCGCAAAGGGCGGCGGGCGGCTGCTCGGCCGCCCGCACGGCCCGTACCCACCATCCGGTTCCCGGCTTGGACGGGCATCGTCAGCAGCACCCGGTACCTTGGCGCCATGCTCTGCGCCTGATCGGGGCCGCGGTGGGGGCCATGGATGGCCGTCGTCACGATCGGGGTGCGGCTTGGCGATCCGGGGGCACGGCGATGGGCTCGCCGTCTTGATCGCGTGAGTCGAGGCCACCTTCGGCGCACTCATGTTGGCTGGAGGCTCGCTCGTCCTGATCGGGCACATGGGCCCGTCTGGCATAGGCCCCGGCGCTCGCGCGGGAGGGCGCTAGGCCAGGACACGGCATCGGCTGGTGGATCACCGAGCGCTGGACGCGCCTCATGGCGATCGGGTGTAGGTTCGGCTCGTGCGCGCGGGCCGTAGAAGTCGAACCCAAGATGGAGCAACGAGGATGACGGATCGCCCCGCGTATTGCCACAAGTGCGGTCGGCCGTTTGCCGCGGGGGCGGACTTCTGTGGGACATGTGGCGCAAGGAGGGAAGGTTCGGGCGTCTCCGCAGCCATTCCCGCCGCCCCCGGCGAGACCAGCGGGAAGGCGCTCGCCTCCCTGATCCTCGGCATCGCCGGCCTGGTCATGCTCCCCGTGGTTGGACCCATCCTGGCGATCATCTTCGGTGTGTCGGCGAAGCGTGAGATCGCGTCGCGCACCGGGCTCGGCGGGGAAGGCATGGCGACCGCCGGGATCGTTCTCGGGGCCATCGGCATCGCGCTCGCCGCGCTTGCGGCCTTCGCGGTCATCCTGGCGCTCGGCACCATGTCCCACAGCGGATAGGCACGTACGCGGCGTCAGCGACGGCGCTGGCCGACGACAGCGCGCAGCCCGGCCGGCAGCTCCTCCTCGCCGAACGACGGCCGCACCGTCGCCTCGACGCCGACCTCGGCCAGGAGCGCCGGCACCCGCTCGGTCTCGAGAAGGACGTTGTCGTGGCGCTCGTCGCCCCGCCGCCACGATCCGTCGACCTCACGGACGAACGTCGCCATCCGCCTGACGAACCGGTCGGGGGACGGGATCGAGAACTCGGTGATGAGCGCCCAGTCGTCGCCGAGCCAGCCCACCGGCCGAGCGTCCGCCCGCTCCCGCGCCCACTCGAGGTCGCACAGGTCGATCGCGAGCACTCCGCCCGGCCGAAGCGCGCTCCCGATCGCACCAAGCGCACGCTCGATCGCATCGAGGTCAGGCAGGTAGTTGAGGGCATGGCCGACACCGACGATCGCGTCCGCCTCCGGCACGGGATCGTCCGGCAGCGTCAGCCGGCGGACGTCTGCGCCCGGCGCCGTCTCGCGGGCCAGGTCGAGCATCGCCGGCGACGCGTCCGTCGCGACGACCCGGTGGCCCGCGTCCACGAGGTACTTCGTGAGGAGCCCGCTGCCGCAGCCGATCTCGAGCACGAGCCCATTCCGCTCGCGGATTGGCTCCAAGAGGCGGAGGATCCCCGGCGCGCACATGTCGGCGTGGAAGCCGAATCCGAGGTGGTGTATGCGGGCGAGGTCTCGCCCGTAGTACGGGTCGTCCATCGCCTCAGAAGCCGTCGCCCGGCGGCTCCCACACCAGCTCGGCCACGTCGATCAGGAGGTCGACACCGTTCCCATCCGGGGCGGTGCGCACCTCGCCGGTCCCGACGCAGACCACGTCGTTCAGCCACCGGTAGCGCTCGTCCTCTGCCATATGAGTCGCCGTGAGGACGATCTGCCGCGCGCCGACGGGGTACGCCCGGCCGTACCCGCGCCAGTCGAACATCACCTCGGCGCCGTCGGCGGTCTCGATCACGCCCTGGAAGTCGGGGCAGTACGTGCCGTCGGTGCGCCGGCGCGGATGGTTCGCGCCGCGCATCCGGCCCGCGACGCGGCCCGCGCACGTGCCCTCGGCGAGGTAGAAGTCCTGCCACTCGCGTGCCGTGCTCGCCGGCGAGCTCGATGCTCCAGCCCTCGGGATAGACGAACTCGACGCGGTAGAGCGGCTCGAGCCTCACGACGCCCATCGTAACGACCCCGTCTGCGAGGATGTCGGCCGTGCCGCCCGTGATCCGTGATGTCGCCGCCGGCCTCTGGATCTGGCGCGTCGAGCACCCCGACTGGGCGCCCCACGTCGGCTGGGATCCGGCCGTCACCTCGACGTGCGTCGAGTCGGGCGGCGAGGTCGTCGTCATCGACGCGCTGGTCCCGGAAGCCGGGGCCGACACCGTCTGGGCGCGGCTCGACGCCCGCGCCCCCACTATGGCCGTCGTCCTGAAGCCCGACCACGTCCGAAGCGTCGACCGGATCGTGCGAGCGCTACCGCGCCCGAGCCTTCGGGCCGAGCCTCTTCTGGCGCGACGACATCCCCGAGACGGACCTCGAGCCGATCGAGCCCGGGAGCGAGCTGCCGGGCGGCCTGGTTGCGCTCTACGACGGACGCGGGCGGAACGAAACGCCGCTCTGGCTGCCCGAGCAGCGGACCGTCGTCTTCGCCGATGCGCTCACTGAGCGCGCGGGGAGCGCTCCGCGTCTGGGGCACGCCCTGGCACGAGGAGCGCGTGCTCCCGGCCCTGCGCGCCATGCTCGACCTGCCGTTCGAGCACGTGATCGTCGCCCACGGCGAGCCGGTGCACGACCGGGCGGCGTTCGAGCGGGCGCTCGAACTGCCGCCCTGGGTCGAGTAGCCCGCGGCGCTACTCGGGCTCGTGGCCGTCAGAGCGGAAGCCGTAGCGGGCGACGAAGACCGTGGCGATGCTCACGAAGAACGCGATCGGGATCGCAGCGGGAAAGGACGTCGTGTCGCCGGAACTGCTCGTGGCGACGATGTCGGATCCCCACACCGCGTCGATCAGGACGGCGATCCACATGCCGAGGATCGCGACGGCGGTCCACACCGGCTTGCGGTACGCCCACGTGAAGCGGCGCCCCGCCGGTAGTGCAAGCTGCGGAGTGCTCATGGCGCCTCCTTTCATCACCAGTGTGACCCGCCCGCAATCCGCCGGCATCGGCGAGAGACCCGATCTTGCGGTTCCTCGAATTACGGATCAGTTCCACCGGTCCATCGTGTGAAGCCAATGCGGCGGCCGGACGCCGAGAGGGAGCGAGCTCGCGATCGAGGCCGAGTTGGTGGCCCATTCGGCGTACCAGCGCTCGGAACGCCGTAGCGTCGGGAGCACCGTCTTCGGCCAGCGCCGAATGCGGGACTGGTCCTGGGACTCGATGTCGCTCGCCATCCGGTTCAGATAGACGACGCCGAGGCGCAGGTTGGCGAGGAGCTCGGAATGGATGGTCCGGAGCGGCTCGTCGGGCTTGATCCGCTTGGCGATGACGAGCGCCTTCTGCACGCCGGCGGCTGCGCTTCGCGCCGCGGCTCCGGCGGCGGTCCCGTCGCCCGCCTTGATCGCGGCGTTCAGCGCCAGCGTCGAGCGGCGGGTGATGACGAGCTGCTGCCGGACGCGATCGACATGGCGGAAGTACGCGCGCATCTGCTGGGTCGAGCTGACGGACTCCAGCGTGGTACCGCCGCTCGTCGGTGGTCGATCCTGTCGAGCCGGGCGCCTCGACGGTCGTTGCCGTCGTGCTGTGCGTCGGATCCGTCGCCGCGGAACCGCTGCCCGACGTCGCCGTGCCGCCGCATCCCGCCGCGATGACCGCGACGGCCGCGGCGATGGGGGCTGCCTTCAGGCGGTTCATCTCCTCACCTCCACTCGGGTACCCGCTCATGGTCGGCGGGAGGTGGAGGAGTCGCGTCGGGGGAATCCCTCGACGCGCGCTGCCGAGCTCTAGCGCGGCTCGACGGGGAACGAGATCTTGACGAGCGCGTTCCAGCTCGTGATGACGCCCTGCTCGACCTCGCATGTCACGTCGACGACGTCCACGTGCGAGATGCCGCGGATCGACTTCGCCGCGGCGGCGACCGCCTCGCGGATCGCGTCGTCCGACGACGTCGGCGAGCTGCCGATCACCTCGATGACCTTGGTGACGCCCACTAGGCGGCCGCCCCGGCGTAGAAGTCGCGCATCTCGGTGAGCGAGCGCGGCTCGTAGTCGCCGGCGTGGCCGGCCTGCCCGAACTGCGTCATCCGCTGTGCGATCACCTGCTGCATCGCCGCTCGCGCCGGCTTCAGGTACGAGCGCGGGTCGAACTCGCCGGGATCCTCCATCATCGCCTTGCGGATCGCGCCGGTGATGGCAAGGCGCGAGTCGGTATCGACGTTGATCTTGCGGACGCCGTGGCGGATGCCGAGCTGGATCTCCTCGACGGGGACGCCCCACGTCGGGCGGATCTCGCCGCCGTACTGGTTGATGATGTCGATGAGCTCCTTCGGCACCGACGAGGAGCCGTGCATGACGAGGTGGGTCGTCGGCAGCTTCTCGTGGATCTCCTGGATCAGGTTCATCGCGAGCACCTTGCCGTCGGGCTTGCGCGAGAACTTGTAGGCGCCGTGGCTCGTGCCGATGGCGACGGCGAGCGCGTCGATCCCCGTCTGCTCGACGAACTCGACCGCCTGGTCGGGGTCGGTCAGGTGGATCTCGCCCGATCCGACGCCGTCCTCGATACCGCCGAGCGTTCCCAGCTCGCCCTCGACCGTGACGCCGACCGCGTGCGCATGCTCCACGACCTCGCGGGTCACCTGGACGTTGTAGGCGAAGTCCGCCGCCGTCTTTCCGTCGTCCAGGAGCGAGCCGTCCATCATCACGCTCGTGAAGCCCTGCTCGATCGCCGAGATACAGGTCGCCGGCGAGTTGCCGTGGTCCTGGT
This sequence comes from uncultured Actinomycetes bacterium, assembly GCA_963706075.1. Classification (GTDB taxonomy): domain Bacteria; phylum Actinomycetota; class Thermoleophilia; order Gaiellales; family JAICJC01; genus JAICJC01. The sequence continues at coordinate 512,679 of CAVPLP010000003.1, forward strand.
GGAGCGCCACCGGGATCTCCGGATAGAGCTCCACCGCCGCCTGCATCAGGTGGTAGAGGAAGCGGTCGTTCGTGTAGGAGCGGGCGCCTCGCGACGCCTGGATGATCACCGGCGAGGACGTCTCGCGGGCGGCCTCCATGATCGCCTGGATCTGCTCCATGTTGTTGACGTTGAACGCCCCAACGCCGTACCCGCCGGCCGCCGCCTCGTCGAGAAGCTGCCGCATCGACACCATCGCCATCGCCGCCGAACCCCCTTGTGGACTCGAGCCGAGTCTAGCTGGCTTCGGGCCGCGAGCCTGCCGGAGTCGGCTCCGCCTCGGTCGGGCGGAAGAGGTCGCGGACGCCCGCCTGCTGGGCGCGCTCGACGGTCACCTGGACGGGCTGATCGAGCTTGGCGTTCGCGCGGTCGACGCCCGCACCCACCTGGCCGACGGAGCCGGAGAGGTCGGCCACGTCCTGGCGGAGGGCGGCCATGCCGGTCGAGAGCAGGTCGACCAGAAGCTCGAGATCCTCGACCCGGCCCAGGCGCTCGGCAAGGAGGTCGCGGTTCACCTGCTCGACCTGCGACGAGAGCGCGCGTACGAGGTCGCGGAGCTCGCTGAGCCGGCGCGGGGTGGAGTGGTCGTCCATCGCCTTCTCGATCGCGCGCTCGACCGCCTCGGGCAGCGTCTTCTGAAGCGACGCCGCCGTCTCGCGCAGCTCGCCGACGTGGGTCTCGGCGCGGCTCAGGATCGTCCGCAGATCGGGCGTCGCGGCCCCGGGCTCGGACGGTGCCGACGGAACCGATGCCTGGCGCTCGGCGCGGGCCCGGTCGCGAAGCTCCTGGATGCGCCGGTAGAGCTGGGCCTCGGCGTCGGCGATCGGATTACCCTCGTCGTGCTCCACGTTGCCAGTCTACCCCCCGTCCGTGTGTCCTGGTAGGCTCGTCCGACGGATCGGGAGGGGAGGGCCAGTGGCCGAGGATCAGCCGAGCTACACACGCATCATCCAGACCGGCGACGGCGCTGCGCCGCCGCCCGTCGCCGCACCCGGCGAGCACCCGGCGCTCGTGTGGCGGCCGAAGCTCGGTGAGGAGGAGCGCTTCGACCTGGCCGAGCGCACGACGCGTGTCGGGCGCCACACCGAGAACGACATCGTCCTGGCCGGCCCCACCGTCTCGGCGCGCCACGCGACCATCCGGCGCGAGGCGGTCGGCACCGTGATCGAGGACGAGGGCAGCCTGAACGGGACGTTCGTGAACGGCGAGCTCGTGCAGCAGCAGCTCCTCGAGGCCGGCGACCGCGTCCAGATCGGCCCCCATCTCCTGGTCTTCGTTCCCGCAGCTAGTCCGTGAACCTGAGCTCGGCCCACGAGGGGACCGGGGCGACGTCCACCACGGGCGCCTGATCGGTGGGCATGCGGTACGCGAACGCACCCGAGCTCTCGTCGAACGAGACGTCGAGCATGCCCGCCTTCAGCCGGTGATCGAGCCACGCTCCGCGGAACACGAGCTTGCGCAGCCAGTACGCGAGCGGGTCGGCGTGGAGCGCGTCGAGCTCGGCGGAGTTCGCCGACAGGTATGCGCCGAGCGGCGACCGCGGCCGGGCCACGTGGCCGTCGGCCGCAAGGGCGACGAGGTCGTCCATCTCTCCCGGCTCGAGGTCGCGGTCGTCGACCAGCTCGAGGCGGACCGCCGCGGCCGAGACGCGCTGGGCGAAGTCGGTCCGCGCGAACCGGTAGCGGTAGTCGAGGAACTCGACCGTGAAGTCGTCGCCGGAGTGGTAGTCGGGCGTGGATCCTTCCATCAGGTAGCAGGGTAGTGCCCAGGATCCGACTCGAACGTGGCCCGGTGGTCTGCGAGCGCGGGGTGCTGGCCGTGACGGCCTGGACGCGCTCCAAGGGCCTGCTCGGCCGGTCGGGGCTCGACCCCGACGAGGGCCTCTGGATCCAGCCCACGGGCTCGATCCACATGTGGTTCATGCGGTTTGCGATCGACGTCGTCTACGCCGACAAGGAGGGGCGCGTTCTGAAGCTCGTCCGCGGCATCCGTCCGTGGCGCATGTCGGCGTGCCGCGGCGCGAAGGTCGCGCTCGAGCTCCCGGTCGGCGCGATCGACCGGGCCGGTGTCGAGGTCGGCGATCATCTGGTCATCGAGCACACGTGATCGAGCTCGAGCTCACCCCGCCGCGGCCGTACCGCCTCGCCGACGCGGTCGGCGGCCGCGACCCGACGCGCCGCTCCGGCGGCGGCGTGCTCGAGCTGGCGCTGCGCACCGCGGCCGGCCCCGCCCGGGCGCGGGTCTGGCAGCGCCTCGACGGGACGCTCGGCGTCCGGCTCAGTGCCCACGACGCCGAGGCGGCGCTCGACCGGCTCCGGTTCGTCCTCTCGGCCGACGTCGACCACACGCCGTTTCTCGCGATGGCGCAGGACGACCAGCTGCTGGCGCCGCTCGTCCGCCGCCGTCGCGCACTGCGGCCCTCCCGTTGCGCGACCTTCGCCCAGGCGCTCGTCCGCGCGCTGGCAGGGCAGCTCATTCCGGCCGTCGAGGCCGCCCGGATCGAGCGCCGGGTGCTCGGCGCGATCTCGGGACGGCATGACGGCCTGCGCGTCCCGCCCGGCAGCGACGACCTTCGCGGGCTGAGCGCGGCGACGGCGACGGGCTGCGGCCTCTCGCCGCGTCGCGCGGCCACGTTGACCCGGCTCGCGAGGACGCTCGATCCGGCGCGGCTCGACGGCGTACCCACCGAGGCCGTGCTCCGCCGCCTCACCGCGGAGCCGGGGATCGGCCCGTGGGCGGCGGGCGTCGTCTGCGGCCAGGGGCTGGGGCGGGCCGACGCCGCACCCGCCGGCGACCTCGGGCTGATCAAGCTGTGCTCGGCGCTTCTCCGCCGTCAGGCGGATGCCGCCGACACCGAGGAGCTCCTGGCCCGCTACGCCCCGTGGCAGGGCTTCGCCGCGGCGCACCTTCTGTCGCATCCGCTGGCCCACGGCCAGGCGTACCGCGGCTACCTCGCCGCGTAGCGCCTACCGCGCCGGGAGCGTGAACTGGCCGACGAGCCGGCCGAGCTCGGCGGCGGTCTCGTTCAGGCCCTCGGCCGCCGACGCCAGCTCGTGCGCGGTCGCGGCCGTCTCCTGGGTCGACGCCGAGACGTTCCCGGCCGATGCCGAGGACTCGTCGGCGACGGCGGCGATCTCGCCGGTCGTCGTCGAGATCGTGTCGATGCGGCTGCTGATGTCGGTGACGGCCCGGCCGATCGACTCGAACGCCTCGCGGGCGCGCTCGACGGTCGCGACGCCGCTCTGCGTCTGGGCGGCGCTCTGTGAAACGGCCGCAGCGGCGCGGGCGGTCTCGGTCTGGATCTCGCGGATCAGCGCGGCGATCGTTCTCGGCGGCCGACTTGGAGCCCTCGGCGAGCTTCCTGACCTCCTCGGCGACGACGGCGAAGCCGCGGCCCTGCTCGCCTGCCCGGGCGGCTTCGACGGCGGCGTTGAGCGCGAGGAGGTTGGTCTGGGCGGCGATGGTCGAGATGGTCTCGACGATGCCGTCGATCTGCTCGCTGCGGTTCGTGAGGCCGTCCATGACCTGCGCGAGGTCGGCCGACGAGTCGGCGAGCCCGCGGATCGCGGTGGTGGCGTCCTCGGCTGCGGCGACGCCCTCCTCGGCGACCCGGTTCGTGTCGACGGCGGCCTCCGCCGTCTCGGTCGCGGACGTGAGCGTCTCGTCGATCATGCGGGCCTGGCGCTCGGCGCCGGCCGCCACGTCGCCCACGGCGTTGGCGATCTCCTCGACCGCGCGTCCCGCCTCGCCCGACGAGGTCGTCATCTGCTCGGCGGCGTGCGTCAGCCGTCCGGTGGCGGTCGCGACGTCGAACAGCACGCCCGACACGTTCTCGGTCATGCGGTTCATGGCGATGCCGAGGGCGTCGCGCTCGGAGCGCGGCTCGATGTCGGCCGACAGGTCGCGATCGGCGATCCGCTCGGCGGCTGCGACCATCTCGCGCAGGTAGGCCTGCATGGCGACGAAGGCCGTGCCCAGCGCGTCAGCGTCGGATCGCACCTCGACGGCGCGCGAGACGTCGCCCTCGCTCACCGCCGCGGCGGCGGCCGCGACGTCGTTCAGGTAGCTCTGCATGTCGACGAAGGCCCGGCCGAACTGGTCGCGGTCTGACAGCACCTCGACGCTCGCCGACAGGTCGCCGACGCCGATCTCGCCGGCCACCCGCGCCATCTCGGACGTGCGGGCCCGCATGGCGTTGTACGCCTCGATGCTGGCCGTGGCCTTGGCGAGCATGTCGTTGAACGTCCGACCGAGCTCGGCGATCTCGTCGGAGCCGTCCACGGCGACGGGCTCCGTCCTGGGTACCACGTCGATGGTGAGGTCGCCCTCGGCGGCCATCGCGCCGAGGCCTTCCTCGATCCCCGCCAGACAGTCGTCGCGCAGGCTCGAGAGCCGCTCACGGATCGGCGCCAGTCCTCCGGACAGGCGGCGGGTGAGCGCCCAGGCGATGCCGACCGCAGCCAGGAGCGCGATCAGCGCGACGGCGCCCATCAGCATCTCGCTCGTCGATCGGCTCGACGCGAAGGCGTGGACGGCCGCGGTCTGCTCGGCCTTGGCCTGGGCGATGTCGGCGTCGGCCGCCTCGACGAGCGCGTCGGCGGCGTCGTTGGACGGGTCGACCTGGGCGGTCGCGGCGCGCTGGTGCCCGGCCTGCACCGCGGCCCACATCTGACTGTCGACCGCCATGAACGCCCGGAACTTCGCGGCGATCGCGTTGAGCGTGGCGTGGTCGGGGCCGTCGGTCGCGGCGGCGTCCGCGGCGGCGAACGCCTTCCGGTAGGTGGCCACGTCACCGAGGAAGTTCTCGCGCTGCGACGGGCCCTGCACGAGGTACTTCGTCTGGGAGTAGTGGAAGTCGCCGATCGCGGCCCGCATGTCCTCGGCGCTCTGCACCTTCGGCGTGATGATCGCGTCGACGGCGTGCTCCGACGAGCTGAGGCGGGAGAAGCCCCAGAAGGCGACGCCGGCCGAGGCGGCCAGGAGCAGGATGACGATGCCGAACCCGGTGAAGAGCTTGGCGCGGATCGATAGGCGGTTCAGCAGTCGCATGGCGGCGTGGCTCCCGGTCTCTGGGCTGTCGGCGGGGGTAATCGGCCGCCGACGCCGCACGTTGAGCCTTCCCGGGAGCCTCGCCACCGGATCAGCTGCCGGCCAGGGTGAACTGGCGGACGAGCCGGTCGAGCTCGGCGGCGGTCTCGTTCAGGCCCTGGGCGGCCGTGGCGAGCTCGTGGGCGGTCGCGGCCGTCTCCTCGGTCGAGGCGGAGACCTGCTCTGCCGACGCCGAGGACTCCTCCGCGACCGATGCGATCTCGCTGGTGGCGGTGCTGATGGTTCCGACGCGGTCGGTGATGTCGATGACGGCGTGGCCGATCGACTCGAATGCCTCGCGCGTCTTGTCGACGGTGGCGACGCCGCTCTGGGTGCGCTCGGCGCTCTGCGAGACGGCTTCGGCTGCCCGGGCGGTCTCGGTCTGGATCTCGCCGATCAGCGCGGCGATGTTCTCGGCGGCGGACTTCGAGCCTTCCGCGAGCTTCCTGACCTCCTCGGCGACGACCGCGAAGCCGCGGCCCTGCTCGCCTGCCCGGGCGGCCTCGACGGCGGCGTTCAGCGCCAGGAGGTTGGTCTGGGCGGCGATGGTCGAGATGGTCTCGACGATGCCGTCGATCTGCTCGCTGCGGTTGGTGAGGCCCTCCATGACCTGCGCCAGATCGGCCGAGGCGTCGGCGAGCGTCCGCATCGCTGCGGTTGCCTGGCCGGCGGCCTCGACGCCCTCGTGGGCGACCTTGCTGGTCTGGGCGGCGGCCTGGGTCGTCTCGTTGGCCGACGTCCGGGTCTCCTCGATCATGCGTGCCTGGCGCTCGGCGCCGGCGGCGACGTCGCCGACGGCGTTTGCGATCTCCTCGACGGCGCGACCGGCCTCGTTCGACGAGGTCGCCATCTGCTCGGACGCGGTGGTCAGGCGGTTCGTCGCGGCCGAGACCTCGGCGAGGACGGCCGAGACGTTCTCGGTCATGCGGTTGAAGGCGATGCCCAGCGCGTCGCGCTCGGAGCGCAGCTCGACGCTGTGCGAGAGGTCGCGGTCTGCGATCTGCTCGGCGGCGGCGACCATCTCCCGCAGGTAGCTCTGCATCTCGGCGAAGGCCGTGCCGAGCGCGTCGTTCTCGGACTTCGGCGTGACCTGCGACGAGACGTCGCCGTGGCTGATCATCTGCGCCGACGATGCGATGTCGCGCAGCGAGTCGAGCATCGCGGAGAACGCCTGCCCGATCTGATCCTTGTCCGACGCCACGTGGATCTGCGACGTCAGGTCGCCGTCGGCGATCTTGGACACCACGTCGGCGAACTCGACTCGCTTCTGCCGCATCGCGTTGTAGGCCTCGATCGACGACTGGGCCTTCTCGAGCATCATGTTGAACGTGCCGGCGATCTGCGCGATCTCGTCGGTGCCGCTCACCTCGGCAGGAGTCGTGACGGCCACGACCTCGATCGTGAGGTCACCGTCGTTGGCCATCGCGGTGAGCGCGTGCTCGGTATCGGTCAGGCAGTTCTCGGCCAGGCTGTTGAGGCGCGCCTGGATCGGCTTCAGCCCGCCGGCGATCCGGCGTGTGAGGATCACCGCGATGCCCAGTGCCAGCGCCACCGCGATTGCGATGAAGATGCCCATCAGCACCTCGGCCTGACGCTCGCCCGATGCCTTCGCACGCTCGGCCGCGGCCTTCAGCTGCGTGGCGTAGTTGTCCAGAGCGGTGGAGAGGTTGTCGCCGGCCGTGTTCGCCGCGCCATTCGCCAGAGCGATCGCCCCGTGCTTGTCGCCCGACGTCCAGAGGTCGATCACCTTCTGGTCGAGGGCCCCCCACTTGGCGCGTGCAGCCGTGATCCGCGCGATGGCAGCCTGATCCTGAGCCGATGTCGCCCGTGCCTTCAGCTGCGCGAACTCCTTGTCGTACGCCGCCTTGTCGGTCGCGTGCATGTCGGAGCCGTCGGCGTTCTTGATGTGGTGCCCGATGGCGGCGCTCTGCGACTGCGAGACGCGCATGTTGTAGGCCCACTTGGAGGTCGCCTCGGCGATGACGGCCTGCTCGTAGCCATTCCGGACGGTGCCGCTCACCGAGAGCATGCTCATCCAGCCGACGGCGACGGCGACGAGCAGCGCTGCCGAGACGATGGCGAAGCCGGCGTAGAGCTTCGAGCGGATTGAGAGGCGGTTCAGAAGTTGCATGGCGATGGCTCCAGGGGTCGTAGGGCGACAATCCGGTAGTCGCGCCCGCCCGACCACGGTTGAGCGGTTCCCGGCCGGTTCACCCGTCCGCCCACGCCCGACCACCCGTTTCGGCGAGGGCCCCGTCCGTGGTTTCCACGGATGGGCAGCGGGGTGCGGGCGAGCGGCCGTTCGTGGTTCCCACGCATTTCTGCAACATCTGCCGTTGCAGTCGTTCCATTCGCCGAATCCGTCAAGTACGTTGAGACCGAGACCCGAGGCGGCCGGGCCGAGAAGCGAAATTGAGACCCAGTGCCGCCGTCGCCGCGTCCCCCGCGCACCCCGGCCGTGACCCCCAAGGAGCCACTCCCATGGCCGAATCAACCGTGCTCGTCGTCGACGATGAGCCTCTCATCCTCGCGTTTCTCGCCGAGAACCTGCGAGCGGACGACTTCACCGTCCTCACCGCGGCGAACGGCGGCGAGGCCATCGATGCCCTGGCAGCGTCGCGGCCCGACGTCGTCCTGCTCGACGTCGTTCTCCCCGACATGAGCGGATACGACGTGTGCCGGCGCGTCCGCGGGGGCGACGCCGTCAACGACCCGTGGGATCCCGACCTCCCGATCATCATGCTCTCGGCGAAGGCCGAGCACACCGACCGCGTCCGCGGGCTCAACAGGGGCGCCGACGACTACGTCACGAAGCCGTTCCACTACCCGGAGCTGCTCGCCCGGATCGGAGCGGTCCTGAAGCGCGTGTCGCGCGCCAGAGACGCGCACCAGCTCGCGTACGGCGACCTGGTCGTGAACATCCTCTCGCGGGAGGTCACGGTCGCGGGCATGCGGGTCGAGCTGTCGGCGAAGGAGTTCGCGCTCCTCGCCACGCTGGCGGGAGAGCCTGAGCGGGTCTTCACGAAGAAGGAGCTGCTCCAGCTCGTGTGGGACTTTCGCAGCCCCGGTAGAACGCGCACCCTCGACTCCCACGCCAGCCGCCTCCGTCAGAAGCTCGCCCGGCACTCCGACGACGCCTGGATCGCGAACGTGTGGGGCGTCGGCTACCGCCTCTGCAGGCCGGCATGATCCGCGACCGGATCCGGCGCAGGCGCGACGGCGGGCGCGACGCCCTGGTCGCCTCCATGGAGGATCTCGCCGGGAGGCTGGCCCACGAGGAGCAGGCGCGGGCGGCGTTCATCGGCAAGGTGTCGCACGAGCTGCGCACGCCGCTCACAGTGATCAAGGGCTACGTCTACACGCTGCAGCGGGCCGAGGCCGATTCTGCGAAGGCCGCCAAGCTGGATGTGATCGACGGGGAGTGCGAGCGGCTGTCCTACATGATCGAGAGCCTGCTCGAGCTGAGTCGCGTCCGGGCTGGCCACGTCCGCGTCTGCACTGCCGACGTTCCCTCTGCGGCCGTGCGTCGAGGAGGTGGCCGAGCGCCTGCGGGCCGTCGCGCGTCACCGCGATGTGGGCGTCGACGTCGAGTGGTCTGGCGGCGACGCGACGGTCTCGGGCGACGAGAACCGGGTCCGCCAGGTGTTCGCGAACCTGATCGGGAACGGGATCAAGTACGCGCCGCCGGGAACGGACGTCACCGTCACGGCCGGCTCCGGCGAGGGCGCCGTCGCCGTCTCGGTCGAGGATCGCGGGCGCGGCATCGCCGAGGCGGACCTGCCCTTCATCTTCGACGAGTTCTTCCAGGCTCCCGAGCGTTCCGAGCCCGGTGCCGGCCTGGGCCTCGCCATCGCACGCGAGCTGACCGAGGCGCACGGCGGCCGGATCGACGTCTCAAGCCGGGTCGGTGAGGGGACGCGGTTCACCGTGACGCTTCCGACGACGGACGGCGCGTGTGACGCCTGATCGAGCGCTCCGTCTTGCCGCCGAGCCGGTGCCGCTTCCGGAGCGACGGCTCGAGCTGATCCCCGCACTCTCCACGGCGAGCCGGATCGTCCGAGACCACGGCATCGCATCGCAGGCGCATGGCGGAGCGGGCTCGCACGAGCTCAGGCTGCCGGGGATCGGCGGCCGCTATCTCGCAGGGATCGCCACCCATGTGGCAGCCCAGGGCTGGCCCGCCGCCGACGCCGGCGCGCTGGTCGCGGTGTTGGAGGACCGATGCGCGATGTGGATCGTGTGCTCGTCCGGTGCGGCTCTCGTCCGAGCGGGCCTGGCGCCCGAAGGGCCGCACGCGCGCAGGGCGGCTGCGACCCGTTTCAGTGGCGGCCGGTGGGGCCGCGTCCGGATTCCGGCGGCCGACACGGTCGCAGACCTCATGCGGGCCGGCATCGCGCGGGGCGCGGTGTGCGCGGCGGCCGAGTCGGGCCGGCTGCCGCCGTCGAGCTATGTGCGGGCAGCCGCCGCGGGCGGAGCGCACACGGCATCCATGGAACGGGGGCTGGCACGAGCGCTGGACGCACGATGGGCGATCGAGCTGCTCGTCGCGCCGTCGATCCCGTCCGGCTCGCTCGTCGGCCTGCGCGAGCAGGTCGCCGCGGCGCCGCGCTGTGGGTGGTGCCGGGCGCCGCTCGTCGGATCGATCTGTCGCCGCTGCGCGCCGGCGATCCGCACGTGAGCCGGCACCGCCGTCGCGCGATCGCTTTCGCGGCGCTGGCGATCGGGCTCGCGATCGCAGGGCTGGCCGAGCTCGGTCGAGGGTCTGCCGCGTCGCCACCGGGTCGGACGGTCAGCCAGGTCGTCGTGCTGGAGGCGCTTCCGGCAGGCGGCCGCGTCAGCGCGGAGGCGCTCGGTGTGGTGCGCGTGCCGGCGCGGTATGCGACACCAGGGGTGGTGGCCGACCCCGAGGACGCCGTCGGCCGGCGGGTCGCGGTCGCCGTCCCGGCCGGCGCGCTGCTCGCCGAGCCCGAGCTCGCGACCGACACGCGGGTCGTGGCCGGTCGGGACGTTGCCGTCCGGGTCGACGCCGCCGCCGGCCTGCCGGCCGGAGACCTCGCCGGCGCGCGCGCCGACGTGTTCCTGGCCACGCCCGGCCGCCGCTCGGATCCGACGATCGTCCTCACGGACGTGCTCGTCGTGGCCGCGGACCGATCGGACGGTTCAGCCGTCGCGACGCTCCGCCTCCCGGCGGCCGCTGTCGCGACGATCATCGCCGCCGAGGGGCGCGGCACGCTGCGGCTTGTCGTCCGATCGACGCCGGGAGCACCGTGAGTCGTCCGGCCGTGCGTTGCGTGGTCGTCGCATCCGACGCGGCACTCGTGGCGGCATGCTTCGCGGCTGCCGACGGCACGGCGGGGATCGACGTCGTGGCGGCGGTGCCGCGCAGCCGGGTGCTCGGCGGCGCCGTGCCCGCGTGCGAGGTGCTGCTTGTCGCCGACGGCCCCGGCGCACCGGCGGCCGAGTGGGCGGAGGAGGCTGCGCGTGCGTGCCCAGATGCGGCGATCGTCCTCCTCGCGCAGCACGCCGACATCGAGGCGTACCGGTCGGCGCTCAGGGCCGGTGCAGGTGCCGTCGCCGGCCTCCCCATCACCTCGCCAGGACTCGCCGCCGCCGTAACCGACGCCCTGCGCGTGCGCAGGGCAGGCGGCGCGTCGTCCGACGTGCGGCAGGGTGGGGTGGTCGCGGTCGTCGGGGCCCGTGGAGGAGTCGGGGCGAGCATGGTCGCTCTCGGGCTGGCGGCGACCGCGAAGGCACTGCTCGTCGACCTTGCCGGAAGCCGAGCGGGTCTTGCGTTCGCTCTCGGTGCGAGCCCGGACAGGTCGCTTGCCGATCTGGCCCAGGCGGGAGAGGCGCTTGCCTCGGGCATCGGGACCATCGTCGTCGAGCACCCAGCCGGCCTGCGCCATGTGGCCGGGCCGCCCGATCCGGATCTTCTCGGCATCCTGACGCCGGGGTGGGGCTCCGAGCTCGTGCGCGAGCTCCGCGCACGCGAGGGCCTCTCGGTGATCGATGTCGGGTGCGCCGTGTCGGCCGCGCCGCGCGAGGCGCTCGTCGCTGCCGACCGCGTGCTCGTCGTCGTGACTCCGACTCGCTCGGCGCTCGAGGCCGCACGCGCGCTCGTCCTCGCCGTTGCGAGGTGGGGAGCGGCCGCCGAGCCCGGGGTCGTCGTGAATCGCTGGTCGCGCCGCGCGGACATCGGGTTGCGGGCGATCTCGAGAATCGTGGACGCTCCGGTGGCGGCCGTCGTTCGCGACGACCGCCGGTCGATGTCCGGATACGACGACGGGCAGCTCGACCTCGACCGCTGGACGCGAACGGGGCCGCCGGCGACGCTCGCCGCGCTTGCCGACGAGGTGCGGGGATGAACGCGTTCGGCGCCATGGCGGATCGGTACCGGGTTCGCGTGCGCGAGGAGATGACCGTGCTGCCGCCGGGAGCCGACGCGCAAGAGCTGCGGTCGATCGTCGCCGCCCGGCTGAGAGACCTGCTTGAGCGCGACCGCGTGATCCTCCCGGTCATCGACCTGGAGCGTCTGGTGGAGGAGGTCGTCGACGACGCGGTCGGGCTGGGCCCGCTCGAGCCGCTGATGCGCGACCCGGCGGTGACCGAGGTCATCGCGAACGGGCCCGGGGCGGTGTTCGTCGAGCGGGGCGGGAAGCTCGTGCCCGAGGCCGTGCGGTTTCGCGACGCCGAGCACCTACGTCAGGTGATCGAGCGCGTCGTCGGCGCCGGCGGCCGGCGGGTCGACGACGCGAGCCCGATGGTCGACGTGCGCCTTCCTGATGGCAGCCGCGTGAACGCCGTCCTCCCGCCGTTGGCGCTCGACGGGCCGCTGCTCACCATCCGGCGGTTTCCGAGCGAGCCGATGACGATCGCCGACCTGGTCGACCTCGGCACGCTGACGCCCGGTCAGGTCGACCTTCTCGGCAGAGCCGTCCGGGGCCGGGTGAACGTCGTCGTCTCGGGCGGGACCGGAACGGGGAAGACGACGCTCCTGAACGCGCTCGCCGGCTTCGTCGGCCGGGCCGAGCGCATCGTCACCGTCGAGGACGCCGCCGAGCTCCGCCTGCCGGGGCACCACGTGGCACGCCTTGAGTCGCGGCCGGCGAATGTCGAGGGGCGCGGAGAGGTCACGCTCCGCGCCCTCGTGCGGAACGCGCTGCGCATGCGTCCCGACCGGATCGTGGTGGGCGAGGTGCGCGGCGGCGAGGCGCTCGACATGCTCCAGGCGATGAACACCGGGCACGACGGCTCGCTCACGACGGTCCACGCGAGCTCGACCGCCGACGCGCTCCGGCGGATCGAGACGATGGCGCTGATGGCGGGGCTCGACCTGCCGCACTCGGCCGTGCGGGAGCAGGTGCAGGCGGCGGTCGATGTCGTCGTCCATCTCGTTCGCACCGCGGATGGGGCGCGGGTCGTCCGGGGGATCGACGGCCGTGACGACGGGTGCGAGGCTGCGGCACCTTGACGACGAGCTCCTGGGCCGGCTCGTCGAGGCGAGATGCGCAGCACCCTCGCGTTGACGACTGCGCGGATTCGGGCGTGGGTCGCCGCACGGCGCACCGCCCGCCGGCTGCGGGCCCAGCTGCCGCTCGTCGTCTCGGTGCTGGCCGCATATGTCCGGGCCGGCAGGTCGTTGCGTCAGGCCGTCGCCGATGCGGCCGGCGAGGTGCCCGAGCCGAGCGCTCGAGCGCTGCGCGACGCGGCGGCGGCCATCGCTCTCGGCGCGTCGCCGGCGGAGGCCCTCGGCGCACTTGGCGCAGACACGGATGTGACCCACCTCCGGGCGGTGGTCGAGATGCAGACACGCGCCGGCGGCGACCTCGCGCTGCTGCTCGATCGGTTTGCCGACGTCCTGCGCGGGCGGGAGGAGCTGCGACGGGCGGCGGCGGTCGCGACCGCGCAGGCCCGCGCGACCGGCCGGATGGTGACGGCCATGCCGGTGTTCGGCGTCGCTGCGCTCTGGCTGCTCGACCGCCCGGGATTCATGCTCGTGGTCGGGAGCCCGCTCGGCTGGGCGGCGCTCGTGCTGTCGGTCGTCCTCGCCGCGCTCGGACACGTGCTGATCGCGCGGATCGCTTCGGTCGATCCATGAGCGGCTGGGCGCTCCTGTGCGCGGCGGCGCTGTTCGGGGTGGACGCCGTTCGGGCATATCGCCGCGAGCCGCGAACCGGCATCGGCCGGCGTCGTCGGGCAGCCCTCGAGTGGATGGCGGCGATCGGTCGGCGGCCTGCGAGCCACCTCCCGGCGATCCTCGCACGTCCACCCGATCCGGCCGTTGTCCGGCGAGCCGGCGGCCACGTCTCCGATGCAGATGTCGTGGCGGCTCGGCTCACGTCCGCCGTCGGGTTCGGGATGGTCGGGCTCGCCGGCGCGGTGACGGTCGGTGGAGTGCCGGGGGTGATTGCCGGCATCGATGCTGGCCGGGTTCGGCTGCGCCTACCCCGATCTGTGGCTGCGGTCGGCGGGGAAGCGGCGAGCGGCTCGGATCGAGCGTGCGGCGCCGGCGCTCCTCGAGCTGGTGGCAGCGGCGGTGGCGGCCGGCATCCCACTCGACGCGGCGGTCGCGGGGGCGGCGAATGCCGCCGGCGGAGAGCTGGCAGACGAGCTGGAGCGCTCCCGGGTCGCCCTGGCGCTCGGACGGCCCCGCGGCGAGGAGCTTCGAGACCTGAGCGAGCGCACCGGAGCGCCGACGCTCGCCGCCCTCGGGCTGGCGCTCCGGCTGAGCGATCGCCTCGGAGTGCCGCTGGCCGAGAGCCTGCGCGGCCAGGCCGAGCGCAGCCGGGCGGAGGCGGCGCGGAACGTGCAGGAGCGGGCCGCTCGGGCCGGGCCGCGCGTGCTGGCGGTCGTCGTCTTCGTGCTCGTGCCTGCGGCGCTCCTGCCGATCGGCGCTGCCGTCGCGCTCACGATCGCCGGATCGCTCGCAGCGCACACGTGAAGGTCGACGGGCGTACGGCCGTCGGGTTCAATACGCCCGTGCGCGACGCCGACGTCGAGACGGTGGTGGTGGGGGCCGGCCATGCCGGCCTGGCGGCCAGCTGGGCGCTCGCTCAGCGCGGCGTCGAGCACGTCGTCCTCGAGGAGGGCCGCATCGGCCAGGTCTGGCGCACCGAGCGCTGGGACTCGTTTCGGCTGAACACGACTCGATGGATGTCTCGGCTGGACGGTGAAGAGCCGGGCGGCGAAGATGCCGACGGCTTCGATACCGCGCCCGAGTTCGTGGCCGCGCTGGAGCAGTTCGCGAGCGCTCACGGCCTGCCGGTGCGCGAGCAGACGGGTCCCGCACGGGTCGAGCGCGACACGGCCGGTGGCTTCGCCATCCGCGTCCGCGACGGCGACCTCACGGCCCGCAGCGTGATCCTCGCCACGGGGTTCCAGCGCGTCCCCGCGCGACCGCCGATCGCCGATGCCCTCGCAGGGCGGGTGCTGCAGCTCGACACCGCCACGTACCGCTCGCCCGACGCGGTCGCCGACGGAGCCGTGCTTGTCGTGGGAGGCGGGCAGTCCGGCTGTCAGATCGCCGAGGATCTGGCGGCAGCCGGACGCCGCGTCCTCCTCTCGACCAGCCGGGTGCCCTGGGTACCGCGCCGCTACCGCGGGCGCGACACGCTCGGGTGGTGGACCGTGAGCGGCTTCTACGACGTGCGCCGGGCGGATGTCGACGCCGCCGTCCTCCGCAACCGCCAGCCGCTGATCTCGGGCACCGACGACGGGCACTCGCTGTCGCTCCACTCGCTCGCGCGGCGCGGGGTCGAGCTGCTCGGCCGGCTCGAGGGCGGGGCAGGGGAGGATGTCCGCTTCGGCGACGACGTGGCCGAGCACGCCCGTTACGCCGACGAGACCTCGGCCGCGCTCCTGCGCGCCATCGACGAGCACATCGAGCGCTCCGGCACCGACGCGCCGGAGGCTGAGAGCGACCCGTCGTGCGCGCCGATCGACGGCATCGGCCGAGACGCGCCCGGCGCGCTTCGGCTCGATCGCGAAGGTGTCGGAACCGTCATCTGGTGCACGGGCATGCGGCCGCGCCTCGATGCCGTCGCGATCCCCGGGCTCGCGGACGGCGGCGCGATTCCGCACACGTCCGGGGTCACGGCGGTTCCCGGCCTCTACGTGCTCGGGGCACCGTGGCTGCGCCTCCGAAAGTCGGGGATCATCTGGGGCGCGACCGCGGATGCGGAGCAGATCGCCGAGGCGATCGCGGCCGGGCGCCGCGCCTGATTGACGCCGGTTGCGGCCTCTCCGCACTTGGGATCGGCGTTCTCCCCGATGCGAGGGAAGACGGGTGACGCGAGCATCGTCTGGAAGGAAGGTTCGATCGAGCGGCGAAAGGAACATCGATGACGCATCGGACGAGAACCAGGATGCCGAAGGTGATGGGGCTGATCGTGGCCTCGGCGATCGCGATGGTCCTTCTCGCGGCGGCGCCCGCATTCGGCGCTCAGACGTCGCCTGCCGACAGCCAGTACGGCGCGGTCAAGGGCGAGCAGGCCGGAGGCGGCGGCGGCTCGCTGCCGTTCACGGGCATGAACCTGCTCCTGCTCGTCGCGGCCGGTAGCGGCCTCGTCGCGGGCGGTGTGGCCCTGCGCTCGGTCGCAGCTCGCCGCTAGGGCGCAATTCTCCGGGACGAACTACGTCGAATCGGGGATGCTCGAGTGACGCTTTTGCGTGTTCTTGCGTCTATCGGCGGTGGCCCGTCGTGCCGATGGGGGAGCAATGACCACCGGCACCGAGATCAGGGTTCTCGACGACATCGCGGCCTGCCTGCGCGCGATGGCGTCCCATGGCGTCGTCTATGACGACGAGGTGCTCCTGTGGCTGGCGGACCAGGTCGAGCAGGCGGCCGATCGCACGCAGGAGGCCGCCGACCTCGAGGCGGCCCTCGCCATCATCCGCACGCACCAGGCGGTGCGCGGCACGGACGTGGCTTCGGCCCGTGATCAGGCCAGCCCGCGCTCCGAGATCTGACGCCGCGCTTCCGGGGTCTTCTCGAGGGCCTCGATGCCGAGCTTCCGCTTGACGCCGTCCGTCCGCTCGAACTGGATGTCGCCGTAGCCGACGACCTGGAACCGGTTGCCCCAGGGGTCGAGGAAGTCGAAGCTCCCCCGGGTGTCGGAGACGATCGCGAGGCCCTCGCGCTGCGCCGCCTCGCGCGCCGCCGGGACGTCGTCGACGACGAGGCCGAAGTGGCGATGGTCGTCGGCGGGCTGTGAGCGGCCCTCGGAGAGCGCCACGAACTGGTCGCCCATGTCGACGAACGCCATCCGCGGCGCCCTGCCGCGCAGGGTGAACGAGAAGATCCGGCCGTAGAGCGCGAGCGCCTGCTCGACGTCGCCCACCTCGAGGGCGACGTGGTTGAGGCCGATCAGCCGAGCCTTCTCTGCCACCGCCCGAGCCTACCAGCGGGGGCGTGCAGATCCGGCACGCTTCCGGCACCGCTCGCCGCTCACCCGTCGCATCTGCCGGCGTACGGTGCGGACGTGTCGAAGGGACAGGCAACCGTCGAGTACACGCTGCTCGGAGTCATGCTCATCGTGGCGGTGTGCCTGCTCGTCCGCTACGCGACGCCGGTCACGGAAATGGCAAAGGCGGTGGCGCACGCCGTGTCCCACCGGCCGTCGCGCCACCGCCCTCACACTCACATCGGGCACCGCCGGCCGCCTCACCGGCGGCCGGCTCCGTGCCTGTGCCCGTTCGGGCCTCCTCCGTCCTAGAACTTCCCGGTCGCCACGAGGGTGCCGGCGGCCGTGCGGACGTTCACGCGGTTGCCCGCCGCCACCTGGGGGACCGCCTGGCCGAGCTCGGTCGAGCGGTTCAGGTGGGCCCTGCCGAGGCCGCCGACCAGCATCCTGCCGACCTTCGTCCCGTGGACGAACACGGTGAGGCGCTTCCCGGCCAGCGAGCGGACGTGCTCGACCTGGGCCTCGAACTCCCGGTTCGCCCCGTCCTTCTTGAACTTCGCCGACCCGGTTGCGTTCGGGAAGGCGGCCGCGCCGTGGAGGGTCGCGGTGATCGTGGTGCCGCGGGCCTGGGCCGGGGCGGCCACGACGGCGGTGGCCGTCATGATCGCCGCGAGGGTCGCAAGCGGCTTCAGTGTCTTGAGTGTCATCTGGTGGTTCCTCTCTCGTCGGGTTTCGTCGTTGCGTTCGGCAGGTCAGTCGTCGCCGCCGCCGTCGCCGCCGTGGCCGGAGCCGCCGTCGTCGCTGCCGCCGCCGCCATGGCCGCTCGAGTCGTCATTGCCGCCGCCGTTGCCGGGGCCGCTGTTCGAGTCCTCTCCGCCGCCCGGGCCCGGGTTGCCGTTGTCGTCGGCCTGATCGTTCTGGCCGTTGTCGTCGCCGGCCTCGTTCTGATGCTCGGCCTCGTCGGCGTTCCCGCGGACGTCCTCGCCGGGCTCGTTGGCGCGGCCGCGCTGCTCGTTCTCGTCGGCGTTCCCGCGGACGTCCTCGCCCGGCTCGCGGGCGGTGCTGAAGGCGGTCGACCCCGTGCCGTCTGCGTGATCGTCGTGGCCGGCTTGTCGGACGACGAGCCGTTGCTGCTGGCCGCGGCGGCGATCGCGCCGGTGGCCAGGGCCGCCGGGATGCCGATCCCCAGGACGAGCCTGCGTGCGAGCTTGGTGGTGTTCATCTGCCTCTCCTCTGGTGGGTTTCCGGTGCTGCTCACTCACCGTAGGGGAGGCCTGGTTAGGGGCGGGCTATGGGCAGGATCGGGGTTCGCAAGCCTTCGGCAAGCGACCGGCTAGTCGTCGCCGCCGTGGCCACTGCCACCGCCGCTGCCGTCGTCCCCGCCACCGTGCGACGAGCCGCCGGAGCCGCTGCCCGACCCGCTGCCCGAGGATCCGCTGCCGCTGTTCGAGCCGCCGCCGGACGTGTCGTCAGACCCGCCGCCGGAGGTTCCGCCGCCGCTGGAGCCGGTCGAGCCGCCGTGGTCGTCGCCGCCGCCCGTCGAGGAGCCGCCGCCGGTCGAGCCGCCCTGATCCTCGTGCGTCTGCGGCGTGGTCGTCGCCGGCGAGGTCGTCCCGAACTGGGGTGTCAGCGGCTCGTCTGAGCCGCCGATCGCCGCGTTCGACGCGTAGAGCACCGTCGCGGCCATGACCACGGGCAGCGCGATCGCGCCGATCACGGTCAACACGATGGCGAGCCGGTGCCTCATGGTCTCAGGATAGGGGCCTGCGGATGATCGGCCGGCCAGGGCAAGGTTAGGGCTCGGTAAGCTCGGTGGTCTCGCCGGGCTCCGGGAACCGGACGGCGATCCGGGTCCCGCGCCCCGACGGCTCGAGCTCGACCGAGCCGCTCCAGCGGGCCGCCAGGTCGTGGACGATCGTCAGGCCGAGGCCGGTGCCGCCGGGCACGCCGCTGCCCGCCTTGCCCCGGAAGAAGCGGTCGAACACCCGGTTGGCCTCGGACGGGTGGATCCCCGGCCCGTCGTCCTCGACACGCACCGTGCCTCCGCCGTTCTTCGAGACCGTGACCGAGACCGTGGCGCCCGTCGGGCTGTAGACGATGGCGTTCTCGATCAGGTTGTCGAGCATGATCGCGACGTCGGACGGGTCCGCGCCGACGACCACGGGGATCCGCGGCGCGTCGAGCGCGAACGTCTGCTCGCGGTCCTCGGCGACGGGCCGCCAGCGGTCGGCCGCGGCGCGGGCCTGCTCGGCGAGGTCGGACGAGGTGGTTGAGCGGGGCGGGACACCGGCCCGGGCGAGCACGAGCAGGTCGGCGACGAGATCGCTCATCCGGTCGACCTCGCGCAGCGCGCGCTCGGCCTCCGGATCGGGCGGTGGGCCCGCCGCGAGCGCCTCCAGCCGCAGCCGAAGCCCCGTGAGCGGGGTGCGCATCTGGTGTGACGCGTTGGCGACGAACTCGCGCTGGGCGTCGAGAAGCGCCGTCAGCTCGGCGGCCATGCGGTTCAGCTCGACGGCGACGGCGGCCACGTCGGGCGGGCCCGTGACCTCGGCCCGGGCTCCCAGGTCGCCGCCGCCGAGCCGCTCGGCGGTTCCGGCGAGCGAGCGCAGGGGCTGGGCGAGCGACGTCGCCAGAACCCACGCCACGGCCAGACCGACGATCGCAACGATCACCGCGACGGTGGCGATCGCCTCCCAGCTCCGTCGCACGCGGGCGTCGACCGCGGCCATCGGCTGGGACAGTCGCACGGTCCCGACGACGTGTCCGCCGCTCAGCACGGGGTAGGCCACGACGAGGAGGTCACCGCCCAGGTCGACGCTGTGCCGCACCAGCCGCACCGACTGCCCGGCAAGCGCGGCCGCGATCTCGGGCCGGCCGGGCGTGTTGTACGGGGTCTTCGGCGGAGCCTGGGCGTCGTCCGAGTCGGCCAGGAGGTGGGCCTCGTCCGACGGGTCGGTCACGATCACCCGCGCATCGATGCTCGACCCGTACGCCCGGACCTTCTGGCGCAGGCCGGGCAGGTCGTCGTCGAGCTTGTCGGCCCCGCCGAGCGACGTCGCGATGACCTGGCCCTGGGCGCTCAGGCGGGCATAGAACGCGTCCTTGGCACGGCGGTCGACGCTCACCCCAAGCGGGATCGCGAGCGCGACGACGATGAGGACCAGCAGGTAGGCGAAGGCCAGGACCAGCCGCCGCCGGAACGTCACCCGCGCAGCTCCTCGGCGGATGAGAACCGGAACCCAACGCCGCGCACGGTGTGGATGTATCGCGATCCCTGGGCCTCGTCGCCCAGGCGCCGCCGCAGGCCGGCCACATGCACGTCGAGCGTCTTCGACGACCCGAACCAGTCGACGCCCCAGACGTCGTCCATCAGCTTCTGGCGTGCGAGGACGGTGCCGGCGTTCGCCATGAGCATGTGCAGGAGGTCGAACTCACGCCGCGGCAGATCGAGCGGTGTGGCGGCGTGCGTGGCCGATCGCGTCCGGGCGTCGAGGCGGACGTCCCCGATCTCGATCACGTCTCCCGCCGGTGCTGCGTCGGCGCCGCTTCGACGCAGGACGGCGCGGATCCGTGCGACCAGCTCGGCCATGCCGAACGGCTTCACGAGGTAGTCGTCGGCGCCCAGCTCGAGGCCGACGACCCGATCGGTCTCGAGCCCACGGGCGGTGAGCATGATGATCGGCACGCGCGACGACGACCGGATCGTCCGGCAGACGTCACGGCCGTCGATGTCGGGCAGCATGAGATCGAGTAGGACGACGTCGGGCTCGTCCCGGCGCACCGCCTCGAGCCCGGCCGCGCCGGTCGAGGCGACCTCGACCATGTAGCCCTCGCGTTCGAGCGCCGAGCGCAGCGGATCTGCGATCGACTGCTCGTCCTCGACGACGACCACGCGCGTCGCCCGCGCGGGCGGCGGCACCAACGTGTCGTCGGCAGGCATCCCGGGAGTCTATGTGCCGATTTGCCTCAACTCCGGCCATGGGCGGTCGATCCGCTGGGGCAGATGTCTGCTTCGCGTCCCCGCCATCCCGACCAGCTCCTGGAGCTTGCCCCGGTCGGGGTCCACCATGCCGACGTGACCGGCACCTGCACCTGGGTGAACGACCGCTGGTCTGCGATCACCGGCATTCCGCGGGAGGAGGCGTGCGGGCGGCCCTGGGTCGACGCCGTCGGCTCCGCAGATCGCGATCGCGTGCTGGCGCAGTGGCTCGAGACCGTCGCGCGCGGCCTGGAGTTCGTGTGCGACGTCCGGGTCCGCGGCACGCACGGGCGCGAGGTCGAGGCGACCGTGCGGTCGGTGCCCGTGCGCGACGCGCGCGGCGCGATCACGGGCCACGTGGCCGCCGTCACCGAGCTCCCCGACCGCAGGCACGACCGGATGCGGCGGCTCATCGTCGAGAACCTCACCGACGTCGTCCTCTTCTTCGACATGCGGCGCGAGCTGCTCTACGCGACGCCGTCGTTCGAGACGCTCACCGGCCGGCGGCCCGAGGACGCCGTGTGGCACGTGCACGAGGCGCTGGGCGTCCATCCCGACGACGCTCCGCGGATGCGGTCGCTGTGGGCCGGCCTCTGGGAGAGCGAGGGCTACCTGGGAGCCGAGTTCCGGATCGTGCTGCCTGACGGGATGGAGCGGTGGTGCACGAGCGCCGGTGCGCCGGTGCTCGACCGCGAGGGACGCCAGGTCGGCGTCCAGATCCGCCACGCCGACGTCACCGGCCGAAAGCACATCGAGGAGCGCGTCCGCCAGAGCGAGGAGCGGGCACGGTCGATCGTCGCGACGACCAGCGACGCGTTCGTGGCCACGGACTCTGACGGGCTCGTCATGGAGTGGAACCGCGCGGCCGAGAGCCTCTTCGGCTGGGAGCCGGAGGAGGCGGTCGGGATGCCGTTCGTCGACCTGGCGCTCGGCGTCGACGACGGTGTGCGGGTGGCTGCCGCCATGTCGCGCTACCGCGACGACGGCGACCGGGACGACCTGGTGGCCGGAGCCGAGGTGCGCGCGCGCCGCCGCGGCGGGGGCGATTTCATCGCCGAGATGACGCTGTGGCCGATCGGCTCCGGTCGCGGGTGCAGCTTCAACGCCTTCGTCACCGACATCACCGAGCGCAAGCAGCGCGAGCGGGCGGTCGAGCACCTGGCGTTCCATGACGGCCTGACCGATCTGCCCAACCGAGCCCATTTCGAGGATCGGGTCGACGCGGAGCTGGCGAACGTCGACGCCGGAGGCCGCGTGACCGCGGCCGGGCTGCTCTTCCTCGACATCGATCGGTTCAAGCACGTGAACGACACGATGGGCCATGCCGCCGGGGATGAGCTCCTGCGCCAGGTGGCCGACCGCCTTCGGGGCGGCGCGCGCTCGCACGACGTCGTCGCGCGGCTCGCGGGCGACGAGTTCGTCGTGCTCCTGACCGATCTGCCGCGCTCGGGCGCAGTGGAGGTCGCCGAGCGGTTCGCGGAGCGCGTCCAGGCCGCGCTCGCCGAGCCGTTCGACCTCGGCGGCTCGCACTTCTCGACGAGCGCGAGCATCGGCGTCGCCGTCTATCCCGAGCACGCGTCAGACGCGCGGAGCCTGGTCAAGGCGGCGGACACGAGCATGTACGCCAGCAAGCGCGCGGGTGCGGGGCGGGTCTCGGTGGCCGGCACGCGCGCCGACGCAGCCTGACGCACGGCCGGTAGCGGTCGGTAATATCCTCGACCTATGACGAACACGTCGACGTCGCGGTGGTGGGTGCTCCTGACCGTCCTGGTGCTGCTCGGTCTCCTGGCGCTCGTCATCTTCGTCAGCAGGTAGCCCAAGCCTTGGCCGTCTCGGCCGTCCAGATCTCGAGCACGAATCCCGCCGACCCGGCCGACGTCATCGGGGTGTTCGCGCCGAGCGGCGGCATCGACGTCGACCGCGCCGTCACGGCGGCCGCAACGGTCGCGCCCGCCTGGGCAGGCGCGCCGGGCCAGGCCCGAGCTGACGCCCTCAGCCGCGTCGCCGCGCGGATCGAGGCCCGCGCGGACGAGCTGGCGGTGCTCGTGTGCCGCGAGGTCGGAAAGCCGATCGTCGAGGCTCGCGGCGAGGTGGGGCGGACCGCGGCGATCGTCCGGTACCACGCTCAGGCCGCGCTCGATCCGGACGGCGAGACGTACCCGCCCGGCGACGGCCGCTCGCTCCTCATGTCGCGGCGCCGGCCGCGCGGCGTCGTCGGCCTGATCACGCCGTGGAACTTCCCGCTGGCGATCCCGGCGTGGAAGCTCGCGCCGGCGCTGGCGTACGGGAACGCATGCGTCTGGAAGGCCTCGCCGCTCGCTCCGGCGAGCGCCGAGGCGCTCATGGCCTGCCTCGAGCCCGAGCTCCCGGCCGGGCTCGTCCAGCTGGTGCAGGGCGGCGTCGACGCCGGGGTGGCGCTCGCGGGCCACGTCGGCCTGGGGGCGATCTCGTTCACCGGGTCGGCCGCGGCCGGGGCGTCGGTGGCCCGCCAGGCCGCCGATCGCGGCCTTCCGGCCCAGTGCGAGATGGGCGGGCAGAACGCGTCCATCGTGCTCGCGGACGCCGACCTCGGCCGGGCGGCGGCGATCATCGCGCGCGCCGCCATGGGCTACGCCGGCCAGAAGTGCACGGCGACCAGCCGCGTGATCGCCGAGCGGGGAGTGGCGGCGGATCTGCGCGACGCGCTGGTTGCCGAGGTGGAGGCCCTGGTCGTCGAGAACCCGGCCGACGCTGCGTGCGAGGTCGGGCCGCTCATCACCGGCGAGGCCCGCTCCGCCGCAGTCGCGGCGGTCGAGCGCGCCGTGGCATCGGGCGGCCGCCTGCTGGCCGGCGGAGCCGCGATCGAGGGCGCCGGCCACTACCTGGCCCCGGCGCTGGTCGAGGTCTCCGACCCGGGCGCCGAGCTGGCCCAGGAGGAGGTGTTCGCGCCGGTCGCCGCCGTTCTCGAGGCCCGTGACGCTGCGCACGCCGTCGAGCTCACGAACGGGGTCCGCTACGGGCTCTCGACGTCGATCTTCACGCGCGATCTCGACCGCGTGCTCGACCTGGCCGGCCGGCTGGACACGGGCCTCGTTCGCGTGAACCAGCCGACATCGGGTGTCGACCTGCACGCACCGTTCGGCGGCGAGAAGGCCTCGGGCCTCGGCCCGCGGGAGCAGGGGAAGGCCGCGCGCGACTTCTACACATCGCTGCGGACGATTCTCGTCTCGCCCGCAGTGGTAGAATAGTCACGAGGTCTAAAAGTGGCGGATCCCGGTGGACATCCGCGCGTCGCGGCAGACGTGGCCGTGTTCGCATACCTGAACGGTGCGATGCACGTGCTGCTCGTGCGGCGGCGCTACGAGCCGTACGAGAGCTACTGGGCGCTCCCGGGCGGCGGCATCGAGGCGACAGAGACGCTCGAGGAGGCCGCAGTGCGCGAGCTCCGCGAGGAGACGGGCGTCGTCGACACCTTCATGGAGCAGCTCGCCACGTTCTCGGAGGTCGAGCGCGACCCGCGGGGG
Organism: uncultured Actinomycetes bacterium; assembly: GCA_963706075.1. Classification (GTDB taxonomy): domain Bacteria; phylum Actinomycetota; class Thermoleophilia; order Gaiellales; family JAICJC01; genus JAICJC01. Next base: position 536,690 of record CAVPLP010000003.1, read on the forward strand.
CGCGTCATCTCGTGCTGCTACCTGGCGCTGGTCGACGCGGCACGGGTGCAGCTGCGGCCGGGGTCAGACGCCCGCGAGGCGGCCTGGCGGCCGCTCGAGCCGCTGCTCCAGGACATGGAGGGCACGCGCGTGCTCGCGTTCGACCACGACGACATCCTGCGCTACGCCCGCCAGCGGCTGGCGTACAAGCTCGAGTACCAGAACGTCGCGTGGGGCCTGCTTCCCGACGCGTTCACGATGTCGGAGCTCCGGCACGTCTACGAGGCCGGCATCGGCCGCGCTTTCGAGCCGAACAACTTCCGCCGCATCGCGCTCGGGTGGGGCGTCCTGGCCGAGGACGGCGAGCGCGCCACCGGCGGCCGTCCGGCCGCGCTCTACCGGTTCGCCGACCGCCGCCCGCTGATCCTCGCCCAGAGCGCCCGCTACCGGCGGTCGGGTTGATCGCCGCCGCGCCCACCGAGCTGCTCGTCGACGAGTACGAGCTGACGATGGCCGACTCCTACGTGGCGGAGGGCAAGGACTCCGAGCCGGTCGCGTTCGAGCTCTTCGCGCGCGAGCTGCCGCCGAACCGGGGCTACCTCGTCGCCGCCGGCCTCGAGCGCGCCGTCGAGGTGCTGACCGGCCTGCGGTTCGGCGACCCGGCGCTGGAATACCTCGAGCGGGCGCGGATCTGCTCGCCGGCGCTGCTCGCGAGGCTGGCGACGGTCGAGTTCACGGGCGACCTTGCGGCCGTTCCGGAGGGCACGGTGGTGCACGCGCGCGAGCCGATCCTGCGCGTCGAGGGCGACCTCCTCACGTGCCAGCTCGTCGAGACGCTGCTCCTGAACCAGGTGAACTTCCAGACGCTGATCGCGACCAAGGCCAGCCGGATCGTCGCCGCCGCTGACGGGCGGCCCGTGGTCGACTTCGGGTTCCGGCGCGCGCACGGCGCTGACGCGGGCCTCCTCGCGGCCCGGGCGGCCTACATCGGCGGCTGCGCCGCCACCGCGACCGTCGCGGCCGGGTATCTGTACGGCGTGCCGACGACCGGGACGATGGCCCACAGCTACATCCTCTCGTTCCCGACCGACGTCGAGGCGTTCGTCGCGTTCCTGCGCCACCACCCGGAGCGCTCGACGCTCCTGATCGACACGCGCGACACGGTGGCGGGGGCGCATGCGGCCGTCGAGGCATCGCGCGTGACCGGCATCGTGCCCCGAGCTGTCCGGATCGACTCCGGGGACCTCGTCTCCCTGACGACCGAGGTGCGCGGCATCCTCGACGCGGGCGGCCTCGAGTCGACCGGGATCGTGTGCTCGGGCGATCTCGACGAGTACCGGATCGCTGATCTGCTGGAGGCCGGCGCCCGGATCGACGGGTTCGGCGTCGGAACTGCCCTCACCACCTCGAGCGATGCCCCGGCGCTGGGCGGGGTCTACAAGCTCGTCGAGTCGGGCGGCCGCGGCGTGATGAAGGCGAAAGGCCCGAAGTCGAACCTGCCCGGCCGCCACCAGGTGTTCCGCGGGGAGGACGGCGACACCATCGGGCTCGCCGGCGAGCATCTGCCCGGACGCCCGTTGCTCGAGCCCGTCCTCGCGGGCGGCGTTCGAGTCGGGGCGGCGCCGCCGATCGACGAGGCGCGCGATCGCGCGGCCGAGCAGGTCGACGCGCTGCCCGCGAGCGTGCGGGCCCTGCGCGACCCCGATACGCTGCCGCCGCGGCTCTCTGCCCGTCTGCACGCACTCGAGGAGGATCTGCGATGAGCGACGCCTCCACCGCCCTGATCGTGGTGGACGTCCAGAACGACTTCTGCCCCGGAGGCGCGCTGGCCGCCGCGGGCGGCGACCGCCTCGGCCCGGCGATCGCAGCGGCGGCGGAGCGTGCCGGGACGGTCGTCGCCACGCGCGACTGGCACCCGGCCGATCATCGCTCGTTCGCCGAGCAGGGCGGCCCATGGCCGCCACATTGCGTCCAGGGGACGCCTGGAGCCGAGCTCCACCCGTCGGTGGCCGGGCTACCGATCGACCGCGTCCAGGACGTCGGCGTTCGGACCGACGACGAGGGCTATTCGGGCTTCGAAGGCAACGATCTCGCCGCATACCTGCGCGGACGAGGCGTACAGCGCGTGCTCGTGACCGGGATTGCGACGGACTATTGCGTCCGAGCCACGGCCCTCGACGCTGTCCGGGAGGGATTCGACACGACCGTGTTGACCGATGCGGTGGTCGCAATCGACGTCGCGGCCGGCGACGGCCGTCGGGCTCTTGACGAGGTGCGCGCCGCGGGCGGTTCGCTCGACCGGGTCGCGCTCCTCCGCGGCGAGGAAGCGCTTGTGCCGATCCTCGAGGCCAAGGCCGCGCGCATGCGCGAGGTGGCCCAGACCGCAGGCCGCGGACGCCTCATCATCGGCCTCTCGGGCGGGATCGACTCGGCCGTGGCCCTCGGGATCGCGGCCCGGGCGGTCGGCGCCCGCGACGTGACCGCCGTGCGGCTGCCATCCCGGCACACCGAGCAGGTGCACCTGGACGACGCCGCGGCGACTGCGGCCGCCGTCGGCCTGCCCGACGACAACCTGCTCACGGTCTCGATCGAGCCGATCCTGGCCGGCCTCGCCGAGGGGAGGCCCGACGTCGCCGGCTCGGACATCCGGTTCGGGAATGCCAGCGCGCGGAGCCGGATGATCGTGATCTACGACCTCGCCCAGGCCCTCCATGCGCTCGTGCTCGGCACCGAGAACCGCACCGAGAACCTGCTCGGCTACTTCACGCGGTTCGGAGACGCCGCATCCGACATCGAGCCCATCACCGATCTCTACAAGACCGAGGTGCGCGCGGCGGCCCGCGTGCTCGGCCTGCCGGAGGCGGTCATCACGAAGCACCCGACCGCGGGGCTCTGGGGCGGCCAGACCGACGAGGACGAGCTCGGCTTCACCTATGCCGACGCCGACCGCGTGCTGGTGGCGACCTTCGATCTCGGCATGTCGCCCGCCGAGGCGGCCGAGCGGGCCGGCGTGGCGCCCGACGTGGTCGACCGCGTGCTCGCGCGTGCGGCCGGCGTCGCGTGGAAGCACGCCGTACCGCACACGCTGTGAGCGTTGGATCTAGGCCGCGCGCAGCGGCTGCATGTCGGCCGACGCCGCGAGCTCGCGGAGCGCCTCGGCCTCGAGCTGGCGGACACGCTCGCGGGTGAGCCCCACGATGCGGCCGATCTCCTCGAGATTGCGCGGATCCTGGCCGTCGAGCCCGAACCGCATCTCGAGGATGCGGCGCTTGCGGTCGCCCAGGCGGGCGAGCCCCTCGCGCAGCTTCTCGTGGCGCAGGTGCGTCTCGGCGAGCTCCTCGGGATTGCCGGCGTCGGGATCGGCGATCATGTCGCCGAGCTCCGAGTCGCCGTCCTCACCGACCGGCTCGTGGAGCGACACGGTCTTGCGAGCCAGGCCGAGCGTCTCGGCGACGGCATCCTGGGTCAGCTCTGCGGCGCGGGCGATCTCCTCCTCGGAGGGCTCGCGGCCGAGGCTGGCCTCGAGCGACCGGCGCGCGCGCTCGATCGCCCGCAGGCGGTCGGACACGTGGACCGGCAGCCGGATCGTGCGGCCGCTGTTGGCGATCGACCGCTGAACGGCCTGGCGGATCCACCACGTCGCGTACGTCGAGAACTTGAGGTCGCGGCGCCAGTCGAACTTCTCGACGGCGCGGTTCAGCCCCAGCACTCCCTCCTGGATCAGATCCAGGAACGGCACACCCTGGCCGCGGTACTGCTTGGCGATCGAGACGACGAGCCGCAGGTTCGACTCGATCATCCGCCGCTTGGCGACGGGGTCGCCGGCCTCGATGCGCTTGGCGAGCATGACCTCTTCGTCCTTCGTGAGCAGGGGATAGCGGCCCGCCTGCCGCAGGAAGAGGTCGAGGCTGTTGGTCGTGGCGATCTCGACCTCGACGACCTCGATCCGCTCCTCGGGAGCGGGAGGCTCGACGATGTCGACGCCCAGCTGGGCGAGTTCGTCACGCAGGGTTTGCACGTCGTCGGCGTCGAGGTCTAGCTCAGTAGACAGTCCCGCGAGCTCGTCCTCGTACACGACGCCGCGCTCCTGTCCAAGCTCGACAAGGAGCCGCGCTTCCGGCTCGATGATGAGCTGGTCAGTCATCCGTCATCAACTCCTCGCTTCCTTTACCCCAACCCCGTCCGGTTCCAACGTTCGCCATGCAGGGCGTATTCCCGCCTACACGTTCTTCGTTGATCGCCGTCTGGCGGATTGGCACGGGCCAATCTCTGTGTGAGGCGGATGACCCGTATCCCGCCTCTTGCCGCATCACTCTACGCCTCGACCCCTGAGGCGCCATTCCCGAAATGCGGTATCAGCAACTGAATTATATCCCCGAGACGCGGTAATTCCTAGACCAACCGTCTCGATGGCCGCGCAACACTACCCTGTGACGCGGACGGCACCCTGATAGTTGGCGGCGTACCAGGAGTCCGAAAGACTCGAGATCTTGACCACGTCGCCGGTGTGCGGGGCATGGATGAAGCTGCCGCCGCCGATGTAGATGCCGACGTGCCCGATGGTGGGCTCGAAGAACACGAGGTCGCCCGGCGCGAGCTGGTCGTACGGGACATGGGGGCCGGCCACCCACTGCGATCCGGTGAAGTGGCCGAGCGAGATCCCGAGCTGCGCGTAGACCCACATGGTGAGACCGGAGCAGTCGAACCCGGACGGGCTCGCTCCGCCCCACACGTAGGGGACGCCGAGCTGCGTCTCGGCGATCTGCACGGCGCGCGCGCCCAGCGAGCTCGCGGGCGGCGGGTTGCCCCCGCTGCGCGGCGGCGGGGCCGGCGCCGTCGTCGTCGGCTGCTGCGCGGCCCGGCGGGCGGCGGCAGCCGCCGCAGCGGCCGCTGCAGCGCGACGCTCGTCGCGCTGGTGGATCAGGGTCTTCACCTGCGAGTTCAGGTTGCTCACGAGGTGCTGCTGCTGGCCGACGAGCGCCTGCACCTGGCGCCGCTCGGCGGCGCGCTTCTGGACGAGCTTTGCGGCCTGGGCCTGCTGGCGCTTCAGGACGGCTCGGCGGGCGGCGACCTCGCGCTCGGCCTTTCGCACCTGCGAGAGGATGTTGGACTCCGTGTCTGACATCTGGTTCACGAAGTCCATCCGGTTCACGAGGTCGCTGAAGGAGCTCGCGCTCAGGACGTAGTAGCTGAGGCTCGGGCCGGTGCCCTTGTAGGACGAGACGACGAACTCGGCGAGCTGTGCCCGCGCAGCCGCCAGGTCGCGCTTGGCGCGGTTCAGGAGCACCGTGTTCCGGGCGATGGCCTGCCGCACCGAGTGCAGCTGCGCAACGGCCCGGTTGTACGCCTCGACCGCGGCGTCGGAGCGCGCATACAGGGCGTTCAGCTGATGCTCGGCGGCGCTCGCCTGGGCTCGGGCGTCGGCGATCTTGCCGGCGTGGGCCGGCGTCGACACGGCTGCCACTAGAGCGAGCATCACGCACGTGCTCCCGAGTGCCCACCTGGCGCGCCGTGCCATCGGGGGCGGGTACGGCATGGCGGCAGACTTTACCACCCGCCTCAGACAGCAACGCCGGGCGTTTGTAAGGATTTTCCGCCACTGGTGGTGGTGCTCGCTCGCTCGGCGCCCGATGTGGCGCCGATCCGCGATGGTGTTGCATTGTGGTGAGAGGTGGGGTATCGTGGGGCGAAATGGGAAGGCAGACAGGTGCTCCTCGGCGAATCGGTCCAACGGCTTGACGTGAAGAACCGCGTGACCCTGCCGGCGCGGCTTCGGGCGCACTTCGCCCAGGGCGTCGTCGTCAGCAAGGGTTTCGACGGGTGCCTCTTTGTCTTCAGTCCCGACGGCTGGGAGGCGTACGTCGACGCCCAGCTCGGCCGGCTCGACCCGCTCAGCCGGCGTGGGCGCGAGATGAGCCGGTGGCTCTACGGCGGTGCGTCCGAGACGGAGCTCGACCGGCAGGGCCGGGTCATGCTGCCTCCGGCCCAGCTGACGCACGCCGGGCTCGAGCGCGACATCGTTGTGGCCGGGCTCCGAGACCATCTGGAGATCTGGGACCTGGCGGCCTGGCGCAAGCGCGAGGCAGAGTTCGAGGGGAGTGTGGAGGATGTTGCCGAATCTCTCTCACAGCAGTAGCGGCGCCGTGGCGCATGTCCCCGTCATGGCCGTCGAAGTGGCGGACCTGCTCGAGCCGCGCCCGGGCGACACCGTTGTCGACTGTACGTTCGGCGCCGGCGGCCATGCGGCCCACCTCGAGCCGCTGCTCGGAGGCACGGGGATGTACGTGGCCGTCGACCGCGACGCGTCGGTGGCGCCGTTCTACGAGCGCTTCGCCGCGTCGGCGACCGCGACGACCCGGTTCGTCGGCGGTGACTTCGGCCTCGTGCTGCGGAACATGGCGTCGACCGGGGCCCGCGCCGACGCGATCCTGATGGATCTCGGGACGTCGTCGATGCAGGTCGACACGGCTGGGCGCGGGTTCAGCTACGCCAACGACGCCCCGCTCGACATGCGCATGGACGCGTCGTCCCCGCTCACGGCGGCCGAGATCGTGAACACGTGGGACGAGCGCGAGATCGCCGAGATCTTCAGGAGCTACGGCGAGGAGCGGTACTCCCGCCAGATCGCCCGGGCCATCGTCCGCCGCCGCGCCGCGCGGCCGATCGAGCGCAGCGCGGATCTCGTCGAGCTGATTCGCTCGGCCATTCCGACGCCGGCCCGGTTCGGCCAGGGCCATCCCGCCAAGCGCGTCTTCCAGGCGCTTCGCATCGCCACGAACGACGAGCTCCAGTCGCTCCGCGACGGGCTCGACGCCGCGCTCGACGTGCTCACGCCGGGCGGGCGGATCGTCGTCATCAGCTTCCACTCGCTCGAGGACCGGATCGTCAAGCGCTTCATCCGCGACGCCGCGCGAGGCTGCACGTGCCCGCCCGACTTCCCGGTGTGCGTGTGCGGCCACCAGCCGGCGCTGCGATCGCTGACATCGCGGGCCGTCGTGCCGAGCGTCGAGGAGCGCTGTGAGAACCCGCGCTCGTCATCGGCCAAGCTGCGCGCCGCCGAGAGGACGCAGGCCACGTGAGCGTCGCCCTTCCGGCACGGGAACCGTCTCGCCGCCGCGCGCCGAAGGCCGCGCCGAAGGCGGTCAGCCGGTCGCGGCCGCGCCGCCGTCGCGTCACGGCCGGCGGTCTGGCATGGGTCGGCGTGCTCGCCGCCCTCATGTTCGGGATCGTCGCGCTCAACGTCGCCGCTCTCCGCGGATCGATCGACGTGAGCCGGATGCGTGACCACGTCCAGCAGCTCGAGCAGCAGAACGGGCTCCTGCGCAACGAGACGATCAACCTCTCGAACCCCTACGCGATCGGCCGGAAGGCCCGCGGCTACGGGATGGTGCCCGCGAACGCGCTCTCGACGAAGCACGTCCGGCTCTCGACCAAGTCGTCCGGAGGCCGGGCCGCACCGTGACGCGGATGGCGGACCGCCGGCTGCGGCTTGTGCTGGCGCTCTCGCTGGCGGCGTTCGCCGTCGTCGTGCTCAGGGCGGCGCAGATCCAGGTCGTCGACGCGGCCGCGCTCTCGAAGAAGGCCGTCTCGCAGCAGCGCGACGTCCGGAGGCTGCCGGGCCTGCGCGGGGCGATCCTGAGCGCGAACGGCCAGCACCTGGCCCAGGAGCAGTCATCGAAGACGATCGTCGCGAACAAGTCTGAGCTCTCGCACCCGCACCACGCCGCCGTGGTCATCGCCCGCGCCCTCGGCTTCCACCAGCTCAAGAAGCGCCACCATCCCAAGCATCACAAGAAGCAGAAGTACCGGGCGAACCCCGCGTGGCCGGACCACGTGCAGGCGGTCGAGGATCAGCTGAGCCGGGGCGGGGGCGGGATGCTGCGCCAGCTCCAGCCCGAGGTCGCCGCCCGGATCATGGCCCAGCACCTGCCCGGCATCTCGACCGTCACGGAGCTGACCCGCTGGTACCCGTTCCACGGGCTCGGGCCGCAGGTGCTCGGGTACATCGAGGTGCCCGGCCCCGACCGCCCCGAGGGCGCGGGCCTCGCCGGGATCGAGCAGCAGTACAACAAGGTGCTCGAGGGAACGCCGGGCCGTGAGGTGGTCGTGCACGACCCGATCGGGCAGGCGCTCGAGACCGTGCAGCTCCAGCGTCCTGTCCCCGGTCGCGACGTCACGCTGACGCTCGACACCACCATCCAGGCCAAGGTCGAGTCGGTGCTCGCCCAGACCCTCAAGTCGTCGGGCGCAGCCTGGGCGACGGGGATCGTGCTCGACCCGCGGACAGGATCGATCCTGGCCATGGCGTCGGCACCCGGCTACGACAACAACAAGGTGCACACGCTGACCGACTTCTCGCCGACCGGGCCGACCCAGAACAACGCTCTGGTGACGACCTACGAGCCGGGGTCGACGTACAAGGTCGTCACGTTCTCGGCGGCGCTCTCGGCCGGGCTGATCTACCCGCACATGCTCTTCCGGAATCTGCCGTGGAAGATCCAGGTCGGCGACAAGTTCATCCACGACGACGTGTACCGCAAGCCCGTCTCGTACGACGCGACGCAGATCCTCCAGAAGTCGTCGAACGTCGGAACAGACACGATCGCCCAGATGGTCGGCAAGCCGCTCCTCATGCACTGGATCCGCAGGTACGGCTTCGGCCGATACACAGGGCTTGGCTTCCCCGGCGAATCTCCGGGCCTCGTGACGCCCGGCCGCAAGTGGACCGCATCCTCGATCGGCACGATCCCGATCGGCCAGGGCATCGGCGTGACGGCGATGCAGATGGCGTCGATGTACCAGGCGATCGCGAACGGCGGGGTCATGGTGCCGCCGCGCCTCGTCCAGGCTCTCGGCGGCCGCGAGGTCAAGCCCAGCGCCGGCCACAGGGTGCTCACGCCGGAGGTCGACCGCGAGCTGGTCGACATGCTCGGCACCGTGGTCGAGGATGGCGGCACGGGCTTCAAGGCGTCGATCTGCGGCTACTCCGTGGCCGGCAAGACGGGAACCGCCCAGAAGCCGATCCCCGGCGGCTACTCGACGAGCGACTACGACGCGTCGTTCGTCGGCTTCTTCCCGGCGCACGACCCGCAGGTCGAGGTCATGGTCGTCGTCGACTCGCCGCGCACGAGCCACTTCGGCGGCGTCGTCGCGGCACCGGCGTTCGAGCAGATCGGCACGTGGCTCACCAACTACCTCGGGATCCGCCCGGACAAGCCCTGCGACCGCAGCGTTCATTAGGGTTCCCGCGAGGATGCAGCTTGGGGCCCTGATCGAGGCCGTCCGCCCGCGTGCCGTCCGGGGGCGGGCTGACGGGGAGATCACGGCGGTGACCTATCGGGCCGACGCTGTCGTGCCCGGAGCCCTGCACGTCTGCGTCCCGGGCCACACCGCCGACGGCCACGACTTCGCCGGCGAGGCGGTCAGCCGGGGCGCTGCGGCGCTCGTCGTCGAGCGCGACCTCCCCATCGACGTGACGCAGATCCTGGTCGAGTCGTCGCGGCGGGCGATGGCCGCCGCCGCCGACGCGTTCTACGGCCACCCGTCCGCCGCGCTCGACGTCGTCGGGATCACCGGGACGAACGGCAAGACGACGACGGCCTTCCTGCTTCACGCGGTCCTCGAGGCGGCCGGCCGTCAGACGGGGCTGCTCGGCACCGTCGAGCAGCGCGTCGGCGGGCGCGTGGAGCCGGTCGTGCGGACGACTCCTGAGAGCGTCGACCTCCAGGCCGTGCTGCGGCGGATGGCCGACGCCGGCGACGTGGCCTGCGTGATGGAGGTGTCGTCGCACGCCCTCGAGCTCGAGCGCGTGGCCGGCGTGCGGTTCGCCGCCTCCGCGTTCACCAACCTCACGCAGGACCACCTCGACTTCCACCCCGACATGGAGCACTACTACCGCGCCAAGGCGCGGCTGTTCGAGAGCGCCCCGGCCGCGATCAACGTCGATGACGCGTACGGCCGCCGCCTGGCCGGCGAGGCCGGGGGGCCGGTGCTCACGTACGCCCGCGCCGACCCGGACGCCGACGTTCGCCCGCACGCGGTCGAGATCGGCCGGGGAGGGGTCATCTCGCTGATCGCGGCGACCCCGCGCGGCCCGCTGCCGCTCGACGTGCGCCTGCGCGGCGGATTCAACGTCGAGAACGTTCTCTGCGCGGTCGCCGTCTCGGAGGTGCTGGAGGTGCCCCACGACGCCGTCCGTGCCGGCCTTGCTGCCGTCGCGGGCGTGCCGGGGCGGTTCGAGCCGGTCGACGCCGGCCAGCCGTTCACGGTGCTCGTCGACTACGCCCACACGCCCGACGGGCTCGCGAACGTGCTCCGATCGGCGCGCGAGATCACCGCCGGCCGCCTGATCTGCGTGTTCGGGTGCGGCGGCGATCGCGACCGCGGCAAGCGGCCGCTCATGGGAGCCGTGGTGCGCCGTCTGGCCGACGTCGCCGTCGTCACATCCGACAACCCGCGCAGCGAAGATCCCGCGGCGATCATCGCCGACATCACCGCCGGCTTCGCGATGGACGTGGAGGTCGACCGCCGCCTCGCGATCGAGCGCGCCGTCGGGATGGCGGCGCCGGGCGACGTCGTCGTCATCGCCGGCAAGGGACACGAGCAGGGCCAGGAGCTGGCCGACCGGACCGTCCCCTTCGACGACCGCGACGTGGCGCGCGAGGCGCTCGCGGCGCTCGCCGGCGCCGCGTGATTCCGCTCTCGACTCGCGAGATCGCGGCCCTCACGGGCGGCATGACATCGGGCGCCGGTGTCCGCGTGACCGGCGTTGCCATCGACTCGCGGGCCGTCACGCAGGGCGACCTCTTCGTCGCCCTCTCCGGCGAGCGGACGCACGGAGCGCGGTTCGTCGACGCGGCGGTCGCGGCGGGCGCCGCCGCCGTCCTCCTTGAGCGTGAAACATTGGTACCTGGTACAGGTGTTGCACCGTCAGGTGAAACGGCGGTACCAGGTACATCCGTCATCTGGGTGGACTCGGCCGTCGCCGCACTCGGCGCGATCGCGGCGGATATCAGACGACGGTCGCGGGCGCGCGTCGTCGCGATCACCGGCTCGACGGGCAAGACGTCGACCAAGGACATCCTCGCCGCGCTTCTGGGCGCGCGCATGCGGACGGTCGCGAGCACCGCGAACTACAACAACGAGATCGGCGTCCCCCTCACGCTGTGCCGGATCGAGCGCGGCACGGAGGCGGTCGTCTGCGAGCTCGGTATGCGCGGCGCCGGCCAGATCGCCTACCTGACCGACATCGCCGCGCCCGACGTCGGCGTGATCACGTCGGTCGGCCCGGTGCACCTCGAGCTGATGGGGACGGTCGAGGCGGTCGCCGCCGCCAAGGCCGAGATCCTCGAGCTCAAGCCCGGCGCGGTCGCCGTCGTGCCGTACGCCGAGCCGCTGCTCGAGCCTCACCTGGCCGGGCGGCGCGGCCGCACGGTGACCTTCGGGGAGGCCGACGGAGCCGATGTCCGTCTGGTCTCGATTGGCGAAGGCAGGGCGGAGATCGTGCACCGCGGTCGAACCCTGATCGTGCCAGTGAGCTTCGAACAGCGCCACAACGGCGTGAATCTCGCCGCTGCCGTCGCGGCGTGCGACGCGCTGGGCGCCGACATCGACGACTCGCTGCTCGCCGGCGCCGCGACGGCCGAGATCTCGCGCTGGCGCGGCGAGCGGCTGCCGCTCCCCGGCGGCGGCGTGCTCATCGCCGATTGCTACAACGCCAACCCGGTGTCGATGAGCGCGGCTCTGCGCGACCTCGTGTCGGCCGCCGCCGGCCGCCGTACCGTCGCCGTGCTCGGCGACATGGCGGAGCTCGGCGAGACCGCCGAGGGGTATCACACGGCGGTCGCCCACGTGGCGGCCGACCTCGGCATCGACGAGGTGATCGCGATCGGGCCGCTCAGCCGGGCCTACGGCGGCACGTGGTACCCGACGCTCGACGACGCGCTCGACGCCGTCCCGGAAGCGATTCGCCCCGGAGACGCCGTCCTCGTGAAGGCCAGCCGGTCGATGGGCCTCGAGGCGATCGTGGAGGCGGTGGCAGGGTGAAGCAGGTGCTGGCCGCGGGGGTGGCGGCGATGCTCCTCGGCATCCTGGCCGGGCCGGCGTTCATCGCGTTCCTGCGCAGGAACGAGTTCGGGCAGCAGATCCGCGAGGAGGGGCCGGCGGGCCACATGTCCAAGCAGGGCACCCCGACGCTGGGCGGCCTCGTCCTGCTCGCGTGCACCCTGATCTCGTTTCTGGTCTTCACGAAGCGGACGACCCCGGGGCTCGCCGTCGCCGGCACGATGGTCGCCTGCGCCGCGATCGGGTTCGTCGACGACTACCTGAAGCTCACCAAGCGCCGCTCGCTGGGCCTGTCGGGGCGGTGGAAGATGCTCGGGCTGGCGGCGGTCGTCGCCGGCCTCGCGGTCGTCGCGCATCACGAGCACCTCTCGACCGACGTCTACCTGCCGGTCATCGACACCCACATCCCGCTCGGCCCCGGCTACTACGTCTTCATCTTCCTGGTCGTGGCCGGTGCCGCCAACGCCGTCAACCTGACCGACGGCCTCGACGGGCTGGCTGCGGGGACGATGACGATCGCCGCCCTCACGTACTCGGCGATGGGCGTGGTCGCGTTTCTCGCCGCGCGCGGCCTCTACCCGCAGAACGACCCCCGCTCGCTCGACCTCGCGATCCTGGCCGCCGCGCTCGTCGGAGGCTGCGTGGGCTTCCTCTGGTACAACGCCTACCCGGCCGACGTCTTCATGGGCGACACGGGAGCGTTCGGGCTGGGCGGGGCGCTCGCGGCGCTGGCCGTGTTCACCAAGACCGAGGTGCTGCTCGTGATCATCGGCGGCGTGTTCGTGATCGAGGCGCTGTCGGTCGCGATCCAGGTGATCGCGTTTCGCACCACCGGCCGGCGGGTCTTCCTGATGGCCCCGATCCATCACCACTTCGAGATGATGGAGTGGACCGAGAACAAGATCATCGTCCGCTTCTGGATCATGGCGGCGATCTTCGGGGCGAGCGGCTTCGTCCTCTACTACCTCTTCTTCTCGAAGTACCGGTGACCCGGGACCGCTACCTGGTCGTCGGGCTTGCGCGGAGCGGCGTCGCTGCGTGCGAGGCGATACGGCGGGTGTGGCCGGAGGCGGAGGTCGTCGCCGCCGATCAGCGCGCGGATGTCGAGGTGGGGAGGCTTCGGGAGCTGGGCGTCGAACCCGTCCTCGGGGGTGACGTTGTGCCTGTGCAAGGACTGAGTGCGGTCGTGAAGAGCCCGGGGGTTCCGTCGCAGACGGACCAGGTCGTGGCTGCGCGCGCCGCGGGCGTTCCCGTGTGGAGCGAGGTCGAGCTGGCCGCGCGGATGCTCCCCAATCCGATCGCCGGCGTCACCGGCACGAACGGCAAGACGACCACGACCGAGCTTCTCGGCGCGATGCTCCGCTCGGGCGGCCTCGCGTGCGAGGTCGCGGGGAACGTCGGCCGCCCGCTGTCGGCGCTCGCCGGCCGGGTCGACCCGAACGCGTGGATCGCCTGCGAGCTCTCGAGCTTCCAGCTCGAGGACATCGACACCCTCCGCTGCCGGATCGGCGTGGCGCTCAACCTGACGCCCGACCATCTCGACCGCCACGGCACCGTCGAGGAGTACCTGCGGTGCAAGCTGCGGATCTTCGAGAACCAGCGACCCGGCGACGTCGCGATCGTGAACGGCGACGATCCGACGCTACGCGACGCCGAGCTGCCGGGCCTCGGCGACCGGGTCGTCGTGACCCGGGAGCAGGCGAAGGAGATCGACTGGGAGCACGCCCTGCTGCGCGGAGATCACAACCTCGAGAACGCGCTCGCGGCCGCTGCCGCCGCCCGGGCCGCCGGCGTCCGGAGCATCGACGTCGACCGCGCCCTGCGCGAGTTCGCGCCGCTCCCGCACCGGTTGGAGCCCGTCGCGACCGCCGGTGGCGTCGAGTTCGTGAACGACTCCAAGGCGACCAACCCCGACGCGACCATCCAGGCTCTCACGGCCTTCCCGGGCGCCGTCCACCTGATTCTCGGCGGCTCGCTCAAGGGCTCGGACTTCACCGACCTGGCGACGGCCCTCGCCGGGTCGCCCGTCGCCCAGACCTACCTCATCGGGGCGGCCGCCGACGCGATCGCCCAGTCCCTCGACGCCGCCGGCGTCGCCTTCGAGCGCTCGGGCACGCTGGCCGCTGCGGTCGACTCCGCCGCTGCCGCGGCCCGGCCCGGCGACACGGTCCTCCTGTCGCCCGCGTGCGCGAGCTTCGACCAGTTCCGGGACTACGAGCACCGTGGCGACACGTTCCGTCGTCTGGTGCAGGAGGTGGCTGGTGCCGCCTGACCCGCCGCCGAAGCCACGGCGCCGCCCGCCGCGGCGCACCGCGCCACCCGTGCACGTCGAGTACCACCTCCTGCTCCTGCTGACGCTCGGCCTCGTCGCGTTCGGCCTGATCATGGTCTACAGCGCGTCGAGCGGCGTCGCCGTCGTCCAGGGCCACGACCCGCTGGGGCCGCTCGTGCGCCAGGGGAGCTACGCCCTGGCAGGGCTCATATGCATGGCCGGAGCGGCGCGGATCTCGTACCGGCACCTGCGGGTCGCCGGGCCGTTCCTGATGCTCGCCGCCCTCATCGGGCTCGTCCTCGTGAAGGTCCCGGGGATCGGCATCCGCGTGAACGGCGCAGAGCGCTGGATCGCCGCCGGGCCGATCACCATCCAGTCGTCGGAGTTCGCGAAGCTGGCGGTCGTCGTCTTTGCCGCAGCGGTGCTCGCCGCGCGCAAGCGGCCGCCGCGGACGGTGAAGGAGCTCGCCAATCCGATCGGCGTGCTCGCACTCGTCATCTGCGCGCTGGTCGCGCTCGAGCCCGACCTCGGGACGACCATCGCGATCGCAATCACGATCACCGGCATGCTCATCGTCGCCGGGACGCCGCTTCGGCTCCTGGCCGGCACGTTCGCCGTGCTCGGGACGGGCGCCGCGTTCGTGATCTCGCAGAACGCCTACATGCACGCGCGCCTGCTCGCGTTCATGCACCCCTTCCACGATGCCGGCGGCAGCGGCTACCAGAACGCCCAGGCCCTGATCGCGCTTGGCTCGGGCGGCATCTGGGGCAAGGGCCTTGGCCAGGGGACGCAGAAGATCTTCTACCTCCCGGAATCGCCGTCCGACATGATCGCCGCCGTGATCGGCGAGGAGCTGGGCCTGGTCGGGATCCTCGTGACCGCGCTCGCATTCGCCGGCTTTGCCTTCCTCGGGTTCCGGATCGCGCTTCGAGCGCGCGACCCGTTCGCGAAGTTCCTCGCCGCCGGCGTGACGTGCCTCGTCACGGGCCAGGCGGTCGTGAACCTCGGCGCGGTGCTGGGCTTCCTCCCGCTCACGGGCGTGCCGCTGCCGCTGATAAGCTCAGGCGGCTCGAGCCTGGTCGTCTTCATGACCCTCTCCGGCACCCTCCTCAACGTGGCCCAGGCCGAACGCCGCCCCGTCCGCGCGACCGTTTCCACCTCGGATGCCACCAAAGAACCCCGCCCGCGATCCCGAACGGCGAACGACGGTGCTGATCGCAGCAGGCGGAACCGCGGGCCACGTCGTGCCGTCGCTGGCGGTGGCCGCCGAGCTCACGGCTAGAGGCGCATCGGTCGCGTTCGCCGGGACGGCCGACCGGATCGAAGCCCGGCTCGTGCCCGCCGCCGGGTACGCGCTCCACACCTATCCGGTCTCCGGCCTGCCGCGGAAGCCCACGCCGGCGCTCGTCCGCGGGCTGGGGCTGGCCGGTCTGGCGCCTGCCCGGTGCGTCCGCATCCTGCGCGATGTGCGCCCGGACGTCGTCTTCGGCGGCGGGGGCTACGTGGCCGGGCCGATGCTCGCCGCCGCCGGGATGCTGCGCATCCCCGCCGCGCTGCTCGAGGTCGACGCCCACCTCGGCCTGGCGAACCGCCTCGGAGCGCCCTTCGCCCGTCGCGTCTTCCTCGCCTTCCCGATCGCCGGCAAGGACCCGCCGCGCTATCAGGTCACCGGACGGCCGGTCCCGCGGGCCGTGCTCGAGGGGAGCGCCGAGGAGGGACGGCGCGAGTTCGACCTCCCCGCCGACCGGGCGGTCGTGCTCGTGTTCGGCGGGAGCCTCGGCTCGACCACGATCAACCGGTCGGCAGCGGCCGCATGGGCCGCTTCCGATCCCGGGTTCACGGTCGTCCACATCACCGGCGAGCGCGAGTTCGCGCAGTACTCCGGGCGAGCGGCGCCGCACTACCGCGTGCTGGCGTGGACGTCGGCGCTCGGGCCGCTCCTCGCCGCGGCTGACATCGTCGTCTCGCGCGCGGGAGGCTCGGTCTTCGAGATCGCCGCCGCGGGAAAGCCGGCGGTGCTCGTACCCTCCCCGAACGTGACCGCCGACCACCAGAGCCTGAATGCGGCCCACTTCGCCGACTCGGCGGCCATCGTGGTCGAGGACGCGGAGCTGACCGCGGCCCGGCTCGACTCCGAGGTGAGAAGCCTCCTCGCCGAGCCTGCGCGACTGGCGGCGATGTCGGAGGCCGCCCGCCGGCTCGCCCGGCCCGATGCCGCCGAGCGGATCGCGACGACGCTTCTGGAGCTCGCGCTGTGACGGGCTTTGCCGAGCGGCGCCTGCACATGGTCGGCATCGGCGGCGCCGGGATGTCGGCCCTCGCCGCGATCGCCTACGCCTGGGGTGCCGAGGTCGACGGCTGCGATACGGCGGCGTCGGAGTACACCCGCCGGCTCGAGCGCTTCGGCATCCATGTGGCCCAGGGCCACGACCGCGCGCACCTGGAGGAGGGGATGGACGTCGTCGTCTCGTCCGCCGTGCCCGCCGATGCCGACGAGGTGCTCGAGGCGCGGGTTCGCGGCCTCGCGGTCATCCACCGGGCGGAGCTCCTCGCCGAGATGGTCGCCGCGCGGCGCTCGATCTGCGTCGGCGGCGCCCACGGGAAGACGACGACGACGGCGATGATCGCCTACGGCGCGACGCGCCTCGGCTTCGATCCGACCTGGCTCGTCGGCGGCGACGTCCCGCAGCTCGGCGGCAACGCCGGGCCGGGAGGCGGCGAGCTCCTCGTCGCCGAGGCCGACGAGTCGGACGGCTCGTGCGCGCTCCTTCGCCCGCGGATCGCCCTCGTCACCAACATCGAGCTCGACCATCACGACCGCTTCGAGTCGGAGCAGGATCTCCACGCGCTCTTCGCGGCGTGGGTCGCGAGCGTCCCGGCCGACGGCGTTGTCCTCTTGGGAGACGGCGTTGATCTCGACGCGGTCGCCCCGCGCGGCTCGTTCGGCTTCGACGAGCGCGCCGACTGGAGGATCACGGCGTTCGAGGGAAACGGCGGCGGCTCGCGGTTCTGGCTGCGGGTGCCGTCGGCGCCGCCGGTCCGCGTGGAGCTCGGACTGCCTGGGCGTCACAACGCCCAGAACGCCGCGGGGGCCATCGCGGCGCTCGTCGCCGTCGGCGCCAGCCCGGCCGACGCCGCCTCCGCCCTGCGGAGCTTCGAGGGCGCCGGCCGGCGGTTCGAGCGACGCGGCTCGGTCGCGGGCGCCGAGATCGTCGATGACTACGCCCATCATCCGACCGAGGTCGCCGCGGCGATCGACGCGGCGCGCGCCCAGTCGCCGGCCCGGGTCCTCGTCTGCTTCCAGCCGCACCTCTACTCGCGCACCGCGGCGCTGGCCGGCCGGTTCGGCGAGGCGCTGGCCGGAGCGGACGAGGCCGTCGTGACCGAGATCTACGCGGCCCGCGAGCAGCCCGTCGAGGGCGTGACCGCGAAGCTCGTCGTCGACGCCCTGGCCGAGCGGCGGCCGGGCATGCCGCTCGCGTACGAGCCCACCCTCGAGGAGGCTGCCGACTACCTCCGCGCGCGCATGCGCGCGGGAGACATGGTGCTGACCGTCGGCGCAGGCGACGTCCGGCGGGTGGGCGACCTGCTGCTCGGGTGACCGGATGAAGCCGCCGGCGATCGTCGAGGCGGACTACCCGACGGCGCGCCTGACCACGGTCGGGACCGGCGGCCCGGCGCGCTGGTTCGCCCGGCCGACCACCGTTGCCGAGCTTGGCGACGTCCTGGCCTGGGCGGCCGACGACGGCCTCGAGACCGCGGTCATCGGCCTGGGGTCGAACCTGCTCGTTGCCGATGCCGGCTACGACGGCGTCGTCATCCGGCTGGCGGGCGACCTGGCCCGCATCGAGCGCGACGGCGATCGGGTCACATGCGGCGGAGGCGCCTCGCTCGCGGCGATCGTCAAGCGCGCGACCGGGTGGGGGCTCTCGGGGATCGAGTTCGGGTGTGCGATCCCCGGCACCGCCGGCGGCGCGGTGCGCATGAACGCCGGCGCATACGGCAGCGAGATCCGCGACGTGCTCGCCGAGGCGCTCGTGATCGGAGCGGCCGGTGAGCGCCGCGGCGGGCCCGACGATCTCGGGATGCGCTACCGGCGATCCGAGGTCGCGGCGGGCGAGGTCGTGGCCGAGGTCGTGCTCGAGCTACGGCCCGACGACCCCGACCGGATCCGCGCGACGGTGGCCGACATGCAGCGGCGGCGCCGGGATGCGCAGCCCGCCAAGGTGCGCACGTTCGGATCGGTGTGGAAGAACCCGGACCCCGAGCGCACGGCCGGCCGCCTGCTCGAGGAGTGCGGTCTCAAGGGGTACGCCGTGGGCGGCGCCCGCATCTCCCCGGTGCACGCCAACTTCATCGAGAACCACGACGGAGCGCGGTCGGCCGACGTGATCGCGCTCATGCGGGAGGCCCGCCGCCGGGCCCGCGAGCGCGGGGTGGACCTGGAGCACGAGGTGCAGATGCTCGGGCCGATCGGGCTCGATCTCTAGGATTCGGGCATGACCGACGACGCGCAGCGGACGACGTGGCTGGCCTGGGAGGCGGAGCTCCTGGCGGCCGCCGACGCGCTCCGCGACCAGCCGGAGCACGCCGACGTCGTGCGCTTCCTCGAGCACCAGATAACGGTGGCGTCGCACAATGCGTACTGCGGCACGCCCACCCCGTTTGCCGTGCCCGGCCTGCCTGCCCGCTGAGGGCAGGATCGGCGCGGCAGCCGCCGAAGTCCCCCGCATGGCATTTGCTGCCAATGTGGACCGGGCGCTGCTCCTGCGCCGGCGAGCACTGAAGAAGGCGGAGGGGAGACGCCGGCTGGTGCTCCTCTGCCTCGCCGTGGCGGCCGTGATCGCACCCATCGGGTACTGGGTGCTGGCGAACTCGAGCGCCTTCGCGGTGTCGGGCGTGTCGGTGTCCGGCGGCGGCTCGCTGGTGAGCGCCGAGGTACGGCAGGCGGCGGTCGGCGCGATCGGGCGGAAGAGCCTTCTCCAGGTCGACGCGAGCGCGGTCGCCCGGGCGGTCGAGAAGCTGCCGTACGTGCGCACGGCGTCGGTCGACCGGTTCGTTCCCGCACACGCTCTCGATCCGGATCACGACCTACCGGCCCGCCGCGGCGGTGCGGTCGGGCAAGGCGGCGTACCTCGTGTCGAGCGACGGGCGGGTGCTGTCGCAGGACGTGGCGAAGGACTCGACGCTGCCGGTGATCCGCGTCGCGCACGGCCTCGCGCTGACGCCGGGCCAGCACGTTCCGGCAGGGACGATCGTCGCGGCGCTCGGGGTGCTCCGCGCCGTGCCGCACGCGTTCGTCCACCGCGTCGGGCACATCCACAAGCTCGAGCTCGGCGATGCCGGCCTGGTCGCGGTCATCGGCCGCGGGATGCAGGTTCGCCTCGGCTCGAGCACCGACATCGATCTCAAGCTCCGCGTGGCCGTCCGGGTGCTGCGCTCGATGCAGTCGGCGACGCGCGCCGCGCTCGGATACGTCGACGTCTCGGTGCCGGGCCGGCCGGCGCTGGGCTACAAACACTCAACCTCGACATGAGAGTAAGAGTGCTCCCTTCTCACGCTCCGCTTGACAGAGAGGGTGGAGGCGGGTACTCTCGGATCGCGTCTTTTCGGCTGAGAGGGCCACGCGTGCCCGATTCCGGTCTGGCGCAGGAACGTGATATCCAACCCTCAAGTAGAGGGTGAGCCCGAGGAGCGGAGCTCGATATGAGGGATCAGAGCGGGAACTACCTGGCAGTGATCAAGGTCGTCGGAGTCGGCGGCGGCGGCACGAATGCCGTCAACAGGATGGTCGACGCCGGCCTCAAGGGCGTCGAGTTCATCGCCGTCAACACCGACGCGCAGGCGCTGCTCATGTGCGACGCCGACGTGAAGATCCACATCGGCTCGAAGATCACCAGAGGCCTCGGAGCCGGCGCCGACCCGTCGATCGGCCAGGAGGCCGCGACCGAGAGCCGCGATGAGCTGAAGGAGGCGCTGAAGGGCGCCGACATGGTGTTCGTCACCGCCGGCAAGGGCGGGGGCACGGGCACCGGCGCCGCGCCGGTCATCGCCGAGATCTCGCGCGAGCTCGGCGCCCTCACCGTGGGCGTCGTCACGCGGCCGTTCGGGTTCGAGGGCCGCAAGCGCTCCGACCAGGCCGACGGCGGCATCAAGCAGCTGCGCGAGAAGGTCGACACGCTGATCATCATCCCGAACGACCGGCTGCTCCAGGTCGTCGAGAAGCGCACGTCGATCGTCGACGCCTTCCGCATCGCCGACGACGTCCTCCGCCAGGGCGTCCAGGGCATCACCGACCTCATCACCGTGCCCGGGCTGATCAACCTCGACTTCGCCGACGTGCGCACGATCATGCGCCAGGCGGGGTCGGCGCTCATGGGCATCGGCGTGGCCGGCGGCGAGAACCGTGCGGCCGAGGCCGCCAAGGCCGCGATCTCCTCGCCGCTCCTCGAGGCGTCCGTCGAGGGCGCGACCGGCATCCTGCTCAACATCACCGGCGGGGCCGACCTCGGGCTCTTCGAGGTGAACGAGGCCGCCGAGATCGTCGGCTCGGCATCCGATGCCGACGCCAACATCATCTTCGGTGCGGTGATCGATGAGAGCCTCGGCGACCAGGTGCGCGTCACCGTCATCGCCACCGGGTTCGACCGCCGCTCGAGCGAGCGGCCGGTCGCGGTGTTCGCGTCGGGCGAGAAGCAGCGCGAGGGCGGGTTCCTGCGTCGCCAGAAGCAGGCAGACCAGGAGGACACCGGCGAGTTCAGCGTGCCGGCGGCCGACCCGCTCGAGATCCCGTCGTTCCTGCGCGAGGAGTAGGATCTCGCAGCCATGAGGCTGCGCCCGCTCATCGTCGGACTCCTGCTGGCCACCGCCGCGTTCGCACTCGGCCGGGCCCTGGTGACGCACGACGGGGTCGGTTTGCTCGAGTACGTCGTCGGTATCGTGCTCGTCGCGCTGCTCGGCATCGCCGCGTTCCGTCAGGGACGGCGGGCGATCCACCTGGGGTAGCGCGGCCGTCGCGATCCGAGATGCCAGGCGAGGCGCCGCTGCGCTTCACGCGCCGTCTGTAACGGAACGCGCTCGATCCGGGGAAGGCGTGTATAGACTGCGCCTCCGGATGCACGCGTCCGAGGCCCTCCGCCGTACACCGCTCCACGATCGGCACCTGGCAGCCGGGGCGCGGATGGTTCCGTTTGCCGGCTGGGAGATGCCGGTGCAGTACGAGGGCGTCATCCCCGAGCACCGTGCCGTCCGTGAGCACGCGGGCATCTTCGACGTGAGCCACATGGGCCAGCTCGAGGTGCGCGGCCCCGCCGCGCTGGAGTTCCTCCAGACGATGCTCTCGAACGACCTGAGCCGCATCGACATGGGCCAGGCGCAGTACACGCTCCTCCTCGACGAGCACGGCTGCCCGATCGACGACCTGATCGCCTACCGGCTCGACCACGACCATCTGCTGCTCGTCGTCAACGCGGCCCGCGTCGACGACGACCGCGACTGGCTGGTCGGCCGGGCCCGCGACGGGGCGGTCCTCGACGATCGCTCGGCCGACATGGCGATGCTCGCGCTCCAGGGGCCGGCGGCTCTCGACCTGGTGGAGCTGCCGCCGCTCGCGCCGTTCGAGTTCACCCGCGCCGAGGTGTGCGGCGTCCTCGGCATCGTCGCCCGCACGGGCTACACGGGTGAGCCGGGCGTCGAGATCATGGTGGCCCCCGACAAGGCCGGAGCGCTCTGGGACAAGCTCGTCGCCGCCGGGGCGACCCCGGCCGGGCTCGGCGCGCGCGACACGCTTCGCCTCGAGGTCTGCTACCCGCTCTACGGCAACGACCTCTCGCAGAGCCGCACGGCGCTCGAGTCGGGCCTCGGCTGGGTGTGCGCGCTCGACCGCAAGGAGTTCGTCGGCGCGCCGGCGCTCCGAGCCCAGCGCGAGCAGGGCGGCCACGACCGGCTCGTCGCGTTTCGGATGTCCGGCCGCGGGATCCCGCGCCAGGGGATGGGCATCCGGCCCGCCGGCGAGGTGACGAGCGGGACGATGTCGCCGACGCTCGAGGTCGGGATCGGGATGGGATACGTCCCCGCCGACCTCGCCGCGGAAGGCACGGAGATCGAGATCGACGTGCGCGGGCGGCCCGTTGCCGCCCGCGTTGCGGCCAAGCCCCTGTATGTGAAGGAGAAGGTCACATGAGCGACGAGGACTACCCCGCCGAGCTGCACTACCACGAGGCGCACGACTGGGTGCGGGTCGACGGCGATACGGCCACGTTCGGCATCACGTGGTACGCGCAGGACACGCTGGGCGAGGTCGTCTTCTACAGCCCGCCCGAGGTCGGCGCCGACGTCACGAAGGACAGCGACTACGGCGAGCTCGAGTCCACGAAGGCCGTGTCGGGGCTGGTCGCGCCGCTCTCCGGCGAGGTCGTCGAGGTGAACGGCGCGCTCGACGGGAACGAGAGCACGGTCAACGACGATCCCTACGGCGAGGGCTGGCTGATCAAGGTGCGGATGTCGGATCCCTCGGAGCTCGATTCGCTGATGGACGCGGCCGCCTATCGCGAGCTCGTCGAGGCCCTGTGACGTTCACCGCGCTCACCGACGCCGACCGCGACGCGATGCTTGCCGCCGTCGGCGTCGGATCGATCGAGGAGCTCTTCCACGAGATCCCCGAGGCGGTCCGGCTGGGTCGTGAGCTCGACCTCGAGCCGGCGCTCACCGAGGCCGAGCTGATGGCCCACCTGGCCGAGCTCGCGTCGCGGAACGTCGACGCGGGCCGCGAGATCCAGTTCCTCGGGGCCGGCATCTACGACCACTACGTCCCGGCGATCTGCGACGCCGTGATGCAGCGCGGCGAGCTCCTGACGGCCTACACGCCCTACCAGCCCGAGATGAGCCAGGGGACGCTTCAGGCGATCTTCGAGTACCAGACCGCCATCTGCGAGCTGACCGGGATGGACGTCTCGAACGCCTCCGGCTACGACGGCCTGACGGTCGCGGCGGACGCCTGCTACGTCGCGCGGGCCGCGACCCGCCGGACGAAGGTCGTCGTCGCCGAGACGCTCAACCCCCAGGTGCGGCACGTCGTGCGCACCTTCGCCCCCGGGTTCGGGATGGAGGTCGTCGAGGTGCCGCACGACGGCGGGACGACCGATCCCGACGCCATCCGGGCCGCCGCCGAGGACGCGGCGTGCGTGATCTTCCAGCAGCCCAACTTCTTCGGCTGCCTCGAGCCGGCCCCCGACATCGCCGCCGCCGCGTCCGAGGCCGGCGCGCTGCCTGTCGCCCACGTCGACCTGCTGTCGCTCGGGGTGCTCGAGGCGCCGGGCAACTACGGCTGCGCGCTCGCGATCGGCGAGGGCCAGTCGGCCGGGAACCACATGAGCTACGGCGGGCCGCACTACGGGTTCATGGCCGCCAGGAACGAGCACATCCGCCGGCTGCCCGGCCGGATCGTCGGGGAGACGCACGACCTCGCGGGCAAGCGCGGGTACGTGCTCACGCTCCAGACGCGCGAGCAGCACATCCGGCGCGAGAAGGCCACCTCGAACATCACGACCAACCAGACGCTCTCTGGCGCTGGCGGGGCTGGCCTACCTGTGCTGGCTCGGCCCGGAGGGCCTGGGCGACATCGGGCGGGCCTGCCTGTCGCTCGCGGCGGAGGCAAAGCGGGTCGTCGGCCTGCCGCAGGCGTTCGACCGGCCGACGTTCAAGGAGTTCGCGCTCGACCTGGGCCGGCCGGCCGAGGCCGTCGTCAAGGCGGCGCGCGCCCAGGGCGTCCACCCCGGCTATCCGCTGGGTCGCGACTACCCGGGGATGGAGAACCTCCTCCTCGTCGCCGTGACCGAGAAGCGCACGCGCGCCGACATCGCGCGGCTCGCGGAGGTGCTGGCAGCGTGAAGCTCGTCTACGAGCGCTCGCGGCCGGGCCGGCGGGCCGGGCGCGTGCCCGAGACGGGCGTGGAGCCCGCCGACGTTCCTGCCGAGCTGCGGCGGGCCAAGCCGCCGCGGCTGCCCGAGATCGCAGAGCCGGACCTCGTGCGCCACTTCACCGAGCTCTCGACCCGGACATTCGGGATCGACACGGGCTTCTATCCGCTCGGCTCGTGCACGATGAAGTACAACCCGCGCGTGAACGAGCGCGCCGCGGCGCTCGGCGGGTTCCGCGACCTGCACCCCCATCAGGACGCCGAGGGCGCCCAGGGCGCGCTCGAGCTGATGTGGCGGCTCGAGCGGATGCTGGCCGAGGTGGTGGGGCTCGACGCCGTGACGCTCCAGCCGGCCGCCGGGTCGCAGGGCGAGCTCACCGGCCTCACCCTGATGCGCGCGTACTTCGACGACCGCGGCGAGGAGCGCAGCGAGATCGTCGTCCCCGACACGGCGCATGGCACGAACCCGGCCAGCGTTGCCATGGCCGGCTACACGCTCGTGGGCGTCAAGACCGACCCGCGCGGCAACATCGACGTCGACGACCTCCGCGGCAAGGTGGGGCCGCAGACCGCAGGGCTGATGCTCACCAACCCGTCGACGCTCGGCCTCTTCGAGGAGCGGATCACCGAGATCGCCGGCATCTTCCACGACGCCGGCGCGCTCCTCTACTACGACGGCGCCAACCTGAACGCGGTGTGCGGCATCTCGCGCCCCGGCGACATGGGCTTCGACGTCGTCCACTTCAACCTGCACAAGACGTTCTCGCAGCCGCACGGCGGCGGCGGCCCGGGCGGCGGCCCGGTGGCGGTGCGCGAGATGCTGACGCCGTTCCTGCCCGTGCCGCGCATCGCCCGCACCGAGGACGGGTTCGCCTACGACTGGGACGAGCCGAAGACGATCGGCAAGGTGCGCGGGTTCGCGGGGCCGTTCGGGGTGTTCGTCCGCTCCTACGCGTTCATGCGGATGTGGGGCCCGGCGCTCCGGCACATGTCGGAAGTCGCCGTGCTCAACGCCAACTACGTGCTCTCGCGGCTGCGCGACGTCTACGACCTGCCCGTCGACCGCCTCTGCATGCACGAGTTCGTCGTCTCGGCGCGGACGCTCCGGCGCGAGCACGGAGTGACGGCGCTCGACGTCGCCAAGCGGCTCATGGACCACGGCTTCCACCCGCCGACGATCTACTTCCCGCTCATCGTCTCGGAGGCGCTCATGATCGAGCCGACCGAGACCGAGGCGCTCGAGACCCTCGACGCGTTCTGCGACGCGATGATCGCGATCGCCCGCGAGGCGGCGGCCGACCCCCAGCAGCTGAAGGACGCGCCGCACACGCGCCCGGTGCGGCGGCTCGACGAGGCCGAGGCGGCGAAGCGGCTCACGGTTCGCTTCCTGTTCGAGGACCACCCGACGTCCGAGTAGCGCCGATGCTCGAGGCGGTCATCTTCGACTTCGGTGACACGCTCCTGCGGTTCGACTTCGACGAGGACGTCTGGCTCGAGTGCTTGCGCGACTGACTTTGGCGGAGGCGACGCTCCCGCTCGAGGCAGCCGACAGGGTGCGCGACGAGCTGCGGCAGCGGCTTGCCGACGTTCTACGACGACCCCGAGGACCACGCCGAGCTCGACTACGTCGAGGTCGTGACGGAGGCGCTGCGCCGCGTGCGGCCCGTCGCGGGGTCCCGGAGCTGGTGCGGGCGGCGATCGATGCGGGCGACCGCGGCTGGGCGTCGGCGCGCCATCTGCATCCTGAGGCGATCTCGCTCCTCGAAGCCGTTCGCGAGCCCGCGGTCTCAAGGTCGGCATCGTCTCGAACACGCCGGATCCGCCCGACCTGCTGGCTGGACGACCTTGCGGCCGACGGCGTCGCCGAGCACGTCGACGTGGTCGTGCTCTCGTCGCAGCTCGGACTGCGAAAGCCCGCTCCGGAGATCTACCGCGCGGTGCTCGACGCCCTGGGCGTGCAGCCGGAGGACGTGCTCTTCGTCGGCGACCGGGTGCGCGAGGACGTGCAGGGCCCGGCCGCCCTCGGCATGCGCACATGCCTCGTCACGTACTTCCGCGTCGACACGGGCGACCACAGCCTCGCCGACTCGGTGGCGACGAGCCCGGCCGAGGTGCTCGAGGCCGTCGACAGGATCATGGCCGCGGCGACGCCGGGTAAACTTTGAGCATGGCTCGCATCCGCCAACCGCTTCCGGTGGTCGATCGCACCGAGCAGGTTGAATGCCGTCGCTGCGGCGTCGTCTGCCAGAAGGTCGTCCACCCGTCGCGGTGCCTCGAGCAGTCGTGCCCGTTCCTCTACGCCTACGAGGCGTTCGGGCGCACGTACGTCGGCTGCACGCAGGAGATCTTCGCCGCCGACATCGACCTCGACATCCTGCGCCGGTCGAGCCGCCGGCGGAACGGCTTCGGCGGCGTGCGTGCGGTGCGCGAGCCTCTGGCGGTGTGCCCGGTCGAGGTCGAGCGGGCGTACGAGAACCGCGAGGACCCGATGGGGTGCGTGAACCCCGAGTTCCACGAGCTCCCGGGCGACCACCGCAGCTTCCGCGTCATCGCCGAACGACGGGGCTAGTCCTCCGACGCGGGCGGCGGCCTGCGCATCCGCTTCCGCGTGCCCCGCTGGCGCTTCTCGTCGAGCCGTTCCTCCCTGGCTGCCCGGGTGGGCTGTGTCGGGCGGCGCGGGGGAGGCGGCGGCCGCAGCGCCTCGCGCATGAGCGCGACGAACCGGTCGATCGCGATCGCGCGGTTCCGCGCGCGGCTGCGCTCATCCTGGGCGACCACGCGCAGGCGGCCCTCCGAGTCGAGCCGCGTTCGCAGCCGCCGTTTGGCGAGCGAGCGCTCCGGCTCGCTGAGCGCCGTGCTTCCGGCGACGTCGAAGAGCAGCTCGACCCGGGTCGAGCTCGTGTTCACGTGCTGGCCGCCGGGCCCGCCGCTTCGGGTGTAGCGGAAGGTCAGCTCGTCCTCGCGAAGAGGGCGGGATGCGCCGATCTCAAGCACTGACGTATCTGCGCACGCCCGCCTTGTGCAGGCGGCGGAGCGCAGCGATCGTCGTCTTGTCGGGCCCCTTGCCGCCCGGCCCTGGCGACTCGGTGATCGCGGCGACATCCTGGAGGCGCGGGTGCCCGAGGATCACGCCGAGCTTTCGGCCGATCAGGCCGTCGCCGGGATCGGCGTGGCGGTCGCGGCGGGCCCCGAGAGGGAGCGCGGCGTCGTTCACGTGCAGGCACAGCAGGCGCTCGAGCCCGATCCGCTCGTCGAGCTCGCTCACGAGGTCATCAACCCGGGCCGGGTCGCGCACGTCGACGCCCGTCGCCCACAGGTGGCAGGTGTCGAGGCAGACGCCGACCCGCTTCGGCCGGCCGAGCTCGTCGATCACGCGGGCGATGTCGTCGATCGTGAGGCCCATGGTGTTGCCGGCGCCCGCCGAGTTCTCGATCACGAGGCGGGTCTTCGACCGCTTGCTGCCCGCACCGAGCGCGACCTGCATCGCGGGGATCACCTGGTGGAGGGCGGCGTCGAGGCCGCGGCCGAGGTGGCTCCCGAGGTGGAACACGACGCCGTCGGCCGCGTATGCCTGCGCGGCCAGCATCGTCTTCGAGAGCGCCTCGACGCTCTTGGAATAGACGGCGTCGTCGGTCGCGCCGAGGTTGATCAGGTAGGTGGCGTGGCAGGTGACGGTCGCGATCCCGTTCTCGACGCGAGCGGCGCGGAAGGCCTCGGCGGCGTCCGGGTCGACGTCGGGATGCCGCCACATCCGCGGGCTCTGCGTGAAGATCTGGAGGGCGGTGGCTCCGATCTCGCCCGCGCGGATCGCGGCCTTGTCGGCCCCGCCCGCCGTGCCGAGGTGCGCTCCGAAGTCCATCGCCCGATGGTATCGGGACGGCTGAGGCCCCACCGCCGTCGCGGACTAGACTGGGCCGCCGTGTCCGCTCCCGTCGTCCGCATGCCGCCCAGCCCGACCGGGCTGGTTCCACGTCGGGAACGCGCGCACGATGCTCTTCAACTGGCTCTACGCGCGCCATACGGGCGGCCGCGTCGTCCTGCGGTTCGAGGACACCGACCGGGCACGGTCGACCGAGGAGGCGATCGCCCAGGCCGAGGATGTGCTCCGCTGGCTCGGGATCGACTGGGACGACGGGCCGCACCGCCAGACGCAGCGGCTCGACCTCTACGCGGCCGCGGCTGCCGACCTGGTCGAGAGCGGGGCCGCCTACCCGTGCTACTGCACCGCCGAGGAGCTCACAGGCCGAGCGCGAGCGGCGCCAGGCCGCCGGGCTGCCCGCTCATCTACTCGGGCCGCTGCCGCGAGCCTGACGGCCGAGGAGCGGGCGGCGCGCGAGGCGGTCGGCCTGCCGCACGTCATCCGCCTGGCGATGCCCGCCGACGGGCACGACCGCGCATCGACGACGTCGTGCGCGGCCACGTCGAGTGGGACAACGCGCTCCTGGGCGACCACGTCATCTTCCGCTCCGACGGGACGCCCACGTACCTCTTCGCCAACCCGTTCGACGACATCCGCATGGGCATCACGCACGTGATCCGCGGCGAGGACCTGCTGCCGTCGACGCCGCGCCAGCTCGCCGTCTACGCCGCGCTCGAGGCCGAGCCGCCGACGTACGCGCACCTGCCCATGGTGCTCGGCACCGACAAGAAGAAGCTCTCGAAGCGCCACGGCGCCGTCTCGGTCGAGGAGTTCCGCGACCGCGGCAGTCCTGTCGCAGGCGCTCGTCAACTACCTGGCGCTCGTCGGCTGGAGCTTCGACGACCACACGACGATGATGACCGTCCCCGAGCTGGTCGAGCGATTCACGCTCGAGCGGGTGAACTCGAGCCCCGGCGTGTTCGATCCCGAGAAGCTCGAGTGGCTGAACGGCGAGCACCTGCGCGCCCTCCCGGCCGCCGAGTTCGCCGCCTCGCTCCAGCGCTACCTCGAGGGCGCCGGCTCGGCACTCGCGAAGCAGCCGGAGCGGGTCGCCGAGGTGGCGCCCATCGTCCAGGAGAAGCTCCGCACGCTCGGCCAGTTCGAGGGGTTCGCCGGATTCCTGTTCGGCCCGGTCGAGGTCGACCCGGACGCGTGGGCGCGGGTCGAGGGCGATGCGGCCGCGCCCGCGTTCGCTGACCGCGGCCCGCGAGGCGCTTTCCGGCGTCGCCGCCTGGGAGGCCGACGCGATCCACGCGGCGCTGGCCGCCGCGTGCGAGAAGGAGGGCGTGAAGCCGAGGGTGCTCTACACGCCCGTCCGGGTCGCGCTGACCGGAAAGACGGTCGCGCCGGGCCTCTACGAGAGCCTTGAGCTCCTCGGCCGCGACGAGTCGCTGGCGCGCATCGACGCCGCCCTCGCGCGCCTCTCCGCGTAAGCCCCTGCAAACCGCGGCGATTTCGCTTGCAAATTGCATCCACTTGAAGGATTATCGAGTGCAACGGATAAGCGTTGCTCTTGCCGTGTTTGGGTCTATTCGCATCCCTGCAACATTGCCGCGCCTCAGCGTGGCCGGACTGCTGCTCGCGTTCGGCCTCACCGCGGCCGTCGCGACCGCCGTCGGCGTCGCCGCATGGTCGCTCGGCGCGACCGGCGGGTACACGTCCGACCGGGTCGCCACGCTCCAGCAGGCCGCATACCAGCGCGGCCTGACGGCGGGGCTCGAGCAGGGCCGCCACTCGGGCAAGGCAGCCGGCCAGCGCAAGGGCTTCTCGTCCGGCGAGCACAAGGGCTATCAGCACGGCTACAAGAAGGGCTTCGCGCGCGGCCAGAAGGTCGGCTACCAGCGCGGCCACACGGCCGGGTACAGCGAGGGCTACACCCGGGCCCAGGCCGACGGCAAGACCGGCAAGAAGGCGGCCGGAAACTGACCCACCCGCGCGGGGTGTGCCGGTGCCGGCGTGGGTGGTCTTTTGCACCCGGCGCCCCGATCCGGGCTGTTAAGAGGTAGATTCCGCGGCGTGGGGGTCACCATGCTGCATGTGCTCGCCCAGCTCTCCGGCGCAACCGCGTACGGCGCGTTCCTCGGATGCGTGATCGCAGCCGCCTTCGCGATCGGGTCGCTCGACGCCGAGCCCGCCGTCCGGCTCGCCCGGATCCTGGCGCTCGTCGGCGGATCGGCTGTCCTCGTGGCGTCGTCGAGCTCGACCCTCTACTACTGGATCATCGGCTCCGCCTCGGCCCGCTCGGCGCTCCTCGTCGAGATGGGCCTGCTCGCTCTGGCCGCGGTGTTCGCGGTCGTGGTCGCTCGCCTCATCGAGGGCGGCCAGCGGGCCAGCCAGTAACCCGCTCCTAGCTGCTCAAGACGGGGCCGCCGAGGCCGACTACCCCGGCGATGCTGTCCCCCGTGTCGTCAGCTGCCTGGCGGCGCCACTCCCCCCGAGGAGGACGTAAGCCATGGGCAAGGTGATCCTGCCGCTCTCCGAAGGCGAGCTGTCCGAGAAGACGATCTTCGACAGGCGCTTCGTCATCGAGTGCTGCGAGACCTTTCACCTGCACTGGCGAAACCTCCGCCTGGAGCTCTCGGCGGACAACTGGCTCCAGCTCGTCGACGCCTTCGAGACGGGCATCGCCAAGTGGCGCGCCCACGGGTCGCCGCGCTCGCACCCGCACCTCGAGCTGGCGCGCTTCCTCATGGACACGAGCGAGATCGTGCACCCGACGACGGCCAACGCCGAGCTGTGCGAGAACCTCTACAAGACGCTTCGCGAGACGCATGGCGCCGACGCCGAGTTCTGGGTCGAGGACGCCTTCGTCCACTTCCACTATCGCGACCTGCGCGTCGAGATGCCGATCGCCGACTTCCTCGCCTTCTCGAAGACGATGTCGGAGGCGCACACGAAGCTTCGCTCGCACACGTTCCGCCCGATCGAGGATCTGTTCCGGCAGCTCGACGAGGAGAACATCGTCTACGTCGTCCTGCGGAACTGGGAGGCGCTCCCCGAGAGCGTCGCCGTCGGCCCGCACTCCGACCTCGACCTGCTCGTCCATCCGCTCCACGTCGAGCGGGTCGACCAGCTCTGGCGCGGCGAGCGCACCCACGCCGAGGACTTCCGCGTCCAGCGCAAGGTGCCGGTGCTCGGCCCGGCCGGAGAGCAGAGCTACATCCTGGTCGACGTCCGCTCGACCGACGACGGCTACATGCCCGAGGACTGGTGCCATCGCCTCCTGAGCCGGCGCGTGCCGCACAAGATGTTCCACGTCCTCCCGCCCCGCGACTACTTCGTGTCGCTGCTCTACCACGTGGTGGCGCACAAGGGCGTGATGACGCCCGACTACGCCCGCCGCCTGGTCGACCTGGCCGCGGCCGCCGGGGTCGACACCGACCTCGCGAGGATCGGCGACTTCCGCGAGGCGTGCCGCATCTTCGCCGAGGAGGGCGTCGAGATCTCGAAGCCGCGCGACGGGTCGGTGCTGCCCAAGCTGCCGTACCTCGACCCGCCGGCCAGCGTCGTCTCGAGCCGCATCCTCGACGTCGTGGACGGGCGTCCGTTCGTGAGCCGGGTCGCGTTCGTCGAGAAGGACGGCCGCCCGATCGTGCGCAAGCAGACCACGTTCGAGCTCGCCGAGCGCGAGCACGCGCTGCTCTCGCTGCTCGACTCGGACCACTTCCCGAAGCCGATCTCCTCGCTGCGCGAAGGCGCCACCAGCGTGTGCGAGATGGAGCGCGTCGACGGCTACCCGCTGTCGGATCTCGAGCGCTTCGTCGCCGAGACGTCGCCGGAGGGCGCCAGGGCGTTCCTGCTCGAGTGCCTCGAGATCCTCGGCGAGCTCGGCGCCCGGGGCATCACGCACCGCGATATCCGCACCGACAACATCCTCGTTCGCGACGGCCGCCCGGTCCTGATCGACTTCGGCTGGGCGATCTCGGCGGAGCATCCCTACGTCACGCCCGCCGGACTCGGGGACGCCGGCCGCGCGCCGGAGGGCTTCTGCGACGCCTACGCGATGGGCGTCGCTCTCACGCCGGTCTTCGCGCACCATCCCGAGCTCCTGCACGTGCTCGCCGCGATGACGCGGCCCTCGGCGGCCGAGCGCGTCACCGATCCCACAGCCCTCTCTGCGCTGGTCGACGCCGGAGCGCCGTCCCCGGCCGAGGTGGCGGCGGCCGTCTGCCGGATCGCCGAGCAGGCGATCGCGTCGGGCGCGCTCGAGCCGGCCAACGCCGCCCTCGAGCGGGCGCTTGACCTCGCGTCCGACGACACGGCGCTGCTCGCCGCGGCGGGCACGGTGCGTCTCGCACTCGGGAAGACCGTCGAGGCTGAGGCACTCTTCGAGCGCCTGGTCGAGCTCGACCCGGGGAACGTGAGCGGCGAGACGGGCCTCGCCCATGCCGCCCTCGACCAGGGTCGCGTCGACGAGGCGCGCGAGCGCTACGCCGCCCTTCCCAGCGACACCCCCGCCGCGACGATCGTGATCCCCGTCTTCAACCGCGTCGACCTCACCCGCCAGTGCCTCGCCGCGCTCGACGCCTCGACGCCCTCGCATCTCTACGAGGTCGTGGTCGTCGACAACGGCTCGACCGACGAGACCGCGGCGTTCCTGCGCCGCGCCCGCGCCGCCGGCATCCTGCGCGCGGTCTTCCCCGGCGAGAACCTGGGCTTCGGGAAGGCGTGCAACCTGGGCGCGTCCCTCGCGCGGGGCGCCAACGTCGTCCTCCTGAACAACGACACGATCCCCGGGAACGGCTGGCTCGAGGCCCTCATCGAGGTCGCCCAGGACCAGTCGGTCGGGATCGTCGGGAGCCGCCTGCTCTATCCCGACGGGCGGCTGCAGCACGCCGGCATCGCGCTTCAGGCCGAGGGGCTTCCGTACCACATCCACCGGCACGAGCCGGCGGAGTACGCGCCCGCGCTCGTGCAGAGGGACTACCCGGCCGTGACCGGGTGCCAGCATGCTGCTTCGCCGCGAGGTCTACGAGCAGCTCGGAGGCTTCGACGAGATGTTCCAGATGTACGTCGAGGACGTCGACCTGTGCCTGCGGGCATGGGACGCCGGCCTGCGCGTCGTCTACTGCCCCAAGAGCCTGCTCGTGCACCTCGAGTCGGCGTCGGTCACCGACCTCGCCCGCCGCGACGAGCAGGTGCGGACCGGGTGGCAGCTCCTGCGCTCGCGCTGGGACGGCAAGTTCGCGACTCCGCCGTGGGGGAGCCCGGAGTACCGAGCGCCTCGAGGTCACGCTCGACGGCGTGCGGTCGTTCGCGGCGCTCGCCTTCGCGGATGAGCTGGTCGCGCACCCCGAGATCCTTCGCACCTACACCGAGGCGTTCGGCGACGGCGATGACGCCTCGCTCGTCATCTACGCACCGGGCCGCCAGCCGGCCGAGATCGCCGGCGCCCTCGGGCAGGCCATGCGCCAGGCGGGGATCCAGGAGGCGGGTTGCCCCGATCTCCTCGTCGTCGCCGCCGAGGGCGGGCGCGAGGGGGAGGCAGCGCTCGCCGGTGCCGTCGACGCGGTCTACACGCGCCGAAACCGTGACGGCTCGTTCGTCGGGCTCGACCACTTCGACGACGGTCGCGTCGCCAACCTGCGGCTGCTCGCGGAGCGGCGCTGGGGTCGCCTGGCCGCGTGAGCGGGGAGGCCCTGCCGCTCGTCTGGACGGGGTCGCTGTTCGACCCGTTCGGATACGCCGACGAGGCTCGGGCCTACCTGATCGCGCTTGACCGAGCCGGGCATCCGGCCGGTGCGCGCGACATCCGGTTCACGAACGACCGGGTTCGGCTCCCCTCGGCGCATCAGCAGGCGGTGGAACGGGCGCTTGCCCGCACGCCGGAGGGTGAGTTCGTCCTCGTCCACCATCGCATCCCCGGGCCGGGCCAGCCGCTCCACGCGGAGGGGCCCGACGTCGCCCGCACGATGTTCGAGACCGACAGCGTGCCGCGGGCGTGGCTGCCGCGCCTGCTCGAGGTCGACGAGGTGTGGGTGCCGTGCGAGTTCAACCTCGAGACCTTCCAGCGCGGCGGGATGCCGGCCGACCGGTTGCACGTGCTCCCCGAGACGATCGACTTCGACCTGTTCGACCGCGAGCAGACCGAGCCGCTGGCGGTGCAGGGCACGCGCGGCTTCACGTTCCTCACGAACTTCGACTTCACCGACCGCAAGGGCTGGGACGTGCTGCTCGACGCCTGGTGCGACGCGTTCTCGCCGGATGACGACGTGTGCCTCGTCCTCAAGTGCCTGGGCCTGCACGTGCCCGAGTTCGAGATCCGCGGCCGCATCGACGCGTACCTGGCCGGCCGCTCGACGGCGCCGATCCTGCTCGACACGCGGTTCCTGCCGACGGCCGACATGCCGAGGCTGTACGCGGGCGCCGATGCATTCGTGCTCGCGAGCCGTGGCGAGGGCTGGGGGCGGCCGTGGATGGAGGCGATGGCGATGGGCCTCCCGACGATCGGCAGCCGCTGGAGCGGCACGACGATGTTCATGGACGACGCGAACTCATGGCTCGTCGACGGCGAGGTCGTCGACGTGGCCGAGAGCGCGCAGAGCCACACCCCGTTCTACCGCGGCCACCGCTGGTTTCACCCCGACCGGGAGGCGCTCGCCGCCGCGCTGGTCGAGGTTCGCCGGGGCGGGGCCGAGGTCGAGGCGAGGGCTGCGGCGGGCCGGACGGGCCTCGTCGAGCGCTTCGGGCCGGAGCCCATCGCGAGGCGGATGGCGGAGCTGACGGAGGGGGCGATCGAGCGCTGGCGGCATCGGCGCTCTCGGGGGGTGACGTGCGTCTGGCGCGGCGACGGCGGATCGGGCCACTCGCTCGCCGTCGTGAACGACGCGCTCGTGAGTGCGATCGAGGGGGGAGGCGGCGTGGTCGAGCGGACGATCCAGGAGATGGGGTCGTCCCCGACCGTCGCCGTCGGGGTCGCGCAGCACTGGCCGCCGAGCTTCGAGCCGCCCAGCTCGGGGCCGTTCGTCCTCTACCAGCCGTGGGAGTTCGGCCGGGTGCCGAAGCGCTGGGTCGAGGAGGTGCGGACGAGGGTCGACGAGGTGTGGGCGCCGTCAGAGGCGGCCCGCGCGGCGTTCGTGGCGTCGGGCGTCGCGCCGGATCTCGTCCACGTCGTCCCGAACGGCATCGACCCGGCGCACTTCACGCCGGAGGGGCCGGCGCGCGCGCTTCCGACGCAGAAGTCGACCGTCCTCCTCTTCGTCGGCGGGATGACCTACCGCAAGGGGATCGACATCCTGCTCGAGGCCTACGGCCGCGCCTTCACGAGCGGCGACGACGTGTGCCTGGTGCTGAAGTCGTTCGGCTCGCGCACGTTCTACAAGGGCCAGACGGCCGACGACGCCGTCCGCGCGTTCCAGTCCGTGGCCGGCTCGCCCGAGCTCGTGCTGCTCGACGAGGACCTGTCGTTCGACGAGATCCCGGCGCTCTACCGGGCCTGCGACGTGCTCGTGCAGCCGTACCGCGGCGAGGGCTTCTGCCTGCCGGCGCTCGAGGCGCTGGCGTGCGGGCGGCCCGTGATCGTGACCGACGGCGGGTCGACCGACGACTTCGTGCCGGCCGAGTGCGGCTGGCGCGTCCCCTCCCGGCGCGTGCCGCTGCCCGACGGGTCGCTGCCGCCCGAGTACGAGCTGGCGGGCGAGGGCTTCCTGCTCGCGCCGGACCCCGAGGCGTTGGTCTCAGCCCTCCGTGCCGCTGCGGATCCGTCCGAGCGGGCGTTGCGGGCTGCGCACGCGCGCGAGCAGGCCGAGCGGTTCACGTGGGAGCGGGCGGGGCGTGTCGCCGCTGCTCGCATCGAGGCGCTGCGCGATCGCCGGCCGATCCGTTCGATCGCGCCGACCGCCGTGCCCGACCGGCGCGGCTTCGTCTTCGTCGTCCCCGCCGACTGGGCCGAGCGAGAGACGTGGGCCGGGCCGCTGCGGGCCTACGCGGAGGCGTTCCGGTCCGGCGACGACACGACGCTCGTCCTTCCGACGCTCGACGAGGCCGAGGCGCTCCAGCTCGCGAGCGCCGAGCTCGAGGCGGGCGGGTACGACCTCGAGACGCTCGCTGACATCTGCATCGCCGACTCGCAGCGCGACGGTCACCGAGGCGCTCGAGCTCGCGGCGGACGCGATGATCTGCGCGAACGGCTACCGGCCGACGCGGGCGCGGCTCGTCATCCCGCCCGACCCGGCCGCCCTGCGCGCCGCGGCCGGCCGAAGGTAGCGGTCTACTCCTCGATCGCCGGGTGGCGGGCGAGCCCCTCGAAGTGCACGGGCCGCCAGCTCGTCTGGAAGCAGCCCGGGGCGCAGCCCACGGCGAGCACGGTCGTTCCGGCCTCGACTGCGACAACCGACCGGGTCAGCGCGGGGTCGCGGACTGCCACGACGGTGCCGGCCGGCGCATCGACCTCATCACCTCCGACGGTGAGGCGGGCATGCCCGGACATGACGAGGTAGACCTCCTCCTGGCCGAAGTCCGCCTCGTCATGGGGCGGGGCGATGGTGTCGCCGTCGGCCTTGGCGATGAACGCATTGATGCCGAAGGCGCTCAGGCCGAGGTAGTGCTGAATCGGCTTCCAGGCCGGGTCGCCGGGATCCGTGAATGTGGCGACGTCGGGCATGTCGTCGATCGCCGAGACGGCGTAGCCGGCCACGCCTACTCCTCGCGGCCGACGGCATCGGCCGGCGGCGGCTCGTCCTCTGGGAGCGGCAGCGCCTCGGCGCCGGCAGGCCGAGGTGGGCGCGGCGAGCTGGACGGCACCATCGCGTAGTCGTGCGGATCGTCGGGCGGATCCGGCTCCTGCGGGAGTGGCCGGATGCGAAGGCGGGCCAGCAGACGCTGCCATCGCGACGGCCGTTTGGGGGGACGGCGCTCCATACGCCCATGATAGGACGGCACGTGGCGGCGAGCTCCAAAGCACCGGAAACCCCTGCGTTCACAGGGGTTTCCGGGGAGGTACCGCATACCGGATTCGAACCGGTGTTACCGCCGTGAGAGGGCGGCGTCCTAGGCCCCTAGACGAATGCGGCGCGCGCCCAAAGGCGGGCGGGAGTTTAGCCGAACCACCGGGGCCAGCGCCGGGTGAAAATCGGTGCCTGGCACCGGTTTTTCAGTCGGCGTGCAACATTGGGGTCTGACCCCGTTGTTGCGTCAGCTTGAGGCGATCGCTTCGGCTTCGATCTCGACCAGGAACTCGGGGCTGACGAAGCCGGCGACGCCGAGCATCGTCGAGGCGGGCCGGACGGCCGAGAAGAACTCGCTGTGTGCGCGGCCCACGTCGAACTGGTTTTGCTCGACGTCCACCACGAACATGCGCGTGCGGACGACGTCGGCGAGCGAGGAGCCGAGTGCCTCGAGCGCGCCTGCGATCCGCTCGAACGCCGCAACCGACTGCGCGTAGGCGCCGTCGGGCGGGCGGCCGTCGGGGCCGACCCCGAGCGTGCCCGAGACGTGGATCGTGTCGCCGACCCGGATCGCGCGGGCATAGCCGATCCGCGCCTCCCACTCGGTGCCGCTGGAATGGTGCTGCCGCTCGCTCATCCCGCCTCCTTCTCGGCCACGCGTGCGGCGAGCGCCGCCTTCGTCGCGGGCCACTCGTCGTCGATCACGCTGTACCAGGCCGAATCGCGAAGCTCGTCGTCCCGCACCAGCATGTGCCGGCGGTGGATGCCCTCGAACTGCGCCCCGATCGCCAGCAGCGCCGCTCGCGACCGCTCGTTCAGAGCGTCGGTTTTGAACTCGACCCGCATGCAGCCCAGGCGCTCGAACGCGTGCTCGAGGAGCAGGAGCTTCGCCTCGGCGTTCGCGCCCGTGCCCCAGGCGGCCGGCGAGAGCCACGTCCAGCCGATCTCGAGGCTCTTGTGCTCGGGCCGAAGCGCCAGGTAGCGCGTGCTCCCGAGCGGCTCGTCCGTGCCGGCGCGAAGGATGCAGAAGGGGGCGTCGAGCCCGGCCGCCGCGCGATCGAGCGCGTCGGTCATCCAGTCGTGGAACGAGGCGGCGTCCGCCGTGGGGTTCATCGGCATCCAGCGCCAGGTGCGCTGATCCGCGGCCGCATCCCGGAGGCCTTCCTCGTGGCGAGCCGCGAGCGGCTCGATGCGGACGAGGTGGCCGTCCAGCGTGGGGGAGAGATCGACGAATGCGGGGGCGGCAAGCGCCACCCCCGCATCATCGCAACCGAGATCCGCTAGTGCGTCAGCGTGAACTGATGCGTGCCGAAGCAGCTGCCCTGCGGGTCGATCGTGACCGTGTAGGTGCCGTTGGCCGCGAGCGAGGTCAAGACCTGCCCGTTGGGCGCCACCGTCGTCGCTGCGATCTTGGTCGAGCCGTTCGGCGCCGTCATCGACACCGTGGCGGTGCAGGCCGAGCCGGCCGCCATCTTGAGCACGGCAGCCCAGCCCGCGTTCCCGGTGAAGGTGAGCTTCGCGGTCTGGCCCGGGGCCGTCGTGGCGATGCTCGCCGTGCCGCCGTTCGGCGTGATCGAGCCGGTGACCACCGCGGGCACCGTGTAGAGGCGCATGTCCGCGGAGCCCACGTTCGTGCCCGAGGGATCGGCCTTGATCGTGTACGTGCCGTTCGCCGGGAGCGTCGTCGTGTCGACGTATCCGCCGCCCGAAGAGATCGAGAAGTTCGAGACGAGCGTCGAGCCGTCCGGCTTCAGGATCGACACGTTGGCCGAGCCCATCGTCGAGTTCGAGACGACCAGGCTGATCTTCTGGTTCGTCGAGCCGGTGAACGTGAAGAGCGCGTTCTGGCCGGCACCGCCGTTCGTCCCGCTGACCAGGACGCCGTTCGCCAGGATCGGGTACACGGGGTCGCCCGGCACGACCTCCGGATCGAGCGACATGTGCCCGGTGCCGGATCCCTGCGGGTCGATGTGGACGATGTACGTGCCGTTCTGCGGCAGCGTGACCGGGCTCATGAAGTGCCCGCTCGTACCGGTGGTGAACTGGGTGAGCGTCGCGCCGTTCGGACGCTCGATCCAGACGGTGCTGTTCGGGATCGTCACGAGCGATGCGGTCAGGCTGACCCGCTGTCCGTTCGTGCCGGCGAAGGTCATCGCCGCGTTCTGCCCGGGGATCGAGACCGTGTTCACCGTCGTCGAGCCGATCGCTCCGGCGACGGTGGCGTCGGCCGGGACGTCGTAGAGCGTGGCGGTGACGTTGCCCAGGAAGAAGCTCTGCGGATCGAGCACGAGCTTGTATGTCCCGTCCGTGGGCAGCGAGATCGGATCGAGGAAGTCGCCCGAGCTGTCGAACGAGCCCGACGTCAGCTCGCTGCCGTTCGGCTTCAGAAGCTGGAAGTCGGTGTCCGCGACGCTCGAGGCGAGATCGAAGCTGACGTCCTGA
This sequence comes from uncultured Actinomycetes bacterium, assembly GCA_963706075.1. Taxonomy (GTDB): domain Bacteria; phylum Actinomycetota; class Thermoleophilia; order Gaiellales; family JAICJC01; genus JAICJC01. The sequence continues at coordinate 576,166 of CAVPLP010000003.1, forward strand.
CCGGCGCTCCCGGAGAACCGGATCTTCGCGTTCTGGCCGGGGATCGTGAACGGTACGGTGTCGGGCGTCCCGTCCACGGCGACGTCATGGACGATGTCCGACGGCACCGTGTAGGCGCGCACCGTCACCGCGCCGGTGGTGTCGGTCTGGGGATTCAGGAAGACGTGGTAGTCGCCGGTCTGGCCGACGACGATCGGCTCGACCATGGCGCCGCCGCCCGAGAGCGTCTGCGTCGGTACGAGCACCGTTCCGTCCGGGTTCTTGATCCACATCTTGCCGGGCGAGTTGGCGACGCCCGTGAACGTGAAGGACAGCCGGTCGCCGTTCGACGCCGAGACGTAGAGCGAGCCGTTCTGGCCGGGCGTCGCAAGGTTGAACGTGTGGGTCGAGCCGTCGGCGGAGGTGTTCGCCGTCTGGTCGCCGTGGAAGGTCCAGGCGGTCAGGGTCTGGCTGCCCTTCGCGAACGACTGCGGGTCGATCTTGATCGTGTAGGTGCCGGTCTGCGCCAGGTCGAGCGGCTCGATCCACTTGCTCCCGACGACCCCGAGGGCAGGCATGAGCGTCGTGCCGTCCGGGTTCTTGACGATGACGTTCAGGATCGGCGTCGACACGTTCGAGAGCTCGAGGCTCAGGTTCCAGCCGGCCGTGCCGTTGAACGTGTACGAGGCGTTCTGGCCGGGCGTCGTGGTCGTGAGCATCCTCGGTGTGCCGGAGGTGAGGGCCGCGGTCGGGTCGGCGGGCTCGTTGTAGAGAGTCACCGTGGTCGAGCCGGTGTGCGTGCTGCTGGCGTCGACGACGATCGAGTACGTGTCGTCGGCCGGGAGCGTGACCATGTCGAGCCACGCGCCGCCGGTGTTGAGCCCCGACGTGCGAAGGATGGTGCCGGACGAGTCCTGGAGCCTGATCTGGCCCGCCAGGATCGACGTGTTGGTGGCCCGGACCGCGACGCGCTGGCCGGCGGTGCCGCTGAAGTTCGCACGCGAGCTGCCGCCCGCGGTGCTGACCGTGACGACCACCGAGGCGCCGCCCGGAGTGATCGAGTACGTGGCGGCGCCGGCGGGCACGACGGACGCCGCGAGGACGGCTGCGGCTGCGACGGCGATGGACACGATGCGTGCCGCGCGCGGAGAGCGCGCACGCTGCGTGGGAGCGTACGGGGTCATTGCCACCTCAAATTGAGAAGACGGAGCAGAAAGACCTGCACGTTGAAGATCGTCAACTGCGGCCGAGCGCTGACCACCCTTCTGGGCTATGCACCGGCCGCTCCCCCGGCCGAGGGATCCCTGGCATGATCCCGGCCGAAACCGGACCGGAGGGGATGCGATGGCGGACGACGGCATGATCGAGGTCGAGGGCGGCAACGTGTGGTATCGGCGCCTTGGAGACGGCGACGCGCTGCCGGTGCTCCTCCTGCACGGCGGGCCGGGCGCGGCGCACGACTACATGCTGCCGCTGGCAGAACGGCTCGCAGAGCACCGACCGGCGATCGTCTACGACCAGCTCGGGTGCGGCCGGTCGGACACGCCCGACGACACGTCGCTCTGGACCGTCGACCGGTTTGTGACCGAGGTCGACCAGGTGCGCGCCGCGCTCGGGCTCGACCGCTGCCACCTCCTCGGCCAGTCGTGGGGCGGATGGCTCGCAATCGACTACATGGCCCGCGGCCCCGAGGGCGTCGTCGGCCTCGTCCTCGCCAGCACGTCGGCGAGCATCGCCGAGTTCGTCGCCGGCGCCCGCGGCCTGATCGAGGACCTGCCCGAGCCGCACCGGACGGCGCTGACAGAGCTCGGCGCGCGCGGGGAGTACGACCACCCCGACTATCGCGCGGGCGAGCAGGAGTTCTACCGGCGCCACCTGTGCCGGCTCGACCCGTGGCCCGACGCGCTCGTGCGGAGCTCGACCCAGATGGAGGGGAACCAGGTCTACGCGACGATGAACGGCCCGACCGAGTTCGACGTCATCGGAACCCTGCGCACATGGGACAGGCGCCCCGACCTGGGCCGGATCGACGTGCCGACGCTCGCCACGTGCGGGCGCTACGACGAGATCACCCCGGACTGCTCCGAGACGATCGTCGCCGGCATCCCCGACGCGAGGATGGTGGTGTTCGAGGACAGCGCCCACGTCGCCCACCTCGAGGAGCCCGAGGCGTACGCCCGGATCGTGGAGGAGTTCCTGGTGTCGGCCGAGGCCCGCACCGCCGTGTAGGCGTCAGCGGATCAGGTCGACCAGCGGCAGCGCCCGGTGGGGGCGCGGCGGCACGAGGAAGTTCTGGCGGTGGGTCGTCGTCAAGATCGAGTTGATCCCCTGGCCGACGTCGCCGCGCGCGAGCGGGATGCGCGTGCCGTCGGTGAAGACGCCGTCCATCGCCCGGCGGGTGCGGGCGAAGTCGTCACTCGTCGGGTGGAACACGACGAAGTGCACGCCTGCCGCCGCGCTCGACTGCATCCCATCGACCTCGGGCCGCGCGCTCCAGGCGAACGGGTTGTCGAGGGTGTTCGCGTCGGCCCGCTGCGGCACCGCCGTGCCCGCCCGGTACAGCGTGCCGTCGGCGCCGCGCACGTCCTCGGTGAGGCGCGACGCCGTCTGGATGGCGGCGCTGTGGCCGATCGCCTGGAACTTGTGGAAATCACGCTGGTTCTCGGCGACCGTGGCGACATCGTCGGGGCCCTGCGCCACGGTGAGCGTGCCGGGCGGCGTCTTCTGGTCGGGGCGAAACAGCGTCGCGATGCGCTGGTTGTAGTCGAAGCTCAGGTACCACGCCTCGAGGTCTTCGAGGAGGTGGGAGAGGTGCATGGTCGTCCCGCCGGTGAAGTATCCGCCCGGGCCCCCGTCGGCGTAGCCCAGCGTCTCGAGGTTGGCGATGCGGCCCGGCCCGAGGCCCGCCCGCTGTGTCGAGGTGAACCCCAGGAAGAGCTCCGCCTGCTCGGGGATGAGCTGCGCCCCCGGGACGCCGGCGGCGAGCGCCATCTTTCGGGGCAGGCCGACCCCGCCGTCGAAGCCGCCACCCGCGAACCCGCGCCGGATGCTCGTCGGCCGCCAGATGTCGAGGCCGCTCACGAGCGCGCGCGTGGCGGCGGCGATCCGCTCGAGGCTGTCGCTGCGCAGCAGGATCGCGGCGTCGTTGCCCTCGAGGAGCGTGTCGTCGGGGTCGCTCGGGAACCGGACCGCGTCCGTGAGAACGCGCACGTCGTGGCCGGCGGCCCGTGATGCCCGCCGGTCGACGGGCAGGTGGCTCTCGGTGAGCGCGGGCACGAACCGGCGGAAGTACGGGAGGCCCCAGGCGACCGTCACGCCGACGCCGGCCGGCGTGGCGGGGAACTCGCGCTCGACCGAGGCGATCGCGTCCTCGAGTGCCGTGCGGGCCGCCGTCAGGTCGGAGCGCCGGTCACCGGTGGTGAGCTCGAGCGTGACCACCTGCATGTGGAGCGGCGGGACGACCACTTCGACGTCGTTGTCGTGGACGATCCGCAGGCCGTCGAGCAGGTGCTGCTCACGCCGGGCGACGGACGCGGACGCGGGCCGGCCGGCCCCGCCGGTCAGACGCTCGACGAGCTCGTAGACGCCACCTCCGGCGAGGGCCGCGGCCGCCGTTCCGGCGATGACCTGCCTGCGAGTCAGGGGCATATCAGCCGGCGGGTTCGACGAGCACGAGCTCGTTCAGCATGCGCTTCAGGTCGCCCGACACCTGCGAGTAGGTGAGCGGCGCCGCCACGTGCTGGGACACGGTGTAGAGCGACCCGCGGTACTTCCACGCGTAGAGCAGATGCCACTGGTCGGGCCCGCGGTTCACCGTGTAGAGCGTCGCGGTCACGCCGTGGACGCGGTACGTGCCGGAGGGATCGCTGAAGCACGGCACCTTCGTCCGGACGCTCGTGCCGTTGGTGGTCTCGACGTCGTCGCAGCGCGGCACGGCGGTGCTGTGCAGGTAGCCGCCGAAGTTCACGTGCACCTCGCCCGACGCGTCGGACCAGATGAGGCTCACGAGGTAGGAGCCGTCCTTGTTGACGGTGACGCTCCGCGAGCCCTGGCCGGGGTACTGGCCGCGGATCTGGCCGCTCAGCGGCGACGGCACCCATCCCGGGCAGTAGACCGGCGCCCCGGCCCGGTTTGCGAGCCGCTGCCAGCCCGCTGCCCAGTCGCTCGGGCAGACCGCCGCCGCCGGCTGCGACGCGGCGGCAGCCGGCCCGCTGGCGCTCTGCGAGCCGCACCCGGACAGGGGTGCGACGACCGCGAGGGCGAGCAGGGGCAGGAGAGGCAGTCGGGGGCGACGCATCGCGGCTCTCAGGGTACTCCGCCGGGGCCGGTGAGCGGAGCGCCGCGGCTCACGTTGTCAGCATCTGGAAAATCACCCATCGGAGGGATAGCGACCCGGTGGGGCGCTCGTACCTTGGATCCAGATCGTTCGAGTCGCCCGTCCTCACAGACGGCCCGGGGCTCGTTCGGCGGGAAGATCTATTGGACAACGTCCGCAGGGCGCGCGGCTGCATTGGCGCCTGCGCGGGCGAGGCGCAGAGGAGACAGAGATGAGCGGGAAGGGACGGAGAATGCGTGGCGGCGGGGCAGTCGGCCAGACGCTGCCGCTCGTGGTCATCTTCATGATGAGCCTGCTGCTCGCAGCCGGGCTCACGATCGACATCGGCAACGCGTACCGCGTGAAGCAGTCGCTCCAGGCCTCGGCCGACGCGGCGTCCGCCGCGGGTGCGGGCAACCTGCCGAGCCCGGGCGCCGCCGTCGCGGCGGCCAACTCGTTCGGCTCCGAGCCGGGCGGCAAGAACCCCATCCCGGGGTCCGGGCCGGTCTCGCTCCAGGCGACCGCGAACTGTGCGACGGGGCCGAAGTTCTGCAACCCGGCCAACACCGTGCAGGTGAGCGAGACGGCGACCGTGCCGACCTACTTCCTCCAGCTCGTCGGCATCGACCATGTGACCGTGTCGGTGCACTCCCAGGCGTGCTCGCCGTGCGGGGCGCTGCCGCTCGACATCGTGATGGTGCTCGACCGCACCGGGTCGATGAGCGGCCAGAAGCTCGTGAACGCCAAGCAGGGCGTCACGTCGTTCCTCGACGACCTCGACCCGGCGATCGACAACGTCGGCCTGGTCGTGCTGCCTCCGGCGGCGAGCGTGGGGGCGAGGTGCGGAAGCGCGCCGTCGTCGAACTACAACCTGACGAACGCGGCCTACCTGGTCGTGCCGCTCTCGAACGACTACGCCAGCTCTCCCGGCAATCTGAACGGCTCGTCGAATCTCATCTCGACCCTGAACTGCGTGCAGGCGGGCGGCCAGACGGCCTACGCAAACGCGCTCGACGCGGCCCAGACCGAGCTCGACACCGACGGCCGGCCCGGCGTGCAGGACGTGATCATCTTCCTCTCGGACGGTGCCGCGAACACGGGCCCCGGCTACCTGCCGGCAACGTCGCCGTACCGCACCCAGCCGTGCCACACGGCCGTCCAGATCGCGGGCGCGTCGAAGGCGAAGAAGGTGCTCGTCTACTCCATCGCCTACGACCTCGACGTCTCCGGCGCAGAGGCCTGCATGGCCGCCGCGGGCGGAGCCGAGCAGCCCGGGATCCTGGCCAACCAGGCGATGCAGCAGATCGCCTCGCCCGGCAACTACTTCTACCAGCCCCAGCCGACCCAGCTCGTTGGCGTCTTCGACGCCATCACCGCCGACCTGGCGAAGGGCACCAGCCGCATCAACGGCTGATCCAGGTCCGTCCCAAGGCCCCGTCCGAGCCACCCGCCGGCTCTGACGGGGCCGCGCCTGTTTAGATTCCACCTCCGAACCGGTCCGGGAGACGCTGCGAATAGCACGCATCTCACGTCCCGATTCAGGAGGTACGGCGATGCTGGCGAGGTGGACCCGTGGCGTGAGCCGCGAGGAGTGGCTGCGGCTGTCCGGCTTCGGCGCCGCCGTCCTGGCGCTCCACGTCGTCGGGTGGGGGCTGTTCCTCTACTACTCCGGCCAGTACCGCCCGCTCGTCGGCCTCGGCCTCACGGCCTACCTGTTCGGCCTGCGCCACGCCTTCGACGCCGACCACATCGCGGCGATCGACAACACGACCCGCAAGCTCCTCGCCGACGGCAAGCGCCCGGTCGGCGTCGGCTTCTTCTTCTCGCTCGGGCACTCGACGATCGTGTTCTCGCTGGCGGCCGGCCTTGCGCTGGCGGCGCGAACGGTGAACTCCGAGGTCCCCGGGTTCCGGGAGTACGGCGGCTACATCGGCGCGTCCGTCTCCGGCACGTTCCTGTGGATCATCGGGATCCTGAACCTGATCGTGCTGGTCGACATCATCCGCATCTTCCGCGAGATGCGCGGCGGGGCGTATGACCGCGAGCGCCTCGAGAACCGCCTGCTCGAGCGGGGGATGATGAGCCGCTTCTTCGGGCGCTTCTTCCGCCTCATCGACCACAGCTGGCAGATGTACCCGCTCGGGCTGCTCTTCGGCCTCGGGTTCGACACGGCGACCGAGGTCGGCCTCCTGGCGCTGGCGGCGGGCGTCGCCACCCACTCGGTCCCGATCCTCGCGATCCTGTCGCTGCCGATCCTGTTCGCGGCCGGCATGAGCCTCATGGACACGCTCGACGGGGCGTTCATGAGCCAGGCCTACGGCTGGGCGTTCTCGAATCCGATCCGCAAGGTCTACTACAACATCACCGTCACGAGCCTGTCGGTCGTGGTCGCGCTCGTGATCGGGACGGTGGAGCTGCTCCAGGTGCTCGTGACCAGGCTCGGGCTGTCCGGTGGCGGGTGGGACACGCTGAACAACCTCGACTTCGAGATGCTCGGCTACGGCATCGTCGCGCTGTTCGTGCTCATGTGGGCCGCGTCGGTCGCGATCTGGAAGCTCCGCCGGATCGAGGACCGGTGGAGCGCGATGGTGGCCGAGGCGCCGATCGAGCGCCAGGGCGACTAGACCGTCTCGAGCACGGGCTCTGCCTGAGCCGGCACCGTGTCGGGCTCCTCGTGCTCCACGCCGTGGTGGGTACGGATGAAGACCGCCGCCACGATTGCGCCGACCATCGCGATCGCCGCCGAGAGCCGCAGGCTGTGCGAGAGCGAGTAGATGAAGACGTCTGCGCCCGAGTGGCCGGCGGCGATCCGGCCGGCCGCGAGGTGCTGGAAGAGCGCGGTCAGCGTCGCGACGCCGAAGACGCCGCCGATCATCCGCATCATCGAGAGCACGCCCGACGCGGCGCCGGCCTTGGTGCGGTCGACCGAGCCCATCACGGCCGCGGTCATCGGCGACATCGTCATCCCCATCCCGATCCCGCCCACGATGAACGCGGGGAGGAGGGTGAGGTAGCCGCTCGTGTCGGTGATGAGCGACTCGAGCGCCAGCGAGAGCGACACGAGCATCATGCCCCCGGCGAGGAGCCAGCGGCTGCCGAAGCGGTCGGACAGGCGCCCGGCGATGGGGGCCGTCAGGATGATCAGCACCGTCATCGGCAGGAACCGCACGCCGGTCTCGAGCGGCGAGAGGCGCAGGATGTCCTGCATGTAGAGCGTGATGAAGAAGAACGTCGCGAACATCGAGTAGGTCACGAGGAACGCGACCAGGTTCCCGGCCGAGAACGTGCGGTTCTTGAAGAAGCCGAGGTCGACCATGGGGTCGTCGCCGGCGATCTGGAGCCAGCCGAAGGCCACGAGGCCGGCCGCGCCGACCGCCAGCTCGGCGAGCGTGCGGGTCGATGTCCAGCCCACGTCGTTGCCCTGAACGAGGGCGAGCACGACGAGGCCCATCCCGAGCGACAGCGTGCCGATGCCCGCCCAGTCGATCCGGCGCACCGCGGACGGGTCGCGCGACTCGCGCACGGCGTAGAGCGTCACGGGCACGGCGATCAGCGCGACGGGGACGTTCAGGAAGAAGATCCACTCCCAGCCGGCCTTCTCGACGAGCAGGCCGCCGAGCACGGGCCCCATGCCGAGCGCCAGGCCCGAGATGCCGGCCCACAGGCCGAGCGCGCGCCCGCGCTCACGGCCGTGGAAGGCGTCGGTCAGGATCGAGAGCGAGCCCGGCATCAGGAACGCGGCCCCGGCGCCCTGGGCGGCACGCCAGAAGATCAGCTGCCCGATCGACTGCGAGAGCCCCGCGCCGATGGATGCGAGCGTGAACGCGACGAGGCCCACCAGGAACATGCGCTTGCGGCCGAAGACGTCGCCGAGCCGGCCGCCGGTGACGAGCAGGACGGCGAAGCTCAGGGTGTAGGCGTTGACCGCCCACGAGAGGCCGGAGATGGACGCTCCGAAGTCGGACTTGATCGCGGGAAGGGCGATGTTCACGACGGTGTTGTCGAGCATCACCATGAAGAGGGCGAAGCACATCGCCCCCAGCGTCCACCACTTGCGGTTGGCCTCGGTCAGAATCGGCATCAACGCTTCCCTTCGTCCTCATCGGAGGCCAGCACCCGGAGGAGCGACTCCCGCATCTGCTCGAGCTCCCGCGCCGGGAGCACCGTAAACGCCTTCCCGATCTGCTCGAAGAACGAGGGGATGCGCTCGACGAGCTGCTCCCCCTCCTCGGTCAGGACGACCCACACGATCCGGCGGTCGCGCGAATCGCGCTCGCGGCGCACGTGCCCGGCAAGCTCCAGCCGGTCGATGACGCCGGTCACCGTCGAGGCCAGCATGTGGCATTCGCGGCCGAGCTCACGGGCCGGCTGGCGCCCGCCGGCCGATCGGAGCGTCTGGAGCACGATCGCCTGGGGCATGGTGACGCCCTGCGCCTCGAGCAGCGGCCGGATCGACCGCTTCGACCGGATCGCCAGGTCGCCCCAGAGGCGCCCGACGTCGGCGGCCAGCTCGCGCTTCGAGATCGTTCGTGCTGCCATGATTCGCGTATGAGCCTTTCGTGTACGAAACTTTCTATGCGAAATATAGCGACGCGAAGGATGTTTGTCCAGTCCTGCTTCCGGGAACGTCAGGGGGACGCAACGCCAGGAGGGACACCTTGGAAGTTCTCGCACTTGGAACCGGGGTCGGTATCGTCGGCCTGATCGTGATCGTCCTCATCGTCGTCGTGGTCCTGCGGCTGCTGTGAGCTCGCCGATGACTTCTTCGGCGTCTGGGAGTCTTAGAGGGGAGCAATCGACGGAAGGAGCCCCATGAGCTTGCCCAAGGTCGTGTCCCGAGACGAATGGCTTTCTGCCCGCAAGGACCTCCTCGCCGAGGAGAAGGCGATGACCAGGGCCCGCGACGAGCTGAACGTGAAGCGCCGGCTCCTGCCGATGGTCCGCGTCGAGAAGGACTATGTCTTCCACGGCGCAGACGGCGAGGTCGGCCTGGCGGACCTGTTCGACGGCCGCCGCCAGCTGATCGTCAGGCACTTCATGTTCGGGCCGACGTGGGACACCGGCTGCCCGAGCTGCACCGCCGGCGCCGACGAGCTCTCCGAAGGGCTCCTGAGCCACCTGCACGCGCGCGAGACGACGCTCGTGGTCGTCGCCAGGGCGCAGTTCGAGAAGCTCGAGCGCTACCGGGCCGAGCACGGCTGGACGTTCCCGGTCTACTCGTCCTACGGCAGCGACTTCAACTACGACTACCACGTGACGCTCGACGAGTCGGTCGCGCCGGTCGAATACAACTACCGCACGAAGGCCGAGCACGAGGCGGCGGGCACCCCCGGATACGTCGAGGGCGAGCGGCCCGTCGAGCAGCCGGGCGAGAGCTACTTCCTGCGCGACGGCGACGACGTGTTCCACACGTACTCCGTCTACGCGCGCGGCGCCGAGGCGACGGGCGGCTCGTATTACTTCCTCGACCAGACCGCGCTCGGCCGCCAGGAGGAGTGGGAGGAGCCGAAGGGCCGGGCGGTCGATCCGCACGGCGCGATCCCGGATTTCGCCACCTGAGCTGACGGCCCGGCAAGAAGCGGAGCAGGTGTTCCGTTTCTGCTACGTTGGCGGGCCATGGCGGCGACGGCGACGAAGCTCGGGGACAGGCGGGATGCCCGGCGGAATCGCGTCCGCATCGTCGCGGCCGCCCGTGAGGTCTTCTCGTCGGCCGGGGCCGACGCTCCGGCGCGCAAGATCGCCCGGCGCGCGGACGTCGGCGTCGCAACGCTCTACCGCCACTTCCCGGCCCGCGCCGACCTGGTCGACGCCGTGCTCGAGGAGGCGTTCGAGGAGCTGATCCAGATCGCCGAGGCGGCCCTCGCCGAGCCCGACCCCTGGACGGGCTTCGTCCGGTTCGTCGACGAGGCGCTCGTCCTGCACGCCCAGAACCGGGCTCTGAAGGACGTCGTCGAGAGCGAGGAGCACGGCCGCGAGCTGGCCCGGGCGATGCGGCAGCGAATCCGGCCGCTGACCGAGCAGCTGGTCGCCCGGGCGCAGGCCGCCGGGGCGCTCCGGCAGGACTTCGCCCGCCAGGACCTCGCGCTCCTCTTCTGGGGGAGCGACCGCGTGATCGAGCTCGCCGCCGACGTCGCGCCCGAGCTCTGGCGGCGCCAGCTCGGCTTCATGCTCGACGGCCTGCGGACTCCCGACCCGCGTCCGCTGGAGCATCCGCCGCTGTCAGAGGCCCAGCTCCGGCGGGTCGGCCCGAGGCGGCGGGCGTGACCGAGACGGCACACCGTCAGCACTACAACGTCACGTTCACGCTGCTTGCGGTCGCGGCGGTCGCCTACGCGCTCCTCCAGTCGCTGGTCGCGCCGGCGCTCCTCACCATCCAGCACGACCTCTCGACGACGACGTCAGGCGCCGCGTGGATCCTGACCGCCTACCTGCTGAGCGCGTCGGTCATCACGCCGATCGCGGGGCGGCTGGGCGACATGTTCGGGAAGAAGCGCGCGATGGTCATCGTCCTTCTCGTGCTGGCCGCCGGCACGCTGCTCGCCGCGCTCGCCACGACGATCGGCGTCATGATCACGGCCCGCGTCATCCAGGGCGCGGGCGGCGCCGTCTTCCCGCTCTCGTTCGCGATCATCCGTGACGAGTTCCCGCGCCACCGGGTGCCGCACGGCGTCGCCCTCATCTCGGCGATCCTGGGGATCGGCGGAGGGCTTGGAATCGTGCTCGCGGGGCCGATCGTGCAGCACCTGTCCTACCACTGGCTCTTCTGGTTCCCGCTGATCGGGGTGCTCATCGCGACCGCCGGGATCGTCGCCTTCGTCCCCGAGTCGCCGGTCCGGACGCCCGGTCGTGTCGATCCGCTCGGCGCCGTCCTGCTGGCCGGCTGGCTGGTCGCACTTCTCGTGCCGATCAGCCAGGGGCCGACGTGGGGGTGGCTCTCAGCCCGGACGCTGGGGCTCTTCGCGCTCGCGGCGGTCATCCTGCCGACCTGGGTCTGGGTGGAGTCTCGAACCGACGCACCGCTCGTCGACATGCGGATGATGCGCCTGCGCCCGGTGTGGACCACGAACCTCGCCGCGCTCGTGATCGGCTTCGGCATGTTCGCATCGTTCATCCTCGTGCCGCAGTTCGTCGAGCTGCCGCAGTCGACCGGCTTCGGGTTCGGCGCCTCGGTCACCGAGGCCGGCCTTTTCATGGTGCCGGCGACGGTCGGGATGCTGGTCGTCGGCCCCATCTCGGGGCGGCTCTCGACGACGGTGGGCTCGAAGGTTCCGCTCGTGCTCGGTGCGCTCGCGTCGTGCATCGCCTTCGTCATGCTCGCGGTCGCGCATGACGCGAGCTGGGAGATCTACGTCGCGATGCTCGTCATGGGCGTCGGGATCGGCTTCGCGTTCGGGTCGATGGCGAACCTCATCATCGAGTCCGTCCCGGCCCAGCAGACGGGCGTCGCGACGGGCATGAACACGATCGTCCGCAGCATCGGCGGTGCGATCGGAAGCCAGGTGTCGGCCGGGATCGTGACGGCCACCGTGGCTGCGTCGGGCCTGCCCACTGAGCGCGGGTTCACGATCGCGTTCCTCGTGGCCGCCGCGGCGCTGGCGGTCGGGGTCGTCGTGGCTCTGCGCGTTCCGGCGCCCGCGAGGGCGGCGGCCGACGAGGGAATCGCCGAGGCGGCATGAGCGGGGACGCGGCACCGGCTCACCCGCCCGGGGCGCTCCACAATGAGCGCGTCCGGCTGATCTTCGGCGCGCTGATGCTGGTGCTGCTTCTGGCATCGCTCGACCAGACGATCGTCTCGACTGCGCTCCCGACGATCGTCGGCGATCTCGGCGGCATCCAGCACCTCTCGTGGGTCGTCACCGCCTACCTGCTCGCGTCGACCATCTCGGCGCCGCTGTACGGCAAGCTGGGCGACCTCTACGGCCGCAAGGTCGTGCTCCAGACGGCGATCGTGATCTTCCTGATCGGCTCGGCGCTGTGCGGGCTCAGCCAGGACATGACCCAGCTGATCGTGTTTCGCGCCCTCCAGGGCCTGGGGGGCGGCGGCCTGATCGTGACGTCGATCGCCGTGGTTGGCGACATCATCCCGCCGAGGGAGCGGGGCAAGTATCAGGGGTTCTTCGGCGCCGTCTTCGGCGTGTCGACGGTCATCGGGCCGCTCCTGGGCGGGTTCTTCGTCGACAACCTCACGTGGCGCTGGATCTTCTACGTCAACCTGCCCCTCGGCGCCGTCGCACTGGTGGTGATCGGCGTCGTCTTCCGTGCGCGCCACACCGAGGGCCGGCCGAGCATCGACTACCTCGGCGCCGCCGTGCTGGCGGGCGCGCTGTCGTCGATCGTCCTCTTCACGAGCCTGGGCGGTACGACGTACGCCTGGGGATCGCCCCAGATCCTCTTGATGATTGTCACCGGCGTCGTGCTGCTCGTGCTCTTTCCGTTCGTCGAGGCGCGAGCGGCGGAGCCCATCCTGCCGCTCGAGCTCTTCCGAAACCAGACGTTCGCCCTCACGAGCGCGATCGGCTTCATCGTCGGCCTGGCGCTCTTCGGCTCGATCACCTACCTGCCGCTCTACCTCCAGATCGTGAAGGGCCACAGCCCGACCGCGTCCGGGCTCCAGCTGACCCCGATGATGGCGGGTCTCCTGGTCACGTCGATCCTGAGCGGCAACCTGATCTCGCGCACGGGGCGCTACAAGCCGTTCCCGATCGCGGGGACGGCGCTCATGACCGTTGCCGTCTTCCTGCTCTCCCGGCTCGAGGTCGGCACCCCGACCTGGGTCGCGTCCGCCGACATGGTGCTGCTGGGGCTGGGGCTCGGGATGGTCATGCAGGTGCTCGTCCTCGCGGCTCAGAACGCGGTCGACTACCGCCTCCTGGGCGTCGCGACGTCCGGCTCGACGCTCTTCCGGCAGATCGGGGGGTCGATCGGCGTGTCGGCGTTCGGCGCGATCTTCGCGAACCGCCTGGGCGACGAGCTGGCGGCGCGGCTGCCGGCCGGCGTGCACGCCCCGACCGTCGCCAACCCCGCCGTGATCCGCGCGCTTCCGCCGGCGCTCCACCAGCCGTTCGTCGAGGCGTTCGCCGTGTCGCTCCAGCCCGTGTTCGTGGCCGCGAGCGGGATCTCCCTGGTGGCCTTCGTCCTCACGTGGTGGCTGCGCGAGGTGCCGCTCCGGGTGACCTCCCGGACGGAGGCCATCGGCGAGGCCGTGGCCTCAACCGCCGATGCCGAGGGCGCCGCGGCGTCACGCTGACAGGCCTGGGTTCGAGAATCGGCCGGGAGGGCATGTGGACGGACGTGCCCTCGTACACCGTGAACGACGCCGGCGTCGCGCACGCGAGAACGCTCATCGACGCCCGCCAGTACGTCCTCGAGAGCCGGTGGGGTGACGTCCAGCCGAGCGCCGAGGACGAGTCGGCCTTCCTCGAGGCCCACTCGTGGGCCGAATACGCCGCCTGGCACCTCGGCCTGACCGAAGGGGCAGGCGACGAGACGAAGGGTCGGTACGCGTTCGTCTACGGCGACTTCAGGCGCGTCCACCGGATGGGCCTGATTGCGTGCCTCTATCGGGCCGCCGAGTGGCGTCACAAGGCCGTCGAGCGGGCCGCCTACGACCTGCTGCAACATCTCGACGGGACGAGTCGCTGAACCGAGGCCGGCCCTTGGCACGCTGACGAAGTCGTGAGAGGATGGGGCGTGTAGAGGAGGCGACTGACGGGCGCTGATCGCCGTGGCTTGGGAAAGGGCGTGTCCACCGGGAAGGAGCGGGCACCGCCCGGTCCCGCCTGGGCGGAGCTCGTCGAGGCCGTGCCGGCCGCGTTCTACGTCGATCGCACCGACGGCACGTCGGTCTGGGTGAGCTCGCACATCGACGCGATCGTGGGCCTGACAACGGCGGAGTGGGCGAGCGGGTACGAGCGGTGGCTGGAACGGGTCCATCCCGACGACCGCGACCGTCTCATGGAGTCGACCCGCCGGTTCCTCGGCGGCGACGGGGGCCCGGCGAGCGATGAGTACCGGATCGTCCTCCCCGACGGCCGGGTGCGCTGGATCCACGACCGGGCGCTGCTCCTGGCGGATGCGGACACCGGAGAGCTGCTCGTGCATGGCGTGCTCGTCGACGTGACCGACGAGCGGACGTCGCTCGAGGTCGCCGAGCGGGTCGGCATGCTCTTCCGGACGCTGGTCGAGCACGCTCGCGAGGCGGTCACGATCGTGGACGAGCATGGCGTCGTGGTCTACCAGAACCCGTCGATGGGGCGGGTGGTGGGGCGCCCGCCGGAGTGGTTCAAGGGCAAGACGCCGCTCGATCTGATGCCGCCCGAGGACGCGGCCCGAGGTCGCGCGATCCTGGCGCAGCTTCGCGGCAACCCCGGCTCCCAGCTGCCGGGGGAGTTCCGGTTGAAGCATCGAGACGGCTCGTGGCGGATCGTCGAGGGGGTGGCGACCAACCTGCTCCACGACCCTGCGGTGCGCGGGATCGTCCTGAACTACCGGGACGTCACTCCCGAGCGCGAGCAGGAGCGCCGCCTGCGCGATGTCGAGCAGCGGCGCCAGACGCTGCTCGAGGACATCATCAACGCCGAGGCCCAGCAGCGGTCGAGGATCGCGGAGGAGCTCCACGACGACACGATTCAGGTCATGGCCGCCGCGCTGATGGAGCTCGACCGGATCGAGCGGCACCTGCGGCTCGACGACGTCGACGCCGCCCGCCGTGCGATCACCAGCGCACGCGAGGCGCTGACGAAGGCCACGGATCGCACGCGCCGCCTCACGTTCGAGCTTCGCCCGCAGCTCCTGGAGGCGGTCGGGCTCGGCCCCGCCGTCCGCGACCTGGCCAACGCCCTGCATCGCGATACCGGCGTCAAGGTGAAGGTGCGAACGAAGATCACCCGGTATCCGGTCGACATCGAGACGCTGGTCTACCGGACCATCCGCGAGATCCTGATCAACGTCCGAAAGCACGCCCGGGCCGCGAATGTCTGGATCAGCATCGTCGAACGGCGGCGCGTCCTCCATGTCCGCATCCGCGACGACGGCCGCGGGTTTCGGATGCGGCCTCGCCCGCGCGCGTCCACCCACATCGGGATCGAGACGGCGGGCGAGCGCGTGCGGGCGATGACCGGGACATTCGATGTCGTCTCGGTCGTCGGGGAGGGGACGACGGTCGAGTTCCAGCTGCCGATTCCGGACGGAGCCTCGCGGCCGCGCACCTCCGAGATCGTGAGCACGAGCCCCGAATAGGCCGCGTGTCGCGAAGGGCGTTCTCCCGTTCGCTCTGGAATGATGGGCGCGTGGAGACGACGTGGAACGATGGCCATCGGTTCTCGGGGCGGGTTGCGCTCGTGACCGGTGCCGGCGGGACGCTCGGCGGGGCGATTGCGGTCGGGTTCGGCCGGGAGGGGGCCTCCGTGCTCGTCGGCTACCGGCGATCGATGGAGGCGGCCCAGTCGGTGGTGGACGAGATCGTCTCGGCGGGAGGCGTGGCCTCTGCCTGTCAGCTCGACGTCACCGACCAGGCTTCGGTCGATCGCTTCGTCGAACAGGCGGCGTCGGCGTACGGCCGGGTCGACGTTCTCGTGAACACGGCCGGTCGCCTCGAGGGGGCCGACACCGTTCGCTTCGAGCACCTGAGTGCCGATGCAGCAACGGCGCTCCTCATGGTGGACGTGATCGGCTCGATGCGGATGTGCCACGCCGTGATCCCGCACATGCGCCGGGCCGGCCGCGGCGCCATCGTCAACTTCTCGAGCACGTACGGGAACGGCGTCAACCCCGAGAACGCGATCAACTGGGTGCCGGTCACCTACTGCGCTGCGAAGGGCGCGATCCGCGGCTTCACGGCGTCCCTGGCGCGCGACATCGCGCCGGAGATCCGCGTCAACGCTCTCGCGCCCGGCCCGATCTCGGGGAACTGGGAGCAGGAGTGGGGAGTCGCCCCGGAGCACATCGACGAGGCGAAGGCGATGAACCCCATGAAGCGCTTCGGCGACCCTCGCGAGATCGCCGAGACCGTGATGTTCCTGGCATCGGACGGCGCCGGCTACATCAACGGCCAGGTGATCCACGTCGAGGGCGGCTGGGTCCCGGCGGGGTAGGCCACCTCCACAGAAGCGGAGTACGCTAGCCAGAGTGCCGAACGACCCGTTCGACCTGGCGACGAGGCCTCCGGTCATCGGCCGTATCGTCACCGCGACGGTCGCCTTGGTCTGCGTGCTGATCGTCTATGACGGTTGGGCCACCTTGGAGCCGATCGACGTCGTTCTCGTCATCGTCGGTCCGGTTATCGCGATCTGCACAACCCACGTCTTCTCGGGCAGCCTCGTCCAGTTGGTGGAGCTCGGCAGATGGCCGACGAAGCGGGAGTGGCTCGTCATGGCGCGCTTGAGTCGCGGTTTCTCCTGCTCGCCGTCCCACCGCTCGCTGTTCTGCTCGTTCTTCGTCTTGCGGATGTCGCGCTCGTCGATGCGGTCCGCGTGGTCATCTGGCTGGAGGCGCTTTCGCTCAGCTTCTGGGCCGGGCTGGCAGGCTGGTACGCCGGCCTGCGCGGAAGGTTACTCGTGGTCTCGATCCTCGCCGGTCTCGTCATCAGCGGTGTCGTCCTGCTGCTCAAGGTCGTCCTGCAGCCGGGGAGAGCGGGCCTGTAGCGGCGCCGCGAATCGAATCGTCGGCGTCATCCCGTTCGGATGATTCCGGCTCGGCATCGACTCTGTACGGTTTCGTGGGACCAAAGGCTCGTCGAGTGGACGGGGCCGATCAGAGTCGATCGATGCGCCCGAGTCCTCGCGGCTGGCGCCTCGGTGGCCTCTTACACCGTGGATCGGTTCGGTCCACAACGCGAGGGGGCGAGATAGGCATGAAGACGATCGGGGTGATCGCCGTAGTTGGCATCGCGCTGCTCGCAGCGACCGGGTGCGGGAGCAGCCAGTCAGCGGCGGATAAGGCCAAGGGTCAGGCCTGCGACGCCATCTCTGACATCCAGGCGCAGATTACGACGCTCAAGGGTCTGCCGTTGTCGACGTCGTCGGTTGACACGGCCCAGACCGCGTTGAAGGAGATCAACTCGGATCTCGACACCATCTCGAAGGCGGTTCCGGATGTGACGGGCGATGTGAAAACCCAGCTTCAGGCCGCCAATGCCGCGTTCGAGGCGCAGGTGAAGGAGACGGCGCAGAGCATCACGTCCGCCCAGTCTCTGACCGCTGCGGCGACGGCTGTTGGAACGGCGGCACAGACGCTGGGAGCGAGCTATCAACAGACGCTCGGGGGCGTCAAGTGCTAGATCGGCGGCCTACCCCGAGCGCAACTTGCTGCTCGTGCTCGCGGTGACGTTCCTGCCGTTTCCCCGTCCTCCATGCACACGGACCCAAACAGCCATAGCGCTCTCTCCCGGGATGAGCGACTGACGATCGAACAGGCGAACCGAGAAATGGAAGGTCTCGGCCTCCAGATCACGACCATCTACCAGGAACCCGGCGCCTCCGGTCGATGGCAAGCGCACTGGCGTGCAAGGATCGACGCCTCGCGGCAATCCGTTACGGCGCGAGCGGGTCGACCGCGGCCGCGGCCGCGTGGATGGCAGTCGCAAACGCGCTGTCGGATCTCGTCAACTAGGGACGCAGCCAGGAATGACAGAATCGCCAGATGCGAAAGGCAGGATCATGACTGACGTCAGAAACAGCCGACGGCGCAAGCTCGTTGTCGGGGTGTTGGTGGCTCTGGGCTCGTTGATGTTGTGCGTGGCGATCTTTGCGACCTGGGTGGATCGGGTGGCGCTGGATTCGAGCGCGTGGTCGGACACGAGCACGAAGGCGCTGCAGCAGCCGGCCGTGCAGACGGCGGTGTCGGAGTATCTGGTCGATCAGCTGTACACGAATGTGGACGTGCCGGCGGCGCTCTCAGAGGCGCTTCCTCCGCGGTTGCAGCCGTTGGCGGGGCCGGTGGCGGTGGGTGCGGAGCCCTACATTCAGCGTGCTGTAGCTGCTGGGCTGGCGCGTCCGCGGGTGGTTGAGCTGTGGCGGGCGGCCAATCTGCGGGCGCATGGTCAGCTGATGACGATCCTGAACGGCGGTTCGGGCCCGCTTTCGACTGCGAACGGCACGGTCTCGATCGATCTCAGCCCGATCGTCGGCAACCTGTCCAGCACGCTGAGCCAGCGCACCGGCGGCGCGGTCACGCTCCCGCCCGGCACGGGCCAGATCGTGCTGCTCAAGAGCGACCAGTTGAGCGCGGCGCAGTCCGGTGTGAAGCTCCTGCGGTTGGCGTCGATTCCGCTGGCGCTGTTGGGGCTGGGGGTGTTCGCGATCGCGGTCTTCATCAGTCGGGACCGCCGAAGGACGCTGCGAGCGGTGGCGATCGGCGTGCTGGCGGCAGGCGTCGTGTTGATCTTCATCCGCCGGGTGGTGGGTGATGCGCTGATCGACTCGCTGACGACGCTGCCGCAGAATCGCGACGCTGGTCACGCCATCTGGTGGGTCGCCACCGAGCGGCTGGGAGCCGCCAACCTGACGACCGTCTGTATTGGCCTGCTGCTCTTGGTCGGCACCTGGTTCGCCGGCCCGGGCCGGCGCGCGACCACCTCCCGCAGGAACCTCACGCCGTATCTGCGTGACCCGGCCGTCGCCTACGGCAGCTACGCCGCCGTCATCCTCGTGCTGCTGGTGTGGGCACCGGTGCCGGCGGCCAGTGACCCGGTCACAGCCAGCATCCTGATCGTGTTGGGGGCGATCGGGGTGGAGGCGCTTCGCAGGCTCGTGATCCGCGAGTTTCCCGACGTCACCGAGCGCGACCTCGGCCACCGCCTGCACACGTGGGCGTCGAGTCTCGGCCAGACAGACGACGACGCTGCCGGCCAACTGCCCGCCGCCGCCGCGCCGGCGGACCGCTACGCCGACCTCGAGCGGCTGGCCGCACTTCACAAAGAGGGCGTCCTCACCGACGCCGAATTCGCCCGCGAGAAGACGGCGCTGCTCGGCGCATAGCGACTCGACAAGGTCCGCCAGCGAAAGGACAAGACGAATGACAGCGAGACCGCCTTGAGCGGCGGTGCGGCGCGGGCATCTACACGGCAAGGCAACTGCAAAGCCAAGGCGCTCGCGTAGCGCGGACAGGAGATGAGGGTGACCGATCGGATTTCACGCGACGTCCTGCCGATCCCGGACAGGCCGTTCGAAGGAACGCTCGCGTACGACGCCAATGACCCGGACGCGTCGTTCCCTCCGATCGAGCCGCTGGCGCCGCCGGCGGGCGCGCCGAACGTGCTTGTCGTCTTGCTCGACGACGTCGGCTTCGCCGCGTCGAGCGCGTTCGGCGGGCCGTGCGCGACGCCGACGGCTGAGCGGTTGGCCGCAAACGGCCTGAAGTACAACCGCTTCCACACGACGGCGCTGTGCGCGCCGACGCGGGCGGCGCTCCTGTCCGGGCGCAACCACCACTCGGTGGGGATGGGGGTCATCACCGAGCTTGCCACCTCGGCGCCTGGGTACAGCTCGGTACGCCCCAATACCTGCGCGCCGCTCGCGCAAACGCTGCTTTTGAACGGCTATTCGACGGCGCAGTTCGGCAAGTGCCACGAGGTGCCGGTCTGGCAGACGAGCCCGATGGGCCCCTTCGATGCTTGGCCGACCGGCGGCGGTGGCTTTGAATACTTCTACGGCTTCATCGGCGGTGAGACGAATCAGTACTACCCGGCCATCTACGAGGGAACGGCGCCGGTGGAGCCGGACAGGACGCCCGAGGAGGGCTACCACTTCACCGACGACATGACCGACAAGGCGATCAAGTGGGTGCGCCAGCAGAAGTCGCTCATGCCCGACAAGCCGTTCTTCATGTACTTCGCTCCAGGTGCGACGCACGCTCCGCACCATGTGCCGACCGAGTGGTCGGACAAGTACAAAGGGCGCTTCGACGAGGGATGGGACGCGCTGCGCGAGGAGATCCTGACTCGCCAGAAGGAGCTGGGAGTCGTGCCCGCGGACACGGAGCTGACCGCGCGGCACGAGGAGATTCCCGCCTGGGACGACATGCCCGATGAGCTGAAGCCGATTCTCGCTCGCCAGATGGAGGTGTATGCCGGCTTCCTCGAGCACACCGACCACCACATCGGGCGGCTCGTGGACACGCTCGACGACCTCGGCGTGCTCGAGGACACGCTCGTCTACTACATCATCGGCGACAACGGGGCGAGCGCCGAGGGCACGGTCAACGGCAGCTTCAACGAGACGTTTATCTTCAACGGCGCCGCGGCGCTCGAGACGCCCGAGTTCATGGCCGCGCGCATCGACGACTTCGGCACACCGAGGGCCTACAACCACTTCGCGGTCGGTTGGGCGCATGCGATGGACACGCCCTACCAGTGGACGAAGCAGGTCGCCTCGCACTGGGGCGGAACGCGCAACGGCACGATCGTCCACTGGCCGCGCGGCATGGCAGCGCGCGGTGAGGTCCGCTCGCAGTTTCACCACGTGATCGACGTCGCTCCGACCGTGCTCGAAGTCGCCGGATTGCCCCAGCCAACGGTGGTCAACGGCGTCGACCAACGGCCGATCGAGGGCGTCAGCATGGCGTACTCGTTCGACGGGGCGACCGAAGCTGACCGCCGCCAGACGCAGTACTTCGAGATGTTCTGCAACCGCGGCATCTACCACCAGGGCTGGACCGCGGTCACGCGCCATTCGACGCCCTGGATGGTCGTTCCCCAGCTGCCGGCGCTCGACGAGGACGTCTGGGAGCTCTACGACACGAGCACCGACTGGAGCCAGGCGCGCGATCTCGCCGCCGAGCAGCCGGAGAAGCTGGCCGAGCTGCAGCAGCTCTGGCTCGAGGAGGCCCGCAAGTACAACGTGCTCCCGCTCGACGACCGACGCATCGAGCGCTTCAACGCCCAGCTCTCCGGCCGGCCGGAGCTCGTGAAGCGAAACTCGCAGATGCTCTTCGCCGGCATGGGACGGCTCAGCGAGAACAGCCTCATCAACATCAAGAACAAGTCCCACGCGGTGACGGCGGAAGTCGTCGTGCCCGATGCGGGCGCCGAGGGCGTGATCCTCGCCCAGGGCGGCGCCTTCGCCGGCTGGAGCCTCTACGCGAAAGATGGGCGCCCAACGTACTGCTACAACCTGCTCGGCCTGCAGCGCTTCAAGGTCGGGGCAGACGCGGCGATCCCGCCCGGAACGCACCAGGTGCGCATGGAGTTCGCCTATGACGGCGGCGGCCCCGCCAAGGGCGGCACGGTCACGCTCTACCTTGACGGCGCCAGGATCGGTGAGGGCCGCGTCGAGGCAACGGTGCCGCTGATCTTCTCCGCGGACGAGACCGCCGACGTCGGACGAGACACCGCGTCCCCGGTCAGCGACGATTATGACGGCGAGAGCAGCGTCTTCACCGGCACGGTCAACTGGGTGCAGATCGACCTCGGCGACGACGCGAACGACGCCGACCACCTGATCACGCCGGAGGAACGACTCCGCGTCGCGATGGCACGGCAGTGAGCGGGAAACCCGAAGCTGGGTTCTTCTCAGGTTCTCTCTGCTGCCTGGCTAGGCGGGAGATTCTCGCCTGCTGGGTTCTTACGTGGGGGCCTGCTGGGCGGCGTACCTGGCGTGGCTGACACCCGGTCAACCATGCGGTCTCGCATTTGGCCGTTCGAAGCTTGAGTTCGGAGCATGGAGCCGTCTCGGGCTCGCCTGATCGCCGTCACGTCTCCTATCGGCTGTGCTCGGCGTCCGGCTCACCTGGGGGCGAGCTCGCCGTAGAAGTACGACGCGGTGACTCCGCCGTCCATGAGGAAGTCGCTGCCGGTGATGAACGCGCCATCGGAGCCCATCAATAGGGCGCCGACGGCTCCGACCTCGTCCGGGGTACCGCCGCGCCCGGCGGGGCTGACGTTCGATCATGCGTCGGTATCCCTCACCGCGAGGGCCGGTCAGCTCGTCTCTGGCGAGCGGGGTGAAGATGATGCCGGGACTGATCGTGTTGATCCGCGCGCCTCGCTTGCCCCACCGGACGGCCTCGGCCATCACGCGCAGAGAGTTGCCACGTTTGGCGAGCTGGTACGCGTGGAGCGAGTCCGTCACCTGGTCGGGCTGGAGCATCGGCAGCTTCATCAGCTCGTCGGCCGGGGTCGTCGCTAGCGCGGCATTCTGCTCGGCGGTCAGGGCGCCGAGTCGGTGGCCAGACTGCGATGCGATGACAACGCCGGCGCCGCCGCGTGCGATCACGTTTCCGAACTCCTCGAGCACGAGCGCGGTCAGCCGTACAGGTCGACTGCGCAGGATGGTCGCCGGGGAGCGCCTGGCTGGGTGAGACACCCGCTGCGTGGATCAGCCCGGTGATGTCGCCGAGCTTGTGGCGGTCTCGACCAGCGCGTGAACTGATTCGCGCGACGAGACGTCGACGGTTTCGGTGCTCACGTCGAAGCCCGCGTCGCGCAGCACCTCCGCCGCGGCGTCAGCGTTCTCGTCCTGCAGGTCGGCCAGTACGACGTGCTTGCCGGCGCTCACGCGCCGGGCGATCGCCTGACCGATCGATCCTGCTCCGATAACGATGATGACCTCGCTCACGGAAGACTTCTCACGTGGGGGGTGCTGGGGGAAGGCGCTGGACGAACCCCGCGTGATGCGTGGCACTCGGTCATCAGATCGTCCCGACTCGAATCAGCGCCTTGATCGCATAGCGCTCATCCATCGCGGCGTACGCCTCCGGGATGCCGTTGAGGTCGCTCTCATAGTCGAAGACGCGTCCGGGGTTGATGCGACCCTCAAGAACATCGTCGAGCAGGTCGGGGATGTACCTGCGCACCGGGGAGACGCTCAACGCCACCGCGTTGCCGGGTGACGACTCCCCCGCCGTGATCGCTCATCATGGACGCCGACGACCCGGATCGTGTCAAAGTGGAGGGTGCCAACGGTGTCCTCGGTACACCCCCAGTAGGCGGCCAGCACATCCTGGCTTCGCTGCTCCGGCAACAGCGAGTCGTCGACCTTGTCGCGCTCGCCCTTGCTCATCTGCTCGTACTGCTGCTTCGCGAATGGGTCGGCACCGCCTCGCCCTGGCCGCCATCGACGCCGTGGTTTCCGAACGAGCCGCCATGCGCGCAGTTCGACGGCCATCCCGCCAGGCAGTGCGGGCAGGTGCCGTCACAGAACGTGAACGGAGCGATCACGAGATCACCCTGAGAGACTCCGCGAACGTCGGATCCGATGTCCTCGACGACGCCAATGAACTCGTGTCCGATCGGGCCCAGGGCGTGTGGCGAGTCGCCCCGGTAGTACCACAGATCCGACCCGCAGACGCAGCCGAGCACGACCCGGACTAGGGCATCGGTCGGCTCGCTGATCACGGGGTCTGGTCGCTCGGCGACCACGATCGCGCGGGGGCCTTCAAATACAGCAGCACGCATGGCTTGGCTCCTTCATGCCGTGACGGACGTCTCGATCCACGCATAGAAGCACTCCGCGATCTGGCGTGACAGACCCTGCTGATAGGGCCACGGCCAGTGACCCCCTTGGCGCTCACGGTGCGACTACCCTGCCCGCGTGGAGCTGAAGACCGAGACCCGCGAGTTCCTGACCTCCCGGCGAGCACGGATCACGCCGGAGCAGGCCCGGCTTCCCTGGTACGGCGATCACCGTCGCGTGCCTGGGCTCCGCCGCGAGGAGGTGGCGATGCTTGCCGGGGTCAGCGTCCAGTACTACACGCGCTTGGAGCGCGGCGACCTGAGCGGGGTCTCAGACACCGTGCTCGACGCTGTGGCAGGCGCCCTCCAGCTCGACGACGTCGAGCGCGCTCACCTGTTCGACCTCGCCCGCGCGGCCAGACCCGGACCCCGCCCCGCCGGCGTGCGACCAAGCAGCAGGTACGGCCGAGCGTGCAGCGCATCCTCGACGCGATGACCGCAGCACCAGCGTACGTGCGAAACGGGCGCGGGGACATCCTCGCCGCCAACCGGCTCGGATATGCCCTCTACTCACCGCTGTACGCGGGTTCAGCACGGCCGGTGAACACCGCCCGCTTCGTCTTCCTCGACTCTCACGCCGCCGACTTCTTCGTCGACTGGGACCGCGTCGCCGCCGAGGTGGTCGCCGTCATACGCTCCGAAGCCGGCCGCGACCCCTACGATCGCGGCCTCTCAGAGCTCGTCGGAGAGCTCTCGCTGCAAAGCGAGCCGTTTCGCACCCAGTGGGCCGCCCACAACGTCCGCTTCCACGACAAGGGCACCAAACGCCTCCATCACCCCATCGTCGGCGAGCTCACGCTCACCTTCGAAACGATGCAGCTCACCGCAGACACCGGACTGACCATGGCCGCCTACACCGCCGAGCCCGGCTCCAAGTCGGAGGAAGCCCTGAACCTGCTCGCTAGCTGGACGGCGACGCCTGATCAAGCTGCGTCGGCACACGACGGACTGACGGCGATCCGCCTTGCCGAACACAGCATCACCTCGCTTACCAGACGAAAGGACACGACCGGACATGAGTGAGCAGAAGGTGTGGGTCATCACCGGCGCCGGCCGCGGCATGGGCGCCGACATCGCCAGGGCGGCCCTCGCCGCCGGCAACGCCGTCGTTGCGACCGGCCGCAACCCCGACACCGTCCGCCAAGCTCTCGGTGAGGCCGCTGACCTGCTGGTCGTCAAGCTCGACATCACCAGCGCGGAGGAAGCCAAGGCTGCGGTCAAGGCAGCCGCCGAGCGATTCGGCCGCATCGACGTGCTGGTCAACAATGCCGCCAACTTCTACGCCGGGTACTTCGAGGAGCTGACGCCCGAGCAGATGGAGCGGCAGATCACGACTAGCCTGATCGGCCCATGAATGTCACCCGTGCCGTTCTGCCCGTGATGCGCAAGCAGCGCTCGGGACACGTCGTCACGATCTCCTCGTCGGCGGGGCTGGCCGGCTTTGAGTACGGCACCGCCTACGCCGCATCGAAGTTCGGCGTGGAGGGCTGGATGGAATCGCTCGCCCCTGAGGTTGAGCCGTTCGGCATCCACACCACCATCATCAACCCAGGGTTCTTCCGCACCGAGCTCCTCACCAAGGAGTCGACCAACTACGCCACGCCGAGCATCGCCGACTACGCCGAGCGAAACGCCGCCCAGCACGAGTTCTGGGAGAGTCAGAACGGCCGGCAGAATGGTGACCCGGCCAAGCTCGCGCAAGCGCTTCTGACCATCGCCGATGAAGAGCAGCCGCCGCTCCGCTTCATCGCGGGCGCCGACGCTATCGCCACCGCCGAGCAGCACGTCGCGACGCTCCAACAGCAAACTGACGCTCATCGCGAGCTGTCGTCGGGGCAGGCAGTCGAACCCCGACTACCTGATCCAGAGTCAGGCGTCCTACCATTAGACGACCCCGCAAAGGCCGGCGAAGGATACCAGAGGGGTTATCGGCCCCTTCGCCGCGCGCTACAGCCGAAACGGCGGCAGAAGGCGCTTTTCGGACTCGCCGGAGATGGTCGCCTCGACCTCGATCCGGTCCTCAAGGCCCGAGCCGCGCAGCTTCGACCGGAGCAGGTTGTCGACCTGGTAGAGGCCGGCGGAGTTGTTCATCTCGATCTCGATCTTCACGTGCCCGTCGGTGCCCTTGATCCGCACCTCCTCGATCGCGGCGGCAGACAGCGAGTGGATCGACACGCGGCCCGACTCGAACGGGATCCGCGAGCGGCCCTTGGCCATGTCGAGCGCGTCGGCCACGCGCACAACGCCGGCCTCGACCGAGAGCGGCACCCCGTCGGAGCGGTGCGAAATGATCGTCTGGAGCACCTCGGCCTGGACGATGGTGAGCTCGGGCTCCTCGTAGAGTCCCTCGAGGAGGCGCGGCATGCGGTCAGCCGCCAGGAAGAGGCTCATGTCCTCGTGGCCCGTCCGGTGGATCGCCATCCCCAGGCAGTGGGTGAGACAGCCCAGCACGACGACCACCTCGGAGTCCTCCTTCGTCATCCCGTAGTCGGCCACCATGCCGGGCTCGACGCCCGCGCGCCGCAGCTCGCGCAGGAGCTTCAGGCCGATGTTCGTCACGATCTGGATGTGCACCCAGGAGTGGTCGTTGATCTGAAGGCGCGTGACGGCGTTGACGTTGGCCGCGTGCCACAGCGCCTTGATCTGGGTGTCGCGGTTCACCCGGTCGACCAGGTCGCGGAGCGTGCGGTTGCCGCGGGCGGGCAGCGTGATCCGCATGTCGCGCACGGCCTCGGAGGGCGTCATCCGGGCACCACGCTCGGCGCGCACGCTGACGGGCTTGCCGTGCTCCGGCTCGGCGCCGGCCGGAACCTCTTCCGGGTCCGGCGTTTCGGGCTCGGCAGTCATGGGGGCAGCCTATTACGATCGAGGCATGGCGGCGGAGATCCTGCGTGAGGCGAGCCCGGGCGACCGCGCGGCGATCGAGCGCCTGGTCGAGGCGGCCTACGGGGGCTATGTCGAGCGGATCGGCCGGCGCCCGGCGCCGATGGACGCCGACTACGCCGGGCTGATCGACGCCGGGCGCGTCACAGTCGCCGAGCGCGGCGGCGAGGTGGTGGGCGTGCTCGTCCTCGAGCCGATGACCGACCATCTGCTCGTCGAGAACGTGGCGGTCGACCCGACGGCCCAGCGGACGGGGCTCGGCCGGCGCCTCATGGCGCACGCGGAGGACGAGGCTCGTGCGCTCGGCCTCGCGGAGCTCCGGCTCTACACCAACGAGCACATGGTCGAGAACATCGCCTGGTACCCGCGCCTCGGCTTCCGCGAGACCGAGCGGCGGGCCGAGCGCGGCTTCGCCCGCGTCTTCTTCGAGAAGCGGCTCAGCGAGCCCGAGGCATGACGCGCCAGCCGAAGG
The DNA here is from genome assembly GCA_963706075.1 of uncultured Actinomycetes bacterium. Classification (GTDB taxonomy): domain Bacteria; phylum Actinomycetota; class Thermoleophilia; order Gaiellales; family JAICJC01; genus JAICJC01. The sequence continues at coordinate 603,262 of CAVPLP010000003.1, forward strand.
CGAAGGCGTCGTGGAACCAGCCGGCGCCCTGGCCCATGTAGTCGAGCGTCACGCCGTCGCCGGAGCCGTGGCTGTTGATCGCCCAGCCGTTCCCGAGGTAGATGCCGGCGTGGTAGACGGTCGCCGACTTCGTCTTGACCCCGTTCGGCGCGGAGCTCCAGAAGAGGATGTCGCCGGGCTTCAGGTCGCGGCGGTGGATGCGCTTCGAGACCGGGAGCTGCGCGGCCATGTCGAACGTCGAGCGGGCCAGGATCTTGGGATCGCCCGTCCACGTGTGGCTCGAGACGGTGTAGGAGTGGAGCTTCATCACCCACCACACGAATCCCGAGCAGTCGAACCCGCCTGCGACCGGCGAGCCCAGCGGGGACTGCGGGTCGGGCGACGTGCCGCCCCAGACGTACGGCTCGCCCGCGTAGCGGAGCGCCAGCCCGAGCACCTTGCGCTTGAGCGGCGTCCATGCCGGGAGCTGTGTGGCCACGGCGACCTTCGCCTGCCCGGCGGCCAGCGCCCACGGCGACATGTGCATCACCGCATAGGTCTCGGCGGCCAGGTTCGCGCGGCGAAGCAGGTCGGCCGGAGCCAGCTCCCACGAGTCGGATCCGTCGGGGACGTTGGTGCGGGCCCCGATCGCGCGCACCTCCTGCTCGACCCCGAACCCGTCGGGGAGCTTCGGCGCCCACCCGTCGGCGGTCCTCAGGTGGTTGAGCGCCTTGGCGGCGTGCGACAGCCCGAGGACGCGGACCAGCCCGCGGTCGAACTCGAGCTGGGTGATCGTGCCCGAGGGACCGGAGCCCTCCGGGATCCACCCGGCTGCGACGGCCTGTGCGAACGGGTCGGGATCCTGCGGGACGCCGTTCAGCTGGAACGCGATGCGCGTGAGCACGCGGCTCGCGTTGACGCGGCTCACCGTGTGGTGCGGGACGAACGTCGTCGGCGTCCGCGGCGCCATCCACAGGTTGCCGGCGGCCCACCGGATCTGCGGCCTCGCCCAGAAGCCGTGAGGAACGTCGCTGAACCCGCCCGACGCCAGAGCGGGCGGAGCGAGACAGAGCAGCGCCATTGCGGCAGCCGCGACGAAGGTGGAGCGACCCCTCACGTACCGATCATCGACCGCTTGCAACCCTCGCTTTAGTTAGGAAACTGTTGGCGCGCGCAGGCCTTTGATTGTCAGGTCAGGCAACGGCCTCGACCCAGTCGTCGTACAGCGAGAAGTACCGGCCCCGGCGCGCGATCAGCTCGGAGTGGGTGCCGGCCTCGATCACCTCGCCGTGCTCGAGGACGACGATCATGTCAGCCCGGCGGATGGTCGACAACCGATGCGCCACGACGAAGGCCGTCCGGTCGCGCAGGAGCGTCTCGAGCGCCTCCTCGATCCGGGCCTCGGTCGGGATGTCGACCGACGAGGTCGCCTCGTCGAGGATGAGGATGCGTGGGTCGGCCAGGAGCGCCCGCGCGAACGCGACCAGCTGGCGCTGTCCGATCGAGAGCCGCGAGCCGCGCTCCTGGACGTCGGTCGCGTACCCGTCGGGCAGGGCCTCGATGAACTCGTGGGCGCCGACCGCCACCGCCGCGGCCCGGATCTCGTCGTCGGTCGCGTCGGGCCGGCCGAACGCGATGTTCTCGCGCACCGAGCCGGCGAAGAGGAACCCCTCCTGCGGCACGATCCCGAGCTGCCGGCGAAGCGACGGGACGGTGACGTCGCGCAGGTCGTGCCCGTCGACCGTGATGCGACCGCCGGTCGGGTCGTAGAACCGCGCGAGCAGCTTGACGATCGTCGACTTGCCCGCGCCCGTGTGCCCGACGAGGGCGATCGTCCGGCCGGCGGGGACCGCGAACGAGACGCCGTGCAGCACCTCGGTCCCGCCCTGGGCGTAGGCGAAGTGGACGTCGTCGAACACCACCTCGCCCTGGATCGGAGGCAGCTCACGGGCGTCGGCCGCGTCGGTCATCCCCGGCTCCGTGTCGAGCACGGTGAAGATGTTGTCGAGCGCGGCCGTCGCCGCCAGGAACGTCTGGTAGAACTGCGAGAGCTGCTGCACCGGGTCGAAGAAGTTCGACAGGAGCCCGATGAACACGAAGAGGCCGCCCGGTGTGAGGTCGCCCTGGAACACGAGCGTGCCGCCGTAGCCGAGCACCACGGCCATTGCGAGCGCCGAGAGCAGGTCGACGTAGGGGAAGTAGATCGCCGAGGCGATCACCGTCTGGTCGTTGGCCGCGCGGTAGTGGCCGTTGATCTCGACGAACCGCTCGTAGTTGGTGCCCTCGCGCCGGAAGGCCTGGACGACGCGCACGCCCGAGATGTCCTCCTGGAGCTGCCCGGTGACCTCCGCCAGGCGGCGCCGTGTCTGGCGGTAGGCCCGGCTCGAGTAGTACCGGAAGATCGCCGTGCCGATCGCCATGCCGGGGAACACGGTCAGCGTCGCGATGGCGAGCTTCCAGTTCACATACAGCAGGACGCCGGCCGAGCCGACCAGCACGATCGTGTTCTGGACGAGCGTCGTCGGTCCGTCGACGACAGCGCTCACGAGCGCCTCGATGTCGTTCGTGAGCCGCGAGATGACGACGCCCGCGCGGTTGCGCTCGAAGAAGCCGAGGTCGAGCTTCTGAATGTGTGCGAAGAGGCCGATTCGGAGGTCGGCCAGGATGCGCGTGCCGACCCACGAGGTCAGGTAGGTCTGGCCCGAGGAGGTGACCCAGTTGATGACGGTCAATGCCGCGAAGACGCCGACCCAGAGCTCGATCTGCCCGAAGTCGGCGGGCGAGGCGGTGATGCCGCGGTCGATCGCGGCCTTGATCGCCAGCGGCCCGGCGATCGCCGTCGCGGTGGCCACCAGCATCAGCCCGAGCGCGGCGGCCGAGCGGCGCCGGTACGGCCAGTTGTAGGCCCAGAGCGCCTTCACGCGGCGCAGCGAGCCGCGCGCCCCGAGACCGGTCGGCTCGGCCCCCAAGCGGCCGACGTGGCTCCCGAACGTGCTCACGGCAGCCGGCCTCCCGCCGCACGCCGTGCGGGTGGCTCGCCGTCCTTCTCGATCGGGGCGCCGTCGGGGTCGAGGTCGACGAAGCGCCGCTCGACGAGCCCGTGGTCGTGGATCTCGCGGTAGACGGCGCTCGTCTGCACGAGCTCGTCGTGCGCGCCGCGCGCCACGATCCGGCCCTTGTCCAGGACGACGATCTCGTCGGCGAGCGAGATCGTCGAGAGCCGGTGCGCGATGATCACCGTCGTCCGGCCCTTCATCACCTCGCGCAGCGCCAGCTTGATCCGGGCCTCGGTCGAGGCGTCGACCGACGCGGTGGCGTCGTCGAGGATGAGAACGCGCGGGTTCATGAGCAGCGCACGGGCGATCGCGATCCGTTGCCGCTGGCCGCCCGAGAGCGAGAGGCCGCGCTCGCCGACGACGGTCTCGTAGCCGTCCGGCAGGTCGCAGATGAACTCGTGGGCCTGCGCCTGGCGAGCCGCCGTGACGATCTGCTCGGGCGTGGCCTCGGGCGTCCCGAACGCGATGTTCTCGGCGACGGTCGTCGAGAAGAGGAACGTGTCCTGGCTGACGATCCCGACGGCCGCGCGGAGCGACCGCAGCGTGACGCGGCGCACGTCCTGGCCGTCGAGCTCGATCGTCCCGGCCCGCACGTCGTAGAAGCGCGGGATGAGCGTCGTAAGGGTCGTCTTCCCGCACCCCGTCGGGCCGATCAGGGCGACCGTCGATCCCGCCGCGACGTCGAGGTCGATGTCGTGCAGGACAGCCCGGCCGGTGTCGTAGCCGAAGCCGACGCCCGACATGCGGATGCCGCCGGGTCCGGGACCGAGCGTCTCCGCGCCGGGCGCGTCGAGGATGTCCCGCTCGTAGTCGAGCACCTCGAAGATCCGCTCGCCCGACGCCATCGCGCGCTGGTACTGGCCGACCCACATGCCGATCGACCGCAGCGGGACGACGAGGAGGAGCAGGTAGCCGTTCACCGCGAAGAACGAGCCGAGGCTGAGGTGCCCGTGCGCGACCTGGTAGCCGCCCACCAGCACGACCCCGGCGATCGCCAGGTTGGGGAGCGATGACATGAAGGGCACGTAGGTGGCCTGGAGCCGGGCCGCCAGGATGGCCTGCGAGAAGATGCGCTCCGTCCCGGCGGCGAAGCTCCGGAGCTGGCGGGGCTCCTGGGCAAACGCCTTGACCACGCGGACGCCGACGATGTTCTCCTCGGCCTGCGTCGTCACGTCGGCGACGCGCTGCTGCACCTCCTTGAGCACCGGGTGGCTGGCGCGCGAGTAGCGAAACGCGGTGATCGAGAGCACCGGGGCGACGGCGAATGCGATCAGCGCCAGCTGCCAGTCGATCACGACGAGGGCGATCGCGACGATCGCGATGGTGATCAGGTTCTGGGTGAAGAAGATGAGGCCGTACCCCAGGAAGAACCGCACGGACTGGAGATCGACCGTCGCGCGCGACATGAGCTGGCCCGTCTGGTGCGTGTCGAAGAAGCCGAACGACAGCCGCTGGAGGTGCGCGTACACCGCGTTTCGCAGGTCGTACTCGACGGCCAGCGAGAGCCGGCCGGCGAGCAGGCGCCGGAAGAGCATGAGGACGCCCTTGATCGCGCCGGCCACGACGACGAGGGCCGCGAGGGTGTAGAGGCGGCGATCGCTGTGGCTCGCGTCCGAGACGGTGTCGATCACCTGCCCCGTCAGGTACGGCACCGTGAGGCCGGCGGCCTGGGCGCCGACGGCGAGCAGCGTCGAGACGATCACCTGCCCCCGGTACGGTCGCAGGAAACCGAGCAGCCGCCGGAACGTCACCCGCTCAGGTTAGCGGGCGGTGAATCGGCGGCCCGTCAGCCGTTTCGGAGCTGCTGGAGGAGCATGGCGAAGGAGACGCCCTCGATCTGCGCGACCATGTAGAGACCGCCCAGCACGAGGATGCCAATGACCATTGCGCCGAAGCTCAGCTCTGAGGCGACGCTGCCTCGCTGGTTGGTGAAGACGCGCACCGAAAGACCCCCTTCCGAATCCGTCAAGCGCGGCGTGCATGCACGCCCGCACCCCAAGTATCGGCGCGCCGGCGAGGCGTGAGAATCCCCCTTCGGCGGGATGGGCCCTACCCGGTCTTGCGGACTCTCGGGGAGGCGCCGTTTCGGCGCTCCGCCTCGGAGCCCTCCTCGGGCATCCGCAGAGCCATGTCGGCGATCAGCCGGCGGTCCTTCTCCGCGAGATCGGTGATCTCGCCGCCGATCCGAACCCGGCCGTAGGGGGCGGGGTCGACCCTGACGATCCGGGTCTCGATGTCGACGATCTTGCCGGCGAGCGTGGCCGCGACGACGAGCATGTCGCCGGCGTGAAGCTCCTGGGCGGACGTGAAGCCGATCCCGGTCGTCGAGACGTCGCTCAGGCGCACGTCCAGCGTCTCGTGGCGAGGCAGCGTCCGGCAGAAGAGCACGCGTGCCTTCGTGCGCTCGGTGACGGGGATGCGCGGTGCGGACCGCCGCATCTTGCGGTGGCGGACGCCCGACACGGCCGCGTGCACGAGCGCCTCGGCGGCGCTGTGGAAGTAGGCCTCGTCGACCTCGAACTCGACCTCGTAGCGGCCGCGCTGCTCGTCGGTGACGCGGGCGAGCAGATGGAGCTCCTTGCGCACCTGCTTCCTCGGCGCGAACGCGTGCAGGAGCTCGTCCTCCTGCTCGACGATGCGGAGCAGGAAGGCACCGCCGTCCTCGGAGAGCACCTCGACCTCGGTCGGCGGAGGCGGGAGCACGCCGAGGGCGAGCGTGAGCATCTCGTGGCGCGTGGGCTTCGACATATGGGTTCGCCCCGTCAATCGGCCGCGGAGCCCGATTCCTGAAGGGGACGTCGGCTAAGGTTTCGGCGTGGCGGTGCTGACCGTGTTCTCGGCGGACGTGTGGGTGGTGATCTTCCTGGCGCTCGTCCTCAAGCTGCCGCTGATCGGCATCTTCGCCGCGCTCTGGGTCGCGTTTCGGAAATTCGACGAGGACCGGCCCGCCGCGGCCCCTCCGGCCGCCCGGATGGCCCTGTGCGCCTACTGCGGCACGCGCATCGCGCTCGGCTACGACTCGGAGGGGCTCCACGAGCGGGCGACGGCGATCGCTCGCCGCACCGGGCAGGCGGCGTTCGACGTCGAGACGCGGCTCGTGCGCGAGGCGTTCGCGCAGCCCGACCACTACCCGGACGAGCCCCGCTACTGCCCGGGCTGCGGCGAGGAGGCGGTCTGGACGCCCATCGAGCCGATCGACCTCGGCACATCCCGCCCGCGCCAGGTCGAGACCGGCTGAAACATTCTGGTGTCACTGGCACCGATTTTTCACGCCCTGGAGGCCGGCCAGGGTGCCCTCGCGGATCGCCTCCTCGAACGACCGGGGGCCCAGGCAGTCGCCGGCCCGTTCGACCGGCACGCCTGAGCCCTCGAGCTCGAGGTAGAGGGCGTCGCCGGCCGTCCGGCCGGCGGTGACGACGAGCGTGTCCACGCCCTCGGTCGTGACCGTGTTTCCGGAGAAGACGTTCTCGAAGGTCACCGAGCCCGGCGCGACCGACACCGGCCGCAGGTGGTGGCTGAGCTCGACTCCCGCGTTGTCGAGCCGCTCCAGGTAGAGGTTTCGCTGGTACTGGTGGATGCCCTCGCCGAACGCCACCGCCGAGGTGACGAGCCGCACCTGGGCGCCGCGCGCGGCGAGCATCTCGGCCGTGTCGAGGCCGGTCCAGTCGCCGCCCCAGTCGCTCACGACCACGCGGTCGCCCACCGGAGCACCCGCGAGTGCCGCCCACGCGTCCACGACATCCAGGCCGGTACCGCCGAGCGCGGGGACGTACGGATCGGCGCCGGTCGCGACGACCACGCGATCCGGCCGCTCGTCCAGGACGTCGCGGGCCGACGCCTCGGCGCCGTAGCGGACATCGACGTCCGAGATCCATCGCGCCAGGATCTCGAGCAACCCCTCGGCGACCTCGGCGTGGCCCGGTGCCGCGAGCGCGAGCTGCATCTGGCCGCCCGGCCGCTCGGCGCGCTCGAAGACGACGACTCGGTGCCCGCGCGCGGCTGCCGATGCGGCGGCGGCGCATCCGGCGGGGCCCGCTCCGACGACGACGACCGTCCCCGGCGTCTCGGCGGGCGCGGGGAGGGGGAGGCTCCGCTCGTACCCCGCCCACGGGTTCACGGTGCAGGCGATCGGGACGCCGGCGTGGTAGTGGCCGATGCAGCCCTGGTTGCAGCCGATGCAGCGCGTGATCGGCTCGCCCGCCTGCGCCCGCCGCGCCAGATTGGGGTCGGCGATCTGGGCTCGCGTCATCCCGACGGCGTCGCACACGCCCTCGCCGATCAGGCGGTCGGCGTCGGCCGGGTCGAGCACGCGCCCGGTGGCGATCACGGGAACCGCCGTCCGCGCCTTCACGGCCGTCGCGAACTCCGTGATCGCGTTCACGGCCGCCGGAGACGGCGGGACGATCCACGTCGACCCCCGATACGTGGTCGACGAGCCGAGCGTGACCGAGACGTAGTCGGCCAGCCCATCTGCACCGACGGCTTCGGCCGCGGCGAGGATGTCGTCGAAGTCCGTGCCGACGGCGGAGGTGCGCTCGTCGGTGAGGCGGCAGCCGACCGCCCCGTTCGGGCCGAACCCGTCGCGCATCGCCTCGAGCACCTCCCGCAGGAAGCGGAAGCGGTTCTCGAAGCTCCCGCCGTACTCGTCGGTGCGGACGTTCGCGTGGCGCGACAAGAACTGCGTCGGCAGGTAGCCGAAGCCGGCGCACACCTCGACGCCGTCGAGGCCGCCCTCTGCCGCGTAGGCCGCCGCCTGCCGGTAGCCCTCGAGCATCTCGGCGATCTCGGCCCGCGTCAGCGCCCGGGGCTCGGTCTTGAACCGCGCCGAGGGGATCGAGCTCGGGGCGACCGCCGGGGGCCGCGTGCCGGAGGCGATCATCTCGCGGCCGCCGTGGAAGAGCTGGCACATGAGCCGGGTGCCGTGCTCCTTGACGGCGGCGCTCATCCGCTCCCAGACGGGCACGATCTCGGGCAGGTAGCCGCCGACGGTGTGCGCCGTCAGAAGGCCGGTGGGGTGGACGGCGGTCGCCTCGACGACGATGAGCCCCGCGCCGCCGGCCGCGCGGGCGCGGTGGTAGGCGATCAGGTCGTCGGTCGGCAGATGGTCGTGCACGAGCGACGTCTGGTGCGACGTCGAGACCACGCGGTTTCGGATCTCGATCGGCCCGAGCGCGAGAGGGGAGAAGAGGCGTTCCAGCATCGCGACTCGATGCTAGTGCCCGCGGGCAAGGTGACGGGGCGGACGGTGAACCTCACTGCCACCTGGTGGCACTGCCCCCCGCAGCGCTCACCGTCCGCTCCGTGTCGTTTCGGATCGAGGTGCGCATTAGGGTGCCTATGCCCTTCGTGCGCGGCGCGACGATGGTCGTCGCTGGGAGCCACCTCCGAGGTTCGTCCCCGCGTTTCTCGCGAGTTCGGACGTCGTATATCGAGGGGGCCCGGGTTCGGCAGCCGAGCTGTCTCATCGCTGAGACCTCTAGCTTTGCGTGCTCGCCTCGCGGCGAGTTTGCCTTTTCGATCCGTACACAGATGATCGTCCACCAATCGCCCGGCGTCGTCGCTCGAATGGGCGGAGTTGGGTCACCATATTGGGGTACGTGCTGGGAGACGCTGCCAGCCCCCCGAATCACTCCGATGGGGCATGCACGCCGGCGCGGGATCGCCGAGACTGTATGCGTCTGGCAATTCCGGCTTCCTCCCGGTTCGTTCATCGACGCGGCCAGACCTTGTAACCGCGTTCCCCCCCGAACGCCGTTATGTCCCCTCCGGCGGGCCTCCATCCAGAGGCCCGCTCGAGGCGCTTCGCGTGGCGGATACTGTGCGCCCGATGCGTGGCCTCCTCGAGTCGGTGCCGAATTTCTCCGAGGGTCGTGACGCGGCGACGCTCGACGCCATCAGGCGCGCCCTGGCCGCGCACGTCCGCGTTCTCGACGTGCACGCCGACGCCGACCACAACCGCTCGGTCTTCACCTGCATCGGGCCGCCGGCCGATCTCGTCGAGGGCCTGGCGGCGGCGATCGCCGCCGCCGCTGAGCGCATCGACCTGCGCACGCATGAGGGCGTCCACCCGCGCGTCGGCGCCGCCGACGTCGTGCCCTTCGTCCGCTTTCAGGCGGGCGACGCAGAGCCCGAGCACGCGGCCCGCCTGCTGGGGGAGCGCGTCGGCGCGCTGGGCATCCCGGTCCTCGGCTACGGCGACCTCGGTGGCGGCCGCCGCCCGGCCTCCTTCCGGACGGGAGGCGTCGAGGCGCTCGCAGCCCGGCTCGAGTCCGGGGAGGTCGAGCCGCTCTTCGGCCCGGCGAAGCTGCATCCGACCGCGGGAGCCGTCCTTCTCGGCGTGCGCCCGCCGCTCGTCGCGTTCAACCTCGAGCTCGACACGGGCGACGTCGAGGTGGCGCGAGCGGTCGCCACGGCGGTCCGGGCGCGCGACGGCGGCCTTCCGGGCGTGCAGGCCCTCGGCCTTCGGCTCGCGGGCACCGGCCGCGCGCAGGTCTCGATGAACCTGATCGACGTGGCCGCGACGCCGCTTCACCGGGTCGTCCGCGAGGTCGAGCGGCTGGCCGCCGAGCACGGCGCGGCCGTGGTCGGCGGCGAGCTCGTCGGCCTCATGCCCGCCTCCGTGGCCGCCTCGGCCGCGGGCTCGGCCCTGCGCCTGCCCGGGCTTGCTCCCGACCGCATCCTCGAGGTCGCGGCCGCGGGCGAGTTCGGACGGGGAGACCGGTAGCCTTCGCGGCGCACGTGACGGCGATCCAGCTCACCGGGCACGACCTCACCGTCGACGACGTCGAGGGCGTCGCGCTGCACGGCGTGCCGGTGGCGCTTGCGCCCGACGCGCTGCGCCAGATCGACGCCTCGCGTGCGCTGATCGAGCGGGTCGTGCAGGACGAGCGGCCGACATACGGCGTGAACACCGGCTTCGGGCGCCTCGTGGACGTCCACATCGACGCGGGGCAGGCCGCGGAGCTCCAGCTGAACCTCGTTCGCAGCCACGCCTGCGGCGTCGGCGAGCCGTTCCCGGACGAGGTCGTGCGGGCGGCGATGCTGCTCCGCGCGAACGCGCTCGCGAAGGGCACGTCAGGCGTGCGCCGCGAGCTCGTCCAGCTTCTGGTCGACATGCTCGGGGCCGGCGTGCTGCCGGTGGTGCCGTCGCGCGGATCGCTCGGAGCGAGCGGCGATCTCGCGCCGCTCGCGCATCTCGCGCTCGTCCTCGTCGGTGAGGGCGAGGCGCACGCCGGCGGGGGGACGATGCCGGGCGGGGACGCGCTGGCGAAGGCCGGCCTCGCGCCGATCGAGCTCGCCGCGAAGGAGGGCCTCGCCCTCATCAACGGCACGCAGTTCATGGCCGCGATCGGCGCGCTCGTGGTGTGCCGCGCGCGCCGGCTGGCGAAGCTGGCCGACCTCGCGGCGGCCCAGACGATCGAGGCCGTGCGCGGATCGCGGACGCCGTTCTCGCCCGAGCTCCAGGCGCTCCGGCCGCACCCCGGCCAGATCGCGTCGGCCGCGAATCTGTACGGCCTCCTCGACGACTCGCAGATCGTGGCCTCGCACCGCTGGTGCGGGCGCGTGCAGGACGCGTATTCGCTTCGGTGCTCGCCGCAGGTGCACGGCGCCGTCCGCGACGCGATCGACTACACCGAGCGGGCGGTCGCCGTCGAGCTGAACGCGGCCACCGACAACCCGCTCGTCCTGGCCGAGCGCGAGGAGGTCGTCTCGAACGGGAACTTCCACGGCGAGCCGGTGGCGATCCCGCTCGACACGCTGAAGATCGGCCTCGCCGAGCTCGGATCGATCTCGGAGCGGCGGATCGAGCGGATGCTGAATCCGACGATGTCGAACGGCCTGCCGCCGTTCCTGGCCCACGAGAGCGGGCTCAACTCCGGGTTCATGATCACCCAGTACGTGGCCGCGAGCCTGGTCGCCGAGAACCGCGTGCTCGCCCACCCCGCGAGCGTCGACTCGATCCCGACGAGCGCGGGCCAGGAGGATCACGTCTCGATGGGCGCGACCGCCGCCGTCCATCTGTGGCAGGTCTGCGCGAACGTCGAGCGAATTCTCGCGATCGAGCTCCTGTGCGGCGCGCAGGGGCTCGACTTCCTCGAGCCGCTCCGGCCGGGGCCGACCATCTCGGTGCTGCACCGGGCGGTGCGCGAGCGCTCGCCGCGGCTCGAGCGCGACCGCTCGCTCGCGGCCGAGATCGACGCGCTGGCGGATGCGTTCCGCGACGGCTCGCTGCTGACCGAGGTCGAGTCGGCCTCGGGCGCGCTGCGCTGACTCAGGGGACGATCTTGTAGATCGTGCCGCCGAGCGACACGACGTAGAGCTCACCGTTCGAGCCCTCGCCGAACGACGAGATGCTGCTCGCGTGGAAGCTCATGTTCGTGAGCGTCGGCCGGCCGCCGCGCGAGGGGATCTTCCAGATCCGGCCAGAGCAGAAGTCGGCGTAGAGGTACTGGCCCTGGAGCCGGGGGATCGCGCTCCCGCGGTAGACGTAGCCGCCGGTGATCGAGCAGTTGTCGGCGCCCGAGACGACGTGGCGGTAGACCGCGACGGGGAACCGCAGCTTCGACCGGTCGATCGGCTGTGTCTTGAACACGCTGCGGCCCTCGTAGAAGCTCCACCCGAAGTTCGTGCCCGCGGGCGTGTCGTGGCGGAGGTGGTCGACCTCCTCGAACGTGTCCTGGCCGACGTCGCCGATCCACATCCCGCCGGTCTTCCGGTCGAACGAGAACCGCCAGGGGTTTCGCAGGCCGTAGGCGTACATCGCGGCGTGGGGGTGGGGCTTTCGCGGGTCGATCCGGAGGATGGTGGAGAGCGGGCCCTTGCTCTGGCCGTTCAGGTTCGGGTCGCCCGCGGATCCGCCGTCGCCGAGGGAGATGTAGAGCAGCCCGTCGGGGCCCGTCTGGAGCTGGCCGCCGTTGTGGTTGTCGAACGGCTGGCCGACCTTGAGCAGGACGCGCTTGGTCGCGGGGTTGACCCGCTTGCGGTTGCCCGGGAACGTCCGGTACTGCACGACGCGGGTGTCGCCGTTCAGGTTCGTGAAGTCGACGTACACGCGGTGGTTGCGGTCGAAGTTGGGCGCGAACGCCATCGACAGGAGGCCCTGCTCCGTCGCCCGCCGTCGTCACGTGCCGGGAGATGTCGAGGAACGGGCGCGACCAGGAGCCGGCCGCCGTGCCGGACGCGGATCACGCCGCGGCGGAGCACCACGTACAGGTTGCCGCCGTGCCCGGTCACGTACGTCGGCTCGTCGAGCCCCGACATCACCGGGTGCAGCCGCGCCGCGTCGGACGAGGGCGCCGCGAGCGCCGCCGCAGCCGCCAGCACACCCACCAGGATCCCCACCCGTCTCGCCACGGGCGGCATGCTACCCCGCCCTGGTACGGTTTCTGTCATGGCCGCCACAGCCATCGCGTCGCGGGTCGAGTCGCTGGTGGGCGATCTCGGCGCGGTGCGCGCGCCCCGCGGAACCGAGCGCGAGTGCAAGGGCTGGCATCAGGAGGCGGCCCTGCAGGATGCTCTGCAACAACCTCGATCCCGAGGTGGCCGAGGACCCGCAGCGGCTCGTCGTCTACGGCGGCTCCGGACGGGCGGCACGGAGTCACGAGGCGCTGAAGGCGATCGTCGCGACGCTCCTTCGGCTCGAGGATGACGAGACGCTGCTGATCCAGAGCGGGAAGCCGGTGGCCGTGTTCCGAACCCACGCCGGCGCCCCGCGCGTGCTTCTCGCCAACTCGCTCCTCGTGCCCCGATTCGCCACCTGGGACGAGTTCCGCCGGCTCGAGGCCGAGGGGCTCACGATGTTCGGCCAGATGACGGCGGGGTCGTGGATCTACATCGGCACGCAGGGGATCCTCCAGGGCACCTACCAGACGTTCGCCGCGGCCGGTGAGACCCACTGGGGCTCGCCCGACCTGGCGGGGCGCACCGTCCTCACGGCCGGGCTCGGCGGGATGGGCGGCGCGCAGCCGCTGGCCGCGTCGCTCTGCGGGGCGACGAGCCTCAACGTCGAGGTCGACCCGCATCGGATCGAGCGCCGCCTCGAGACGCGCTACCTCGACGAGGTCGCGGACGACCTGGACGACGCCGTCGACCGGGTGCGGCGGTACGCCGCCGACGGGCGGGGCGTGTCGATCGGGATCCTCGGGAACGCCGCCGACGTGTTCGCCGAGATCGCCGCCCGCGGCATCCAGTTCGATCTCGTCACCGACCAGACCTCGGCCCACGACATGCTGAACGGCTACGTGCCGTCGGGCATGGCGCTCGCCGACGCGCTCGCGCTCCGCGCCTCGGACCCCGACGAGTACGTCCGCCGGGCGCGCGAGACGGCCGTCCGGCACGTCCAGGCGATGCTCGACCTGAAGGACGCCGGGAGCCACGTCTTCGACTACGGCAACAACCTGCGCACCGAGGCCCGGGATGCCGGCCTCGAGCATGCCTTCGACTTTCCGGGCTTCGTTCCGGCCTACGTCCGGCCGCTCTTCTGCCGGGGCGCGGGCCCGTTCCGGTGGGCGGCGCTCTCGGGCGACCCGGCCGACATCCATCGCATCGACGCGGCGCTGCTCGAGGCGTTCCCCGACGACGTGCTCCTCCAGCGGTGGCTGCGGATGGCGCCTGACCGGATCGCATTCCAGGGGCTGCCCGCTCGGATCTGCTGGCTCGGCTACGGCGACCGCGCCCGGGCGGGGCTGCTCTTCAACGACCTCGTGCGCCGCGGAGAGGTCTCGGCGCCGATCGCGATCGGTCGTGACCACCTCGACACCGGTTCGGTCGCCTCGCCGTTCCGCGAGACCGAGGCGATGAAGGACGGCTCCGACGCGATCGCCGACTGGCCGATCCTGAACGCGCTTCTCTCGACCGCGTCCGGGGCGTCGTGGGTGTCGGTCCACCACGGAGGCGGCGTGGGGATCGGGAACTCGATCCACGCCGGGCTCGTCGTCGTCGCGGACGGCACCGACGAGATGGACGAGCGGCTCACGCGCGTGCTGACGAACGACCCGGGGATCGGCGTCGCGCGGCATGCCGACGCGGGCTACCCGGAGGCGATCGACGCCGCGCACGCCGGCGGCATCGACCTGCCGATGGACGGATAGCCGTGGCGAACGGGACAGCGGTGCTCACGGGCGTGACCGGCGGCTGGGGGAGGGCGGTCCTCGACCGCTTCGTCACCGAGGGCTGGAACGTCGTCGTGACCCACCGCGAGGATGTCGCGCCCGACGACCTGCCCGCCGGCGCGGTTCCGGTGCGGGCCGACCTGTCGGATCCGGATGCCGCCGTCGCCGTGGTCGACGCGGCCCTCGACCGGTTCGGCGCGGTCGACGCCCTTGCCCACATCGCCGGCGGCTTCGCGGCCGCCGGGACGATCGACGAGCAGCCGGTCGACGTGTGGCGCAGCCAGATGGCGATCAACCTCGACACCGCCTACTTCATGACCCGGGCCGTCCTCGGGCCGATGCGGCGCGCCGGCCGCGGCTCGATCGTCTACATCGGGACGTCGGCGATGCTCACGCCGTTCTCCGGCGCCTCGGGCTACATCGTCTCGAAGATCGCGCTGGGCGGCCTCATGCAATGCGTCGACGTCGAGGTGCGCAAGGAGGGCATTCGCGCGAACGCCGTCGTGGTCAAGATCGTCGACACGCCCCGGAACCGGGCCGAGAACCCGGACGCCGACCACTCCCGGTGGACGACGGGTGAGGAGCTGGCCGAGGTCGTGCAGTGGCTGTGCACCGACGCGTCCGCACCCCTCTCCGGCGGCCTGATCCCGGCGTATGGCCGCGCCTGAGCCGGGCCCGAGCCTCCTCCTCGCTGGGCTGACCGCGGCGGCGTCGCCGGCGGGGTCGGACGCGCCGCTTCGCGGCTCCGATCTCGGGCGGATCGACGTGATCGCCCCGGCCGCGATCGCGATCGTCGACGGCCGCATCGCCGCGGTCGGGCCTCCCGAGGACGTCGCCCGCGCGCACGGCGACCTCGAGCGGGTCGACTGCGGTGGGGCCGTCGCGATCCCGGGCCTCGTCGACTGCCACACCCACCCGGCGTTCGGCGGCGACCGGGCGGGTGAGTTCGACCTACGCGCCCAGGGCGCCGACTACGAGCGCATCCACGCGTCGGGCGGCGGCATCCGTGCCACCGTCGAGGCCACCCGCGGTCTGGGCGCGGCCGGCGTGGCGGGCGTGACAGCCGCCCACCTCGGATGGATGGCCGCCAACGGGACGACGACGGCCGAGGGCAAGTCGGGCTACGGCCTCGATCTCGAGACCGAGCTCGCGAGCCTTCGGGCTGTGGCAGGCCCGCACCCGATCGCGACGGTCCCGACCTATCTCGGAGCGCACTCGGTGCCGCCCGAGTTCGGCTCGGCCGACGAGTACCTCGACTTCGTGATCGCGGAGGTGCTGCCCGAGGCGGCGCGGCTGGCCGAGCACGCCGACGTCTTCCTCGAGCGCGGCGCCTTCTCGGCCGAGCAGGCCGACAGGTACCTGCGCGCGGCGATGGAGCACGGCCTCGTCGCCCGGCTGCACGGCGACCAGTTCACCGAGTCGGGAGCGATCCCGCTCGCGATCGAGCTCGGCGCGCGATCGGTCGACCACCTCGAGGCGACGGGCCCGGCCGGCGTCGCGGCGCTCGCCGCGAGCGATGTCGGTGCCGTGCTGCTCCCGGTGGCGGCGCTCTACCTGCGCCGCTCGCAGCCGCCCGCGCGGGCGCTGATCGACGGCGGGGCGATCGTGGCGCTCGCGACCGACTTCAATCCCGGGAGCGCGTTCTGCGACTCGCTTCCGGTCGTGATGACGCTCGCCTGCACGGTGCTCGGGATGACGCCGGGCGAGGCGCTCGCAGCGAGCACGGTGAACGCGGCCTGGGTGCTCGGACGGGCGGATCGGATCGGGCGGCTCGCGCCCGGGTACGACGCCGACGTCGTGCTCCTCGACGCGCCGGACTGGCGCCATGTCGCGTATCACCTGGCCGGCCGCGACATCGCCGCGGTCTACGCGCGCGGCCGGCGCCTGTGAGCGCCCCCGCGGTGCGAGGGCGGCCGGTAAACTGACGACGTGGCGACGCGGAAGCAACAGCGGCGGAAGTACCAGCGCGCGGTCGCGCATGCGAGGTCGCACGAGGGCGACGACAGCGCCGACCAGCGCGAGGCCAAGCCTGACAAGAAGCAGGCGGCGCGCTCCCCGCGCGGGACGCCGATGGTGCCGTCGGCCCGCCGCACCGCGAAGCGCGCCGTCATCTTCGCGACGCTCTTCTACCTCGTCATCACCTTCACCGGAGGCGGCGTGAGCCCCATGGTCAAGCTGGCGAACACGGCGGTCATGTTCGTCCTCTTCTGGTCGATGGGCTGGATGGTCGAGAACTTCGTGTGGCGCCGTTACCAGAAGAAACAGGGCGGCCCCGCGGCGTGAACGGGCCGACCGGCCTCGAGATCGTCCAGCTCCCGCTCGGCGCCTACCAGGCCAACTGCTATCTCGTGGCGAGGGAGGGTGCGGCGGAGGCCGTCGTGATCGACCCCGGCGACACGCCCGACAGGGTGATGGGCCAGCTCGAGCAGCGCGGCTGGACGGCCGTCGGAGTGCTCGTGACCCATGGCCACATCGACCACCTGGGCGGGGTCGCCGCCGTTGCGCACGAGGCCGGCGTCGAGGTGTGGATGCCGGCCGGCGAGGCCGATCTGCTGCGCGAGTTTCCGGGCGCTCCGTACGCGCCCGAGCACCTGCTCGACGGCGGCGAGACGGTGAGCCTGGCCGGGATCGACTTCGCCGTCACCCTCGTCCCGGGCCACTCGCCCGCGTCGGTCGCCTTCCACGCCGACGGTCACCTCTTCGTCGGCGACGTGCTCTTCGCGGGCTCGGTCGGGCGTACCGATCTGGCCGGCGGCGACATGGGGACGCTCCTCGAGAGCATCGCGACGCTCATGCGGGCGTACCCGGCCGAGACGATCGTGCTTTCGGGCCACGGCCCGGTGACGACGCTCGGCGAGGAGCGCGACCGAAACCCGTTCCTCGGGCCGCTCCGGGCATGAGCCAGGAGTTCCAGGCGCCGCGAGGGACGCTGGACTGGTACGGGCCCCGCGCGGCGCTCCGGCGCTCGGTGCTGGACGCGGCGCGCGAGGTGTTCGAGTCGGCGGGCTACAGCCAGGTCGTGACGCCGACGTTCGAGGACACCGGCGTCTTCGCGCGCACGTCGGGCGAGGGCTCCGACGTCGTCCGCAAGGAGATGTACAGCTTCACCGACCGCAGCGGCCGGCCGCTGACGCTCAGGCCGGAAGGCACCGCCGGCGTCATGCGGGCCTACCTCGAGCACATGACCCGGCTGCCGCAGCCGGTGAAGGTCTGGTACGAGGTGCCGATGTTCCGCTACGCCGCGGTCCAGAAGGGCCGCTACCGCGAGCATTACCAGTTCGGCGCCGAGGTGATCGGCTCCGACGACGCGGCGGTCGACGCCGAGCTCATCGGCCTCCAGCGGCGCTGGTACGAGCAGGTCGGCGTCAGAGGTCTGCGGCTGCTCGTGAACTCGATCGGCGACGGCAAGTGCCGGCCGGCGTACCTCGAGCTCCTGGTCGGGTTCCTCGACGAGCACGCGAACGAGCTCTGCGACGAGTGCCGCGAGCGGCGCGACGTGAACCCGCTGCGCACGTTCGACTGCAAGCAGAAGGGATGCCGCGCCGTCATGGCGTCGGCCCCGAAGATCACCGACAACCTGTGCGACGAGTGCGCCGCCCACTTCGCCGACGTGCGCGCGCACCTCGACGCCCGCGGCGTCGAGTACGCCGTCGACCCCGGCCTGGTGCGCGGCCTCGACTACTACACGCGCACCGCCTGGGAGTGGCAGTGGCCGGAGCTGGGAGCGGCGGACGCCCTCTCGGGAGGCGGCCGCTACGACGGCCTGGCCGAGCAGCTCGGCGGGAGGCCGACGCCGGGTGTCGGTTTCGGTGCCGGCGTCGAGCGGCTCGTGCTGACGCTCGAGGAGACCGGAGCCGGACCAGCGGCGGGCGGTGCGCTCGACGCCCTGTTCGCGGTGCTCGCGGACGAAGCCCGGCCGCGCGTGCACGCGGTGATGGACGACGTCAGGGCGGCCGGCGTCCGCTGCGACGCGGCCTACGGAGGCCGGCGCCTCAAGCGCGCGCTCGAGCTTGCCGACCGGCGCGGCATTCCGACGGTCGTCATCGTCGGCGAGGACGAATGGGCGGCCGGGGAGGCGACGCTCCGCGATATGACTACCGGTGAGCAGCGCCGCGTGGCGCTCGACCGGCTGGCGGAGGAGCTTCGAACGTGACCTACCGGACGCACATGGGCGGCGATCTGCGGTCGGCGCACGAGGGGGAGCGCGTCACGGTCGCGGGCTGGGTCGCGCGCCGGCGCGACCACGGCGGGCTCGTCTTCGTCGACCTCCGCGACCAGGCTGGCCTCGTGCAGCTCGTGTTCAACCCCGAGGAGCAGCCCGAGGCCCACTCCGGCTCGCACGCGCTCCGCGCCGAGTTCGTCGTCCAGGCCGAGGGCGTCGTGCGCCGCCGGGCGCCCGAGACGGTGAACCCGCGCCTCGCGACCGGGGAGGTCGAGATCCACGTCGAGCGGCTGGACGTGCTGAACACCGCGCCCGTGCTGCCGTTCCAGCTCGACGACGACGGCGTCGACGAGACGCTCCGCCTGCATCACCGCTACCTCGACCTGCGCCGCGACTCCATGCGCCACAACGTCCGTGTCCGCTTCGCGCTCACGCAGTCGATCCGCCGGTACCTCGAGGAGCGAGGGTTCTGGGAGCTCGAGACGCCGATCCTGTACAAGTCGACGCCGGAGGGCGCACGCGAGTTCCTGGTGCCGACGTCGTCGCATCCCGGCCGCTTCTATGCGCTCCCGCAGTCACCGCAGACCTACAAGCAGCTCTACGTCATCTCGGGCTTCGAGCGCTACTACCAGATCGCCCGCTGCTTCCGCGACGAGGCCACCCGCGCCGACCGCACAGCGGAGTTCACGCAGCTCGACCTCGAGATGGCGTTCGTGCAGCCCGACGAGCTGCACGCGCTCATGGAGGGCCTCTTCCAGACGGTGTGGCGCGACATCGCCGGCATCGAGCTCGACGTGCCGTTCCCGCGGATGACCCATGCAGAGGCGATGCTGCGCTACGCCTCCGACAAGCCCGACACGCGGTTCGGCTGCGAGATCGCGGACGTGACCGACGTGCTGCGCGGCACCGAGTTCAAGGCGTTCCGGGGTGTGATCGACGCGGGCGGCGTCGTGCGCGGCTTCGCCGTCCCGGGGGCGCTCGAGTTCTCGCGCAAGGACTTCGACGGCCTGGTCGAGTTCGCGAAGACGTGGGGCGGCAAGGGCGTCGCGTGGCTCCAGCTCCAGGGCGGCGAGGTTCGCTCGCCGATCGCGAAGTTCCTGGCGCCCGCCGAGCTCGACGGCATCGTCGCCGGCGTGGGGGCGAGCGAGGGTGACACCGTGCTGCTCGTCGCCGACGCCGAGGACGCCGCCGTGCGCGTGCTGGGCCCGCTGCGCCTCCACCTCGGCGAGCGGCTCGGTCTCGTCCAGGAGGGCTGGAACTTCCTCTGGGTGACGGGGTTTCCGATGTTCGAGTGGCTGCCCGACGAGAACCGCTGGAAGGCCAGCCACAACCCGTTCTCGGCGCCCGAGCCGGAGGACGAGGCCGACTTCGAGGAGCGTCCCCGCGAGGCGCGGGCGCGCCAGTACGACCTCGTCCTGAACGGCAACGAGGTCGGCGGCGGGTCCATCCGAAACCATCGCGCCGAGGTGCAGGGCCGGATCTTCGCGATGCTCGGGATGAGCGAGGAGGAGGCCGAGGCGAAGTTCTCGTTCCTGCTTCGGGCCCTGCGGATGGGCGCGCCTCCTCACGGCGGCATCGCCTTCGGGATCGACCGCCTCGCCATGCTGCTCGCGGGTGCGGAGTCGCTGCGCGACGTCACCGCGTTCCCGAAGGGCCAGGGCGGCTCGGACCCGCTCACGGGGGCGCCGACTCCGGCCACCGCCGCCGAGCTTCGGCAGTACGGCATTCGGGTGGTTGCGGAACCCGGAGGAGACGCTACGCTGTGATCGAGCCGGCGCCATTGAGAAACGCGCACCTCACTACCGTCGTGCGAACACTTCTAGCGCCGAGGCGGTGGTCAGAGTGGTCGAAGCATCCTGAAAGTGGCCACTCGTCCCGCCTCAGGCGCCGGCCTGGTCCAGGGTGACGGCCGCATCGGTCTACCTCGACCACGCGGCGACAACCCCGCTCGGCCCGGAGGCTCGCGAGGCCATGGAGCCGTATCTGTCGGAGCGGTTCGGGAACGCGTCGGAGCCCCATGCGTACGGCCGCGAGGCCAGAGCGGCGCTCGAAGCGGCGCGGCGCACGATCGCCGAGCTGCTCGACTGCGAGCCGGCCGAGGTGGTCTTCACGTCGGGCGGTTCGGAGGCCGACAACCAGGCCGTCTTCGGCTTCTGCGGCCGGCCGCTGGGGCGCCTGGTCGTGAGCGCGATCGAGCATCCCGCCGTCCGTGAGCCCGCGCTCGAGCTCGCACGGCAGGGCTTCGAGGTGGAATGGGTGCCGGTCGGCGGCGACGGGACGGTCGACGCGGGCGCGTTCGCGGAGGCGGTGAAGCCCGGCGACCGGGTCGCCGCCGTCATATGGGCGAACAACGTGACCGGAGTCGTCCAGCCGGTCGAGGAGCTGGCGGCGGTCGCGCGCGCCCGCGACGTCCCGTTCCACTGCGACGCCGTCCAGGCCGCGGCATCGCTCCCGGTGAGCTTCGTCCGCTCCGGCGTCGACTCGATGGCGATCTCGGCGCACAAGCTGCACGGCCCGAAGGGGGTCGGCTGCCTCGTCGCCCGCGAGCCCGGCCGGCTGCGGCCGCTCGTCCTCGGCGGCGGGCAGGAGCGCGGCCACCGCTCGGGGACCGAGAACATCCCCGGCTGCGTCGGCTTCGCCGCGGCGCTCGCCGCTGCGCGAACCACCGCCGACCATCGCCTGAAGATGCGCATCCGGCTCGAGGCGGCACTCCCGGACGGCGTCGACGTCGTCTGCGCCGCCTCGGACCGGCTGCCCGGTCACAGCCTCCTCAAGGTCTCAGGCGTCCGCGCGGAGCTGCTCGTGCTGGCGCTCGACCGGGAGGGGTACGCGGTCGCCGCCGGCTCGGCGTGCTCGGCGGGCGACGCCGAGCCCAGCCACGTGCTGGTCGCGCAGGGCATGTCCGCCGAGGACGCCCGCAGCGTGATCCGCGTCTCGATGGGGGCCGGAACGACGGCCGACGAGGTCGACGGGCTCGCCGCGGCGCTCGACCGCTCGATCGGGACGCTCCGCCAGGGGATCCTGCCCGCGGCGTGACCTGCGGGAAACCCGCAGGCACATCACGCGACTTCCCCCCTGGCGCCGGAGCCCGCGGAGGCGTAGTGTCTCCCGCATGGCTGACGAGCCTGGAGCACGGCCTGGAGGCGACTCCCGGATCGGAGCGGTGATGCTCGTCGTTGCGGCGCTTGCCGTGACGATGGTCGGCATCGCGCTCGCGGCGTGGTACGGCGGCAAGAACCACGCCGGGACGACGACCGTGACGGTGACGAACGCCGCCGCCCAGCCGGCTGCCGGAACGCCGGTCGATCCCGCCGTCGCTGCCGGTGCTCACGACTTCGTCCGCTTCGCGTGCGACCAGTGCCACGGCGACCAGGGCGCGGGCGACGTCTCGCCCGACGTGCCCGCGCTGACGGACGTGGGAAAGACGTTCACCGTCGCGCAGATGACCGACATCATCGAGCACGGGCTCGGCTCGTCGTCCGATCCGCAGAAGCCGTACATGCCCGTCTGGCACGGCATCATCTCGAAGCAGCAGATCAACGACATCGTCGCGTATCTGAACGCCGGCCTACCCGCGGTGCAGGGCGCCCAGCCGATCGACGTCCCGCAGGATCAGGGCGAGGCGGTGGCCGGATCGATCCTCTACACGAACCTGGGGTGCGTGAACTGCCATGGCCCGAACGGCCTCGGCGGAGTCCCCAACCCGCTGTCCGAGGACAAGAGCATCCCGCCGCTCTCGGGCCCGGACTTCACGTCGGAGTTCAACACGCCCGCCAAGATCCGCGACATCATCGTGTCGGGCAGCGTCATCGGCAAGGCGCCGATCGTCAGCATGCCGCACTGGGGGAGCATCCTGACGGACGCCGAGGTGAACCAGCTGATCGCCTACATCGGCACGCTCTCCTGACGTAGCCTTCGGGCCGGTGTACTCGGCAGCCTGCGTCGACCTCGCGCTCTCGCACACCCGCGCCGGCGACGCCGGGCCGGGTGCCTTCCGGGGCGCCGCCGGCAACCCGGCGTGCGGCGATGCGGTGCACATCGGCCTCCAGGTGGTCGACGGTGCGATCGCCGTCGCCCGCCACCAGACATTCGCCTGCCCGCACGCGACCGCGGCGGCCGAGCTCGCCTGCCGGCTCGTCGAGGGCCGCGACGTGCTCGACGCCGCCCGGCTGGGCGCCGCAGAGCTTGACGCGCACATCGAGACGGCCTCCGGCTCCCGCGCGTGCACCATGCTCGCGGTCGACGCCCTCCACTCGGCCCTCGCCGCGGCCGTGGAGCATGTCCGCCTGGCGCCCGTCCCGGGCCGCATCGTCGTGGCCATGAGCGGCGGGGTCGACTCGGCCGTGGCGCTCACCAAGGCGGTGGAGGCGGGAATGGCTCCGGTCGGCGTGACGCTGCGGCTGTGGGTCGACCCGATGGCGCCCCACGGCGAGCGGGCGTGCTGCTCTCCACAGGCCGTGCGCGCCGCGCGCGATGCCTGCCATGCGCTGGGCGTCCCCCATCTGGCGATCGACCTTCGCGAGGGCTTCCGGCGGACGGTCGTCGACGACTTCGTGAGCGCCCACGCGGCCGGCCTCACGCCGAATCCGTGCGTCCGGTGCAACGGTGAGTTCCGCTTCTCGGCGATCACGGCCGTCGCGGACGCGATCGGGGCGGCGCGGATCGCCACGGGCCACTACGCGCAGATCGTGCAGAGGTCGGGGACGGCGCTGGTCTCGCGCGGAGCCGACCCGGCCAAGGATCAGTCGTACATGCTGGCGTCGGTGCCGTCCGAGGTTCTCGCCCGGTGCTGGTTCCCGCTCGGCGGCCAGACCAAGGCGCAGACCCGGGCCGAAGCGCGGGCGGCGGGACTCGCGGCCGCAGGGGCGCGCGAGAGCCAGGAGGTGTGCTTCGTCGGCGGCGGCGATCACCGAGCGCTGGTCGAGCGCCTGGGCGGCGCGGGCCGGGCCGGCGACATCGTCGACGTCTCGGGGCAGGTGCTCGGGAGGCACACGGGTCTGCACCGGTTCACGCCGGGGCAGCGCCGGGGCCTGGGCCTGGCGGGCGGCGACGCCGTCTACGTCGTTCGCACGGAGCCCGCCTCGGGTCGGGTCGTCGTGGGCGGCCGCGCGGACCTGGCGCGGACAACGGTCCGCGTCAACCCGGGCCGGATGTACGTCCCCGCCGACCGGGTGAAGGCGAAGCTGCGCTATCGCCAGACCGCTGTGTGGGCGACCGTGACCCCGGTCGACGGGGGAGGGTTCGCGCTCGACCTCGACGAGCCGGTCGAGGGAGTCGCCCCCGGGCAGGCGGCCGTGCTGTACGACGGCGATGCGGTCGTTGGCGCCGGGACGATCGCGTAGGATGCGGGCGTGGCAGTCCAGCTAACTCTGCTCGTGACGGCGTCGGATGCTTGGCAGTACGCCCTCGCGGTCTTCCTCATCCTCACGGCGATCGGGCTGGTGATCGTGCTCCTGCGCCTCTCGGGCACGCTCCAGCGCATCAACCTTGCCCTCGACGGCGTCTTCGGCGAGGTCGTGCCGATGCTCGGCAAGGTGTCGGTGTCGCTCGACCACGTGAACGACGAGCTCGAGAAGGTGGGGCACATCACCGACAGCGCCGTCGACGCGACCGACAAGGTCGACTCGGCGGTGCGCGCCGTGTCGGACGCGGTTGCGAAGCCCGCGCGTGCCGCCGCCGGGTTCACCGACGGCGTGTCGCATGCGTTTGAGACGTTCCGGGCGAAGCGCGATCGCCGCGGCGGGGTTCTGTGAGGCGGCTGCTTCTCGTCGGCGTCGTCGCCTCGGCGGCCGTCGCCCTCTACCGGCGCGCCCAGGAGATCGCCGAGCAGGAGGAGCGTTCGCTGGCCGACGTCATCACGGACATGCCGCGCCGGCTGTGGCACGACCTCGAGACGATCCCCGACGATCTGCGCACCGCCGCCGAGGAGGGTGCGGCCGCTGCGCACCGCTCGGCCGACAGCGTCGATCCCGTCGGCTGATCAGTCGGCGATGCGGGCGATCAGCTCGCGCCGGTCGATGAGCCGCTTCGGCTCGCCGCTCAACCTGAGCTCGTAGCCCGCACCGCGCGGGAAGAGCACCTTGTCGCCCGGCGAGACGCCATGGACGTCGTCTCCGATCGCCACGACGACGCCCGACTGGCACGAGGACTCGGCGCTCGACGGGATGATCAGACCGGTGTTCGTCTCGGTCTCGTCGTCGCTCGGCTCGACCAGCACGAAGGAGTCGAGCGGCTCGATGCCGCCGGAGCCCCGCTGAGAGCGCTCGAAGCGCGAGAGCGTGTCGTCTTCGTGCATGGTGAAAGGCTACCTGAGGCCCGCGGATAGAATTGCGCGCCATGCGCTCGCACGAGATCCGCCGTCGATTCCTGGACCACTTCGCCTCGAGCGGGCACATGCAGCTGCCGAGCGGCTCGCTCGTGCCGCCGGACTGGGATCGGAGCGTCCTCATCACGACGGCCGGGATGCAGCCCCTGAAGCGGTACTTCCTGGGCCACGACGAGCCGCCGCAGGCCCGGCTCATGACCGTGCAGAAGTGCTTCCGCACCGTCGACATCGACGAGGTCGGGCGCACGGCGCACCACCTGACGTTCTTCGAGATGCTCGGCAACTTCTCGATCGGCGACTACTTCAAGCAGTTCGCGGTCGAGCAGGCGTGGGAGCTCGTCACGTCGCCGGACGGCTTCGGGTTTGACCCCGAGAACCTCTGGGCGACCGTCTATCGCGGCGACGGCGACGTCCCGGCCGACGAGGAGGCGATCGCGCTGTGGCTCGCCGTCGGCGTGCCGCCCGAGCGGATCCTGCGCCTCGGCGGCGACAACTTCTGGCAGGCCGGCCCGGTCGGGCCGTGCGGCCCGTGCTCGGAGCTCCACTACGACCGCGGGCCGGAGTTCGGCTGCGGCAGGGCGGAGTGCGGGCCCGACTGCGACTGCGACCGGTTCATCGAGTTCTGGAACCTGGTGTTCATGCAGTACAACATGCTGGACGACGGGTCGCTCGAGCCGCTGCCCCGGCCGAGCATCGACACCGGCGCCGGGCTTGAGCGGGTGACCATGCTCGCCCAGGGCGTCGACAGCGCGTATCTCACCGACGCGTTCGGCGACGTCATCGAGGTCGTCGAGGGATGGAGCGGCGCCCGCTACGGGCGCACGGCCGAGGAGACGAAGGCGCTCAAGGTGCTCGCCGACCATGGGCGGGCCATGAGCTTCCTCGCCTCCGACGGCATCGAGCCGGGCAACGAGGGCCGCGGCTACGTGCTGCGGCGGGTCATGCGCCGCGCCGTGCTCTTCGGGCGCCGGATCGGCCTCGAGGAGGCCTTCCTCGTTCGGCTCCACGCGCGCGTCGTCGAGCTTCTGGGCGAGGCCCATCCCGAGCTCCGGCAGGAGGAGGCCCGCGTCGCCGCGCTGCTCGAGGCCGAGGAGGAGCGCTTCTCGCGCACCCTCGAGACGGGCGGGAAGCTGCTGGACGACGTGCTCGCCGGGACGGGCGACGAGGTCTCGGCCGACGACGCGTTCCGGCTCCACGACACCTACGGGTTCCCGATCGAGCTGACGGTCGAGGTCGCCGGCGAGCACGGAAAGCGCGTCGACGAGGCCGGCTTCGCCGAGCTCATGGACGAGCAGCGCGACCGCGCCAGGGCCGCGATCGGCGGCGGGCGCGTCGAGGTCTCCGAGCTCGAGTCCGACTTCCAGACGGAGTTCGTCGGCTACGAGCGGCTCGAGGTGACGACCCAGGTGGGCGCTGTCCACGAGCGTGACGACGGAACCGTGCTCGTGAAGCTGCGCGAGTCGCCCTTCTACCCCAAGGGCGGCGGCCAGGTGGCCGACACCGGCTGGATCGAGACCGACGCGGCCCGGGCCGCCGTCGAGGACGTCGTGCGGCTGGATGACGACCAGGTGATCGTCGCCCGGCTCGAGCACGGCCAGCTTCACAAGGGCGAGCGGGTGCGCGCCCGGGTCGACGGCGAGGCCCGCCGGCCGACGATGGCCAACCACACCGCGACCCACCTGCTCCACGCCGCCCTGCGCGGCCGGCTCGGCGAGCACGTGACCCAGGCCGGCTCCTACGTCGGGCCCGACAAGCTCCGGTTCGACTTCCGCCACTCGGCGCCGCTCACGGCCGAGGAGCTCGCCGACGTCGAGCGGGTCGTGAACGAGCACGTCGTCGCGAACCATCCGCTGCACATCTTCGTCACGTCGCGCGACCATGCCCGCGAGCTGGGGGCGATGATGCTCTTCGGCGAGAAGTACGGCGAGCACGTGCGGGTGGTCGAGGTGCCCGGTGTGGGCCGCGAGCTGTGCGGCGGCACCCACGTGCGGTCGACCGCCGAGATCGGGCCGTTCGTCGTAACGCGCGAGACCAGCTCGGCGCAGGGGATCCGCCGGATCGAGGCCGTCACGGCCGGCGCCGGCCTGGCCCACCTCCAGGGCGAGGCGCGCGAGGCGGCAGCGCTCCGGACGCGTGTCTCGGAGCTCGAGGCCGAGGTCAAGCGCACCGCGCGGACGGCGCCGCCGGCCGCCGACAACGGCGGCGTGGCCGGCTTGATCGACGGCGCGTCGGAGGAGGCGGGCGTCCGCATCGTCGCGGCCGTCGTGGCCGACGCCGACGGAGACCAGCTCCTCGGCATGTCCGACCGCATCCAGGCCAAGCTGTCGCCGGCCGCAGTCGTGCTGGGCGGCGATTCGGGCGGGAAGGCGCACCTCGTGGCGAGCTTCGACGGCGGCGCCCAGGAGCGCGGCCTCTCGGCGGTCGACGTGATCCGAGCGGTCGCTCCCATCGTCGACGGCGGCGGCGGAGGTCGCCCGGCGATGGCGCGGGCCGGCGGTTCGAACCCGGCGCAGCTCGACGAGGCCGTGCGCGCAGCCGAGGACGCGATCCGGGAGCGGCTCCGGTCGTGAGGATCGTTGCGGTCGACTACGGCAGCGCCCGGACGGGCGTGGCCGTCAGCGACGAGACGGGTACGCTCGCCCGTCCGGTCGGCGTGGTCCGCCACGTCCGCCGCCCGGCGGGGATGGCCGAGCTCGTCGCGACGATCGGCGGGCTCGACCCGGAGCGCATCGTGGTCGGCCTGCCGCTCACCCTGCGCGGCGAGGAGGGCGCCCAGGCCGTTGAGACCCGCGAGTTCGTGGCCGAGCTCGCCGCCCGCTGCGCTGTGCCCGTCGACACCTACGACGAGCGGTTCACGACGACCCTTGCCGCCGCCTCCGGGGGGCCGGACGAGGACGCCGTGGCCGCCGCCCACCTTCTCCAGGGGTATCTGACACGGCTCGCCGGCTAGCCCTCCTGGCGGTGCTGGTCGCCGCCGTCGTGGGCGTTGCACGCGGCGTCCAGTGGGTCGTCTCGGATCTGGGGTCCAGCACGACGGCGCCCGCCGCCGACCCGCACGGCAAGCCGATCCCGATCGTCGTCCCGACCGGTGCCGACGCCTCCGAGATCGGCGCCATCCTCGAGGAGCAGGGTGTCGTCGCCGACGGCGGCCGCTTCCGCGAGTACGCCAAGGACGCGGGGGAGGGATCGCAGTTCAAGGCCGGGACATATGCGATCAAGGCCGGAACGGGCTACGACGCCCTCATCCGGATCCTGGATCGCGGCCCGGTCACCGTCGTGAAGACGCTGGTCATACCCGAGGGCTTCAGCATCAGCGACATCGAGGACCGGCTCGGCTCGGTCGGCATCTCGAAGCACGCCTACGCCCGCGCGGTGCGGCGGGCGTCGCCGCCGCCTGGCTACGGCCACCACCTGAACATGGAGGGGTTCATGTTCCCGGCCACGTACACGATCCGGCCGGGCGAGAAGGCGTCGGCGCTCGTCGCGGACCAGCTCGCCGCGTTCAGCGCGAACGTCGCCAAGGTGGACATGAGCTACGCGCAATCCAAGAACCTGACGCCGTACGACGTCCTCACCATCGCGTCGATGATCGAGCGCGAGGCGCGGGCCCCGGGCGACCGCGCCAAGGTCGCCGCCGTCATCTACAACCGCCTGCACCGCGGGATGAACCTGGGCATCGACGCCACGATCCTCTACTACCTGGGCTCCTGGTCGGCCACGATCCACCAGTCCGATATCGACAGCCACGAGCCCTACAACACGCGCGTGAATCCCGGCCTTCCGCCGACTCCGATCTGCAATCCCGGTCTCGCCTCGCTCCAGGCCGCCGCGCACCCGGCAGACGTCAGCTACCTCTACTACGTCGCCGTCCCCGGGCAGGCTGCGCAGTACTTCACGGCGAGCTACTCCGACTTCAAGGCGCATGGCGGCTGAGCCGCGGCGCGCGGCGGTGATCGGCCACCCGATCGCCCATTCGCGCTCTCCGGCGATGCACGCGGCCGCCTACGCCGAGCTCGGGATGGACTGGGAGTACGTGGCGGTCGACGTGCCGCCGGAGCGGCTGGCCGGCTTCGTCGCGGGGATGGAGGCGGCCGGCTTCGCGGGCGTGAACGTCACGATCCCGCACAAGCTGGCCGTGATCCCGATGTGCGCGGAGCTGGCGCCCGAGGCGCGGGCGGCCGGCTCGGTGAACACGCTCCTCGTCCGCGACGGCGCGATCCACGGCGACAGCACCGACGGCCGCGGCCTGCTCGTGGGCGCTCGGAGACATGGCGCCGGCCGACGCGCTCGTGCTCGGCGCGGGCGGGGCGGCCCGGGCCGCGGTCGCCGCGCTGCGCGACGCCGGCTGGCAGGTGGCCGTGAGCGCCCGCCGGGCGGACGCCGCCGCCGAGCTGGGCGATGTCGTCGCCTGGCCGCCGCCGCGCGCGGCGGCGCTGGTCGTGAACGCCACCCCCCTCGGCCAGCATGAAACATCGGTGCCTGATGCCAATGTTTCAGTGCCGATCGACACGAGCCTGCTCGAGCCGGGCATGACGGTCGTCGATCTCGCCTACCGCGGCGACGGTGCCGAGACGCCGCTGTGCACGGCCGCTCGAGAGCGGGGCGCGCGTGTCGTCGACGGGCTCGAGGTGCTCGTCGGCCAGGGGATCTACGCGTTCGAGCTCCTCACCGGCCGGGCGGCGCCCGTCGAGGCGATGCGCCGCGGCGCCCGGCTCTAGCCGCGGTCGGGGCGGAACGGCCCCGGATCGGTGAACGGCAGCCGCCCGAGTGCGAGCTCGGCCGCCAGCCGGCCCGAGCCGGCGCCGGTCAGGATGCCCTCGCTGCCGTGCCCGGCGCAGACGACGAGGCCCTCGTCGAGGTGCCCGATGTACGGCAGGCCGTCGTGCGAGAACGGCCGGAGGCCCGTCCACGTGGCGACGACTTCCCGATCCGCGATCGCGGGCACCATCGCGCACGCCCGGAGCGCGTTCCCGCGCAGGCCCTCGATGCTCTCCGCGCCCTCGTGCAGCGCCGCCGACCGCGACGCGCCGACGACGACCGTGCCGTCGGCGTTCTGGTGGATGCCCAGGGCATGGACGGGCGGCGCGCCGCGCTCGGCGAGGTCGCCCGCGGCCAGGTCGGCGAGCGTGACCGGCCCGCCGGGGACGGGCGGCGTCGCAGGCGTGTACTCGGCCTCGTAGACGACGTGCCGCAGCACCTGCGGCCCCGGGGCGACGAGCGCGATCCAGCCCCGCACCGGGCGCACCTCGACCTCGTGTCCGAGCATCCGGGCCAGCGGCCGCGACCAGGCGCCCGCCGCGAGCACGACCATCGGAGCGTCGATCCGGCCCGCGTCCGTAATCACGCCTCCCTTGACGAGCCGCTTCACCTCGACGTGGTCGGAGATCTCGGCACCGGCCGCACGGGCCTCGGCCGCCGCGGCGGCCGCCAGAGCTCCGGGATCCGACCGCCGCCCCTCGGCGAGCAGGAGGCCGCCCGCCATCCCTGCCGCGAGCCCCGGCTCGTCCGCGGCGACGCCCGCCGCGTCCAGGCGCTCGCCCGCGTGTGGCACGGCGTCGAGCAACGCGAGCTGGGCCTCGTCCGTGGCCAGAAGCAGCGTCCCGATCGGCTCGCGGTCGAAGCCGAACTCCCGCTCGTCGGCGAGCCGGCTGTAGAGGGCGAGGCTCTCGCGCCACAGCGGGACGAGCTCCTCGTGGTCGGGCGGCAGGACCAGGCCCTGGCTCTTTCCGGTCGCGCCGGAGGCGAGCGCACCGCGCTCGAGGAGCGCCACCTCCGCTCCGGCGGCGGCGATCTGCCACGCCGTCGTCGTGCCGACCACGCCTCCGCCGATCACGATCACGTCCGGCATGCGCGGCGGAGCCTACAGGCCGAGGCCCGAGCGGCCGATAGTCGGGGCATGGAATTCGTTCTCCCCCTCGCAGGCGCCGGCTTCGCGCTCGGCTGGCCGATGGAATGGCTGATCCAGCGCTTCCCGACGGGTGAGGGCACCGCCCCCTCCGCGCGCCGCAGGTGGATCGTCGCGGGGATCACCGCGGCGCTGTTCGCGGTGCTCACGGTGCACATCGGCCTTCAGCCGGAGCTCGCTCCCGCGCTCCTGCTCACGGCGCTCGTCGTCCCGGCGTCGGCGATCGACCTGAAGCACCGCATCATCCCGAACGCGATCAACCTGCCCGGAGCGGTCCTCGTCTACGTCGTCGCCGTCGCCGCCCAGCCCGACCGCTGGGCCGAGCTCCTGATCGGCGGCCTCGCCGGCTTCCTGTTCCTGGGCATCGCGTGGGTCGTGTCGCCCAAGGGGATGGGGCTCGGCGACGTGAAGATGATGCTCATGATCGGGCTCGCGCTCGGCAAGTACGTCGGCGTCGCCCTCCTCGCGGCGTTCTCGCTCTCACTGGTTCCCGCGCTCGGACTGCTTCTCGTGAAGGGTCTGCGCGCGCGCAAGATCGGCTTCCCCTTCGGCCCCTTCCTCGCGTTCGGCGCGGTGGTCGGCCTGATGTGGGGCGAGCAGATCTGGAACTGGTACATGCTCGGATAGGCGGCGCCGCGGGTTAGGCTCCCAGGCCGGATGCCGCTCTCCTACGTCACGGCCGGGGAATCACACGGGCCCGGCCTGACCGTCGTCATCAGCGGGCTTCCCGGCCGGCCTCGAGCTCGACCACGAGCTGATCCAGGGCGACCTCGCCCGCCGCCAGGCCGGCTACGGGCGCAGCCCGCGCCAGCAGCTCGAGCAGGATGACGTCGACCCACGGGGCGGCCTGCGCCACGGCCGCACGCTCGGAAGCCCGCTCGCGTTCTTCATCCAGAACCGCGACCACAAGAACTGGACGGCGCCCATGAGCGCCTGGCCGGTCGACGCCGAGGCGCTCGAGGAGTACGGCTGGCGGGGAAAGCCGGTGACGCTTCCGCGCCCCGGGCACGCCGACCTCCCGGGGGTGCTGAAGTACGGCCACGAGGATGTGCGAAACGTGCTCGAGCGTGCGAGCGCCCGCGAGACGGCTGGACGCGTCGCCGCGGGCGCCGTCGCCAAGGCTCTGATCCGGGCCATCGGGATCGAGGTGCGCTCGCACGTCCTCCAGGTGGGGTCGGTGCGTGCCACGCCGCCGGCCTGGCTCTCGGCCTCCGACCTCGACCGGGCCGAGCGCTCCCCGGTGCGCTGTATCGACCCCGACGCCGAGGCGGCGATGATCGCCGAGATCGAGGCGGCCAAGCGCGACCGCGACACGCTCGGCGGCGTGACCGAGGTGCGTGCATTCGGCGTCCCTCCCGGCCTCGGCTCCTACGTCGAGGGCGGCGCGCGCCTCGACGGGCGGATCGCCGCCGCGATGCTCTCGATCCAGTCGGCCAAGGGCGTCGAGATCGGCGACGCGATCGCATCGTCCGGGCGCCGCGGCTCGAGCGTGCACGACGAGATCTTCCACACGGACGAGAAGGGCTGGCACCGCGAGACCGACCGGGCCGGAGGGATCGAAGGCGGGATGACCAACGGCGCCGAGGTGGTCGTCCGCACGATCTGGAAGCCCCTGCCGACGCTGATGCGCCCCCTGCGCTCGGCCGAGCTCGGCTCGCACGAGCCGCGGGAGGCGCACGTCGAGCGGTCGGACGTCACCGTCCTTCCCGCCGCCGCGGTCGTCGCCGAGGCCGCGGTCGCGTGGGAGCTCGCCCGGGCGGCCCGCGAGAAGTTCGGCGGAGACGCGATCGGCGATTTCACCGCCGCCCACGCCGCCTACGTCGAGCGCATCGCCCGGGCATGATCCCGGGCCCCTTCCGCAACCTCGCGCTGATCGGCTTCATGGGCGCGGGCAAGTCGAGCGCGGGGGAGGCGCTGGCCGCCCGGCTGGGGTGGACGTTCCTCGACGCCGACCGCGAGATCGAGCGGGAGGCCGGCCGGACGATCGCCGCGATCTTCGAGGAGGACGGCGAGCCGGCGTTCCGGACGCTCGAGGAGCGCGTGGTCGGCCGCCTGCTCCGAGAGTCGAATGCAGTGCTCGCGCTCGGGGGAGGGTCGATCCTGTCGTCGGTCACCCGCGGGCGGCTCCGCGACGGGAGCTTCACCGTGCTCCTCGACGTGTCGCCGCAGACGGCGTGGCGCCGCATCGAGGCCGATGCCGGCGACCGCCCGCTCGCGGTCGAGGCGCGCGGGTTCGCCGAGCTCTACGAGCAGCGCCGGCCGCTCTACCACGCCACCTGCGACGCGCTCGTCGACGCAGACGACCTCAGGGGCGAGGAGCCCCTGCTCGCGCCGCTGGCGCGCCCTGCCGCCCTGGCGGAGCTGCCCCGCCTCGTGGGCGCGCGCCGGGCGGCGCTCGTGGCCGACCGGGCCGTGCTGCGCGTGCTCGGGCCGCCGATCGACCCTCTGGTGACGGTTCGCCTGCCCGCGGGTGAGGCGGCCAAGACCGTGGCCGTCGCGCGGCAGGCATGGACACGGCTCGCCGACCTCGGTGTCGAGCGCGGCGACGTCATCGTCGGGCTCGGCGGCGGCGCGGCGACCGACGTCGCGGGCTTCGTGGCGGCGACGTACCTGCGCGGCGTCCCGTGGATCTCGGTGCCGACGTCGCTCACGGGGATGGTGGATGCCGGCATCGGCGGGAAGACGGCCGTCGACCTGCCCCAGGTCAAGAACGCCGTCGGAGCCTTCCATCAGCCGGAGTGGGTCGTGTGCGACCCGGCGACGGTCGAGACGCTGCCGCTGCGGGAGTGGTCGGCCGGGTTCGCCGAGGTCGTGAAGACGAGCCTCCTGGCAGGCGGGCGGCTGTGGGAGCTCGTGCGCGGGTGGGAGCCGGGCCGAGGGTCGCCCGAGGACCGGCTCGAGCTTATCCGCCGCTCCGCCGCCTACAAGGCCCGGATCGTCGCCGTCGACCCCGAGGAGCGCGGGGAGCGGGCGGTGCTCAACCTGGGCCACTCCGTCGGCCACGCGATCGAGGCGGCGACGGGCTACAAGGCGTTCTCGCACGGCGAGGCCGTCGCGATCGGCCTGCTCGCCGCGCTCTGGATCTCGGCCCAGTGCACGGGCCTCGATCCGGCGATCGAGGAGGAGGTGCGCACGCTCCTGCGCGCTCACGGGCTGCCGGTCGTCGCCCGGAACGTCCGGCCGGCCGCCGTGATCGACGCCATGGCGCACGACAAGAAGGCCCGGGCTGGGCGCGTCCGGTTCGCGCTTCTCGAAGACGTCGGGCGGCCGGTGTGGGGGATCGACCCGGGCGACGAGCTGATCGAGAAGGCCGTCGCCCGAGCGGTCGCGCGGACGCTAGGGCGAGAGCCGCACCGGGATGCGGACGATGTGCGGCGGCCGGCCGCCTCTGCCGGACGTGTCGGTGACGACGATCGTCCCGTTCTGGGCGTTCGTCACGTGGTACGTGATCGTGACGGCGAAGTGCCCGCGGCAGCCGGTGCCACAGCTCGCCAGGAGGTCCGTCGCCGCGATCCGGTGGCCGCCGGAGTTCAGCACCTTCACGACCATGGCGGCCTCGAACACGTCGGACGTGCCCGTAACCCGAATGGCTCGACGAGAGGTGTGCGCCGATCGACGGGGTGTGGACGACGATCGCGGGGATCAGGCGGGCGAAGTGCGCTCGCGTCATGTGGGCCGGGACGGGCACTCCGCCGATCGACGTTACCGGGCTGCCCGCGATCTCGAGGGAAACCGAGTGCACGTTGGGGAACTGGGTCGCGGTGAACGTCAGCTGCGCAAGGCGCATCCGGATCCGCTTCTTCTGGGCGCCGGGCGAGGCGAACGACTGACGGAGGTTGATCGTCGCGACGCCGCCCGTCACGGCCGTGCTCAGGAGCTTCGTGCCGGCCGGCACCGCGGTCTTGACGCCCGCGGCCGACTCGGCCGCGTTCGGGCCGTCGAGCAGGGCGCGAACCGCCGTCCGCACGGGGAAGCTCGCCGTCGGCGCCGTGCGCTTGGTGTGCCACAGCCGCGCCGAGCGCTTGAACCACACGCTGATGCTCGTCGAGGCGTGGGCGACCGGATGGTGCGAGCTCGCGCGCGCTGCGCCGCCCGACCCGGCCAGGAGGCCGGCGACCACGAGCAGTGCGACGGCCCGGCGTGCGCTCACACTCTCACAGTACCGAACGGCGCCGCATCGGTCGAGTGGTGGTCCAGTAACCTCCCCGGCGATGCAGGTCGTCGTCCTGAACGGGGTCAATCTGAGCATGCTCGGGAAGCGCGATCCGGCCGTGTACGGGACGGTCACGCTGACGCAGCTCGAGACGATGATCTACGAGTGGGCGAAGGATCTCTCGCTCACCGTTCGCTGCTGGCAGACGAACAGCGAGGGTGACTACATCGACATGATCCACGAGGCGTGCGCCGGGGCCGACGGCCTGATCGTCAACCCGGGCGCCTGGACGCACTACTCCTACGCCGTCCGCGACGCGCTCGAGATCTTCACGGGGCCGGTCGTCGAGGTGCACCTCTCGAACATCGAGGAGCGTGAGGAGTGGCGGCGCGTGTCGGTCATCGCCGACGTCGTCTCCCACCGGATCCTCGGACACGGAGCCGACGGATACCGCGAGGCTCTGGAGCACCTGGCGGCCACCCGATGAGCCACGCAGCCCGCCTCGACGCCCTCGGCGCGCGTCTCGACTCGCTCGGCGTCGACGCGCTCCTCGTCACGTCACGGGCGAACATCCTCTACCTGACGGGGTTCGGGGGCACGAACGGCGTCGCGCTCGTCCGCCCGGACGGGTCGACCTTCCTCACCGACTTCCGCTACACCGAGCGCGCCGCTCCGCTCGAGGCGTACATGGACGTGCGCCAGGTGGAGCGCGACGTCATGCGCGCCGCCTGCGAGCACCTTGCCGACCTGGCCCCCGGCGCCCAGCGGATCGGGTTCGAGAGCGCCCACATGACGGTCGCCCAGCACGAGCGCCTCGTCGGCCGCAGCCTCGGCGCCGCCCGTGCCCACGACCGGCGCCGTCGAGCGGCTGCGCGAGGTGAAGGACACCGCCGAGCAGGAGGCCGTCAGGCGCTCGGCGGCGCTCATCGAGCCCGTGCTGGCGCGGATCGCGGCGGACGGGCTCGTGGGGCGGAGCGAGCGCGACGTCGCCTGGAGCATCCAGGAGACGTTCCACGAGGTGGGGGCCGACGGGATGAGCTTCCCGCCGATCGTCGCGGCGCACGAGCACGGCTCCCAGCCCCACGCCGAGCCCAGCTCCGACGTCATCGGCGCGGGCACCCTCGTCACGATCGACCTCGGCGGCGTCCTCGACGGCTACTGCTCGGACTGCACCCGGACGTTCGCGACCGGGCCGCTCCCGGAACGGCTCGAGGAGGCGTACGCGGTCTGCCTCGAGGCGCAGCTCGCCGCGATGGAGGGCATCCGCCCGGGGCTCACGTGCAAGGACGCCGACGGCATCGCGCGCGACATCATCACCGCGGCGGGGCACGGCGAGCACTTCGGCCACCCGCTCGGGCACGGGGTCGGGCTCGAGATCCACGAGGACCCGCGGCTCTCGGCGATCTCACCCGCAACCCTCGAGCCGGGCATGGTCGTCACAGTGGAGCCGGGCATCTACCTGCCCGGGCTCGGAGGGGTTCGCATCGAGGATCTGGTCATCGTGACCGAGGACGGCTGCGAGCGCCTCACGGGGTACCCTAAAGAGCTGACCACGCTCGGGTGACGCGATGATCTCGACGAACCAGTTCAAGAACGGCATGCACATCGACGTCGACGGGACGGTCTACCGGATCGTCGAGTTCCAGCACGTCAAACCCGGCAAGGGCGGCGCGTTCGTGCGCACGAAGCTGAAGGCGCTCGAGAGCGGCGCGGTCGTCGACAAGACGTTCCGGGCCGGCGAGAAGATGCCGCGGGTCCGCACCGAGGTGAAGGACGTCACCTACCTCTACAACGACGGCGCCGACGTCCACCTGATGGATACCGAGACGTTCGACCAGCTCGCCCTCCCGGCGGACTCGATGACCGATGAGCTGCGCTTCATGCGCGAGAACGACACGATCCAGCTCCTGTTCGTCGACGGCAGCCCGTCGGGCGTGCAGCTGCCCGCCGCGGTCGAGCTCGCCGTCGTCGAGACCGAGCCGGGCGTGAAGGGCGACACCGTCTCCAACGTCACCAAGCCCGCGACGCTCGAGACGGGGGCAGTGGTCGCCGTGCCGCTCTTCGTGAACGTCGGCGAGCGCATCAGGGTGGACACGCGCGAAGCGCGCTACATCTCTCGCGCGTGACCCGCATCGTCGACACCTCCATCCGGCTCCTGTCGCAGCAGCCGCTCACGGGCACCATCTCGACGGCGCGCGTGCTCGAGGTGGCCGAGATCCTCGACGGCGCCGGCTTCGCCGCCCTCGAGGTCTCGGGCGGCGGGTGCTTCGACGCTGCCGTCCGGCGCGGCGTCGAGAGCCCGTGGGAACGGATCCGCGGCCTGCGCGCCCGCTGCTCGAAGACGCCGCTTCAGATCGCGCTGCGCGGACGGTTCCTGGTCGGGCCGCGGCCGGTCTCCGACGACCTGATCCGGCGGTTCATCCTGTCGGCTGCCGAGAGCGGCATCGACATCTTCCGCCTGCACGACCCCATGAACGACGTCGAGAACCTCGCGGCGGCGGCGGCGGCGGTCCGCGAGGCCGGCGGACGGCTGTACGCGGGGCTCGCGTTCTCGGGCACGATGTCGAACCTCGAGCGGGTCGTCGAGAAGGCGCGCCGTCTGGCGGAGCTCGGCGCCGATCACGTGCTGCTCCACGACCCTGCCGGAGCGCTCGACCCGGGGACGTGCGGCCAGGTCGTCGCGCGGCTCGCCGAGGCGTCCGGCGTGCCGGTCGGGCTCTACTGCCAGGGGACGGGCGGGAACGCGCTCGCGATGGCGGTCGAGGCCTCGCGCTGCGGCGCCGAGCCGATCGCCACCGCCGCGTACCCGGTCGCCGCCTCCCTGAACCGGGTCGCGGCCGAGTTCCTCTGCGACGCCCTCACGGGGCTCGGGATCGAGCACGGCGTCGACACGGCACAGGTCTGGGCAGCGTCGCGGTTCATCGACGACCACGTCACCTCGCAGATGCCGGCGCTTCCGATCCCGCCGCGGATCGCCCTGCGGACGGCGCTCAACCGGATCCCGGTCGGGCTCGTGGCCGAGGTCGACGCCCGCCTTCGCGCGGCCGATGCGACCGACCGCCTGGACGAGGTGCTCGACGAGCTGGCGCGGGTGCGCGAGGACTGCGGCATGCCCCCGCTCGCGCAGCCGATCGGCGGCATCCTCGCCGTGCAGGCCGTGCGCCACGTGCTCTCGGCGCGCAGATGGGCGGACGCATCGACCGAGATGCGCCGGCTCCTGGGCGGCGGCTACGGCTCGCCGCCGATGGAGATCTCCGACGTCGCGGCTGCGTTCGCCGACTACGACGGGCCGGCCGAGGAGCCGCCCGACATGGACGACCTGAAGGCGCGCGCCGGCGGAGCTCCGAGCGAGGAGGACCTGCTGCTCCTCGCGCTCTTCGGAGACGACGCGACGCGGCTGATCGCGACGCTTCGCGGCAGGGGCGCGGTGTCGGACCGCGACTCCGATTCGCTCGAGCCGTCGCAGTCCGAGCGGATCCGCGAGCTGATCCGGATGGTCGAGGACTCCGACGTCGGAGAGCTGACGCTCCAGGACGGCCCGGTGCGCATCACCGTCCGCCGTCACGACGACCGGCCCCCGGCGCCCGCTGCGGCCGCCGCCGCGGCACCCCTGGCACCGGCCGACGAGCCAGACGTCTCTGCGGCGATCCGCCTCGAGTCGCCGATGGTCGGGACGTTCTACCGGTCGCCGTCGCCCAGCCAGCCCGCGTTCGTCGACGAGGGCGACCGGGTCGAGATCGGCCAGACGCTCTGCATCCTCGAGGCGATGAAGCTGTTCAACGAGTTCAAGGCCGAGCACGCGGGGGTGATCCGGAGGATCCTCGTGGCCAACGCCGAGCCTGTGGAGTACGGCCAGCCGCTGTTCGAGCTCGAGCCGGCGTGATGCGGGCCTTCGCCCGCTCTGCATCCGCGCCTCGCGCGGCTGCAATTCGGGCTCTGCGGCGGCCGGCCGACGGTGCCGGCCCTGCGGGCCGGGTCGCACGGCTGCGCCGTGCAACAACGGGGTCAGACCCCAATGTTGCACCGCCGCTGCGCGTCGTTGCAGACATGGGGTCAGACCCCACGTGGCGGTGCGGCGGTAATGCTGGAGCGCGTCCTGGTCGCGAATCGGGGGGAGTGTGCGGTGCGCATCGTGCGGGCCTGCCACGACCTCGGGATCGAGGCGGTCGCCGTCTACTCGACCGCCGATCGCGACGGCCTCTGGGTCGAGCTTGCCGACCGCGCGGTGTGCATCGGGCCGCACCAGCCCGCCGGGAGCTATCTGAACGTCCAGAACCTGATCGGGGCGGCCGAGACCACCGGCTGCGACGCCGTGCACCCCGGCTGGGGGTTCCTCGCCGAGAACGCGGGATTCGTGGGCGTGTGCGCCGACAACGACCTCGTCTTCATCGGCCCGTCGGCCGAGGCGATGGAGGTGATGGGCGACAAGAGCCGGGCCCGCGAGGCCATGCGCTCGGCCGGCGTCCCGCTGGTGCCGGGGTCTCTCGACCGTCTCGGCGGGGCGGACCAGGCCCGCGCGATGGCGGCCGAGATCGGCTATCCGGTCCTGCTCAAGGCGGCCGCCGGGGGCGGCGGGCGCGGCATGCGGCTCGTGACCGACCCCGCCGACATCGAGGACGCCTACGGGGTCGCCTCGGCCGAGGCGCTGACGTCGTTCGGAGACGGCGGGATGTACCTGGAGCGGGCCGTGGTCGGCGCGCGCCACGTCGAGATGCAGGTGCTCGCCGACGAGGCCGGCGTCCTGGTGCTCGGCGAGCGCGACTGCTCGGTCCAGCGGCGCCACCAGAAGCTGATCGAGGAGGGGCCGTCGCCGGCGCTCGACGGGGCCACCCGCGCCCGGATGGCCGAGGCCGCCACCCTCGCGTGCACCGGGTGCGGCTACCGGAACGCGGGCACGGTCGAGTTCCTGCTCGACCAGGACGGCTCGTTCTACTTCATCGAGATGAACACCAGGCTCCAGGTCGAGCACCCGGTGTCGGAGCTCGTCACCGGCCGCGACCTCGCCGCCTGGCAGCTTCGGATCGCCGCCGGCGAGCCGCTCGACGCGACGGGCCTCGCGGATCTCCGCGGCCACGCGATCGAGTTCCGGATCAACTGCGAGGACCCCGCGCACGACTTCCGTCCCGCCGCCGGGACGGTCAGCCGGTTTCGGCCGCCGCTCGGCGCCGGCGTGCGGGTCGACACGCACGCCTACGAGGGCTACCGCGTGCCGCCCTTCTACGACTCGCTGCTCGCAAAGCTCATCGTCTGGGGCGAGGATCGCGGTCAGGCCCTCGACCGGTCGCGGCGGGCGCTGGCCGAGCTCGAGATCGAAGGGGTCGCCACGACGGCGCCGCTCTTCGCCGAGGTCGTGGAGGAGCCGGTGTTCCGCTCGGGCGCCTACACGACGGGCTACCTCGACGACGTCCGCGGCCGCCTGTCGTCGCTCGCGCCGGGGGCCGCAGCAGCCTGATGCCCCTCCGCCTGGGCACCGCGACCGTGACCGACGAGGCGCTCGAGTCGATCGTCCGCGGCGCGGTGGCGAGCGTCTCCGGCGCGCGCCTCGACGCCCCCGGGCGGGTCGCGCGGGTGCTGCCGGGCCGGCGCGGCCCGGTCGAGTGGCAGGTCGACCGCTCGTCGATCGCCTTCGACGTCGACATCTCCGCTGCGTACGGTCGGGTGCTCCCGGAGCTGGCGGTCGCGGTTCGCGACGCGGTCGCCGGCCATGTCGCGCGGATGACGGGCCTCGAGGTCCGCTCGGTCGACGTCACCGTCTCGGAGGTCGCGCGGCACGACGGGGCAGAGCGGTGAGCCCGAGCAGGCGCGAAGAGCGGCGCGGCGCCGTGTTTTTGCTCTACCAGAAGGATCTGACCGGCGGCGACTTCCGTTCGCTCTTCGACGCCTACGAGCGTGACAACGGCGGCGGGATCACCGAATTCGTCCGCGCGCAGGCGGAGGGGGCGTGGGCCGACCGCGACCGCCTCGACGCGAGCATCGACGCGGCCGCGGAGGGGTGGAGCGCCGAGCGGATGGCCGTCCTGGAGCGGAACATTCTGCGCCTCGCGGTGTGGGAGCTCGGCCGCGGCGAGGTGCCGGTGGCCGTCGCGATCGACGAGGCTGTGTCGCTCGCGAAGCGGTACGCGTCACCCGAGGCGGCTACGCTGGTCAACGGCGTGCTCGGCAGGATCGCCCGCGACCAAGGGATCGGGACATAGACCAGACCAGATTGCAGGAGGTTGCCGCCGAGCTCGAGCGGCTTCGCGCCGACCTCGAGCGCGACGACCTGACGCCCGAGCAGGCCGTCGAGCTGCTCGAGCGCATGACCGTCGTCGTGCACGACGCGGTCGAGGCGCTCGAGGAGCGGGCCGAGAGCCTCGAGGACGAGGGAGATACCTCATGATCGAGCCCTATCTGATCGAGCTCCGGCTCGCCCGTGAGCCCGGCCTCGACGTCGCGATGCGCTATCCCCTCGTCGGAGGCGGAAAGCGGATCCGGCCACGGCTGTGCCTGGCCGCCGCACGCGCGGGCGGTGCCGATCCCGCGGCCGCGCTCCCCGCGGCGGCGGCCGTCGAGCTCATCCACACCTTCTCGCTCGTCCACGACGACCTGCCCAGCGCTCGACGACGACGACGAGCGCCGGGGCCGCCCGGCGCTTCACATCGCGCATGGCGAGGCGGTTGCGATCCTGGCCGGCGACGGGCTTCTGAACGCCGCCTTCCGGCTCGCGACCGAGCAGCTCAAGGCGCCGCCAAAGGTGCGCCTCCGCGTGGTCTCGGAGCTGGTGGCAGGAGTCGCCGGCATGATCGACGGCCAGTACCTCGACGTCGCCGGCCCGGAGCCCGACGCGGAGGGCCTGGTGCGGTTGCACCGCCTGAAGACCGGCTCGCTCATCACGGCGGCCGTCGGCTGCGGCCTGCACATCGCCGGGCTCGACGACGACGCCCAGCGGCCGTATCGCGCGTTTGCCGCCGAGCTCGGTCTCCTGTTCCAGATCGTCGACGACATCCTCGACGCGGCCACCGACGAGTGGGGATACGTGCGCAGCCACGGGCTCGACGGCGCTCGCCGGCTCGCCGAGGAGACGCGGAGCACGACGCTCGAGCTGCTTGCGAGCTGCGAAGGCGTGACGGACGAGCTCGAGGCGATCGTGGCCGAGGTGGCGGACCGGGCGGCGTGAGCATCGAGATCGCCGTCGCCGGCGCCGAGCGCATCGACGAGCTCGAGCCGCTCTGGCTGGCGCTTCACCGCCATCACCGGGCCGTCGCGGCGGCACCGGTGGTCGCCGACGACGATGACTCGTGGGCGCGGCGGCGGGCGTGGTACCTCGAGATGCTGGCCGGCGGCGAGGACGTCGTCCTGATCGCCGAGCGGGCCGGCCGTGCGGTCGGCTACGCGTTTCTGCACCTGCACCACGGGCCCGACGACACGTGGCCGGTCGGTGAGCGCTGGGGCGAGGTCGTGTCGCTGTCGGTCAGTCCCGAGGAGCGGGGCGCGGGCGTCGGGACGGCGCTTCTCGACGCGGTGGACGCGGAGCTCGCAGCGCGCGGCGTGGCCGACCTCCAGGTGGCGGTGATGGCCGGGAACGCGGCGGCGCTGCGCCTGTACGAGCGCCGGGGCCTGCGTCCGGCCGAGCTCGTCCTCTTTCGCTTCGGCGGTGAGCCGGATGGCGAAGCAACGGCTTGACGCGCTGCTCGTGGCGCGCGGCCTCGTCGAGACGCGAAGCCGCGCCCAGGCGCTCATCATGGCGGGCCGCGTGCACGTCGACGGCGCTCCGGCGACCAAGGCGGGCACCCCGACGGCAGGTGACGCGGCCGTCGAGCTGATCGCGCCGCCGCGGTTCGTGTCGCGCGGCGGGGAGAAGCTCGAGTCGGCGCTCGCCGGGTTCGGGGCGGACGTCGCCGGCGAGCGATGCCTCGACGTGGGAGCCTCGACGGGCGGGTTCACCGACTGCCTCCTCCAGCACGGCGCGACCGCCGTGGTCGCGCTCGACGTCGGGCGAAACCAGCTCCACGAGCGCCTTCGCGCCGACCCGCGGGTGACCGCCGTCGACGGGACGAACGCGCGGTCGCTCGACTGCGCGACGCTGCCGTTTCGGCCCACCCTCGTCACCGCCGACGTGTCGTTCATCTCGCTCCGCCTGGTGCTCCCCGCCGCCCTGGCCTGCGCGGAGCCCGCCTGGCGCGCCCTCGTGCTCGTGAAGCCGCAGTTCGAGGCGGGTCGCGTCCGACGTCCGTCGCGGCGTCGTCCGCGATCCGGGCGTGCGCCGGAGGGTGTTGCAGGAATTCACCGAGTTTGCGACCGGGAGCGGCTGGGCCGTCCTCGGCGTGTGCGATTCTTGTGTCCCGGGGCCGGCCGGGAATCGCGAGTACATGGTGTACCTCGCGTCGCCCGCGCATCCCCTGTCTGAGGAGCCAGCCGCTGATGTCGCAGACCAGATCGAACGTGCCGTCGCCGCACCGTGAGGGCGTGGCCGTGGGACGCGCGGCCTTTCTGACGCACGGCCGGCCCGAGGTCATCGGCGATGCGCTCGACAGGCTGCGCGCGGTCGCCGCCCGCTGCGGCGTCGAGATCGTCGACGAGCATGACCCCGACATCGTCGTCGTGCTCGGCGGCGACGGCACGATGCTCCGGGCTCTCCAGGGCCGGCTCGGCACCGGCATCCCCTGCCTCGGCGTCAACTTCGGGCGGGTGGGGTTCCTCACCAGCATCGCCGGCGACGACTTCGAGCTGGGGCTCGAGCGCGCGTTCGCGGGCGGCTACGAGGTGCTCGACCTGCCGACGCTGGTCGGCGATGCGGGCGCCGGGGCGCTGACCGGGGTGAACGACATCGTGCTGACGAGCGCCACGGCGGGCCGGATGGCGATCGTCGAGTGGAGCGTCGACGGCCAGTCGCTCGGTG
Source organism: uncultured Actinomycetes bacterium (assembly GCA_963706075.1). Classification (GTDB taxonomy): domain Bacteria; phylum Actinomycetota; class Thermoleophilia; order Gaiellales; family JAICJC01; genus JAICJC01. The sequence continues at coordinate 646,831 of CAVPLP010000003.1, forward strand.
AGCTGGGGTGCGACGGCGTGATCGCCGCCAGCCCGACGGGCTCGACGGCGTACAACCTGTCGGCCGGCGGCCCGGTGCTCGTCCCGGGCACGGACGGCTATGTCGTCACCTTCGTCTCGCCGCACTCGCTGCACGCCCGCTCGATGGTGCTCGGGCGCTCGCACACCGTGACCTTCCAGAACCGGGCCGCCGACGTCCCGGTGCAGGTGATCGTGGACGGCCACGTCGCCGCCACGGTCGGCCCCGGCGAGCGGGTCGAGGTGCGCATGGGCGACTCCTCGGCGGCGCTGGCACGGATCTCCGGCACGTCGTTCTTCACCCGCTACCTCGAGGCGTTCTCGCACTGATGCTGGTCAGGCTCCACATCCACAACCTTGCGCTGATCGAGCGTGCGGAGCTCGAGCTCGCTCCGGGGCTGAACGTCCTCACGGGCGAGACCGGGGCCGGGAAGACGATGCTCGCGCAGGCCATCGGCCTTCTCACCGGTGCCCAGCCGGTCGCAGGAATGGTGGGGCCGTACGGCGACGAGGCCTACGTCGAGGCGGAGTTCGACGCGCCGGCCGACCTGTTCGACGACCCGGCGCTCGCGGCGGTCGCGGGCCTCCGCCCCGACGGAGAGGACGCGCTGGTGGTTGCGCGGCGCCTGACGGCCGCCGGCCGCAGCCGGGCGTTCGTCTGGGGGCGAGGGTGCGCCCGGGCCGACCTCGAGGCGCTCGGAGAGCGGCTGATCGAGATGTCGTCCCAGCACGAGGCTCGCCGGCTCGCGCGCCCGGCGCGGCAGCTCGAGCTGCTCGACGCGCACGCCGGCACTGGCGCGCTGGCCGCGGAGATGGCCGGTGCGTGGCGCGGGCTCCGCGCCGCCGACGCAGCGCTCGAGTCGGCGCGCGGCGAGGCCGCCGATGCCGCGCGGCGCCGGCTCGACCTCGAGGATCTCGTCGCGCGGATCGACCAGCTCGCCCCGTCAGCGGGGGAGCCCGACGCGCTCCGGGCCGAGCGCGAGCGGCTGCGGCACCTCGACGAGCTCGCAGCCGCTGCCGGCGCGGCCGCCGAGCTCCTGAGCCCGGCCGACGGCGAGGGTGCCCGCGAGCTCACGGCGAGCGCCGCCCAGGAGGTCGCCGGCGTCACGGCGTTCGCGCCCGAGCTGTCCGGCGTCGCGGCGTCGCTCGACGACATCGCGATCCGCATCCAGGACGCGGCCGCCGAGCTCCGCGGGCACCTGGCAGGGCTCGAGGCCGACCCGGCCAGGCTCGAGCACGTCGAGGCCCGGCTCGAGGCGTTCGCCCAGCTCGAACGCCGGTATGCGGCGCCGCTCGCCGAGGTCGTCGAGTCGGCGGGCGCGGCGCGCAGGGCGCTCGAACGGCTCGAGAGCTCGACCGCGGAGCTGGCCCGGCTGGAGAGCGAGGCGGAGGCGGCGGCCGAGGCAGCCCGGGACTGCGCCGGGCGGCTCACCGCCGCGCGGGTCGCAGCCGCCGAGCCGTTCGCCCGCGCCGTCGAGGCGGAGCTGGCCGACCTGGGGATGGCGCAGGCCGTCTTCACGGTTCGCGTCGAGGAGGCCGAGATCGGCCCTCGAGGTGCGGACCGCGCGGTCCTCGAGCTGGCGGCGACGCCGACGCTGGCCGCGGGACCGGTGGCCGAGACCGCATCGGGCGGCGAGCTCTCGCGCATCGCGCTGGCGATTCGGGTCGCCGCGCGGGCGGGCGGCGGGCCGGGCATCCTGCTGCTCGACGAGGTCGACGCTGGCATCGGCGGCCGGACGGCGCGGGCCGTCGCCGACAAGCTGGCCGGGCTGGCTGAGGGCGCTCAGCTTCTGGTCATCACCCACCTGCCCCAGATCGCCCGCGCGGCCGACGCGCACTTCCGGGTCGAGAAGCCGGAGGACGCCGGGGCGGCGACGGTGGTCAGGCTCGGCGAGGCGGACGTGGTGGAGGAGCTGGCTCGGATGCTGGGCGGCGACCCGGACGACGAGGCTGCGCTCCGGCACGCCGAGGCGCTCAGGGGGTAGCCGAACCCCATGGGGCCAGGCCCCGGACCGGGGCCGGCCCCGGTCGTCCGCCCCAGCAGCGGCTATTCGTCGCCGGCCAATGCCTCGTAGCAGACGAGCTGGTGGCCGTACGCGTCGATCGTGCCCTGGTCGCGCATGCCGAGCTTCTGCATGATCCGGATCGACTGGGCGTTCTCGGGATAGGCGAGGGCGATCACGCGCCTCAGCCCGAGCGGGCCGAGCGCGGCGTCCAGGCAGGCGCGGGCGGCCTCGGTCGCGTACCCCTGCCCCCAGGCTGAGCGCTGGAACTCGTAGACGAGCTCGACGTCGGGGCCCGTGCCGTCGACGTGGACGACGCCGCACACCCCGATCATCTCGCCCGTGTCGAGGAGCTCGACCGCCCACAGGCTGAAGCCGTTCTTCGCCTGGCCGTCCATCATCCGCGCCACGCCCGCCGCGCTCTGCTCGCGCGTCCGCGCCTTGCCGTCGGCGCCGACGTAGCGCATCACCTCGGGATCGCCGTAGACGCGGTGCGCGCCGTCGACGTCGGAGTCCTCGAGGGCGCGGATGCGAAGCCGCGCCGTCTCGATCGGAAGGACGCTCACCGCGCTCTCGGCGGCCGGGCCTGGCACAATGGGGTCACGGGCACGGCGCGGGAGTGTAGAGCGGAAGGAGCAGGGGATGACCGAGCATCTGACGGCCACACGAGCGGGCGAGCGGTTCGGAGTCGCGATCGCCGCGGCCACGGACTGCCACCAGGCGTGCATCGAGGCGCTCTCGTGGGGCCTCCAGCGCCGGGGCGAGCCGGCCCATCTGCTGCACGCGCGGCTGCTCCTCGACTGCGCCCAGATGTGTGACGCGGCGCGCGACATGATGCTTCGGAGCTCCGACTTCGCCCACCAGGTGGCCGCTCTCACGGCGGACGTCTGCGAGCGCTGCGCCACATCGTGCGAGCGTATGGGCGACGGGATGGCCACGTGCGCAGGCGCCTGCCGGGCGTGCGCGGATGCCTGCCGCGCGCTTGGATAGGAGCCCGTCGGCCCCGTCGCGTATGATGCATATCCCGTAACCGGTCACCACTCGGGAAGGGGCGCACGTGAGCAGGCAGGTCAAGTACGTGTTCGTGACCGGGGGCGTTGTGTCGTCGCTGGGCAAGGGGATCACCGCGGCGTCGCTCGGGCGGCTGCTCAAGGCGCGCGGCCTCAGGGTCTCGCTCCAGAAGTTCGACCCCTACATCAACGTCGACCCCGGCACGATGAGCCCGTTCCAGCACGGCGAGGTCTACGTGACCGAGGACGGCGCCGAGACCGACCTCGACCTCGGCCACTACGAGCGCTTCGTCGACGAGTTCCTGTCGCGGAACTCGAACCACACGACCGGGTCGGTCTACAACGAGATCATCCGCCGCGAGCGCAAGGGCGAGTACCTGGGCTCGACCGTGCAGGTGATCCCGCACGTCACCGACGAGATCAAGCGCCGGGTCACGCTGGCCGCCGACTCGTCCGACGTCGACGTGGTGATCACCGAGATCGGCGGCACCGTCGGAGACATCGAGAGCCTCCCGTTCCTCGAGGCGCTGCGCCAGTTCCGAAACCAGGTCGGCCGCGACAACGTCATGTACATCCACTGCACGCTCGTGCCGTACATCGACGTGGCGGGCGAGCTCAAGACCAAGCCCACGCAGCACTCCGTCCAGGAGCTGCGCCGCATCGGTATCTCGCCCGACGTCATCGTGTGCCGCTCCAAGCGGCCGCTCTCGCGCGAGATCCGCGAGAAGATCGCGCTCTTCGCCGACGTGCCGGTCGACGCCGTCATCTCGGCACCGGATGCCGAGAACATCTACGCCATCCCGCTCACGATGCAGGCCGAGGGCCTCGACCGGCTCGCGTGCGAGCGGCTCGGCCTCGTCACCGGGCCTCCCGACATGCGCGAGTGGGAGGCGATGGTCGACCGGATCAGGTCGGCCGAGGGCAGCGTCCGCATCGCCCTGGTGGGCAAGTACGTCCAGCTCCAGGACGCCTACCTCTCGGTGGTCGAGGCGCTGAACCACGCGGCCATCCACCACGGAACCCGGATCGAGGTCGTGTGGGTCGACGCCGAGACGCTCTCGGTCGAGGAGGCCGTGCGGCGGCTGGCGCAGGCCGACGGCATCCTCATCCCGGGCGGGTTCGGCATCCGCGGGATCGAGGGCAAGATCGCCGCCGCCAGGTTCGCCCGTGAGAACGGCGTGCCGTTTCTGGGTATCTGTCTGGGGATGCAGGTCGCAGTCGTCGAGTTCGCGCGTACGGTCGTCGGGCTGGAGGGAGCGAACTCCAGCGAGTTCGACCCGGCGACGCCGTACCCCGTCATCGACCTCCTGCCCGAGCAGAAGGGCGTCTCGGACATGGGCGGGACGATGCGGTTGGGCTCCGACCCGATCAAGCTCGTCGACGGCACGCTCGCGCAGGCCGCCTACGGCGAGTCGGTGGTCTACGAGCGGCACCGGCACCGGTACGAGGTCAACAACAGCCTGCGGCCGCGGATCGTCGCCGAGGGGCTCGTCGTCTCGGGCACGTCGCCCGACGAGCGGCTGGTCGAGATCATCGAGCTGCGGGACCACCCCTGGTTCTGCGCGAGCCAGTTCCACCCCGAGTTCAAGTCGCGGCCCAACCGGCCGCAGCCGCTCTTCCGTGACTTCGTCGGTGCTGCGGTCTCGCGCACCGGCGCCGCGGAGGCGACAGCAGAGCCCGCCGAGAACCTTCCGGCGTGAACGACGGGTCGTGGAACACCCTCGAGGCGCGCATGCGCGAGCTCGCGGACCTGTGGCGCACCTCCGCGCTGCTCTCGTGGGATCAGCAGACGATGATGCCGCCGCGCGGGGCCGAGGGCCGGGCCCGCGCCACCGCGACCCTCCGGGTGATCAGCCATCAGAAGCTCGTCGATCCCGCGCTCGGCGAGCTGCTCGACGAGGCGGCAGCCGACAGCCTCGACCCGCCGCGGGCCGCGATGGTGCGGGTGCTGCGGCGCGAGCGCGACCAGTCGGTTCGTCTGCCCGACGACTTCGTCCGCCGTCTCGCGCTGGCGTCGTCGCGCGGCCAGGCCGTGTGGCAGGTGGCCCGCCGCGACAGCGACTGGGAATCGTTCCGGCCGTGCGTCGAGGAGATCGTCGGGTTGAAACGCGAGCAGGCCGACCTGCTCGGCCACGAGGGTGAGCGCTACGACGCGCTGCTCGACCTGTACGAGCCGGGGATGCGCACCGACCGTGTCGAGCGGGTCTTCTCGGCGCTGGCGTCCGACCTCGAGGAGCTGATCGGCGCGATCGCAGCGGCCCCTCCGGCCCCGGATCCGCCCTTCGTCGGGGCGGTGTTCGCCGACGCGCTCCAGTGGGACCTGACACTCCGGATGCTCGCCGACATCGGCTTCGACTTCGACGCCGGCCGCCAGGACCGCTCCGCGCACCCCTTCACAACGACGATCGCGCTTCACGACATCCGGCTCACGACGAGGATCGACGAGGCCGACCCGTTCTCGGGTCTGTCGTCGACGCTCCACGAGGCCGGCCACGGGCTCTACGACCAGGGCTTCGACCCGGAGTACGAGGACACGCCGATCGCGCAGGCCCCGTCGCTCGGCCTGCACGAGTCGCAGTCGCGGCTGTGGGAGAACCTCGTCGGCCGGAGCCTGCCGTTCTGGCGCCGCTATACGCCCGTGATGCACGACGTCTTCGGCGCCACGATGGCCGGCGCCACGCCGGAGGACATCCATCGCCAGGTGAACCGCGTCACGCCGTCGCTGATCCGGGTCGAGGCGGACGAGGTCACCTACAACATGCACATCCTCGTGCGGTTCGAGCTCGAGGTGGCGCTGCTCCGCGACGAGCTCTCGGCGGCCGACCTGCCGGCCGCGTGGAACGACGCGTATCGCCGCCGCCTGGGCGTGGCGCCCGCGAACGACGGGGAGGGTGTGCTCCAGGACGTGCACTGGTCGTCCGGGGCGTTCGGCTACTTCCCGACGTACACGATCGGCAACCTGTACTCGGCGCTCCTCTGGAACGCCCTGAAGACGGACATCCCCGACATCCACGCCCGGATCGAGGCCGGCGACTTCGCGCCGCTCCTGGGCTGGCTGCGCGACCGGATCCACCGGCCCGGGTACATCCACGAGGGCGAGGACCTGATCCGGAGCGTCACCGGCTCCGGCCTCACCCACGAGCCGTTCGTCGCCTACCTGTGGGAGAAGTACGGGGATCTCTACGGCGTGAGCCGGACGGCGTAGACTGACGTCGTTGGCGGCCACCGCGACCCCTGTCCTCGACCTGTTCCGCGAGCTGGCTGCGATCCCGAGCCCGTCGGGGCGTGAGCGGCCCGTCGCCGACCGCACGCTCGACTTCCTCCGCGACCTCGGCCTCGACCCGACCGAGGACGACGCCGGGGCGGAGATCGGCTCCGACATGGGGAACATCCACGTCGCGCTGCCGCCGTCCGACGATGGCGACGGCCTTCCGATCTTCCTGAACGCCCACCTCGACACCGTGCCTCCGACGGGTCCCATCGACCCCGAGGTGCGAAACGGCGTCGTCGTGAACCGGCACGACACCATCCTCGGCGCCGACAACAAGGCGGCGGTGGCCGTCATGCTCGCCGCCGTCTCGGACCTCGTCCGAACGGGACGGCCGCACGCCGGGGTCGAGCTCGTGCTGACGCCGATGGAGGAGGTCGGCCTGCGCGGCGCCAAGGCGTTCGACACCTCGCGGCTGCGCGCCCGGGTGGGGTACTGCTACGACCACGCCGCCCCGATCGGGAACGTCGTCCTGGCCGCGCCGACGCAGCGGACCCTCCGGTTCCGGTTCATCGGCCGCGCGGCGCATGCCGGGATCGCCCCGGAGGACGGCCGCAGCGCGGTCGTCGCCGCGGCCCGCGCGATCGCCGACATGCCGCTCGGGCGGATCGACGCCGAGACGACGGCGAACGTCGGCGTCATCTCGGGCGGGATCGCCGGGAACATCGTGCCGCCCGAGTGCCTGGTCGAGGCCGAGGCCCGAAGCCGCGACGCGGGCCGCCTTCGCGAGCAGGTGCAGGCGATGCTCGACGCGGCCACCTTCGCAGCCAACCTCGCCGAGTGCGAGCTCGAGAGCCGGATCGAGCCCGAGTACGACGGCTACCGGTTCTCCCGATCAGACCCCGCCGTTCGCCTCGCCGCCAGAGCGCTCGAGGCGTGCGGGCGGGAGCCGGTCTACATCGACTCGGGCGGCGGCGCCGACGCCAACGTGTGGAACGCCCGCGGCCTCGAGTGCGTGAACCTCTGCAACGGGATGGCCGAGATCCACACCGCGTCCGAGCACATCGCCGCATCCGACCTCGACGCGATGCTCGATGTCACCCTCGCATTGATCGACGCCGCCAGGAATCCGTAGAATCGGCCTGGCATGAAGATCGGCGTCGCCAAGGAGATCAAGCCCGACGAGTATCGCGTCGCCCTGACGACGGCCGGGGTGACGGAGCTCGTCCGCCGCGGGCACGAGGTCCTGATCGAGACGACCGCCGGCGACGGCAGCGCGATGAGCGACGACGACTACCGCACGGCCGGCGCGGCCATCGTCGACGTCGACACCGTCTGGGGCGAGTCCGAGATGGTGCTCAAGGTCAAGGAGCCGCTCGACGGCGAGTACCAGCGGCTCTCGCCCGGCCAGGTGCTCTTCACGTATCTGCACCTCGCCGCCGCGCCCGAGCTCACGCGCGGCCTCGTGGAGTCCGGTGCGACGTGCATCGCCTACGAGACCGTCGAGACGCCCGACCGCCGCCTCCCGCTGCTCGCCCCGATGAGCGAGGTGGCCGGACGGCTCTCGGCGCAGGTCGGCGCGTACTACCTGCTGAAGCCGTTCGGCGGGCGCGGCCGCCTCATGGGCGGCGTTCCCGGCGTCCTGCCCGCCAAGGTGCTCGTGCTGGGCGGCGGCATCGTCGGATACAACGCCGCGCTGATCGCCCAGGGGATGCAGGCCGACGTGACGGTCTTCGAGCGCTCGGTCGACCGCATGCGCGAGCTCGACGTGAGCCTCGGCCGCACCGTGCTCCTCCAGATGTCGAGCCGCCACGCCGTCGAGGAATCCCTGCCCGACGCCGACCTCGTGATCGGCGGGGTGCTGGTGCACGGAGCCAAGGCTCCCCATCTCGTGACGCGCGACATGCTCGGCTCGATGAAGCCGGGATCGGTGCTGGTCGACGTCGCCATCGACCAGGGCGGCTGCTTCGAGACCTCGCGCCCGACGACGCACTCCGATCCGACCTACGTGGTCGACGACATCGTCCACTACTGCGTCGCGAACATGCCCGGGGCCGTCCCGATCACGTCGACGTGGGGGCTCACGAACGTCACGCTCCCGTACATCGAGGCCATCGCCGAGAAGGGCCTCGGACGTGCGCTCGCGTCGGATCCCGCGCTCGCCCTCGGGGTCAACGTGGCAGACGGCCGCGTCACCTGCGAGCCGGTCGCCGAGGCGGTCGGCATGGAGTACACGCCGCTCTCGCAGGTGCTCCCGCTCCAGGCGGCGTAGAGGAATTCGCAGCGAGCGCGGCGAAAGCCGCGGGCGCGGTGCGTGACTACGACAAAAAGCTCGCGGACTTCCTGACTCACCTCCAGCTCGAGCGCGGGGCGTCGCCGCACACCGTCGAGGCCTACCGCCGCGATCTGATCGATCTGGGCGACTTCGTCGAGCACGAGGATCCCGACACGATCGCCGTCAGCGTCCTCGACGAGTACGCCGTCGCCCTGCGCGACCGCGGCCTGTCGCCCGCGACCGTCCGCCGGCGCCTCGCCGCCGTGCGCGCGTTCCTGAAGCACAGGGCGCGGGAGGGCGGGCGCGGCGATGCCGGCCGCACGGTGCCGCTGCCGAGGCTCGGGAGGTCGCTGCCCAAGCCGCTCACCAAGGCGGAGGCGGAGGCGATCGTGACCGCCCCCGACGGCACGCCCCGGGGCCTGCGCGACCGGGCGATGCTCGAGCTGCTCTACGGCGCCGGCCTCAGGGTCTCGGAGCTCGTGTCGCTGCGCGTCTCGGACGTCGACCTCGACGAGGGCCTCGTGCGCTGCATGGGCAAGGGTGCGAAGCAGCGCGTCGTCCCGATGGGCAAGGGCGCCATCGATTCCGCCCGTGCGTATCTCCAGCGGGGCAGGCCGTACCTGGGTCGCACGCAGCGCGGCGACGTCCTCTTCCTGAACCACCGCGGGCGCGGGATCACGCGCCAGGCGGTGTTCCAGCTCGTGCGCGATCACGCCCGCCGGGCCGGCGTCGCGAGCGACGTCACGCCGCATACGCTCCGGCACTCGTTCGCGACCCACCTGATCGAGGGCGGCTGCGACCTGCGGAGCGTTCAGGAGATGCTCGGGCACGCGTCGATCGAGACGACGCAGGTGTACACGCACGTCTCGGCCGAGCACGTCCGGAAGGCGTACTTCAAAGCACATCCGCGCGCCTGAGGGTCGAATCGGCCAGCAGGCTCGCATCGCGACCGGTACACTCCCCGGCCCGAGCCCAGGAGGACCCCCTGGAGACGGTGCATAGCCACACGCCGGAGGCAGCGGCGCCCGTCGCGCTCCTCGAGTCGATCATCGAGAGCGTGCCGGTCGGCTGTGCCGTCGTCGACCGCGAGCTGCGCCTCACGCGCACGAACGCGGCGCTCGCCGCCCTCACAGGCCGGTCGAGCTGGGAGCTCCTCGGGGCGCAGGTCACCGAGGTGTTCGCCGGGCTCGCGCCCGACACCCCAAGCCTGTGCCGCCGCGTGATGGACACGCGCACGCCCATCGTCGGCATGTTCGCCGCCGTCGGCGGCCGGGCCCTTCGCATCGACTACCACCCGCTGCCGGCGGCAAACGGCGGTTCGTCCGAGGGCCTCTGGATCGTCGTCTCCGACGCGACCGTGCACCACGCCCTGAACGCGAGCGAGGCTCGCTACCAGTCGGTCGTCGCGGCGATGGCGGAGGGCGTGATCCTGGTCGACGCGGAGGCGCGGATCACCGCGTGCAACGCCAGCGCGGAGCGCATCCTCGGACGCGACCACGACGAGATCATCGGCAGGGCGCTCGGCGACAGCCTGTGCGCGGCCGTGCGGGCGGACGGCACGCCGGAGCCGGCCGACGAGCTGCCCGCCGTCGACACGCTGCGGACGGGCCGCGCGCACCACGACGTCGTCCGCGGCGTCCGCGCGCCCGACGGGCGGATGGTGTGGATCTCGCTCAACTCGCAGCCCCTCCTCGCCGCCGGCGAGACACGGCCGCACGGCGTCGCGCTCTCGTTCACCGACGTCACCGAGCGGCAGACGGCCGAACGGCTCGCGATGTCGGAGATGCGCCTGCTCGAGATGGTCGCGACCGAGACGCCGCTGACGGCGATCCTGCGCCGGCTGGCCCTGCTGGTCGAGGATCACTGCCCGGGAGCCGTGTGCGCGATCATGCGCGTGTCGGATGACGGCGAGTCCCTGCACCCGCTCGCCGCGCCGAGCCTGCCGGTCGAGTACCTCGCGGCGATCGACGGCGTCGGCGTCGGAGCCCGGGCCGGGTCGTGCGGGACGGCGGTGCACCGTCGCGAGCCGGTCTACGCCGTCGACATCGCGACGGATCCCCTGTGGACGGAGCTTGCCGAGCTCGCCCTCGCGCAGGGGCTTCGAGCCTGCTGGTCTGCGCCGGTGCTCGCCGCCGGACGGAAGCGTCCCGGCGACGATCGCGATCTACTTCACCGAGCCGCGCGCGCCGTCCACGCCAGACATCCGCGTGACCGACCTGGCCGTCTCGATCGCGCGGCTCGCGATCGAGCGGGAGCGGGCGCGCGAGGCCCTGCGCGAGAGCGAGCGCAAGCGGGTCGACGTTCTCGCCCGCATGCTGCGCGCCGAGGACGAGGAGCGCGCGCGAATCGCCGCGGACCTGCACGACGACACGATCCAGGTGCTCACCGGCAGCCTGCTCTCGATCGACCGCGTCCTGCGGGCGGCCCGCACGAACGGGACGGGCGTCCCGACGGCGCTGACCGACGCCCGCGTGCTTCTGGCCTCGACCCTCGACCGCACCCGGCGCCTCATGTTCGAGATCCGGCCGCCGCTGCTCGAGTCGCACGGCCTCGGGCACGCCGTGGGCGAGCTGCTCGACCAGACGCGGCGTGACATGGGGGTTCAGGTCGCCGTCACGATCGACGTGGCCCGTCTCTCGCCGAGCATCGAGTCGCTCGTCTATCGCACCGTCCAGGAGCTCGTCGCCAACGCCCGCAAGCATGCGCACGCCACCCGGCTCGAGGTCTCGCTGAAGGCGGCGAACGGCCGCCTCCAGGGGCTCGTCGGCGACGACGGCTCCGGATTCGACACGACCCGGGCGCGCGACCGCAGCGTGATGCGGCTCCACCTCGGGCTCCAGGCCGTCGCTGAGCGCCTGCGGCTGGCGGGAGGCGACTTCTCGATCGAGAGCCGTCCGGGTGTGGGCACGACGGCGCGCTTCGGCCTGCCCCTGCACTGATGCCCCGCGCCTGCGTCATCGTCCTCGACGCGGTCGGGGTGGGGGACCTGCCCGACGCGGACGCCTACGGCACGGCGGGCTCGTCGACCCTCGCGCACGTCGCCGACGCCGTCGGCGGCCTCGAGGTGCCGACGATGCAGGCGCTGGGCCTGGGAAACGTGATGCCGGTGCGCGGCTGCCCGCCCCGGACCGACGCGCCCGCGGTCTGGGGCCGGCTGCACGAGCGCTCGCACGGGATGGACACGACGACGGGGCACTGGGAGATGATGGGCATCGTCACCGAGCGGCCGTTTCCGACCTATCCCAACGGGTTTCCGGCCGAGATCATCGACGAGTTCGCCCGCGCGACCGGGCGCGGCGTCATCGGGAACGTCGCGGCGTCGGGCACCGAGATCATCGATCGCCTCGGCGCCGAGCACGAGCGCACCGGGAGCTGGATCGTCTACACGTCGGCCGACAGCGTGTTCCAGATCGCAGCCCACGAGGCGGTCGTTCCGCTCGAGGAGCTCTACGCCGCCTGCCGCGAGGCGCGTGGGATCCTGCGCGGCGACCACGCGGTGGGCAGGGTCATCGCGAGGCCCTTCGAGGGGTCCGAGGGCGACTACAAGCGCACGCCCCGGCGGCACGACTTCTCGCTCGAGCCGCCGCGCCCGAACCACCTCCAGCGCCTCCGTGAGGCGGGGATGACGGTGCACGGGGTGGGCAAGATCAGCGACATCTTCGCCGGCTGCGACATCGACACCAGTCGTCCGACGTCGTCGAACGGGCAGGGGATCGCGGCCACGGAGGATCTGATGCGGAGCGCCGCGGACGGCAGCCTCGTCTTCACCAACCTGGTCGAGACCGACATGCTCTGGGGCCACCGCAACGACCCACGCGGTTTCGCGGACGCCCTCGAGGAGTTCGACGCCGGCCTCCCCGGGATCCTGGCCGCGCTCCGGCACGGCGATCTCCTCATCCTGACGTCCGACCACGGCTGCGACCCGACGACGCCGTCGACCGACCACTCGCGCGAGCACGGCCTCCTGCTCGCGCACATCCCCGGGGCGCCGCTCGTCGGCCACCGGCACGACGGCGACACGTTCGCCGACGTCGGCGCGACCGTGTTCCGGGTGCTCGCCGGAGGGCACGCCGACGGCCTGCCCGGCACGTCCGTCGTCTGAGTCGCGTCCCGGCGGCTTCGGCCAGAATGCAGGCGTGACGGGACGGCGCCATGCCTGAGCTGCCGGAGGTCGAGACCGTGAAGCGCGGACTCGACCCGCTTCTCCGCGGCCGGTCGATCGACGGACGCCGACATCATCGACGGCCGCCTCACGGCGCCGGAGGATCCCGTCGTGGTCTCGGCCGAGCTCATCGGCGAGCGGTTCACCGCCGTCGGCCGCCGCGGCAAGTACCTGCTCTTCGGCCTCGACTCCGGCCGCACGCTTGTCGTCCATCTGCGGATGACCGGCTGGTTTCACCACCGCACCGGAGCGGGAGAGGAGCCGACGCACGTTCGCGCGGTGCTGCGCCTCGACGACGGCGCATCGCTCGTCTACGCCGACCAGCGCCGGTTCGGCACGTGGCGCCTCATCGCCCCGGGCGAGCTCGATGCGTACCTGCGGCCGCGGGCCGGGCCGGAGCCGCTCTCCGACGAGTGGACGCCGCGCAGGTTCCGCGGCGACCTGGCCGGCCGGCGGGCGTCGGTGAAGGCGCTGCTCCTGCACCAGACGCTCGTGGCCGGGGTCGGGAACATCTATGCCGACGAGGCGCTCTGGCAGGCACGGATCCATCCGCTCCGTCCGGGCGGGGAGCTCACCGCGGCCGAGGTACGCCGCCTCCACGCCGCCGTGGTCGATTCGCTGGAGCGCGGCATCGCCTCGCAGGGCGCCACCATCTCGAACTACCGCGGCCCCGACGGGCAGCCCGGCTCGATGCAGGAGCGCTTCAACGCCTACGATCGCGACGGCGAGCCGTGCCCGCGCTGCGGCACGCCCATCGAGAAGATCCGCGTCGCCCAGAGAGGAACCCACCTATGCCCCCGGTGCACCCGACTGCCCTGAGAGTCGCCGACCGGCTTCGCGCCGCCGGCCTCGACGTCGACGTCCAGGAGCTCGACGCATCGACGCGCACGGCCGAGGAGGCCGCGGCCGCCGCCGGATGCGAGCTCGGCCAGATCGTGAAGTCGCTCGTGTTCGTCGACGCCTCGGGGCCCGTGCTCGTGCTGTGTGCCGGCGACCGCCGCGTCGACACGGCGCTCGTGGGGGACGACGTGCGCCGGGCAACGCCCGACGAGGTGCGCGAGGCGACAGGGTTTGCGATCGGCGGCGTCCCGCCCCTCGGCCACGACGCTCCGGTCCGGACGGTGGTCGACGAGTCGCTCCGCCGCTTCGCGACCGTCTGGTGCGCGGCCGGCACGCCGCGGGCCGTGTTCGAGGTCGAGACGGAGCGGCTGATCGGCGCCATCCCCGGCGGCGAGGTGCGGGCGGTCACGACCTAGGCGATGGCGGAGCGACTCGTGAGGGCGAACGGCGTCGAGATCTGCACCGAGCCGTTCGGCGACGCGTCCGACCCGCCCGTCCTGCTCATGATGGGCCTCTCCGGCTCGATGATCTGGTGGGACGAGGCGTTCTGCGAGATGCTCGCCGCCGGCGGGCGGTTCGTGATCCGCTACGACCAGCGCGACACCGGCAGGTCCGTCACCTATCCCGCAGGCCGGCCGGGCTACACGGGCGCCGACCTGGTGGCGGACGCCGTCGGCCTTCTCGACGCCTATGCCATCCGTGACGCGCACGTCGTGGGCGTCTCCGCCGGTGGTGCGCTCGCACAGGTGCTCGCGATCGACCATCCGGACCGGGTGCGCTCGCTCGTCCTGATCAGCACCTCGTCGGTCGTCGGCGACGACCGGGCCGGCCTCCCGGGCCCGTCGCAGGAGCTCACACGGTTCTGGGGGACGCCGGCACCAGACCCGGCGGACCGAGACGCGGCCATTGACCACCTCGTCGCCTACCAGCGCCTTCTCACAGGCGGGCGCCGCCCGTTCGACGACGTCTTCGCCCGCAACGTCGTGCGCCGCGACATGGAGCGCGCCCGGAGCTACGCGTCCATCCAGAACCACGAGCTGATCGACGGCGCCGTGCCCACCCGGGGGCTCACGGCGATCTCGGTGCCGACGCTCGTGATCCACGGGACCGTCGACCCACTGTTCCCGGTCGAGCACGGCGAGGCGCTTGCGAAGGCGATGCCGGAAGCGCGGCTCCTGCTCCTCGACGACGCCGGGCACGGCGTCGAGCCGGCCGACAGGGAGGCGATCGCCGCGGCGATCATCGAGCACACCGGCGCGTGTGGCTAGCGGTCGAGCTCGAACACATACGCCTCGAGCACGAGGCCGCCCGGCGTCGTCAGGTCGCGCTCCGGGGTGCGCGCGAACCCGAGCCCGCGGTACAGGCGATGGGCGGCGGCCATCGCGCCCGTCGTGTGCAGCACGAGGCGCGAGCGGCCGGTCGCCCGTGCGCGGTCGATGCAGGCCTGCGCCAGGAGGCGCCCGACGCCGCGGCCCTGCGCGGCGGGGTCGACCGCCAGCATGCGCATCCCTGACTCGTCGGCGCCCTCGAACTCGGCCAGCGGCCCGAGCCCGGGCACGAACGTGACGCCGCCGACGATCCGCCCGTCATCATCGGCTGCGACGATCACCTCGGCGGTCTCGGTGCGGCCGGCGACGTCGCGCAGCACCCCCTGATACCGCTCGCCCGGAGCGAACCCGTCGATCGTCGTATAGGCCGCGACCGTCAGCTCGCCGACCGCCTCGTACTCGTCGGCCCTGACCGGCCGCACGACGACATCGCCCAGCATCGCGGCACCCTACACTGAGGTCGTGGCACGCACGTACAAGGCCGACGCGGTCGTGCTGCGCTCGCTGCGCTTCGGCGAGGCCGACCGCGTCCTGCACGTCTACACCGCCGAGCGCGGGCGCGTGAACGCGATCGCGAAGGGGGTTCGCAAGACGACGTCGCGGTTCGGCGGACGGCTGGAGCCGCTGACTCGGGCGCAGCTGCTCCTGCACGAGGGCAGGGGCGAGCTGCACACCGTGTCCGGCGCCGACATCGTCGCCTCGCACGCGGCGGTGCGTGCGGCGCCGTACGCCCTGTCGGTCGCCCAGATCGGCTCGGAGGCCGTGCTCAAGCTCTTCCCCGAGCCGGAGCCGCACCCTCGGGTGTTCGAGGGGCTCGTCCGGTTCCTCGACCTCCTGGAGGGCGGCATCGCCGCCGGCCCGGATCCGGTCCGCGACAGCGTCGGCCTGGGGTTCCAGCTGAAGCTGCTCGCCCTCGCCGGCTACCTGCCGCACCTCGAGTCGTGCGCGGGATGCGGCTCGGTCGGGCCGCTCGTCGGCTACTCGGCCGCGGCGGGCGGGGCCGTGTGCGGCCGCTGCGCTGTCGAGGACGGGGCGTTCCGACTGCGCCCGGGGAGCCTCGAGGCCGTGACGGCGCTCGTCGAGCGGCCGCTCACGCCGGGTGAGCTCCCCGGAACCGCTGCGACGGACGCCGTCCGGGTGGTCGAGACGACCTACGAGCACCACGGCGGCTTCCGCCTTCGCACCCTGCACGCGTAGCCCCGTCGCCGGCCTCTCACTGATAGCTTGCGCCTCCGATGGCGGCGACCTTCCAGGGGATGATCTCGGCCCTCCAGGCCTTCTGGGAGGAGCAGGGGTGCGTCATCGTCCAGCCGTACCACACCGAGGTCGGCGCGGGCACGTCGAATCCGGCGACCCTGCTCCGCGTGCTCGGGCCCGAGCCGTGGCGGGCGGCCTATGTCGAGCCGTCCATCCGGCCCGACGACGGCCGCTACGCCGAGAACCCGTACCGGTTCCAGGAGCACTACCAGTACCAGGTGATCCTGAAGCCGGCGCCCGGCGACGTCCAGGATCTCTACCTCGACTCGCTGCGGGCGATCGGGATCCCCATCGAGCAGCACGACGTGCGGTTCGTCGAGGACAACTGGGAGAGCCCGAGCCTGGGCGCCTGGGGGCTCGGGTGGGAGGTGTGGATGGACGGGATGGAGATCACCCAGTTCACCTACTTCCAGCAGGCCGGCGGGATCGAGCTCGACCCCGTGTCAGCCGAGATCACCTACGGGCTCGAGCGCCTGGCGATGCACCTCCAGGGCGTCCGCCGGGCTCACGACATGATCTGGTCGCCGGGCGTCACGTGGGCGGATGTGCGCGAGGCGGGCGAGCGCCAGTTCTCGGCCTACAACTACGAGCTCGCCGACACCGAGATGCTCGCCCGCCACTTCGACGACCACGAGGCGGAGGCGGGCCGGTGTCTGGAGGCGGGCCTGCCCCTCGTGGCCTACGACCACGTGCTCAAGTGCTCGCACGCGTTCAACCTGCTCGACTCCCGCAGGGCGATCGCGGTCACCGACCGGGCGGCCTACATCCTGCGGATGCGGCGCCTGACGCAGGCCGTCGCGGCCGCGCATCTCGACTCGGCGGGGACCGCTTCCGGTGCCTGACCTGCTCGTCGAGATCGGGTGCGAGGAGCTCCCGGCCGCGCACTGCCGCATCGCGGAGGCGGCGCTCCCCGGGCTCTTCGCCGCCGAGCTCGACCGGGCCGGCCTGCCCGCGGAGCGCGTCGGCATCCATGTCGCCCCCAGGCGGCTCGCGGTCATGGCATACGGCCTTCCGGAGCGCCGCGAGGCGGAGCGGCGCGAGGTGCGCGGCCCGCGCGCCGACGCCCCCGAGCAGGCGCGGCAGGGCTTCGCGCGCAAGCACGGGACGGACGCCGCAGCGCTCGAGGAGCGCGACGGGTTCGTGTGGGTCGTGTCCGACGGGCGCTCCGGCGCCGGCTGCCGAGCTCGTGCCGGCGGCGATCGCGGCGGCCGTCGCGGGCCTCCAGCTTCCGCGCACCATGCGCTGGCCGGGCGGCCGGTTCTCGCGGCCCATCCGCTGGCTCGTCGCGAAGCTCGACGGCGAGGTGCTCGCCGCGGAGGTGGCCGGCGTGAGGGCCTCGGGCGAGAGCCGCGGCCCGCGTCCGGGCCGCGAGCCCGTGCCGATCGGGTCGGCGGCGACGTATCTCGACGACCTGCGCGCGCACGGCGTGATCGTCGACGCCGGCGAGCGGCGGACGGCCATCGAGGCCGGGATCGACGCCGCCGGCGGATGCGACGACCCGATGGGCAAGCTCGACGAGGTCGTCTACCTGGTCGAGCGCCCGCGTGTCCTCATGGGCGAGTTCTCGGCGGGCTATCTCGACCTCCCCGAGCGGATCCCGGTGACGGCCATGCAGTCGCACCAGCGCTACTTCCCGATCCGGTCAGCGGAGGGCGCCCTCGAGCCGCGGTTCCTGGTCGTCACGAACGGCGGGGACGACGACGTCGTCCGGCGCGGGAACGAGGAGGTGCTGGCGGGCAGGCTCGACGACGCGGAGTTCGCCTTCGCGCGCGACCGCAAGCACGGCCTGGCCGGGATGGTCGCCGAGCTCGACCGGGTCAGCTTCCTCGAGGGCAGCGGGTCGCTCGCGGCGAAGGCGGCCCGGCTCGTGCCGCTCGTGGAGCGGCTCTGCGAGGCGAACGACCTCGGCGCCGACGTCCGTGAGGCGGCCACCCGAGCGGCCGGGCTCTGCAAGGCGGACCTCGTGTCGCGCCTCGTCGGGGAGTTCTCGGCGCTCCAGGGCTACGCCGGCTCGGTCTACGCGGCCGAGGCGGGCGAGCCCGACGAGGTGTGCGCGGCGATCGAGGAGCACCACCGGCCCGACGAGGCGGGCGGCGAGCTGCCGGCGAGCCCCGCGGGAGCCGTCGTCGCCCTGGCCGACAAGGGGGACACGATCCAGGTGGCGTTCGCGGCAGGGCTCGAGCCGACCGGCAGCCGCGATCCGTACGGCCTTCGGCGGGCTGCGGCCGGTCTCGTGGCCATCGCGCTCGACCGGCGGTGGCGAGTCGAGCTGCCGGCGCTGGTCGGAGACGGCGGCGTCGGCTTCGTGCTCGACCGGCTCGAGCCGGTCCTGCTGGAGGAGGGCGTGACGATCGAGGAGGTGCGGGCCGCCCGCGGCTCCGGCGAGACCGAGCCGGTCGACGTGGCCGAGCGGGCGCGCGATCTCCACGGGTTCGCCGGGACCGCGGCGCGACGCCGTGCGCGACGCCTACGGCCGCTGCGCGCGCATCGCCGGCGAGACCGCCGCCGGGCCTCTCGACGAGAGCCTCCTCTCCGACGCGGCCGAGCGGGCACTCGCGGATGCTCTGGCGGCCGGTGACGGTGCGACGCTCGACTCGGCGGCCGACCTGGCGCCGGCCGTCGAGCGCTTCTTCGACGAGGTGCTCGTCATGTCCGACGACGAGGCCGTCCGCCAAAACCGGCTCGCGCTCGTCGCGAACGTCCGCGACCGGCTGCGCCGTCTCGGGGATTTCGCACAGCTTCCGGGGTAGATGGTTGATTCCCAATTCGCCCGCGCCTGGACGCCCGGCTGCGGCGGGATGGCGTGGCGTGATGGGGCTGCGGCTGCGAACCGTCGCCTCGCGGCGTCCTCGGTCGCGCTGATATTTCAACCAATATCGACGCTCCTTGCGTCCTTGCGATGCTCGGTTCTCGCCGCCCAGGACATCATGCGAATTGGGGATCAACCATCTAGGATGGCCGAGGATGGGCGAGCGCCTCGAGATCCACATCGTGAGCGACTCCACCGGCGACACCGGGGCGCGGGTTGCCCGCGCCGCGCAGAGCCAGTTCGAGGACACCGAGATCGAGATGGTCCGGCACGCCCGCGTCCACACCCGCGACCAGCTGGCCCGGGCGCTCGAGTCGGCGGCCGGGCGGCGGGCGGCGGTGTTCTACACGCTCGTCGACGCCGGCCTTCGCGAGGCGGTCGTCGAGCTGGCCCGCGAGCACAACCTCGTCGTGCAGGACGTGCTCGGCCCGGCGCTGAACGCGGTCGCCACGGCATCCGGCCGCGAGGCGACGATGGTCCCCGGCCGCACGGCGCCGCTCGACGCCCAGTACTTCCGCCGCATCGCCGCGATCGAGTTCGCGGTGAAGCACGACGACGGACGCGGCGCGGACGATCTGAGCCAGGCGGACGTCGTCCTGATCGGGGTGTCGCGGACGTCCAAGACGCCGACGTCGATGCATCTGGGCTACATGGGCTACATGGCCGCGAACATCCCGATCGTCCGCGGCGTCGACCCGCCGCCGTCCCTCTTCCAGATCGATCACTGGAAGCTCGTCGGCCTGACGATCGACGCGGAGCGGCTCTCGGAGATCCGGCGCAGGCGGGTGCGCGCGCTGGCCGCCGGCGCCGGGGCCCGCTACGCCGACCTCGAGGAGATCTACGAGGAGCTCGAGCTGACCGCCGCGCTCCACAAGCGGCTCGGCTGTCCGGTGATCGACGTGACGGGGCTTGCGATCGAAGAGACGGCGGCGCGCGTGGCGGAGCTCGTCGAGGCCAGGCGGCGCGCCGCGCTCGAAGGAGCCCGCACCTAGGCGATCGGCCCGGGAGGCGGGTCGGACGCGGGGAACGACTCCCACGACGCCTCGTCCACGGCGTCGGCGCCGTTCACAACCCAGTGGGCGCTCCGGCGCGCGACGACGACCTCGTCGGCGGATCCCGACGTATGGCCCGGCGCGATCGCGCGCGAGCCCTGGGCGTGCAGATCGCGCCACTCACGCGGGTCGATCTCGATGAGCTCGGCGCAGTCGGCCCGTCCGCATTCGCAGGCGACCAGGGTCAGCTGCATGCCCGGAGCCTACTTGGGGTAGGCGACGGGCGGCCCCTCGAGGGGCCGCCCGCGCAGGGGCCCTTCCGCGAGCCCGTTCTCAAGACAGCGCGGCCTCCGGACGCTGCTTCGCACGCCGTTTGCCGGCGCGCTCGAGGTTCCGCTGTCCCATCAGAATCGCCATGGTGTTCTGTAAAGGACGGGCCCGGCTCCATCTTTCTTCCCTCGGGCTCGAAATCGGCCGAATCCGATCTAGACTTCGCGGCCGTGACGGCCTACGTCTACGCCTTCGCAGACGGCTCGAGCGACATGCGCGACGTCCTCGGCGGGAAGGGTGCCGAGCTCGCCGAGATGACCTCGATCGGGCTCCCGGTTCCCGACGGGTTCACGGTCACCACCGGGGCCTGCCGTGCGTATCTCGCGGGAGGCGGCGCATGGCCCGACGGCCTGTCCGACGAGGTGTCCAGGCACCTGGCCGCCCTCGAGGAGCGCTGCGGCGGAAGGAGCCTCGGCGACCCCGACGATCCGCTTCTCGTCTCGGTGCGGTCGGGCTCGCCGGTGTCGATGCCCGGGATGATGGACACGATCCTGAACCTCGGGCTGAATCCGCGGTCGGTCGAGGGACTGGCGCGGGCGTCCGGCAACGAGCGGTTCGCGGCCGACTCGTACCGCCGGTTCGTGCAGATGTACTCGAACGTGGTGCTCGGCGTGCCGAGCGACCTGTTCGAGGACGCGCTCACGCGGGCGAAGAGCTCGCGGGGCGTCCACGCCGACGTCGACCTCGACGCCTCCGCGCTGCGAGAGCTCGTCGAGGAGTTCCTCTCGATCAGCCGCGAGCAGACCGGGCGCGACTTCCCGGAGGACCCCCGGGAGCAGCTCGACGGCGCGATCACCGCGGTCTTCGCGTCGTGGAACACGCCCCGCGCACGGACGTATCGCCGCCACGAGGACATCTCCGACGACCTCGGGACGGCCGTCAACATCATGCAGATGGTGTACGGCAACCTCGGGGACGACTCAGCCACCGGGGTCGTCTTCACCCGGAACCCGTCCACGGGCGAGCGCGTGCTGTTCGGCGAGTTCCTGCTGAACGCGCAGGGCGAGGACGTCGTGGCCGGCATCCGCACACCGCGGCCGATCGGCGAGATGCAGGGCGAGATGGGCGAGGCGTTCTCGGAGCTCGCGGGGGCGATGGCGACGCTCGAGACCCACTACCGCGACCTCCAGGACGTCGAGTTCACGGTCGAGCGCGGCAAGCTCTACATCCTCCAGACGCGCGCCGGCAAGCGCACGGCGCAGGCGGCCGTGCGGGTCGCCCGCGAGCTGGTTGCCGAGGGCGTGATCGAGCGCGACGAGGCGGTGCAGCGCATCAACGCCGGCCAGCTCGACCAGCTGATGCACCCAGCGATCGACCCGGGCGCCGACTACGAGGTGCTCGCCAGGGGCCTCAACGCGTCACCGGGTGCCGCCGTCGGCCGGGCGGTGTTCGACGCCGATACGGCCGAGGCGCGCGGGCGGGCGGGCGAGCCCGTCATCCTCGTCCGGTGGGAGACGACGCCGGACGACATCCACGGCGTGATCCAGGCCCAGGGCGTTCTCACGGCCCACGGCGGCATGACGTCGCACGCCGCGGTCGTCGCCCGCGGGATGGGCAAGCCGTGCGTGTGCGGCGTCGAGGCCTTGCAGATCGACGCGGCAGAGCGGCGGTTTGCCATCAACGGGACGACCGTGTCCGAGGGCGACGAGATCTCGATCGACGGCAGCCGCGGCCTCGTGATCAACGGCGCGGTGCCGCTGGTGCCGCCGCAGATGACCGACGACTTCGCGGCCGTCACGGCGTGGGCCGACGACGCCCGTCGTCTCGGCGTGCGCGCGAACGCCGACACGCCGGAGGACGCCCGCCGAGCGCGCGAGTTCGGTGCCCAGGGCATCGGCCTCTGCCGCACCGAGCACATGTTCTTCGGAGACGACCGGCTGCCGGTCATGCGGGAGATGATCCTGGCCCGCGACGAGGCCGGCCGCCGGGCCGCCCTCGACAGGCTGCTCCCGTTCCAGCAGTCCGACTTCGAGGGCATCCTGGCGGCCATGGATGGACAGCCGGTCACGATCCGGCTCCTCGATCCGCCGCTCCACGAGTTCCTGCCCGACCTCGACGACGTGGACGAGTCCGACGAGCGTCTGCGCGCCCGGATCAAGGCGCTCCGCGAGGTCAACCCGATGCTGGGCACGCGCGGCTGCCGGCTCGGGATCCTGCACCCCGAGATCTACGAGATGCAGGTGCGTGCGATCGTGCGCGCCGCGCTGGCCGTCGAGGGGTCGACGGCCGAGATCATGCATCCGCTGGTCGCGTTCGCCACCGAGCTTCGCCGGCTGCGAGCGCTGACGGAGGCCGTGATCGAGGAGGAGGGCGGAACGAAGCTGGGGATGCTGATCGGGACGATGATCGAGGTGCCGCGGGCGGCGCTTCTCGCCGACCGGATCGCGCCGTACGCCGATTTCATGAGCTTCGGGACGAACGACCTCACCCAGACGACGCTGGCCTTCAGCCGCGACGACGCCGAGGGCAAGTTCCTCACGCGCTACCTCGAGGACGACGTCCTCTCGAAGAACCCGTTCGAGACGCTCGACGACGGCGTGCGCGCGCTGATCGAGCGCACGGTCGAGGGGGCGCGCTCCGTGAAGCCGGGGATCAAGCTCGGCATCTGCGGAGAGCACGGCGGCGACCCCGCGTCGGTCGAGTTCTGCAACAGCGTCGGGCTCGACTACGTGTCGTGCTCGCCGTTTCGCGTTCCCACCGCGCGGCTCGCCGCCGCTCAGGCGGAGCTCGCACACCGGTGAGGATCGATGTCGCCTTCGCGCCCGGCGTGATGCCGGCCGCGCCGGTGACCGTGGTCGTGGACGTGATCCGCGCGACGACGACCATCACCCACGCCGTCGGCCACGGCTACAGCCGGGTGCTCGCATGCGGCGACATCGACCAGGCGCGTGAGCTGGGCCGGCGGCTGGCGAACGGCGCCGTGCTGGCCGGCGAGCGCGACTGCGTGAAGCCGGAGGGGTTCGACCTCGGCAACTCCCCCTCGGAGTACGGCGAGGGCCCACCGCTCGGCGAGACGCTCGTCCTCGCCACGACGAACGGCACGCGCGCGATCGTGGCCGCCGCGGCGGACGCCGAGGCCGTCCTGATCGGGAGCCTTGCGAACCTCACCGCCTGCGCCGCCCAGGCCGCGCGGATCGCCCGCGACGGGGAGCGCGACGTTCTCGTCCAGTGCGCCGGCGTCGAGGGAGCGTTCGCGCTCGACGACGCGTATGTCGCCGGCCGGTTCGTGGCGGAGCTGCGGGTGTGGCTCGCCGAGTGGGGGACGACCGACGCGGCGACGGCGGCCGAGGTGCTCGCGGACGCATACCCGTCGTCTGCGGACGCGCTCGCGGCGTCGAGCAGCGCCGCCAACCTGCGGGCGGCCGGCCTCGCCGAGGACCTCCGGGCGTGCGCGCGCGAGAGCGCGTTCGACGTCGTCCCCCGGGTCGACGACGTCGACGCCGGCGTCGCCCTCATCACCTCCTAGCACCTGGAAACCCATGGGGCACCCACCCGCCGTGCCCCGATCGGGTTCACCCGCCCGGGGGTTTCCATTCCGGCCGCTTGCACCGATGTTGTGGGAGCAATCCGCGAGGAGGGTCTTCCAATGGTTCGCAGGATGCTTGACGGCGAAGAGCCGTGGGCGTACGAGAGTCGTGCTTCCGTGCTCGAGTGGGCACAGGACCACGTGGTGCTCGCCGTGAGCGCGGCGGTCGCCATCTGGTTCGGCGTCATCTACGTGATGACGCTGGTTGCTGGGCTCGTCTCATAGTCAGAAGCCGATCTGCGGCGTACACTCGAATGTGTGCGCCGACCCGCACTACTCGCTCCAGCGCGCCGTGCAGCACGGATGGCAGCGGACAGCATGGGCAGTCTGCGGCCTCGGCGTGCGCCGGAGGGCGACGTGAACGCTCCGTTCACGGACGCCCCCCAGGCCGCTGAGTCCGAGGGACAGGCTGCCGACCGGCCCGAGCCGGCTGCCGACCGGCCCGTCGCCACGGCGCAGGAGCAGGCCGCCGAGCGCGTCCCGGGCGAGGCGCCGGCCCCGGTGCACGTCCCCTACGCCAGGACGGGCGCCGAGCCCGACGTTGTCTCGGCACCGGTCCGCGGCGGCCCTCGCCGCCCCGCTCGCTCGCCCTTCTGGGCAGCCGTGCGCTCGCACGTCTGGCTCGGAGTGATCGTGATCGTGCTCGTCAGCGGCGCCGCAACGGCGTACTGGGGCCTCAGAGTGCACCAGCGGATCGGCGAGGCCACGCTCGAGCGCGGGATTCAAGGGCGGGAGAGCGCGAGCACGGTGCGCTGCGTCGAGCAGCAGTCGAACGGGGCCGTGTGGGCCTGCGGCCTCGTCTACACGGCCGAGTCGCTCTGCCTGATCGCAAACGTGAACCCCGCGGGCGACTGGACGTCCAAGCCCGGCGTCGACCTCTGCACGAATCGACCGGAGCTGACGGCCCTCCTGCCGCCGACCATCACCCCCGGCGCGGTCGAGGCGGATCTGCGGGCGCACGGCTCGAATGTGTCGAAATGCGCCAAGATCCCGACGGCGAAGGTGCGATGGGCGTGCCTGGTTCCGGGGGCTTCCAGCACCTCCTGCGTCGAGCTGCGCGTCGTGCCCTGGGTGCTCTGGTCGCCCGCTCCCAGCCCCGTCTGCCCTCATCTGCCGGCCCTGCAGAAGTCCCTCAAGAAGGGCACCTAGCCGTGGTTTGCCCCAATTTCCGACCGTTCTCGGTTGGCGTCCGTCCGACTGATGCGATACCGTCCCGCGGGGAGGACGACAGTCCAGGAGGTACCGCTGCAGATGCACGGAAGAACGTTCAAGTTATTGCTCGCGGCTACGGCGAGCGCGTTGGTGCTCGGCACCGGCGCGGCGTCGGCCGCAGCGGCTGCGCGCACGCACCATCAGGCCGCGTCCGCGCAGGTGACTCCCGCCAACGACGAATACGGCTCTGGGAACCAGGGCGGCGGCGGGGGGAACGTGCTGGGCGAGCAGGCTGGTGGCGGCACGGGTGGGCTCCCGTTCACGGGGCTCAATCTCCTGCTGGTGCTGGGCGCTGGATCAGGTTTGATCGCTTCGGGGTTCGGTCTCCGGGCGGCTTCGGACCGGCTCCGCCACAACTAGTCGCGAGGAACAAGCGTTGACGGCCGCTTCGGCGGTCGAGCGCCTCGGCGCGCTCGCGGGACTCCGCGGGCGCGCCAATGCGGTGCACGCTCCGGCCGGGTTGGCGGCGTTCGCCGCGATCCTGCTGCTCGCGGCGAACGACGGCGGATACTTCCCGCCGGAGTGGGGGTGGAGCGGCGTCGCGCTCGCGTGGGTGGCGGCGGTCGCGCTCGTCATCGGCCGGAACGTCGAGCTCGGCCGGCGCGACGGAGTGTTCCTCGGCATCACGACGGCGATCGCGGTGTGGACGGCCGTGTCGGCGCTCTGGGCCGACGCCGCGCAGGCGCCGGTGCTCGAGGTGGAGCGAACGCTCGTCTACGTCGCGCTCGTCGCGACGCTGCTTGTGACCGGGCGTCGCGGCGGAGCGGGCGTGATGCTCGCCGGAGCCGGCCTGGCCGGCATCCTCATCTCGGGGTTTGCGCTGGTCACGCGCCTGCGCCCGGACATGTTCGGCCTCTATGACGACCCCGTGGCGCACGGCCGGCTCTACCAGCCGCTCGGCTACTGGAACGCGCTCGGGATCTTCGCGGCGATGACGGTCGTCCTGTGTCTGGGAGCGGCCATGCGCGGGCGGACGCAATGGGTGCGGGTCGCGGCGGCGGCCGCGCTGCCTCCGGTCTCGGCGACGCTCTTCTTCACGTTCAGCCGCGGCTCGATGATCGCCGTGGCGATCGGGGTCGGCGTCGGGCTGGCACTGGATCGCGACAGGCTGCGCTCGCTCGCCATCGCGCTCGCGCTGATGCCGTGGGCCGTGCTCGCCCTCGCGGACGCGCACCGCCGCGGCGCCCTGGCCCGCGGGGGCGCGGGCGTGCATGCGGCGTCCGCACAGGGCCGGCCGCTGCTGGTGATCATCCTCGCCTGTGCTGCGGCGTCGGCGGCGACGATGGTGGCGGTGCGCGTGGTCGAGCAGCGCGTCGTCTTCAGCGCGACCGTCCGCCGCCTCTACCTCGCCGCGCTCGCCGTGGCGGCGCTCGCCGTGCTCGCGGGGGCCATGGCGACCTACGGATCGCCGCTCCACATGGCCTCCCGGGTCCGGCACGCCCTCGAGTCCAAGCCGCCGGCGCTCGACTCCGATCAGAACCTGCGCCTCGAGACGCTGTCGCTCAACGGCCGGCCGATGCTCTGGCGCTCGGCCCTCGCCGACGTCGGTGACCATCCGCTCCTCGGCTCGGGGGCGGGCACGTTCGAGCAGTACTGGAACGAGCACCGGCCGCGAAACTACGTCGCGAAGGACGCTCACAGCCTGTACCTCGAGCGGCTCGCGGAGCAGGGGCCCGTCGGACTCGCGCTCATCCTCGCCCTCGTCCTCTATCCGCTCGGCGTGGCCGTTCGATACCGGCGCGACCCGGTCGTCCTGACCGCGGTCGGCGTGCTCGTCGCCTTCACCGTCCACGCCGGGTTCGACTGGGACTGGGAGATGCCGGCGGTCACCGGCCTCGCGCTCGTGGGCGCCTCGGCGATCGTGCTCTCGGCCCGCGACGGAACCGGCGGCCCTCTCTCGAACCGGTGGCGGGCGGGACTGGTGGCCGCGACCCTCGCGGTGGGCGCGGTGGCGTTCGTCGGCGGGATCGGAAACGAGGCCATCGCCTCGAGCTCCGACGCCGCCGCCCGGGGCGACTACGCCAAGGCCGAGTCGGACGCGCGCAAGGCAATGTCCTGGGCGCCCTGGTCGGATCAGGGCTGGGTCGATCTCGCCGCGGCGCTCGTCGGCCAGGGTCATCGCGACGAGGCGGCCGCCGCCCTGCGCACGGCGACGCAGAAGGATCCGGTCGACTGGATCGCATGGCGCCGGCTGGCGGACCTGACGTCCGACCCCGAGCGGTTCCACGCGCTCCAGATGTCGGCCAAGCTGAACCCGAAGGCAACGCGGCGGTCGGTGAGCCGCGAGGATCGCGTGCGGCTCGGCCTCACCGGCAACCAGTGAGCGGCGTCAGCGCCGGCCGCGGCCGAAGCTGTTCGCAGCCGGCGCGGCGGCTCGCAGCCGGCGGAGATCGGCGACGTGGCCGCCCTGGCCGGCGCCCGTTCCGGCTGCGCGCGCCGCGGCCCTGACCACCTCGGGGCGGGCCGCATGCGACAGCCCGGCGATGCGGTCGGCGATCACGTTGACCGCGCCGTTTCGCCGCTCGAGCCGGCCCCACACCTGCAGGAGCGGCTCGGCCCGCACCATGATCCGGTCGCGCTCGTACACCGCCGGCGGAATGATCACGTTGGTCATCCCGTGCTCGTCCTCGAGGAGCAGGAACACGATCCCCTTGGCCGTCCCCGGGCGCTGGCGGGCGATGACGATCCCGGCGGTGGTCGTGCGCCCGAGCGAGTCGCTGCGCAGGTCGGCCGACGTGCGCAGGGCGGGATCGAGCCCCTCCCGCAGGAGCGCCATCGGGTGCGGCCCGGTCGTGAGGCTCATCGCCTCGTGGTCGGCCACCATCCGCTCCCAGGCTGTCAGGCCGGGGAGCGCCGGGGTGGGGGAGGCGTCCAGCGCGAGCGCGAGCTGCCGTGCGCCGTCCGGCCCTGCGGGCGCACGGTGGAGCGGGAGCTCCCAGAGCAGACGGCGCCGGTGGGGATGGAACTCGTCGCACGCCCCCGCCCGCACCAGCCCCTCGAGCTGACCGATGTCGAGCGGCGCGCGCCGCACCAGATCGCCGAGATCCGAGAACGGACCGCCGCCGGCACGCTCGGCCACCAGGCCCTCTGCGCGCGTCCCGACGCCCTTGACGTAGCCGAGGCCGATCCTGACGGCCCCGCCGGCATCCTCGACGGTGCACCCGGCGCCGCTTCGGTTCACGTCCGGCGGGCGCATCTCGACGCCGCGCCGCTCGCCGTCGCGAAGCAGCGTGGCCGGGGGGTAGAAGCCCATCGGCTGCGCGTTCAGGAGCGAGCACAGGAACTCCGCCGGGTATGCGCGGTGAAGCCACGCCGACTGGTAGGCGAGGATCGCGAAGGCGGCGGCGTGGCTCTTGGGGAAGCCGAACTCCGAGAAGGCGACGATCTTCTGGAAGACCCGCTCGGCCGTCTCCTCGTCGACCCCCCGGGCCGCCGCCCCGGCCCGGAACCGGTGCCGGTGGCTCTCGAGCGCCTCGCGGCTGCGCTTGCGGCTCATCGCCCGGCGCAGGCTCTCGGCCTCCCCGGTGGTGAACCCGGCCAGGGCGATGGCGACCTCGAGCACCTGGTCCTGGAAGACGACCACGCCGAGGGTGTCGGCCAGCACCGGCTCGAGCAGGGGGTGGTCGAAGGGCGGGCGGAACTCGGGATCGTGGCGCAGGCTGCGGCGGTGGGCGATGTACGGGTTGACCGCGTCCCCGACGATCGGCCCCGGACGGACGAGCGCGACCTGGACGGTCAGGTCGTCGAGGTTCTCGGGCCGCGTCTGGCGCAGCGACTGCATCTGCGCCCTGCTCTCGATCTGGAACACCCCGATCGTGTCGGCGGCCTGGATCTCGGCGTAGACCTCCGGGTCCGAGAACCCGACCCGCGAGAGGTCGATGGGCGAGCCGCGCGTCTCGGCGATCAGGTCGACGCACTCCTCGACCGCCGACAGCATGCCGAGCCCGAGCAGGTCGATCTTGAGGAACCCGGCATCGGAGCAGGAGTCCTTGTCCCACTGGCAGATCTGGCGCCCCTCCATCGCCGCGGGGATCACGGGCACGAGCTCGACGAGCGGCCGGGTCGAGATCACCATTCCGCCCGAGTGCTGGGAGATGTGGCGGGGCAGGCCGCGGATCTCCTCCATCAGGAAGGCGAACGCCCGCCAGCGAGCCGAGCCCATGCGGTCGCGGAGCTGGTCGATCCGGTCCTCGGGCACCGCTCCCCACTCGTCCGCCAGCCGCGCCATCCGCTCGACCTCCCCCTGCGGCAGCGCGAGCGCCTTTCCGAGGTCGCGGATCGCACCCCGGGTGCGGTAGGTGGGGAAGGCGGCCACAAGCGCGGCGTGCTCGGGCCCGTACCGGTCGACGATGTCGAGCATCAGCCCCTCGCGCACGTCGCGGGGGAAGTCGAGGTCGATGTCGGGCACGCTCGCGAGGTCTCTCGACAGGAACCGGCCCAGGAAGAGGCGCGTGGCCACCGGGTCGACGTGCGAGAGGCCGATCAGATAGCAGACGATCGAGCCGACGCTCGAGCCCCGCCCGCGGCCCGGCGGGAGCAGGCGCCGGCCGGCGCTCTGACCGCGCACCCGCACCGCCACGTCGCGCGCCATCTCGAGGATGTCGCGGTGGAGGAGGAAGAAGCCCGCGAGGCCGTGGAGGGCGATCAGCCCCAGCTCCTCCTCGAGCCGCGCCCGGGCCTCGTGCCAGTTGGGGGAGCCCCGGTAGCGGCACTCGAGCTCCTCGCGGCAGATGCGCGCGAGGGCGGCCTGGGCGGGCTCGCCGGAGTCCGAGAAGTCGGGGTAGGCGTACCCCAGGTCCTGCGTGAGGTCGAAGCGGCAGCGGTCGGCCACCGCCGCCGCCGCCCGGACCGCATCCGCGGGAAACCGGGCCGCGGTCTCGGAGGGCGCGCGCAGCACCGACTCGTGGTTCCCGCGCCGCTCGGCCTCGCACCCCTCGAGGGTGGTGCCCGAGCGGATCGCGACGAGGGCGTCCTGGAGGAGCGCGCGCCGCGGCGTGTGGGCGTGCACGTCGCCGGTCGCCACCGTCCGCAGGCGCAGCCGGTCGGCCAGCTCCCCGAGCAGCCGGTTCCGGCGCGCGTCGCCGCGCATGTACGGGCGCATGATCTCGATCGAGAACCGGTCCCGCCCGAAGACATCGCGCAGCCGCCGGGCCAGCGCCTCGGCCTCCCCGAGCCGGCCGTCGGAGACGAGCCGGGCGACCGCGCCATGGCGTGCGCAGCCCGAGAGGCAGTGCAGGCCGTCCGCGTGCCGGGCCACCTGCTCGAGCGTCGCCTCGGGCTTTCGGCGGTCGTGCGCGTGGGCCGCGGTGATGAGCCGGCACAGGTTGGCGTAGCCGCGCCTGTCCTCGCAGAGCAGGGTGAGGTGCGCGCCTCCCTGGAGGGTGATCTCGCAGCCTGTGATCGGCCGGACGCCCACCTCGCGGGCCGCCTGGGCGAAGGCGAGGGATCCCGAGAGGCCGTCGTGGTCGGTCAGGGCGACCGCGTCGTAGCCGAGCGCAGCCGCGCGCGCCGCCAGCTCATCGGGCTGGGAGGCGCCGTCGAGGAACGAGAAGCAGGAGTGGGCGTGGAGCTCGGGGTAGGTCACCTGTGACCGAACACATGTTCGGTCAGGTCAGCATACCCAGCCGCCGGCCGGCGTGCCAGCCGATCAGCGCAGGGTGGACGTGACCTCGAGCAGCTCGACCGCAGCCCCGCCGCGGCGCCACTCGATGTCGCGGTGCACCTCGGCCCAGAGGCTCTGCACGAGGTCCTCGCGGTCGCGTGCGAATCGCCACGGCCAGAACCGGTGCCGGCCGTCGCAGTCGCGCGTGATCACGCGCCCGTGCCACCGTCGCCACCAGCCCGGGTAGGGCCGTACGTAGACCTGATAGGTGTACGGCGACGCGGCCTCGGCGACCGGCGAGGACGCGAGCGCCGCCGCCGGCGAGCTCGCCATCTCTTCTCCCCCTCCTGCAATGCCCCACGCAACCCGCGTGGGAAGGAAAAGTATTACAACTTTTGGATAATAGGTCAAGCAGATTTGGTGAAGACGTTAGGAGCCTGTGACGAACGGGTCTACCCTCGCTGGGTGAACCAGCGTCCGGTACGGCGGTCGCAGAAGACGACCGCATTGCGCCCGTCGGCCATGACAACGTCGAAATACCGCCGCTGGATCGGCCGCCCGGTCCACCATCCCTCGTCGACCCGCCACTCGTCGCGCACGGACTCGACGGCTCTCCCCTCCAGCGATCGCGGCGCCCCGGCGTCGTCTGCGGCGACGCGTACGCTCCTGGGGGCGCCGAGGATCCGAGGAGCTGCCGTGCGCATGGAACGATGATATCGAACACACGTTCGCCAGTCCACGGGGCTGCGCTCGCTCTCGAAAACCCATATATTGGAAGCATGGACGAGAGGGCAGGGGCGGCGCGCCTGGCGGGCGCGCTCGCGGATCGGCTGTCGGCTGCGCTGCCGGCGGGGCTCGAGGCGCGCGCCGAGCGCGACGCCGTGGTCGTCTACGCCGGCGATGCCCGCAGCATGGTCATCCCCGTGCGGCCGTTCGCGGCCCGCGAGGAGGCGGTCGAGGCGGCCCTCGACGTCCTGCTCGCGGCGCGCGACGAGGCCGAAGGCCAGGCCCGCGTGCGCTACGAGACTGCCGCTGCGGCCGACGGTGACGTCGTTCGCCTCTGGTTCGGACGGCTCGAGCCCGCCACGGCCGAGCCGCCCTGGCGAGACGTCGTCCCGGAGCTCGATGTCGTGCCGCTCACGGCGCTCCTCGACGACGGGGCTTCGACGTTGACGACGCCCGCGATTGTCACGGACGACCGCGACTCGTACGCTGGAGTCATGGCAGGAGTCGAAACCGCGCAGCCGGTTCGGTCGGTGACGCTCGTCGGGCGGCGGACGCGCGGCTATCGGGTGGACGTCTACCGCGACGAGTCGGGCATCGGCCTCGACCGCCGCGGCCGGCGCAGGGTGCTCCGGCTCGGAGCGCTCCGGCTCGAGTGGTATCCCAAGTAGCGACCGTCTAGGGTCCTCGCGATGGGGAGGATCGACGATCTGCTCGACGCCGCCCGGGCTCGCCTTCATCGCGTGACGCCCGCCGAGGCGCACGACGCCCAGGCCGGCGGCGCGGTCATCCTCGACACGCGCACGTACGAGCAGCGGCACGAGCACGGCGTCATCCCCGGGGCGATCGTCATGTCGCGGAACATCGTCGAGTGGCGGGTCGACCCGACGTCCGGCTGGGAGGATCCCGAGGTCGTCGCCCGCACCGGCCCGGTCATCGTCATGTGCCAGGAGGGCTATGCGTCGAGCCTCGCGGCCGCCACGCTCCTCGACATCGGCGTCAACGATGCGACCGACATGATCGGCGGCTTCGAGGCGTGGAAGGCGGCCGGGCTGCCGGTCGCCGAGGCGGGCGAGACGCCCTAGGCGTCCACTCGCAGCGGCACGATCTCGAAGCGGCCGACATCGATCAGGCCACGATCGGTGATCTTGAGCTCGGGGATGACCGAGAGCGAGAGGAATCCGATGGCGTGGAACGGCGACTCGAGCGATGTGCCGAGCTCGAGCGCAGCGGCCGACACGGCCGCCGTCTGCTCGAGCACCTGCTCGAGCGGCGCGTCCGAAAGCAGTCCGGCCACCGGGAGCGGGAGCTCCGCCCGGATGCCGCGGTCGCGGACGACCACCATCCCGCCGCCGAGCTCGGCGAGGCGCTGCACCGCCCGCGCCATGTCGCCGTCGTCGACCCCGACGCAGACGATGTTGTGGGCGTCGTGCGCGATCGTGGTCGCGAGGGCGCCGTGCCGCAGGCCGAGCCCGCGCACGAGCCCCAGGCCGATCCGGCCGGTGCCGAGATGCCGCTCGACGACGGCGATCTTGGCCAGGTCGCGCTCGGGGTCGGCGACAGCAGCTCCCGCGGCGACGGTCGGGACCTCGGACAGGGACTCGGTCACGATCTGGCCGGGGACGATGCCGATGACCCGGGCGGTGTCGCCCTCGTCCCAGGGGATGCGGAGATCCCCGAGCGTGATCGGCGCGATCCGCACCGTGTGGCGCACCCACTCGGGCACCGGCGCCGGCGCGATCTCACCCGGAGGCCGCCCGGCGGTCAGGACGATGTCGGGGACGAACCGCTCGAGATCGGGCAGGACGAGCACGTCGGCCCGGTGGGCGGGGGCCACCGCACCGAGGCCGGCGAGGCCGTGCCACGTCGCCGCGTTCAGGGTCGCCATCACGATCGCGTCGGCCGGGTCGACGCCCTCGGCGACCGCGTCGCGGACGAGCGCGTTCACGTGCCCGTCGGCGGCGATGTGCTGCGGGTCGCGGTCGTCCGTGCAGAGCGCGATCCGGTGCGGGCCGAGCTCGCGCGCCAGCGGGATCAGCGCGTGCAGGTTGCGAGCGCCGGTCGCCTCGCGGATCAGGAGCCACATGCCGGCCCGCAGGCGCTCGCGGCCCTCCTCGATGGTGGTCGACTCGTGGTCGGAGCCGATGCCGGCCGCGGCGTAGGCCTGAAGCGCGGCCCCGCGCACCCCGGGAGCGTGCCCGTCGGCCCGCTCGGCGCCCGCGAGCGCGAGCTTGGCGAGCTCGGCCGGATCGCCCGCGATCACTCCGGGGAAGTTCATCATCTCGGCCAGCCCGACCACCCGCCGGCGCCGCAGGAGCCCCTCGAGGTCGCCCTCGTTGAGCGCCCGGCGGGGGGACTCGAACTTCGACGCCGGCACGCATGACGACGCCGTGAAGCGGACGTCGAGCGGCATCCCCTCGGTCGCGTCGAGCAGCCAGTGCACGCCGTCGGTGCCGAGCACGTTTGCGATCTCGTGGGGGTCGGCGACGACGGTCGTCGTGCCGAGCGGCAGCACGAGCCGGGCGAACTCTCCCGCCAGGAGCTTCGACGACTCGAGGTGCACGTGCGCGTCGATGAACCCGGGCACGACGTACCGCCCCGCCGCGTCGATGCGCTCGCGGCCGTCGTAGCTTCCGAGGCCGGCGATCCAGCCGTCGACCACCGCCACGTCGCACTCGAGCCACTCGCGAGTGAAGACCGAGAGCACCCGGCCGCCGGAGATCACGAGATCGGCCGGCTCGTCGCCGCGGGCGACGGCGATCCTGCGATCGAGCGCGGTCATGGGCGGCGCGGCTGGGGCTCCTCTCCGCTGCCGAGCCGGCCGAGCCTGCGAAACCACCAGTGCGAGACCAGGGCCAGCGTCACGATCACGAGGGCCAGGATACCGAGCACTCCGACGACGCTATCGGCCGACTTGCCGGCGACGTAGCCGAGCGAGCTGATGGTGACCGCCCACGCGACGCCGCCGAGCGCGTTGAAGACCGCGAACTTGCGCCACTCCATGTGGCTCGCTCCGGCCATCCAGGCGGCCGTGACGCGCAGGACGGGGAGCCAGCGGCCGAAGAAGACGGTCTTGCCGCCGTGGCGGCGGAAGAACACCTCGCTGCGCTCGACGGACCGCTCCATGCCGATGGGCCAGACGGCCAGTCCCGGTGATCAGGTTGCGGAGGAAGTACCGGCCGATCAGGTAGCCGATGTTGTCGCCGATGATCGCCGCGGTCGCTGCGAACACCCAGACCAGCGGCAGCTCCAGCTCGCCGCGGGCCGAGAGCGCCCCGCCGATCAGGATGCTCGTCTCGCCGGGGATCGGAAGGCCGGCCGACTCGCCGGCCACGATCAGGAAGAGGGCGAGATACCCGAGGTTGGCCGGGACGTGGATGCTGGCGATCAGGAAGGCGAGCACCCTCGGAGTCTAGGCGCGGCTCGGTTGGCGTCCTGTTTCAGGCAGAGGGCTGCGCCGGTCGCCGTCAGCCGTCGAAGGGCACGAGCAGGTGGCGCCCCTCGGGCAGGCGCGACCACGGCGCCACCTCGACGATCCGCCACAGATGCCCCTCTCCCAGCCCGGCCAGGACCTGGCGGGCGGCCTCCCCGGCGCGCTCGTGCAGGACCTCGGACGCGGGGCGGAGAAGCGCGAGCTGGCGATCGCCGTGCGCTGCCAGCGTGGAGATCTCGAGCTCGAGCTCGTCGACCGCCCCCGGGAGCTCCGTCAGGTGGGGCTGGAGGGCGTCGCGCAGCCGGCGCGGGTCGCCGGTCGGCTCGCGCAGGGCGACCGGCCGCCGGAAGGAGCCGCCCGCGGCCAGCCGCGCCGACACGACGAGCGCGCGCGGCGGGCGGCCTGCACGACGTGGATGGGCGAGCAGCCGGTCGATCAGGACGGCCAGAGCCCCGCGCAGCACGAGGAGGTCGCCCGCCGGCTCCGGGAACGAGATCCGCTCCCGCAGCGGCTCCGGCGGCGTGCGCGGCGCCACGTAGGCATCGTCCTCACCCTGCGAGAGCCGCCAGGCGGCGATCCCGGCGCGCCCGAAGCGGTCAGCGACCGCCGGCAGGGGGAGCGCCGCCAGCTCGCCCGCCGTGCGCACGCCGAGCGCCTCGAGCGTCGAGACCGTCTCCGGATCGAGCGGCAGCCTGCCGACCGGCATCGGGGCCAGGAACGAGGTCGCCGCCCCCTCCTCGACCAGGTGCGGCCGGCGCGGGCGCGAGCGCACCGCCGCCGCCTGGGCCACGAACCGGCCCGGTCCGGCGCCGACGCGGGCCCCGGCCCCGGCGGCCATGCGCCGTCGCGGCCAGGAGCCGGTTCGCGCCGCCGTGGAGCCGCACGAGCCCGTCGGCGCTGAACAGCGCGCGCCCGGGCGCGAGCGGCTCGACGGCAGCGCCAAGGCCCTCCAGCCGGGAGAGCAGCATCTCGGAGGCGTCGGCCACGGCCCCGGGATCGGGCGTGACGAGCCGAAGGCGCGGGCAGCGGGCGATCCCCTCGGCGACGCGCATGCCGGCCTGCACGCCGAACGCGGCGGCCGCGGCGTTGGCCTCGCCGAGGAGCGGCGGCCCGCCCGGCTCGGGCCCGAGCGCCACCGGCTCGTCAGGAAGCGAGCCGCCCATCCCGGCTGCGACCCGCAGCGCGAAGCGGGGGACGAGGGCGCAGACGATCAGGGAGCGGCGGCGTGGCATCCGGGCCGTCCAGCATACCGAACATATGTTCGATCGACAAGGTATGCTCTCGCCATGCCGAAACGCATCAACATCCAGACCGTGGACGTCGCCTACGACGAGTCCGATCCAGAGGGGTTCAGGTCGGGCGGCGCCCGCCTCGGCCCGCTGCTCGGCGCAGCCATGACGGGCGCGAGCGTGTACGAGCTGCCGCCCGGTCAGTCGATCTGCCCGTACCACTACGAGTACGGCGAGGAGGAGTGGCTCTTCGTGCTCGACGGCCGCCCGACGCTGCGCCATCCGGAGGGCACGGACCAGCTCGACCCGTGGGACGCCGTCTGCTTCCCGGCCGGCCCGGAAGGGGCGCACGCCGTTGCGAACGGCACCGACCAGACGGTGCGCGTGCTCATGTTCTCGACCCGCAACCAGCCGGCCGCGAGCGTCTACCCCGACAGCGGCAAGATCGGCATCTGGACCGGCAACTCCGACGACGACGTGATGGTCGAGAAGTCGAGCGGCGTCGGCTACTGGCACGGCGAGGTGCCCGAGGCGTAGCGGCGTCTAGGTGGTCGAGTCCGGGTCGACGGCCCGCAGATAGAGCCGTCGCCCCTGGAGCGTCGGAAGCCGCTTCTCGGCGGCTCGCCAGAACTCGCGCTCGTATGCCCGCCGGTCGCGGGCGGCCATCGTCTCGGCGTAGCGGTCACGGAGGTCGAGCAGCTCGTCCTCGGCCTCCTCGACGAGGTCCATGTAGTCGCCGTAGGCCTCCTCGGCGTCTCCCGCTCCGGCCCGGTCGTAGGCACGCTTCGCCTCGCCGATCCGCACGAGCAGATCGGCGCTCTCCGCCTCGAAGAGCTCGAGCTGGCGGCGGATGACATCGGTAAAACGGGGCCTGCCCGGGATCCTCACGCGGGCATGGTATCGACGCGCACCGGGGATGCCCGCGCCGCTAAGGTGACGCGCGCATGACCGAGACGCGCTCGCTCCTCGTGCGGACCTGGAACATCGCCCACGGGCGCGATGTGCCTCCCGGGCCGGGCTACGGGCATGCGCGCCGGAAGCTCCTGGCCGAGATGTGCGCCGTCCTCCTCGAGGACGATCCCGACATCGTCCTGCTCCAGGAGGTGCCCATCTGGGCCGGCCCGCTCCTGCGCGAGCACACCGGGATGGGAGTCACGCTGGCGGACGCGTACGGTGCGCACGTCCCGTTCCTGCACGTGCCGCTGCCGCTCGCGGCAGGGGCGGCGCTCGGGCGGGCGCTGCCGGACGTCGTCCGCACCCAGTTCGAGGGCCAGGGTCAGGCGCTGCTCTACGGCCCCGACCTCCTGCTCGTCTCGACCCGGCGGGTGCTGCTGAACGAGCATCGGTGGTTTCGCGGCGAGCCCCGGATCGCCCAGCTCGTCCGGCTGCGCCATCGCAAGCTCGGCATCGAGCTCGCCGTCGGGAACGTGCACGCCGATCACGGCGGGGCGCCTGCGCAGCTCGAGAAGGCGGGCTTCGTGCTCGAGCGGTTCGCCCGCGGCGCGCCGATGATCCTCGGCGGCGACATGAACGCCCGGATGCACTCGGCGGGGCTGCGCTCCCTCGCCGGACGGGGCTGGGTCGAGGACGCCGGCGACGTCGGGATCGACCACCTGCTGGTCCGCGGTGCCGAGCTCGAGTGGCCCGCGACGCGGTGGCTCCCCCAGCGGCGCGACGTGCGCCTGAACGGCTCGCTGCCCCTCAGGCTCTCGGATCACGACCCCGTCGACGCGGTGGTGGCGCTTGCTTGACCGGGCCGATCTCCCGTGCACCGGCGGCTGCGCCTACCTGAACGCGGGCACCAACGGGCCGCTGCCGCGGGCGGCGGCCGACGCGATGGCCGCCGAGGTCGAGGCCGCGTTCCACGCGCCCCGGATCGGAGCGCAGGCGTTCGAGCGGTTCTGGGAGGTGCGCGGCCGGGCGCGGGAGGCGGCGGCGCGGAGGCTGGGCGCGCCGGCCGACGAGGTCGCCGTCACGACGTCGACGAGCCAGGGGGTCGGCCTCGTCACGGCGGGCCTCGAGTGGGAGCCCGGCGACGAGATCCTGACGACGACCGAGGAGCACCCCGGGGTGCTCGGGCCGCTGGACGAGCTGCGCGTCCGCCGCGGCGCGGTCATCCGCTTCGTCCCTGCGGACGACCTCATCGCGTCGATCGGGCCGGCGACCCGGATGGTGGCCATCTCCCACGTGCTCTGGACAACGGGCCGCATCCTCCCGCTCCCCGAGATCGCCGACGCCGCGCGCGACGTGGGGGCGCTGCTTCTGGTCGACGGCGCGCAGTCGGCCGGCCAGCTCGACCTGCGGATGGACGAGACCGGTGCCGACTTCTACGCCGTCTCGGGCCAGAAGTGGCTGCTCGGGCCCAACGGGACGGGGGCGCTCTGGGTGCACGCGAAGCACCACGACCGGCTGCGGCCGGCGCTCCCGAGCTATCTCAGCTACGCCGACGGCATCGTCGGGAACATGCGCCCCGGCGCCGCCCGGTTCGATCCCGGCACGCTCGACCTGGCCTCGCTGGCAGGCCTCGCCGCGGCGGTCGAGTGGGTGGACGGCCTCGAGGGCGGATGGCCTGCGTGGCGCGCACTGGCCGCCGAGCGCGTGGCGACCGCCCGGGCCCGCCTCGCCGCGGCCGGCATCCCCTCCGTCGATCCGCCGGGCGGCTCGACCGGCCTGGTCGCCTTCGAGCTCCCCGGCCACGACCCGGTCGACGTCGTCGCGGCGCTCGCCGAGCGCTCGGTGCTGCTGCGGTACATCCCCGGGACGCCCTACCTGCGGCTGTCGGTCGGCGCATGGACGAGCGACGGCGACCTCGACGCCCTGCTCGACGGCCTCGAATCGATCCGCTCCGGCGACTGAAACACCTGTACCCGGTACAGCTGTTTCACGGCCCAGCCCGGGTGAAACACCGGCGCCTGTCGCCAATGTTTCACGCCTGGCCCCACGGGGTTCGCCTAGCTGCGCAGGCCGAGCTCGGCCGAGATCGGCCGGAGCGCGGCGATCACGAACGCGATGTGCTCGTCGAGGTCGACGCCGATCTCGGCGGCGCCCTCGACGACCTCGTCGCGGTTCACGCCGCGGGCGAAGCTCGGCTGCTTCAGCTTCTTTCGCACCGACCGCGGCTCGAGGGTCGCGATCCCGTCGGGCCGCACGAGCCCGCACGCGTGGACGAACCCCGACACCTCGTCGCACGCGAAGAGCGTGTGCTCGAGGCGCGACTCGCGGGCGACGCCGGTGTGGCTCCCGTGCGACTGGATCGCGCGCACGAACCACTCCGGATAGCCCGCCTCGCGCAGCACCGGCGCGCCGTCCTGCGGGTGCTGGTCGAGCGTGGGATGGCGCTCGTAGTCGAAGTCGTGCAGGAGCGCCACGTTGCCCCATGCCTCCTCGTCCTCGCTCCACTCCCGGGCGTAGGCCCGCACCGACGCCTCGACCGCGAGGCAGTGCCGGAGCAGCGCCTCGCCCTTCGTCCACTCGGTGAGAAGGGCCCACGCCGCGTCGCGATCGTGCACCAGATCGGGCATGGCCGCGCACACTACCGTGCCGGCCGCGACGCGCGGGGAGGCAGGAACCTCTTGCCCCGACGGCGAATCCGGCTACCCTCAGGCCATGGCAGTCGCGACACGGGACACCACCATCGAGACCTTCCTCATCCACGGTGGGGTGCCGCTCTCGGGCACCGTCCGCCCCGCCGGAAACAAGAACGCCGCCCTGCCGATCCTGGCGGCGTGCGTGCTGACGGCCGACCCGGTCACGCTCGACAACGTCCCGCGCATCCGCGACGTCGAGGCCATGATCGACCTGCTCACGGACATCGGCGCCGAGGTCGAGTGGCTCGGCCCCAACCGCCTGCGCGTGTGGGCCGCCGACATCCGCAAGACGCGCCTCGACGCCGAGCTGTGCTCGCGGATCCGGGCGTCGATCCTCTTCGCCGGGCCGCTCCTGGCCCGGTTCGGCGCGGCCGACATCCCGCCGCCGGGCGGCGACGTCATCGGCCGCCGCCGCGTCGACACCCATCTGATGGCGTTCGCCGGCCTCGGGGCCGAGGTCGCCGCCGATCGCGAGTACCGGCTGTCGGCACCCTCAGGCCTACGCGGGGCTGACATCTATCTGGACGAGGCATCGGTGACGGGCACCGAGAACGCCGTGATGGCCGCCGTCCTCGCCCGGGGGGCCACGATCATCCGGAACGCCGCCTGCGAGCCGCACGTCCAGGATCTCTGCAACCTGCTGTGCTCGATGGGCGCGACGATCGAGGGCATCGGCTCGAACGTGCTCACCGTGCACGGCGTTGAGAGCCTGCACGGTGCCTCGCACCGGGTCGGCGCCGACCACATCGAGGTGGCGTCGTTCATCGGCCTCGCGGCCGTGACCGGCGGCGAGGTCCTGATCGAGGACGCCGCCGTCGAGCACCTGCGGTCGATCAGGCACACCTTCCAGCGCCTCGGCGTCGAGGTGGAGATCGAGGGCGACGCGGTGCGGGTGCCGGCCCAGCAGTCGCTTCGGATCGTCGACGACGTGCACGCCCAGATCCCCAAGATCGAGGACGGGCCGTGGCCGATGTTCCCGGCCGACCTGACCTCGATCGCCGTCGCCGTCGCGACGCAGGCCGCCGGCACGGTCCTGATCTTCGAGAAGATGTTCGAGAACCGCCTGTTCTTCACCGACAAGCTGGTCTCGATGGGCGCACGGATCATCCTGTGCGACCCCCACCGGGCGGTGGTGACCGGCCCGGCGAAGCTCTACGGCGAGCGGATGGCGAGCCCCGACATCCGCGCCGGCATGGCGATGCTGATCGCCGCGCTCGCCGCCGAGGGCGAGAGCCGGATCGGAAACGTGGGCGAGATCGACCGCGGCTACGAGCGCATCGACGCCCGGCTGCGGGAGCTCGGCGCCAACATCGAGCGCGTCCACGCCTAGAAACCTGTCCGGAACGATACGCTTCGCGGCGTGAGGGAGCGCAGACGCGTCGCGGCGGCGGAGGTCGGCGAGCTCGTCCGGGGGCTGCGGCCGTCCAAGGAGCTGCGCGAGGACGTGCGCTCGACCGTCGCCGACATCGTCGACATGGTCAGGGACGGCGGCGACGAGGCGGTCCGCCGGCTGACGCTGCGCCTGGACGGCGTCGACGTCGAGCGGTCGCGGGTCGCTCCGAGCCAGCTGCGCGAGGCGCTCGCCGACCTCGACCCCGACGTGCGCGCGGCCCTGGAGCTTCTGGCCGAGAACCTCCGAACGGTGGCCGACGACAAGATGCCGCGGCCGACCCAGGTGACGCTGCGCCACGGGCAGGTCGTGTCGACCCGGCAGGTGCCGGTGCGGCGGGTCGGCGTCTACGTCCCCGGCGGCCTCGCCGCCTACCCGTCGAGCGCCGTGATGGCGATCGTCCCGGCCCAGGTCGCGGGCGTGCCCGAGATCGCAGCCTGCTCGCCTCCGGGCCCCTCCGGGCTCCCGCACTCCGGCGCGCTGGCCGTGTGCGCGCTCCTGGGCGTCGAGGAGGTCTACGCCGTCGGCGGTGCCCAGGCGGTGGCGGCCTTCGCCATCGGCACGGCATCCATCCCGGCCGTGGACATGGTCGTCGGGCCTGGGAACGCCTACGTCGAGGAGGGGAAGCGGCGTCTCTTCGGCGAGGTCGGGATCGAGTCGCTCGCCGGCCCGACGGAGCTGGTCGTCGTCGCCGACGCGTCGGCGCCGCCCGAAGCTGCCGCCCTCGACCTGCTCGCGCA
Source organism: uncultured Actinomycetes bacterium (assembly GCA_963706075.1). Classification (GTDB taxonomy): domain Bacteria; phylum Actinomycetota; class Thermoleophilia; order Gaiellales; family JAICJC01; genus JAICJC01. The sequence continues at coordinate 688,504 of CAVPLP010000003.1, forward strand.
GGTGGAGCACGGCCCCGGGTCGCAGTCGGTGCTCGTGTCGCCCGATCCCGACGTCCTCGCGGCGATCGAGCCGCTGCTCCCCGCCGAGAGCGGCGTCGTGGTGATCCAGTCCGACACCCTCGAGACGGCGCTCGCGTTCGTGAACGCCTATGCCCCCGAGCACCTCCAGCTGATGGTCGTCGACCCCGATCAGGCGCTCGAGGCGATCCACCATGCCGGCGCGATCTTCGTCGGGCCCCACAGCGGGACGGCCTACGGCGACTACATCGCCGGCTCCAACCACATCCTGCCGACGGGCGGGCACAGCCGCTTCTCGTCGGGCCTCTCGCCCTCGGCGTTCCTGCGCACCCAGGAGGTGGTCGAGCTCTCGGCCGAGGCCTCGGCGGCGCTGGCGGCGCCGCTGGCCGCGCTGGCACGCGCTGAGGGGTTCGTGGACCACGCCCGCTCTGGCGAGGTCCGCGGGTCGGTGCCCGCCGACACGGCTCCGGCAGCCCGGGCGGACTGATCCTGCCGGGTCAGGTCGTCGCGCTCTGGGCGGCGCACTGAACCAGCACCTGCGCCGTCGCCGGGTCGACCGGCTTCCCGGCCGCCACGGCATCGTCGGCAGCCTTGAAGTCGGAGAACGGCAGGCGGCCGCGGATGCACTCGTAGGCGGCGGAGCACGCCGCCGAGCGACCCGACGACGCCTTGGTGCACGCGGCCACGAACCGGTCGCGGACGCCGTTGTCGTAGCCCGACGATCCGCTCGAGCCGCACGCCGTTGCGGCGAGGATCGCACCGAGGCAGGCCAGATGGACGAGCCGGATCCGGCGCGCAGCCATCGGAGCGGCTCCGGAAGGCCCCATCCGTATCATGCTGCCATGCCCCACCGTCATGCCGCTGTCCCTGTTCCCGAGCGAGTGGCGGACATGCTCGACGCCGCGCTCGACGCTGCCTCCGGCCTCGCACTCTATCTGGTCGGTGGAGCGATCCGCGACCTCCTTCGGGGGGATCCCGGCATCACCGACGTCGACCTCGCGGTGGACGGCGACGCAGCCCCGGTCGCCCGCAGGCTTGCCCGCGGGCTGGGCAGCCCGGCCCGGGTGACCGTGCACGCCGCCTTCGGCACCTCGACGGTGCGCTGGGAGGACATGCGCGTCGACATCGCCCGCACGCGGTCCGAGAGCTACGCCCGGCCCGGATCTCTGCCCGCCGTCGAGCCCGCCGGCATCGAGGCCGATCTGCTGCGGCGCGACTTCACCGTGAACTCCATGGCGCTTCGGCTCGGGAACGGCGACAGCCTGCTCGACCCGGCGGGTGGGCGGGGCGACCTCGAGCGGGGCGTGATCCGCGTCCTCCACCGAGCGTCGTTTCGCGACGACCCGACGCGTGTCTTCCGGGCCGTGCGCTACGCCGCCCGCCTGGGCTTCGAGCTCGACCCGGAGACGGACGAGCTGGCGCGAGCGGCGTTGAGGGAGGGACTCGTCGGCCATCTCTCCGGCTCCCGGGTGCGCGCAGAGCTCCTGGCCCTTCTGGGCGAGGCCACCGCGCCGGCCGCTGTTGGCCGCCTCGGAGCGCTCGGCGCCTGCCGCGCGGTCTGGCCGGGCCTCGACTGCGATCCCGAGACGCAGGCGCTCCTCGAGCGCGTCGAGCTCCTCCGGCAGCGCTACTCCGCGCGCACCCCGGCGTGGCGGTGTGCGCTCGTCGTGCTCGCCCGCGGCCTCCCCGACGCCGACCTGCCCGTGCTCGCCCAGAGGCTCGTGCTGCGGAAGCGCGACGCCGCGACGCTGCGCGGCGCGGTCGGCGTTCCGGTGCCGGCGGACGACGCCGGTCCCGCCGCGGTCGCCGAGGTGTTCGCAGCGCGGCCGGTGGAGGCCGCGCTCCTCGCCGCAGGCGCGGGAAGCTCCGCGGCGACCACCTACCTCGATCACCTGCGCGGCGTGCAGCTCTCGATCGACGGCGGCGTCCTGCGCGACGAGCTGGGACTTGAGGAGTCGCCGCGCGTGGGGGAGGTGCTCCGCGAGCTCCTGCGCCGGAAGCGAAACGGCGAGCTCGAGACGCGGGCGGCCGAGCTCGCCGCGGCTCGCGAGCTCGTCGGAGGGCCCGGCCTGTGACCGGGCTCGCCTGGGACGAAGGGGACGTGCCTCTCCTGCGCTGGACGTCGGCGCCTGCCGAGGTCGAGGTGGGGTTCACGTCGCGGAACGGCGGGGTGTCCGAGGGGCCGTACCGCTCGCTCAACCTGGGCGCGCTCACCGCCGACCAGGCCGCCAACGTCGCCGAGAACCGGCGCCGGGTGGTTCGAGCCGCCGGCGGTGACGGCGCCGCCGCGACGATGGCCTGGCAGGTGCACGGGGCCGAGGTGCGCGAGGTGGGCGACGAGCCCTCGTCCGGAAGGTTCCTGGAGCCCGGCGTCGAGGCGTTCCCGAAATCCGACGGCCTCGTCACGGGCCTGCCCGCGCGGCCGCTCGTGCTCCTGACGGCGGACTGCCTTCCGGTCGCCGTCGCCCGCGCCGACGGCAGCCGGCTGGCCGTCCTGCACGCCGGCTGGCGGGGCCTCGTGGCGGGGATCGTCGAGCGCGGTGTCGAGACGGTCGGCGGCCGGGCGACGGCCGCGGTCGGACCGGGCGCCGGGCCGTGCTGCTACGAGGTGGGAGACGACGTCGCCGGCGTGCTCCGGGAGCGGTTCGGCGACGACGTCGTCCGCGACGGAAAGGCCGACCTGTGGCTGGCCGCGCGGCGCGCGCTCGAGAGCGCGGGGGTTGCCGACGTCGAGGTGGCCGGCGAGTGCAGCATCTGCGGGCCCGAGCGGTACTTCTCGCACCGCCGCGACCATGGCACCACGGGCCGGCAGGGGATCGTGGGGGTGCTCCGTGGTTGATCCGGCAGTCGTCGCGGCGAACCTCGCCCGCGTGCGTGCGGAGGTCGGCCCGGACGTCGAGATCCTGGCCGCGACGAAGTACGTCGACGCCGACGACCTGGACGCGCTCCGGGAGGGCGGGGTCACGCTGGTCGGCGAGAACCGAACCGACGCGCTCCTCGCCAAGCAGGAGCGGTTTGGTGACGCGTTCACCTGGGACTTCATCGGCCACGTCCAGAGCCGCAAGGTGCGCGACCTGATCGGCCGGGTGCGGCTGATCCACGCATTGGACTCGATGAGCGCGTGCCAGCAGATCGAGGCTCGGGCGGATGCGCCGGTGGACTGCCTCCTCCAGGTGAACGTCGCGGGCGAGGACACGAAGTCGGGCGTGCCGGTCGGTGAGGTGGCCGCGTTCCTCGACGAGGTCGCGCCGCTCGCCCGTGTGCGGCTGTGCGGCCTCATGACGATGCCGCCGCTTGCGGACGACCCCGAGGAGGCCCGCCCGTGGTTCTCGGCGCTCCGGGAGCTGCGCGATCGCCTTCGGCCCGAATGGCAAGGACGGCACGACTTCTCGCATCTGAGCATGGGCACGAGCCAGGACTACGGCGTGGCTGCCGCCGAGGGAGCCACGATCGTGCGTGTCGGCACCGTCCTTTACCGGGGCTAGACTGTCTTTCCATGCCGATGCGCGACCTGTGGCACTCCACGCTCGTGTACTTCGGCGTGCGCGAGGACGACTGGGACGAGGAGTACGACGACGACGGCGCCGCCGCCAACGAGGACCTCGAGCGGACATACAGCGAGCGCCCCAACGTCCGCCGCCTGAAGCCGCGCCGCGGCCGGGGCGGGGGCGGGGGAGGAGACTACGAGGACATCTTCTCCGACGACGAGCCCCGCGCTGCCGTCTCCGCCCGGCGACGGCCGCCCGACGGCACCCCCCAGGCCAACGGGCACCGGGCCGCGCAGCAGGTGTCGCTGGTGGTGCCGAAGAGCTTCAACGACGCCCAGACCGTCGCCGACAAGCTCAAGGCCGATGTGCCCGTCATCATCAACTTCCAGGGCGCCGACGCCGACCTGGCCAAGCGCCTCGTCGATTTCTCGAGCGGGCTCACCTACGCCCTCGACGGCAGCATGCAGCGGGTCGCCGACCGCGTCTTCCTGCTGACCCCGCACTCGATCTCGGTGTCGGCCGAGGACAAGGCGCTCCTCATGGAGCGCGGCTTCTTCAACCAGTACTAGCCACAGGCTGGGAAGCCGCGGGGAAGCTTGCGGCATGTCGCCCGGGACATCGCGATCCCCGGGACGAACGGGTTCGGGCAGAGCCAGCGCGGGCTGATCCAGGCGCCGGCCGATGCGATTGCGACCGGGTAGCCGCACCGGTCGACGACCTGCGACTGGAGGCCGTCCAGCCGCCCGGTGAGGCCGTTCAGGGCGTCGAAGAAGGCGCGGTACCGGCGCGCGAACGACGCCCGCCGGTCGGCGCGCACGACGATGGTCGCCGCCTGCCGGTTGGGGTGCATCAGCGAGATCGAGACGACCCCGAACCGCGCGCGGGCCGCTGCCTTCGCGATCACGCTGCGCACGGCGGAGTCCGGCACGGCCGGGCCACGGTAGGGATCCGCCGGCCCGGCCTCGCTCGAGAACGGGTGCACGCGCCCGGCGATCGAGAACGCCTCCGACGTCCCCCGCACGTGCGGCTCGCCCGCCGGCTGGCTCGCCCGATACGCGGTGTTGAACACCGACGCCTCCCAGAGTGGCCCGTCTGCAGCGAGCTGGGATCGGAGCGCGCCGGCGAACGGGCTGCCGGCCCCCGCCACCGTGGTCGAGAGCCACATCGCCCCGTTCGCGTGCCGGAACCGAACGGCGGTGATCGCGACGTCGCCCATGCCGTCCAGGATCGCCCGCGCCCGGGCGCGCATCGCGGGCGTGCCGCCGACGACCCGGGTGGCGCCCGCGCCGCGTGTCGCGAGCGACACGACGGGCGCCCCGAACGGCGCCGTCGCGGTTGACGACGGCCGGCCCGTGGCCCCTTGACCGCACGCGGCGAGCGCGACAACCGCCGCGACCGGCGCCATGCGAGCTACGAGCGAGATTCCCATCACCCGTTAGTCCGGCCCGACGTGAGAAAAGTTCGCCCGACCGGCGGCCCCACGCCCCGCCCGGCCCGTTCCCGATACGCTTTCGCGTCCATGAGCGAGCGCGCCACCATCATCGGCCTGCTCGGGGCGGGCAACATGGCCTCCGCGATGGTCACCGGCTGGGTCCGGGCCGACCAGGCGATGGCCGGCCGGATCCTCGTCACCGACCGCGGCTCCGGCCGCGCGGCCTCCCTGGCCGAGCGGCTGGGCGTGCGCCACGTCGAGGCGAACGCCGAGCTCGTGCGCGAGGCCGACATCGTCGTCCTGTGCGTGAAGCCGATCGATGTGGAGCGGGTGCTGCGCGAGGTGTCCGACCTGATCACACCCAAGAAGATGGTCGCCTCGGTCGCAGCCGGGGTGGGCACGGCGACGCTCGAGACGATCCTCGACGTCGACGCCCCGGTCTTCCGGTTCATGCCGAACGTCGGCGTTCGGGTGGGTGCGGGGACGCTCGCCTTCTCGACCGGCAGGTTCACCGACACCGCTGCCGAGGAGGCGGTGCTCGCGTGCTTCTCGCTCCTCGGCGAGGTCGTGCCGCTCGAGGAGCGGCTGTTCGACGCGGCCACGGCGCTCTCGGGCTCCGGGCCGGCGTTCCTCGGCCTGATCGTCGAGGCGTTCGAGGATGCCGGGATCGTCTCGGGCCTCACGCACGAGAGCGCGCGGCGCCTGATCCTGTCGACGGTCGGCGGGACGGCGGAGCTCTTGACGGCCGAGAACCTCGCCTGCTCCGACCTGCGCCGGATGGTGACCTCGCCGGGTGGCACGGCCGCCGCCGGCCTGGCCGAGATGGAGCGGCGCGGCGTCCGGGGCGCCATCATCGACGGCGTGACGGCGGCGATGCGGAGAGCGGGCGAGCTCGGGTGAACATCTCGACGCTCGAGCAGTTCCTCTACTCGCTCTGGCTCGTCTACTCGCTCGTCATCGCCCTGTACATCCTGTCGTCGTGGCTGCAGCTTCCACAGACGCGCTGGGTGGGGGCGCTGCGGACGTTTCTGTACGACACCGTCGAGCCCGTCCTGCGACCGCTCCGCGGCATCCTGCCGCCCATGGGAGGGCTCGACCTGAGCCCCATCATCGCGATCTTCGGTCTGCGTATCCTGCTGCAGATCCTCTTCGCGATCCTCGACGGGTTCAAGTGACGAGAGGGAGGGAACGATGGGCCACACCGTGATCGACGCCGCCGATGTCGAGCCGAGCTTCGGCGTCTTCCGAAAGATGCGGCAGGCGCTGGGCGCGACCGGCTTCGGCATCAACCAGCTCGAGCTCCCGCCCGGCGCCTCGGGGGTCGAGCACGACGAGACGGACGCGAGCCAGGAGGAGGTCTACGTGGTGCTCTCCGGCTCCGGCTCGATGCGGATCGACGACGAGGACGTCGAGCTCATCCCGGGCCGGTGGCTCCGCGTCGACCCGGGCCACACCCGCAGGCCCACCGCCGGCTCCGACGGGCTCGTGATGATCATGGTGGGCGGAACCCCGGGCCAGGGATTCGAGCCGAGGGCCGGACTCTAAGAAGCGGAAGGACTCCGAATGGAGACGCCGAATTCCCCGGGCATGGGACTTTCACCAGTCGAGCTCCGCCACGAGCGGCCCCGAAGGCGGCCGTTCGGATACCGCCGAAGCGACGTCGACCATCTGCTCGAGAGCGCGACCGACGCCTACGAGGTCGTCTGGCGCGAGCGCGCGGACCTCGACGACCGCGTCCACGAGCTCGAGACCGAGCTCGCCCGCCACCGCGAGACTGAGGAGGCGATGCGAAGCGCGCTCGTGAGCGCCGAGCGGGCCGCCGACGAGCTCCGCGGAGCGGCGTCGAGGCAGGCCGAGCTGATCATCCGCGACGCCGAGGCCAAGGCCCGCGACCTGGTGCACGGCGCCTACGCCGAGCGGGAGCGCGTGCGCCGCGAGACGGCCCGCCTCCTGACCGAGGAGGCCGAGTTCCGGCTGCGCCTGCGTGCCCTCCTCGGCGCCACGCTCGAGGCCGTCCGAGACCACGAGCAGCGCCTCGCCGACGCCACCGGCAGGGCCCGCCAGGAGGGGGAGCACACCCAGCTCATGCCTCCGGTCGAGCCCGGCGACTACACGGGCGGAGACTGACGCGAGCGCTCCGGGCGGCGAATGCCGCCTGGATATACTGACCGGCAGGCTGGGGATTCCGGTTGCCGGGAGGAAGGGCATGGCCGTCGTCGACATCGAAGCTGCGCGCCGCCGACTCGAGTCGGAGCGTGCGCGCGTGGTGGAGGCCCGCCAGAACCTGACCGACGACACGTCGCGGTCGATGGAGGACGCCATCGACGAGGACGGCAACGACAGCCACATGGCCGACAGCGCGAGCGAGACGCTCGATCGCGGGATGGAGCTCTCGATCGGAGACAACGCGGATCACCTGATCGAGTCGATCGACTCGGCGCTGTCCCGGATCGGCGAAGGCACCTACGGGAACTGCGAGCGCTGCGGCCAGTCCATCGCGTCCGACCGCCTCGAGGCGCTGCCGTGGGCGACCAAGTGCATCGAGTGCAAAAGGCTCGAGGAGCGGGGCTGATCCACGTCCACGTGGAGCCTGAGCCTGCCCACCGGGCGGGATCGTTGCAATGGGCGGGATTCGCGGCGGTGGCGGTGGCCGCGGCCGTCGCCGACCAGCTCACCAAGCGGGTCATCGAGAACCGGATCGCGCTCAACGAGAGCCACTCGGTGATCCCCGGCCTCTCGATCACCCACGTCCAGAACACGGGGATCGCCTTCGGCGTGCTCCCGGGCCGGCTCGGGATCGTGTCGCTGCTCACGGCCGCCGCCGTGGTGTGGATGCTGGTGCACTTCGCCCGTTCGGGCGCGCGCCACACGATCTTCCCCGTCGCGCTCGGCCTCCTCGTCGGCGGGAGCGTGTCGAACCTCGCCGACCGCGTGCGTCAGGGCCACGTGACCGACTTCGTCCACATCACCCACTGGCCCACGTTCAACCTGGCCGACTCCTTCATCGTCGTGGGCGTCCTCCTGCTCGCGCTCGCGCTGATGCGGATCGAGCAGCCTCGCCCGCCCGTGCCGCCGCCGCCGGCGGGGGCCGATCCCGGTGCCTGACGACTCACTCGTCGTCCCCAAGGATGCGGGCGGCGAGAGGCTCGACAGGTTCGTGGCGGAGCACGCGGCGGTCGGCTCGCGCGCAGCGGCCGCTCGGCTGATCGACGCCGGATCGGTGCGGGTCGACGGGGAGGTGCGGCCGCGGGCCCACCGGGTCGCCCCGGGGGCGCTTGTGGAGGTCACGGTTCCCGAGCCGGAGCAGGCGCCGCTGCCGGCCGAGGATGTCGAGGTCGTGTACGCCGACGACCACGTTCTGGTCGTGATGAAGCCCGCGGGACTGCTCGTCCACTCCGTCCCGGGATACTCCGGGCCGACGCTGGCCGCGGCCCTCGCCGGCCGCGCCGCCGGTGGCCCGCCCGGCCGGGCCGGGATCGTCCATCGGCTCGACCGCGACACGTCGGGCCTGCTCCTCGTGGCGCGCGACGAGATGACGCTCCGCCGGCTCCAGGCCCAGCTCCGCCGGCGCCGGATCAGGCGGACGTATCTGGCGCTCGTGCGCGGGCGTCCGCCGTCGCGGACTGGGCGGATCGAAGCCGCGATCGGGCGCGACCGGCGCGAGCCGACGCGGCAGTCGCTCGACACCGAGCGGCCTCGCGACGCGGTGACGCACTTCGAGCTCCTCGAGGCCCTGCCGGAGCGGTCGCTCCTCCGCGTGACGCTCGAGACCGGCCGGACGCACCAGATCCGCGTCCACATGGCGGCCATCGGACATCCGGTCGTCGGCGACCGCGTGTACGGGCATGGCCCCGAGCTCGGCCTCGAGCGCCAGTTCCTGCACGCCGCCGAGCTCGCCTTCACCCACCCCGAGACCGGTGAGCAGATCGAGGTCTCGGCGCCGTTGCCGCCGGATCTCGAGGCGGCCCTGGAGGCGGCCCGGAAGCTCTAGTCCGCTATCATCCGGGCGGTTTTCGACGTCCCTCGACCCGGTGGCACGAACGGCGCGCCGGCGGTGTCTCGCAACGCGGGACTCCGGAGCGCCTCCGCCGGAAGTTCACACCAAACCGATCAGGAGGATTGCGCGTGTCCGCAGTCACCATGCGCGAGCTGCTGGAGGCCGGCGTCCACTTCGGCCACCAGACCCGCCGCTGGAACCCGAAGATGCGCCGGTTCATCTTCGGCGAGCGCGGCGGCATCTACATCATCGATCTCCAGCAGACGATGGAGCTTCTCAACGAGTCGTATCGCTACCTGTCGAACATCGGCGAGCGGAACGGGACCGTGCTCTTCGTCGGGACGAAGAAGCAGTGCCAGGACGCCGTCGAGGAGCACGCCCGGCGCGTGTCGATGCCGTACGTGAACCATCGCTGGCTGGGCGGCCTGCTCACGAACTACCGCACGATCCAGGAGCGCATCGGCGTCCTGCACGAGCTGCGCCGGCAGAAGACCGAGGGCCAGCTCGAGCTCCTGCCTCCCAAGGAGCGCCAGTCGACGCTCGCCGAGCTCGAGAAGCTCGAGGCGAACCTGGGCGGCGTGGCCGACACGCGCAAGCTGCCGGACGCGGTCGTCGTCATCGACATGAAGAAGGAGGCGCTCGCCGTCCGCGAGGCGCGCCGCCTGAACATCCCCGTGATCGGCCTCGTCGACACGAACTGCGACCCGGACGACGCCGACTTCGTCATCCCCGGAAACGACGATGCCATCCGGTCGTCCGCGCTCATCATGCGCGTGCTGGCCGACGGCGTCGCCGAGGGCCGAAACCGCGGCGTCAAGGTGTCGGACTTCGTGTCGGAGAACGGCGACGAGGCTCCCGCTGAGGGCGCCGAGGGCGCGGAGGAGGCCGAGCCGGCCGCCGCCGAGCCTGCTCCCGACGCCGAGGCGGCTCCCGAGGCTGCGGCGGAAGCGCCGGCAGCCGACGAGGCACCGGCAGCCGAGGAGGCAACCGCAAGCGAGGCAGCCGAATGAGCGACGTCACGTACAGCCCGACGGCCGCCGAGGTCAAGCAGCTTCGCGAGGCCACGCAGGCGGGGATGATGGACTGCAAGCGCGCGCTCGAGGAGACCGGCGGCGACATGGAAGCGGCCGTGAAGCTCCTGCGCGAGAAGGGCATCGCCCAGGCCGGCAAGCGGGCCGGGCGCGGCACGGGCGAGGGGCTCATCGAGACCTACGTCCACGCGGGCGGCAAGATCGCCGCGATGGTCGAGATCGGGTGCGAGACCGACTTCGTCGCCCGAAACGACAACTTCCGCGCGTTCGCGCGCAAGGTGGCGCTCCAGATCGCCGCCGGCCGCGACCTGCGGTTCGTGTCCGAGGATCAGGTCTCCGACGAGTTCAAGGCGGGCGAGCTCGAGATCTTCCGCGCCAAGGCGGCGGCCGAGGGCAAGCCCGAGAAGATGCTCGACCAGATCTCCGAGGGCATGTGGAAGAAGTCGCTCACCGACTACGTGCTCCTGAACCAGCCGTCGATCCGGCCGGAGGACGACGGCAAGACGCTCGAGACGCTGCGGGCCGAGCTCTCGGGCACGATCGGGGAGAACATCGAGATCAAGCGGTTCGCGCGGTTCGAGGTGGGCGCCGAGTGAGCGCCGCCGAGGGCGGTGCCGTCTTCCGGCGCGTCCTGCTCAAGCTTTCCGGCGAGGCGCTCATGGGCGAGCGCGAGTACGGCCAGGACCCGGGCCGGATCGCAGCGGTCGCGCGGGCCGTGCGCGACGTCCACGAGCTCGGCACCGAGCAGGCGATCGTCGTCGGCGGCGGGAACATCCTGCGCGGCACGAGCGAGGCGGCGCGCGGGATGGATCGCGCGACGGCCGACTACGCCGGGATGCTCGCCACGCTCCTGAACGCGCTCACGGTCTCGGACGCGCTCGAGCAGCTGGGCCTGGCGACGCGGGTGCTGTCGGCGATCACCGTGTCGCAGGTGGCCGAGCCGTACATCCGCCGGCGGGCGATCCGCCACCTCGAGAAGGGGCGGGTCGTCATCTTCGCCGCCGGCACCGGGAACCCGTTCTTCACGACCGATACCGCCGCCGCCCTGCGAGCGCTCGAGATCGGCGCCGAGGCGATCCTGATGGGCAAGAACGGCGTCGAGGGCGTCCTCGACGCGGATCCGCGCACGAACCCGGACGCGCGCCTCATCCCCTCGCTGACCCACCTCGAGGCGATCGAGCGCGGCCTCAAGGTGATGGACACGACGGCGCTCTCGCTGTGCATGGATAATCGGCTGCCACTTCATGTGTTCAACCTCGACGACGAGTCCAACATCGAGCGGGTCGTGCGCGGCGAGCGCATCGGCACGGTGATCCAGGCCCAGGTGCCAGCGGAGGTGGCGAGATGATCGACGACGTGCTGACAGACGCCGGACGGCGGATGGACAAGAGCGTCGAGGCGGCGAAGCACGAGTTCACGACGATCCGGACGGGCCGGGCCTCGGCGGCGCTCCTCGACCGCCTCCAGGTGAGCGCGTACGGCACCAAGATGCCGGTGAACCAGCTCGCCACGATCTCGGTCCCCGAGCCGCGCCTGCTCACGATCACGCCCTTCGACAAGAGCATCATGAAGGACATCGAGCGGTCCATCCAGGAGTCGGATCTCGGCCTGACGCCGTCCAACGACGGCCAGGTCATCCGCCTCCCGATCCCGCAGCTCACCGAGGAGCGGCGCAAGGAGCTCGTGAAGCAGGTTCGGCACATGGCCGAGGAGGGGCGCGTCGCCGCGCGCAACGTCCGCCGCGACGCCGTGCACCACCTGAAGAAGCTCGAGCAGGACGGAGACGCCGGCGCCGACGACGTGCACCGTGCCGAGGATCGCCTCCAGAAGGTCACGGACGAGCACGTCCAGCGGATCGACGCCGCGCTCAAGGCCAAAGAGGCCGAGATCATGGAAGTCTGATTGCGCCGGTACGTCGGGCTCCTCCGGGCGCTCAAGCGCCTGCGGCGGGCCTCTTCCGGTGGCGAGCCCGTCCCCGCCGACTCGGCCCGGAACGTGGCGATCATCATGGACGGCAACGGCCGGTGGGCCTCCGGTCGCGGGCTTCCGCTCCTGGCCGGACACCGGGCCGGGACGCGGGCGCTCAAGCGCACCGTCGAGGCGGCGCCTGACCTCGGTGTGCAGAGCCTCGCCGTCTACGCCTTCTCGACCGAGAACTGGGGCCGGCCGCCGGGAGAGGTCGACGATCTGATGACGCTCTTCGCCGACACGATCGAGCGGGAGTTCCCCGACCTCCACCGCCAGGGCGTCCGCGTCCGCTTCGTCGGCCGGCGCGACCGCTGCCCCGACAGCCTGCGGGCGCTGATGGACGACATGGAGGCCCGCACGGCCGGGAACACCCGGCTCGATCTGTGGGTGGCGTTCGACTACGGCTCGCGTGATGAGATCGTCGGCGCCGCGCGAGCGCTCGTCGAGGCGGGGACGGCGGCCGCGGACATCGACGAGGACGCCGTGCGCGCGCACCTGTACGCTCCCGAGATGCCCGACCCCGATCTGGTCATCCGGACGTCGGGGGAGGTGCGCATCTCCAACTTCCTGCTCTGGCAGTCCGCCTACGCGGAGCTGGAGTTCGTCCCGACGCTCTGGCCCGACTTCGGCGAGGAGGAGCTCGCCGAAGCCCTGGCGGCCTACGCGCAGCGCCGGCGCCGGTTCGGGGTGCGGTGAGCAATCTCGCGTCGCGCATCGTGGTCGCCGTGCCCCTGGGCGCTGCGGCGATCTACGCCGCCCTGGTGGGAGGGTGGCTGCTCGTGGCGGTCGCCGCGGTCGCGGCGGTGATCGCGCTGCACGAGTTCTACGTGATGGTGCGCGAGCTTCGGCCGCTCGTGCTCGCCGGGTTCGTGGCGGTCCCCGCCGGCCTGGCGGCCGTGCACCACGGGGGAGTCGCCTGGGCTGCGGGCCCGCTCGTCGGGATGCTCGTGATCATGTTCTGGATGTCGGCCGTCGCCGAGGTGCGCCAGCCGGCCGTCGTGCAGTTCGCCGCGACGGTGTTCGGCGCGGTCTGGATCGGGCTCGGGTTCATCTTCCTGGTGGCCGTGCGCGACCTGCCGGGCGAGCACGGCCTCGGCAAGGATCTGCTGCTCGCCGTCGTCCTCGGAGTCTGGGCGTCCGACATCGCGGGGTTCACGATCGGCCGGCTGTTCGGTCGTCGGCTGCTCGCCGCCGAGATCTCGCCCGCGAAGACGGTCGAGGGGTTCGTCGCCGGCCTGGCCGCCGGCACCGCCACCGTGTTCTTCACGCTCTACCGCGAGCCGCACGGGCAGCCGCTGTCGACGCTCCACGCGCTCGAGTTCGGGCTCGCCATCGCGCTCGCGGCGCCGATCGGCGACCTGCTCGAGAGCTACCTGAAGCGCGACATGGGAGTCAAGGACACGGGCCGTCTCCTGGGCGGGCACGGCGGCATGCTCGACCGGGTCGACGCGCTCCTTCTGGCCGCTCCGGCGGCGTACTTCCTGGCGCTCGCCATCGGCAGGGCGTAGACCTACAATTGACGCCATGACCGAGCGACGTTCGGCCTCGTCACGCCTCCTGCCGTTTCTGCGCGTCGAGCGCCGGATGGAGGAGGAGCGGATGGAGAGGGCCATCGCCGCCGTGTGCGCGCGCCATCCGGAGCTCGCCGAGAAGGAGCCGGCGTGGTTCGGGCACAAGCTCCAGGCCGACAACAGCCGCCGGTACCACGCGCTCGGCTATCTCGCCGACCCTGACGCCGGCCTCGAGGACGGCAGAGGCTTCGTCGTCGACGTCGTCGCCGGCCACGTGATGCGCGAGCTGCCGCTGGAGCGGCGCCGCGACCTGCCGATCGACATCTCGGCGCTGGCGTAACGGCGCCCCAACCGGCCCCAACTACACTGGCCCCATGAGATCCGTGGCCGTCCTCGGAGCGACCGGCTCGATCGGCGTGCAGGCGCTCGACGTCATCGCACGGAGCCCTGACCTCGAGGTCGTCGCCCTCTCGGCGCACCGCGACGTCGATGGCCTCGTCGCCGCCGCACGGGCAACCGGCGTGCGGCACGTCGCGCTCGTCGACCCCGGCGCCGCCGATCGCGCCGCCCGGGAGCTCGACGGCGTCGTCGTGCTCTGCGGAGAGGGCGGCGTGGAGGATGTGATCGCAGCCAGCGGGGCGGACCTCGTGCTGAACGCCATCGTCGGCGCCGCCGGTCTCCGGGCCACGCTCGCGGCCTTCGCCGCGGGCGCCGACGTCGCCCTCGCCAACAAGGAGAGCCTCGTGGCCGGGGGCGAGCTCGTGCTCGCCGCCGCCCGCACGAGCGGTCGCCGGCTGCTGCCGGTCGACAGCGAGCACTCGGCGCTCGCCCAGTGTCTCGAAGGCGCCGAGCCCGGGGCTGTCACGGGGCTCGTCATCACGGCGTCGGGAGGCCCGTTCCGCGGCCGCCGGCGCGACGAGCTCGGCGACGTCACCGCGGCCGACGCGCTCGCCCACCCGACGTGGAGCATGGGCCAGAAGATCACGATCGACTCGGCCACCCTGATGAACAAGGGCCTCGAGGTGATCGAGGCGCACCACCTGTTCGGCGTGCCCTACGACGCGATCGAGGTCGTCGTGCATCCCCAGTCGATCGTGCACGGCATGGTCCGCTTCCGCGACGGCGCGCTCCTGGCGCACGCGGGTGTCCCCGACATGCGGGTGCCGATCTCGTGGGCGCTGACCCATCCGCATCGCGGGCCGACCGAGGTCGCGCCGCTCGACCTCTCCGCACCTCTCAGCCTCGAGTTCGAGCCGCCCGATCTCGCCACGTTCCGGTGCCTCGCCCTCGCCCGCGAGGCGGGTGTGGCCGGAGGCACCGCGCCGTGCGTGCTCAACGCCGCGAACGAGGTGGCGGTGCGCGGCTTCCTCGACGGCCGCATCGGCTTCCTCGACATCGCGGGCGTCGTGGAGGACGCGCTCGCCCAGGTGCCGCCGGAGCCCGTCGAGTCGCTCGAGCAGGTGCTCGACGCCGACCGCAGGGCGCGTTCGGCCGCAGCCGGCGCAGGGGTCGCGGCCGCATGAGCGTCGCCATCGCCATCGGCGGCCTGCTCCTGCTCGTCGCCGTGCACGAGCTCGGCCATTTCACCGCGGCGAAGGCCACGGGGATGCGCGCGCTCCGGTTCTACCTCGGGTTCCCGCCCGCCATCCTCAAGCGCCGCTTCGGCGACACGGAGTACGGCATCGGCGCGATCCCGCTCGGCGGCTTCGTGAAGATCCCGGGGATGCTCCGGCCCGAGCCGGGCGACCTGTACGAGGTCGACGACCTGCTCGACCGGTCCGAGAGCCTGAGCGAGGACGAGGCGACCGCGATCGGCGTCGCGCTCGATGACGTCCGCAGGAACCTCACGCAGGGCAAGTACGACGACGCCCTCGCGGGGCTGCCCGGGCTCCGGGCCGCCGTCGACCGGGCCGACGCGTCGCTGTCCGACGCCGAGCGGCGCCGGGTCACGCGCTCGATGGACAGGCTCGAGGAGAACCTCGACCCGCGGGCGTACTGGCGCTGCTCGCGCGCGCGGCGGCTCGTGGTCATCACCGCCGGGCCGGCCGCGAACGTCCTCGCCTGCTTCGTCATCCTGTGGGGCGTCGCGATCCACGGCCGCCCCGACGGCACGGTGCTGACCCACGACGTCGCCGCCGTCATCGCCGGAAGCCCCGCCGACCACGCCGGCCTGAAGCCCGGCGACCGCCTGGTCGGCATCAACGGCCGCGTGCTCCCGCCGCTTCAGGTGCGAGACGCGATCGAGCGGAGCCACGGGAATCCGATCACGGTGACGGTCGACCGCCACGGACACGATGTCGTCCTCGGGCCGGTGCGAACGAAGGTGATCGACGGGACGTACCGGCTCGGGTTCAGCTTCCAGGCGGGGCTCAAGACGTACTCGTTCCTCGAGGCGCCGGTCGCGTCGGCGTCGTTCATGTGGCAGCTGACGACTGGAACCGCGTCGGCGCTCGCGAACGTCGTCACGCCTCAGGGGCGCTCGCAGCTCCACTCGACCGTCGGGATCGTCCGGTACTCGGCCGACGCCGCCGACGCCGGAACCCCGTTCTACCTGACCCTGCTTGCCTACATCTCGCTGTCGCTCGCCATCTTCAACCTGTTGCCGTTCCTGCCGCTCGACGGCGGCCACGTGTTCATGATCGCGCTCGAGCGGCTGCGCGGGCGGATGGTCTCGCGGGCAGTCTTCGAGCGCATCTCGGTGCTCGGGATCGCGCTCATGGTGCTCGTCTTCCTGATCGGCCTGCAGAACGACCTGGCAGGCATCCTCTCGCCGTCGGCACGGTGACGCCGGCGCTCGAGGCGTACCTGGCGGCGCTCGTCCGCGTCCTCGAGGCGCGGCTGGGCGACGGGTTGGTCGGCGCCTACCTCCACGGATCGGCCGTCCTGGGCGGGTGGCGCGAGGACCGCTCCGACGTCGACGTCCTGGCCGTCTGTGCCGCCGCCGTCGACGATCCGGGCCTGGAGGAGCTCGTCCAGGGGCTGTCGGTGCGAGCGCTGCCGTGCCCGGTCGCCCGGGGTCTCGAGTTCGGGCTCGTCACGGTTGAGAGTGCGGCATCGCCGTGCGCCGAGCCGCGGTTCGAGCTCGACCTGACGACGTCGGAGGCGGGGGAGAGGCCGACGCTCGGGCACGACCGGCCCGGGCATGCCGACTACCTGATGCACTTCGCCGTCTGCCGGGAGCACGGGCGGGCGCTCACCGGCCCGCCGCCGGCGGAGGTCTTCGCCGAGGCTCCGGCCCACCTGCTCGACGCGGCCTTCACGGACGAGCTCGCGTGGGCCGCCGAGCACGCGCCGCCGGCCTACCAGGTGCTGAACGCCTGCCGCGCCTGGCGGTACGCCGCCGAGCGGGTGCTGTGCTCGAAGGTCGCAGGCGGTGAGTGGGCGCTCGGCCGCGGCGTCGGCGACGATGCGATCCAGGCCGCGCTCGACGATCAGCGCGGCCGTGCCGCGGCGGCCATCGATCCGGCGTCCGTGGCCGCCCTGCGCGCCCACGTCACCGCCGAGCTCGGCGGGGCCGCCCGGTATCCTCTGCGGTAGTGGCCTCGACCCACCGGATCACCGTTGGCGGCGTCCCCATCGGCGGCGGCGCGCCCGTGGCCGTGCAGTCGATGACCCTCACCGAGACGAGCGACGTCGCCGCAACGCTCGAGCAGATCACGCGGCTCGAGGCGGCCGGCTGCGAGATCGCCCGCGTGGCCGTGCCCGGGCGCCGCGACGCCGATGCGCTCCCGGCGATCGTGGCCGGCTCGCCGCTGCCGGTGATCGCCGACATCCACTTCAACGCATCGCTCGCGCTGCGGGCCATCGAGGCCGGCGTGGCCGCGGTGCGCATCAACCCGGGGAACATCGGCGGCCCGGACCGGGTCGAGCAGGTCGTCACCGCGGCGCGGGCGGCGGGGATCCCGATGCGCATCGGCGCGAACTCCGGGTCGCTTCCCGATCACCTGCGCCAGTTCGCGACCAACGACCCCGCGGGCGCGCTGGTCGAGGCGGCGCTCGAGGAGGTGCGGCTGCTCGAGCGGCTCGAGTTCCGCGACTTCAAGATCTCGGTCAAGAGCTCGTCGGTGCCGGTGATGATCCAGGCCTACCGGCGCCTCTCCGAGCAGGTGCCCTATCCGCTCCACCTCGGCGTGACCGAGGCCGGCCCGGCGTTCACCGGGACGGTGAAGAGCGCGATCGGGATCGGCTCGCTCCTGGCCGACGGGATCGGCGACACGCTGCGTGTCTCGCTGACCGCCGACCCGGTCGAGGAGGTGAAGGTGGCCTGGGAGATCCTGCGCGTGCTCGGCCTGCGCCACAAGGGCCCCGTCATGATCGCCTGCCCGTCGTGCGGCCGGACGAACGTCGACGTGCTCGACCTCGCCGAGACCGTCGAGCGGCGGCTGGCGGGGTACGACCAGGTCTTCCACGTCGCCGTCATGGGCTGCGCGGTGAACGGCCCCGGCGAGGCGGGCGATGCCGACTTCGGGATCGCCGGCGGCCGCGACGCGGGGCACATCTACGCGCACGGCGAGGTGCTGCGGCGCGTACCGCAGGCCGCGCTCGTGGACGAGCTCTTCAGCGAGATCGACGCCTGGATCGCCGCCGGCATGGTGCGGCCGGAGCGGCAGACGCGCCGCCTCAACCTGCCGGTCGTCGTCGCCTAAGCGGCCAGGTCGTCTTCGGTCGTCTCGAGCTCGTCGCAGAATGCCGCGAAGCGTGCGTGCTTCGTCAGGTATGCCTGGAGCTCCGACATCCCGAACGCGACCCAGTCGCCCATGAAGCGCTCGTCGACTGAGGGCTCGCGTGCGGTGATGTCGTTGTCGTTCATGTCCTCAGTGATCGCCCATTTTGGGGCCGGCATGAGTCCCCAGAGTGGGGTATTTCGTCCGACCCCGTTGAGTACAATGCCGATGTGATCTCGGACAAGCAGCGAAAAGCAGCAATCGGATACGCGTCGTACGTCGTCGGTAGCCGGGTTGCGCGCAAGGTCGTGGGTCGCCGCGCGCGAAAGCCGGTCAGGGAGCGCATGGTGGACGCGGTGCGGCCGCACCGCAGGCGGCTTCCGCTCGTCGGCGGCGCGGCAGCGGCCGTGGCGGGTGCAGCGGTGCTCGCGCGCCGCCGCCGCAACGGCTCGCACGACTCCGGCTGACCGTGCTCAGGCACGTCGTCCTCTTCCGCTGGAACGAGGGCACTAAGCCCGCGCACGTGGACCGCGTCGAGGCGGAGCTGCGGGCGATGCTGGCACGGCTCGACATGGTTCGCGCCTGGTCGCTGGGGCGCGATGCTGGACTGCGCGAGGGGAACGCCGACATGGCGCTGGTCGTCGATATGGACGACGCCGACGCCTTCCGGCGCTACTCCGCCGACGCCGGCCACCAGCAGATCCTGAACGAGCTGATCCTGCCGGCCTGCACGCGGGTCGGTGCCCAGTTCTTCGCGCGGGGGACCCAGGGTTCCCCCGCGAGCCCCCTGCTTAGGGGTCGCGTTCTGTCCGCCGCACGCCGGCGAAGAACGCGGTCTTCGCCGGCGCCGGGACCGTTGGGGGCGGTGGGGCCTGACCCCGGACGGGTCTGGCCACGGTTGTTCGTCTGGTGGCTGTCTCGAGATCGGCTAGCCGCCGCTCTGCATCTTTCGAGGCGCGGCGGCTCCGTCGGCGCCGGTCAGTAGGATGGACGTCCGTGCCCAGCGGCCAGCCGTACGTCCATCTCCACGTCCACAGCGAGTACTCCATCCTCGATGGGGCGTGCCGTATCGAACCGCTGGTTGCCCGGGCGGCCGAGCTCGGTATGCCCGCGATCGGCCTCACCGACCACGGATCGATGGCGGGGGCCGTCGAGCTCACCCGGGCCGCGACCCGGGCCGGCATCCGCCCGGTGCTGGGCTGCGAGATGTACGTCGTCGACGACCACGCCGTCCGCCCCCAGAAGGAGCGCCGCTGCCACCTGACCCTGCTCGCCGAGACGAGCGAGGGCTACCACAACCTCGTCCGGCTGGTCTCCGCGGGCTATCTCGACGGGTACTGGTACCGGCCGCGGGTCGACCTCGAGCAGCTGGCGGCCCACTCGAAGGGCATCATCGCCCTCTCGGGCTGCCTGTCCGGGCGGGTGTGCAAGGCGCTCGTCGACGGCGACGAGCGCGGCGCGCGCGGCGAGGTCGACCGGCTCGTGCAGATCTTCGGCCGCGACAACGTCTACATCGAGCTCCAGGACGGCGGCATCGACATCCAGACGGCGATCAACCCCGTCCTCGCCGGGCTGGCGCGCGACGCGGGCCTGCCGCTGGTCGGCACGGGCGACGTCCACTACCTGACCGCCGCCGACGCCGTCCCGCACGAGGCGATGCTCTGCATCCAGACCGGGGACACGCTCGACAACCCCGACCGGTTCAAGTTCTCGAACCACGGCTTCTACCTGAAGTCGCCCGAGGAGATGTACTCGCTCATGGCCGAGCCGTGGGGCGCCGACATGCTGGCCCGGACGGTCGAGATCGCCGAGCGCTGCGACGCCCAGCTCGACCTCGACACCCTGCACCTGCCCCGATTCGACGTGCCCGAGGGGCGCACCGCGCCGCAGTACCTCCGCGAGCTCGCCGAGACGGGCCTGCGCGAGCGCTACGGCGCCGAGACGCCGGAGCTCCGCGAGCGGCTCGAGTTCGAGCTTCGCACCATCGAGGAGATGGGCTACGCCGACTACTTCCTGATCGTCTGGGACTTCATCCGCTTCGCGCGCCAGGACGGCGTCTCGGTCGGCCCGGGCCGCGGCTCGGCGGCGGGGTCGCTCGTCGCCTACTGCCTGCGCATCACCGACCTCGACCCGATGCGCTACTCGCTCCTCTTCGAGCGGTTCCTGAACCCGGGCCGAAAGTCGCTCCCCGACATCGACATCGACTTCGCCGTGGCCGGCCGCGAGCGCGTGATCAACTACGTCGCCGAGAAGTACGGCCGCCGCAACGTCGCCCAGATCATCACGTTCGGCAAGATGCAGCCCAAGGCCGCGATCAAGGACGCGGGCCGCGTGATGGGCATCCCGTACGGCGTCGTCGACCGCATCGCCAAGCTCGTCCCCGACGGCCCCAAGATCTCGTTCGAGGCCTGCATGAAGGCCGGCGCCGAGCTGCGGCGGAGCTACGACACCGACGAGACGACCCGCTCGATCGTCGACATGGCGATGCCGCTCGAGGGCGTCGTCCGCAACGACTCGATCCACGCCGCGGCGGTCGTGATCGGCGACCGGCCACTCACCGAGTACCTGCCGCTCCAGCAGAAGGGAGCCGACTCCGAGGTCGTCACCCAGTTCTCGATGAACGACGTCGACGCGCTGGGGCTGCTCAAGATGGACTTCCTCGGCCTGCGAAACCTCGACGTGATCGACCGGGCCGTCGAGATCATCGCGCAGTCGACCGGCACCGAGCTCGACATGGACGCGGTGCCGCTCGACGACAGGAAGACCTACGAGATGATGGCGCGCGGCGACGCGACGGGCGTCTTCCAGTTCGAGTCGACGGGCATGCGCGACGCGCTGCGCCAGGTGAAGCCGACGGAGTTCGAGGACATCGTCGCCCTCGTCGCGCTCTACCGGCCGGGCCCGATGCAGTTCATCCCCGACTACGCGCGCAACAAGGCCGACGCGAGCCGCATCGCCTACGAGGACGCCCGCCTTGCTCCGATCCTCGAGACGACCCACGGGATCTGCATCTACCAGGAGCAGTACATGGAGATCGCCAAGTCGCTGGCCGGCTTCAGCCCGGCCGAAGCGGACGATCTCCGGAAGGCGATCGGCAAGAAGATCGCAAGCCTCATGGCGTCGCTCAAGGACAAGTTCACCGCCGGGTGCGAGGCCAACGGCGTCCCCGCGGCGACCGCGCACGCCCTCTGGGCCAAGGTCGAGCTGGCGGCCGACTACAGCTTCAACAAGGCCCACGCCGCCTGCTACGGCCTGATCGCCTACCGCACGGCGTACCTGCGCGCCAACTATCCGGCCGAGTACATGGCCGCGCTGATCTCGTCGGTCATGTCGACCAAGGACCGCGTGCCGTTCTACGTCGGCGAGTGCGCCGACATGGGAGTCGAGGTGCTGCCGCCCGACGCCAACTCGAGCCAGTCCGACTTCGCGGTGGTCGAAGGGCGCATCCGCTTCGGCCTGGCGGCGGTCAAGCGGGTCGGCGAGGGTGCCGTGCGGGCGATCATCGCCGCCCGCAGCGAGCGGCCGTTCGACTCGATCTGGGACTTCTGCGAGCGGGTCGACATGGCCGTCCTGAACCGGGGCATGGTCGAGAGCCTGATCGCCTGCGGCGCGTTCGACTCGACCGGGGCCAGCCGGCGGGGCATGTTCGACGTCCTCGAGCAGGCGATCTCGGCCGGCCAGCGGACGCAGTCCGACGCGCTCGTCGGCCAGGGCTCGATCTTCGACCTGGGCGACGAGAACGGCAACGGCGCCGCGCCCTCGAGCCGCGGCCGCCCGCAGGTGCCGTCGGAGGAGTGGCCGCGCGACGAGCTCCTGCGCCGCGAGAAGGAGGCGCTCGGGATGTACGTCTCGAGCCATCCGCTCGCCCCGCTCCGCGAGCAGCTCTCGCGCAAGACCGACACGCCGCTCCGGGCGATCCAGGACCTGCGCGACGGTCAGGTCGTGACCGTCGGCGGGATCGTCGCCTCGCTGCGGCCGATGGTGACCAAGCGCGGCGACCAGATGGCGTTCTGCGAGCTCGACGACATCACCGACTCCGTCGAGATCGTGGTCTTCGCGAGCACCTGGGAGACGTGCCGGAGCGTCCTTCTGCCCGATGCGGTCGTCCTCGTGAAGGCGCGCGCCGACAGGCGGTCCGAGTCCGAGGTCAAGCTGATCGCGCTCGAGGTGGCCCCGTTCGAGGCCGTCGATGACCAGGGGATCGTGAAGCTCCGGATCGACGCCCGGGCGGCGCTCGCGACGGTCGTCGACGAGCTGCGCCACCTGATCGGCGAGTACCCCGGCGACGCGCCGGTCGAGCTCGAGATCCGCACATCCGACGGGCCGAAGGTGCTGCGCTTCGGCGCCGGCTACCGCGTCCGGCCCGACGGCGACTTCATGGCCGAGGCGCGCGCCCTCCTGGGCGAAGCCGTCGTCGCGTAGAACCGCGTCCGCGCGCGGCCGTACAATCCGGACTTCGTGAACCTCACGCAGCTGGATCTTGACCTCGACGTGTTCCAGGGGCCGTTCGACCTGCTCCTGGCGCTCGTCATGCGCGAGGAGATCGAGCTGGCCGAGGTCCCGATCGCCGAGATCGTCGTCGCCTACATCGAGCGGGCGTACGACGACGGCGAGCTCGACCTCGAGTCGGCCAGCGAGTTCCTCGTCCTGATCGCGGCGCTGCTCGAGATCAAGGTGCGGATGCTCTTCCCGGGCGAGGAGGACGACGAGGGCGACGACATGACCGCCGAGCAGGCCGAGGCCGAGCTGCTCGCGCGCCTGATCGAGTACAAGCGCTACGCGGCGGCGGCCGGATGGCTGGCCGCGGCGGGCGCCTCGGAGCGGCGCGTGTTCCGGGCCGGGCCGGCGCCGCTCGCGCCGCGCCCTGAGCCCGTTGTCGAGGAGTTCTCCGAGGACCCGTGGCAGCTCCACGGCGCCCTCGGCCGGATGCTGCAGGCGCCGCCCGAGATCGACCTCTCGGCCGTCCGCCGCCGGCTCGTCCCGGTGAGCGAGTTCCTCGACCGGTTCCGCGCGGTGCTCCGCGAGCGGCGGGCGTTCGGGTTCGACGAGGCGGTCGCCGGGCTCGACCGGCTGTCGCACGCGGCGGCGTTCCTGGCGGTGCTCGAGATGTGGAAGCAGGGCGAGGTGCAGGCCGAGCAGGGCGAGGTGTTCGGGCCGATCCGGATCGCCCGGCGCGGGCGGGCGCGGGCCGAGTCGGAGCGCGCCATCGCATGAGCGAGCTCACGCACACCGTCGAGGCGCTGCTGTTCGTCGCCTCCGAGCCGCTCAGCGTCGCCGAGATCGCGACCCTGGCCGAGGCGCCGCCCGCCCGGGTCGAGCGGGCCCTCGACGCCCTGCGCGACCACTACTGCGAGGAGCGCTCGGGCGTCGTCCTCGAGCGTGTCGCCGGCGGGTACGGGTTCCGCGCCTCGCGCGAGACCGCGGCGGCGTGCGCGCGGCTCGTCAACCGCCCCAACTCGCGCGCGCTCAGCCAGGCTGCCCTCGAGACCCTGGCCATCGTCGCCTACCTCGGCCCGGTCTCGCGGCCCGAGGTGGCCCGCATCCGCGGCGTCGCGGCAGACTCGGCGGTCGCCGGCCTGCTCGAGCGCGGCCTCATCGAGGAGTCCGGCCGCGGCGAGACGCCGGGACAGCCCGTGCTCTACAAGACGACGGTGCTGTTCGAGCGGCTGTTCGGCCTCGAGGAGGGGCTCGGGAGCCTGCCGTCGCTCGGCGAGTTCGATCTGCCCGAGGCCGACCACGAGGCCCTGCGGGCGCGGCTGCACCTCGTGGCCGACGCGCGTGCCGGTCAGGGTTAACCGCTACCTCGCCTCGACAGGGCTGGGCTCGCGGCGGGCCGTCGAGGAGCTGATCCGCGCGGGCCGGGTCACGGTCAACGGCGACGTGGCCAACCTCACGACGCAGGTTGCCGACGGCGACGATGTCCAGGTCGACGGTGCGCCGGTCGCGCCCGAGGCGATCGTCACGGTCATCCTCAACAAGCCGCGCGGGGTCGTCACGACCGTCCACGACCCGCAGGGCCGCCCGACGGTCACGGGGCTCGTGCACTCGGCCGCGCGCCTGTTCCCGGTCGGCCGGCTCGATCGCGATACGACGGGCGTCCTGCTCCTCACCAACGACGGCGCCCTGGCCGACCGGCTGATGCATCCCCGACACGGCGTCCCCAAGTCGTATCGGGCCCGCGTGAAGGGCGAGCCCGACGAGGCGGCGCTCGACCGGCTGCGGTCGGGGATCGAGCTGGACGACGGCCCGACGGCGCCCGCGGTCGTCGAAAGCCGCGGGTCGAGCGTCATCGACATCACGATCCACGAGGGCCGAAACCGCCAGGTGCGGCGGATGTGCGCCGCGATCGGGCATCCCGTGATCCACCTGCACCGGACGGCCTACGCGGGCATCACGGCCGGGCGGCTCGAGCCGGGGAAATGGCGCGAGCTCGGCCCCGACGAGGTCGAGGCGCTCCGAGATGCATGACGCGGTCGTGGTCGGCGCCGGCCTCTCGGGCCTCGCGGCTGCCCACCGGCTCGTGGCCGACGGCGCCGACGTCGTCGTGCTCGAAGGGGGAAGCCGGGTCGGCGGCCGCGTCTGGACGCCGGCCGGCCCCGGCGGCCGGTGGGAGGCGGGCGGCGAGGCCGTGGACCTCTCGAACACCCGCCTCCTGGCGCTGGCCGAGGAGGTTGGGGCGGAGCTCCGGCGGTCGGAGGTCGGGTGGGGCGACCACGGGCCGGCGCCCGTCGAGTGGCACGTGGCGGGGCGAAAGGGCGCGCCCGACTCGCCGGGATATCGCAGCCTGCTCGCCGAGCTCGTTCGCCGCGGCGCCAATCCTGAGGCCGACGACCGGTTCACGGTTGCCGAGTGGATGGCCCGCGACGGCGCCGGGATGTTCGACCTCGCCGTCGCCGAGACGGCCGTGTCGGTCACGTCGTCGACGATGCCGGTCAAGCGCATGTCGCTCCACGCGCTGGCCGTGAAGTCGGCCGCCCGGAGCGGCGCCGGCGACGGCGCCGAGCTGCGGTTCGTCGACGGGGCGGGCGGGTTCGCCGAGACCCTGGCGGCTCGGCTCGGAGATCGTGTCCGGCTCCGGTCCGCGGCCTCGGCCGTCCGGGGGCGGGGCGGAGGCGTCGAGGTCGAGTGCGGCGCCGAGCGGCTTCGCGCCAGGCGTGCGATCGTCGCCGTGCCGCTGCACGCCCGGGCCCGGATCGACGGCCTGCCGGCCGTCCCCACCGGCTCCTACGGCGTCGCCGCCAAGTCGCTCATCGAGCTGGCCGAAGACCTCCCCGCCGAGCCCACGGCCGTCCTCACCGACACCGCGCTCGGCTACGCGTACCGGCGCGACGCGCGCAGCCTGGGAAGCTTCGTCGGGTCGACGCCGGCCGCGTGGCTCCTGGGTGCCGGCCGCCGGAGCGGCGATGCGGCGGTCGCCGAGGCGGTGCGCCGCTCGTTCGGCGTGCGTGTCTCGCGGATCACACGGGTCGCCTACCCGCGGAGCTACCTGATCTTCGGGCCCGGCGAGCTGCGGGGCTGGGGCGCCCGCCTCGCCGATCCGGCCGGACCGGTCCACTTCGCCGGCGCCGAGACGTCGGAGCTCCCGAGCTTCATGGAGGGTGCGGTCAGGGCCGGGGAGCGGGCCGCGGCCGAGCTCCGCGCCGCCGGCTGATCAGACGAAGCCCATCCGCCGCTTCATCTCGGCGACCGTCGGTGCGGCGATGGAGTGCGCCCGCTCCGCGCCGGCCGACAGCACCTCGAGCAGGTGGGCTTCGTCGGCGCGCAGCTCGAGGTAGCGCTCGCGGACGGGGCCGATCATGGCCTCGACGGCTTCGGCGACGTCCGCCTTGAACTGGCCGTACCCGACGCCGTCGTACGATTGCTCGACGTCGTCGGCCGAGCGGTCGGTCGCGATTCCCATGATCTCGATCAGGTTGGCGATCCCCTCCTTGCCCTCGCCGGCACGGCGCACCTCGCGGCCGGAGTCGGTGACGGCCGAGCGGAACTTCCGGGTGACGATGTCGGTGGAGTCGGTCAGGAGCACCGTCCCCTGCGGCGTGCCTCGAGTCGTCGACATCTTGCGCGTCGGGTCCTGGAGGTCCATCACACGGCCGCCCGTGCCGGGGATCGACGCCTCCGGCGGCGTCAGGAGCTCGCCGTAGCGGCTGTTGAACCGCTGGGCGATGTCCCGGGCCAGCTCGAGATGCTGGCGCTGGTCGTCGCCGACCGGGACCTTGTCGGCGTGGTAGAGGAGGATGTCGGCCGCCTGGAGCACCGGGTAGGTGAAGAGGTCGACCGACACCGACTGCTGGCCCTCGCTCTTCTCCTTGAACTGCGTCATCCGGTTCAGCTCACCGAACGTCGCCAGCGCTCCGAGGAGCCATGTCCCCTCGGTGTGCTCGGGCACGTTGCTCTGCGCAAAGAGGGTGCACCGCGCCGGGTCGAGGCCGGCGGCGAGCAGCGTCGCAGCCGTGTCGAGCGTGTTCTCGCGCAGCGTCGACGCGTCGTACGGGATGCTGATCGAGTGCAGGTCGACCACGCAGTAGATCGCCTCTCCGAGATCCTGATAGGCGGGCCAGTGGCGGATCGCGCCGATGTAGTTGCCGAGGTGCTTCTGCCCGGTGGGCTGGATTCCCGAGAACACGCGCGTCATGGCGGGCAGGATCCTAACGATCCACCCCTCGGTAGGATCCATCCCCCATGGCCGCCCCCGCCGACACCTGGTCGCCCGCCTCCTGGCGCGGTTTTCCCGCCCAGCAGCAGCCTGACTGGCCCGACGAGGCGAGCCTCGCCGCTGCGACCGAGCGTCTGAAGCAGTACCCGCCGCTCGTCTTCGCCGGCGAGGCGCGCGACCTCACCCGCGCCCTGGCGACCGTCGCGGAGGGCCGCGCCTTCCTGCTCCAGGCCGGTGACTGCGCGGAGTCGTTCGCCGACTTCTCGGCGGTCACGATCCGCGAGAAGCTCAAGATCATCCTCCAGATGGCGGCCGTCATGACCTACGCCGGCACGCTGCCGGTGGTCAAGCTGGGGCGGATCGCCGGGCAGTTCGCGAAGCCCCGCTCGTCGCCGACCGAGACGATCGACGGGGTCGAGCTCCCCGCCTTCCGCGGCCACATGGTGAACGACGACGCGCCCACCGCGGCGGCACGCGTCCCCGACGCCGACCGGATGGTGCAGGCCTACCACCAGTCGGCCGCGACGCTGAACCTCCTGCGGGCGTTCACGAAGGGGGGCTTCGCCGACCTGACGCGCGTCCACAGCTGGAACCAGGAGTTCGTCGCGACATCCCCGGAGGGGCGCCGCTACGAGGCGATCGCCACCGAGATCGAGCGCGCGCTGCGGTTCATGGCGGCGTGCGGCATCGATCTCATGTCGGAGCGGCGACTGCACGAGGTCGACGTGTGGACGAGCCACGAGGGCCTGCTCCTCGACTACGAGGAGGGCCTCACCCGCCGCGACTCGCTGACCGGCGAGTGGTACGACTGCTCGGCGCACATGCTGTGGGTCGGCGACCGGACGCGCGAGGCGGACGGCGCCCACGTCGAGTTCTTCTCGGGCGTCCGAAACCCACTCGGCCTCAAGGTCGGGCCGACGGCGACCGCCGACGATCTCGTCGACACCTGCGAGCGGCTCGATCCCGAGCGTACCCCGGGCCGGCTGACGCTGATCGCGCGGATGGGCGCGGGGCGGGTGCAGGACGAGCTCCCGCCGCTGATCAGGGCCGTCCGCGAGGCGGGGCATCCGGTGGTGTGGGCATGCGACCCGATGCACGCCAACGCGTTTCGCACCGCGTCCGGCTACAAGACGCGCCGGTTCGAGGACATCATGTCCGAGATCTCCGGCTTCTTCGAGGCGTGCCGCGCCGAGCGGACGTGGCCGGGCGGCGTGCATCTCGAGTTCACGGGCGAGGACGTGACCGAGTGCCTCGGCGGAGCCGAGGAGGTGCGCGAGGATCAGCTCTCGGTGCGCTACCGCACGCTGTGCGATCCGCGCCTGAACGCGCGCCAGTCGCTCGACCTGGCGTTCCGCCTCGCCGAGCTCATGCGGGCGGCGCACGACACGGCCGCTCGGGAGGGGTAACCGATGCGCGTGGGGATCGTCGGGCTCGGCCTCATCGGCGGGTCGATCGGGCTCGCGGCCGCGGGCCGCGGGGACGAGGTGTCGGCCTTCGATCCCGATCCGGACGCGTGCCGCGTCGGCCTCGAGCGCGGGGCGGCGGCTCGGGTCGCGGACACGCTCGAGGACGCGGTTTCCGACGTCGACGTCGCGGTCGTGTGCGGCCCCGTCGTCCACCTGCCGGCGCTGGTCGAGCAGGTCATCGCGGCGACCGGCGAGCGGTGCGCGGTCACCGATGTCGGCTCGACGAAGTCGCGCCTGGTCGCGGCGGTCGGGTCGACGCCGCGGTTTGTGGGCGGCCATCCGGTGTGCGGCTCCGAGGCTCGGGGGGTCGCGAACGCGCGGGGAGACCTCTTCCAGGGCGCGACCTGGTTTCTCACTCCCGTCGCGGCCACCGACCCCGCCCATCACCGCACCGTGCACGGCCTCGTCGCCGGCCTCGGCGCACGTCCCGTCGCGATCGACCCGGGTGCCCACGACCGCCTGGTGGCGATCACGAGCCATCTGCCGCACGCGGTCGCGAACGTCCTCGCAAACCAGGCCGGCGCCGGCCGGGTCGACGGCCATGACCCGCTCGGCGCCGTCGGCGGCTCGTTCCGCGACATGACCCGGGTGGCCGGCGCAAACCCGCGGATCTGGGTCGACATCTTCCTCGACAACCGCGGGGCCCTGCTCGACGGCCTGCGCGAGCACGGCCGCCGGGTCGAGGAGCTGGCCCGCGCGCTCGAGCGCGAGGATGCGGGGTTCCTCGCCCGCTGGATCGGCGAGGCGGCCGGCAACCGCCGGCGCCTGCTCGAGGCGGCCTACGAGGCGGTGCCCGAGGAGCTCTATCGCGTCCGTGTCCGGGTGCTCGACCGCCCCGGCGTGCTGTCCGGGATCACGCAGGCCCTGGGCGCCGAGGGCATCAACATCGAGGACTTCGAGCTCCACCACATGTCGGCGGACGCGGGCGGCACGGCGGTCATCGTCGTCGCCGGAGAGGGCGAGGCCCGCCGCGCCGTCGACCTGCTCGACGCCCAGGGCTACGGCGCGGTCGCGACGCCGGCGGTCGAGGCATGAGCGACGAGGGGCTCCGCATCGGGCCGGCCGGAGGGCTCACCGGCGAGCTCGCCGTGCCGGGCGACAAGTCGGTCAGCCACCGGGCGGTGCTGGTCGGGGCGATCTCGTCGGGATCGGTGCACGTCCGGGGGTTCGGCGCCTCGGCCGACACGCTCTCGACGGTCGAGGCCGTCCGGGCGCTCGGCGTCGAGGTCGAGCGGACCGGCGAGACCGAGCTGGTTGTGCACGGCGTCGGCCTGCGCGGGCTCCAGGCCCCCGCCGAGCCGGTCGACGTCGGAAACGCCGGGACGCTCATACGGCTCCTGCCCGGCATTCTCGCCGGCCAGGCGGGGACGTTCGAGCTGACGGGCGACGCCAGCATCCGTTCCCGGCCGATGGAGCGGATCGCCGATCCGTTGCGCCGGATGGGCGTCGACATCGAGACGACCGACGGACGCCCGCCGATCCGCGTCACGGCGACGGGCCGGACCGACGCCATCTCGTACGAGCTCCCCGTGGCGTCGGCCCAGGTCAAATCGTGTGTGCTCCTGGCCGGCCTCTACACCGATCGCGGCGTGACGGAGGTGCGCGAGCCGATCCCGACCCGCGATCACACCGAGCGGATCCTGCGGGCGGCCGGCGTGCCGGTCGACCGAGGGCAGGGCCGGGTGGCGGTGTCGCCGGTCCAGGAGCTCCACCTCGGTGACGTTGACGTGCCCGGGGACTTCTCGTCGGCCGCGCCGTTCATCGTCGCCGCCACCGCGCTCGCGGGCTCGAACCTGACCCTTCGCGATGTCGGCGTGAACCCGACCAGGACAGGGCTCCTGACCGTGATGGAGCGGATGGGGGCGCGGGTGGGCGTGTTCCGGCGGAGGCTCGCGAGCGGCGAGCCGGTCGCCGACATCGAGGTTCGGCCGGCGGAGCTGGTGGCCGCGGACGTCGAGCCCGAGCTCGTCCCGCTCCTGGTCGACGAGCTGCCGCTCGTGGCCCTGCTCGCGTGCTTCGCCCACGGCGTCACGACGATCCGCGGCGCCGGCGAGCTGCGTTTCAAGGAGTCGGACAGGATCGCGGCGACGGCGGCCGCCCTGAACGCCGTCGGCGGCCACGTCGAGCCGCTCGACGACGGCTTCCGCATCCGCGGCGTGCCGACCCGGCTTCGCGGCGGGAACGTGGATGCGGCCGGCGACCACCGGGTCGCGATGCTCGGAGCGGTGGCCGGTGTGTGCTCGCAGGAGGGCGTCGAGGTGCACGGCGCCGACGTCCTCGGCGTGAGCTTCCCCGACTTCGCGGACCGCCTCGCGGCGGTCAGCGCCTGACGCCGTGGTGGTGACCATCGACGGCCCGGCCGGCGCCGGCAAGAGCACCGTGGCGCGCGCGGTGGCGGAGCGGCTCGGCTACCGGCACGTCGACACGGGCGAGATGTATCGCGAGCTGACGGCGGTGGCGCTCGAGCGCGGCGTCGACCTCGACGACGCGGCCGCCCTCGCCGCGCTGGTCGGTACGGGCACCGCCGCTCCGGTCGACCTGCGCTCGGAGCGGATCTCGGCCAACGTGAGCGCCGTCTCGCGCCATGAGCCCGTCCGCGAGCGGATGCGCGCGCGCCAGCGCGAGCTCGCCCGAGACGCGGTGCTCGAGGGGCGCGATACCGGGACGCGAGTGTGCCCCGACGCCGAGGTCAAGATCTACCTCACGGCCTCTGTGGCCGAGCGGGCCCGCCGCCGGGCCTCGGAGCTCGGGATCCCCGCGGCCGACGTCGAGGTCGCGATCGCCGAGCGCGACCGCCGTGATGCGGCCCAGCTCGCTCCGGCCCCCGACGCGCACACGCTCGACACGACCGGCCTCGATGCCGAGCGGGTGATCGAGCAGGTGCTCGACCTGGTGCGCGAGGTGCCGACGTGACGATGGCGGCCGACCTGGCCCGCTACGACCGGGCCTGGTGGATCCTGCGGCGCACCGCAGGGCTGCTCGCCCGGGTGCTCCTGCGCCCGCGCGTCATCGGTCGGCGGAACATCCCGGCCACCGGGCCGGTGCTGATCGTGTCGAACCACGAGTCCTGGTGGGACATCCCGGCGCTCGGCGT
The DNA here is from genome assembly GCA_963706075.1 of uncultured Actinomycetes bacterium. Classification (GTDB taxonomy): domain Bacteria; phylum Actinomycetota; class Thermoleophilia; order Gaiellales; family JAICJC01; genus JAICJC01. The sequence goes on from CAVPLP010000003.1 coordinate 719,826, forward strand.
GTCACAGCCGCGCACCATCCGCTACATGGCCAAGCGCGAGCTGTACGACCACATCGCGCTGGCCTGGCTCCTCAGATGGGGCGGTGCGTTCGCCGTCCGGCGAGGCGAGGCCGATCGCGACGCTCTGCGGAGCGTGCACGAGACCCTCGAGGCCGGCGGGACGGTGGGGATCTTCATCCAGGGCCACCGCCAGGCCGAGCTCGACGGCGCCAAGGCCGGCGCGGGGCGGTGTGCGGTCGTCGAGACGGCTCCCGTCATCCCGGCGGCGATCCGGGGTACCGGGAGCTGGCGCCCGGGCAGGCGCATCGCGATCGCCTTCGGCGAGCCCCGGGTCTACGAGCGCGGCGACAGGCGGCCTGGCGACGCCTACCGCGAGACCGCCGATGAGCTGATGGCCGAGATCCGGCGCCTGTACGAGCTGGCCGGGTGAGCGCGCGCCTGCCCATGGTGGCGGTGGTCGGGTACCCGAACGCCGGGAAGTCGACGCTGGTGAACCGCCTGAGCGGGTCGCGGAAGGCGGTCGTCGACGAGACCCCGGGCGTGACGCGCGACCGCAACGAGGTGCCGTGCGACTGGAACGGGCGCGAGTTCGTCCTCGTCGACACCGGAGGCGTCGACGCCGGCGACCCGTCCCACATGCAGGCGCAGGTCGCCGACCAGGCCCGGCAGGCCGTCGAGGAGGCCGACCTCGTGCTCCTCGTGATCGACGCCCGCGCCGGGCTGGTGGCGGGCGACGAGGAGCTGGCCGACATCCTGCGACGCTCCCGGCGCCCCGTGCTCGTTCTCGCGAACAAGGTCGACGACGCCGCTCACGAGGCGGGAGCCCTCGAGCTTCACCAGCTCGGCCTGGGCGACCCGATCGCCGTCTCGGCGCTCCACGGACGCGGCGCCGGCGACCTGCTCGACGCGGTCGTCGAGCGGCTGCCCGCGCTCGACGGCGACGGCGAGCTGGAGGATGACGCCTCTGCGGCCGACGACGAGATCCGCGTCGCGATCCTCGGCCGGCCCAACGTCGGCAAATCGTCGCTCGTGAACGCGATCCTCGGCCGCCCCCGCGTCATCGTCGCGCCGACGCCGGGGACGACGCGCGATGCGATCGACACGACGTTCGAACGGGGGGAGAGGCGGTTTCGCCTCATCGACACCGCCGGCCTTCGCCGCAAGCGGCGCCACCGGCAGGGGATCGAGTACTGGAGCGAGGTGCGGGCGCTCGAAGCCGCCCAGCGCGCGGACATCGCGCTCGTCCTGATCGACTCGTCGGAGGGCCCCGCCGAGGGCGACCTGTCCGTGGCCGACGAGGCCCGCAAGGCCGGCTGCGGGACGCTGGTCATCCTGTCCAAGTGGGACATCACGACGGTCGAGATCGACGACGTCGCCGAGCGGCTCCAGACGAAGCTGCGCCAGCGGCCGGCCATCGTGACGACATCGGCGCTGACCGGACGGCATGTCGACCGCATGCTCGACGCGGTGGAGGAGCTCTTCGAGCGCTACACGTCGCGCGTCGGTACGGGCGCGCTGAACCGCGCGATGGCCGAGATCGGCGCGGCCCGCGAGACGCCCCGCCAGGGCCGGCGCCGCCTGAACGTCCTCTACGCCACGCAGTACCGCACGCGCCCTCCGCGGTTTCGTATCGTCGTCTCGGACAGGGCGCTGGTCACACGTGACTACGCCTACTTCGTCGAGAACCAGATCCGCCGGCGGCTGGGCCTGGAGGGGTGTCCCGTGATCATCGACTTCAAGAGCCGCTCATGAGGGTGTCGGTCGTCGGCTGCGGAAGCTGGGGCACCGCGTTCGCCCGGCTCCTCGTCCTCCAGGGCCATGAGCCGACGCTCATCTGCCGCGACGCCGCCCAGGCCGAGGCGATCGTGCGTCACCGCCGGAACCCGCGCCATCTGTTCGACGTCGAGCTGCCCGAAGGTCTGGGAGCCACTGCGCTCGCCGACGCCGATCTGTCGCAGGCCGACCTGGTGGCGATCGCCGTGCCAAGCCGCGCGTTCGCGGCGGTGGCGGCCGAGGTCGTGCCGCGGGCCGGCGGCGGGCCGGCGCTCCTCTCGATGACCAAGGGGCTCGACCCGGCCAGCGGACGGCGGCTGTCGCAGATCCTCGGCGAGCTCGCGGGGGCCGATCGGGTGGCGGTGCTCTCGGGACCGAACCACGCCGAGGAGGTGGCGCGCGACCAGCCAACCGCGTCGGTGGTGGCGAGCGAGAACGCCGAGCTGGCGCGGATGCTTCAGCGGGAGCTGTCCGGCCGGACGATGCGCGTCTACGCGTCCAGCGACGTCGCGGGCGTCGAGCTGTGCGCCGCGTCCAAGAACGTGATCGCGATCGCCGCGGGCGTGTCGGACGGGCTCGGCTACGGCGACAACGCCAAGGCGGCGATCATCACCCGGGGGATGGCCGAGATGTCGCGCCTGGGCGAGGCGTTCGGGGCGCAGCCGCGCACCTACATGGGCATGGCCGGCATGGGCGATCTGGTGGCGACGTGCACCTCCGTCCACTCGCGCAACCGAAAGGCTGGCGAGATGCTCGCGACCGGCGTTCCGACGCAGTGGATCGAGCAGGAGATCGGCGAGGTCGCCGAGGGGCTGACGGCCGCGCCCGTCGTCCGCGACGTGGCGCGCGAGCGGGGGATCGAGCTTCCGATCACCGAGGCGGTGTGCGAGGTCGCGTTCGGCGGCGTGGCCCCGCTGACCGCCCTGGCCGGCCTCATGGCGCGCGAGCCTGTGGAGGAGTGAACAACCACCGGGGCTCGGCCCCATGGGTCACGTGTGCCGATGCGCGGTCGTCACGTCGCGGATCCGCGCCGAACCACGCGCGAATGTGTGTAGGGGTCTGACCCCGGGGTACCGGCCAGCCGAGCGCGACGGACGTTTCCACTACGATCCGGCGGATGTCGACCGCCGGGCCCCGCGAGTTCCTGTTCACGTCCGAATCGGTGACGGAGGGCCATCCCGACAAGGTCGCCGACCAGATCTCCGACGGCGTGCTCGACGAGGTCCTGCGCCGCGACACGGGGGCGATGGTCGCGTGCGAGGTGCTGGTCACGACCGGCCTCGTCGTCGTCGCGGGCGAGATCACCACCGACGCCTACGTCGACATCCCGAGAGTCGTCCGCAACACGGTGCGCGACATCGGCTACACCGATGCGGCGTTCGGGTTCGACTTCCTGACGTGCGGCGTCGTCGTCGCGATCGACGAGCAGTCCCCTGACATCCGGATGGGCATCGCCTCCTCGTACGAGGAGCAGCGCCACCAGGCCGACGGCGACGTCGACGGCCAGGGAGCGGGCGACCAGGGCATGATGTTCGGCTACGCCTGCGACGAGACCCCGGAGCTGATGCCGCTCCCGATCATGCTCGCGCACCGCATCGGCCGGCGGATGGCCGAGGTGCGCAAGGACGGCACCCTGGCGTTCCTCCGGCCCGACGGCAAGTCGCAGGTCACCGTGCGCTACCGGCAGTCCGAGGGACGGCTCGACGCCCGTCGCGGTGGAGCGGCTGCTCGTCTCGACCCAGCACGATCCCGACGTGGACGAGGCGACGATCCGCCGCGGCCTGCTCGAGCATGTGCTTCCCGGGGTCATGCCGGAGGAGCTGTGTCCCCAGGCCCGCCTGGCCGAGCCTGATTTCCTGCTCGTCAATCCCACAGGGCGGTTCGTGACGGGCGGCCCGATGGGCGACACCGGCGTCACGGGCCGCAAGATCATCGTCGACACCTACGGCGGATCCGCCCGGCACGGCGGCGGCGCCTTCTCGGGCAAGGATCCGTCCAAGGTCGACCGGTCGGGCTCGTATGCCATGCGCTGGGTGGCGAAGAACATCGTGGCGGCGGGCCTGGCGGCGCGCGCGGAGGTGCAGGTCGCCTACGCCATCGGCGTCGCCCACCCGGTCTCGGTCGGCGTCGAGACCTTCGACACCGAGACGGTGCCGCGCGAGACGATCGAGAGCGCGGTCGCGTCGACCTTCGACCTGCGCCCGGCCGCGATCATCCGCGAGCTCGACCTGCTCCGGCCGATCTACCAGCGCACGGCCGCCGGCGGCCATTTCGGCCGCATCGACGAGGACTTCCCCTGGGAGCGCACGGACCGCGTCGCGGAGCTGCGCGCCGCGTGCGGCCTGGGTGAGCCCGTCCGCGTCTGACACCAGTCCGGTCGCGTCCGTCGTCCCGCTCGTGACCGCACGGGCTGTCGACCGGGCGTTCGACTACGCGGTCCCGGCGGAGCTCGACGGCCGGGTCAGCCGCGGCTCGGTGGTCGAGGTCGAGCTCGGCACCCGGCGCGTCCGCGGCGTCGTGACCGCGCTCCCCGGTGCGGGCGACGTGTCGGCCCTGAAGCCGCTGGTGGATGTCGTCGGCGATGTGCCCGTCCGCCTGCTCGAGCTCGCCGAGTGGATCGCCGCAACGTACGCCTCGACCCTCGCCCGGGCGCTCGCGCTGGTGACCCCGCCCGCCGCCGAGGCCCGCCCGCCTGACCCCTGGGTGCGCGTGCTGAGCGGCGAGGGAGCGACCGCGCGCCAGGCCGAGATCCTGGCGCACGCCGGGCTGGCGCCGGTGCCGCTGGCCGACCTGGTCGCGGCGGCCGGGACGACCCGGGAGACCGTTCGGCGGATGCGGGACCGCGGCCTCGTGGCCCTCGAGGCCATGCCGCCCGCGCCCCGGACGGACGTCCGCGTCGAGCTCACCGCGGCCCAGGAGGCGGCCGTCGCGGCGTGCGTCGAGGTGCTGGAGAGCGGCGGGGGAGATGTCCTCGTCCACGGCGTGACGGGGTCGGGCAAGACCGAGGTCTATCTGCGCCTGATCGAGCGCGCGCTCGAGCTCGGCCGCGGCGCGATCGTGCTCGTTCCCGAGATCGCACTCACGCCGCAGGTCGCGTCGCGGTTCACCGCGCGGTTCGGCGGCACGGTGGCCGTGCTGCACAGCGGTCTCAGCGCCGGACGCCGCGGCTCCGAGCACCGCCGCATCGCCGCCCGCGAGGCGCGCGTCGTCGTGGGAGCCCGGTCGGCCGTCTTTGCCGCCGTGCCCGACCTGGGGGTGGTCGTCGTCGACGAGGAGCACGACGCCTCGTACAAGCACGAGGCCGATCCCCGCTACGACGCCCGCCGGGTGGCGGCCAAGCGCGCCCGCCTCGAGGGTGCGGTGACCGTCTACGGGAGCGCGACCCCGCGCCCCGAGATCTGGCACGGCGTCACGCGCCGGCTCAGCCTGCCTGCTCGTGTGGGCGGTCGCCTGCCGCGGGTCGACATCGTCGACCTGCGCCTCGACGGCGGCTACCCGCTGACGCGCCCGCTCCTCGACGCGCTCGGCGAGATCGAGGACGAGGGCGGCCGCGCGATCGTGCTCCAGAACCGGCGGGGCGCCGCCGCGGCCGTCCACTGCCGGACATGCGCACGGACGTGGCGGTGCAGCCGCTGCGACGTCGCGCTGACGCTGCACGGCCGCCGCCTGCGCTGCCACCACTGCGGTGCGTCCGAGCCGATGCCGCGGGCGTGCCCGACGTGCGGGTCGGTCGACCTGGCCCAGATCGGAGCAGGCACGACGCGCGTCGAGGCCGACCTCGTGCAGCGCTTCCCGCGACTCGAGGTCGTGCGGCTCGACGCGGACGTGGCCGCCCGGCCCGGTGAGCCGGAGGCCACCCTGCGCCGGTTCCGGCGCGCAGAGGCAGCGGTGCTGGTCGGCACGCAGCTCGTCGCCAAGGGCCACGACGTCCCCGGCGTGAAGCTCGCGGCCGTCATCGACGCGGATCAGGCGCTGGCGGTGCCCGATTTCCGCGCCGAGGAGCGGGCCTTCGCCCTCCTCACCCAGCTCTCGGGGCGGCCGGGGCGCCCGGGCGACCCGCGTGGGCGGGTGATCGTGCAGGCGTGGGATCCCGAGCTCCGGGCGGTCGTGCTCGCAGCCAGGCACGCGGTTCCCGAGTTCCTGGAGGGGGAGCTCGAGCGGCGCCGCGAGCTCGGCTATCCGCCCTTCCGGCGGCTGGTCAGGGTGCTCGCGGCGGCGCCCTCCGGAGACGTCGCCGAGGGCGTCGCAGCCGCCGTCCGTGCGGCGGTGGAGCCGGCGCTCGCCGGTGACGTCATGCTCGGCCCGGCCCCGCTCTTCCGGCTGCGCGACCGGTGGCGGAGCCACATCCTGATCAAGACCGAGCAGCCGCTCCGGGCGGCGGGCGTGCTGCGCGGGGTCGTCCGCGACCTCGCCGGCGACCTGCGCCGTGCCTCTGCCACGGCCGTCGTCGACGTAGATCCGCAGTCGCTCTCGTGACCCGGTAGCCTTCCAGGTCATGGCTCGCGCACTCGTCGTCGTCGACATCCAGAACGATTACTTCCCGGGCGGCGGCAACCCGCTGGACGGCCCGGAGGCCGCCGCGGAGCAGGCCCGAACGCTGCTCGACGCCTTCCGCGCGTCCGGCGAGCCGGTGATGCACGTGCGGCACGTGTGGGACGCGCCCGACGCGCTCTACCTGCGTCCGGGGACGCCGGGCGGAGAGATCCACCAGGCCGTTTCGCCGGAGCCCGGTGAGGCCGTCGTGGAGAAGGCCTTCCCGAACGCGTTCCTCGAGACGTCGCTCGACCAATCGCTCAAGGACGCCGGCGTCGAACGAGCTCGTCGTGTGCGGCATGATGACGTGCATGTGCGTGGATGCCACCGTTCGCGCAGCCGTCGATCTCGGGTATGACGTGTCCGTGGCCCACGACGCCTGCGCAACCATGGCGCTCGAGTTCGGCGGCCGCGCGATCGCCGCGCCCGACGTGCACGCCGCATTCCTTGCCGCGCTCGCCGATGGCTATGCGACCGTCGGGCCGGCCGCCGATCTCGCGAGCGCATGATGGCGATGGAAGACCAGGACATCGCCGAGGGACAGGTCGAGACGACCACGAGCGACGAGGAGCGCCGCGCCCATCACGCCGCGGCGATGATGCTCGTCCGCCAGTATCCCGACCCGGTGCTCCGCGTCCGCGCGGATGCGGTCGAGGACGTGAACGGCGACGTCAAGCGGTTGGTCGAGCGGATGATCGAGGTGATGCGCCAGTCGCACGGCGTCGGTCTCGCCGCGCCCCAGCTCGGGGTGCTCCGCCGCATCTTCGTGTACCGCGTCTCGTCCGACGGCGAGGTGCGCGCTCTGATCAACCCCGAGTTCCGCGAGCGCTCGGACGAGACCGAGGCCGACACCGAGGGCTGTCTCTCGCTCCTGGGCGGCGACCTCCAGGTGCCGGTCGAGCGCCATGTGCGCGTCGTCGTCGCCGGGATCGACGCCGACGGCGAGCCGGTCGAGGTGGATGCGGAGGGCCTGGAGGCGCGCGTCATCCAGCACGAGATCGACCACCTCGACGGCGTGCTCATCGTCGACCGGGCGGGCAAGGACGACCGCAAGGCCGCGTTGCGAGACCTGCGCCTGCGGGCGTAGACATGCCCCGAACCGTCTTCCTGGGGACATCGGCATTCGGGGCCGACGTCCTGCGCCGCCTTGTCGGGGAGCCGGGAGTCGACGTCGTCCGAGTCGTCACGCAGCCCGACCGCCCGTCCGGCCGCGGGCGCCGGGAGCAGTCGCCCCCGGTCGCGGAGGCCGCACGGGAGCTCGGCCTCCGCCTCGTCCAGACGCCGGCCGCCTCGGCCGAGCCGGTGGACGCGGAGGTCGGCGCGGTCGTGGCATTCGGCCAGATGGTGCGCCCGCCACTGCTCGGCGCGTACCCGCTCTACAACCTCCACCCGTCCCTCCTGCCGCGCTGGCGCGGCGCGGCTCCGGTCGAGCGGGCGCTGATGGCCGGCGACGCCGAGACCGGCGTCTGCGTCATCGATCTCACCGCCGAGCTGGACGCCGGACCGGTGCACGGGTGCGCACGATTCGAGATCGGAGAGCGGCGACGATGCCGGAGCCGTGCGCGGCGCGGGCGCTCGAGCTCGGCGTGCCGCTCCTGGCAGCGGCAGTCCGGGGCGAGACGACCGGCGTCGAGCAGTCCGACACGGGTATCACCTACGCGCACAAGATCGAGGCCGCCGACCGTCGGCTCGACTGGGCGGGAACGGCCACCGACGCCGCCAACCTCGTGCGAGCGCTCTCGCCGCACATCGGCGCGCGCTGCGAGGTGGACGGCGAGCCTGTGACGGTCTGGCGGGCCCGGGCGGCTCCGGGCGGCGGCGACCCGGGGGCGATCGCACCGCCGCTTCAGATCGCGTGCTCCGAGGGGCTCCTGGAGGTGCTCGAGGTGCAGCCGGCCGGGCGGCGAAGGATGGCCGTCGCCGACTACCTGCGCGGCCTGCGACAGGCGCCGGAGCGAGCGGCATGAGCGCGCGCGCCGTGGCCTGCGAGGTCGTCCGGCGCACCTTTGAGGAGGACGCCTACACCGACCGGGCGTTCCGCGCCGAGGCCGAGCGCGCCGAGCTCGACGATCGCGACCGGCGCCTGGCGATGCGACTGGCGTTCGGGACGGTGCAGCGCGTGCGGACGCTCGACCACGCCATGGAGACGCTTGCGAACCGGCCGGCCGCGGAGCTCCAGCCGACGCTCCGGGCCGCCCTCCGCACCGGCGCCTATCAGCTGCTCTTCGCGAGGGGGGTGCCGCCGCACGCGGCCGTGAACGAGACCGTCGAGCTCTGCAAGCGCGTGGCGGGCCACCACACGGCGGGGCTTGCAAACGCCGTGCTGCGCCGGATCGCCGCCGCCGGGGAGGACTGGGTCGCGGGGCTCCCGGTCCCCCTCCGGCACTCGTACCCGGATTGGGTCGCGCGCGAGTGGGAGGAGATGCTCGGCCCACAGGATGCCGAGGAGGTGATGGTCGCCCAGAACGAGCCGCCCGAGCTTTCGGTGCGCCTGAACACGCTTCGCGCCGAGGCGGTCGATCTCGGCGTGCCTGTGCACGGCGACCCCGAGCTGCCCGAGGCGATCGTCATCGACGGGCCCTTCGACGTCTCCGCCAGCCCCGAGCTCGGCGCCGGCATCATCTGGCCGCAGTCGCGGGGGGCGATGCTTCCCGCCCGTCTGCTCGCGCCCGAGCCGGGTATGCGCGTGCTCGACCTGTGTGCAGCGCCCGGCGGGAAGGCGGGTCAGCTGGCCGCGCTCATGGACGACCGCGGCGAGCTCGTCTGCGTCGAGCGTCACGCGGGGCGGGCCCGCGCGCTGGCCGCGACGCTCGACCGGTTCGGGGCGTCCTGCGCACGCGTCGTGACCGCCGACGTGCTCGCGTTCGCCGACGGCGGATTCGACCGCGTCCTGCTCGACCCTCCGTGCTCCGGGCTGGGCGTGCTGGCGGCCCGGCCGGACGCCCGCTGGCGCTGCGACGAGGCTGCGGCCGAGGCGATGGCCGAGGCGCAGAGGCGGATGCTGGCCCACGCGCAGACGCTCCTCGCCCCGGGTGGCCGGCTCGTCTACTCGGTGTGCACCATCCGCCGCGCCGAAGCTGAGGGAGTGCTCCCGGGCGGCCGCCAGACGCTGCCGCATCGCGACCGCACCGACGGGTTCTACGTGGCGGCTCTCGAAGGCTGAGCCGTCAGGCGGCGCGGCGCTCGGCCTCGAGCATGGCCTCGATCTCGTCCGCCGGGACCGGCCGTGAGAACAGGAAGCCCTGCCCCTGGGTGCACCCGAGGTCGGCCAGGAACCGGCGCTGGGCGTCCGTCTCGATCCCCTCAGGAAGCGCCCCCATTCCGATGCCGTGGGCGAGCTGGATGATGGTCCGCACGAGCGCGGCGGCCCCCGGGTCGTCCGGGAGCCCTCTCACGAACGAGCGGTCGATCTTGAGCACGGAGGCGGGCAGCTCGGCAAGGCGGGAGAGCGACGAGTAGCCGGTGCCGAAGTCGTCGATCGCGAGCCGCATGCCGTTCTCGCGGACGACGTCGATGGCGCCGGACGATCGCTCCGCATCGCTCACGACCGCCGACTCCGTCACCTCGATGATGAGGTCGCCGGGCGCGAGGCCGTGCTCGCGCATCACGGCCAGCATGTTGAGGAGCGTCGGGCGGTCCCACAGGCCGACGGGGAAGTTGAAGCCGACGTCGAGCTCGATGCCGCGCCGTCGCCAGCTTGCGGTCTGGGCGCAGACCTCGCGGATGACCCAGTCGGTGATGGGCGCGATCAGCCCGGTGCGCTCGGCCAGCGGGATGAACCGGTTCGGCGGGACGAGGGCGTCGTCCGGCGGCTGCCAGCGGATCAGCGCCTCGACGGCCGTGACCGCGCCGGACGGGAGGTCGACGACGGGCTGGTAGTGCAGCACGAACTCGCGCCGCTCGATCGCGTGATGCATCCGGGCGATCAGCTCGAGCTCGTCCCGGGGTGCGAGGTCGTCGCCGGCCGCGCGGTGCCCGTGGAGCGCGACGGTCGTGGTCCGGTAGGCGTCCACGTGGGCGGTCTTCAGCAGATCGTCGACGCCGTCCGCGTCGGCCGGATAGACGGCGGTGCCGGTACGGGCGCTCAGGTAGAGCTCGTGCCCGCCGTGCACGAACGGCCGCTCGAGGACGCGACGTACACGGCCGCCGATGACCGATGCCATCTGGGCGACGTCGGCCGGGTGTGCGTGGGTCGTCGAGGCCGCGTCGTCGTGCATGTCCGCCAGGAGCACGATGAACTCGTCGCCGCCGTGGCGTGCGATCAGCGTCGTGGCGCTTGCGGCGTCGCGAAGCCGGTCGGCGAACTGGCACAGCACTGCGTCGCCGACGGCGTGGCCGTAGGCGTCGTTCACGACCCGGAAGTTCTCGAGGTTCACGAAGACGACGCCGACGGCTCGGTCGCGCTCGCCGGCGTGCGTGATCGCCTCGCCGAGCCGCTCCGTGAAGAGCGTCCTGTTGGGGAGGCCGGTGAGCTCGTCGTGGTGGCGGAGGAATGCGAGCCGCTCCTCGGCGTGGCGGCGCTCGGTGATGTCCTGGCCGATGCTGTTCACGCCGACGATCGCCCCGTTCTCGTCGCGGCTCACGGTGTCCCACCAGAGGATCACCTTGTCGCCGCCCGTCCGCGTGCGCAGCCGCTCCTCCGAGCCGTCCTCGAGATCGTTGTTGCGCACCGACTCGAGGAACTGCGCCTGGCGGTCGACGGGGCCGACCGTCTCGTACCAGTCCCGTCCGAGGAGCTCCTCGCGCGGCCACCCCGTCACCTCGCAGACGTGGTCGTTGCAGAACGTCACGACGCCAGCGTTGTTCAGCGAGAGCGTGAGCAGGTTCACGCCCTCGAGCGTGTCCCGGTAGCGGCGCTCGGACTCGCGCAGGCCGGCCTCGGCGCGCTTCCGGGCGGTCACGTCCTGCATATATCCCTGAGCCTGGAGCGGCTGGCCATGCTCGTCGTGGACGACGACGGCCCGGTCGCGCACCCAGTGGACGCTGCCGTCCTTGGCGATGAGCCGGAACTCGTGCTCCCAGGGCTCGCCGCTCGCGTGCCACTCGTTCATCGCCGACAGCACCCACTCGCGGTCATCGGGGTGGAGCGCCTGCGGGAACCAGTCCACGTTCCCCCTGATCTCGTCCGGCGTGTACCCCACGAGCTGCTGGATGGCCGGGCTGATGTACTGGGTCGTGCTCGTCTCGTCGAGGGCGTCGGTGTAGATCGCGAGCGGGATCTGCTCGACGAGCGTCCGGAAGCGGCTCTCGGCGGCACGCAGGTCGGACATGAGCCGTGCTCCGTCGCGGCGGGCGATCATCGACCGGGCTGCGAAGCACAGGAACGCGATCATGGCGGCGGCCCGGCGGAAGTCGTCCTCGGGGCCCGTGTAGAAGATCACGATGAGGAGGAGCGTGGCGACGCCGAGGATCGCGGCCCACGACCAGCCGGTGATCGGGTCGGCCCGCGGCACGTACCGCGGGCTCTGGGCGGGTGCGTGCGCTCTCAGGGTCGCTCCCGCGGTCACCGCTCCGAGCCCCACGATCCAGATGATCGCCCGCGGCACCGAGTACGCCGCCGGATCAGCGAGGAACGCCGTGCTGCCGCCCGCGAGCGCCGTCAGCAGCAGGCCGTAGCTCACGAGCTGCGCCGTCACCGTGGTGCGCGGCCCGATGTACCGCAGGCCCTGAAGCGAGATCGCGATGAGGATCGTGTCCATCGCCGGCGCCACGACGTGGTTCGTGAAATCGGCGAGCGAGTCGTCGATCAGCCCGCCGAACGTCAGCGAGGCGACCGCCACGACCGCGAGCACGAGCGGCGCGCCGTCGAGGACGAGATGGCGAGCGACGATGGCCCGGGCGGGGAGCCGGGCGGCGATCCCGACGGCGGCCAGCGCCGCATAGACCGCGAGGAAGGCGTTGACAGATCCCTCGGCGTGGTCGAACCCCTCCAGGCGGGCAAGGGCGCCGAACGTCATCCCTGCCACGAAGACCGCGGATGCACACGCCCAGAGGGTCCACGCGGTTCGGTTGCGGCCCGGCTCGAGCCGGAACGCCGTGATGCCGGTGGCGACGAGCGACGCCACGCCGGCGGCGATCAGCAGGGCGAGCAGGGCAGGGGGGATCGAGGAGATGGAAGACACCTATACGTGTCTATCGCCCGTCCAGCGGCCTGGTTGAGAGCGCCCGACGCCCTATCCATTACAGTGGCGCCGATGCGCGCATGGCCCACCACCGTCGAGGTTGCGCCGTCGATCCTCTCGGCGGACTTCGGCCGCGTCCGGGAGCAGGTCGAGGAGGTGCTCGACGCCGGTGCGCGGGTCATCCACATCGACGTCATGGACGGCCATTTCGTGCCGGTGATCACGTTCGGGCCCAAGATGGTGGCGGACATCGCCGGCGTCATCCACGACCGCGGCGCCTTCGCCGACGTGCACCTGATGATCGAGCAGCCGGAGCGGCACATCTCGCAGTTCGCGGACGCCGGGGCCGACAGCATCACCGTGCACGTCGAGACGTGCCCACACCTGCACTACACGCTCCAGCAGATCAACGAGCTCGGCTGCCGCGCGGGCCTCACCCTGAACCCTGCAACGCCCGTCGAGGCGATCTCCGAGGCCGCGCAGTACGCCGACGTCCTTCTGTGCATGAGCGTCAACCCGGGCTGGGGCGGGCAGTCGTTCATCCCGGCCACGCTCGACCGGTTGCCGCGCATCCGCGAGCTGGCGGCCGAGGGGGTGGCGGTCGAGGTGGACGGCGGCGTGGCAACCGAGACGGCCGCGGGCGTCTACCGGGCGGGGGCGAACATCCTGGTGGCGGGCTCGGCGGTGTTCGACTCCACAAGCCCTGCCGAGGCGTACGCCGAGCTCGTCGAGGTCGTCGCCGGCGCGGGCGCCGTCGCGTGGCGCTGACCGACGCCGACCGCGCACATCTGGCCCGGTGTCTCGAGCTGGCCGAGCGCGGGCGGCGGACGGCCGCTCCCAATCCCGTCGTCGGGGCCGTCGTCGTGCGCGACGGCACGGTGATCGGCGAGGGATGGCACGAGCGCCCCGGGGGCCCTCATGCCGAGATCGTCGCGCTCCGCGCCGCCGGCGATGCGGCGGACGCCACCGTCTACACGAACCTCGAGCCGTGCAGCCACCACGGGCGCACGCCGCCGTGCGCCGACGCGCTCATCGCCGCGCGGGTCGAGCCGCGTAGTCACCGCGATGGTCGACCCGACCGACAAGGTCGACGGCGCCGGGATCGCGCGCCTGCGCGAGGCCGGCGTCGGCGGTGGACGTGGCGGGCGGCGACGGCGGAGCGCCGGGTCCGGCGTGCGAACGCCGGGTGGCTCACGCTGTCGCTCCACGGCCGCCCCCATGTGACGTACAAGGCCGCGGTCAGCGCCGACGGCCGCACTGCGGCGGCAGGCGACGGTCCCCGGTGGATCAGCTCGGATGAGAGCCGCGCCCTCGTGCACGAGATGCGAGCCCAGGCCGGCGCTGTGATGGTCGGGAGCGGCACCGCGATCGCCGACGACCCGCTCCTGACCGCGCGTGACATCGATCCGCCGGCCGAGCGCCAGCCGCTGCGCGTCGTGCTCGACCGCCGCGGCCGGCTGCCGGCGAGCTCGCGCCTCGTCGAGACCGCCTCGCCGGATGCGCCCGTGCTCGTCGTCCGCGCTCCGGGTGCCGGCGGGGTGTCGGCGCCGGATGTCGAGGTGCTCACGTGCGCCGATCCGGTCGAGGCCTTCGCGGAGCTCGGTCGTCGCCGGATCGCGTGGGTCCTGCTCGAGGGAGGCGCGACCGTCGCCACGGCCCTGCTCGACCGGGGCCTCGTGGATCGTCTGGCGGTCTTTCACGCGCCCATCGAGGTCGGCCCGGGCCCCGGCCTCTTCACCCGCGACGTCGAGCTGCCGGCGGCGGTGGAGGAGCGGCGCGTCGGCCCGGATATGCTGAGGGTTTTCGAGCTTCAGGAGCCCTAGTCCCCAGATGTTCACGGGCATCGTCATCGAGTCAGGCAAGATCCGGGCGTGCGAGCCGTCCGACGGCGGCGTCGACCTCCAGGTCGAGGCGCCCGAGATCGCGGCCGGCGCACGCATCGGCGACTCGGTGGCGGTCGACGGCTGCTGTCTCACGGTGGCCCGGCACGACGGCCCGGTGCTCGAGTTCAACGCGGTCGCAGAGACGCTGCGCCGGACCACGCTGGGAGCGCTGTCGGCGGGCGATCGGGTGAACCTCGAGCCCGCCCTTCGCGTGGGCGACCGGATGGGCGGCCACTGGGTGCAGGGCCACGTGGACGGCGTCGGCGAGGTCGTCCGCATCGAGCCGGAGGGCGAGGCGCAGAACTTCACGTTCTCGGCGCCCCCCGAGATCATGCGGCTACGCGATCGAGAAGGGCTCGGTGTGCGTCGCCGGGGTGGGGCTCACGATCACCGGCCTCGACGACGTGAGCTTCTCGGTCTCGCTCGTCCCGCACACCCTCGCCGTGACCACGCTCGGCGGGCTCGGCCCCGGAGATCGTGTGAACCTCGAGGCCGACGTGCTGGCGAAATACGTCGAAAAGCTGGCATTTCCAGGCGCTCTGCTACGATCGGCGGCGACCTGATGAGCAGCCGCGCAGAGTATCTCGACGCGTATCCCGAGCTCGGCGGCGAGTGGCCGTTCGCCCCCATCGAGCAGGCGATCGCCGATATCCGCGAGGGCCGCATGGTCGTGGTCGTCGACTCGCCGGACCGCGAGAACGAGGGCGACCTCGTGATGGCCGCCCAGCACGTCACGCCCGACGCGATCAACTTCATGGCCACGCCACGGCCGCGGCATCATCTGCCTCTCGCTCACGCCGGAGCGGATCGAGGAGCTGGGCCTCGAGCAGATGACGCGTCACAACGAGGCGCCGCTCGGCACGGCGTTCACGGTCTCGATCGAGGCGCGCGAGGGCGTGTCCACCGGCGTGTCGGCCGCCGACCGGGCCCACACCATCCAGGTGGCGATCAACCGCGAGGCCGAGCCCGGCGATCTCGTCCAGCCCGGCCACGTGTTCCCGCTCCGGGCACGCCCGTTCGGCGTTCTCGAGCGCACCGGCCAGACCGAGGCGTCGGTCGACCTCGCGCGGCTGGCGGGGCTCCAGCCGGCGGGCGTCATCTGCGAGATCATGAATGAGGACGGCAGCATGGCCCGGGTGCACGACCTGGTCGGGTACTGCGGCCGCCACGGGCTCACGATGATCACCGTCGCCGACCTGGTCGCCTACCGGCGCCGGAACGAGAAGCTCGTCGAGCGGATCGCGGCGGCGGCGATGCCCACCCGGTACGGGGAGTTCGTCGCATACGGCTACCGGTCGATGATCGACGGCCAGCAGCACGTCGCGCTCGTGATGGGCGATGTCGACGGCGTGCCCGACGTGCTCGTGCGCGTGCACTCGGAGTGCCTGACGGGCGACGTCTTCCACTCGCTCCGCTGCGACTGCGGCGACCAGCTCGAGAGCGCGATCGCGCAGATCGCGGCCGAGGGGCGCGGCGTGCTC
Organism: uncultured Actinomycetes bacterium; assembly: GCA_963706075.1. Lineage (GTDB taxonomy): Bacteria > Actinomycetota > Thermoleophilia > Gaiellales > JAICJC01 > JAICJC01. Next base: position 735,618 of record CAVPLP010000003.1, read on the forward strand.
CTGTATCTGTCCCAGGAGGGCCGCGGCATCGGCCTTCTCAACAAGCTCCGGGCCTACGAGCTCCAGGAGCAGGGGCTCGACACCGTCGACGCCAACCTGGCGCTCGGTCTGCCCGTCGACTCGCGCGACTACGGCGTCGGGTATCAGATCCTGGCAGACCTCGGGCTCACGTCGCTGCGCGTCCTCACGAACAACCCGAAGAAGATCCTCGGCCTCGAGGGCTACGGGCTCGTGATCTCGGAGCAGCTCCCGATCGAGGCGGAGCCGACCGTCGAGAACGAGCGCTACCTGCGGACGAAGCGCGAGCGGATGGGCCACACCATCCGCCACCAGGGCCTGCGGCTGGACGAGACGTGAGCGACGCCGGGCCGGGAACGCTCACGCTGCCCGACGGCTGCCATGCGGTCGAGGGCCGGGCCTCCGACCAGGACGTCGCCGTCGTCGCGTCCCGATACAACTCCGAGGTCGTCCAGCGGCTTCTGGACGGCGCCGTCGAGCGCCTCAAGGAGCGCGGGATCGGGGCCGACCGCATCACGGTCGTGCTCGTGCCGGGGGCGTGGGAGCTGCCGCTCGCGTGCCGCCGACTGGCGGAGGCCGGCAGCCACCAGGCCGTCGTCGCGCTGGGCTGCGTGATCCGCGGCGGCACGCCGCACTTCGACTACGTGTGCAGCGAGGCGTCGCGCGGTGTGATCCAGGCGGCCCTCGACACCGGCGTCCCGGTCAGCTTCGGCCTCCTGACCTGCGACACCCTGGAGCAGGCGCTCGATCGTGCGGGCGGCGCGGTCGGCAACAAGGGCGCCGACGCCGCCGACGCTGCGCTCGAGATGGCGGGCCTCCTGCGCGCGCTGCCGCGCGGCAGCCGCCGGTAGGCCGGCAATGCGCGTCCTGGTGACGGGTGGTTCGGGGTACCTCGGCCGCGAGATCCTCCACCGGCACCGCGGGGCCGTCGGCACGGTGCACCGATCCGAGGGCGATCTCCGGCTCGACGTCCGCGACGCGACCGCCGTCGCCAGGCTCATCGCGGCCGTGGGCCCGGCGTGCGTCATCCACACCGCGTACGCCCGCGACGGCGCCGGCGCCTGGGAGACGAACGTCGAGGGCGCCCGCAACGTCGCGACCGCCGCGGCGGCGGCCGGCGCCCGGCTGGTGCACATGTCGACCGACGTCGTGTTCGGGGGCGATGCGGGCCGGCCGTACGTCGAGTCCGACCTGCCGGACCCGGTGACGGACTACGGTCGCTCGAAGGCCGCGGCCGAGGCGGCTGTTCTGGGCGCCCATCCGGGAGCCGCCGTCGTACGGACGTCGCTGATCTACGGCGGTGAGACGCCGTCGCCGATCGAGCGCGCCGCGATGGATGCCGTCGACGGGACGCTCGAGCATGGCGTTCTTCACAGACGAGATCCGCTGCCCCGTCCACGTGGGCGACCTGGCGGAGGCGGTCATTGAGCTGGCGTCCCTCGAGCTCGCAGGCCCGGTGCACGTGGCCGGCTCCGACGCCGTCTCGCGCTACGAGCTGGCGCAGCTGGTCGCCGCCGCGACCGGGCGCGACCCGGGCCTCGTGCGCGGCGAATCGTCACGGACGAGCGGGACGACGCGGCCCCTCGACTGCCGCCTTGACTGCGGCCTCGCCCGATCGGTGCTCGCGACGCGGGTCAGGGGCGTTCGCGACGTGCTTCAGGGCCCGAGCCGCGCGACAGCCCAGGCGCCGTCCGCGCTCGTGTAGCGGAAGCGGTCGTGCATCCGGTGCTGGTCGTGCTGCCAGAACTCGTAGGTGTGCGGGTCGAGCCGGTAGCCACCCCAGGTGTCCGGGCGGGGGACGGCGCCGTCGGGGTACTGCTCGCGCATGCGCTCGACGGCCTCCTCGAGGCCGGCGCGTGACTCCACCGGGCGGCTCTGCGGCGAGACCGCCGCGCTCAGGCGGCTGCCGGGTGGTCTCGAATCGAAGTAGGCGTCGGACTCGGCGCCGGGGAGCCGGGCCACCGTGCCCTCGATCCGCACCTGGCGGCCGGGCCAGTGGAAGAGGAGCGCCGCGAGCGGGTTCCCGGCGAGCTCGGCCGCCTTCCGGCTCTCGTAGTTCGTGAAGAACCGAAAGATGCCGTCGTCGAAGCCCTTGACCAGCACCATCCGCGCCGACGGCTGACCGTCGGCGGCGGCGGTCGCAAGGACGACGACGCTCGTGTCGACGCCGGCCTCGGCCGCCTCGGACCGCCAGCGGTCGAGCTGGCGCAGGGGATCGGGATCGAGGTCGGAGCGCCGGAGCGCCGTCACACGGCCTTCTGCACCCGGCCGCTCTTGAGGCAGCGCGTGCAGACGTAGGCGCGGACCGGTGCGCCGTCGACGAGGATGCGGATCTTCTGCAGGTTCACATCGAAACGCCGCTTCGTGGCGGCCATCGAGTGGCTGCGGTTGTTGCCCGAACCGGGGTGCTTGCTACAGATCACGCATACTCTGGACACGGCGGCGGAGTATAGCGATCGTGGGGGAGCCCAGGGTTCCCCCACGAGCCCCCTGCTTAACGCTGGCGTGCCATGGCCGCGAGCAACCGGAACCGGCCCCGTCCGGGGCCAGGCCCATGGGGTTCGCCCACGACGTCCGCAACCTCCGCCCGCGACGGAGCGTCTGAACCTGGGATGGGGCATGCGCACGCACGCGGCGCGACGGCCGTGGGCGGGGCCGTCACGGTGACGAACGAGGCCGTCGCGCACGTCGTCGGGCTGACGGTGCTCGAGTGCTACGGCGTCGTCGGGATGGCCGCCACGAGCCTCACGCAGGGCGTGGCGCGCCTCTTGACGCGCGACCGCCTGACCCAGGGTGTGAGCGTCCGCCGGAACGGCGGCGGGCTCTCGATCGACCTCTACGTCGTGGTCGAGTTCGGCCTGAACCTGGCGGACATCGCCGCAAACGTCCGCTCGAGGGTGCAGTATCAGGTAGAGAAGCTCACGCAGATGCCTGTTCAGTCGCTCCAGATCCACATCCAGGGCGTCAAGCGGACGCCGTGACGGAGGCCCGCCGCATCGCCCTCGCGATGGCGAGGGGGGGCGCTGCCGCGGTCGAGTCGAGCCGCGGGCGCCTGAACGATCTGAACGTCTACCCGGTTCCCGACGGCGACACGGGTACGAACCTGGCCGAGACCGCGCGCGAGCTCGCAGTCGGGCTCGAGGCCGACCCGGCCGACACGCGGCCGGCGCTGGCCGTGGCGGCGACCCGGGCCGCGCTCCGCGGGGCCAGCGGGAACTCCGGCGCCATCCTGAGCCAGATCGTTGGCGGCTTCGCCGGGGTCGTCGGAGCGTCCCGGGGCATCGACTCGAAGACGCTCGCCCAGGCGCTTCGCTCCGCGACCGACGCGGCCTACAAGCCCGTGCAGCAGCCCGATCGAGGGCACCATGCTGACCGTCATCCGCGAGATGGCCGACGCGGCGGAGCGGGTCTCCGACCGGCCGCTCGAGGAGGCCGTGGCGGCGATCCTGGCCGAGGGCGAGGCGTCGGTCATCCGCACGCAGGGGATGCTCGACGTGCTGCGCGACGCCGGCGTCGTCGATGCCGGGGCCGCCGGCCTGCTCGAGTTTGCGCGCGGCGCGTTCGCCGGGCTCCGAGGCCAGGAGGTCGAGGCACCGATCGACGCCATCGCGGGCCCGATCGGCCTCGAGGCGGTGCACCTCGAGCAGTCGCGATACCGCTACTGCACGGCGTTTCTCGTCGAGGGGGACGGGATCGACCGCGAGGGCCTCGAGCAGACCCTGCTCGCGATGGGCGACTGCCTTCTCGTGGTCGGCGAGGCGCCGCTCGTCAAGGTGCACGTCCACACCGATGACCCGGGCGCGGCCATCTCGGCCGCCGTGATCATGGGCGCGATCGACCGGGTCGCCATCGCCAACATGCACGTCCAGACGGAGGAGCGCGAGCGGCGGCTGGCCGGCGAGCGGCACCTGACCGCCCTCCCGGGAGGCCGTTCGAGCGACGCCCGCATGACCGCCGAGAACACCGCGATCGTGCTCGACTCGACGGCCGACATGCCGGATCCCGCCGCCGAGCAGCCGACCTGGCGCTCGGTGCCGCTCACCGTCCGCTTCGGCGACGAGCAGTTCCGGGACGGGGTCGACATCGACGCGGCGGCGTTCTACGGCCGCCTGCGCGCCGGCGGCGCCCACCCGTCGACGGCGGCGCCGTCGCCCGGCGCGTACGCCTCCGCGTACGAGGAGCTGGCCGGCTTCGCCCACATCCTCGTCCTTCCGGTGTCGTCGCAGGTGTCCGCGTCGGGCCAGGCGGCCCGGATCGCGGCCGACACGCCGGAGGCCGGCGGCCGGGTGACCGTGCTCGACGGGCTCACGGTCTCGGCCGGCACCGTGCTCCTGGCGCAGGGCGTGCAGCGCCTGCTCGACGCAGGGACGGACATGGACGAGGTCACGGCGTGGTTCACGGCGGCCCGCGAGCGCGTCTCGGTGCTGATCTACGTCGACACGCTCGAGTACCTGCGCCGCGGAGGGCGGATCGGGCGCGCGTCCGAGGTCGTCGGCGGCGCGCTCGGCGTGCGGCCGCTGCTCACGCTCCGAGGCGGCCGCATCGAGCCCTACAAGCGTGCGTTCGGACGTTCGGCGGCGATGCGCGAGTTCGACCGGTTCCTGCGAACGGCGGCCCCCGACGGGCGCCCGGCCCGGGTCGGCCTGGCGCACGCAGACGACGCCGCCGGCCTGGAGCGCCTGCGCGAGATCGTGCACCGCGGGCGGCCCGACGCCTCCATCGACCGCGTGTGCGAGATCGGAGCGGTCGTCGGCACCCACGGGGGGCCGGGGACGCTCGGAATGCTCGTGCTGGCCGAGGAATGACGCGGGCGTTCGCGGGCGCCCCCGCGCCCGAGGAGGGCTTCCCGCGGCCGCTGTCGGCGCCGAGCCCCGAGCACCTCGATCTGCCGGCGACGTCGCGCCGGGCGCTCGCGGACGCCCTGGAGGCCCTCCGCCCGCGGCCCATCGCCACCGTCGGCGACCTGCTCGAGCACGTGCCGTTCAGGCACGAGGACTTCCGCTCCGGACGGCTTCTGGCCGAGATCGGGCCCGGCGAGGAGGCGACCGTCGTCGCCACGGTCGAGCGCGTCCGGCTGCGACCGACGCGGCGGCGGAACCTGGCCATCGTCGAGGCGGCGATCCGCGACGAGTCCGGCCCGGGCGTCGCCATCTGGTTCAACCAGCGCTACCTGGCCAAGAACCTGAAGCCGGGGATGCGGCTCTCGCTGCGCGGCGAGCGGCGCCCGACCATCGGCGCCGAGATCGTGGTCAAGAGCCACGAGCGGGCGGCCGACGAGGGCGAGGCCCTGCACACGTCGGGGCTCGTTCCCGTGTATCCGGCGTCCGAGCGCGTGTCGAGCCGGCGGCTGGTCGAGCTCGTGGCCGACGTCCTGCTGCACGCCGGCGACGAGGTCGACCCGCTCCCGGACGGCGTGAAGGCCCGCCGCGGCCTCCCCCTGCGGCGCGACGCGGTCCATGCGAGCCACCAGCCCCGCGACCAGGCCGAGGCTCGTCTCGCCGGCAGGCGCCTGGCCTACGACGAGCTGCACCTGCTCCAGCTCGGCCTCCTGCGCCGCCGGGCCAGGTTCGAAGCGGAGGCCAGCGCGCGGCCGCTCCCCGCGCCGGGTGCCCTCTCAACCTCGTTCGTGAGCGCGCTGCCGTTCGAGCTGACGGGCGCCCAGCGCCGGGCGGTCGGCGAGATCGACGCCGATCTCGGCCGCGCGGTGCCGATGCGGCGCCTGCTTCAGGGCGATGTCGGCTCCGGCAAGACCGCCGTTGCGGCATATGCGCTCGTGCGCGGCGTCGAGGCCGGCGGCCAGGGGGCGCTGATGGCCCCGACCGAGACGCTCGCGACCCAGCATCTGATCGGGCTCGCGGCCCTGTGCGAGCCGCTCGGGGTGCGCGTGATCGGGCTCATGCAGGGGATGGCGGCGCGCGAGCGGCGGGCGGCCGAGGGGCTCCTCCGCTCCGGCGAGCCCGCGGTTGCGGTCGGGACGCACGCCCTGATCCAGGCGGGCGTCGACTACGGGGAGCTGCGCGTGGCCGTCGTCGACGAGCAGCACCGGTTCGGCGTCGAGCAGCGCCAGGCGCTCGAGGAGAAGGCCCGCGAAGGGCCGTCGCCGCACGTGTTGCACATGACCGCGACCCCGATCCCGCGGACGCTGGCGCTCTCCGTCTACGGCGACCTCGAGGTGTCGGTGCTCGACGAGCTGCCGGCGGGGCGAGCGCCGGTCGTCACCCGCGTGCTCGGCCTGGAGCGGCGCGACGAGGTGTTCGCGCGCATGCGCCGGCTTCTGGACGAGGGCCGCCAGGCGTACGTCGTCTGCCCGCTCGTGACCGAGGGAGACGACGCCCGCGCGGCCGCCGCGGCCGAGTCCGAGGCGGCCCGCCTGGGCTCGGGCGAGCTCGAGGGCTACCGGCTGGAGTGCATCCACGGGCAGCTCCCGGTGCCCGAGCGGCGGCGGATCATGAACGGCTTCCGTGCCGGCGAGGTCCAGGTGCTGGTCGCGACGACGGTGATCGAGGTCGGGGTGGACGTCCCGAACGCGACGGTGATGGTGATCGAGCAGGCCGACCTCTTCGGCCTGGCCCAGCTCCATCAGCTGCGCGGCCGGGTGGGGCGCGGCGCGCACGAGAGCTACTGCATGCTCCTCGCGGATCCCGCCACCGACGACGCCCGCGCCCGCCTCGATGCGATGGCGCGGATCTCGGACGGCTTCGAGCTCGCCGACGTCGACCTCGAGCTGCGGGGCGAGGGCGCGCTGCTCGGGCTGCGCCAGAGCGGGGTGCCGGACCTGCGCCATGCCCGCCTGGCCCGCCAGCGCCGCCTCGCCGCCGAGGCGCGCACCGACGCGAAGGCGGTGCTCGCCGCCGATCCCGAGATGACCGGTCCGGCCGCGGCGATCGTCGCCGAGGCGACCCGGCGCGCGTTCGGCGCCGACGTCGACTGGATGGCGCCGCAGTAGGGGGCACGAATGAGGATCGTGGCGGGGGAGCGAAAGGGCACGCGGCTGGCGGCACCCGGCGGCCGGAGCGCCCGCCCGACCACGGACCGCGTCCGCGAATCGCTCTTCGCGATCCTGGGCGACGTCACCGAGGCGGCGGTGCTGGACCCCTTCGCCGGCTCCGGCGCGCTCGGATTCGAGGCGCTCTCCCGTGGCGCTGCGACCGTCGCGTTCTGCGACCTCGACCGGGGGGCGCTCGAGGCGGTGCGCGAGAACGCGCGCCGGCTCCGGTACGCTGACCGGTGCACGATCCGCCGGCAAGACGGCCGGCGCCGTCTGGCGGCGGATCGCGCGGCCGGCGTCACGTACGACCTGGTGCTGCTCGATCCGCCGTACACCATGCTGTCTGACCTGACCGATCACCTGCGAGACCACCTTCCGGCGCTGCTTGCGCCCGGCGGGCGGGCCGTGCTCGAGCGGGCGGCCGGTGACGACGCCCCGGAGGCGGGCCTGGACGTGGTGGCCGAACGCGTCTACGGAGGCACCGCGGTCACGGTGTGGCAGCGTGGCTGAGTCGGTCGCCGTCTGTCCCGGGACCTACGACCCGGTCACGTCGGGCCATCTCGACATCATCCGGCGGGCGGCGTCGATCTTCGACAGGGTCATCGTGGCGGTCGTTCGTGCGCCTCAGCACAAGCGTACGATGTTCACCCTGGAGGACCGGATCGCCTTCATCGAGGAGTCTCTCGGCGGCACGCCGAACGTCAGCGTGGAAGGATTCGCGACGCTCGTCGTGGAGTTCGCGCGCCAGCGCGGGGCCCGTTCGATCGTGAAGGGCCTGCGGGCGGTGTCGGACTTCGAGTGGGAATTCCAGATGAACAACCTGAACCGGGGGATGGCCCCGGAGATCGAGACGATGTACCTGATGGCCTCACCGGAGTACAGTTTCCTCTCGTCCCGCGGCGTCCGCGAGATCGCGGCGTTCGGCGGCTCGGTCGCGAAGTACGTGCCCGAGCCCGTCGCTCGCCGGCTCGCGGAGCTCCACGCCGCCGGCGAGATCTAGAAGGAGGGAGTACCGCGTTGGATGTCCTCGTGCTGATCGACAAGCTCGACGAGCTGGTGCAGAACGCCAAGGGCGTGCCGCTGTCCCAGGATCAGGTCCGCGTGGACCGCGAGGAGATCTGGGAGATCATCGACCAGATGCGCTCGACGATCCCGGAGGAGATCAAGCAGGCCCGCTGGATCGTGAAGGAGCGTCAGGAGATGCTCGCCGAGGCCAAGCGCGAGGCCGAGCGCCTGATTGCCGAGGCCCGCGAGGAGGCTGCCCGCGAGGCGTCGCAGCAGGAGGTCGTGAAGCTCGCCGAGCGCCAGGCCGAGGACGTGCTGGCCGAGGCCCGGCGCCAGGACCGGTCGATCCGTCACGGAGCCGAGGACTACGCCGACGGCATCCTCGAGAACCTGCACCACAACCTCGGCAAGATCATGGACGCGCTCGAGCGCGGCCGCGCGCAGCTCGCGTCGAAGTCCGACGACCGTGAGGGAGCTGCCACGGTCGATCACGAAGAGCCCCAGCTCCAGTAGCGCGGGGGCGCGCCGATGGTCGATCTGCGCGCACTGGATCTGCGCCCCGGCGAGGTCCGGCGGGTCGAGCTCGACCTGCCGCAGGCGCCGCTCGAGCTGGGCGGCCAGACATATGTCGTGGATCCGCCCTCCCCGCGTGCCGCGCTCGAGCTCCAGGGCGTGCGCGGGGGCGTCTACCTGAAGCTGCGGTTCGAGGCCGACGTCCGCGGCCCGTGCTTCCGCTGCCTGGAGGACGCCGCCGTCCACGTCTCGGTCAACGCGGCCGAGTACCACGAGCCGGCCGGCGAGGAGGAGGTGCGCTCCGACTACGTCGAGGCGGACGAGCTCGACGCCGGGCGCTGGGCGCGCGACGCGCTGGTCTTCGCGCTCCCGGCCAAGATCCTGTGCCGGCCCGACTGCGTCGGCCTGTGCCCGCGGTGCGGCGTGCGCCTCGAGCAGGACGTCGAGCACAGCTGCGGCGAGGAGGAGGCCGACCCGCGCTGGGAGAAGCTGCGGAGCTGGCAGGGGCCGGCGGTATAGTCCCGAGGCCATGGCCGTCCCCAAGAAGAAGACGTCGAAGGCACGGCGCGACAAGCGCCGGGCCACGCACGCGATCTCGGCGCCGTCCCTCAGCGTGTGCCCGCAGTGCCACAAGCCGGTGCGCCCGCATCACGCCTGCCGGGAGTGCGGCCACTACCGGGGCCGCGAGGTCGAGCCGCTCCGCGAGGAAGCTCCCTAGGAGCTCCGCATGCCGACGGTGGCCGTCGACGCAATGGGCGGCGATCGCGCCCCGTCCGAGGTGGTCGCCGGGGCTGTCGAGGCGGCAGGCGGAGAGGTGCGCGTGCTGCTCGTCGGCCGTCCTGACGAGCTCGAGGCCGAGCTGGCCGGGCATCCGGCGGCGCCGCAGGTCGAGATCGTCGCCGCGAGCGACGTGATCGGCTCGTCCGACGAGCCGGTGGCCGCTGTCCGCTCCCGCCCCGACTCCTCGATGGTGCGCGCCTGCCGGCTGGTGCGCGACGGCGCGGCCGGGGCGATCGTGTCGGCCGGGCCGACCGGCGCCATGCTCGCCGCGTCGCTCGTCCACATCGGCCGCATCCCCGGCATCCAGAGGCCCGGGATCGCCGTGCCGCTCCCCGCGCTCGGCGCGCCCTGCGTGCTGATCGACTCGGGAGCCAACCCCGACGCCCGCCCGGAGCACCTGGCCCAGTTCGGCGCCATGGGAGCCCAGTTCGCGTCCGACGTGCTCGGGGTCGAGGCGCCGAAGGTCGGGCTGCTCTCGATCGGCGAGGAGGCGTCGAAGGGCAACCAGCGGACGCTCGAGGCGCACGCGCTCCTCTCGGCGGCGCCGGGCTTCGACTTCGCCGGCAACTGCGAGGGCCGCGACGTGCTCACGGGCGAATTCCAGGTCGTGGTGGCCGACGGGTTCGCCGGCAACGTCCTCCTGAAGGGTCTCGAAGGGGCCGCGGCGTCGATGTTCTCGGAGGTGCGGCGAGCGGCGAACTCGAGCCTGCGCGCCAAGATCGGCGGCATCCTGCTGAAGCCCGCGCTCGATGGGCCTCCGCGAGCGCACCGACCCCGAGGTCTATGGAGGCGCCTACCTTCTGGGCGTGCGCGGGCTGGCCGTGATCTGCCATGGGAACGCCGGCCGGCGCGGGATTGCGAACGCCGTCCGGTACGCCGCGCGGGGGATCGAGGCTGATGTCGTCGGCCGGCTGGGCCGCCAGGCGTCGGCGGCCGCTCCGGGGTCCGACTTGCAGGCGGAAGCCGGGGCCAATACAGTCTCCGGCGTCGCATCCCCTGAGACTGGAGATCCAAGCGCATGAATCGTGAGGAGGCACTCGAGCGCGTCCGCGGCATCCTGGTGGAGCAGCTCGGCGTCGACGAGGAGCAGGTGACCGAGGACGCGTCCTTCCAGGCCGACCTCGACGCGGACTCGCTCGATCTTGTCGAGTTGATCATGGAGCTGGAAGACCAGTTCGGCCTCAAGATCTCCGACGAGGATGCACAGCAGATCGCGACCGTAGGGCAGGCGGTCGACTACGTCGTGTCCCATAGCTGACACGACGGGGTCGACGAGCCAGCTCCGTACGCTGATCGACGGCCTTCCGGCTGAGCTCCGGGAGGCCGTCTTCACGCACTCGTCGTGGCTCACAGAGCGGGCGAAGTCGTACGAGCGGCTGGAGTTCCTCGGCGACAGCGTCCTGGGGCTGGCGATCGCCCATCACCTGTACCGCCGCCTTCCCGACCAGGCCGAGGGCGAGCTGGCCCGGGTGCGGGCGCACGTCGTGTCGCGGGAGAGCTGCGCACTCGTGGCGGACGAGCTCGGGCTCGCGGCCGACCTGGCGGCGCGGGGCGTGGCGCTCGGGGCGATGGATCCGGCGGCGCTCATCGAGTCGCAGGCCGTCCGCGCGGCCCTGGTCGAGGCGGCGATCGGCGGCTGCTACGTCGCGCACGGGTTCGAGCGGGTGGCCGATGCGGTCGTCGAGGCGTTCAGCGGACGGGTGGACTACGCCCTCGTCGAGCACGTCGACTACAAGACCGTGCTCCAGGAGGAGCTCGCACGTCTGGACCGGTCGGTAACGTATGTCGTTGCCGAGACCTCGGGCCCGCCTCACCAGCGTGCGTACACGTCGGTCGCGATGGTGGGTGGGGACGAGCTCGGCCGCGGCTCCGGCTCGAGCAAGAAGGCGTCGGAGCAGCGCGCGGCCCGGCAGGCGCTCGAGGCGCTCCGGGAGTCGTAGCCGGCGAAGTTCGACGAAGGCGAGGCCGATGTACCTGAAGGCGCTGCGTATGCGGGGCTTCAAGTCGTTTCCCGGAAGCGTCGAGCTCTGCTTCGACCATGGCATCGCCGTGGTCGTCGGCCCCAACGGGTCGGGCAAGTCCAACATCGCCGACGCGCTCCAGTGGGCGATGGCCGTCTCCTCGCCGGTCCAGCTGCGGGCGCCCACGGGCCAGGACGTGCTCTTCGCCGGGTCGGACGGTCGCCCGCCGGCCGGGGTCTGCGAGGTCGAGCTCGTGCTCGACAACGAGTGCGGCACGCTGCCTCTCGAGTTCAGCGAGGTCTCGGTCATGCGCCGGCTCGACCGCGGCGGCGAGAGCGAGTACCTGGTGAACCGGGCGCGTGTCCGTCGCCTCGACGTCCTCGAGCTCCTGTCCGACACGGGCCTCGGCCGCGAGATGCACTCGGTGATCGGCCAGGGCAAGGTCGAGGAGATCCTGCTCTCGAAGCCGCACGAGCGGCGCCGGTTCGTCGAGGAGGCCGCCGGGCTCGGCAAGTACCAGCGCCGCCGCGTCCGGGCGGAGTCGAAGCTTGCGCGCGTCTCGTCCGAGCTCGAGCGGGCGCGCGACCTCGAGCGCGAGGTGAAGGGCCGGCTGCGGCCGCTGGCGCTCCAGGCGACCGCCGCCGAGCGCGCGGCGAAGCTCGGCGCCGAGATCGCGACCGGCCGCATCGCGCTGCTCACGTCCGACGCCCTGACCGAGGGCGCACGGGTCGCCGCGGACCGCGGCCGGCTCGAGGCGGCGACGACCGACCGGGCGCGCGCCGAGGCCCGGCTGGCGGAGCTCGCCGCGCGCAGGGCGAAGGCCGAGTCCGAGCTGACCGGCCTCGCGACGGCCCAGGAGCGTGCCGGCCACGCGTTCTACGCCTTCGAGACCGCGCGCGAGCGGCTCGGCCTGGCGACCGACCGGCTCGAGCGCGCACGGGGCGCCGTCGCGCGGGCTGCGGCGCGGCGCCGGGCTGCAGCGGCGCGCCTACGCGAGGACTCCGAGCGGCTCGGAGGCGAGCGCGACCGGGCTCTCGGAGGCCGCCGAGAGCGCGGCGCTCGAGGCGCGGGGTCTCGCCGCGGCCGACACGGGCGAGGCTGCCGAGGCGGCGGCGACCGCCGAGGCCGCGATGGGAGCGATGATGGAGGCGCGCCGCGGCCTCGCCGAGGCGCAGGGTCAGGCGGCCACCGCCCGCCGCGAGGCCGAGGCGTCGGCTCGCCGGGCGGACGAGCTGCGCGCGCGAGCCGCGGAGCTCGAGGCGAGCCGCGACGACCGCCGGCAGGCCCTGGCCGAGACCGAGGCTGCCGCAGCCGCGACGTCCGCGGCCGTCGCCGCCGCCGACGAGGTCATGGCGCGCTGCGATCGCACCGCCGCACAGGCTCGCGTCGACGCCGACGCGGCCGCGGTGGCCGAGCGCGACGCCCGCGCGGCGGCAGCCGATGCCCAGAGCCGGCTCGACGTCCACCGCACGCGGGTCGAGGCTCTCGACGCGGCGATCGAGCGCGGCGAGGGCCTCACGCCGGCGGCGCGCGCGCTCAAGGCCGCGGGCGCCGATCTCATCGTCGCGGGCATCGAGGCGCATGCCGGCTTCGAGCGGGCCGTCGCGGCGGCGCTCGGCTGGCGCGCGGGCGCCGTCGTCGCCGAGCGGATCGAGCACGCGCTCGAGCTCCTCGGACGCGCCGAGGGTGAGGTTGCGGTCGTCCTCCGCGAGGCCCGGCCGCTCGAGCCCACGCTGCCGCCCTCACCGGGCGCGCGGCCGCTCAGCGAGGTGGCCGACGTCCGCGATCCGGCGGCCGCCCGCCTGATCGACGGCGTCTGGCTGGTCGACGACCTGGCGGCGGTCGAGCACGGCGTGGCGGTGACACGGGAGGGCGCCGGGATCGATGCCGAGCGCGGCGAGCTCTGGCGGGCCGCCGATGCGGGCGAGGCGGCCTGGATGGCGGCCCGGGCCGAGCGCGACCGGCTGGCCGCCAGCCTCGAGGCCGACGAGCGCGCGGCTCACGATGCCCAGACGCGCGCCGACGCGGCGGCGGCCGAGGCCGGATCGACCGCAGCCGCCGAGGCCGCGGCGCGGGCCGAGCTGGCGGCCGCTCAGACGACCCACGCGGCCGCCCAGGCGCAGGCCCGCGAGGCCGCCGGCCTGCGCGATCGCCTGGTCGACGAGCTCGCGCGCGGCGACGCCGCCGCCGACATGGCGGCGCACGATCTCGAGGTCGAGGACCGGCGGCGCGCCGACCTCGACGGGGCTGTCTCGAGCCTCGAGGTGATCGTCGCCGAGCGCCGCGCCGAGGCCGAGGCGGCCGACGAGCGGCACGCGGCGCTCGAGGCGCGCCGGCGGACGCTCGCCGATGAGGCGAGCACACGTGCGGCGCAGCTCGCATCGCTGGGCGAGCGATCGGCTCGCCACTCCGCCGACGCCGAGCGCGCAGGGGCGGCGGCCGCGAGCGCGGCCGAGGCCGCAGACCGCGCGATCCGGCTCGCCTCCGGGGCGGATGCCGACGACGCGCCAGCGGGCGCGGCGATCACGGCCGCGGCGGCGGCGTCGGCCGCAGCCGAGCGCCTGCGCGCGCCGGCCCGTGCGGGGATCGACGAGATCGAGCGGCGAGCGTCCGAGCTCTCGGCCGAGCTTCAGTCCTGCGCGGCCGACGAGGCCGCCGGCCAGATGCACGCCCGCGAGGTGTCGACCGCCCTGACCGAGATCGAGGTCTCGCTGGCCCGAAGCGGCGAGCGGATCGACGAGATCGACCGGCGCCGGGCGGCGCTCGCGGCCGAGTACTCGATCGAGGCGCCCGAGATGTCGGCGCCGCTCGAGCCCGACGAGGCGACGGTGGCCGCCGCGCGCCTCGAACGGCTGGAGCGCCGGCGCGAGAGCCTGGGCGCCGTGAACCCGCTCGCCGCCGAGGAGTACGACGAGGCGAAGGGGCGCGCCGACGAGCTCACCGACCAGTGCGCCGACCTCGAGCGGTCGCTCAAGGAGCTCCGGGGCCTGATCCGCGACCTGACGCAGACGATCGACAGGCGCTTCGCCGAGACGTTCGGGGCGGTCGCCAAGAACTTCGGCGAGGTCATCTCGACGCTCTTCCCGGGAGGATCCGGGCGGCTTCGGCTGACCGAGGACGACGTCGTGTCGGCCGCGCCGGTCGTCGCCGCCGACGATTCCGACGAGGCGCCCGAGCCGGCGGCGCGGCCGGAGCCCGGCATCGAGCTCGAGGTGCGGCCCGCGGGCAAGCGCATCGAGGCGCTCTCGCTCCTGTCGGGCGGCGAGAAGGCGCTGACCGCGATCGCGTTCCTGTTCTCGCTGCTCCTGACCAAGCCCTCGCCGTTCTACCTGCTCGACGAGGTCGAGGCGGCCCTCGACGACGCGAACATCGAGCGCTTCCTCGACCTGCTCCGGGCCTACCAGGACAAGGCCCAGTTCATCGTCGTCACGCACCAGCGGCGGACGATGGAGGTGGCCGACGTGCTGTACGGCGTGACGATGGCCGGCGACGGGGAGTCGCGGGTCCTCTCTCGGCGGGTGCCGGCCGACGGCCCGCACGCCGTCAGCGCCTGATCCACTCCCACAGGTCGTCGGGCACCGCGACCGAGCCGCGCGCCAGCGCGGCGTCGAGGCGAGCGCGGCTCTCGTCGCCCGGGAACCGCCGGCCGTCGAAGAGGTCGCGCAGCCGCCCGGCCGCATCGGAACGGGGTGCCGCGAGGAGCGCGACGGCCGCGTATCCGGGGCCCGTCGACACCGCTCCGACGAGGAGCTCGACGAGCGTCGCGAGCGCGAGCCCCTTGTACGCCTGGTCGCCGCCGAACGGCCGGATCCCGGCCCTGTCGGAGCGGATCTCCGCCGGATCGTCCTCCTGCGTCCCGTCCGGGCGGACGCCCGACCCCGCCGGCAGCGACTCGCCGGCGGCCGCGGCGGCGAGCACCTCGCCGTAGGTGATCCGGCCCATCGACACGTCGATCACGGCGGGAGGAGTGCCCGGGACAGCGAGGCAGAGCGGGCTCGTCGCCAGGATCGGCGGCCCGCCGTCGGGATGCGCGATCCGGGCCGGCGACGTGGCGGTGAGGAGGCAGACGAGACCGTCGGCTGCGACGCGCTCGGCGAACCAGCCGAGCCGGCCCGTCGGGAAGCAGCCCTCGACCACGGCGAGCCGGGCCCCTGTGGGCGGAGTCTCGACCTCGGCGGCGAGCACGTCGGCGAGCGCGGCATAGCCGACCGCGCCGGCTGCGTCCCAGCGCGACACGCTGTCGGTGCGCTCGATCTGCGCCGGGCGGGCCGCGGGGTCGATGCCGTCCTGTCCCGCCAGCCAGCGCAGGCGCTCGAGGCCGTGCGTCGCGGCGCCGCGCAACTCGGCGTCGACGTAGTGGTCGCCGATCAGCGCGGATACGCGACCGTCGAAGCCGAGGCCGCGCAGGCGCATGTCGACGGCCGCGCGCAGCTCGTCCAGGCGTACCTCGGCCACGCCGCGACCGTACCAGGAGCGCACGCCGAGCGCGGGGCCGCCGGTACGATCCCGGCCCGTGGCGCGCACCTGGCAGGAGATGTTCCGCACCGGCGATGACGACCCGGCCGCCGAGGATGTCCCGGACGAGCCGACCGGCTTCTTCGCGCGGCTTCGCGACTCGATGTCGCGCAGCCGACGGGCGATGGCGCAGCAGCTCGCGGCCGCCGTGCTCGACCCGTCCGACGACGCTGTGTGGGAGCGGCTCGAGGAGGCGCTGATTCACGCCGACTGCGGCGTCCCGGCCACCGTCGCGGTCATCGAGCGGCTCGAGGCCGAGGCCGGGGCGGGGACGCTGGCGACGGCCGACCAGCTGACGGCGCGGCTCCAGGAGGTGATCGCCGAGCTGATGGCGCCGGAGGCCGACGCCCGGATCGACGTATCGCACGCGCCGTCGGTGATCCTGGTGAGCGGGGTCAACGGCACCGGCAAGACGACGACGATCGGCAAGATCGCCTGGCACCTCCACGAGGCGGGGCGGACGTGCGTCATCGGTGCGGCCGACACGTTCCGGGCAGCCGCCGGGGAGCAGCTCGAGACGTGGGCCGACCGGGCGGGGGCCGACTTCGTCGGGTCGCAGTCGGGAGCCGACCCGGCCGCCGTCGCCTTCGACGCGGTCGCGGCAGCCGTGTCGCGCGGGCGCGACGTCGTGATCGTCGACACCGCCGGCCGCCTCCACACGCAGGGTCACCTCATGGATGAGCTGCGAAAGATCCACCGCGTGATCGGCCAGCGCATCGCGGGGGCGCCGCACGAGGTGCTCCTCACGATCGACGCCACGACGGGCCAGAACGGCCTCCAGCAGGCGCGGCTTTTCGCCGAGGCGGTCGACGTGACCGGCATCGTCCTCACCAAGCTGGACGGCACGGCGAAGGGCGGGATCGTCCTTGCGATCGCCCACGAGCTCGGCATCCCCGTGAAGCTGGTCGGGGTGGGTGAGGGCATCGAGGACCTGCGCCCGTTCGACGCCCGCGACTTCGCCCGCGCGCTCTTCTCGACGCGGGGGACCCAGGGTTCCCTCGCGAGCCTCTTCACGGGTGGCGCGCTGTTCGCCATCACCGATTGGTGCAGTTCCGAGGCACGCTTGATGCGACGGTGCTGGGCGGCGCCAGGGATTCGCGCTCCGAATCCCACGACCTCTACGCTTCGGCGATGTTCGACTCCCTTTCCGACCGTCTCGGCGCGACGCTCGACGGCCTGCGCGGCCAGGGCCGCCTGACCGAGGACGACATCAACCGGGCGATGCGCGAGATCCGGCTCGCGCTGCTCGAGGCCGACGTCAACTTCGGCGTGGTCCGCGAGTTCGTCGCGGCGGTGAAGGAGCGGGCGCTCGGGGCCGACGTCATGCAGAGCCTGACCCCG
The DNA here is from genome assembly GCA_963706075.1 of uncultured Actinomycetes bacterium. GTDB lineage: Bacteria > Actinomycetota > Thermoleophilia > Gaiellales > JAICJC01 > JAICJC01. The sequence continues at coordinate 752,739 of CAVPLP010000003.1, forward strand.
GGCCAGCAGGTGATCAAGATCGTCCACGAGGAGCTCACCTCGCTCATGGGGACGGCCGGATCGGGCCTGTCGTTCGCGAGCCGGCCGCCGACGGTGATCCTCATGGCGGGGCTCCAGGGATCGGGCAAGACGACCGCGTGCGGCAAGCTCGCGCTCCTCCTGACAAAGCAGAAGCGAAGCCCCGCGATGGTGGCGTGCGACCTCCAGCGCCCCGCGGCCGTGCAGCAGCTCCAGACGCTCGGGCGCTCGATCCAGGTGCCGGTGTTCGACCAGGGGGTCGACGCCGACCCGGTCGAGGTCGCGGCATGGGGGGTCGAGCAGGCGCGCGCCCAGGGCCGCGACGTCGTGATCGTCGACACGGCCGGCCGCCTCCACGTCGACGAGGAGCTGATGGGCCAGCTCGTCGAGATCAAGAAGGCGGTCAAGCCGCACAACGTGCTGCTCGTGCTCGACGCGATGACGGGCCAGGACGCCGTTTCGGTCGCCGAGCGGTTCTCGGAGGCGGTCGACTACGACGGCGTCGTCCTGACGAAGCTCGACGGCGACGCGCGCGGCGGCGCGGCGCTTGCCGTCCGCTCGGTCACCGGCAAGCCGATCAAGTACGTCTCGGTGGGCGAGAAGCTCGACCAGCTCGAGCCGTTCCACCCCGACCGCCTGGCGTCGCGGATCCTCGGGATGGGCGACGTCATGTCGCTCATCGAGCGCGCGCAGGAGCAGATCTCCGAGAAGGACGCGAAGGAGATGGAGGCCAAGCTCCGCAAGTCGGAGTTCACGCTCGACGACTTCCTCGAGCAGCTCCGCCAGGTGCGCAAGATGACCGCCGGCCAGGGCCTCGCCGGCCTGCTCGGGATGCTGCCGGGGGTCGGCCGGCAGGTGAAGAACATGAAGGTCGACGAGCGGCAGGTCGACCGGGTCGAGGCGATCATCCTCTCGATGACGCCCGCCGAGCGGCGAAATCCGCGGATCATCGACGGCAGCCGCCGCCGCCGGATCGCCGCGGGCAGCGGATCGTCGGTCCAGCAGGTGAACCAGCTGCTCGGGCAGTTCAAGCAGGTCCAGAAGATGATGCGCCAGATCGGCCGCGGCAAGATGCCGCAACTGCCCGGTCTGGGCGCGCGCTAGCGTCCGCTCTCGCCCTTCCCAAGGGGCATTCTCACCCGTAGCCTCAAAGGGTGGGACGTCCGACCCCCGACCCCCTGGCGCACCCCGAGCGCCTGACGCAGAGCGTGTACGCATACGTCGCGTACCGCATCGGCGCGGGCCCTGACGCCGAGGACGCCACGAGCGAGGTCTTCGCCCGGGCGCTGCGGTATCGCTCGACGTTCGACGCCACGAAAGGCACCCCCGCCGCCTGGTTGACCGGCATCGCGCGGCGGGTTCTCGCGGAGAGGGCGACGGAGAAGTTTGCGCCGGTCGGCGAGGTGCCCGACACGGCGGCGCCCGGGGAGCTCGAGCACGACTCGGTGAACCGCGTCACGATGCAGAGCGCGGTCGCCACGCTGGGGGAGCGCGATCGGGAGCTGGTCGCGCTGCGGTACGGCGCCGACCTCACGGCCGCGCAGATCGGCGACCTGCTCGACCTCAGCCCGAACGCAGTCGAGGTGGCGTTGCACCGGGCGTTGCGCCGGCTCCGCGCCGCGCTCGAGGGCGACGTCGCGCCCGAGCCGCGAGTTCAGCGCTCGGCGATGCCGTCGACCGCAGACGGCGTGTAAGGGTTTCGGCGCCACCGCCCGTATTCATCATCGTAGGTACCACCACGGAGGGGGAGGCAGCGCAGAATGGATTTCTCGAACCACGACGAGCTCGGCCAGATCGAAGCGGCCCTGCGCTCCGAACGGCCGCGCTTGGGCGGTGACGTCGAGAGCGCCATCTGCGGGAGGGTCGGCGGAGGCCGGTCCGGGGGTAGGCGCCGGGCGAGCATGGCGGTCGTGCTGAGCGTTGGCACGCTCGTTGCAATGAGTGCGTTCGGCGGTGTGGGCTACGCGAACTTCGGGTTCCAGTTCAACCCGTTCCCGTCTCACAGCTCCCATTCGCCGTTCAAGGATCAGTACGGCAAGGGCGGCAAGGGGCACAAGAAGCACAACAACAACGGGAACAAGGGCGGCAACCGCTACGGGAACCGCTAGCCGGACTTCGGGCTCACGCCCGATCCTCGCCAAGAAGGGCCGTCCTCCGGGGCGGCCCTTCGGCGTTCCGGGCTCGTGCGACCCGCTACACTGCCGCCGCGTTACGTTCCGACGGAGGTCGAGTTGGCTGTCAAGATCCGCCTCGCGCGGCATGGTTCCAAGAAGAACCCGATCTACCGGGTCGTCGTCGCCGATTCGCGCGTGCCGCGTGACGGCCGGGCGATCGAGGAGATCGGGCGGTACAACCCGCAGCACCAGCCGTCGCTGGTCGAGATCGACGCCGACCGGGCGCGCGAGTGGCTCTCCCGGGGCGCGCAGCCGACCGCGACCGTGCGGAAGCTGCTCACGATCGCCGGGGTCTAGGCGGCCGGCCGTGGAGGACCTCCTGGCGTATCTCGCGCGCGAGCTCGTCGAGCACCCCGACGACGTTCGTGTCGAGCGCAGCGACGCCGGGCCCGACGTGATGCTCGAGCTGCACGTGGCGGAGGACGACGTCGGCAAGGTCATCGGCAAGCAGGGCAACGTCGCCCGCGCGCTTCGGACGGTCGTCCGGGCGTCGGCGGTCCGAACCGGCCGCCGTGTGCATGTCGAGATCGCCGGCTGACGCGCCCTGGCGCCCAGAGCGGATCGTCGTCGGAAGAGTCGGCCGCCCGCACGGGCTCGACGGCTCGTTCTACATCGAGGGGCACGGCGGCGTGGTGCCGCTCAAGAAGGGCGTCGAGATCGTGGTCGGCGGCCGGCCCGCGGTGATCGTCGAGCGGCGGGGTACGGCCGAGCGCCCGATCCTCCGCCTCGACGTTGCGAGCGACCGCGACGGCGCGCAGGCGATGCGCGGCCACGAGGTCACCGTCCCGGCGGAGCTGCTGCCGCTCACGGACGGCGATGAGTTCTTCCACGTCGACCTGATCGGCTGCGCGGTGCGGTCTGGCGACCGCGAGCTCGGCACGGTCCGCGACGTCCTCGTCTATCCGGCGAACGACGTGCTCGAGGTGCGGGCCGACGACGAGTCGGAGCCGGTGCTCGTCCCCTTCGCCGAGGACGTGGTCACCGGCGTCCACATCCCGGAGCGGCTCGTCACGATCCGCGAGGACTTCCTGTGACGCTCGAGCTCGACGTCGTGACGCTCTTCCCGGCGCACTTCGACTGGGTTCGCGACTCGCGCCCCGTCGCCAACGCGATCGCCGCGGGGTCCCTGCGCCTGCGGGTGCTCGACCTGCGCGACCACGCGCCCGGGCGCGGCACCGGCAGGTCGACGACTCGCCGTACGGCGGCGGTGCCGGGATGGTGATCCGGGTCGACGTCGTCTGCGCCGCGCTCGAGGGCTTCTACGGGGCGCCGGTCGAGCGAGGTGCTCGCCGAGCGGCGCGTCGCGGTGCTCACGCCCGTGGGGCGGCAGCTGCGCGACGACGTCGTGACCGAGTTCGCCGGCCTCGAGCGCCTGACGCTTCTGTGCGGGCGCTACGAGGGGTTCGACCAGCGGGTCCACGACCACCTCTCGAACGACGCCATCTCGATCGGGCCGTACGTGCTCTCTGGCGGCGAGGTGGCTGCGATGGCGGTGCTCGACGCCGTCACGCGCAAGCTGCCCGGCGCCCTCGGGCGAGACGAGAGCCACCTCGAGGACTCCTTCTCGGAGGCGCTCGGCGGCCGCCCGGAGTATCCGCACTACACCCGCCCTGAGGAGTTTCGCGGGTGGTCGGTGCCGCCGGTGCTGCTGTCGGGCGACCACGGCGAGGTGGCGCGCTGGCGCGAGGAGCAGTCGCACCGGCGGGCCGGTTCGCATTTGTGAGGCCCGGCCGGGGTCGGGTAGCATACGCCGGCTCTTCCGCCGATTTCGCATGCCCATGACAGTCATCGAGGACATTGAAAAGCGCCAGCTGCGCGAGTTGCCCGAGTTCAAGGCGGGCGACACGCTCCGTGTGCACTTCAAGGTCATCGAGGGGCAGCGGCAGCGGGTGCAGGTCTTCGAGGGCATCTGCATCAAGCGCCAGGGTGCGGGCGTCCGCGAGACGTTCACGGTGCGCAAGCAGTCGTTCGGCGTCGGCGTGGAGCGGACGTTCCCGGTCCACACGCCGAAGATCGAGAAGATCGACGTCGTCTCGATCGGCGACGTCAACCGCGCCAAGCTGTACTACCTCCGCGGCAAGGTCGGCAAGGCCGCGCGGGTGCGCGAGAAGTCGCGCTGACGCCGGCACCGTTCCGGCCCACCCCTGCGACATTCGCCCTGTCCCCGCGTCCGCGCGCCGCTGTAGGGTGAACCGCATGGCCGTGACCGTCGCCCGCCGCACCCGCCGCCGGCCCGGCCGCCGCCTTCTTGCCCACGATCGCGACCTGGGCGCGCGCCTCGTGGCGGGCGCCGACGAGGCCGGCCGCGGTGCGCTCGCCGGGCCGCTCGTCGCGGCCGCGGTGTGCCTCGACGTCGACAGGCTGCGGGGGGCGCGGTGCGCGCCGCTCGGCATGCTCGACGACTCCAAGCGCCACACCGAGGCGCGCCGCGAGGAGCTCTTCGAGGCCGTGATCGCGTGCGCGTCGCAGGTTGCGGTGTGCGTCATCCCGGCGTCCGACATCGACCGGCGCGGCCTTCACCGTTCGAACCTGTACGCACTCGGCCGGGCGCTCTGCGCGCTCGATCCCGAGCCCGACGTCTGTCTCACCGACGGGTTTCCGGTGCCCGGATGCCCGCGGCAGCATCGCGCCGTGGTCGGCGGCGACGGGCGCAGCGCTGCGATCGCCGCGGCGTCGATCGTCGCCAAGGTGACGCGCGACAGGTTCATGCGACGGGTCGCGCCGCGCTACCCGGGATTCGGGTTCGAGCAGCACGTCGGCTACATCACGCCCGAGCACACGCGCGCGGTCAGGGCGCTCGGCCCGACGCCGCTTCACCGGCGGTCATTCGAGGCGATCGCCTATGCGCAGCTCGATCTCGGCCTCTGAGTACGGCCGCCTCGCCGAGACGCTGGCCGCGATGTGGCTTCGCCTGCGCGGCTATCGCATCCTTGGCCGAAACGTCCGCGTCGCCGGCCGCGAGGTCGATGTTGTCGCCAAGCGTGGGCGGACGCTCGTCGTCTGCGAGGTGAAGGCGCGCCGCAGCGCCCGTCGCGGGACGCCGGCCGAGGCCGTTGGGGCGCAGAAGCAGCGGCGGCTCGCCGAGGCGGGGGAGATGCTGCTCGCGGCGCATCCGGACCTCGACCGGCTGCGGTTCGACGTGATCGCCGTCGACGGGCTTCGCATCACCCACTTCCCGGCGGCCTTCTGAGCGGATCCGGCGCGCGATCGTGACCGGCCGAGGCACCCCTGTTGCAGGTCGGTGCGTACGCTCGGAGGGTGGTTGCTCGGGCACTCACGTTCTGGCTCATGGGGATCTCGGCGCGGCGCGTCGAGGTCGAGGCGCACCTGGTCGACGGGGTGCCGAGCTTCGTCGTCGTCGGGCTCGCCGATCGCGCCGTTCAGGAGGCGCGCCAGCGGGTCAGAAGCGGGATCACCTCGGCGGAGTACCGCTTCCCGGGGACGCGGCTCACGGTCAACCTGGCGCCCGCCCAGGAGCGCAAGGAGGGATCCGGGTTCGACCTCGCGATCGCGCTGGCCGTGCTCGCGGTGTCGCGCCAGGCGCCGCCCGAGCGGGTCGAGCGCGTCGCAGCGGCGGCCGAGCTCGGCCTCGATGGGCGCCTGCGGCCCGTGCGGGGCGCCCTGGCGATGGCCGAGGCGGCCCGGCGGGCTGGGGTCGAGGCGCTCGTCGTCGCGGGCGAGAGCGCTGCCGAGGCCGGTCTCGGCGGCGGTGTCGAGATCATCGCTGCGCGTGACCTCCGCCATGCGGTCGAGATCCTGTGGGGCCGCGCCGAGCCGGGCGCGGTGCCGGAGCCGCAGCCCTGGGACGAGCGCCCCGGCCCGGACCTCGCGGAGGTGCGCGGGCAGCCGCGGGCGCGGCGGGCGCTCGAGATCGCCGCGGCCGGCCGCCACAACCTGCTGATGACAGGCCCACCCGGATCGGGCAAGACGATGCTTGCCCGCCGCCTCCCGGGCATCCTGCCGCCTCCCGACTCCGGCGAGTCGCTCGAGATCACGCGTATCCACTCCGCCGCGGGGCTCCTGGCGCCGGGCACACTCGTCCGCTCGCGCCCGTTCCGGGCGCCGCACCACAGCGCGTCGGTGGCCGCACTCATCGGGAACGCCCGCCTGCGGCCCGGCGAGGTGAGCCTGGCGCACGGCGGCGTGCTCTTCATGGACGAACTCCCCGAGTTCACGCGGCCGGCCCTCGAGGGCCTGCGGATGCCGCTCGAGGAGCGCCGCGTGCACCTGGCCCGTGCGCACGGCGCCGTGACGCTGCCGGCCGACTGCATCGTCGTCGCGGCCATGAACCCCTGCCCGTGCGGCATGGCGGGCGACCCCGACCGGGAGTGCACGTGCCCACCGGCCCGCCGGGCGGCGTACGCAGCCCGGATAAGCGGACCGCTCCTCGACCGCTTCGACCTGCGCGTCGAGGCGCCGCGTGCCGCGGCGCACGCAGCGGGCGGCGAGGCTTCGGCCGTCGTACGAGCTCGGGTCGTCGCAGCGCGGGCGGCGCTTGCCGCGGGCCCGCTCGAGGTCGACGCCGCAGCGTCGGCGCTGCTCGACCGGGCCGTGGCTCGCCTCTTCCTGTCGGGCCGGGGAGCAGACCGCGCGCGGCGCGTGGCGGCGACGATCGCGGCGCTCGGCGGCCTCGACCGGGCAGCCGAGGAGCACATGGCCGAGGCGCTCTCGTTCCGGGGAGCGGCCGGATGAGCAGCGCAGAGGCGGAGCTACGGGTGGTCGCGGCCGCGGCGCGCGCCGGGGTGGACGCCGGCGCCCTCGTTCGCCGTGTCGGCGGGGCCGACCGCCTTCTGCACGCGTCCGCCAAGCGGCTCGACGCCCTCGGTGTTGCACCCGGCTTCGCGCACGAGCTCGCCGCTGCCCGTCGCGAGGACATCGTCGCCTACACAGCCGACCTGGCCGCGCGCGGGATCGTCTGCATCGCCCGTTCCGATCCGGGATATCCGGCGCCGCTCCGCGAGCTCCACGATCCGCCGCTGGCGGTGTTCGCGACGGGCGCCGCGGCGGGGCCGCCCCTGGCGCTTCCGGGGCGGGCGCTCGGCATTGTCGGAGCTCGCCGAGCGGGGGCACCGGCGCTCGCCCTGGCACGCCGGCTGGCGGCATACGCGGCGGGGGCGGGCATGTGCGTCGTCAGCGGGATGGCGCTCGGTGTCGACGCGGCCGGTCACCTCGGCGCGCTCGAATCCGACGGCGCCACCATCGCGGTGCTGGGCTGCGGCCCCGATGTCGCGTACCCGCGCACCAATGCCGTCCTCTACCGCCGCATCGTCGAGAGCGGGCTGGTCCTGTCGGAGTACGCGCCCGGCACGCCGCCCGCACCGTGGCGGTTCCCGGCCCGAAACCGCCTGATCGCCGCGCTCTCCGACGCCGTACTCGTGGTCGAGGCCCGGGCCCGCTCGGGCGCGCTCATCACCGCCGACCACGCGCTCGACCTCGGGCGCGACGTGCTGGCAGTGCCCGGCTGGGCGGGATCGGCCGCCGCGGCCGGCACGAACGGCCTTCTCAAGGCGGGGGCGGGGATGATCGAGAACGAGGACGATCTCGCGGCGTGGCTCGGCCTCGACCCGCCCTCGCAGGCTGCGCCGCCGGGGGCCGACGCTGCGCTCGTCGAGGCGGCTGCGGCGGGCCCGGCGCACATCGAGGAGTTGGCCGAACGGCTCGGCCAGCCGGCCCACGAGCTGGCAGCGGCACTCTCCCGGCTCGAGCTGGACGGTTGGATCGGCCGCGACGAATCCGGCCGCTACCTGGCTATCCGGGGAACCGCGTCGCCCGGCCGCGGGTAGAATCGGGCTGCGAAGGGGTGTAGCTCAGTTGGTAGAGCGGCGGTCTCCAAAACCGTAGGTCGCGGGTTCAAGTCCTGCCACCCCTGTTGGCTCAGATACGCGGAATCCCGCATGGGTAGACGCCTCGCACCCCGCAGCCTTTTCCATCCTCGTCCATGCGCGTCCACCCCTGGTATGCGCTGACTGGCGGATCACTGGCGGATACGTGACCAAGACCGAGACCGCTGGATGACGACACCCAGGACAAGCTCATAGACCTGTACACCCGCCACGGCGACCAGCTCCCCCCAATCCAAGCCGCCGGTTGGGGCGTCAGCCAGGACGACTACGCCACGTTCATGATGGACATGCAGGATGAGCACCGCCGCCGTCGACGTGGGCGTCGCCTCGTGGCGATATCGTGCACGCCATGGGGCGGCCCGCCACCTCGTGAATCGTCGCTCGGCCGCGGCGGCGAGCACTGGGCGATCGGCCAGCGGGCCTAGGGGGGCGGGTGACCGCGAAGGCAGAGGCACGGATCAACCTGGTCGAACGACGGAGGTTCGAGGCCCATGATGGTGTCCGGCCCGTAGCGGTCACCGCTGAGGGGCAATGGAAAATTACCGGGTGGATCGCCTGCTTATGAGAAGGGGAGCGATATGACAACCCAGTCCAGTCAGATCGTCCTGATCAACGGGTTTGGCGTGCTCTTCGTGATAGTGAACTCGTTCGGCTTGGGCCTCAGACTTACGATCGGCAAGTTGCTGGCAGAGGCCTTTACCCATTGGAAGATCGCCGTGTGGGAGTTGGTGATCAACTTCGTCATCATCCCGCTCGTGTTCATCGGCTATCTGCTGACGATAGCCTCGGCCATCCCTGGAGAGATCAAAGTCGGGTTCTGCGTCGCATCCCTGTGTGCAGGTATGCCGTTCGCTCCCCTCCTTGCCCGGTTAGCCAAGGCGGACGTCGGCATATCCACCACGCTGTTAGTGGTCTTGACTGTCGCGACCATTATCGCCCTCCCCCTAGGGTTGCCCCTCGCGATCGACGCGGTTGACGTGCAGCTCAAGCCCACTGTCTGGGATATTGCTTGGCCGCTGCTGCTCTTTTTGCTCCTGCCGCTGGCTCTCGGGTGCGGCTTCAGGCTCGGGTGGCCCGACCTGACGCCGTCATTGGCACGGTGGGCTGTCCGAGTCGCAATTCTGTGTCTGCTCTTCAATATGAACTTCACGCTGGTTGCGTACTGGGATCTGTTCAAGCAGGAGTGGGGCACCGAGAGTTACATCGCGGCCCTAGCCGGCCCATTTATCGGCCTCGGATGTGGCTACCTCCTCGTTTCCAGCCTTCGAGTCAAAGATGTGGGAATCAGGCATGCGACCGAGGCGACCACGGCGGTACGCAACATCGCCCCGATGCTTCTGATGATGATTTATCCCTTTGCGGCCGACCCGCTGGTCACGGTGTCGATCACTATCCTCAACACTATCGGCATCGCGACCGTTCTACTATTCGTCCTGATGTGGAGGCGCGCTGCCTCACCAGGGGGAGGGGAGCAATCTCCCGCGACGCCTCGATAGGCCGGTGGGGCGGCGCCACATATCTACGCACGAGTTTCGCCTAAATGTGGCGGCGGCCGTTATGGGCGAGCGCCCAGACCCCTGGCCTTCGTGACCTCGGGCTGAGTGGCCCGCGCCCATAGAAGCCGCATAACGCTCGGTCTACGGTTGGCATGAAAGACGGTGCGTTCGAGTTGTACGTGGGCGCGATGGCTAATGGTCGGTACGACCCGGGGAACGGCGGGTGTACCCCGCTCGGATGCGCCGCCGGAGTTGCTGCCCGGGCCTGGGTTCACCAGGATCATGATCATGAGGACCGCAGCGATGAGCGCGGCCGCCAGGAGGACCTTGATCCTGTTCGACCAATACCACGACCTTGGGCCGACCCGGTCGTCGTCGTCGTCGTCGTTCTGGCTCATCCCATCCTCAATCCGTTATGGCGTCTGCCCCGAAAGCGCCACACTATTAGGACGCTGGCGGCGACCGGAAGTTCGCTCGCCCGTCCGCCGCGACCTGTACCCTCCAGGCGTCGGGGTGAGCCTTCATGCAGCGGCGAACCCCATGTGGGTGAGGTGCGTTGGCCGTGTTCGCAGCCTGTCATCTGCTCGGTACTGGATCGGCACCGGTTTTACGTTCACTCGCCGCCCGCCCGCGTGGTGGTGCCTCGGCGAGGTCATCTGGCTGGGCTTCCTACGCAGTGCCCCGACGATCGTCGGCGTCGTTTGGATTGGTGTGATCGAGATCGTTGTAGCGGTGGTCACCGCGGCGGCCACGCCTGACGGCAAGGCCGGAACTCCGGTAGTGATCGCCATGAGTGTCTTACTGTTGAGCGCTTTCGCGGTGACGCTCTCCGTCATCCTGTTCAGCCGCCCGCGGTTCCTGATCCCTCCGCGGTTCCGCACTGAGCGCGGCGCAGTCGCCGAGTGGCGGCAGCGGCGAGCTCCGCGCAGTCGCAGCAAGCGTTGAGCTTGAGAGGGCCTCGCGCGTCTACACGAGGCGGCGAGGGTGAACCGATCCGAGCCTCCGCGCGAACCCG
>CAVPLP010000004.1:0-244401 GCA_963706075.1 uncultured Actinomycetes bacterium
GCGTCCCTTGCCCCGCTGTGTCAAGCACCGAACCAGGGGTACTCGTCGTGCTGCGGGAGGTCGTCGAGGATCTCGTACCACGGCGCCTTTGAGCCGACGAACATATGAGCCGTCGGCTTGAGTGCCGGCTCATCGACGAGTGCTCCATACGGAACCCGGACATGCGCGTCGTCGCGCGCTGTCCAGTAGAGAAGCGACAGGCAAGCTCCGCAGCGCATGGCGTGATCCGCATCGGCATCGCCGACCACCATCAACGCGGCCACACCCTTCGTCATCCTGACCTTTTCGCGCTCGATCTCGCCCCAGGGCAAGAATGCCGAGCCGGTCTCCGCACGGCAGTTCGAGCAGTGGCAGTTGAACGCGGCCAGGAACTCATCCGAGACCTCGTACGCGACGGCATTGCACGCGCAGCGCGCCCTCAGCACGACACACACCCCATCCGTGACGCGAGGCCGACCGGCGACCCCCTGCTCTCAAACCAGGAGAATGTGGGCGAGTATGTATGCGGCCGCGGAGGTGCTGCGGTACCGTGTCGGTTGGAGGTGGGGGCTGCGGGGAAGCGCGAGGTCACGGGAGCCTGGAAGGTAGCGCTCGGCGCGTCGGCGGTGCTTGCCGGCGGGGCCGGCTTGCTCGCGTCTCCGGCCGCCGGTGCGACCGGTTCACCGGTCGAGCGAGCTTCAGCCACCGCCGTCGCGATTCTGACTCCGTCGGGGCGCGAGACGGGTGGCACACCGACGGTGTTCGCGTGGCAGACGCCCGCCTCGGGGCGGGGTTACCGCTTCCCGGACGACGGCTCGCTCCTTCGGATCGGCCATATCGCGGCCTCCGCGGAGCGCGGCTCCGGCGATGCGATCACGGCGAACGGCACGGTCGTCCTTCGCTCGGTCGAGCTGTTCGGCGGCCTCCTGCGGGTCGACGTCGTCCGAGCCCGCGCGTCGCTCGTCGCGAGCGACGGCGCAATCGCCGACGGATCCGGCTCGCACCTCGTGCACGTCCGTCTGAACGGCGACCCGATCAAGCTCGTCCCGGGCAAGAAGGTCTGGGTCAAGGGCTGGGGCTACGCGGTCGTGGACGGCCCGGTTGCTCGCACCGACTCGACCGGCGGCGGCGACACGCTCGCGGGCCTGCGGCTCCATCTGACCTCGGCACACGCCGGCCTCCCGGCGGGGACCGACATCGTCCTCGGCCGCGTCCACGCCGACCTCGCGCACATCCCGTCTGCGCCCGCTTCCCAGCCCGGCGGATCCGGCGGGAGCGGCTCAACCGGCACTGTGCCCGACCGGCAGGCGAACGCGCCGGGAACGCACCACCGCCCGGTGCACCGTCACCGCCCCGGTCAGGGGACCGCGACGCCGCGGCACCACCGGCACGCGCCGCGGCTGCCCGCGCCCGTCAAGCACCCTGTCACCCCGCCGCTTCGGGCCGCCCACGGCTCCGGAGCACGCGCCGCGCTCGTGCGGGCGGCTCTGGCCCAGGTCGGCTGGCCGTACGTCTGGGGCGGCGAGAGCCGGACGGAGGGCGGGTTCGACTGCTCCGGCCTTGTTGACCATGCCTATGCCCGGGCCGGCTATCAGCTTCCCGGGCGCCCGACGGCGGACGTCCTCTGGGCGATGTCCGTCCCGCTCGCGCCGGCCGACCTGAAGCCCGGCGACCTGGTGTTCCTCGGCGCGCGCTCGGGGCTCGTCCACCACGTCGGGCTGTACGCAGGCGGCGGATGGGTGATCGCCGCGCCGCATCACGGCGCTCTCGTCGAGATCGAGCCGTTGACCGCCGTCCCGTGGGACGGCTTCGGCCGCATCCTGCAGGCGCCGCGGGGCCATCTCTTGAATGCCCGGCTCCTCGCCGGGAGCGATCGCCGGCCGATCGCGCAGCCCATCGCCGAAGCGCGTGTGCCGACGCATTCCGTGCCGGCCACCGATGCGGCAGCGTCCGCTGTAGCTGTGGCGGCCTCGCATCGATCGGCGCCGCCTCCGGCTCCCCCGAGGCGCCGGCACCAGGACGAGCGCTTGGCGGTGCTTCCACGCGAGGACTACCGGCAGTGGGCGGTCAGCCTCCTCGCGAGCTTCCGCGGCGCCGGGAGGTAGGCGGACCGCCCACGGTCACGTGGGTCGTCGACTCGTCAGGATCGGCGTCGGGCCGCGTCTGCCGCCTTTGCCAGCCCCGTGAGGGTGGCGAAGAACTCCGATGATTGTCCGATGAACAGGCCGTCGGCGGTCAGGGCGTTGACCGCGCCCATCGCGGCACCCTCGGTCTCGGTGGGGCGGATGATTGAGACCTTCGGGAACTTGCGATCGAGGAAGACCGTCGGCTCCGGCATGATCAGGTTGGTCTGGGTCAGCTCACCGTCGGCGTTGAGGTCGGGGAACGTAAGCCCGGTGGTGGGGTCGGTGAGGGGCGGCGCGTTGCCGGCCTTGTCCTGCCAGGTCTGGAAGTGCATGATCTCGGAGCCGCCGATGCTGAGCAGAATGCGGAGCACCTCGGGATGGGTGACCCGCTGGGCGAGCGCGGCGTAGAGGCTGGTACCACCTTGCTCGACCCAGGCGAAGTGGAAGCCGGCGGTGTTGGCGATCGCCTGGAGATGCTTCTTCGGCGACAGGTCGGCATCCGACCGGGGGATGGCCGGGTGCTGGCCGGTGGCAAGATCGGGAACGGCCTGTGGGAGCGTGTCGCCGAGGTCGGTGTTCTTCGAGTCGCTGCGGTATCGCGTCCAGAACGTGGTGTTGACGGTCAGCTGCATCAGGTTGGTCAGCCGTCCGATCTGCCGGGCGCCCGTTGCCTTGCTGCTGGGCAGGGTCCGGAACCTGTCCAGGTTGACCGGCCGCACGCCGTGCGCTCGCAGGTAGGCGTTGATGAACGTGAAGTGGCTGAACTCGTCGTCGGTGTTGTCGTGGATGTACTGGTTCATGTCCTCGTCCAGCACCGCGACCGCCTCGGTGTAGGCGGGATTCCCGCTTCCGCCGGGGACTTCGCTGTCCTGGATGCCGGCGAGCTCGTTGTACTGCTGCCAGAGATCGGTCTCGAGGATCTCTGCCGCAGCCAGGAAGCGGAGAATCGCGGCGTCGCCCTTGGTGAGGCCGCCCCTCGCATCTGCCACGGCGGTGTCGGCGAAGAGCCCCGCGCCGACGGCTCCCGGCTCCGACCGCGGCTCCCTTGACCAGGAACGATCGCCGATTGGTCGAGCCTGCTGTGGATTCCATGACCCCTCCTTCGCGACGGATTACCGATCGCGGCGTGATACGGGCACCGACCACCGCCGGTTTCCCCGATGGTCAGCTGGGTCACATTTGTGACCGGCCGCGTGCGCTCTGGCCGGATGGCCGACGCGGTCTTCGGCCCATGCGAGGCCCTCGCCCCCAACTGGCCGAAAAGAGCTATTAGGACGGCCAGATTCGAACTGGCGATCCCTGCTCCCAACGCGTGGTGAAACTCGGTTTGCTTTCAGGCAATAATCCCTGTAAGTCGGCGGATTCACCCTGACATCAGGAACACATCGGACACCTGGGTCTGCAATACAGTTGCGCTCAACCAAGCCATTCGTGTAGCCGGCGGTGCGGTCATCCAGTACAGGGCCTGCACAGCCAGGCGGACAGTCGCAGCCGCGGGAACCGCACAGAAAACCGAGGGCTAGCCAGCGGCGAGCGCAGTGGCCTTAGCGCGCCTGTGCACGCGCCAACAAGCAGGGGGATCTGCTGGACGGACTGGGCAGCTGCGGTGCTGTCCCGAACCCGGGTAGCGCTAAGATCGATCAGCGATGGCTGGGGCAATCGGGCTTTCCCAGGATTTCGACGCGTGGTTCCGCGTGGTACCGCGACGTGGATGACGCAGGCCAAGAGGCGGTCGTGAGCGCAGTCGAGGGACTCAACCACGGCCTCCATGCCGTCGGCCTCCCGGAGGGGTGGCAGAGTGGTTGAATGCGGTCTCGAAAACCGTTACTGGGCGTTTAGTTCAGTCGAGGGTTCGAAATCGCTCCCCCTCCGCTCGCCAACGGGAACCCGCCCCCAGACGGGGTTGCGGCGTACCGCTGTCGATCGGGGCTGGTACAGATGACCGCTGATCGGGGCTACAAGACCGACCGCGGCCTAACCGAGCCTCGCCGCTGGCGGTCGGCCGGGCCGAGCTCTCCTGATTCGGTGTCTAGGGAGGAGTCGTCACGTGGGATCCGGTCTTGAAAAGGAACTCACAAGCGGTCACGATGTGCCACAGGAAAGGACCCGAGGGCAGTGCCATCATCCCCAGCGAACGACGCTCCGTGGCGGCTGATCGTCGAGGTCGAGTTCGGCCGTAACGTCTTCGTCCACTCGTTCACGAACTTGTACGGCTGCTCCGTCGGGGATGATACGCGGATCGGGCCGTACGTCGAGATCCAGCGCGGTGTCGCGATCGGCGCAAGGTGCAAGGTTCAGAGCCATGCGTTCATCTGTACGGGGGTCGTTATCGAAGACGGGGTGTTCGTCGGGCACGGTGTGATGTTCATCAACGACCGGCTTCCTCGGGCCACGACCTCCGTCGGGGACATGAAGGCGGAGGCGGACTGGGAGCTCCAGTGTACGATGGTCGAGGGGGGTGCCTCGATCGGTTCGGGGGCGGTGGTGCTCGGCGGGGTCCGGATCGGCGCGGGTGCCCTGGTCGGCGCGGGTGCGGTCGTCACACGTGACGTCGCCGCCGGAGGCATCGTTACCGGCAACCCCGCGCGTGAGCACCACCCCGGGTCTGGCCGGCAGATGTGACGGCCGCGAAGCAGGTGACCGCAAGGACGCGCGACAGTGTTGCGTGCGGCCCCCGATGGTCTCGGGATCGCGGTCGGCTATCCGGCGATGCTCCGGCCGACGTTCAGCCGCCGGCGCATGTACGCGGCCAAGGCGAGGACGCCCACCAGCGGCACGGTCGAATCGGGGGGCGTGAGATAGATGGCGACGTTTGAGCTGGCCGCCACGGCGACCAGCGACACGACGACTCCCGCTCCCAGCCAACCGTCCTCCTCCGTGCCTCGAGCCCGGCACCAGCGCACGCCGGTGGCGATGCCGAACACCAGCATGACGAGCAGCGCGATCAGGCCGACGATACCCGCCCGCATCCAGATCCACAGGTACTGCTCGTGCATGAAGGTGCGTGGTGTCGTGACGACGAAGCCGTCGTCATAGCTCTGGAGCACAGCGCCGTATGTCGGTCCCCAACCCAGTCCCGCGATCGGATGGGCCCCAATCCGTTGCATCGCGATCCTGTTCTCGTAGTAGCGATCGTTCAGGGTTTGGGTGCGGAGCGCAGAATAGTTCGTGATACTCGCGAATCGCGACGCGACCGGGTTCGAACCGATTGCAGATCCTTGCGCGAGTAGCACAACGACGGAGAGCGTAAGCGCAAGAGCAGTGGCCATGACGACGACACGATGCCGCCGCTTGGCGACAAGCGCCGCGGCTGAGAGCCCGATGACCAGGCCGAGTGCCATGTTCCGGTTGAGGCTGAGGATGACGCCCACCAATGAAACGAGTGCGATACACCAGACCGCTGCCCGGCGCTGCTTTGGTCCCCACAGGACGCGCGCAAGCGCGAACCCCGCCACGATGTAGACCGTCGTCAGCCCCGGCGGGCGCACGCGCAGGAACCCCGTCGCATCTGAGGTGAGGGATGACTTGAGATCGGACGAGGCGATCAGGAACATGTGCGTCGAGGGACCGACGACCACCTGGATCACCTGGAGGACGACGACGAGGATCACGCCGACGCAGACGAACCGAAACACGGGGCCGTAACCTCGGGCGAAGGCGGCCAGCGCCGGCCAGAACGCGGCGTAGAAGAGCATGTAGCGCGCATCGAACAGCGCCGTGTGAAGGCTGGCGCCGTTCTCCACACCGACCGCGACGCCACCGAGTACCGCCGTCAGGAACGCCGCCATCGCAACGCTCTCCCGACGCGACGCGAGGTCAATCACCTGTCGCCGCACATCGCGCGCCATGAGCGGGAGGCATGCGAGCGAGATCCAGAGAAGCACCTCCGCCGGCACGAACTGCAGGGAGGAGATCCCGATCTCCGGGAAGGCCAGTACGTCGACGGCTGTCCCGACGCTCCACAGGATCGCGACGTAACCGGCGACGGGGATGCGTGCGACGCAGAGCGCGATGACAACCCCGATCGGCAGGATCCCGAACTTCGTCTGCCCCCTGGCCACGGCGGCCCCCAACGCGAGCCCGCCGGTGAGCGCCACCGTCGGCCAAAGCAGCGTGGACGGTCCTATGCGCGCCGTTCCGATCCTTGCTGGGAGCCAACCGTGCCGTCGCGCGATCTCCGCCTGCACGTTCCCTCCACGTTGCTCGCCAACCCGGCGAGTGTCGCCACCGGGCCGCGCGATCAAATTGTGCCGTGATGATGGTGATATTCCCCGACCCCGCACGGGCTAACCACCGACGCCGTCCGCCTCGGCGCTCCGGACGAACGCCGCGGAGTGGCAGCCGAAACAACCCTGGCACGCCGGCTCACGCAGGCACGAACTAGCTTCTGCGTAGCATTCGCCGGCCCCGTGAGGCGACATCGAGCATGGTCGCCACGAACCGTGTGGAGGGGGCAACCGTCCCGGACGCGTGTCTCTCCACGAGAAGAACGAGGCGATCGCTCATCTCGACGTAGTTGTCGACATAGGCTTCCGGGAGAGGGCTCACCTTATCGCCAAGCTCCCAATCTATCGGGACATCAGGCAGATCGAGGAAGTCGAATATCTCTCGAAATCCTTCCGCTTTGTCAGCCACGAGCTCTTCGAAGACCACGATGTGGGCGGCCGGCTCGCATCGGAGTCGTGCCAAGGTATCGAGAGCGTTCGTTACATAGCGATCGAAGAGGACCGGGCGGATGTGCACATGAGCGACGGGCGGTCGGTCGGCGTCACGCCAAGAATGCCACGCGCCGCCGCGTCGAGCTCGCAGTAGCGAAGCGTACTGTGCGACGAGGTCCCGTCGGACGACAACGATCATCTTGACGCCGGGGATCCTGCGCATCGCGGAGGTGACCACGAGCTCGGCTTCTTCGGGCGAGCTCACGCAACACTTTACGCCCAGAGCCTGGGTCTCGGCAGAGGCGGCCATCGACGTGACCGCGTCAAAGAGTGCCACATGGCCGGCGCGTTGCTCTTCCGGAGTTTCGTGGCCGAAGGTAAACGTCGAAAGCCCCCGATCCCAGAAGGGCGAAACACGAAGCTCGTCGTTGAGGGCCGAAGCGTTGGGATGGCCGGCAATCGCCTTGTGGATGAAGGTTGTGCCGCTACGCGGCAGACCGGCGATGACATACCGTGTCCTGGCGGCGCACTCGGAGTCGCCCGATTGGCGAAAACGCGGTGAGTCTCGATCCATGCGGAACCGGATTGAAAGCGGGTCCCCTCAAGGATAGCTCCGGCGGGTCGGCGGCGCCTTGGAGGCGAGCTGCGCGTGGGAGTTCGTGAGTCGCCTGCTATCATCGCATCGGCCCTGGAATGGGCCGGGCCGATCTCTCACGAACCTGGTACGAGAAGTGCACGCGCGTCGGTGGTTCCGATACAGATCTGTCGTGGTGGCCATGCTCGCGGGGCTTGCAGTCGGCGGGGGATGGCTTGCCACGAACAGCGGCAAGGCGCCCGCCGCGCCCGCCGCACTGCACGTCGGGATCACTGCTACGCAGCGTCCAGTGGCCGATGCGTTCTTCCGGCCCGTGTATGCCGCGTACGGCGGCACCCCGCTTACTCCCGCGCAAGAAGGCGCCCGCTACCGCATCATGGTCTTGAACCCGGCTGACGCGGCCATGATTCCGGCGTTGAAGGCAGGAAATCCGAACCTAAAAGTCCTGACGCTCATCGACATGATGAGCACCGACCCCAACGATCCGACAGGGACATCGAACTGGGTCGGGTATACCGATGCCAATGCAGGTCATCCTGATTGGTTCTTGACCGATGCCGATGGTAACAGACTCCGGTTCCAGCACTTTCCACAGGCACTTGTAATGGATGTCGGCAACCCGGAGTACCAGCAGGCGGGACTGGAGAATGTGATTGCCCAGCTGAAGGCGGGTGGGTTTGACGGCGTCCTTTTGGATGACGCGAACGCATCCTTGCGTTGGGTGATTGCAGGGGGCTCAGCTATGTGTGCCAAGTATCCAACCGATGAGCTCTGGCAGGCGGCCGTGTACTCGTTTTTGGGCAACGTTGGGCCGGCCCTCCGGAAGGCGGGTCTCCTCGTGCTCGCGAACATCGGCGGTTCGACGGTCACGCCGGGCCGCACCTGGCAGACGTGGAACGGGCCTCTCGACGGAGCGATGGAAGAGTCATTCACCAACGGTGGCGTCGGCCGCGACTCCATTGCGAACGGCGAATGGCGACCGAAACTCAGGCACACGGTGTGGTCTGAGGCGCATCAAAGGATCAGCCTCGACCATGTAAGAACGCGTACCCGCGGTGGAGCACGATACGGCCTTGCCACAATGCTGCTGGCAGCCAACGGGAAAAGCAGCTTCTACGCATCGGCACACTACGCACGTGAGGTCTGGTGGCCCGAATACACGACCGCAAAGTCGCTAGGACGCCCGCTCGGTGCGTACCGTGTGCTCAGGAACGGCGTGTACCGGAGGAACTTCTCGCACGGAGTCGTTCTGGTAAACCCCCATGCACGTCCAGCAAGCCGTGTGAAGCTCGGCCGACTGTACTCTGGGTCAGGGCTGCACAACGTGAGGAGCGTCGCGTTGCTCGCAACGAGCGGAGTCGTGCTTCGAAAGTCATGAGGAGCGGAGAATATTGCGATAGAGCTCGAGGCTGAGCTCTGCCGCATGATCCCATGAGAAGCGCGTGCGTGCGTGCTCGATAACCGCTTCCCTCACGCCCGCGTCGTGGTCGACATTGCGAAGGATCGCTGCGGCGAGTGCGGTCGGGTCTCCCGCTCTCGCGACGAACCCTGGATCATGGGTGAGTTCGGGAAGCGCTCCGACGTCTGTAACCACCACCGGAACGCCGGCCGCGATTGCAAGAGCGCCCACACCGCTTTGACTGGCCTGGGTGTAGGGGAGTGCGACAACAGTCGCTTCGGACAGGAGCGGCTGAACCTCCGACTCGGGGATATACCGGGCGATGAGCGTCACTTGGGGATGCTCGGGCACCAATTCGGCCGCGGGACCGTCGCCTGCCACGATCAGCCGGACGTCCGGACGTTCCCGCCAGACCAAGTGCATTGCGGGAATGAGGACGTCGACGCCCTTGTACCGTTCGAGGCGCCCAAAGAGGAGCACGGCTGGTGTCGTGGGCACGCTGAGCGGCTGGTCCCGCGGCCACGTACCGTGTGGAATGACGGCAATCCGCGCCGGCCCTACGGTTGCGGCGAGTTCACCCGCAAGCGTGTCGGCATGCACGACGATGCGCTGGGCGCGGCGGAGCCATTGGTTGGTGACCCATGCGTCGAGGCGAGTGAACGCTCGCGCGCCAAGATGCTCCACCGGATCATGGACGGTGAAGACAGTTCGAAAGCCATGGGTAACGGCAAGCAGTCGTGGGTCGTGGTTTTCGTGGACGTGAACGATGTCTGGCTGCCAAGTGCGCAGCTGTCGTCGAACCTTGAGCATGGCCGGTGCGGCAGACGGGGAGCGAATTCGTCCGGGAATGAGGAATTGGCGCACCCCGTCGTCGTGGAGGTCCTCGAGGACCCGGCGCCGCTCGTCGATCGATCCACCGAACTCGAGAGCGTGTGCCCGGGCAAGCATCGCAACATCTTGACCTGTCTGAGCAAGCGATCGCGCCTGTTGAGCACCGTACTTGAAGAGGAAATCGCAAACGATCAAGATACGCATCAGCTATCGGCGCAATCCAGGTGGCGCGTCGCCGAAGAATGTACCACGAGCCCGAGCCACCATCGGCAACAGCTGGGGCACCGGTCCACGCGCCGAGGATGTTTAGATCGCGACGTCGCGGGGCACCGAGGTGGCGACTGCGGACGGACACATTTCATCTGAAGGGTTGTGGGAGAGAGGCAGTCGCCCGCGACTGGGCGGATGCGGTGAACGCGGTATGAAGACGACCACGCGCGTCGAGGCAGAAATCGAGGCGATTTTCGAGGCTCGTACGGGCCGCGTGTCAGCGTTCATGCCGTCCGGCCGGTTTGCGCTCCACCTCGCATTCCGCCTTTTACTGTCGCCTGGAGATCGCATTCTGATGTCGCCCCTTGAGGACGACACGGTCTTTTTTGGCGCGTTGGCGGCCGGACTTCGCCCGGTCATGGCCCCGGTGTCGACGGCTGATGGGAATCTGCGGCTGGACGCTACGGGCCCAAACACGTGGTCAAGCCTCGATGCCGTGCTGACGGCCAATATCTACGGGCTGCCCGATCGTGTGGCTGAGTTGCGGCTGCGGTGCGATGAGCTCCAGATCCCGTTGATCGAGGATGCTGCCCATGCCCTCGAGGCCGATGTGGAAGGATGTCCAGTCGGCAGCTACGGCGCGGCGTCCGTCTTCAGCCTGTCGAAACATCTCCCCGGACGGGGTGGGATTCTATCGCTCGCCGAGCCGGCCGCCGCGGCCGCCGCATCTCGGCTGCGGACCACGCTTATGGCGGAGAAGTCGGCGAGGCGCCGAGCGGCCGACACCGCAAGATCAGGGGTGAGAGGCGCGCTCGAGTCGGCTCGTCTGATGGCGGCGGTGCAGCGAGCTCGCCGGAGCATTCGCCGGCGCAGCCTGGGTGAGTGGCGAGTACCCCTGAGGGCATCGCGGTTGAGGAGAGCCGTGTCGGCTGAATACGGACTCGAAGTCTTTGACGAGTGGATGAACACCGCGTACCCCGATTACCGCATGGGACAGCGATCTAGTGCGCTAGAGAGAACGTTGGCGGCGCTGCGCGATGTTGAACGGGACCGGGAAGAACGACTCGCCGGCGTCGTCCGCCTTCGGGAACTGGACGCAGTCGCACCGGGGGCACAAGCAGGGCCGCCACAGCCGCTACTGCGGGTTCCGCTCCTGATCGAGAACCGGGATTCAGTGGCGAGCGCCCTTCACCGGCAAGGAATCAACGTCTACTTCGTCTATGACCCACCGTTGGATGAATACGCGGGTCCGGAGTTCGTCGAGCCGTCGCAAGCACCGGACGCTGCGTCGTGGTGGTCAAGGCACGTGCTCCCTATCGATCCCCACGACGCAAAGCAGGTCGTGAACCTCGTCCGGAGTAAGCACATACGCCTCACCCCCGCCGCTCCGCCGTCTGTGTAGTGCCTCCGCCGCGTCGTCGTCGAGTCGTTAGATGGGGTCTACGAACCGCCGTCGGATCCCCAGCGAGTGGCCCCTCAGCGCGGATGCCGCTGCCAGGACGAGGCGGGCGTCGACGCCCCGCGCCACGGCGCTCGTTTCGAGCCCCAGATCCGTGTTTGCGAAACGTGCTTTGTACACCTCACCGCCTCGGAGGAGATGGTACTCCCGAATGCCGTCGGTGATGGCTTCGCGCATGGCGTGGGACAGGAGAACGAAGCCGAGCGGATACTTCGCGAGTGTGGGGTCCCTACCGCCTTGGTACGCCATCTCAACACCGCTGACGCGAAAGCCGTAGTACGCAGCGACGGGCTTGCGGTTGATCTGTAAGAACCACAGCCGCAGCCATCCCCGTCGCAGCGCAGATGCGGCGATATCGCGGTGAAGGCCTGCGGCCAGCAGGAAGGGCGTATTTGCGCCGTCCCAGCGCCGGCGATGGAGGTCGAACAGCGTGTCCAGATCCCGGTCAAGGGTCAGCGGATCCGAAGTGAGGCGATATGAAACGGTTCCCAGCTCGGCCAACTTACGGGGGAACCGGCGGACCTGCTGGCGGAAATTCGAGCCGCGGCCCTGAAGGAATTCGTCCCACGAGGTGTGCTCGACGCGCAGCAGTGGACTGGCATCCGTATAGAGGGTTCGCCCCCCGACGAGTCCGCCAAACTCCTGCTGACCGGCGACGAGCTCCGCCAGCAGGATGAAACGACGGAGCGGAATTGCATCGAATGCGGTTTTGATCGCCTCGGCGGCACTTCGGTCACCGGGTGGTGAGATTGGACCAAGTCGATCGCTCACACCGTGACCGATGAAGCGAAGAATCGGCAAGCCACGTTTCCACCAGACGTACAGAGGCACAATCGCGACGATTTCGGAGTCGCGCCTAACAACCCCGATCAGTGCTTCGCGTGCGCCACCGTACGACCGCCACCAGGCGGAGAGCCATTCTGGGGTTGCGAAAATGTTGCCGGCTCCCACGGCGAGCCGAGTCCATTCGGTGCGTGGCACGGCGTCGAGCGACCTGGTGTACTCAACGTCCACGGCTACGAGGGACGAGGAGCGCGCATCAGAAGGTGGACGCGCATCCGCTTGCGAGCCATCGCCGCGCGGTCGGCGTTGCCCTTCAAGGCATGCCGAATCGACCGGGCAGCGTCGATGCCCAGCTGCGTCGCTCGAAGCCCTATACTTGCGACCCGCCCAAAGTGCTTCTCGGCGTACCGGTGCTGGCTCTCGAGGAGAAGAAGCGAGGGCCGAGCGGCGACACCCGGTGAGCTGGCGCCCGAGGCGTGCACTGCCTCTACCGTCGGAAGGAACATCGTGCGCCAGCCACGCTGCCGGGCTCGGATGAGCCAGTCCGTCTCCTCGTAGTAGACGAAGAAACGCTCATCAAACGCCCCCACGTCGCCCAGCGCTGCGCGTCGGAGAAACAGACATGCTCCGGTCGCCGCGTCGACGCGGCGCGGCGACGCATAGTCCCAATCGGCGATTCGGTATCGCCGCGGCCACTTCCATCCGGGGAAACGGGCGGCGAGTGCCAGGTCTTGGGCAACGAAGTCCATGAGCCGCGGCGTGTGAAAGCAGCTCGGTGAAATCGCCCCGCTGGTGTCGCGCAGTCGCGTAACCACGGCCGCGACGTCCGGCTCGTGAAACGCTTCCAGAACGTCGGCATGGCGACCTGAGATCCGCAGGACGTCGGGGTTGAGGAGAAGTACCGTGTCGGCACTCCCGATCGCTACCCCTTGGTTCACTGCGGCGGCGTAGCCGCGATTCGTCGAATTGGTGATGATGGTGGCGTTTCGATCCGTCGCGCGGGCAATGTCGGCGGCGCCGTCTCCCGGGGAATTATCGACCATGATCACTCTCGTCGCCTCCTCACCGAACTCGTATGCGAGCGCAATGGCCCTACGGATCCACCGTTGGCTGTGAAAGTTCACGATGACGACATCCAAGCCCCCGGTCGCCGCTGCACCACCGAACGCACACTTCACGCCTGAACCGCCTCGGGAGGCCGCCAGTATCCGCGGGCACGACGGACAGCGGCAACGAGTAGTCCTACAGAGTCGCGCGCGAACAGGAGAATGAGTGCCAGGTAGACCGCGCCGCCAAAGAGTGCCCCAACGATCGCGCCGCTAAGGCCGCCGCCAAGCGAGATCTCAAGCATCCGTGCCGAGAGGGCAGTCGGAACAGCAAA
Source organism: uncultured Actinomycetes bacterium (assembly GCA_963706075.1). Taxonomy (GTDB): domain Bacteria; phylum Actinomycetota; class Thermoleophilia; order Gaiellales; family JAICJC01; genus JAICJC01. Next base: position 13,422 of record CAVPLP010000004.1, read on the forward strand.
GCACGCGGGGAGCAGGCACGCCGGAAAGAGGCGAGCACCCAACCGTGATTTGACCGTCCGCGAGAAGATGAGGGCCTCGGTCAGGGATGCGACCAGCCACCCGATTCCGACGGCCGCGGGGCCGAGCGTGCGGATCAATGCAAGCGTGATGATTAGCCACACGGCTCCATTTGCCGCTGTGGCGCGTAGCGGAGTCCTGGGGTCATTCGTCGCATAGAGATATCCGGAGCACGCGACGGAGATCGGGCCGCTGAAGATGAGGCCCACGCTCGCCCAGGTGATGATCTCAGCCGCCGGCGCCCACTTTCCGCCGAAGACGGCGGGAATGAGCTGGTCAGCGACACCGGCCAAAGGCGCGAGAACCGCAACCGCCAGGAGGCTGGTCATGGCCGCGAGATTCTCGACGGTCACCCGGAGCTCTGATCCTGCCCGGTTGAGCCGGGACATGGCAGGATAGGAGACGCGAAGAAGCGCGGTGAAGACGAGGAACGGAACCTGCATCACCCGCGCGGCGAGGGACCAGATCCCCAGGACGGAAAGGCCGGCGATTGCCGCGATCGCCAGGTTGAGACCCTCGTCACGGATGAGTGCGACAACTCCACGGGCCTGATAACGGGCACCGAACCCGAGGAGCGATCGCAGTCGTCCGAAGTTCAGCCGGGCTCCGATCCACCCGGCGGGGGAGAGGCGGATGAGCACGACTGTGGCGACCACGCTTCGGACCACCACTCCGGACGCCAGGCCCCATACTCCGAACCCGACGAGGACGGCCGGGATCGCCCAGAGATAGTACGTCAGCGACTCGACGAACTCGGCTACGACCAACGGCCGATACAGCAGGCGCCGCTCGAGCAGGACGATCGACGACGCGCGGGCGGCCACGAACGGCAGCGACAACGCCATCATGGCGGCAACGAGTCCGACGTGGCCGACGATGACGCCCGCGACGATGGTGATCGCCGCGAGGGCCGTGCTCGTGAGCAGCTGGAGCCCAAGCAACGCGCGCAGATCGTCAATGCTGGGAGCATCGGTTCGACGGATGAGTGCGACGCCGAGGCCGCCGTCAGAGAGGAAGCCCGCCACCGTAACGAGCGTTGCGCCGAACGCCACCGCACCGAAGTCGTCCGGAACAAGAAGGCGGGCGAGGATGACGTTGCCGACGAAGGAAAGCGTCTGCGTCGTCGCCGCCCGGACGCCGATAAGGACGGCACCGGCAGTGGCTCGTCCCTTGACCTCGTGCGGTGCGAGATGACCCTCGCCCGGGTCGATCACCGGCGGTGCCTCCCGTGCGCGTCCGCGCCCCCTCCACGGTCTCATTCCGACCACTCCTCGTCGGTGTAGAACCGCGAAGCGACGTCCTCGACCGACGCCCGCAGGACTGCAGTCTCGCGAGAGTCCATTCGTCGACGCCAGCTCCGAGCGATCCGGCCGCTGTCGCGCATCACGGCGTGCGTTACGCCGCGAGGGGCGTCGACCGGGTTTTCCGGCGACGTGGAGCGCCGGACCATGTCCGCGATGGCGCCTGACGAGGCGATTCCAGTCCGTCTGCAGATCGCATGGAAGCCGTTCAAGGGGTCGGCCGAGAGGTCCTCATGGCGAAGAAAGATCCATCGCGGCCGTTCCCCGCGGTAACGATCGACCGTCGCATAGATCGACTTCCAAAGCAGCGCCGCCTGCGTAATCGGATCGGGTGGGCGCCGCGCCGCGGCTGCGATCTCGTCGGCGAACGGCGCGAGGTCGGTCGACATCAACGACGGCTGGGACAGGAAGTTCGTGAAGTCGAACCTCCAGCCGAGCCGGGAGAGGCTCGCGGCGAACGCTGCGGGGTGGCGTATGAGCACAATGACGTCCATCGCGAACGTTTCTGCGAGCCACTCGGCGGAGAACAGGGCGATCGGATCCTTCAGCAGGGGCCGGCAGTTGCGCGTCCGCGATTGCCGACAAGCGTGAGCCACGCGTGCCGCGTGCATAGATGCTCTTGGAGAACGAACCGTCGCGGCGGCAGCGTCGTGCCAGCCGAACTCCCAGGAGAGCATCTTGGAGAGGTACCTGTGATACCGGGGATTGCCACCGGTCTCGATGCGCATGAACCAATACGGAAACCGGATCCCACACAACTTCTGGTGGAAGTGGTCAGGGTTGAACAACTCGGGGAGATACGCGTTCGCCCGGTCGGCCGCGAGGGCGTTCGCGACCCACGTCGTGCCCGACCGATGCGCCCCGGTCACGAGTAGTGGCCGACCTCGTGGCGGAGCCACGACACGCCCCGGCAAGGGTGCTCCGGCGGTCACCAGTCCCGAGTTCTTCCCCTTGCTGTCACGCCTACTGGACTTGGGAACGATCCTCACTCCTTCGCGGCAGGTCCTCTATGCCCGGCGAGCCGTCGGCCGGAACATCACCGGTGTCCGTGACGCTTTGCGACCCTCTGGGGGGTCCTCTATGATGCGGTCGATCTCGGCGCTGAGGGGCCGGGGTCGACAACCGAAGCGGCACGCGGGGTGAAGGGAGCGGCATGCAGCAGACTCGTGTTGTCGAGATTGATGCTGGCGCGTTCGCGGACGCGTTCGCGCACCGGTCGGTCGCGATCGAGCACCATCTCGCCGACCATCCGTTGTTCACGATCGACGCGATCGCGGATCTCGCCGATCGTCTGCCACCCGAGTCGGTGCGGCGCGAGCGCGGCGACCTCCCGCTCGCGAATTACGGCAGCTACGTCGACGTCGGCGACGGCCCGCCGTCGCAGACCGTCAGGGACGTCGAGCGAAACGGCGTCAGGATCTCACTGCGTGACATCCACCAGGCGCCCGAATACGCCGAGCTCATCAACGAATGCCTCGACCAGGTCGATGAGTTGGTGGCCGAACAGGAGGGGGGCATGACGCAGCGGGCGGGCTATCTGTTCATCACCGCCCCGGCCTCGACGACGCCGATGCACTTCGACGTCGAGCACAGCTTCCTGCTCCAGATCAAGGGCATGAAGCATGTGTACGTCGCCGCCTTCGAGGACGACCCGGCCGCACTCCAGCGCGAGTTCGACCGCTACGTGGACGGTCGCGAGTGCGACTTCGCGGCGATGCAGGCCGTCGCTCAAGAGTTCGTCCTCGAGCCTGGCGTCGGCGTGTACCTGCCGTCATACGTGCCGCACTGGGTGGACACGGAGGCGGGCATCTCCATATCCTTCTCGATCCCGTTCCACACGAGATATGTGGAGCGGGCGGAGGCCGTCTCGCGGATCAACAAACGAATGCGGCGGATGCGTCTCTCGCCGCGGCCGGCCGGCGCGTCGGCGTCGGTCGACAAGACGAAGGAGGCGGTCATCCGATCCTGGCTCAAGCTGCAGGAGGCGCGCAAGAAGCTGCCGACGTAACAGGCGCCGTTCCCGTCATCGCAGCGGCGCCAACCGCCGCACACGGCGGTAGGCGTCGAGGCACTCGTACCGCGAGTCGAACGTGTACGTGTGCGTTGCCTCGATGTCCGGCATCCAGTCGGCCTCGATCCGGCCTACCGGCGTCTCCCGATAGTCCGTCGGCGACAGCACGTCGACGCGGTGCAGCACGACCGCCTCACCGTAGCGGCGGGAACAGTCCTGGCCCGGCCGGATGAGCGCTCCCGCGCGCCGGAAGAGTCGCCCCGCCGGCCTGGCGCCGGCCGCATCCCGCGTGATCGGGTTTACCGGATGGGGTTGCCACTCTCCGTCAAGTGCCCGCGACCAGTACAACCGGAGCTCGCCGGGATCACCGGGACTCTCGGCCACATTGGCGAAGAGCCAGAAGAGGCCGTCCTCGACATGGAGCGTCGCGTCGAAGGCGGCGAGGCCGTCGATCAGCACCCGATCCAACTCCCAACGGTCGGGGAAGTCGACCGCGCGGTAGAGCTCGATCCGGCCCGCGTCGCCCGTCTCCGGAATCATGTAGGGCGTTCCCTCGTACACGAAGACGAATGGGTAGGACAGGTGATGGTCACGCCGGAGGACAGGACGCGGCTGCGACCATGAACCGTCGGGCTGCGGTTCCATGACCGAGATCACCCCCCGCCCGTCGGCCATGGAGAACTGCTCCACGAAGAGGTAATGGCGGCCGCCCATCTCGATCGGAAACGGGTCACCCAGATAGCATCCTGGCGGGTTCGGCAGCGCACGCACCCCTTCTTTGACGCGCCCATCGGGATCCTTCGCGCGCACGGCGACGAACCACTCGCCGAGGAGCCAGAGCTTGCGACATTTGGCGGCCGTCCCGCCTGCCGCCGTACGCAGCGCCTGGGCCGTGAGCACCCCGGGCGTCGGCGCGTCCACCGCCTCCTGGAGCTCGTGGTCCTCCAGGATGGGCGGATCCCCACGGTGGATCGCGTCGAGCGTGCCCACCAGGAGGCGCGCCGAGGCCCACGCCGCCGCGTCACGAGTGCGCGTCACGGAGAGGGGATCGGTTGGCGCGGAGGCCCGGGCCAGCACCTCCGGGTGGCAATCCCTCATGGCCACGATCTCCGTCACCGTCCTCGGGCGGCGGGTGCACACATCCCAGAACCGGCTTGGATCAGGGTCGCGCCTGCCCACGTCGGCCGGGGCGATGGCCCACACGCCGTGCCGAGGTGCAGGCCCCGGCCACTTCGACCGGACCGTGGGCATGAACGAGACGATGACGTCGAGGGGGGCCGACGGCAGCCGCGTCCGCAGGTGTGCCGATGTCAGATCGGAGTCGCGCATCGCGCTCGCGGGGCCGAACACCCACGCATCGAGCCGCTCATAGAGCCGATATCCCACCGGCGGTGAAGGCTGCGAACCGGGCTCCCGGGGAAGCTGGACGATCGCCTCGACGTCGCAGATCTCCATCGAGTCGATGCGCGCAATCGTCCACGCGACCCATTCGGGTACCGGCGGCGGGCCGACCATGACCGCAACTCTGAGCGGAGCCCGCCCGTTAGCCGCCACTGCCTGCACCGAAGAGGCGTTCATAGCCGGCGATGAGCCGGGGCGCGCCGTTCCGCTCCCATCGAACCCGCTCATCGAACCGCTCCCGGGCCGCGTCCCCGAGCGCGCGACGCCGCTCGGGCGCATCCAGCATGTCGCAGATCGCGTCGGCCAGCCCTACGGCTGTCATGTCCGGCGCATAACCGATGGTGTCCCCGGCCAAAGCCTCGGTCTGCGGAAGCCGGTGGGCGACGACCGGCGCGCCGGCCGACATGTACTCGCCGATCTTGACGAACGTGGCGAGCCGGTTGAAGTCGGAGTCGATCTCGGGGGCGACGCACACGTCCGCTGCCCGAACGAGTCCCGCGATCCGGTCGCGCTCGGCCACGAATCCGAGCCATTGGAACGACGGCTCGATGCCGCGGTCACGAGCCCGCCGCTGCACAGCCTCGAGGGCGGATCCGTCGCCGGCGACGACCACCTTGATCGGACGCCGGGCGCGGGCGACCGCCACGGCGTCAACCAGATGGTCGACGTTGTCCTGCTCACCGATCGCGCCGACGTATGCGAGGAGGTGGGCAGCCCCGTCGCGCCAGCTCGGATCCGTCGGCACCTGCGGTAGCGACCAACCGTTCGGCACGACCTCGGAGTCGCCCTGCAGCAGGCCGAGACGCCTGGCCCGCGAGCGGAACTCCTCGTTGGCGAACACCGTCAGGCGGGCTGCGGCGAAGCTTCGCCGCTCGAGTGCCCGCGCCGTGATCATCAGCGGCCGAAACGGTCGCGTGTTACGGAATTTCTCCGCCAAGAGCACCGGAGCCGCGTCGTGCTGGTCGAAGACGAAGCGCGGCGTCGAGCGCTGGAGCGGCCGGAGAGCCGGCGCGGCGAGGAAGAGATTGTCCGGCGGATTCCCCGCATGAACCGCCGAGACCGGTGCGCGGCGGCTCGCTCGTCGCAGGGCGAGCAGCGCCCTCATCATCGCCTGGCCCTGCTCGCGGATCTGGCCGCCGACGCCGGTTCCGCCCTCGGGTTGCGTGAAGAGCTCGAGGTGAACGCCGGGCCTTGTGATGTCGCACAGACGGGACGGCGACAGACAGCCGCCGACGAGCGTGACCTCGTACCCGGCTGCTGCGAGCGCCTCGGCCTCGCGCCGCGGCCGAAGGTCCATCTCGAGCGGGGCGTTCTGGCTCACGACGACGACGTGTGGCGGCCGCACGGGCTACGTCGCTCCAGTGAGCGTTACGAGCCCGTGCCGGCGCGGCCGCCGGGAGACGTCGACGAGCAGATTGGCGTATTCCCGGACCATCGCGTCGAGCGAGAAGCAGCGCTGCTGGCGGAGGCGGCCCGCCCGGCCGAGGTCGGCAGCACGTGCTCGGTCGCCCGCCAGCTCCACCAGCGCCTCCGCGATGTGGCTGGGACGATCGGGCATGGTCAGGACACCGGTGACGCCGTCCGCCACCAGCTCCCGGACGCCGCCGACGTCCGTCGCCACGACCGGCCGACCCACGGACATGGCCTCGAGCACCGACATCGGTGACGCCTCGACGGCGCTCGTGAGGCAGACGACGTCTGCTGCCTGCATGATATCGAGGGCATCAGCCCGGTAGCCGATCGCGCGGACGGCTCCGCCTGAGCGCTCGGCCGCGAGCCGGACCGAGGCACCGTCGGGGCCGTCGCCGACGACGATGCCCACGATCGACGGCTCGGCGGCATGTGCCGCGGCCACCTGCTCGACGAAGACCATGGCCCGCTTCTCCGGTCGAAGCCCGGCGACGAGGAGGGCCAGGAAGGCGTGCTCATCGACGTCCAGCTCGGCGCGCACAGCTCGCCGGTCCCGGACGGCAGGATCGCTCGCCACGCCGTTTGGAATCACGCGGACGGCATCGCGGCGATAGCCGTCCCGCACGAGGTGCTCGGTCTGGGTTCGGTCGACGGCGACGACTGCCGTCGCGCGCGGCCGCACCGGGGTCAGGAGCAGGCGCTGATGGCGACGGTGCGACCGCAGGCCCTCGGGATCTGGGCCCAGGTGCTCCGTGACGATGTGTGCAGCTCCGTGTCGCAGGGCGATCGCATGACCAACCACGTGTGCACTGACGCCGCGCGTGACGACCGCGGATGACGATCGCCCCGCCAGGCGCGCGGTTCGGCAAAGGCCGGCGACGTCCGTCCGACGACGGAGGCCCGCGCACGCGACGGGCAGTCCCTGTGACAGCAGCTCCTCGAAATGGATGCCGCGGCCGTCGAGCGTCACCACGCGGACGTCGAAGCCGTGCCGGTGGAGATGGGGGACAAGGAGCGACCACTGACGTTCGGCACCTCCGGCCTTCAGGTTGCCGCACACGAACACGACCCTCGGGCCCCCGTTACCCGTCATCGCCCGGCGACCCGAGCGAGGCGGCGGTGGTAGACGTCCAGCACACGTTCGGCGATCTGCCGCCGGCTGTAGGCGTGCATCGCCTCGCGCAGATGCGGGTCGCGGCCGGCGCACAGTGCCCGCCTCACGGCCGCCGCGAGCGCCGCAGGATCCCGCGGCACGATTGCGCAGCCGGGAAGGCCGTGGACGACATCAGGCACATCGCCGACCACGACGGAGACGACCGGGGTCTGACAGGCGAGCGCCTCCTTCACACCCACAGGCGCGCCCTCCCACAGTGATGTCATGACGGCCACATCCGCCGCGTTCATCGCAAGGGCGACCCCTTCGCGGGAGAGCCCGTCGAGGCTGGCGGCGAATGCCCCGGGAACCTCGGCCCGCAACCGGTCGACCGCGGCGTCGAAGAGGTGTACCTGCTTTCTGAACACCTTGGTGGTGTCTCCACGCGCCGCGGGAAGAAGAATGCAGTGCCGGTCCCGCGGCCATCCGAGCGCACGTCGCGCTTCGTCTCGGTCGACCGGAGCGAACAGGTGAAGGTCGACGGCGCAGGGAATCACCGGAGCGCTGCGCGCGCCGATGCTGTCGGCGATGACCGGTGCGACTGCGATCGGCTGGGTACGGCGCGCAACCAGCCGGGACACTGTGCGCTGCCAGGGTATCCATGCATCACTTCCGTGGAACGTGGTGACCACCGGTGTCCGGAGCTGAGAGGCTGCGACCGCCCCGGTCAGGCCGTAGTGGGCGTGCACGATGTCGTAGCGCCGGAGCCGCAATCGTGTTCGGAGGCGGCGCCCGGCGCCGACATAGCGGCTGCGTTTGGGGCGTCCGTCGAACGCGAGGACGTCCACGGCGATCCCGAGCGCCCTGAGGTCGTCGACCTGGTCTCGCACGAAGCACCCGAACTCGGGCTCGGCCGGCGTCGGATACATGTTCGTGAGCACGAGGACGCGCAGTTCCGGGGCGTCCGTGCCGCCGGACGCCGCGACACCCGGGCGAGTCATGACCGCCGAGTCATCCGGCAAGATGAGTCACCGCGCTTTCCTGGTTGAGCGAGCGCTCCGCCGCCTCGATCATGCGCACGACCTCGAGCCCGAGCTGTGGCGACGAGCGAGGGCTCGAGCCGGACCGCACGGCGGCACAGAAGTCCTCCATCTCCAGCGCGATCGGCTCGACCCCTTCGATGTGCGGGGAGACGATGTCGCCGGCGCGGTACTTCAGGTACTCGCCGAACGACTCGGGGTTCCGCGGCATGACGCCCGAGTCGTAGACGCGGACGGGCTCGTTGCTGCAGTCGTCGTAGACGACCATCTTCTCCGACCCCACCACCGTGGTTCGGCGGAGCTTGCTCGGCGCAAGCCATGAGAGCTCCACGTGGGCGACCGTCCCCGACTCGAACTGGCAGTTGATGAACGCCACGTCGTCCTGGCCGGGCACGATGCAGGCGCGGCCCATGCTGAAGATCCTGACCGGCGGCTGGTCGAGCCAGTAGAGCAGGATCGAGAAGTCGTGTGGCGCCAGATCCCAGATGACGCTCACGTCCGATTGGTGCAGCCCCAGATTCACCCGCGACATCGAGATGAAGTAGATCTCGCCGAGCTCGCCGGAGCGGATCAGGTCTCGGATGCGGATGACCGGCGGGCTGTACAGGAACGTGTGGCCGGGCATCAGCACGAGCTGGTTCTCGTGCGCGGCGAGGATCAACGCCTGTGCATCGTCTGACGACCCCGCGAGGGGCTTTTCGACGTACACGTGCTTGCCGGCCTCCAGCACCCGCATCGCGAGGTCGTCGTGGGTTCCAACGGGCGTGACGACGGCAACCGCATCGAGGGTTTCGTCCTCCAGCATCTCGTCCAGGGATCGCGTCTGGCGTACGGCTGGGTACCTCCGTCCAACGGTGGCGAGCGCTTCCGGACGCAGGTCGCACATCCAGGCGCATTCGGCCCCGGGGATCTCGTGGAGGTTTCGGATGAGGTTCGGCCCCCAGTAGCCGAGCCCGACGACTCCGACGCGCACCGAATCCGTTGCGGCAAGAAGCTCGACGGGTCCGGCCGCCGTCCCGACTCCATTTGCGCCCATCACACCGTGGCCCCGCGCTGGCGCAGCACTGCCGCCGGCGTTCGCATGAGCAGGGACAGATCGAGCGGAAGCGACCAGTCGCGCGCGTAGACAACGTCCATCTCCAGGGCTTCGGCGATGCTCGCGTGCCCCCGCGCCGTGATCTGCCACAGCCCCGTGATCCCGGCTGGAACTCGGAACCGCTCGAAATGGTGAGCCGCGAAGTGGTCGGTCTCGTAGAGGAGACACGGCCGCGGGCCGACCAGCGACATCGAGCCTCGCAGCACGTTGATGAGCTGCGGCAGCTCATCGAGGCTGGTGCGCCGGAGCCACCGGCCGGTTGGCGTCACGGCGTCCATTCGATCCATCTTGTAGAGCTCGCCCGATCCGACCCCGGTCCCGCATTTCATGGCCTCCTCGACATAGGCTCTGTGAGGCGCCGGGTCCGTGTCGGTCCGCATGGTGCGGAACTTGAGCATCGTGAACTCCGCCATGCCCTTGCCGAGGCGCGTTTGGCGGTACAGAACGGGTCCGGGCGTCTCGCGGGGGATACGCCACGCCGCCCAGATGAAGACCGGCGCTGCGAGGACGAGCCCGATGCTGGCGCCGGCGATGTCGATCGCCCGCTTGAGGCGAATGCACACGGCGGAGCGGCTGCGCGGCGTGATGCCGACGAGCGGGATGCCCTCGATGTCGGGCAGGCCCGACCGCGGCCCGACGACCTCGAATAATCGCGGCACGACGTCGACGCGGACGTTCAGATCGAGCAGTGCGCGCGCTCGGCTGAGTACCTCATCGTCTCGGACTTGCGAGAACGCGATGATCACGCGGTCGACGGCGAAGGTCCGCACGATCGAGATGAGATTTTCGAACGGACCAAGCACCGGCACATCACGGACGTCGGATCGCCACCGCTTCGGAGGCGAGTCCACGAAGCCCACGAGAGTAAGTCCGTACTCCGGGTGGCGAAGCAGCTTGCGCGCGACGAGCTGGCCGACGTCTCCGGCGCCGAGGATGACGACGTTCTCGCGAAGCGGGCGCCGATGCGGGGCAAGCCTCACCCCGGCAGCGTGGCCGACCGCAACGAGGGCCAGCGCCACGATGCTTACCCATGCGAGGCTGTTGGCAGCGTTGTCGACGTCGGCTTCCCGCGCGACGGCCACGATGATCGCCGCACCGATCACGGCGAGGGAGCCCACGCGCGCCCAACGGCGGACCTGGTGGGGATCGCTCGTGGCCGTGGCCGGCGGGTCGTCACGCATCGGCGGCCTTCGCTGGACGGTAGCCGTTGCGGCTGTACTCATGCTTCCCGGCACTGTGGCAGCCGGTCGCGACCAGCCCGAGCGCCTGGGCCGGGCAGGCGTCGAGCACCCGGCGCGCCTCCGCTAGCGTGTCCCGGCGGGCCGTATTGACGTCCACAACCAGGAGCACCGCGTCGGTCAGCGTGGCGATCGTCATTGCATCGCCGACGGACAGCATCGGCGGCGAGTCGATCAGGAGCACGTCGGAGCGTCGCTTGAGGGCGAAGAGGACGTTCGCGACAAATGCCGACGAAAGCAGCTCGCCCGGATCGGGTGGGGGCGGGCCGACCGTCAGAACCTCCAGCCGACCTCCGTCCGCGGGCGCATCGGGATGCACGTCGATCTCGATCAGCGCCTCGGGGAGCGTCGTCTCGCGTGCGGCCACGCTTGTGAGGCCCGGCCGCTGACCCAGCCCGAATAGGGCGTCGATCCCGGGGTGCCGGAGGTCGAGGTCGACGAGCGCGACGCGAACCTGCGCACGGGCAAGCGTCACCGCCAGGTTCGCCGCCGTCGTCGACTTCCCGTCGCCCTTGCCCGTACTCGTGACGACGATCGATGACACACCACGCTGTCGCTGGCTGTTGCTGAGATTCGTCTTGAGGATCCTGAACGCCTCCGCGCCGACACCCCCCGGCTCCGTAAGCGCCATCAAGCCCCCGTTGGACGTCGCGGTGCTCGTGCTTCGCGGGATATGGCCGAGCACCGGCAGTCCGACCCGCTCGCGCAGCTCGTCGTCCGAGCGCACGCGAGGGTCGAGTGCGTCTCGGAGAAATGCGAGCGCCACCCCGAGCGCAACTCCAGCGAAGAGGCCCAGCGCCACGTTTCGGGTCGTGCGCGGCTGCACGACGGACGCGTTCCCCGCCCGGCCGACGGGAATGGCGCTCGACCCGGACGCCGCGAGCGCCTGGAGGCCTTCGAGCTGGTGCATGGTGCTCGTCAGCTGTCGCGCGAGCGGCGCGTTCCCCTGACCGAGGACTTCGAGTCGATCAAGCCGTCGCTGGACGTCTGTGAGCCCGGCCGTGATGGCCGACGTGTCGAGCTGGCGGCGGTAGACCGTGAACTCGCGGGCGTACGCCGTGGCCAGCTTCTGCGCCGTGGCCGGGTCGGGATCGGTCACCGAGAACTCGAGCAGGTCGGCGGTGGGGTTCGCGCTGACACTGGACCCCGCCAGGAGTTCGCCCGCGCTCAACCCCTGGACGCTCGCGGCGGCGACCGTCATCTGGGCGACCTTCCCCACCCGTGCTAGGGCAGCTTGCGTGGCGAGGTACCGGTCAGGCGGCGAGGTCGGCGTCGAGGCCAGATTGAGCGCTGCGACCGTAGGATTCTGCTGGTTCACGAGCACGCTTGCAGCCGCCTGGTACAGGCGCTGCTCGCTCCGCGAGACGACCAGCGCGGCCAGGGTCGCTGCCGCCACGGTGCCCACCACAACCCAGCGCTGTCGGGAGAGCAGGCTTAGCCACTCGCGATATGGCGAATCATCACGCTCGTGTTCTCGCACCATTCAGCCCCCTGTTAGGCGCCGCGAGCGATGTCACTCGGTTATTCACCCCAAACGCCGTGAATCCAAACACGCCTGTGTTGGCCGTCACACCGACGAACGGCAGGCGTGCGTTTGGCGCGGCCCGATTCTCCCGCTCGGTTTCGTCTGCCGGCGATGGCCCACGCCGCTCCGCCGACGGCCCTCACCGACGAGCAGCGCGAGCCGAGGGACACAGCCCGCGCGTCCAGCAACGAACCACAAGTGTTCCAGGTTCAGATCATCCGCCGAGGTCGGAGATTTTGGCTTGAATAGAGGTCGGGACGGCCAGATTCGAACTGGCGACCCCCTGCTCCCAAAGGACATTCGGGAGTCGTAGGAGGTCATAGGAGAGCGGGGTGGACGGCAAGAACGAGCCGGTTCGGCGTGTCTCAGGATGCTCTGCTTGGGCCACATACGAGAGTTGGTGCGTCCCCGGTGCGTCTTGGAATCTTCGGGCCGTGGAAGGGTGGCTCCCGAGGCACGACTGTGGGCGCTCGGTCGGTCGCGGCTAGCGCCACTTGCGGGTGTAGTGGCAGCAGTTGTACTCGTCGAGCGCCTTCAAGGGGTTTCGTCCCAGCGCGTGCTGTCCGCCGAAGGATTGGCATTGGTGCTGGGTGATCTCCATGAACCGCAGGTAGCGGTCGGCGTTTCCCCCTGAGACACCCGGCGCAAACCCTGGCCATAGCGCTGGGCGATCCGGCGATCCCAGATCGAGAAGTACTGCGGACAGAGCAGATGCAGGGACTCCGCTCGCGAACCCGGACGGGCCGCGGCACCAAAGACTGGACACGCTGCCTCCTGATCCAGCGCGAGGGCCTGCACCCCTTCAACGCCTCAGACATCAGCTGGCTAGAGCGGCGACTGATCGACGTGCTCCTGGAAGCGCCCCAGATCGAACTGGTCAACAAGACTCCCCCGCCGCTCGAACTCGTCCCCGATTACAAGGCCGAGATCTTGGAGCGCACAGTCGTCGCCGCGCTCGGCCTGCTCGCCGTCCTCGGCGCATACGTCGTCTACAGACCGCTACCGTCGAAAGCGGACGGGTGGCGACCTTTTCAACCCCTGGGCCATCCTGATGCGCCGATAGACTCGGGGTTGCCGTGTGCCGTGCGCGCCCGTTGCCACCATGCCCAGAGAATCGGAACGTGCGCGTCCTGCGAAACGGGCGGGTGGTGAAGCGCGGGCCGGCGGTGCTTTCGGTGAACGGGCGCTGGACGTGGACGCCCCGGCGGCACGGCACCCACGTGGTTCGGTGGACGAGCCGCGGCGTCGCGCACGCCCGCAGCGTCACCCGATAGCCGGCCCGCCGACCGCGAGCCCGGCGCCGAAGGCTTGGCCGCCAGCCGCTCCGCTCGGGGGTGCGGCGTGGTGAGCCGAGCGCCGCGATAGGCTGCCGCGGTCGTGAAGGGAGGGTGAGCGAGGCGTCGATACGCGGTAGGCCGACCACCACAAACTGGTGATGCCTTTCGGCCTCAACCGCTGCCGACGCCGACCACATGAGAACGATTCGCGTGTTCGCGTTGGCGACCCTGGCCGTGTTCGCCGTCGCATCAACCGCTCAAGCGGCCACGATCCGCTTCGCCCACCAGGACTGGCACCGGTTCAAGTCGAGCGGCAAGCTGGGCCAGAAGTGGGATCCGGCGATGGTGTCCACGTCGCAGGGCCGTCTCACCGAGCGCATCCAGGGCGACGTCGCAGGCGGCGTCGGCTCGACCCACTATCAGCTGCGCGGCCGCTACGACATGGACTTCCGCATCTCCGCCGGCGCCGGCAAGTTCGTGCTGCTTCTGGCCGGGCGCGAGGGCACACCCTTCAACGAGCTCGACTTCGCCGAGGGCAAGGTGGGCGACTCCAAGCGCAGGGAGATCATCGCCACCCGCCACTGGGGCGTCGGCCGCTCGCATCTGAAGCAGCATCGCGTTCGCGCCAACTTCACCCGCTGGCACCACATCACCGTGGTGTGGAAGCGGCACAAGATGAATGTCCGGCTGGACGGCGTCCGCTTCGCGCACTTCACCCGCCACATCTCAAAGACGCCGATGGCGCTCAAGATCCAGACCGCCGGCGCGAACGTAGGGGGCGCGGGAGCAGACGCGCGGCTTCAGGTCGAGCACCTGAAGATCAGCTAGCGCCCGCGCCGACCCGGCCGCGGTCAGCGGGCGCTTCGGCCGTCGTGGAGGAGGGTGAGCCGCTCGCGCGGGATGGCGCAAACGCGACCATCCACGGTCCGGCGGCCTGGCGGTCAATTAACTTGGCTTGAATAGAAGTCGGGACGGCCAGATTCGAACTGGCGACCCCCTGCTCCCAAAGCAGGTGCGCTACCAGGCTGCGCCACGTCCCGTGAGACAAGCGTAACCCACCTCGCGGAAGGCGACTACGCCTCGATGACGACCGGCGTGCCCGGGCGCAGGTAGCGCTTGAGGATGCCGAGCGCGGTCGACGAGACCCGCAGGCAGCCCGCGGAGGCGGCCGTTCCGAGCGACGACGGGGAGTTCGTGCCGTGGATGGCGAGCTGGTCGCCGCCCGACCAGCCGGCGGGAAGGTTGGGCTGGTGGCCGGAGAGCCCGAACGCGTACCACCCGAAGGGGCCGCCCGGATCGCCCGTCGCGATCGGGTCGGTGACGCTGAACCGGCCGGTCGGCGTGGGAGAGCCCGCTGCGCCGACGGCGGCGACGAACGAGCGCATCACATGGTTTCCGAGCATCAGGTTCACCCGTCGGCCCGACACGTGCGCGTCGACCCAGACCCGGCTCTTCACGGTCCTTCGTCCGCGCAGCGAGATCCAGCCGGTGCGGCCGTTCGGGCGCCACGGGAGGATCACGCGGGCCCAGCGCCCGTCGCGCGACGTCCGCGTGGCCCAGAGCCACGTCGTCGTCCCGAGCGGCGTGCGGCCCGGAAGCTCGCCTGCGATCGCGCCGTTCGGTCGCGAGCGCACGACCGCGCCGTTCGCAGCATCGACCAGCGTGAAGGCGTCGTCGTGGCGTTGCAGCGCGAGAGGGGTGCCGGGCCGGCGGCGCCGCCCCGCGCAGGGGCGCGACGCCCACCCCGATGGGGTGCGCGGACGCTGCTTGAGGTGTCGCGGCCACGAGGAACACGGCCGCGAGCAGGGAGATTGCCCGACCCATTGCTCCCTAGCAATTCGGCACCTGCATACGCGTTCTTTAGCAACGGCCGCTTCAGAACGGCCGCTCCGCGGTCGATACACGGGAGGCAACCCCCCGGACATGGAGCAACCATGGGCAAGCATCGGACAGTGGGAGGCCTGGCGATGATCGCGACCGCGGTCGCCGTCCCCATGCTGGTCTTCCTCCGGACGCGTCCGCGCGACTACACGCGCACTCGTGAGTTCCGCGCGCTCGTCGGCGATTACGTCATCTAGCGGCCGTCACAAAGACGCCGCTGGAATTACCGCAATTTGGGCGGTACGTATCCCCATACCGGGTGATGTATCCGTCCGTCTTGGTTGACATGATCTCCGCCATGTCCACCTTCGCATCCGCCAGGGCGGCGGGTCGGATCGAAGGCCTCGAGGCGCTCCTTTCGCGCCTTCGGCGGTGCTCGTCTCCGGCCCAGGCCGAGAACCTGGTCGCCTATGCCATCCCCGACCTGGTGGACGCCATCTGGGCCACGCTCTACCTGTCCGACGACGGCGCTGCGCCGGTCGTCTACGGCGACGACACCTGGCAGCATCTGGCCGACGCGGCCATCGCTCGGCGCATGCCGTGCGCGACGCGCGCGAACGGCGAGGTCACGACGGCGATTCCGATCTTCGCCGACACCGGCGTTGCCGGCGTCCTCCTGATGGCGAGCGCGGGCGAGCTGTCCGAGCGCGACCAGCGCACGCTTCGGCTCTTCGCAGGGCGCGCAGGGCGCGCGGTCAGGCGGCCCGGGCTCCCCGTCTCGGCCTGACCGGCCGCAGCCACAGGATCTGCTCGAAGTACTCGCCGGCGCGGCGGCCCGTGCGGCGGTTCACGTGCCGCACGTCGCGGCGGGCGATCGAGTAGCCGGCCCGCCGTGCGATCTCGTCGTAGAGGTCGCGGCGGTCGTTGACGACGACCGCCGCGGTCGCCTCCGGGCCGAAGGCAGGCCTGGCCCGGGCCAGGGTCTCGGCGATGCCGTCGCAGTAGGCGTCGAGCGCCCCCCGCGCCGTCCCGGCGGCGGCGGCGCCGAGCTCGAGCTCGCGGCGGTCGTCGAGGCCGAGCAGCTCGTAGGCGTAGCGGTGCTGCTCGTGGTAGTCGATCAGGCCGGGGTACGGGGGAGAGGTGACGATGCCGTCGATCCGCTCGGGCAGGTCGATCGTGCGGGCGTCGGCGTGCACGACCTCGACGTCCGCGGCCGTCCGGACGTCGTCGAACTCCGCCAGCCGCTGCACCGTGTCGGTCGCGTACCTGCGCAGGAAGTGATCGGCGCGCTCGACCGGGCGGCACTCGCGCCGGTGCTTGTGGCACGCGTACGGCCCGAGGACCGGGGCGCGGGGCATGTCGAGGTCGTGGTGCGCCGCCAGCCGCGCCGACCGGGCGGCGCGCGAGGCGACCACCGCGAGCGTCTCGGGCTCATCCGAGCCCGGGATGGTGCTGCAGAACCCGGCGAGGTCGCGAAGCGCCGCCGGCGCGTACCAGCGCGCGAGCCACTCCGACGGCGGCGGGTCGGCCGGCGGCGCGTCGAGCGCCCGGTCGAGGTCGCGCCGGAGCGCCGTCAGGTCGTGCCGGGCGACCTTCACTCGCATGAGGAGGCAGTTGAACGCCGAGACGTCGGCGCCGATCGCGTGGATCCCGAGCGCGTTCGCCTCGACGAGCGTCGTCCCCGACCCCGCGAACGGGTCGTAGACGACGGCGCCGGTCGCGAGGCTGCGGCGAAGCAGCGTCTCGGCGAGCTGCGGCACGAACTTCCCGAGGTAGGGGTGCAGGCGATGGACGTGCTTCGTCCGCACGTGCTGCGGCAGGTCGCGCTCAGACCACGAGAGCTCGTGGTCGATCTCGGCGTAGAGCGCCGCCTGTGTACGGCCGGACACGGCCGATGACGCTACCCGTCACGGCGGACGGCGGACCATCACGATCTGAGCGGGGGCGGCAGGATTCGAACCTGCGACCTCGAGCTTAGAAGGCTCTTGCTCTGTCCCCTGAGCTACGCCCCCGAGGTGCCGGCTTCGTCACCCGCCGGCGGGGTCAGCGTCTGGCGCGGGTGCTCGTGACCTCGTCTCCACGCGCGAGCACGAACGCGATCAGCGCCGAGATCGCGACGATCGCGATCACGGGTGCCAGCGAGATGATTGTGGAGAACGAGACGCTCATGCTGCCTCCCCATCGTACCGGCCCTCGAGCAGGGCGGCCAGTGGGACGCCGAACCGGTCGCGCAGGCCGGTCACTCCCGCGGCACGCGCCTCGGCGAACCGCACCGACATCTCGAGCAGCTCCAGGGCGACGACCAGCCGGGCGTCAGACGCCGCGACCTCGAGCTGCTCGAGGACGCGCGGCGCCCGCTCGATGGTGTCGGCCACGGCCTTGTCGCGCTCGAGACCGCGCGCGTTCAGGGCCACGAGCAGGCAGTAGTGGACGGCGTCCATGCCGACGGGGCTGCCACTCGCCGCCCGCTCCCAGTCCCACACCACGAGCCGGCCTCCGACCTCCGCCATGTTCCAGGGCGTCCAGTCGCCATGGCTGCGCCCGAACGCGAGCTCCCGGTCGCCGAAGCTCGCCGCGATCCGGCCCGCGGCGGCGCGCTGCTCCTCGCCGCCGGCGGCGTCGATCCGGCCGAGGAGCCCCTGCCACCAGGCGGACTCGGCGAGCGGGCCGCGCTCGACCGCCGCCCCGAGGGCCAGCTCGCGCGTGGCCTCCGGAGGAGGCTCCGGCGAGACGTGAGGGCGGCCGCCCATGGCGGGGACGACCGCCGTGATGGACATCCCGCCCCAGTCGCCGGCATGCAGCACCTCGGGCGTGGTGAACGCCGCCGGGGCCGTTCCGGCCAGGTCGCGGAGCGCCACCGCCTCGGCGGCGACCAGCTTGCGCGTCAGGTCGTTCCAGCCGACCTTGGCGTACGCGACGACGCGCCCGTCCGGCGCCGAGACCTGCACGACGGGCTTGCCGTTCGGCCGGGCTGCTCCGACCCGCACCGCGAGATCGGCCCGGGGCAGGTCGAGGGCCTGGGCGAGGTGGTGCGACAGGACGAGGCCGGGCAGGTCGGCGTCGCCGACGCCCGGAGCCACCGAGATCGACGCCCGCCCGCGGATGAGCCGCTGAGCCACGCCCGCCCGCAGAGCGTGGGCGGCGGCCGCGGCGGCGAGCCGGGTCCGAGCCGGTGCCCCATTGGAGAACTGTGTGACCGCCGAGGCTGCGGCACCCGGCGCTCGGGCCGGCGCGAGGATCTGCGGCCTGCGCGTCGAGGGGACGACGACGTAGCGCTCGATCGCCCTCCAGCCGGGCGGTGAAGGCCCGATTGCGGCCCGTACGCGATCATCGTCGGCCGCCAGGCCGCGGGTACAGGCGTCGGCGCTTCTCACCGGCGACACCGTACCGGCCGGGCATCCCCCGTGTTCCCACAGGGTTGACGCTCATATCGAGGGGGGTACCATTGGCGTGGGAGGCCAAGGTTGGACGGCGAGGCAAATTCTCCCACGATCGATCAGTGTCACCCACGCGGCGGCACCTGACGTACCGAGCTTTTCCGACCGGGCCGCGCGGCTCGATCGCAGACGACCCGAGAGGATCCAACGGTGGAAACAGGATGGTATGAGTCGGTTTCGCTGAGCGACTACTTCGGCGTGATCGCCCGCCGGAAGTGGATCGTGCTTCTCGTGACGGTGCTGATGACCGTGAGCGCCGTCGCCTACTCCAAGAACCAGACGCCGAAGTACCAGGCGACGGCGGAGCTCCTGTCGCCTGTCCCGCTCTCGACCGCGTCGAAGACCAGCATCTCGTGGTCGGTGCAGCACGCGCCGCTCGCCGACACGCCCACGATCGCCAACCTCGTGATCACCGGCAAGGAACCGCCGCTTCCGAAGCTTCCGACGACGGTGATCGTGAACGCCCCGCAGTTCCAGCCGCACGCCGCCAACGGCCTGACGGGCGACGAGCTCCTCCACGTGACGACGGTGGTGCCCAACGCGACGAGCGACGGCATCGACTTCACCGTGACGGCCTCCGATCCGGCCGTCGCCGAGCAGCTCGCCACAGCGTGGGCCGTGGCATACGGGAACTACGTCGCCTACCAGAACATCCAGCAGACGGTGACCAAGTTCGTGAACATCGACGAGCAGGTGCAGCCGCAGTTCTACAACTCCGGCGCGACGCCGCCCACGCTGACGCAGGCTCAGAAGGACAACTTCACGGCGCAGGAAGCGACGCTGCAGAACGCGCTTCTCACCGCCGCGCCGCCGCCCGAGGTCCAGGCCGCCTCGAACGCGAACCAGACCCAGCCGCAGACGACCCGAAACACGATCATCGGCCTCGTCCTGGGACTCGTGCTCGGCGTCATCCTGGCGTTCCTCCAGGATCTGCTCGACAAGCGCATCCGTACGGCGGATGAGGTCGGCCGGCGCCTGCGCGTGCCGCTGCTCGCGTCGATCCCGACCCCGCCTCGCTCGCTTCGTGAGCACCCGCTCGTGCTGCTCGCTCCGCGCGGCGGCGCACAGGGGCCGTCGGCCGAGGCCTACCGGATCGCCAAGCTCAACCTGGGCACCGTCATGCGTGCCAACCGGGCCAAGGCCGTCATGTTCGTGTCGGCCGCCGATTCCGAGGGGACGTCGCGCACCGCCGCCAACATGGCCGTCGCGCTCGCCCGCACGGGATCGCACGTCGTCCTGATCGACGCCAACATGCGCCGGCCGGCGATCGACGGCTTCTTCGGCCTCGACGACCGCACCGGCCTCTCCGACATCCTGAGCGGACACGGCGACCTGGCCGACGCGCTCACGATCGTCGACGTCGGCGGCGACAGCCCCGACGATGCGGGCGCCAACGGCCGCGCGGCCAGCGGCGGCCTGCTCGAGGTGCTGCCCGCAGGGCCGCCCCCGGCCGACGCCGCCGACCTGCTCGAGTCGCGGGCCATGGCCGAGCTCCTCGGCGAGCTGCGGGGCCGCGCGGACATCGTGCTCATCGATGCGCCGCCGATGCTGCCCGTCACCGACGCCATGATGCTCGGCGCCAAGGTGGACGGCGTGATCGTCGTCGCCCGCGCCCGGCTCGCGAGCCGGCCGCACATGGTCGCTCTGGCCCGCGCGCTCGACGCATGCGCGGCGCCGACCCTCGGGTTCCTCTTCACCGGCGTCTCGGTGTCGGAGGAGAACGAGTACGGCGGCTACGTCGGGGTCGGCGGAGCCGGCCTGTCACAGACACGGACGCCGTCCCGAGAGCGCGAACTGCTGTGAGAGTCGTGCTCGTCTGCTCGTCGGGCGGCCACCTCATCCAGCTTCACCAGTTGAAGCCGTGGTGGGAGAAGCACGAACGCACCTGGGTGACCTTCGACCTGCCCGACGGCCGGTCGCTGCTCGAGGGTGAGGACGTCGTGTGGGCCTATCACCCCACGACGCGAAACGTGCGAAACGCGATGCGAAACCTCATGCTCGCCATCCGGATGCTGCCGCGCTACCGGCCCGACGTGGTCGTGTCCGACGGTGCGGGCGTCGCGTTCCCGTTCTTCGTCGTCGCCCGGCTCCTCAGGATCAAGACCGTCTACCTCGAGGTGTACGACCGCATCGACTCGGCGACCCTGACCGGGCGGCTGTGCCGTCCGCTCTCGAGCCTGTTCCTGGTGCAGTGGGAGGAGCAGCAGCGCCTGTACCCCGGCGCGCGCGTCATCGGGGGGCTCTTCTGAACTCTGACCTTCCCCTCGTCTTCGTGTCGGTGGGGACGGACTTCCACCCGTTCGACCGGCTGTGCAGATGGGTCGACTCGTGGCTCGCCGAGGGCGGCGAGCGGGTCGCCCGCTGCTTCGTCCAGACCGGCACCTCCACGCCGCCGGTGCACGCCGATCACGGGCAGTACCTGGGACACGAGCAGATGGAGGCGATGATGCGCGAGGCCGCCGTCGTCGTCTGCCACGGCGGGCCGGGCACGATCATGCTGGCCGCCACGATGGGCAAGCGCCCGATCGTCGTCCCGCGCCGCAAGGCGGCGGGGGAGCACGTCGACGACCACCAGCACGCGTTCACGCGGCGCATCGCAGCCGACGGCGCGATCATCCTCGCCGAGTCCGAGTCCGACTTCCGCGGCTATCTGAGCGGCGTCCTGCACGCGAACGGCGGCGAGCCGCCTCCTCCGCGGCTCACGAGGCCCGAGGACGCCGTCCGGCGGTTCGAGGAGCTCGTCGACGGCCTCTTCGAGCCGAACGTCGCCGCCGGCTCGTCCCCTGACCCCGCGCCGCGAGCCCGCTCGAAGGTATGAGCCCCGTCCCCGTCCTCTACATCGGCGGCTGGGGCCGCAGCGGCTCGACGCTCCTCGCGCACCTGCTCGGCGGGCTCGACAGGATGGTCGCGGTCGGCGAGCTGCGCTACGTGTGGCAGGCCGGGCCGGCCGCCGACGAGCTGTGCGGATGCGGCCAGTCGTTCGGCGAGTGCCCGTTCTGGCAGGCGGTCGGCCGGGAGGCGTTCGGCGGCTGGGACAAGGTCGACGTCGACGAGGTGCTCGCGCTCGAGGCCGACGTCCTGCGCCACCGCAACATCCCGCTGCTCGCGCTTCCGCGGCTCTTCCCCGAGCATGCCCGCAAGGTCGACCGCTACGCCGAGCTGACCGCGCAGGTGTACGCCGCGATCCTCACCGTCTCGGGGGCGGAGGTCGTGGTCGACTCCACCAAGAACCCGCCGTACGCGTACTTCCTGCGGCGCGCTCCCGGCGTGGGTCTGCGCGTGCTGCACCTCGTGCGCGACAGCCGCGGCGTCGTCCACTCGTGGATGAAGCGCGTCGAGCGGCCCGAGATCCAGGGCGACGGCGCCTACTTCGAGGAGTTCAGCCCGTGGCGCGCCGGCATCCGCTGGATGGAGTGCAACCTGGCCTTCGACGTCCTGCGCCTGCGGACGCCGACCGCCCGGATGCGGTACGAGGCGCTCGCTGCCGAGCCCGCCGGTGAGGTGGCACGGGCGCTGCGGGCGCTCGGCGAGGAGGTCGACGTGTCGACGCTCGCCGACGGGTCGGTCGAGGTGGCCGGCCAGCACAGCGTCCGCGGCAACCCGATGCGCTTCTCGCACGGCCGCCAGCGGGTGCGGGCCGACGAGGCATGGCGGCGCGACATGGCCCGCCCGGTACGGCGCACCGTGCTCGCGCTGACGTGGCCGCTGCTCTGGCGCTACGGCTATCTGAGGGGCCGGCATGTTTAGGGTCCCCGCCGACGCCGTCGACATGCGCGTGCCGCGGGAGTACGTGCTCCCGCGCGGGTGGCAGGCCTATGCCATCGTCACCCTGATCCCGCTGTGGTGGATCATCGGCGCGTCGTTCTTCATGTGGGGGCTGATCGCGCTGCCGCTCCTGGGGGCGCTCGCCGTGCGAGGCCGCGTCCGCGCTCCGCGCCGGTTCGGGATCTGGCTCCTCTTCATCCTCTGGGTGATCGCCTCGGGCGTCGAGCTGAGCGACAGCGGCCGGGCGCTCGCCTGGGCGTGGCGGCTCTCGTTCTACGTCGCCGGTGCCGTCGTCTTCCTGTACTTCGTGAACGTGCCCGAGCGCCGCGTCTCGACGCGCTCGATCGTGAACGCCATGGCCACGCTCTGGGTCCTGGTCGTGATCGGGGGCTGGCTCGGCGTGGCGTTCCCGGGCCTCAACTTCGCGAGCCCGATGGAGAAGCTCCTCCCGCACGGGCTCCTGACCAACCAGTACGTCTACGCGCACGTCCACCTGGAGTTCGCCCAGGTCCAGCACTTCCTCGGTTTCCCGATCGGCCGGCCCGAGACGTTCTTCGCCTACACGAACGCGTGGGGGTCGGCCTTCGCGATCCTGACGCCGTGCGCGATCTGCGCCATGCTCGAGACCCGGTCGGCCGGGTGGAAGCTCGTGCTGCGGTGCGCGATGGCCGCGTCGATCGTCCCCGTCGTGTTCTCACTGAACCGCGGTCTCTGGCTGAGCCTGGGGCTCGCCCTGATGTACGCGATGTTCCGGTTCTGGCTGCGGGGCGACTTCCGCCAGGCGATGAAGGTGATCCTGGCGTTCGCGGTGGTCGGCATCATCCTGGTGGCGAGCCCGCTCGGCAGCCTGGCCACGAGCAGGTTCTCGCACAAGACCGGTGACACGGGTCGCATCGGGCGCGACCTGGGGGCGCAGGAGCAGATCGCCAACTCGCCCATCCTCGGATTCGGCGCCCCGCTCGGCGCGGTGCAGTCGCCCACCCACAAGCAGTCGAACCTCGGCACCGAGAGCGAGATCTTCCTGCTCGTCTTCTCGCACGGCGTCCCGGGGCTCGCGCTCTTCCTGATCTGGATGTTCTACACGCTCTTCCGCTCGGCAAAATGGAGATCGACCTGGGGGTTCTGGGCCCACATCACGATCCTCGTGGCCTGCATCCAGCTTCCGTACTACGACGTCACCGAGCGGATACCGCTGATCATGGTGGCGGCTGCCATCGCCTACCGCGAGATCGCTCGCGTCCGCGATCCCGAGCCCTCGACGAGGGAGCGGCGGGAGGCGGGCCGGCAGGTGCTGGTCCCGGCGTGACGAGCCCGTTCGACGGCAAGACCCTCGTCTTCGTCGGAGGGCTGCACCGGAGCGGCACGTCGCTCCTGCACCGATGCCTGTCCGAGCATCCCGACGCGAGCGGCTTTCGCGACACCGGCGTCCCCGAGGACGAGGGGCAGCACCTCCAGTCCGTCTACCGGCCCGCGCGGGCCCACGGCGGCCCCGGCCGGTTCGGTTTCGACCCGGGCGCGCACCTCACCGAGGAGTCGCCCCTCGTCAGCGACGAGAACCGGGCGCGCCTCGCCGCCGACTGGACCCCGCACTGGGACCTGACGCGGCGGGTGCTCGTCGAGAAGTCGCCGCCGAACCTCATCCGCGGCCGGTTCCTTCAGGCGATGTTCCCGGGATCGCGGCTGGTCATGATGATGCGCCACCCGATCGCCGTCGCATGCGCGACCCGGAAGTGGTCGTGGAGCTCGTACTCCGAGCTCGTCGAGCATTGGCTCGTGTGCCACGAGACGCTGATCGGCGACGCTCCGCACCTCCAGGATCCGGTCATCCTGCGCTACGAGGACCTGGTGGCTGCGCCCGACCGCGTGCTCGACGCCGCGTTCCGGGCGTCGGGGCTTGACCCTCACCCGAGCGGCCTCACGGTGCGATCCGGCATCAACGACGCCTACTTCGACCGCTGGTCGCGCCGGCGCTGGAACCCGCGCAAGCGGATCGACACCGACCGGGCGATGCAGCGGTTCGAGGACCGCGTGCGTCGCTTCGGCTACAGCCTGAGCGAGCCGCGGCGGCTCGAGGTTCCCGCCGAGCCGGTGATGGCGCGGTCGCTCGCGGCATCGGGGGTCTGATGCGGCGGGAGCGGGGCGCACGGAACGACAACTACTCGCGCGTGCCCGAGCCCGTGGCCGACGCGGCGAAGGCGGCGTTCGTCGGCGCCCGGATGGTGAACGCCGGCTCGCGGCCGCTGCCCGACTTTCTCATCATCGGCGCCCAGCGGTGCGGCACCACGTCGCTCTACCGGTATCTGGAGAAGCACCCGCAGGTGATCGGCGCGGCGCCGTCGAAAGGCGTCCACTACTTCGATGTCCACCATGAGCGGAGCCTGCGCTGGTACCGCGCGCACTTCCCGACCCGGCGCCGGCGCGGCCGGACGGGCGGCCGCGCGGTCACGGGTGAGGCGAGCCCGTACTACGTCTTTCACCCGCACGGGCCCGACCGCGTCCGCGCGGCGGTCCCGAACGTCCGCCTGATCCTGATGCTCCGCGACCCCGTCATCCGCGCGTTCTCGCAGTATCAGCAGGAGTACGCCCGTGGCTTCGAGGACGCCGAGACGTTCGAGCAGGCCCTCGAGCTCGAGCCGGGCCGGCTGGCCGGCGAACGCGAGCGGATGCTCGCCGATCCAGGCTACGACAGCCACGCGATGCAGCACTACGCGTACGTCGCCCGCGGCGAGTACGCGACCCAGCTCGAAGCGTGGCGCGCCCGGTTCGACCCCGACCAGCTCCTGGTCGTCCAGGCCGAGGAGTTCTTCAGCGATCCCGAGACGGCCTACCGCGGCGTGCTCGACTTTCTGGGACTTCCCGTTCCGGCGCGGCCGCCTTCGTTCAAGGCCCACAACGCCCGGCCGGCCGGCGGCATGGCGCCCGAGACGCGCACGCGCCTGGCCGAGCACTTCGCGGAGCCGAACCGGCGCCTCGAGGAGCTGCTCGGCCGGCGGCTGGGATGGACGGCCGTCGATGGCTGACGAGGGCATCCGGGCCGAGCGCGAGTCCGACCTGAAGACCGTCGCCCGCGGCGGCACGCTCAACTTCGCCGGGTCGGTCGTGAACGGCATCCTCCAGTTCGCGCTCGTCGTCGTCGTGACCCAGGCGCTCACCAAGAGCGAGGCCGGCGCGTTCTTCGTGGCGGTCGCCCTCTTCATCATCCTCTCGAACACCTGCGAGCTGGGGGCCGACACGGGCCTCACCCGGATGATCCCGCGCCTGCGCGTGCTCGGCCGGATCGCGGACATCCGCCGCAGCATGGCGGTCGGGATCCTGCCCGGGTTCGTGGCGGGGATCGTCCTGGCCGAGCTCACGTTCTTCCTGGCCGATCCGCTGGCGGCGATCTTCACGAACCACCAGCACGCCGACGCGGATCGGGTGGCGACGTACATCCGCGTGCTGGCGGCGTTCCTGCCGGTGTCGGCGGCCTACACCGTCTCGATCGCGGCGACCCGCGGTTTCGGGACGATGCTTCCGAACGCGCTCGTCGACCGGATCGGGCGGGCGCTCTTCCAGCTCATGGGCGTCGGCGCGGTCGTCCTCGCCGGCGGCGGCGCCTTCGGCGTCGCCCTGGGGTGGGGGATCCCGATCGCCGTGGCGTTCGCGATCACGCTGGTGTGGCTCGTCCGGCTGATCACGAAGGTCGAGCACGCGCCGGGCGAGCGCGTCGCGCCCACCGCGGCCGGGGCCCTCTGGTCGGAGTTCTGGAAGTTCACCGCGCCGCGCGGGGTGACCGGCGTCTTCCAGGTCACGATCCTCTGGATCGGCACGCTCCTGGTCGGGTCGCTGCTCGACACCGCGCACGCCTCGGTCTACACGGCGGCGACGCGGTACCTCGTCGCCGGCTCCGTCGTCAACTACGCGATCATCACCGCGATCGCGCCGAAGCTCTCGGAGCTCCTGTCGGGGCACGAGTACGAGCGTGCTCGAGACGTCTATCAGGTCGCGACGTGCTGGCTGATGACGCTCGCCTGGCCTCTCTACTTCACGCTCGCCGTGTTCGCGCCGCTTCTGCTCAAGGTGTTCAAGCCCCAGTACGTGTCCGGCGCCACGTCGCTCGAGCTCCTCGCCGTCACGATGCTCGTGGCGACTGCGATCGGGCCCGTCGACATCGTGCTCCTGATGGGCGGGCGCAGCATGTGGAACCTGTTCAACGTCGTCGTTGCGCTCGGGCTCAACCTCGCGCTCAGCTTCCTGCTCATCCCGCAGATCGGCATCGCCGGAGCGGCGTGCGCCTGGGCCGCGTCGATCCTCTTCAACAACATCGCGCCGCTCGCCGAGATCCGCGCGTTCCTGAAGCTGCATCCCTTCGGGCGCGGCTTCCCGGTCGTCAGCACCAGCGCGGCGCTCTGCTTCGGCGTCTTCGGGATGGCGATCCGCATGAGCGTCGGCCTCAGCATCCCGTCGTTCGCGGTGTACCTCGTGGTCGCGTCGGTCGCCTACGCGGCGCTCATGTGGCGGTTCCGAAGCCGCGCCGAGCTCGAGCTGCTCGCGGGAACCCTCCGCGCCCGCCGCGGTGGCCGCGCGCGGCCCGTTACGGCGTAGTCGCCGGCGCCCGGAGCGCGTTCTCGATCTGGATCGCCTCGGCCGTCGGCGATCCCGTCGCCTGGAGGAGGCCGAAGCCGCCGCCGCGGGCGAGGTTCCAGCGCGTCCACGAGACGCCCTCGCTGTCGAACAGGTCGAGCATCTGGCGCTGGTACTCGAGCGCACCGGGGACGCCGGTGTGGATGCCCCACTCGCCGATCAGGAGCGGTATCCGCCACTGAGACGTGCGCTGCAGCGGCACCGAGAGGACGGCCGCCTGCGATGCCGCCGTCCCCGCGTATCGCTCGGCCTTCTGATTGTGCGTCGCGGGCCAGCTCGGCGTCCAGTCGTTGCCGTTGGACGTGAGGCCGATGCCGGGGATGCCGTTGAAGTAGTCGTGGTAGTCGAGCGCGAGATGGTCGAGCGAGCCGAATGCCTTCAGGTCGGCCGTGCCGACGCCCTCACCGCCGCCGCGGCACATGATGAACACGGTGCGCTTCGGATCCACGGCGCTGATCACCCTGCGGATCTCGGCCTGCCACTGAAGCATCGTGTCGGTCGCGGCGGTCGAGTCGCCCAGCCCGCCGGGGTGCGGCTCGTTGAAGATCTCGTACCCGACGACGTTCGGGGTGTCGGCGTACCGGGCGGCCATCATGCCGGCAAATGCCGCGTAGGCGTCCTCGGAGCGGGCCGCCTCGGTCGTCCAGAACGCCTTCTTGGCATCGGACTCGCCGTTCTTGGTGTCGGGGAAGCGACCATCGGCGTAGTACCAGTTCGGGATGCCCGACGCGTTGCAGACGGTGACGTTCTGCTTGCACTCGACCTTTGCGAAGTACGGCGACCAGTGGAACTGGTGGAAGTCGATGAGGACGTTCACGCCCGCCTTCTGGAAGTCGCTCACGGCGGCGTCGAGCCGCTGGAGGAAGGCCTCGTCCCAGTGGTGCTTCGACCCGTCGGGCGCCGTGGCCTCGACCGTGCTCCAGGGGGCCGAGATCCGGACGAAGTTCGCCCCCATCGCGGCCGCCTTGTCGTAGACGATCGAGCTCGAGTTGACGGCCACGTTCACGCCCCGAAGCACGACGGCCGAGCCCGACCGGGTGTCGACGAATCGGCCGTTCTGCGTGGTGATCCAGGGCGCGACCGCGTTGGTCGCGCGGTGCGGCAGCTGCACCCGGTGCGGCTTGGTCTCGGACGACGCGCAGCCCGCCGAGATCAGCGCAAGCGACGCCGCCGCCAGGAGGAGCCTCGTCCACATGATTCCAGTGTACGGCTGCCTCTCGAGTTGGGAAGCGGCCTGTCATACTCGTCCAATCGAGACCAGCCCCGAGACCCTGGCACGCCGATACGTCGAGACGATCACCCGGGTCGCCGCGCGCGGCGGCGACGACGAGGTGCTCGAGCTCGTGCACCCGGCCGCAGAGCTCAGGCCCATCATCACGGGTGCCGTGCACCGGGGCCGCGACGGCGCCGCGGCGTGGCTCAAGGCGGCCCGCGAGGCGCTGGTGTGGGAGCCGGTCATCCGCCGCGTGGTCCGGGTCGACGACTCGACCGCCGTCGCCATCATCCACCTGCACGCCTCGCGCCCCTCACAGGGAATCGTCGACTCGGATATCGCCTGGGTCGCCGAGTTCACGGACGGCCTGCTCTGCCGCGCGACCGCCTACCCGAGCGTCGACGGCCTCCCGGACAGGGTCCGCGCCGCACTGCAGTAAGCATGAAAAAACGGTGCCAGGCACCGTTTTTTCATCTGGCTATTCGACGAACTCCGCGAAGCCCTGCTGCGAGCGGCCGCCGATCCGGGTGAAGTCGCCGCCGACTCCGAGCGTCGTCCCTGAGCCGGTGAGCGCGAAGACTCCCAGCGCGCTGTTGGCGCTCGGGTCCCAGCTCGTGAGCGCGCCCGTCGTCTCGTCGACCGCGAGCAGCTTGTGCCGCTGGATCGACGTGGTGCACGTGTGCTGACCACCCTGCATCCCGCAGTAGTTGTCGTAGTGCCCGCCGACGTAGACCTCGCCATCGAGCGCGGCGATCGCCTGGACGTTGCCGTCGGTGCCGCCCTGCCACACCGTCGCCCCCGTCGTCAGGCTGAGGTCGGCGAAGTTGCCGCCGCCGCCGGCGCCCGCGATGAAGACGCCGCTCGCATCGACCGCCATGTCGACGACGCCGTATGAGAGGCCGTGCGAGAACGAGGCGACGGGCGAGCCCGACGACGGGTCGAGCGCGGCGACGTGACGGTGGCTCGAGCCGTTGATCGTCGTGAAGTTGCCGGCCGCGTAGACGCGGGTCCCGTCCGCGGACATGTCGACGGCCTTCACGAGGGCGTCGGCCGCGGGAGTCCACGTCGTGCTGAGGGCCCCGTTCGTGGCGTCGAACGCCGCCAGGTTGGCCCGGGGCGAGCCGTTGACGCTCGTGAACGACCCGCCCGCGTAGAGCGTGCTGCCCGAGAGCGCGAGCGAGTTGACGGTGCCACTGGGCCGCGGTGCGAAGCCGGAGACGGCGGCGCCGCTCACCGGGTCGACGGCCGCCAGCCGCGAGTGCGACGAACCGCCGACGGTCGAGAACGAGCCGCCGAGGTAGATCGTGCCCGGGCCGGCGGCGAGCGCCTGCACGGTGCCGTTCGCGTTCGGGTCCCACGGCAGCACCTGGCCCGTCGCCTGGCTCAAGGCGGCGACGTGGTTTCGCGTCACGCTTCCGGAGGAGGAGCCGGCGGGGCGCACGGCGGTGAAGCGCCCGCCGATGTAGATGACGCCGTTCTGGATGACGATCGCGTTCACGCGGCCGTTCGTCTGGTAGGTCGCGAGCGGGGTGGTGTGGACGACTGCGGCCTGCGCGGCGGGCGCGACGAACGCGCCGGCGGCAAGGACCGCGGCGATGACCAGTCCGCTCTTGCGCCCACGGCGCAGCGAGCTCTTCCCGAGCATGAGTGACCCCCCAGCTTTACCGGTTCCCGGCTCCAAGGTACCCCTGCCCGGGCCGGCGGACAAGCGGGGAGTTTCGCAACCGTTTACCTACGGGACAAGGCCCCGGATCACATCGGCCTCCTCGGGCTCGTCGCCGAAGCCGAGGTAGGCGCCGCGGACAACGGTCCATGCCCGGATGCGGGCCTCGTCGAGGCCCGCCGCGGCGAACGCCGCGATCCGGCGCTCGGTGCGCTCGGCCGTCATCGCCGACTCGAGCGGGTTCCAGAGGAAGCTCGGCACGTCGAACTCCGGCTCGCCGAGCATCGCCTTGGCGTCGATCGCGACGTATCCCCGGCCGTGCCGCAGGATGTTGTGGTGGTGGAAGTCGCCGTGCACGAGGGTCGCACGCCCGGCGTCGAGCGTCGCATAGAGCTCCCGCGCGAGCGGTATCAGCCCGGCGCCCTCGCGCTCCGCCTGGTCGAGCCAGGCCGGGACGTGGTCGCCGATCCACCGGAAGGGCGCCCCGGCGGGCCGCCACAGGCGGCCGCCCAGCTCGATCGCGACCGTCGTCGCCTCGTCGTCGGGAAGCGCCGAGATGTCGGTCCCGGGATCGGCGCGCTCCATCAGGAGGGCCCGGCGGGCCGGGTCGCGCCGCAGGAGGCGGACGGCGCCGGCGCCGTCCCAGAGCTCGAGAGCGTCGGCCTCGTGGTCGGACTCGTCGTCCTCGGCGGGGGTGATCTTCAGGACGGCATCCGGCCCCGCCGGGGCGACGTAGGAGTAGCGGGCGAGCCGGTAGGGCGGGCCGAGCTCGACGCCCCAGTCGGCGGCGACGTCGCGGGCGGCTGCCTCCAGCTCGCGCATCCGGCTCGGTGCGAGTGCGTCGTCGTCGCGCTCGTCCGCAGCCGTCACGACCGTTAGCCTAGCCACCATGGGATGCGTCGGCGTTTGCGGATCGGTCAACATGGACGTGTTCGGCTACGTCGAGCGCCTGCCCGCGCCGGGCGAGACGCTGCGCGGGTCGCGGCTGGCCTATGCGCCGGGCGGGAAGGGCGCGAATCAGGCGGTGGCGGCGGCACGCCTGGGCGCGAGGGTGCGCTTCACCGGCGCCTGCGGCCGCGACGAGTTCGGCGACGAGCTCGCGGCGGCGCTTCGCGACGACGGGGTGGACATCGCGGGGCTCCGCCGCGTCGACGTGGCGACCGGGGTCGCGCTGATCCTGGTCGACGACGCGGGCGAGAACCAGATCGTGGCGATCCCGGGCGCGAACGACTCGGTCGGGCGGCCCGCGCCTGACGCCGAGGTCGACGTCTGGCTCGTCCAGGCCGAGATACCGCTCGACGCGGTCGAGGGCACGCTCGCCGCAGCCCGAGCGACCGGTGCGACCGCGGTGGTCAACCCGTCACCGGCGGGCCGGATCCCCTCCGCGCTCGTCGCCGGCTACGACATCGCGATCGTGAACGAGACCGAGCTCGACGCCCTCGGCGGGGAGCATCCGCCGCACGTCGTCGTGACGCTCGGCGAGCGTGGCGTCCGCATCCTCCCGGAGCGCACGGAGCTCCCGGCGCTCCCGGCCCGCGTCCTCGATACGACCGGCGCCGGCGACGCGCTCGCGGGTGCGGCTGCGGCGGCGCTCTCGGAGGGACGGTCGCTCGAGGACGCGCTCGAGTGGGGGATCGCGACGGCCTCGCTCGCGGTTGAGCGGCCCGGCTGCCAGCCGGCGATGCCGAGGCGAGCGGAGGTCGAGGACCGGATGCGGGGTGCGGGGCGGGGGTGACCGACACGCCGACCCCGATCGTGCTCGACTGCGACCCCGGCCTCGACGACGCGATCGCGATCATGGTGGCGCTCGGGAGCCCCGAGGTCGAGGTGCTCGCCGTGACGACGGTCGCGGGGAACGCGCCGCTTCACCACACGACGGCGAATGCCATCCGGGTTCTCGACCACCTCGAGCGTGCCGACATCCCTGTCGCCGCCGGCGCCGACCGGCCGCTCGTCCGCGAGCCGTACGCCGCCCGCGACGTGCATGGCGAGACGGGCCTCGGCGGGCCTGATCTGCCGCCTCCGGCGCGCTCCCCGGTCGCCGCGCACGCAATCGACCTGATCGCCCAGGTCGCGACGTCGTCGGCCCGCCCGGTGACGCTCGTCGCGACCGGCCCGCTGACGAACGTCGCCCTCTTCGCCGCCCGGCACCCCGCCGCGGCGGCGGCGCTCGAGCGAGTGGTGTTCATGGGCGGCTCGATCGGGCTCGGGAACATGACGCCGGCGGCGGAGTTCAACATCTGGGCCGACCCGGATGCCGCCCAGCGCGTCGTCTCGAGTGGGCTCGACGTCACCATGGTCGGGCTCGACGTCACCCACAAGGTGCTGTTCACGCCGGAGGAGAACGACCGGCTGCGCGAGCGCGGCCGCGCGGGCCGCCTGACCGCCGAGCTCGTCGACTTCTACCGCCGCTCGAACCCGGGAAGGCCCGGTGTCCCGATCCACGACGCCGTGGCGGTCGGGCAGGCGGTGCGGCCGGCGCTCCTGACGCTCGCCGACTGCCACGTCGAGGTCGACTGCGGGCCGGTGAGCCGCGGGCGCACGCTGGTCGACCTGCGCAGGGTGACGGGGCGCGACCCGAACGCACACGTCGCCGTCGACATCGACCCCGGCTTCAACGAGTTCATGGCCGACCGGATCGCCGCGCTTCGCTGATCCTTCACCATGTACCGCATATGGGGGAGGCGGTCCGAAGTCTGACGGGGATAGTCTGGCCTCCGAGTCGGCGGGAACCTTGGCGGTGGCCGGCCCGACCCCACCTGTGACGAACGACGCTGAGCATCTGAGGCTGCCCACCGGCCTCCCGGCCGACATCGCGGTGAGCGACGCGCCGGTCGTCGTCATGCGGGCCGACGGCTCGATCCTGTACGCGAGCGAGGCCTACTGCCGGCTGGTCGGAAGCACGCGCGACGAGCTGCTCGGCCGCCGCGCCGACCGCGCCGACATCGCCAGCTCGGCGGAGCGTACGCGGTGGATCATCGACCGCACCTCGGAGGTCGGGACGGCGTTCAAGTATCGGCGCCTCTACGACACGCCGAGCGGCGATCGCCTGGTCGACGTGAGCGTCCACCGCGTCGCCGACGACCTCGTCGTGACCACCATGGCCCACGTGACGGACGAGGACGACGTGCAGAGCGACACCGAGGTGCTCGGATCGTTCCTCGACGCGGTGCCGCTGGGTGTCGTGGTGTACGACCGCGCCCTCCGGATCGTCAGGGTGAACCGGACCGTCGAGGAGCTCGGGCGCGTGCGGCCGGAGCATCTGGGGCAGCGGGTCACCGAGGCGTTCCCCGACGTCGATCCCGCCGTTGTGGCGGCCATCGAGGACGTGCTCACGAGCGGAGAGCAGATCGTGAACCTCGCGCTCGCGCGGCCCGACGGGCACAGCCTGCTCCTGAACTTCTTCCCGATCCGCGACGCGCACGGAGCCGTGGCTCAGGTCGGGTGCCTCTTCTCGGACGTGACCGAGTTCGTCGAGGCGCACGAGACGATCGAGGCGCAGGAGGAGGCGATCCGCGAGCTCGCGACGCCGATCCTCGAGCTCGAGGACGGCATCCTGGTCGCGCCGCTCGTCGGAGCGATGGATGCGAACCGTGCGCGCGACCTGACCGAGCGGCTGCTCCACGCGATCCCGAGGGCGCGGGCGCGGGTCGTCGTCTTCGACGTGACCGGCGTGCCGATCATCGATGCGGACGTCTCACACGAGCTCCTGAACGCAGCCGCGGTGGCCCGGCTGATGGGCGCCCGCATCGTGATGAGCGGGATCTCGACGAAGCATGCTGCGGCGATCACGGGGCTCGGCCTGGGCACCGGCGGCATCGAGACGGCCACCACCCTCGCCGACGCCGTGGCCGTCGCGCACTCGCTCTCGCCGCTGCCCGTCTAGCCCTCGAAGGGGCCGTGGTTCGCGGTGGGATCGATTCCCGCGAGCCGGATCAGCGAGCGGCCGGTCGTCGCGACGTACAGGGTGAATGTGCGGTTCGGGCCGGCGTTCGCCTCGGCCCAGGCGAGCGCCTCGAAGACGCTGTGGGCGCCGGTCAGCTCGAACTCGTACGAGGCGTGTCCGACGTGCTCGGGTGCCACACCGGGGTGGCCGGCTTGGCGCTCCCAGAAGTGGACCCGGTAGGCGGGGAATGCCTCCTCGGTCTCGGTGTCGCGAGGGTCGATCGGTCGGACGTCCATCGGTCGTCGCGCGTCAGCGTACCGATGCGACGCGGCGAGCGGCTCGATCGTGATTCCGGGAGGATGACCGGATGCAGACGTCCGTGCCGGTGACCGGGAACCCGTACGCGGACGTCCTTCGGCTGCCGGGTGCGCGTTCGTTCGTGCTGGCCGGAGTCGTGGGGCGAAGCGCCCATCTGATGACGGTGCTGAGCATCGTCTTCTCTGTCTCCGCGACCCGGGGATATGCGCTGGCGGGCGTCGTCGCCGCCGGCTATCAGATCGGCTACTGGGCGGCAGGGCCGTTCTCGGCCCGGCTCTGCGATCGGCATGGTCAGAGCCGGATCCTGCCGTGGGCGGCCGTCCACATGACCCAAATCCACGGCGTCCCCGCACGATCGGCTTGCCGCAGCGAGCGCACACAGCGAGGCCAGCGTCCACCTGCCGCCGCACACGCTCCCGAACCTGTTGATGCCGCCACCCATACTTCTTATCCGGCACTACTCACCACTCCAGAACAATTATCTCCACAACCAGGATCACTCCGACCAAATCTCGCTGAACACCTAAATCGGGGAGGGATTTTCCTGATAGCGCGGGTGTCAGGGTGCAATACTCAAAAAGACACAGACGCCGAACGCCCCGTCGGTGCCAAGTTTTACCAGTACCAGAGTTCAGGGAGATCTGAGAAGGCGGGCATAAGTGGCGCATGGAGTCTGCCCGAACCCTGCTGAGACGACTCCTCAAGCCGCGCGGATATTCCACCGGTTCGAACCCCTGCGGCGTGGGATACGGTCTGGCTAGCCGGTCGTCCTGCTAACGGCTCGTAGCGCGGCGTATCCGACGACGTATCACCGATCGCCCGACCTTCCAGGCGAGGAGCCCGAACATCCAATAGAATCGCCTATGCATCAGCAAGCGGTTCCCGCCGACGAGGCGAAGCTAAACACTCCGAGCCATTAGAGTGGATGCCGACTCCGCTGGTACTCCAGCTCGGTCCACGTCGATCGCCAAGTGGTCGCATGGCCGACACTCACTCGTCGACGTATCGGGAGAGCCAGCCGCCTGGATCGACCCAGAGTTGATTGGGGGCGCTTACCCTCCAAGAACGTGTGTGAGCTGGCAGACGCGACGCTCGGAACCGCCACGCAAGACTGCTGTCATTGGCGGGGGCGATGCTCGTGCTCTTGACTCGCATCGTTGACCTCCTAGTCGCTCGCGATTCTTAGGTCTCGGCTCGGCACAGGCGGCCCTGTGCCCTATCCGTCGACGACGAGGCCCTGTATCGGACCGCGCAATCGGTCCGACCGGCGTGAGACGTGCTCGAGGAGCATCAGGCGGTGATCGAGGGGGAGCCCTGACTTTCGCCGTTGGAGCTGTGCCTGGGCGATCGCCCGCCAGCGGTGGTCGACGAGATCCGTGGGATCGCCGGACGCGTCGTCGAGGTCGCATTCGAGATGCTCGGCCCAGAGGCGCTGCCTGGTCGTGCGGGCCAGGTCGCTGTCGTCGGTGACGATGCATGCCTCGGTGTCGTTGAACAGCGAGTGGTCGTTCAAGTTGGCGGAGCCGATGATCAGTCGCGAGTCGTCGACGATCGCGAGCTTGGCGTGCACGTAGATCGGGTCGGCGACGGGGCCTGAGCGTGCGTTCAGGCAGCAGGCGAGTACTCGACCGGCGCCGTCGTCCGCCTCGACGAGTTCGGCCAGGGCGCCGCGGGTGTCGTCGCCTCCGCCCTTCGGTCTGCCTGGCAGCACGAGCACGATCCTGAATCGGTCGTCGGGCGGGTGTCGGAGCTTCGCCGCCAGCAACCGGACGATCTCGGGCGACCACAGGTACTGCGACTCGAGATACACCAGACGGCGCGCGCCACTCAGCGTTCGGAGGTATGACTCGAGGATCCCAAACGACCCGCGTCGGCATTGAGGATAGAGGCGCTCGGGAATCGTCCGAACGAACTGCACGGTGCTCGCTCCCGACGGGCCCGGCGGAGCGGCACCCGTGATCCGCTCTCCGGTGACCGAGCCCCATCGCATCCGAAAATGAGCAGCCACGTCCCCGACGGCGGGCCCCTCGATGCGGGCGGCAGCGTCATGCCAGCCGAGCTGCGCCCTTGCCGGATGGTCACTCCCGTCGCGGCGATCGCCGCCGAAGCTCGTCAGGTCGATACCACCGACGAACGCCACCCGATCATCGACGATGATCGTCTTCTCGTGATGGCAGTGAAGCGGCCGTTCGCGGGTGTCGAGGGCGCATGCGATCGGCCCCGCGCGCCGGAGGTCGTCGCGCACCCGTCGGACGGTTCGGCGCGACGGCCGGAAGACGGGAAGTGGCGCACCCGCCCACAGGAGGACGCGCACGTCGGCGAGCTTTGCCACCTCGGCCAGCAAGTTCCGCAGGACGACCGGCCTCCCGGAGTCGCGCAACACGAAGTCCGGGGACATGAACCATCCGGTCAGATGGACGTGCGACCGAGCGCCCCGGAGCTCATCGACCACCTCGGCGAGCGCCGCCTCGCCGTCGATCAGCACATCAACGCGATTGCCCGGCCGGGGAGGCGGCCCATCCTCGGCCCAGCCCCCAGGCGCCGCGTCGAGCACGGAGTTGGCCAGGCGAGCCAGCCGGCGACGATGCTTCGCCCGCACGGCCGTCGCGATGCCGTCCCCAATCGCTCGATCGACTCGATCCATCATCGCTGGTCTTCAGCTGAAAACTGTACGACTAGATGCCGCGGCCTTGGCCTCGCCACACTGACCTTACGGGGCATGCCCGGGATCGATCCTGCCTATATCGCGGATATCTAGTGACTCGAACGGGTCGGCGACCCAGGTGGCGACGGGCTCGAGTAGGAACCCGACGTGGTCGCCGAACGGATAACGCTTGAGGATCCGACACGCGCATCGCATGGGGCATTCGCAGAGGAGCGGCTCGCCGCCGGGCCCCGCTTCCCATCTGCACTCCGTGAACTTGTCGACGTCATCGCCGGTTTCGCCGCCAAACAACTCGGCGAGATCCGGACGCTCGGCGGGTATGAGATGCACACCCAAATGCGTGGCGTCGATTGCGGCGGCAAAGGTCGCGTTCTTCACCGACAGACACACCAGCAGACGCGGTGGGTGGATACTCGCCTGTGTGGCGAATCCGACGAGGCACCCGTCGCGCGACTCGCCACCTTCTGCAGTGACGATGAACGCTGCACCAGGTATTGCGCTCGCGAACCGTTGGAATTCAGCGGACATGCAGCATCGAGCCTAGCCCGGGATCCGCCGCGACCGTCGAGCAGACGAGGGCCGGGCAGGTTGATGTGCAGCAGGCGCATCGTTGTGCCGTACCTTCCGTCCGAAGATGGAAACGGTAGCGTCCGTCGCGCGCCGCTCGGGATGGCGATCGCCCAATGCTCACACCGGCGCCACTCGCCGCCGGCGCGTGGCACAGCGGCTCATGGACGGACTGACGCGATGGCGTCGGCCCGGTTCGGATAAGTCGAAATCAGTGTGCCGACTACGAGGGCCATGACCCGGCTCGCAAAGCTGCCGGGCGGCGCGACGAGGACGAACGAGCCTTTCCGATGCGCGAGCGCCCGCTCACGCGCAGCGAGAAGAGCGTTCCAGTGTCTCTGTCTCGCGCGATCGTCGGGTTTCCTGCTGGCCAGCCGTGGGTACCTAGTCGGCGTCGTTCCCGGTC
Organism: uncultured Actinomycetes bacterium; assembly: GCA_963706075.1. Lineage (GTDB taxonomy): Bacteria > Actinomycetota > Thermoleophilia > Gaiellales > JAICJC01 > JAICJC01. The sequence continues at coordinate 51,236 of CAVPLP010000004.1, forward strand.
CCGGCGTCGGTGCCGACCGGCCGAACGTCCGGCGCAGGCTTCGCCGGGGGCCGGGATTGGGGGCCTAGTGCGATTTCGCAGCGGTCCCGGAGCGCGAATTCGCAATGGCCAATATCGAGCATCACTTGCCCTGCCAAGCGCGCGTCCAAGGAGCGTGGGCGAACGGATGGAAACGCGGGCAACGTCAGCTAGCTCTCGCGTTCCCACGCCCAAGCAGAGTAGAAGGTGGATGCCCGGTTTGCGCGACCTATGAGCGCAATGCGGACTGAGGCTCGGGGGCTGCTCGTCCTAGTGCTGCTGACGGGGTGCGGCGGTCACGGCGAGTTGGATGCCGGGGCGCTGTCGCAGCAGGCGAAGGCGCTGCAGTCGGTGGCCGCTGAGGGCGCACTTCTCGCGCACGACGCTGCGTTGGGGAGATCGACGGGTGTCTATTCGGGCGAGCATTCCGCCGAGCTTCGTGGGGCGGCGGCGCAGATCGCGGCGTCATTGGAGGCGGCCACGACGACACCCGGACTCGATCCAACGCGGCGCCGGCTGGCGGTGCTCGGGACACAGGTCACGTCGTACCTCGATCGGATCGGCGACGCGTCGGGATCCGAGGATCGCGCAGTTAGCCGGGGACTCGCGGTGTCTGCTCGGCGGATCGAGGCGCTTGGCCGGTCGCTGGCGTGAGCGTGAAGAATGTCCTTGCCGTTGCGCTCGGCATCCTGTCGGCGATCGGCGGGTTCGTCGACATCGGCGATCTCGTGTTCAACACGCAGGCGGGAGCGATCTTCGGTTTCCAGTTGCTGTGGGTGGTCGTGGTGGGCGTGGTCGGGATCATCGTGTACTCGGAGATGTGCGGCCGCGTTTCGGCGGTCGCAAAGCGGCCGGTGTTTGACTTGGTCCGTGAGAGAACCGGATTCGGTGCTGGACTGATGACGCTCATCGCGTCCGAAGTCGTGAGTCTCATGACGTGTGCCGCGGAGGTTGGCGGGGTTGCCATCTGCCTTCAGCTGTTGTCGGGTCTTCCCTACCGCTTCTTGATCCTGATTGCGATTTCGGGCCTCGTCCTTTGCTCCTGGGTCCTGCCGTTCGAGTGGATCGAGCGGATCTTCGGGTATCTTGGCCTGGGTCTGCTGGTGTTCGCGGTGGCGGCGATCAAGCTGCACCCCGACTGGGGCGAGGTCGGCCGTGGCTTCGTGCCGGGGGGACACGCCGGTGGCAGCCTTATGGTCTACCTGTACTTCGTTGTCGGCCTGCTCGGAGCAGCTATGACGCCGTATGAGGTGTACTTCTACTCCTCGGGCGCGGTTGAGGACGGCTGGGGGCTACGGGACCTTGGCCTCAACAAGGTGACGACGATGATCGGATACGGCCTCGGCGGAATCCTGTCCGTTGCGCTGATGATCGTGGCCGCAGTCTTGTTCCTGCCGCGCGGCATCTCGCCAGAGTTTCTCGGCACGCCGCCCCTCGCCGCCGAGCACGTCCTGGGTCAGGTCGGCCTGCTGCTGGCACTGGTCGGCATCCTGTTCGCCGTCGGCGGCGCGGCCATCGAGACGTCCTTCTCGGGCGCCTACAATCTCGCCCAGTTCTTTGGCTGGAAGTGGGGCAAGAGGGAACGGCCCGCCGGAGCCGCGCGTTTCACGCTCGCATGGATCGCGATGTTCGGGCTCGCCATGGCAGTCGTCATGACCGGGTATGACCCTGTAAAGCTGACCGAATACTCGGTCATCTTCTCCGTCGTCGCGTTGCCTCTGACCTACCTCCCGATCCTCCTCGTCGCGAACGATCCGAGCTACATGGGCACAAACGTGAACGGGAGGCTGGCGAACATCCTCGGCATCCTCTACTTCGTGGTCATTCTCCTGATCTCTGTCTTCGCCATCCCGCTGATGCTGCTCACGCACGGAGGCCAAGGATGAGCCAGATCACGGACGTCGACCTCGCCCTCGGCATCCTCGATCACCAACTCGTCGACAGCGACGGCAACAACTGCGGCAAAGTCGACGATCTTGAGATCACCGGCGTTGACGGCAACTCTCCCGAAGTGGTTGAAATCCTCGTCGGCGGCAACGCGTGGCGCTCTCGCGGCGGCCTCGGCCGCCTCGCAGCGCGCGTATCGGGGAACGCCGTCCATGTGCCATGGCCCGAGGTCGACGCCGTCTCGTCGGTCGTGACTCTCAAGCGTCCAGCTGCCGAACTGCGCCTGAACCGCGGCGACGATCATTGGGCAGCCCGCGTCGGCAAACTCCCAGGATCCTGATGCGCCTGTCACAGCTCCTCAACCGAAAAGTCGTCACCGAGTCCGGCCGGCCGCTCGGCCACGTCCACGACATCCGCGGCCAAATCGTCGGGGAACGCCTCACCGTGACCGGCCTCGTCGCCGGCGAACTCGGCCTACTCGAACGCTACGGCATCGGCACCACCGGCAATGGCGGCCCCACCCAACCAAAAGCCCACGACCACGCCATCATCCTCTGGAACCGCGTCCTTCACGTCGGCCCGCGGATCATCGTCCGTGACTAGGCGGCGCATCGTCGCTCCCGTGCACCAGCGATCGTGTCGAACTAACGCGGGCGCACTGAACCACGCCTATGCGTCGCGAGCGTTTCCAAAGCGGTAGGCCAGGGCATCCGGGGGGAGATGTTGTCGATACCGGCACTTGCGCTGGGGACAGGCGTTGGAATCGTTGGTCTGATCGTGATCGTCGTGATCGTGATCCTGGTCTTGCGGATTCTCTGATCACAAGCCGCGGGCTCCGGCCCAATAGTCCAGGGAGGACAGCCATGACGGTGCGGGGAGATCGGGAGTTCGGCGGGATAACGGTCGGCGGCATTCTGGTGATCGTCGGGAGCGTGGTCGCGCACGTTTGGAGCATCGTGCTGGGCGTGATCATCGCGGTCATCGGCCTCGACGCTTTCGGCGGTTTCGCGCGAGGCAACTGGTGCTGAGCCCGCGCCGGCTGCCTCACCGCGGGCTTACGAGGTAGGGAGCGTCGGCGTCTTGGGCTCCGAGTGGCAGGCACGTCTGGCGCGCGCGACGCGGAACGAGCAGACGTTCCAATCCTTCAACGCCCGGCGAGTTGCCATTGAGGAGTCTGGTGGGAGGTCCGACGATGAATCGGTGGCGCTTGTGTGCGAGTGTGACCAGCCGAAATGCTGGAGAGCGATCAGGATTCCGCTTGGCGAGTACGAGCGTGCTGTGGAGGCTTCCGACCGCTTCGTGGTTGTACCTGGTCATGAAGATCCAGCCGTCGAGGTCGTCGTCGAGCGGCACGGCACATACCTTGTCGTCTCGAAGCCGGATCTGAAGCGGCGACGTGGCTGAGCCGGGAAGAGCACGACGTTTGGTTGCCGTTCTTGGTCGGTCGGGTCTAGCAATGATCCCGCCGCGTCCAAGACTAGGCGGTGATCGCCGCCACCGGCTGGTGCTACGGAGCCGCGAAGCAGGGTATACGCCTCCGTGGTGACGTCTACGATTCTCAGCCGGCGGTGGCCCGCGACTGCGAGATCGCTGCCTGACGCCAGACACGCCACCACCGACGCACTCACCCAGGCCGGCGGCGTCAACGACCAGTTGCTCGCCGCGATCGCTCTCGCCGTGAGCGAAGCCTTCGGAAACGCCGTCCTTCACGCCTACCCAGGCACTGTCGGTGACGTCGACCTGACGATCGACTACGACGACCCGGACGTCAGCATCACTGTTTCCGACACGGGTGTTGGGATCAACCGTCCAACCCAAGAACCTGGCCTCGGATTGGGTCTGCAACTGATCGGCGTCCTCACGACCACATGGAAGATCGACTTCGACGCCACCGGAACCACGCTTACCATGCGCTTCAACTCGAACCCCGAACCGCCGTCACCGGAACACACCCCGGACGTCCACGGCGACCCCGAGACGCCGGTCTAGCCAAGGCGTTCACTGCCCAGTCTCCGATCGTTCCTGGCGTTTCAGGAGCGACCGTTCGCACAGCCGCCACCTGGGCATTCTTAGGGCGTGAGCGACGATCAGATACGGCCAGCCGAAGACACGACCGCGAAACCCGTCCAACCGCCGGTGACGAGGCCAGAGGTCGTCCCCGTCGTCTCGGGTGGGAGCTCGAACCTCCAGATTGGCGGCACCGTCATCACCTTCCAGCCGCGGCGGCCGCGGAAAACGGCCCCAGCTCGTCGAGTCGCTTCCTCGAGCTGAGGCTGCCCGAGCAGCGCCTCGATCGCGCAATCCTCCCAGCGGCCAGTCGCCCTCGGCGGCATCCCGCCGCAGGCGCCACTCGCCTAGCAGGTGTTGGGCCGAGGCCCCTGGTCTTCCGGACGGGGCCTCGGCCGCGTGTGCCCGGTTCGCGGCCGAGCCCGCGGGATGCGGTGACGATTGCCCGACCGGATCCGGGGACACTCAATTGCCCAAGCGAGAGGGTGAGCTAACGCGGTGGGGGAAGGGCGAGGCCGCCCGCGCGCGATTACGTCGCTTCGGACGATTGGAGTGCGCGCGCTTGGGGTACGACAGTCAGGATGTTCCTGGCAGCGGCAGCGGGGTCGTCACAGATGCTGATGATGGACACCTTAATCGTTCGAGCGTTGTGACCGGATGGCACGCGAATACCACATCGCCGCGGTCGGCGGCACGAATGATGACGAAGTGTCGGTTGACCTGGCCGACGTCCTAAACGCCTTGGGCTCGCAGGGCTGGGAGCTCACAACGGCCGTTCCGTTGAAAGACAGCGACACCCTGCTGCTGATCCTGAGCCGCGAAAAGCAGGTCGAGGCCTTAACCCCAAGGGAGGAGCATTCTCGTGACCGGAGATCGCAGATTCGGGGGGATCACCGTTGGTGGCCTCATCGTGATCGTGGGGATCGTCGTGGCGCTCGTTTGGAGCGTGTTGCTGGGGGTGATCATCGCGCTCATCGGGTTGGTCGCCTTCGGCGGATTCGCGCGCGGGAGGTGGTACTGAACACTGGCGCTCCGCGGATTGCGGCCAGCCGATATCCGGCGCCTCTCGCGCCGACGGGAGGCACCTAGCCTGCCGTGTTAGCATCGCGCTATGGAGTCGGAGTGGCGAGCGCGGAAGGAGCGGGCGGCCAAGAACGAGCAGTCGTTCCAGTCGTATAACGAGCGGCGCGTTGCCATGGAGGAGGCCGGCGAAACGCCCGACGAGGAGCCGGTACCGTTCGTCTGCGAATGCGACGACCCACAGTGCTCGAAGGCGATCGAGATTCCACTCGGAGAGTACGAGGGCGCCGTGGAAGCCCCCGACCGTTTCGTGGTCGTACCCGGCCATCAGGATCCTGCCGTCGAAGTCGTGGTCGAAAGCCGCGACAACTACCTGATCGTCTCCAAACCCGACCTCCGGCGCCGACCCTGATGACGTAATAGCCGCGGGAGTCGGTCGCCCGACCGTCCTCAGTCGCTGAGGAACTGGCGGCGCCGACCGATGCGGTACCGGCAAGGCCAAGCACGCCCCGCGGGCCCAACACACGCGGCCCGAGGCCCGTCCGGAGCCGGCCAATCCCCGCCTGCCCGGAATACGAGCGGCGGCTAACGGGCGGAGAATCTCGCGTCGTTGGACTTCAGTCCTAGCCGACCGCGGCCAGTGCTTCGGCGCGGGTCTCCGAGATGGAGACGCGTTTCTCGACGCCGGTCAAGGCGAGGAGTCGTCTGGTAAAGCTGTCGCGCGGTGCGACGATCCGAATGGCATGCTCGGGGTGCTGCTCGGCCTGGTCTGCGCCGTAGGCGAGCGCGCGAAGGACGCTGCTGTCCATGAACTCGACCTCCGTCAGGTCGACGACAACGGTCGACCCGGCGTCGAACGTCCGCTCGAGCCGCTGCATGAGGCTCGGCTCAACGGACATGTCGTGCTCACCCACCAGGCTCAACACCCAGGCCCCCCGAACGCGCTCGACAATCACCTCTCCAACCGCCATGAGAATCACCCCCAGAAGCTGAAAAGATGCCGGGCTGGGCCGCGTCCGGCCCCCGGCTTTCCGACCCAAAAATCGTATCGCTCCCGAAACCGATCCGTCAAGAATCGGACGGCGCCCAGCCGCGTGCGAGAGTGGGCTGGAGGGGGATGATCGTGGCACCGAGGCCACCACGCACAGTACGAGGCCGGACATCGCATCGCAGGTGCGGATACGGGATATGGGTGCCCCGCCGCGTCCTTCTGGCGTGCTGTTTCTATGCCCGACGCCCGGCCGCGGAACCACAGGATGAGGTGGTGCCGCACCCGGCACTCGCTCTTGCGCCGCCTTGAGCAGGCTGGTGACGCGGTAACGTGTCGGGCAAGCTCTAGATGTGCGACTGGCGGTACGCCACGATGACGCACCCGATCGTGATACCGATGGCGGTGATCGTAGCGACGTCCACGGTTCTCTCTGCGCTTCGGTAGAAGCCGAAGCCCCGACCCCTCGATCCCGGTTCGCGGGCCCCGACTACGTGTACCCGTAAATGGCCGGGCATCGCGGCAGCGACCCGCAGATGACCTCCCCAGCCACATCCCGGATCCTGCACATGCCCAGTTTCGGCGACCACTAACGCGCGCCTTCGCAGCGGGGCGAACGGTGTTTGCGGTGCGGGCGTCGCGAGTCCAGGGTAAAAACAGCCTCGTTCAAGGTGTGGGCAGTAGGCACGCCCGGGACGGCCGCTTCGCACCCTGGCCGGCGGAGCGGCTCGGCGGCGCTCCATCACCGCGTCGATGCCCAAGCTCGCACCGCCATCGGCGTCCCCCTAGTCGCTGCGACCCGCCTTGGGCACCGAGCGGGCGACGAAATCGCTGGCCGACCCTCCGCCGGCCACCCAAGCCACTGGACGCGCTCGCTCGAGCGACTCGATCGCGGCAAGCAGAACGGGTTGATCTAACGTGGCCGGATTCGTGGCGAGGTAATACAGATACGAGTCGAGGGTGGCGAATCCGGACGCCACGGTGTGGTACTCACGGAACGCGACGCCGGCGGCGAACGCATCTCGGTGCTCGGCCCAGTTCGCCAAGTATCGCCGGAGGTCGGGGTCTTGGGGCACGTTCAACTTGTGTACTCGTTGGTCGTCGAGTTGCTGCCATGCGAGCTCGATGTCGGCATAGACGACCCGTGCCGCCACTTGGGCGCGGAGCTTACGGTCCTTTTCGGCCTGCCTGGTTTGCACCCAGCCGCTAAGGACAGAGCCTGCGATCACGCCGAGAAGTCCAATAAATCCAACGAGGATGGCCGTGGCGGCGCTAGACACGGAGCAGATTACGGAGCCGTGCTCCGGCCATCGGCGACGCCACTCGTCTCGGCCCACATGCGGGCCAGTTGCCGGAGCTCATCCTCATCCCACCCGCGAGTGGCCGCTTCATGGAACATCGCGTGGAACTCGGTGGAGTCCATCTGCGGAACCTTCCGAGCCACCCATTGGCGGCTGAACCGCTGCGGGACGTCGAAGATCGCCATCGCGTAGACCATACGCCGTTACGGCCGCTACGCACCCCGGCCGGCGGGCCCGGCAACGCTCCATCACCGCGTCGATCGCCCAGTGTTGGCACTTCTGCCACTCGCCGCCTCGTTCGCGGCATAGCCACCGGCCCGACTCGGAGCAGGCGCTTGCCGTTTGCGACGCCAATTGCATGGGGTTAGGTGCGCAGTGCGTCGACCGTCGCCGTCTCGACGAGACCCGAGACTGCCTGTGCGAGATCGCGGTCAGATGTGACGAAGGCATCCGCCTGGAGCGTCGTCAGCGCAACGAACTCGGCGTCGTATGTTGTCGCCCATCCCAGATCGTCGGCGACTTTCCATGCCTGCCGTTGGAGCACCTTGTCGCCGAGAAACCGAACCTTCAGCGAGTTGATGCGCGTCACTCGCGCGATGCCCTCCGCTGCCGAAATCTCACCCCGCTGGGCCGCTTCGTACAGAGCTGCCAGTGCTTGCGAGCGAACGAGCGTCGGTGCCACGAGTTGGTGCTGAGCTGCGACTCCAACCTCGCCAGCAGCAATCTGCAGCAGCGTCTCACAGTCCACCACAAACCGCGTCATTCTGAAGATGCTATAGGCGGCACACTGTTCGCGACAGAGCCCGGGCCCGACTCGGAGCAGGCGACGGTCTCGAGGCCCGCGGAGCACGGGCCGGGTAGCGGACGGTGGAGACGGCCGCAGACGGAACAGCAGCTCGGCACGCGGTCGTCCGTCGCCAATCAGCCGGCGCCTGGATGCTGGGCCAACTCGTACGTAAGCCACAGGATCGCCGCCGTGAGTACGACAAGGGCGACCGTGGACGCGGCGAGCAACCGCGAAGCCTTGTCCGATGCCTTGTGGAACTCGCGGAGGGCGATAGTCAGCCGTCGCATCATCTCGAGTTGGGCCGTCTCGGCGCTGTTCCCGGGGGAGAGCAGGCCGATGTCTGGAATCGGCGGCGAGATCGTCCCGATGATCTCCTCATCAGTCATGCCCTCCCAAATGAGCAGCCCGTTCCTCGACTGTCCCCATCTCGGCATCCTCCTCGCGTTCCCACTTTCGTTCCCACCCAAGGCCGCGAGGCTCGAGTAATCCCGCGGATTCGGCTTCGTTGTGCGATGCGCCCGGCACGATTCGAACGTGCGACACACAGATTCGAAGTCTGTTGCTCTATCCCCTGAGCTACGGGCGCGGGCGGAACGGGTCGAGAGAGGGTGACCGGTGGGACTCGAACCCACGTCCTCCTGGACCACAACCAGGGGCTACCACCAGCTGAGCTACGGCCACCGCGAGTGCTCGTAGGATACCCGCACACGCGGGCGTGGCGGAACTGGTAGACGCGCCGGCCTTAGGAGCCGGTGGCCCTGGCCGTGGAGGTTCGAGTCCTCTCGCCCGCACTTCTTCCGTTGTCAAGCCGGACGGATCCTGCTCCGGTGGTTAGGATCACGCCGGTGAGCCGGCTGATCCGAACGTTCACCTCGCCCGTGCGCCGGGCTGATCCGTGACCGACGTCCCCGAGCCCCGGGACGGCATCCGGCGCCTGCTTCCGATCCTGACGTGGCTGCCGCGCTACGACCGCGCGTGGCTGCGCGGCGACCTCGCCGCCGGCATCGCGGTCACGGCGTTGATCGTGCCGAAGAATCTCGGCTATGCCGGGATCGCCGGCGTGCCGCTGCAGAACGGCCTCTATGCCGCGGCGGCCGGCGCGATCCTCTATGCGCTCTTCTGCACCTCGCGGCAGATCTCGACCGGGCCGAGCTCGTCGCTGGCCGCCGTCGCCGGCGGTGCGGTGCTGCTGACCGGGGTGGGCGGCAAGGAGGCTGCGGAGCTCGTGGCGGCGATCACGCTCGTCGCGGGCGTGCTGTTCCTGCTGCTCGCCGTGTTTCGAATGGGGTGGATCGCCCGGTTCCTCTCCAAGCCGGTGATCACCGGCTTCCTGGCCGGGGCGGCCGTCGACGTGGTGATCGGGGAGCTGCCCAAGCTGACCGGAACATCGGCCGACGGCGTGAACGCCTGGCGTGAGCTCGGCTCGTGGGTCCGCACGCTGGGTGATGTGCACGGGACGACGCTGGTGGTCGGCCTTGTCTCGTTGGGCGTGATCCTCGGCCTGCGGTTCCTGGCTCCGGCGGTGCCGGGAGCGCTGGTGCTGGTGGCCGGCGGGATCCTCGCCTCACACCTGTTCGACCTCGGGGCCCACGGCGTGGACCTGGTGGGGCATGTGCCCCGGGGACTGCCGACGCCGCAGCTGCCCAGCGTCGACGTGTTCCGTGAGCAGTACGCCACGATCGGCGTCGCGTCGGCCGCGCTGCTCTTGATCGGGTTCTCACAGACCGCCGGCGATGCTCGCGCGTTCGCCACCCGCCATCACTACCGCATCGACGTCGATCAGGAGTCGGTCGCGCAGGGCATGGCGAACGTCGGCGCGGGCGTGTTCCAGGGCATGCCGGTGTCGACCAGCCTCTCGGCCAGCTCGCTGAACGAGTCGGCCGGAGCGAGGACGCCGGTCGCGTCGCTGATCACGGGCGCGCTGGTGCTGCTCACGCTGATCGTGCTCGCGCCGCTGTTCTCGGACCTGCCAAAGCCGGTGCTGGCCGCCGTGATCATCGATGCGGTCGTGTTCGGGATGATCGACCTGCCCGAGCTGCGCCGGCTCCATCGCGTCACCCGGTTCGACTTCTGGATCGCCGTCGCGGCCATCATCGGGGTGCTGTCGGTGGGTGTCCTCGCCGGCGTGGTGGTGGGTGTCGCGCTCTCGCTCGGCTGGCTGATCTACGTCGCGTCCAACCCGCCGATGCCGCTCCTCGGCCGCGAGGCCGGGACGCAGGCGTTCCGCGACCTCGAACAGCACCCCGGCGACGAGACGTTCCCCGGCGTCGCGGTGCTGCGGCTGGACAGCGGCCTCTTCTTCGCCACGAGCCAGGCGCTGGATGACCGCATCCGCGCGCTCACAGAGGACGATCCCAGCTCGCTGCGTGCGGTGATCCTCGACCTCGAGGCGGTCTCGTTCATCGATTCGCAGGGTGCCGAGCAGCTCGCACAGATCCACGAGCTGGTCGCCGCGCAGGGGGCGACGCTGCGCATCGCCCGGGTGAAGCCACGCGTGATGGCCGTGCTCGAGCGAGACGGCGTCATCGACCGGATCGGAGCCGAGCGCCTCCACGGCGACGTCCAGCGCGCCGTGGAGGCACAGCTCGAAGCTACGCCGTAGCGGCTGCTAGCCGGCCAGCGCCTTCTGCTTGAGGGCCTCGAACTCGGTCTGGTTGATCGCGCCGCTATCGAGCAGCCCCTTCGCCCGCTCGATCTCCGTCGCCGCCCCACCACTACCGGCAGTGCTGCGGATGTAGTCGTCCATCTGCGCCCGCTGCGCCTGGGCCCGCTCCGTGTTGCGCTTGGCCATCTCGTCGTTCTGGGTGATCACGTAGATGAACACGCCCAGGAACGGCAGCACGACCGTGAAGATCAGCCATCCCGTCTTGCCCACCCCCGACAGGTCGTGCCGGCGGAAGATGTCGGTCCACACGTTGAACAGGAGCCAGAACCACGCGATCCACAGAAAGAACACCAGCATGGTCCACATGACGTCGAGAAACGGGTAGTCACTTAACAGCAGCATCTCTTCTCCCATCGGTGGTTTTCCGGCCAGGGTGCCGGTCGAACTCGGGTGAGCGCGTCATCACGCAACCCGCCGTGCTGTCTCGTCGGTGTCTCTTGGTGGCGCCGGCCAGGCCGCGTGCGGGGCCGACCGCGCTCTGCGTGTCGAGCAGCGGGGACGCGGGGGCGGTGCGGCGGCGTTGCCACTTGCCGGTCTCGATCACCGCGGGCAAGAGCGCGGCGAGGCCGAAGCAGGCCAGCCACTCGTGGCCGGTCAGCGAGGTGGTGAGCATCCCCTTCTGGAAGCCCGGCAGCTCGGTCGCGAGCACGAGCATCCCCAGCGGAAGGAGCGAGATCGCAAGCGCCTTCAAGAGCGGCGAGTCGAGGCCGCTGGCCGGGTCGCGCCGGTTGGTGATGGCGTTGAAGATCGTCCCGAGCCCCATGACCACGAAGGTCATGGTCAGCGAGGCGGTCGCGACGTCCGTCTTGGGGTCGTCGGGGCCTGCCACGAGCGGGATCATCGCCGCGATGAACAGCGTGGCGGCGTAGACGACCCACAGCTTGATCGCCGGCCTGTTGGTGATCGGCAGGTTGGGGTCGCGCGGCGGGCGGTGCATCACATCCGGGGCGCCGGGATCGACGGCGATCACCACGACGCCCGATGCCGTCACCAGGAGCAGGTAGAGCACCATCAGCGGCGTCAGGGCGACACCGTGATTGACGTTGAAGGCGGTGGCCGCGAGGAACAGGAACACCAGCGCCAGGAGCTGGGTCATCTGGTAGCGGACGTAGGAGACGACCTTCTCGTAGACCTTGCGGCCGATCTCGACGGCGTGCACCAGCGTGCCGAAGTTGTCGTCGGTCAGGATCATGCGGCCGGCCTGCTTGGTCACCTCGCTGCCGCTGCCCATCGCAACCCCGATGTCGGCCTGCTTGAGGGCCGCCGCGTCGTTCACCGCATCGCCGGTCATGGCCACGATCAGGCCCTGTCCCTGCATCAGCTGGGCCAGCCGCAGCTTGTCCTGCGGCGTGACGCGGCCGAACACGTGGAGTTCGGGCAGCTGCCGCACCAGCTCCTCATCCGAGAGCGCCTGAAGCTCGGCACCGCTGATGGCGCCGGGCCCGAGGCCGAGCGTCTCGCCGATGGCCCGGGCGGTCACGGCATGGTCGCCGGTGATCATGCGCACGTCGATCCCGGCCCCGAGCGCGATCTCCACCGCCGACTTGGCCTCGGTGCGCAGCGGATCGATGATGCCGACCAGGCCGACGAACGCCAGCCCCTGGGTGAGCGACATGGGATCGTCCCCCATCGCCGGCAGCTCCGCCTCGTCCACCAGCCGGACGGCGAACGCCAGCACCCGCAGGCCCTTCTCGCCCATCCGAGCATTCGCCTCCTCGATCCCGCCCCGCGCCTCCTCGATCGGGCACCTGGGAGCCGCTGAGCGGCCCGCCCGACTTGTCGCAGCGTGCGAGCACCACGTCGGGAGCGCCCTTCACCAGCTGGACGACGTGCTCGGCACCGTCCAGCGTGGCACGGTGAAACGTCGCCATGAACTTGTAGTCGGAGTCGAACGGCACCTCGGCGAGGCGCGGGTAGGCGTGGCGCGTCTCCTCGGCGTCCACGCCCAGCTTCGCCGCCAGCACGACCAGGGCGGCCTCGGTCGGGTCGCCGACGACGGTGCCGTCGTCTGCCCACGGTGGCGTCGCTGTCGAGCGCGAGTCCCAGGCCGAGCCTGGTGAAGTCGGGCACCGGCGTGCCGGCGACGGAGGTGATCGCGCCGGTCTTGCGATAGCCCTCGCCCTCGACGTTGAACCAGGCGCCGGCCGCGTAGATCACCGACACCATCATCTCGTTCATCGTCAGCGTGCCCGTCTTGTCGGTGTTGATCGCGCTGGTGGCGCCGAGCGTCTCGACGTCGGTGAGGTTCTTGACCACCGCCCGCGCGTCGGCCAGCTGCTTGGCGCCCATCGACAAGAGCCCCGAGACGAACGCGGGCATGCCGGTCGGGATCGCCGAGATCGCCATCGCGGTGCCGAGCAGCAGCACGTCGCTGAAGTCCTCTCCCCGCGCGACGCCGACGATCACGATGAAGGCAACCGCGCCCCAGGCGATGATGCCCAGCACCTTCGTCAGCGAGCCGAGCTCCTTCTGGAGCGGCGAGCGGGTGCGGCTGATCGACGACAGCATCGTCGCGATCTGCCCCATCTCCGTCCCCATCCCGGTGGCCGTCACCACGATCGCTCCCGTACCCCTCGTCACCGCGGTGTTCTGAAACAGCATGTTCGAGCGGTCGCCCAGGGCCGCGTCCGCGTCCAGCACGGCCGACGCGGCCTTGCCGATCGGCGCGCTCTCGCCGGTCAGCGCCGCCTCCTGCGTCTCCAGGGTGGCCGAGCGGATGATCCGCCCGTCGGCGGGGACGATGTCGCCCGCCTCGACCTGCACGATGTCTCCGGGCACCACGTCGACCGCCGGGACCAGCTCGACGGAGCCGTCCCGCACCACCTTCGCCTGCGGCACCTGCATGCTGGCGAGCGCATCGATGCTCTCGCGCGCCTTCAGCTCCTGACGCGAGCCGAGCACCACGTTCAGCAGGATCAGGAGGGCGACGAGGACGCCGGTCGACACCTGGCCGATCACGACGCTGACGGCGGCGACCGCGACCAGCATGATGTTCATCGGGTCGCGCAGCTGGGCGAGCGCGACCGCCCACAGCGACGGCGGCGGCTCGCCCGTGATCTGGTTCGCGCCGAACCGGGCCAGCCGCGCCTCCGCCTCCGCGGCGGTCAGGCCCGCGTCGGCGTCCGATCCCGCCGACGCCACCACCTCGGCTGCCGCATGTGCAAACGGCGCGGTCGGCCGCGGGGTTGCCATCGACGTGTCGGGGTCAGCGGTCATCGGCGTCGCCTCCTCGGCTGTGGTTGCCGGGAACCGGCGGGAAAAGTATGCACGATCAGGTGAGCTCGCCCCCGGCGCGGTCCATCAGGAGGCCATGCCGCAGGCCGCGGTCGCTCACGGTCAGCGAGTCGGATCCCAGCTTCGTGAGCACGGTTCGCACGATGCACGCTCCGGCCAGGATGACCTCGGCCCGCTTGGGCTGAAGCCCGACGATCTGGCGGCGCTCGTCGGCGGTTCGTGACCGGTAGAGCTCGATCTGGCGGTCGATCTCGGCCCGGTCGAGCACGGTGCCGCGCACGACGTCCGCGTCGTAGGTTCCGAGCTGGTGCTTGACCGCAGCCAGGTTGGTGACGGCGCCGCCGATCGCGACCAACCTGTCCGGCGCCGGCCGGCCGTCGAGGCGCCCGAGGTCGGCGGCGATCGCGTCGAACGTCGACGCCAGCACGTCGTCGGACACCACCTGATCGAGGCCGAACCGCTCGCTGAATCCGACGGCACCGACGTTGACGCTCCACCGTTCTTCGACGACGTCGGCGTGGCCGAACGTGAACTGGGAGCTGCCGCCGCCGGTGTCGAACACCACCAGCGAGCCCTCGGTCTGCCCGATCCCGGCCTTCACCGCAAGATACGCAAGCCGGCTCTCCTGCTCGCCCGAGATCACGTCGATCCGGACGCCGCACCGGGACGCCACCTCGTCGATGAACCCCGTGGTGTTGGACGCGATTCGAAGCCCGGCCGTGCCCACGGCGGTGATGTCCGGCGCGTCCGTCCGCCGCGCCTCATCGGCCATCGCCGCAATCGCCTCGATGGTGCGGTCGGCCGGCTCCGGGCTCAGGCGGCCGGTCTCGTGCAGACCTTCTCCGAGCCGGGTCACCTCGGCTCGATCCACGATCGTCCGCCAGCCACCGTCCTCGCCGCGCTCGCCGATGCAGAACTTGACGGAGTTGGTGCCGACGTCGATGACGGCGCGGCGGAGCGCGCCGAAACCGGCGAGCGCCTTCAGCGCCCGCGGGTAGGAGACGTTCGGGCGCCCGTCCAGGCCGAGCCTGCGCACCGTCGCGCACGACGAGCTGCAGATCCGGTGACTCGACGGCGACGCGTGCGCGTCGCACCGCTGTCGGTGTCCACCTCGGTCAGCTCGACCATGCAGCCGTCGAGCGTGAAGCGCCCACGCCGCTTGCGCACGCCGATCGCCAGCAGGCGGGGATTCGGCTCGACCAGCTCTGCGAGCAGCTCCTCGACCGTCGAGACGTCACCTGGCGGCGACGCGATCGCGACCCCGAGCGCCGTCAACGTCGCGCCGACATCGCCGGCCGCAAGCGGGAACGCTGCCTTCATCACGGGCAT
The DNA here is from genome assembly GCA_963706075.1 of uncultured Actinomycetes bacterium. Classification (GTDB taxonomy): domain Bacteria; phylum Actinomycetota; class Thermoleophilia; order Gaiellales; family JAICJC01; genus JAICJC01. The sequence goes on from CAVPLP010000004.1 coordinate 66,472, forward strand.
CCACCGCTCGAGCCCCTCGTCGCTCACCTCCTCGAGGTGCTTGATGTCGACCAGCCCGCCGCGCACCTTCACCGTGTCCGTTCCATCGAGCGACAGCAGGTAGATCTCGTCGCTCTCCTCGATCCGGTCGGGGGCGAGCGCGCCAAGCTCGTCCTCGGCGACGTCGAAGCGCTCGCCGAAGGTGCGCCACTCCCAGCGGGGCACGATTGCTGTCTCCGGGGAGGCCTCCGTGCTCGCCATCTGGGTTCCCTTCGTTGCTGCTGGAACGGCCCCGGTCAGCCCGGGGGCGGACATGCTATAGCCACCGAAGGCGGCGCGCAGGAACGGGCGGCCCCTCGGGCGCCGCGGTGGCGCTCGTGCCCCCTCGCGACTAAGGTTAGGAGACGGCACCCGGGTCTCGGGCCTGCCGTCCCCTCGCATGAAGACCCAGGTCTCCGAACTCGCCGAAAACCGCGTTCGCCTCGACATCGAGGTCCCCGCGGACGACGTCGACCACGCGTTCGACCATGCGCTCAGCGACCTGTCGCAGAGCGTGCGAGTCCCCGGCTTCCGGAAAGGCAAGGCGCCGAAGCCGCTCGTCATGCGCCAGCTGGGCCGCGACACCGTGATCGAGGAGGCGCTCCGCGACCATCTGACCGGGTGGTACTCGCGCGCCGTCGCCGTCGCCGGAATCGACCCCGTCGAGCGGCCGACGATCGACTGGTCGGACGAGCCCGTCGAGGGCACGCCGTTCAGCTTCACGGCCGAGGTCGAGGTGAAGCCCGCCCCGACGGTCAAGGCCTACAAGGGGCTCGAGGGCGTCCGGCAGCCGGCCGACGTGCCGGCCGAGGCGGTCGACTCCGAGATCGAGCGCCTGCGCCTGACCGTCGCAGAGCTGAACCCGGTCGAACGCGGAGCGGCGGAGGGCGACTTCCTCGTCATCGACTTCGACGGGGCGATCGACGGCAAGCCGTTCGACGACGGCGCGGGCACGGACTACGGCGTCGAGCTCGGTGCCGGCCGGCTGGCGCCCGATCTCGAGCGCGGTTTGATCGGGATGAAGCCGGGCGACGAGCGCGACATCGATCTGCCGCTGCCCCCGGATCACGAGGACGCGAGCGTCGCCGGGAAGACGGCCACGTTCCACGTCACCGTGAAGGACGTGAAGGAGCGGGTGCTGCCGGCGCTCGACGACGAGCTCGCGACCTCGGTCAGCGAGTTCGACACGCTCGGTGAGCTGCGCGCGGACATCCACGAGCGGATCCGCGAGGCGATCGAGCGCGAGGTCGACATGCGCTACCGGGCCTCCGTGCTCGACTCGCTCGCCGAGCAGCTCGAGACCGATGTTCCCGACGCTCTGATCCGAAACCGCGTCGCCGACCTCGTCCGCTCGCTGCTTCAGAACCTGGCCGCCCGCGGCGTCGCCGTCGAGGACTACCTGCGCGTCACCGGGCAGTCCGGCGAGGAGCTGGCCGCATCGGTTCGGCCGCGCGCCGAGGACTCGGTCCGGAAGGACCTCGCCCTCGAGGCCGTGGTCGCCGCCGAGGGCGTCGAGGTGACCGACGAGATGATCGAGGAGTGGGTGCGCGAGCAGGCCGCCGACGGCGACGAGGACGCCGAGTCCGCGGTCGAGCGGTTGCTCGGCGACCCGGCCACGACGACCGCGCTTCGCCAGGACCTGGCCGCGCAGAAGGCGCTCGACATCGTGGTCGAGAACGCCAAGCCGATCTCGCCCGAGCAGGCCGAGGCGAAGGGCAAGTTGTGGACGCCGGGGCAGGAATCCGACGCCTCCGGCGAAAGACAAACCCCGATCTGGACGCCGGCGGGAGCCAGCCGGCCGACCTGAGGAGTGCAATGAGCCCACTGATTCCGATGGTGATCGAGCAGACGTCGCGCGGCGAGCGGTCGTTCGACATCTACTCGCGCTTGCTGAACGAGCGCATCGTCTTCCTCGGCACGCCCGTCGACGACCAGATCGCCAATCTCATCGTGGCTCAGCTCCTGCACCTCGAGTCCGAGGATCCCGACAAGGACATCTCGATCTACATCAACTCGCCGGGCGGCTCGGTCTATGCAGGGCTCGCGATCTACGACACAATGCAATTCGTGAAGCCCGACGTCCAGACGATCTGCGTAGGCATCGCGATGAGCATGGGCGCCCTGCTCCTGGCGGGCGGCGCGAAGGGCAAGCGAATGGCGCTTCCGAACGCCAAGATCCTGATCCATCAGGTCAGCTCTGGATTCCAGGGCCAGGCGACCGATATCGAGATACATGCGCGCGAGATCCTCGACCTGCGCAAGCGACTCGACCAGATCATCGCCGACAAGACCGGACAGCCCATGGAGAAGGTGTCACGCGACACGGAGCGCGACTTCTTCATGAGCGCCGACGAGGCGACCGAATACGGCATCATCGACCGCGTGATCGCAAAGCACTGACGCATGGCCCGACCGACCGACACCAACGAACAGCTCCTCTGCAGCTTCTGCGGGAAGTCGCAGCGGCAGGTCAAGAAGCTGATCGCCGGCCCCGGCGTCTACATCTGCGACGAGTGCATCGATCTCTGCAACGAGATCATCGACGAGGAGCTGACCACTCCCGCCCAGCTCGATCTCGACAACCTGCCCAAGCCGAAGGAGATCTACGCCGTCCTGAACGACTACGTCGTCGGCCAGGAGGAGGCGAAGCGCACGCTGTCGGTGGCGGTCTACAACCACTACAAGCGCGTGCAGATGGCGGGGCAGACCGACTCCGAGGTGGAGCTCGCCAAGTCGAACATCCTGCTCCTGGGCCCGACCGGCTGCGGCAAGACGCTGCTCGCCCAGACGCTGGCCAGGATCCTGAACGTGCCGTTCGCCATCGCCGACGCCACGGCGCTGACCGAGGCCGGCTACGTCGGCGAGGACGTCGAGAACATCCTGCTCAAGCTGATCCAGGCCGCCGACTTCGACGTGAAGAAGGCCGAGACCGGGATCATCTACATCGACGAGGTCGACAAGATCGCGCGCAAGGCCGACAACCCGTCGATCACGCGCGACGTGAGCGGCGAGGGTGTCCAGCAGGCGCTGCTCAAGATCCTCGAGGGCACCGTTGCGAGCGTGCCGCCCCAGGGTGGGCGCAAGCACCCGCACCAGGAGTTCCTGTCGATCGACACGACGAACATCCTGTTCATCTGCGGTGGGGCGTTCGCCGACCTCGACAAGATCATCGAGCGCCGCATCGGCAGAAACTCGATCGGGTTCGGCGCCGAGCTCCGCTCGCGCAAGAACGGCCCGTCCAAGGATCTCTTCCCGCAGGTGATGCCCGAGGACCTGATCTCGTACGGGCTCATCCCCGAGTTCATCGGCCGCCTCCCCGTCGTGTCGGCCGTCCATGCGCTCGACCAGGAGGATCTGATCCGCATCCTGCTCGAGCCGAAGAACGCGCTCATCAAGCAGTACGAGCGCTTCTTCAACTACGACTCGATCGAGCTCGTGTTCACCCAGGACGCCCTCTCGGCGATCGCGCATCGCGCGCTCGAGCGGGCCACCGGCGCCCGCGGCCTGCGGTCGATCATCGAGGCGGCGCTCCTGAACGTCATGTTCGACCTGCCCTCGCGCAAGGACGTGAACAAGTGCGTCGTGACGCGCGAGACGATCGAGAAGCACCTCGATCCGACCCTCGTCACCGAGGGCGGCTCGAGCGTCGACGTCACCGAAGAGCTGCGCGAAGAGTCTGCCTAGCCAGCCGGCGCTGTAGCATCGGCCGATGCTGCGCCTCCTGGTGTCGCTGCTCGCGATCCTGGGCGCAGGTGGGCACCATGCTGAGCGGCTCTCGGTCTCCGCGCCGCGGCCGTTCGAGGTGTGGGACGGCCGTCTCGAGGGGCGCGCGCCGGGCGCCATCCATGCCCGCGCCGGGAGCCGGCGCTACACGATCTACCCGGGGCTCGACGGACGGTTCTCTGTCCAGGTTCCGCACGCCGTCGTCGGCGACACCACGGTCACCGTGGCGGGCCGCAGGATCCCCGTCTACGGGCTCCCTCCCGGCTCGCTCCGCGCACTCGCCCCGGCGCGAGACGACCGCAGGCTCGACCGTGCTCTGCGCGCGCTCGCCGGGCGTGTGAGCACCGACGTCGGCGTCTACGTCCACCGCGCCGACGGGTCAGCGGCGGCGTGGAACGCCGGCGCCGAGTTCGAGGGCGCTTCCACGCTCAAGCTTCCGATCATGGTGGCCGCGCTCGAGCGGATCCACGAGGAGCCGAGCGAGACGGCGTACTGGTCGCCGTTCGTCGCCATCACCCGATCGTCGAGCAACGAGGCGGCCGACGAGGTGCTCGAGCTCTTGGGCGGCAGCGAGACGGACGGCGCCGCCGACATGGTCGCCGCGATGCGGCGGCTCGGGCTCGAGAGCACCTACATGTACGGCGGGTACCTGACCGAGCAGGGAGTGGGGGGCGGTCCGCCTCCCGAGCGAACCGACCGCACGCCCCCGCCCTCGTTCAAGCACACGACCGCCGCCGACATGGCGCATCTCGCCGGGTGGCTCGCGGACGCCGCTTCCGGCTCGGGCCCGCTCGTCCGCCGCGGGGTCACCCGCCACGAGGCTCGCGAGCTGCTCTACCTCATGCTCCACGCCGCCGACCCGGGGCTCGTCCGCCCGGGAGCGGGCGGCCGTCCCGTCGCCCACAAGATCGGGTGGCTCGAGACCTCGCGCGACGACGTCGCCGTCGTGTTCACGCGCCACGGTCCGGTCGTCGTCACGGTCTACGCGTCGGGCGCCGTCGACGCGGCGGTGTACGCGTTCGGTCGAGCGGCCACCGAGGCCGCGCTCTCGCGGCGCTAGCGGTGGTCGACGTGCGAGTGCTCCTCGGAGCACCTGCACCGCACCGGCCACTCGCGGCAGTCGGCGCAGCGCGACTGCATCTGGTACGTGGCCCACGCCATCAGCACGAAGAGGCACACCATGGCGGCGAAGAGCGGCCCCGGGCTCACGGACAGCGTGCTGCCGCCGTGGGGCGAGTGCTGCTGAACGTATTGGTGCCAGAAAGCCTTGTACATGGGGTCGGGGACGCTCGTGTCCCATCCTCTTCATCGCCCGAAACGCCGTCCGACTGTAGCCCCGATACACCCTCGGCCGCTGTCCCCCAACCCACGCTCTAGGATCCTGCGCGATGGACGCCCGCTACGACCCGAGCGCCGCCGAGCGGCCGATCTTCGACCGGTGGGAGGCCGCGGGCGTGTTCGGAGGCGTGCCCGACCCGGACCGCGAGCCGTTCGTGATCGCGCTGCCGCTTCCGAACGTGACCGGCGACCTCCACATGGGCCACGCCGTGAACGGGAGCTATCAGGACACCCTGATCCGGCTGCGGCGGATGCAGGGCCGCGACTCGCTCTGGATCTGCGGCACCGACCATGCGGGGATCGCCGTGCACGCGGTGATCGACAAGCAGCTCCGGGCCGAGGGGCTCACCCGCTGGGATCTCGGCCGCGAGCGGTTCCTCGAGCGGGTGTGGCGATGGCGCGAGGAGACCGGTGCCACGATCATCGGCCAGTTCAAGCGGCTCGGGTGCTCGCTCGACTACGGCCATGAGCGGTTCACGATGGACGAGGGCTACGCCGCCGCGGTGCTCACGATGTTCGTCGAGCTCTACCGCAAGGGCTACATCCACCGCGACAACCGCATGATCAACTGGTGCCCGACGTGCGCCTCGACGATCTCCGACCTCGAGGTGCGCTACGAGCATGCGGTCGACACGCTGTATGAGGTGCGCTACCGGATCGCCGGCACCGACGACTTCCTGACGGTCGCCACCGTCCGGCCGGAGACGATCCTGGCCGACACCGCCGTCGCCGTGCATCCCGACGACGAGCGCTACACGCATCTCGTCGGCGGCACCGCGATCGTGCCGTTGGTCGACCGCGAGGTGCCGATCATCGCCGACGAGTACGTGAAGATGGACTTCGGCACCGGCGCCCTCAAGGTGACGCCCGGCCACGACCTGAACGACTTCGAGATCGGCCGGAGGCACGGGCTCGCGGAGCTGGCGGCGATCGGCTTCGACGGCCGCATGACGGAGCTGGCCGGCGAGTTCGCCGGCCTGCCGGTTGCCGAGGCGCGCGAGAAGGTGCGCGACGCCCTCTTCGCCCAGGGCCTCCTGCGAAACGAGGAGCCGTACGAGCACGAGGTGGGGCACTGCGACCGCTCGGGCGACCGGATCGAGCCGCTCATCTCGCTCCAGTGGTTCATGCGCATGGACGAGCTCGCGAAGCCCGCCAACGAAGCGGTGCGATCGGGGCGGGTGCGCTTCCACCCCAAGAACCAGGAGAACATCTACTACGACTGGATGCTGAACCTGCGGCCGTGGTGCGTGTCGCGCCAGCTCTGGTGGGGCCACCAGATTCCGGTGTGGTACTGCCCGGACGGCCACCAGACGGTGGAGCTCTCCGAGCCTGACGCGTGCGCCACCTGCGGCTCGGCCGAGCTGGAGCGTGACCCCGACGTGCTCGACACCTGGTTCTCGTCGGCGCTCTGGCCGTTCGCCACCCTCGGATGGCCCGGTCGCGACGACCCGCGGCTCGAGCGGTACTACCCGGGCCACGTGCTGGTGACGGCCCGCGACATCATCAACCTCTGGGTCGCGCGCATGCTGATGATGGGCCTCGAGTTCATGGGCGACATCCCGTTCGAGGACGTCGTGATCAACCCGACGATCCTGGCACCCGACGGGCGGCGGATGTCGAAGTCGCTCGGCACCGGCATCGACCCGCTCGAGCTGGTCGACAGCTACGGCGCCGACGCCACCCGCTACGGGCTCCTCAAGATGAGCTCGACGCAGGACGTGCGCTTCTCGGCCGGGATGATCGAGGAGGGGGCGAAGTTCGCGAACAAGCTCTGGAACGCCGCTCGGTTCGTGCTGACGCAGGCCGACACGTCGGTCGAGCCGGCGCCGGCCGGGACGGCGCTCGAGGACCGGTGGATCCGCTCGCGGCTCGCCGCGGAGCTGGACGGCGTGGTGGCCCAGATCGACCGCTACGACTTCTCGGCCGCCGTCAAGGATCTGTACGCGTTCGTCTGGAACGACTTCTGCGACTGGTACGTCGAGGCCGTGAAGCCGCGCCTGCGCGGCGAGACCCGCGCCGACGCGTCTGCGAACCTGCTGTGGGTGCTCGAGCGGATCCTCGCCGTCACCCATCCGATCTGCCCGTTCGTGACCGAGGCCATCTGGGAGCACATGCCCGGCGAGCGAGGCCTCCTGATGCTGGCGCCGCTGCCGGCTCCCGACGCGGCGCACCGCGACGCCGACGCCGAGCGCGACATGGGGCGCGCGATCGAGATCGTGACGGCCGTGCGCGCCGACCCGACCACGGCGATCGAGATGCCCGACGGGTTCGCCGGCGCCGACATCGTCGCGCAGCTCGCGCCCAAGCGGGCGGCCGACGGAGAGGTGCCCGACCGGGCGGCGCTCGAGCGCGAGCTGGCGAAGCTTCGCGCCGAGCGCGACCGCGCCGAGGGGATGCTCGGGAACGAGCGGTTCACGAGCAAGGCCCCACCCGAGGTGGTCGCGGCCGAGCGCGAGAAGGCCGACCGGTTCGCGGCGGAGGTGCAGGCTCTCGAGTCGCGGCTGGCTGCGCTCGAGTGACCGACGCCGAGCGGTACATCGACTCGCTCGAGCTGTTCGGCATGGCCTTCGGGCTCGACCGGATGGTCGACCTCCTGGGCAGGCTCGGCAACCCGGAGCGGTCGTTCGACGCCATCCACGTCGTCGGCACGAACGGCAAGGGCTCGACGGTGCTCTTCGCCGAGGCGCTGCTCGAGGCCGAGGGTGTTCGCACGGGCGCGTACCTCTCGCCGCACATCACGTCGTTTCGCGAGCGCGTGCGGATCGGCGGCGCCGAGGTCAGCCCCGACGCGTACGAGGATGCGGTGCTGCGGGTGCGCGACGCGGCCGGCACCGGCGTGACGCAGTTCGAGGCCCTGACCGCGGCGGCGTTCTGCGCGTTCGCCGCGGCCGGCGTGGAGTGGGGGGTGGTCGAGGCGGGCCTGGGCGGCCGGCTCGATGCGACGAACGTGCTCCCCCGGTCGCGCGTCCAGGTGCTCACGAACGTGTCGCTCGAGCACACGCAGCTGCTCGGCACGACCCGCGAGGCGATCGCGGCCGAGAAGCTCGCCGTCGTGCCCGCCGGCGGCCTGCTCGTCGTGGGCGAGCCCGAGTGGGGGGCGCTCGCGCCCCAGGCGGGCAAGGTCGAGGCGGTACGGGCCGAGGGGACGTACCAGGATCAGAACCGCGCGGTGGCCCTGGCCGCCGTGGAGCTCGCTCTCGGCAGGCCGGTCGACCCGGCGCCGATGCTCGGTGTCCGCATCCCCGGGCGGATGGAGGTGCGCGGCCACGACCCGCTCGAGGTGTGGGACGGGGCCCACAACGTGGCCGGCATGGCCCGGTTCGTCGCGGAGCTGCCGGCGCTCCTGGAGGGGCGCCACCCGCGAGTCGTCGTGTTCTCGACGCTGGGCGAGAAGGACGTCGCCGGGATGGTCGAGCTCCTCTCGGGCGTCTCCGACGTCGTCGTGGCGACCCAGTCCACGAACCCGCGGGTCCTCCCCGCAGCCGAGCTCGCAGCCCTCACGGGGGGTGAGCTCGAGCCCGATCCCGGCCGGGCCCGCGAGCGTGCGATCGAGCTCTCGGGGCGTCGCGGTGCGGTGATCGTCTGCGGCTCGCTGTATCTTTTACACGACCTGATTTCGCGGCCTCACGGCGTCGAGGCCGCGCGAAGCCCTGCCTGACCGTGCTTCACCTACTCGCCGCCACAACCACCAGCGATACGTCGGCGCCGTTCGGCGGGGTCAGCGACTTCCTCGACTCGAGCTATTTCGCCGCGGGCGAGAAGCTGATGGTCATCTTCGTCGTGGCGTTCTACCTGGCGTTGATCTTCTGGACGGCCAAGGATGCGCGCCGCCGGATCGAGGACCCGGTGATCGTGGCGGTGTGCATCGCAACGGCCTTCTTCTTCCCGTTCGTCGGCGTGCTCGTCTACCTGATCCTGCGCCCGCCGGAGTACCTGGCCGACGTCCGCGAGCGCGAGCTCGAGATCAAGGCCATGGAGCGCAGGCTGGGCGCCGACTCGGTCTGTCCGTACTGTCGCAACCCGGCCGAGGCCAGCTTCCTCAGCTGCCCGCACTGCGGCACCAAGCTGAAGCAGGCCTGCCGCCGGTGCAAGGCCCCGCTCGAGCCGTCGTGGCGGCTGTGCCCGTACTGCGAGACGGCCACGGTCCAGAGCCCGGGGATGACGGCCGAGCGTGCCAGACCCGAGCCGTCTGCGGAGCGCCCCGTCCGATAGATGGAGCGCACGCTCTTCATGGTGAAGCCCGACGGCGTCGCCCGCGGGCTCGTCGGCGAGATCGTCTCGCGGGTCGAGCGGCGCGGCCTCTCGATCCGGGCGATGCGGCTGCTCAGGGTGACTCCGGAGCAGGCCGCCGAGCACTACGAGGAGCACAGCGAGAAGCCGTTCTACCCGGGCCTCGTCGAGTTCATCACCTCCGGGCCGGTCCTCGCCATGGTGATCGAGGGCGATGCCGCCGTCGCGACCGTGCGCGGGATGATGGGAGCGACCAACCCGCTCGACTCCGCGCCCGGCACGATCCGCGGCGACTACGCGCTCGAGATCGGCGAGAACATCGTCCACGGCTCCGACTCGCCCGCCAACGGGGCGCGCGAGGTGGCGATCTACTTCTCCGAGCCGGATCTGGTGTGATCGCCCGGGCTCTCGAGCTCGGGCCCATCGTCCTCGCATCGAGCTCGCCGCGGCGGCGAGCGATCCTCGAGCTGCTCGGCGTCGAGTTCACCGTCGTCGTGCCGGCATACGAGGAGGCTGACATCGCCGGCCTCGGCCCCGCCGAGCTCGCCGAGGCTCACGCCCGCGGCAAGGCGGCGGCCGTCGCGGGCGATCGAGTGCTCGGCGTCGACACGCTCGTCGCGCTCGACGGGCGCGTCTTCGGGAAGCCGCGCGACGAGGCCGAGGCGCGGGCGTTCCTCGGGGCGCTCGCAGGCCGGACACACACCGTCCACTCCGGCCTGTGCCTACGGGTCGACGGGGGCGAGCACGTCCGCCGGGCCGCGAGCGAGGTGACGTTCGCCCCACTCACGGACGCGGACATCGAGTGGTATCTCGCGACGGGCGAGTGGCGCGACCGGGCGGGCGCCTACGCGGTCCAGGGCCACGGCGCGGCGCTCGTGCGCGAGGTGCGCGGCGACTTCCAGAACGTCGTGGGCCTGCCGGTCCCCGAGCTGCTCGACGCGATGGCGGCCGCCGTGGCCCGGCTGAACCGTCGGGTCAGGCACCGACGTGGCCAGGCCCCGGTGGTTACTCGTGCAGCAGCCGGCCCTCCATGCCGCCGGCCACCACGACGACCTGGCCCGAGACGTGGCCCGAGAGCCGGTCCGAGGCGAGGACGACGATCTGCCATGCGACATCGTCGGGCTGGGCGACCTTGCGGAGCGGCATCGTCTGGGTGATCCGCTCGAGCCGGCCGGGCTCGGAGAGCGCGGGCGCCGCCATCTCGGTCTCGGTCCAGCCGGGGCACACGGCGTTCACGCGTCCGCCGGGCGCGAGGCGGCCGATCTCGTTCTTGAGCGTCGGCAGCAGGCCTCCCGTCAGGGCCGCCTTCGTCGCCGCGTAGTCGGCCTGGCCCTCCTCGCCGAAGATCCCCGCCGTCGAGCCGATGAGGATCAGGTTGCCCGACCGCTGTCGCTGCACCTGGCGCAGGAACGCCCGCGCCACCAGGAACGTCCCGGTCAGGTTGGTGTCGACGATCCGGCGGAAGCGGTCTGCGTCGATCTCGACCGCGGGCGCGGGCGGCGAGTAGACCGCCGCGTTGCAGACGCAGACGTCGACCGAGCCGTAGCGGTCGATCGCGGCCGCGAAGAGCCGGTCGACGTCGGCCTCCTGCGAGATGTCGGCCTGGACGGCGATCGCGTCGGGCAGCCCGGCGACGAGGCGCTCGGCCTCCTCGCGGCTCGACCGGTAGTTCACGACGACCCGGGCGCCCTCCTCGGCGAATCGCCGGGCGGTCGCCGCACCGATCCCGCGCGCGGCGCCGGTGATGATGACGACTCGGCCGGCAAGGTCGGTGTCCACGGCGCGGGATCGTACAGATACGGCCGATGGCGGACCCCGCTATCCGCTACAATCGCCCTGCACTTTCGCCAAGTTTGCAGCAGGAAACGAAGGCCCCCGCATCAGCTTCCTCAACTCTCTCACCGGCTTCGGCGGCCGCGACATGGCGGTCGACCTCGGCACGGCGAACACGCTCGTCTACGTGCGTGGCCGCGGCATTGTCCTGTCGGAGCCCTCGGTCGTCGCGATCGACCAGCGCACCGGCGAGGTGCACGCCGTCGGGATCGAGGCCAAGCGGATGCTCGGCCGCACGCCCGGCAACATCTCGGCGATCCGCCCGCTCAAGGACGGCGTCATCGCCGACTTCGACGTCACCGAGCAGATGCTGCGGCACTTCATCCAGAAGGTGCACCAGAACCGGTTCGCCCACCCGCGCGTCGTCGTCTGCGTCCCGTCGGGCGTCACCGGCGTCGAGAAGCGGGCGGTCGAGGAGGCGACCTACTCGGCCGGCGCCCGCCAGGCGTACCTGATCGAGGAGCCGATGGCCGCGGCGATCGGGGCGGGGCTGCCCGTCTCGGAGCCCACCGGGAACATGATCGTCGACATCGGCGGCGGCACGACGGAGGTCGCGGTGATCTCGCTCGGCGGGATCGTCGTCTCGCAGTCGATCCGCGTCGGCGGCGACGAGCTCGACGAGGCGATCATCGAGCACGTGAAGCGTGAGTACAAGCTGATGATCGGCTCGCAGACCGCCGAGGAGGTGAAGCTCGAGATCGGCTCCGCCTACGAGCTTCCGGAGGAGGTCGAGGCCGAGATCCGTGGCCGCGACCTTGTGACCGGCCTCCCGAAGACGGTGGTGCTGTCCGCGTCGGAGGTGCGGCACGCGCTCGACGTGCCTCTCACGCAGATCATCGACGCCGTCAAGCAGACGCTCGACAAGACCCCGCCCGAGCTCGCGTCCGACATCATGGACCGCGGGATCGTGCTCGCCGGGGGCGGCGCGCTCCTGCAGCGCATGACCGACCGGCTCCGCGCCGAGACGCAGATGCCGGTCCACCTGGCCGAGTCGCCGCTCACGTGCGTGGCCGTCGGCTCGGGGCGCTCGCTCGAGGAGTTCGAGGCGATTCACCGGGCCAACCAGTCGTACGCCTCCAGCCGCCGCAACGGCCGCCGCGGCTACTAGACGCAGCCGCACCCGCTTGTATCCTGGAACGAGGTGCAGACGGACGCGTCCATCTCCAGGCGCCCCAGCGGGGTGCGAGCCGCCGTGCTCATCCTTGCCGGGATCGCGATCGGCGTTCTGGCGATCACCATCACCGGCGCGGGCGCCGATCCCGACAAGCTGACCAACTGGCAGGCGTTCGTCCTGGGCGTCACGCAGGGGCTGACCGAGTTCCTGCCGATCTCGTCGTCCGGCCACCTGATCCTCGTGCCGTGGATCTTCAACTGGCACTACCTCGAAAACCACTCCGCCTTCAACAAGACGTTCGACGTCTCGCTCCATCTCGGCACGCTGATCGCCGTCCTCGCGTACTTCCGGCTCGAGGCGATCGCCCTGGCGGGGGCATGGTTTCGCAGCATCGGAAAGCGCTCCATCGAGACCGGTGATGAGCGGCTCGCCTGGTTCGTCGTCGTGGCGACGATCCCCGCGGCCGTCTTCGGCGCGCTCGGCGAGTCGTTCGTCGAGGACAAGCTCGGCCAGCCGTACCAGATCGCGATCCTCATGGCCGTGTTCGCGATCGTGCTGTGGGTCGCCGACAAGACGCCTGTCACGCGCAAGATGGAGGAGTTCGACCTGCGCACCGCGATCGGCGTCGGCTTCGCACAGGCGCTGGCATTGGCCCCGGGCGTCAGCCGGTCGGGGATCACCATCTCGGCGGGCCGGTTCCTGGGCCTCTCGCGCGACGACGCCGCCCGGTTCTCGTTCTTCCTCTATGCGCCCGTCGTCGGCGGTGCGGTCGTGTTCAAGAGCGTGAAGGACCTGCACGGTGGCTTCCCGCCGGGGACCACCGGACCGTTCATCGTCGGGACGCTGACGTCGATGGTCGTCGGCCTCATCGCGATCTGGGCGCTCCTCAGCTACCTGCGCAACAACAACTACAACCTCTTCGTGATCTACCGGCTCGTGCTGGCCGCGGCGGTGCTGATCCTCATCGCCACAGGCGCCCAGAGCGCGCATTTCTAGCCTCTGGCGGCGGGGTCGCGGCGGGTCGTCAGCTAGAATCGGCCCTCCGACCCGCCAAGTCATGCTGCTCAGCAAGAACCGAATCATCCGGAGGCGGGCCGTCGTCGGTCTGCTGCTGGCGGCCTCTCTCACATTGCTCACCTTGTCGTTCCGGCAGGGGTCGTCGGGCATCGTGGGGGAGATCCAGCGCGATGCCGTCAGCGTGACGGCACCGTTCGCGACGGTCGCTCACCGCGTCACGCGGCCCGCTGTCGACGCCTGGAACTGGGGCAGCGGGCTCGCCAGCGCGCGCGACTCGACCGAGAAGCTGAAGCAGCTCGAGGCGCAGTACGGAAAGACGCAGGTGCTCCTGAACGACGCCACCGGCGAGGTGGCCCGGCTGCGGGCGCTCCTGCACTTCCGAAGCACGCTCGGGCAGACGAAGAGCGTGGCCGGCCAGGTGCTCGAGCAGTCTCCGACCGCCTACCAGAACACGGTCACGATCGACATCGGCTCGGCCGCCGGCGTGGCCGTGAACGACCCCGTCGTCGCCCCCACCGAGGACAGCGGTGCGCTGATCGGGAAGGTCGTCCAGGTGACCGGTGACCAGGCCGTCGTGACGCTTCTGCTCGACCCCCAGAACTACGTGACCGCCGGCGTCCAGGGCGAACCGAACGCCGTCGGCCTGATCAAGGCCGCGTCCGGCCAGGTGGGCATCCTGAGCCTCGAGTTGATCCCGAACGCCGTCCACGTCAGCGAGAACGACATCGTGACGACGGCCGGGTTCAAGAGCAACCGGCTCGCGTCGTACTACCCGGCCGGGATCCCGATCGGGCGGGTCACATCCGTGTCGGGGAACGACACGACGGGCGACACGAAGGTGATCCAGGTCACGCCGTTCGCCGACTTCCGGAACATCACTGACGTCCTGGTCCTCGAGCCCCGCCGGTGATTCTCGACGGGGTCAAGATCGCGCTCTGCGTGTTCGTTCTCGCGGTCCTCGAGGTGGCGGCGACGCCTCAGCTGACGCCGTTCGGCGGCGGCCCCGACCTGATCATCATCCTCGTCGTCGCCCTCGCCCTGTGGCGGGGCCTCGAGGCGGCCGCGATCGCAGGCTTCGCCGGCGGCCTCCTGCTCGACGCGATCACCTTCGAGCACCTCGGCATGCAGTCGCTGGTCTACGTCGGCTGCGCATGCCTCATCGCCACATACGCCAACCGCCGTGAGGCGGGGCCGGGAATGCTCGAGCCGCCGCCTCCGCGCGCGCTGCCCTGGCTCATCATCGGCGCGACCGCGGCGCAGTTCGGGAGCCTGGTCATGCACATCCTGATCGGCGACCACCCGGCGGCGGGCATCCTCTTCTGGCACCAGATCGCCCCGGCGATCCTCCAGACGACGCTGCTCGGCCTGCTCCTCCTGCCGCTCCTGCGGCGTATCTTCCGTCCCCCGACCGCGGTGAGCCGTGTTCCTCGAATCGCCACCGCCTAGGTCGGAGCCGGCCCCCGACCCGCTGCCGCTGGCCATCCGCGCGGCGGCGCTCGGGATCATCGCCGCCGCGCTTCTGGTCGTCCTGCTCTTCCGCCTGTGGGCGCTTCAGGTGCTCCACGCCGGCCAGTACTCGGCGGCGGCAGTGCAGAGCCAGGTGCGGACAGCGGTCGTTCCCGCGCGGCGGGGCGACATCGTCGACCGCCACGGCAACGTCCTGGTCTCGAGCAGAACGGCGATCGCGGTCCAGGTGAACTCGGCGACCTTCCCCGCGAGCACCGACTGCAGCGGCCTCAACCGCCACGACCACAAGCAGGTCGCGGAGCAGCCCGGGTGCCTCACGCTCTGGCGGCTGGCGGGCGTCATCAAGCAGCCGTTCCCGCGGGTGTGGAAGGAGTACTCGACCCGCCTCGCCGCGAACCAGGGCTACCCGATCACGCTCCCGTTCACCGTGACGCGACCCCAGGTGGCGTACATGCTCGAGCGCCACGACCGGTTCCCGTCGATCCAGTTCCAGCGGACGTTCGTGCGCGACTACCCGGCGCTCGACCAGCCGGCGATCGGCGCGATCAACCCGAACCTGATCGGCCACGTGGGGGCGATCACCGCCGACAACCTGAAGGATCCCGCGTTCCGGGGCGAGAACCTGCCCCGGACGGGAACGGCCGGGCAGGCGGGCATCGAGATGTCCTACGACGGCTGGCTGCGCGGCTCCGACGGCGAGACGGCCCAGATGTTCGACGCCTCCGGCAACCCGGTGCGCTCGCCCTACCTGGTCCGCGAGCCGGTCACGGGAGCGACCGTAAAGCTCACGCTCGACGCCAACCTGCAGAAGGTCGCCCAGGATGCGATCTACCGCGGGATGCAGATCGCCCACGCCGACCAGCAGTACTACGCGAACTACGGCTCCGTCGTCGCGATCAACCCCGAGAACGGGGCGATCTACGCGATGGCCTCGTATCCGACCTACAAGCCGACCGTCTGGGTGCCGCCGTACGACGGGCAGGCCAAGGTCGTCGATCCCAAGAACCCGCTCTTCCCGCAGGTCGACAAGTCGTACGCGGGCACGTATCCGCCCGGGTCGACGTTCAAGCCGATCACGGCGGTGGCGGCTTGGATGTCGGGGCTGATCGGGCCCGGATCGACCCGCCCCTGCACCACCTCGTTCCAGTCGCCGAACGACTTCAGCCACCACAAGTTCTTCAACTGGGGCCCGGAGAACTCGATCATCGGGCTCTCGAAGGCGCTCGAGATCTCGTGCGACACCTTCTTCTACCGCCTCGGAGACCAGTTCTACGACCGGTACCAGACCGGCTCGAACATCTTCCAGGAGTGGATCCGCAAGCTCGGCTACGGCGACTCGCCTCCTGTCGACATCCCCGGCGCCGTCTCGGGCCTCGTCCCCGACCGCCACTGGAAGGCGCACAACCCGCTCTTCGTGAACGGCCCCAACCCGTCGATCGACACCCTCTGGGAGCCGGGTGACGACATCCAGATGGCGATCGGCCAGGGCTACCTGCTCGTGTCGCCGCTCCAGCAGGCAGTCGCCTACAGCGCGATCGAGAACGGCGGCACGGTCGTGACTCCCCATCTGGTGCAGTCGGTCACCGGCCCCGACGGGAGCCTTGCACCCGGCGGCAACGTCACACCCAAGCCGCAGCGTGACCTGCACCTGCCGCCCGAGCTGCTCGCCGAGATCAAGACGGGCCTGTACGGCGCCACGCACGCCGGCGACGGCACGTCGACGTCGACCTTCGGCAGCTTCCAGCCGACCGTCTACGGCAAGACGGGCACCGCCGAGGTGCCCCAGGACTGCACGAACTGCTCCGACGCCTGGTGGGCGGGCTGGGCGGAGCAGGACGGCCACCCGCTCGTCGTCGTCGCGATGATCCACGACGGCGGCCACGGCGGCGTCTCGGCCGCGCCGGTCGCCGCCGAGGTGTTCGCGGCCTACTTCCACTCCAGGTACCGCTTCCAGAGCGGCCAGGATCAGAGCCGGTGATCAAGTACTACATCCGCCACCTGGACTACCTGATGCTCGCGACCGTGCTCTCGATCTCGGCGTTCGGGCTCTGGATCATGAAGAACGCGACCAAGAACGATCCCGGGAACCTCTACGCCCACCAGCTCGTCTACGTCGCGATCGGCGTGGTGGGGATGTTCGTCGTGGCGGCGATCCCGCCGGCGTGGATGCGGCGGGTGCACTGGCCGCTCTACGTGTTCGTCCTCGTGAGCGTGGCCGCCGTCCTCGCCGCGGGCCACACCGTGAACGGCGCCGCCCGCTGGATCACCTTCGCCGGGTTCCAGTTCCAGCCGTCGGAGTTCTCGAAGCTCCTTCTGATCGTGGGCCTCGCCGCGCTCCTGGCGTCACGGCGCGGGATCACCTCGCCGGGCCGGCTGACGCTTCTCGCGCTCGTCTACATCGGCGTGCCGGCGCTGCTCGTCTTCCGCGAGCCCGACTTCGGGACGGCCCTCGTGCTTGCGGCCATGCTGATGGGGATGCTCTTCGTGTACGGCGCGCCGTGGCGGCACTTCGTGTGGATGCTCCTGGCGGGCGCGGTCACGCTGGCGCTGATCTTCTCGATCCTGCCCGGCGCAGGCATCCACGTGCTCCAGAGCTATCAGGTCGACCGCATCACGGCCTTCCTGCACCCCGACCGGCTCGATCCGCAGCAAAACGGCTACAACCTGAACGCGTCGATCGTCGCGGTCGCGCACGGCGGCGTCGGCGGCACCGGTGTCAAGAACGCGACCCAGACGCTCTTCGGCTACCTGCCCGAGCATGCGACCGACTTCGTCTTCGCCGTCGTCGGCGAGGAGCGCGGGTTCGTCGGCGCTGCGTGGCTGATCGCGCTCTACGCCCTCCTCCTGTGGCGCGGACTCAAGGTGATCACGAAGTCGCGCTCGACGTTCGGCAGCCTGGTGGCGGCGGGAGTAGTGTCGATGCTGCTCTTCCAGATCACGATCAACATCGGGATGACCATCGGGCTGGCCCCGATCACCGGCATCCCGCTCCCGTTCATGAGCTTCGGCGGATCGCACACGCTCACCAACCTGCTCGCAATCGGCGTCCTGCAAGCGATCCACGTACACGCGCAGAGTGCCGACGAGCCGCGCCTGGCCGTCGCGTGAGGAAGCCGGGGGTCGCCTCGGCGACCATGGCCCTGAAGGCCGTCCGCGAGGTGCGTGCCGAGGGCGACGTCCATGCGCGGATCCGGATGTGCGGCTCGACCGCGCCCCTGGAGGAGCTGCGGCAGGCGCTGCTCGACGCGCCCGGCACCGATGCGAGCGCGGTCGACGTCTTCGCGGCACGGCGCCTTCGGCCCGACGACGCCGAGCCGCTGGGCCGGGCGGCGGTCGTCGTCTACGGCGCGCAGGTGGCGTCCTCGCTCGACGACGGCACGCGAGCCGACCTGGAAGTCGTGGGTGCGGCCGGGCGGCCGCTCCTTGCGATTCTCGAGGGGGTCGACCTCCCCGAGGATGCGCTGGTCGAGGCGGCGCGGGTGCCGGGCGTGAGCCCGATGTCGGTGCTGCCCTCGAAGCGCGGCCGCTTTCCGCTCGAGAAGGCGATGCGGCTTCTGGCCGAGCGGGCCGGCCACGCCGGACCCAGCCTGGCGACGCGCCTTCCGGCCTTCAGGCCGCACGTCATCGATCGGCTCATCGACACCGGATCGCGCCGGAACGGCCTCGTTGCGGCGGCGATCTGGATCCCCGGAGCCGACCTGCCGGTGCTCACCGCGCTTCAGCTTCGGCTCGTGCTCCAGATCGGCGCCTGCTACGGCGTCGAGCTGTCGCCGGATCGCGCCGTCGAGATCCTCGGCGTGCTCGGCGCCGGCTACGGGATGCGCACCGTTGCGCGCGAGCTGCTCGATTTCATCCCGGTCGCGGGATGGGCGGTCAAGGGCGGAGTCGCCTACGGCGGTACGCGGGCCCTGGGGCTCGCGGCCGACGAGTACTTCGCCCGCGGTGCCCCGGCCGATCTGACCAAGCTCCGGACGGCCGTGGAGGAGCTGCGGCACTAGCGCCGGGCGGGTGCTCGAGATGCCGTCGGCTAGCATGCACGGCATGACGCAAGCCGCTCTTGAGCGGAGAATCGAGTCCGTTCTGGAGACTGTGCAAAAGCCGTCCCGCTACATCGGCGGCGAGGCGAACCAGGTGCAGAAGCCGCAGGCGACGACCGTTGTCGCGCTCTGCTATCCGGACGCCTACGAGGTCGGGATCTCCAACCAGGCCCTTCAGATCCTGTATCAGCAGGTGAACGGGCGGACCGGGATGGCGGCCGAGCGCGTGTACTGCCCGTGGCCCGACATGGCCGACGCGATGCGCCGCGAAGGCCTGCCGCTCTTCACCCTCGAGACGTGGCGGCCGGTGCGCGAGGTCGACGTGCTCGGGATCACGCTCCAGGCCGAGCTCACCTACTCGAACGTGCTCGAGGTGCTCGACCTGGCCGGGATCCCGCTCAGGGCGGCCGATCGCGGCGAGGGCGACCCGATCGTCGTGGCCGGCGGCCCGTCGGCGTCGAACCCCGCGCCGCTTACGCCGTTCTTCGACGCGTTCTTCATGGGCGAGTCCGAGGAGGCGTTCGAGGACGTCCTGGACGTCATCTCCACGACGGCCGGCCGCGCGGCCCGGCTCGCCGCACTCGCTGAGAATCCCTACCTCTACCTCCCGGGACGCGGGCGGCGCGACGTCCGCCGCGCGATCCACACGGAGTTCGGGATCGAGACGCAGCCGATCGAGGTCGTCGTCCCCTACTCGTCGGCGATCTTCTCGCGCGCCTCGGTCGAGGTGATGCGCGGCTGCACGCGCGGCTGCCGGTTCTGCCACGCCGGGACGTGGTACCGGCCCGTGCGCGAGCGCCCCGCCGACCAGGTCATCGAGGCCGGCCTCGCCCAGCTTCGCTGCACCGGCTACGACGAGCTCTCGCTGACGTCGCTCGCGACGAGCGACTACACCGACGTGGTGCCTGCGATCGAGGGGATCAAGCAGCGGATGCCCGACCTGCACCTGTCGCTGCCGTCGAACCGGGTCGACACCGGGCCGGTGGCGCTGACCGCGGCGGCGAACGCCCGCCAGAGCTCGATCACGCTGGCGCCGGAGGCGGCCACGCAGCGGATGCGCGACATCATCTGCAAGACGATCACCGACGAGATGATCGAGCGCGCGATCGCCGCGGCGTTCAGGGCCGGCTACACGAGCCTCAAGATGTACTTCATGATCGGGCTCCCGCGCGAGACGCACGCCGAGGTGCAGGGCATCGTCGACCTCGGAGTGAAGGCGCGCGAGATCGGCCGGCGGGTCCTGGGCGGCGGGCGCTTCTCGGTGCACGTCAGCGCCTCGAACTTCGTGCCGAAGCCGCACACGCCCTTCCAGTGGGAGGGCATGTCGAGCCGCGACCAGCTCGAGGCCAAGCAGGGCTACATGCGCCGGGCGATGCCCACGCGCCAGATCAGGCTGTCGCTCCACGACGTGCGCACCTCGATGCTCGAGGGCGCGCTGGCACGGGGCGGCGAGGAGTTGTCCGACGTGATCGAGCGCGCGTGGCGGGCAGGCGCGCGCTTCGACGCGTGGACGGAGATGTTCGCGGAGGCCGCCTGGGAGGCGGCCTTTGCGGAGGCGGGCACGACGATCGACGAGGTCGCCACCCGCGAGTACGGAGAGTGGGACGAGCTGCCGTGGGATCACGTGCGCTCGGGCGTCTCCAAGGAGTTCTTGCTGGACGAGTGGTGGCAGAGCCGGGCCGAGGTGGCCACGGGCGACTGCCGCTGGGACGGCTGTGCCGACTGCGGCGCATGCTTCGGCCCCGTCCGCAACAAGTTGGTGCACTGATCCGGGCGGGGAGAGTCCCCGTACGGACCGGTTGAGAGAATTGGAACACATCTTTGACATACCGAATCACCTTCGCGGTCGGCGGACGGGCGCGCTTTCTTTCGCACCTCGAAACCGTCGACACGCTGCTCGGCGCGCTTAGGCGCGCCGGCTTCGACATCGCCCTGAGCAAGGGCATGAGGCCCCGGCCCGTCATCTCGCTCGCGCTCCCGCGGGCGGTGGGGGTCGAGACGCTGGCCGACATCGCCGACGTCGATCTGCGGGGCGAGCACGAGCCGCTCGAGGTGGCGGAGCGGCTGATGAACCACCTCCCGATGGGGATGACCGTCGTCTCGATCGAGCCTGCGACCGGCCGGGGGGCGGCGTCGCGAGTCGACGCCGTCACCTATCGGGTCGAGGTCGCAGATGACATCGACTGGGATGCCGCCCTGGCCGCGTTTGCCGAGGCGGAGGTGTGCGAGGTCGTGCGCACGGCGCCGAAGAAGGCGTCGAAACGCGTCGATGTCCGCCATTTCTGCACGGCGCTCACCCATGAGCCGGGAGCACTCGAGATGGAGCTGGCCGTGACCGACGCGGGCACGGCCCGGCCCGAGGAACTGACACAAGCGGTCGCCGCCCTCGTGGGCGCGACCCCGACAATCGAACGGCTGACGCGCACGGCGATCCGCCTGCGCGAGCCTGTAGGAGTAGACACGTGACACTGATATCCGACGTCACCAAGACGATCCTGATCTCCGTCGACCTCAGCGAGCTTCGCGTCGCAGTGGTCGAGGAGGGACGCACGGTCGAGGCGCTCATCGAGCGCCGCGGCCAGGGGTCGCTGGTGGGCAACATCTACAAGGCGAAGATCGACAACGTGCTCCGCGGGATGGAGGCGGCGTTCGTCGACCTCGGCCTGCCGCGCAACGGCTTCCTCCACGTGAACGACGTGGTCGTGCCCGGCGAGACAGCGAGCCGCACGCGCCGCCGGCGCAAGATCGACGAGCTCCTGAAGCCCGGCCAGGAGGTGCTCGTCCAGGTCGTGAAGGACTCGATGGGGACGAAGGGGCCGCGCGTGACGATGGAGCTCTCGATCGCCGGCCGCTTCCTCGTCCTCTCGCCGAACGGCGAGGCCGGCTCGGGCGTGAGCCGGCGCCTTCCCGACGGCGAGCGCGAGCGGCTGCGCAAGCTGGCCAAGGCTCTTGAGGTCGAGGAGGGCGGCGTGATCGTCCGGACGGCCGCCGCCGGTGCGACCGCGGAGGATCTCGACCGCGACCTGCGCTTCGTGAGCCGGATCTGGTCCGGGGTCAAGTCGTCGTCCGAGACGAAGAAGGCGCCGAGCCTCGTCCACGCCGAGGCGGACCTCTCGCTGAAAGTGATCCGGGACCTCCTGGCGCGAAACGTGCAGGAGGTGCTGGTGGACTCCGAGCGGCAGTACCGCCGGATCCTCGGCTGGGTGCGGGTGACGCAGCCCGAGTTCGTCGACCGCATCAAGCTCTACTCCGACGCGGTGCCGCTGTTCGAGCGCCACGGCGTCGACCAGGCCATCCTGAGCACGCTGAACAAGCGGGTCGACCTGCCGTCGGGCGGCTACCTGATCTTCGACTACGCCGAGGCATTCACGGTCATCGACGTGAACACCGGCCGGTTCGTCGGGAGCTCCAGCCGTCTCGAGGACACGATCACGCGCAACAACATCGAGGCGGCGCGCGAGGTCATGCGCCAGCTTCGGCTGCGCGACATCGGCGGGATCATCGTCATCGACTTCATCGACATGGCGGTTGCCAAGAACCGCGCCGAGGTCCTGAAGGTGCTCCAGGAGGAGCTCGAGCACGACCGCACCAAGACCTACCTCGTCGAGATCTCGCCGCTCGGCCTGGTCGAGATGACCCGCCAGAACGTCACGGCCGGGATCCGCGAGACGCTCACCCGGATCTGTCCCACCTGCGGCGGCGAAGGCCGCGTCCTCTCCGAGCAGACGATGTCGGTCGAGGCCGAGCGGCGGCTCCGGAAGCTGGCCCGTTCGTCGGGTTCCGACGCCTTCCTCGTCCGCATGAACGCACGGGTCGCGACGCAGCTGGCCGGCCCCGGCGGGGCGAAGCTGGTCGAGCTCGAGCGCGAGACCGGGAAGCACTTCACGGTGGAGACGGTCGAGCGGATGCCGCTCACCGAGGTCGACGTGGTCCGCGAGGGATCGCGCGCCGACGTCGACGGCGACGGCCTGCCCGTGGCCGACGGCGACGAGCTTCGCGTCAAGATCTCGGAGCCGCACATGTACAACACCACCGACGGGGTGGCCCGCCTGAACGGGGGGTACGGGGTCGTGATCGGTGGCGCGATCGGCTACATCGGCCAGGACCACCGCATCCGCATCGACCGCGCCAGCCGCACCGGCGCCTTCGCGACGCTCCTCGACGCGAAGACGACCGCGTTCGAGCTCGAGCCGGAGCCGGAGTACTCCTACGAGCTGCCCGAGATGGAGCGCGAGGTCGGCGAGCGCCTCGAGCTGGAGGAGCGCACCAGGCCGCGCAGGACGCGCCGGACGCCGGCCACGAAGGCCAGGGACGGCGCGAAGGACGAGGCCGCGACCGATGAGGACAAGGCCGAGGAGGCGCCCGCCAAGAAGCCCGCGCCCCGTCGCCGGACCCGCAAGAAGGTCGAGCCCGAAGCCGCTGCGGCCGACACGGCCGCCGCGGAGGCGGAGACCGCGCCTCCGGCGGAGGATACGTCCGCCGAGGACGGCGCCGAAACAGGCGACGAGGCGACGGCCGCCGCGAAGAAGCGCCGGCGCGGAAAGCGCGGCGGGCGCGGGCGGTCGCGGGCCGGCGCGGCCGCGACCGACGGCGCCGCCGCCGCCGACGAGGCGGCCGACGTCGTCGCTGCCGAGCCGGCGTCTGACCCGGCGGCCGAGGCCGCTCCGAAGCCGAAGCCGCGCAGGCGGCGGACGCCGGCGAAGACCCAGGCCGCCGAGCCGGCCGCGGAGGAGCCTGCGCCGGCGCCCGCACCGCCTCCGGAGCCCGTCGCAGAGGCTCCCGCACCACCTCCGCCGGCCGCGGCGGAAGGCGACGGCAGGAAGGGCGGCGGAATCCTGGGGCGGCTGCTGGGCAGCTAGCCCGGAGAATGCCCTCTGGTACCATTCCGCGGCTCATGTACGCGGTCATCAAGGTTGGCGGGAAGCAGTACAAGGTCGAGCAGGGGCAGACGCTCCTGGTCGACCGGCAGCCGCATGAGCCGGGCAAGTCGTTTACGCCGCCCGTCCTCATGACCGGCGGCGACGACGTCGTGACCGACGGCAAGAAGCTCGACGGCGCCGTGACCGCCCAGGTGGTCGAGCACCTGCGCGGCGAGAAGATCAAGGTCTTCACCTTCAAGCCCAAGCGCGGCTTCAAGAAGACGCGCGGGCACCGGTCCGAGTTGAGCCGCATCCAGATCGACGCGATCGGGCCGTCGAAGCCCAAGCGGGCGCCGGCCAAGAAGGCCGCCGACGAGAAGCCCGCCGAGAAGGCCGCGGCCGCCCCGGCCAAGAAGCCGGCCGCGAAGAAGCCCGCCGCTGCCAAGAAGCCTGCGGCCCGGAAGGCGCCCGCCGCCTCCGCGGCGGCGGACAAGCCGAAGCCGGCGCGGAAGCCTCGCGCCACGAAGCCCAAGGAGGACACCGGCGATGGCGCATAAGAAGGGCCTCGGCTCCTCGAAGAACGGTCGCGACTCGGCCGCCCAGCGGCTCGGCGTGAAGGTGTTCGCCGGCCAGACGGTGACCGCCGGCTCGATCATCGTGCGTCAGCGCGGCACCCGCTTCTACCCCGGCGACGGCGCCGGGCTCGGCAGCGACGACACCGTCTACGCGACGGTGCCCGGCACGGTGTCCTTCACGCGCAGGAACGGCCGCCGCTACATCAGCGTGCTGGCCGAGCAGTCCGCGTAGCAGCGCTCGGCGGTGTTCGCCGACCGCGCGACGATCCAGGTCGAAGGCGGCCGCGGCGGCGACGGCTGCGTGAGCTTCCGCCGGGAGAAATACGTGCCCAAGGGCGGCCCCGACGGCGGTGACGGCGGACGGGGCGGCGACGTCGTGCTGGTGGCCCAGCCCGATCTCCGCGACCTCTCCCGCTTCCGGACGGCGTCCCACTTCCGCGCGCAGCGCGGCGTCCACGGCCAGGGCTCGGGGAAGCACGGCCGGGGAGGCCAGGACCGCGAGCTCGAGGTGCCGGTCGGGACGCAGGTCCGGCTGCGCGAGACGGGCGAGCCGATCGCCGACCTCGCGCACGCCGGGGCGCGCGTCACCGTGGCCCGCGGCGGCCTCGGCGGACAGGGGAACCGCCGCTACGCGACCGCGCGACACCGCGCGCCCGAGACGGCCCAGGTCGGCGAGCCCGGCGACGAGCTGTGGCTCGAGCTGCATCTGAAGCTCGTGGCCGACGCCGCGCTCCTCGGATTCCCGAACGCCGGCAAGTCGTCGCTCCTGCGCCGCATCTCGAACGCGACGCCGAAGGTGGCCGACTACCCGTTCACGACGATCGAGCCGGTGCTCGGCACGGTCGAGTCCGCGGACGGCCGCCAGCTCACCGTCGCCGACGTCCCCGGCCTGCTCGAGGGTGCCAGCCAGGGCGTCGGCCTGGGGCACGAGTTCCTGGCCCATCTCGAGCGGGCACGGCTGCTCATCCACCTGATCGACGCGTCCGCCGGCGCCGAGGACATCGACGCGCGGCGCAAGGCCATCGACCGCGAGCTCGCCTTGCACGGAGGCGGGCTCGCCCACCGCCCGCAGCTGGTCGTGCTCTCGAAGATCGACCTGGTCGCGCCGGATGACCGGGAGGCGCTCCTCGCGGCGACCGGAGCTGCGCTCGTCTGCTCGGCCGCGACCGGCGAGGGGATCGCCGACCTCGAGCACGCGCTCTTCCGCGATGTCCCGATCGAGTCGGAGCCGGCGGTGCAGGTGGAGCCCGAGCTCGCCGACTTCCTGGTGTACCGCCCCGAGGGGCCGGCTCGCCGGGAGTTCCGGATCCTGCGCGACGGGGGGTTCCTGCGTGTCGCCGGCCGGGGCATCGAGCGCCGCTTCGCCGACCTCGACCCGGAGGACGACCGGGCGGTCGGAGTTCTCGCCGCCGAGCTCGAGCGGCTGGGTGTCGACCGGGCGCTGCACGCGGCCGGTGCGCGGCCCGGCGACGACGTGCTGGTCGGGGCCCACCGCTTCACCTACCAGCCGCGGCGATGACCGGACGGCCGCGGATCGGCGTCTTCGGCGGGCAGTTCGATCCGCCGCACGCCGGCCATGTCGCCGTCGCGGGCGCGGCGATGCGCCAGCTGCGCCTCGACCGCCTGATCGTCGTCCCGGCCGGCCGGCCTCCGCACCGCGACCCGGGCACCACGCCGCCGGAGGTCAGGTATCGGATGGCCGAAGCGGCCTTCCCGGGGCCGGGCCGCGTCGAGGTGAGCCGCATCGAGCTCGACGGCGACGGCCCCGGCTACACCGTCGAGACGCTCGAGGCGCTCGATCCGGAGGGCCGGCTCTTCCTGATCGTCGGCGCGGATCACGCCGACCTCCCCGGATGGCACAGGCCCGAGCGCGTGCGTGAGCTGGCGACCGTCGTCGTCGCGCCCCGTCCCGGCGCCGCGGAGCCCGGGCCGGATGTGGTCGCGCTCCAGATGGAACCCGTCGATCTCGCCTCGACCGCGATCCGGCAGGCCGTCGGCCGCGGCGAGGATCTGGGCGACGCGGTGCCCGAGGCCGTCGCGTCGGTGATCGCAGCGGAACGGCTCTACCGTCAGGGCGCGTGCTAGGCTGACCCGCGTTGGTAATGGGGATGACCGCCTGAGCAGCACCGCCCAGCTCGCGAATCGGATCGCGGCGCTCGCCGCTGAGAAGCTCGCCGCAGACATCGTGATCCTCGACATGCGCGAGGTGGTCAGCTACACGGACCACTTCGTGATCGCGTCAGGGCGAAACCCGCGCCAGACGCAGGCGATCGCCGAGGAGATCCAGCAGCAGCTGAAGCGCGAGGGGCTCCAGGCGAGGCGGATCGAGGGGATGCGCCAGGGAGACTGGATCCTGCTCGACTACCTCGACGTCGTCGTGCACGTCTTCACGCCCGACGCGCGCGCCTACTACCGGCTCGAGGCCTTGTGGGGCCAGGTGCCCAGCGAGTCGTACGCCGCCGGATAGCCCGTGGCCGCCGAGCGGCTCTTCACGCTGGAGGAGGCCCAGGCGCTGCTCGACGGCGAGCTCCGTGCCGAGGCCGAGCGGATGGTCGAGGCCCGCGCTCGCGGCCGCGACCTCGAGGGCCGGTGGCGGCGGCTCGTCATCGCGATCGGGTCGAACGGCGGCAACTTCGAGAAGCCCGAGGTGCGCAAGATGCGCGCCGACCTCAGGGCGGCGGCCGAGGAGCTGACCGAGATCCTCGGCAAGTTCGCCGAGCACGGCGTCCAGGTGAAGGATCCCGACACCGGGCTGATCGACTTCCCGGCTGAGGTCGGCGGCGAGCCGGCGCTCCTGTGCTGGCGGGTGGGGGAGGATCGGATCGAGTTCTGGCATACCCTCGACGGCGGCTTCGCCGGCCGGCGGCCGATCGAGTGAGCGCCGGCCGCCACCTCGACGCCGCCCTCGCCGCCGAGGCGGACGCCTACCGCGCTCTCATGGCGGGAGCCCCGGCCGAGGAGCTGTTCCGCGGTGCGCGAGATGCGTACCTGGCGTCGCACGCCGAGACCGGCCCGTCCAGCTGGGGCCGGCTGCTGGGTGCGCTCAAGATGGCGATCCTCGCCGGCGACGGCGTCGACGCGGTGGCTCGGCAGGCCGTCGCCGAGACCGAGCATGCCGAGTCGCCCGCCTCCGCCTACGTGCGGGCGCTCGCCCTGGTCTGCCTGGATGAGGTGCCGGACGTCGCGGCGATGCTCGACGCAGGCGGCGCGTTCGAGCGGACCGGACGCGCGCTGGCGGCGCTCGCGGCCCGCGATCCGGCCGCCTATCGAGGCGCGATCGCCGAGATCGTCGCCGACTTCGAGGGCCGCGATCAGCACCTGTCGGGCGTCGCCGTCGCGGACACCGTGCTCGTTCTGGAACGGCTCGCGGAGCCGCGTCACATGGCAGCTCGCCCGGCGACCGCGCTCGTCCCCTGAAACACCGGCGCCTGACGCCAATGTTTCACGGGTTTGGGCCTCGCGGGCGCTGGTTATACTCCCGAGCGACCTGGGGCTATAGCTCAGCTGGGAGAGCGCCACGCTGGCAGCGTGGAGGTCGACGGTTCGAGCCCGTCTAGCTCCATCACGCGGAACCGCGACGCCTCGGATGTCCACACGTCTGACTCGTCCATCGGGCCGCGGCCGGTAGGCTGGCGCGCGATGAGCCGACGATCGCAGCTGGCTGACCGACGACTATCCCGAGCTGCGCGACGGGCCGCCGTGGGTGATGGAGGAGATGATCCTGGAGGAACGGGATCTGCCCGCCGGGATCCTGGACGGGGCCGGGCCGGAGACCGCCGATGTCGCGGCCGCGATCCGGGAGGCCGCCGCACAGGGCACCCCGATCGTGGTCACCGGCTGTGGGACGTCCGAGCACGGGGCGATGGCGATCGCCGAGCTGATCGCCGACGCATTCCCCGACGCACGCGTGGAGGCTCGCGAGGCGCTCGACGCCGCCGTTCACCCGCGGAAGGGCGGCCTCTGCATCGGCATCTCGCACGACGGCGGCACCCGGGCGACCCGGCTCGCGCTCGAGGCGGCGCGCGGCGCGGGCGCGAGCACCGCGGTCATCACGGCTCACCCTGCGACGAGCGTCCCGGCCGTCTCCGATCACGTCGTCGTCACGCCGCTCGCCGACCGCTCGTGGTGCCACACCGTTGCGTATGTGAGCGCGATCGTGGCCGGTGCGGGCATCGCCGGAAGCCCGGCGACGGCGGCCAGGCTGGCCGGTGCGATCGACGCGGTCGTCGCGCTTCGCCCGATGTTCGTCGCGGCGGCCCGCCGCATCCACGGCGGTCGCCGCATCGTGACGACGGGCCTCGGAGCCGATTTCGTCACCGCACGCGAGCTGGCGCTCAAGATCGAGGAGGGGGCTCGGATCCCCGCCAACGCCCACCGGCTCGAGACCGTCCTGCACGGCCACCTGGCCGGGTGCGACGCCGACCGGACAGCGGTCGTCCGCTTCGCGATCGACGCCCGCGGAGGAGCTCTCCAGGCCGAGCGCGGGGCCGACCTCGATGCCGCTCTCGCGGTGATCGGGATCCCCACGGTCGTGATCGGAGAGACGATGGGGCTCGCGCCGGCGGAGTCGGTCGCCGAGGCGCTGGTGGTGGGCGCCGTGGCGCTCCAGCTCCTCACGCTCGAGCTTGCTCACGCGGCCGGGACGAACCCCGACCTGATCCGCCGTGAGCAGCGGCCGTATCGCGAGGCCGCCGCGGCGGCCGAGCGCGCGGACGGCTGACGTCAGGACTCGGCGGCGCCCGCCGTGACGCCGATGCTCGCGGCGATGACGGCCGCCATGCCCAGGACCTCCGGCGGGGTCAGGCTCTGGGACAGCGCGACCAGGCCGATGAGCGCGGCGATCGCCGGGTCGGCGCTGTAGATCACCGCGACGAGGCGGGGCTCGAGCCTGCGCAGCCCTTCGAGCTCCAGGGCGAACGGCAGGATCATCCCGCCCACCGCGATCACCAGCCCGAGCGCGAGCGCCCGGGCGTCGAGCGCGCCGGCGTGGCCGATCCCGAACGGCAGGGTGACGAGGCACGCGATCGGGATCGCCAGCGCGAGGCCGTCGACCCGCCGTGTGCGCCGGCCGACCGACCGCCCTGCGAACGCGACCGAGACCCACGCACATCCGGCTGTGACGGCGAACGCGACGCCCGCAGCCGAGTCTGGACGGTCGATGCCTCCGAGCACGAGCACCCCTGCGCCCGCGAGGAGCGCGAACGCGACGTCGCGGCGGCGTCGTGACCCGGCGAGCGCGACCCCGAGCGGGGCGACGAACGCGAAGGTCACGGCCAGGCCCAGCGGCAGCCTGTCGATCGACTCGAAGAACGTGACGTTCAGGATGCCCAGCGAGACGCCGTAGATCGCGATCGCATACCAGGTCTCCCGGTCCCGGCCCCGGACGGCGGGGCGGACGGCCGGCAGGATGATCGCCGTCCCGAGCGCGAACCGAAGCGCGGACACGCCGGTCGGCGTGAGCGTGTCGAAGAGGTCGTGGGCGATCGCGGCGGCGATCTGGATGCTCGCGCTGGTGCCCAGGATCATCGCCGCGCCCGCGGCGGTCCGACGGGTCATGCGGTTCCCGTCTCGCGGTGGAGGCCGACCGCTGCGGCGGACGCGATCGACGCCCACGTGGCAGCCGTGACGCCCGCCGGCCGGACCGCGGCGAGGAGTGCCTCGATGGCGGTCGGGCCCGTCGTCACCCGCCCGTCGCCGTCCTGCGCCGCCACGTGCGGGTGCGCGCGGACGAGCTCGATCGCGGTGGCGAGCGGATCGCCCGATTCCATGGCTCGGAGGTCGGCGGCGCGGTAGGCGCAGACGTTCGCGGCGGGCGTCGTGCCGCCCACCGCGCGGCAGGCGGCGTCGACGTCGCTCTCCCATGTGGTCTCGCTCGCGAGGATCGCGTCCCGTGGGCCGGGCGTCCGCAGGAGGGCCGATCCGCCGCCGAATACGAGACCCAGAGAGCGGTCAGGAGCGGCCGAGGAGGCGTCGGCTGCTGCGCCGAGCGCCCGGGCGGGATCGCCCCGGCCGGCGATCTCGATCCAGGCGTCGACGCGGACGGTGACGGCCTGCCTCGCCGCGGCCCGTGTCGACCGTCGCCCACCCGTCTGGACGAGGAGCACGTGCGTTGACGGCCGCGGCATGGCGCCCGCGAGGTCGAGCAGGGTGACGGTGTCGATGTCGAGAGTCCGGCCGATGCCCGCCAGCACGGTGGCCGAGGGGACAGGCGGCCGGCCGGTGGTCGGGTTGCGCCCGTGCTCGAGCTCGACCAGGTAGCCGGTGGAGATCCCGATCCGCTGCGCGGCCGCGCGCATGGAGAGGCCGAGCGCCTCGCGCCGCTGTCGGATCGCGTCGCCGAGCATCGCTGTTCAGTATACTGAACATCCCCAACGGGCTCCTCGGCATCCATGACCCGGCGGGGGCCGTAGACTCGAACCGTGACCGAGTGCGCTGAATGCGGGCAGGGAAACCCGGACGGGGCGCGGTTCTGCAACCTGTGCGGGGCGCCGCTCGCCGCAGGCACGGCGGCGGCCCGCGAGGTGCGAAAGACGGTCACCGTCCTCTTCTGCGACG
Source organism: uncultured Actinomycetes bacterium (assembly GCA_963706075.1). Taxonomy (GTDB): domain Bacteria; phylum Actinomycetota; class Thermoleophilia; order Gaiellales; family JAICJC01; genus JAICJC01. Next base: position 97,238 of record CAVPLP010000004.1, read on the forward strand.
TCGTCGGCTCGACAGCGCTCGCAGAGCGGTCGGATCCGGAGGTGATGCGCGGCGTCATGGCCCGGTTCTACGCGGCGGTGCGCGCGCCTGTCGAGCGCCACGGCGGGACGGTCGAGAAGGTGATCGGCGACGCCCTCATGGCGGTGTTCGGCATCCCGACGGTGCACGAGGACGACGCGCTGCGGGCGTTGCGGGCGGCCCTCGAGATGCGTGACGCGGTCCGGGAGATGGGCGAGATCCAGGCCCGGATCGGGGTCAACACCGGCGACGTGCTCGCTCGCGATCCGACGCAGGGTGAATCCCTCGTGGTCGGCGACGCGGTCAACGTCGCAGCCCGCCTCGAGCAGGCGGCCGAGCCGGGCGAGGTGCTCGTCGGCGAGGCGACCTGGGCGCTCGTCGGGCACGCCGCCCGCGGCGAGCAGGTGGCGTCGATTGCCGCGAAGGGCAAGCGGGAGCCGGTCGCCGCCTGGCTGCTCGAAGGTGTCGATCCCGAGGCGCGGGGACAGCGCCGCCGTCTCGACCTGCCGATGATCGGCCGCGATGCCGAGCTCGACCTCCTGCGCTGGGCGCTCGACCGGGCGAGCCGGGCTCAGCGGCCGCACCTCGTCACGGTGGTGGGGCAGCCGGGGATCGGGAAGTCGCGGCTCGTCTCGGAGCTGGGTCGCCTGGGCGACGGGCTCACCGTGCTCACCGGTCAGTGTCGTGCGATCACGGAGTCGTCGTCGCTCGAGCCGCTGCTCGAGGTGGCGCGCGCCGCGATCCCCGGCGATCGAAGCGCCTCCGAGGGGATCGCACAGATCATGGGCGGCGACGAGGATGCCGATGCGGTCGCGGCGTGTCTTCGCGAGGGCGCCGGCGCGCCCGACGTCGCCTGGGCGGTGTCACGCCTCGTCGGGGTGCTCGCCGCGACGCAGACCGTGGTCGTCGTGCTCGAGGACGTGCACTGGGCGAGCAGCCTCCTCCTCGACGTCGTCGAGCAGCTTCTCGGCGACAGCCGCCGGCGAGCGCTCCTGGTCGTGTGCACCACCAGGCCCGAGCTCGCGGACCGGCGGCCGGGCTGGGGGACGGGGGCCAACACCGTGTCGGTCGCGCTGGAGCGCCTCGACGACACGGAGACACGGCGCCTGCTCACGTACGCGAGCCCCGGCCTCGGCGACGAGCAGGCCCGGCAGATCATCGACGCGGCCGAGGGCAATCCGTTGTTCGCCGAGCACCTGGCGGCCCTCGTCGGCGACGAGGTGGCGCCCGCGGGCCTGCCGCGTTCGCTCCAGGTCCTCCTCGCGGCCCGCCTCGAGGCGCTCCCCGAGCCCGAACAGGAGGTCGTCGGCGTCGCGGCCGTGGTCGGCAGGGACTTCGCAGTCGACGCTGTCGAGGCGATGGTCGGCCGGCCGATCGAGGCCGAGCTGGACCGCCTCGACCAGCGGGAGCTCACCGAGCGCACGGCGCCGGGCCGCGCCCGGTTCGGTCATGCGCTCCTCCAGGACGCCGCCTACGGCCTCCTGCCGAAGCTGCGCAGGTGCGAGCTCCACGTCAGCCTGGCGCACTGGCTCGCCGAGCGCGGTGCGAGCGATGCCGAGGTCGGCGATCACCTCGAGCACGCGTACCGGCTCCGCACCGAGCTCGAGCTCCTCGACGACGAGACGGTCCAGCTGGGTGCCGAGGCGGGGGCTCATCTGGCGGCCGCAGGCCGGCGAGCCGATGCGATGGGCGATCCGCGCCGCGCGCGCTTCCTTCTCGACAGGGCTCTCGCCCTGCTGCCCGAGCGGAGCACGGAGCGCGCTGCGGCGCTGGTCGAGCTGGCGGCCGCCGGCTGGAACCTGCTTCAGCGGGAGGAGCTCAGCAGCCTGCTCTCGGACGGTGCGGACCTCGCCGCCGAGCTCGGGGCGCGGGCCGTCGAGCTCCGGGCGCGGCTCCTGCTCCTCGGCGCGATGCCGGAGGACGCGCCCGACTACATGGACGAGCGCGAGACGATCCTCCAGACGAACGCCGCCCTCGCCGAGCTCGAGGCGATGGATGCACCGCGCGCCGTCGCGACGGCGCTCAGCGCCCGCGGAGAGGCCGAGTGGTGGCTCGGCCAGGCGGCGGCGGGGGTCGAGTCGGTGCGCCGGGCGATCGCCGTCTCGCGCGAGGCCGACGAGGACTCGGTCTGGGCGATCGCAACGCTCGTCGCTGCGATGGTCGACTCGCCGATGCCCGTCTCGGACGGCGAGCAGCTCCTCGGCGAGCTGATGGCCGACCTCGGCATCCGGCCGACGGTCAGATCCGAGCTGATCCAGGGTCAGGCGATTCTGGCCCTCCTGCGGGGCGACGACGCCGAGGCATGGAGGCTGTTCGGCGTCGTCGAGGAGATCGAGCAGGATCTCGGCCGGAACCGGACGTGGCGCCTCGCCCAGAACCGCCAGCGGATGCTCCTCAGAGCCGGCCGGTTCGACGAGGCGCGGCCCGCTTCTGGCGTCGATGGTCGAGGAGTACGAACGTCGCGGGATGCTCGCGGGCGCCACGGCCCTGCGCGCGTCGCTGGCGCTCGTCGAGGTCCGGCTCGGGAGCGTCATGGCGGCGGGCATCGCCGCCCACACGGTCCTCGACCGGGTGGCGTCCGCGGACGCGTACGAGGCGCCGGTGCGCGCCCACCTGGCGCTGTCGGAGGTGGGCCTCGCGTCGGCCGATGTGGACGGTGCGGTCAGCGCCGCGCGTCAGGCCGTCGACATCGCCGCGACGGGCGACTGGCTGATCCTGAACGCCGAGGCTCGGCTCGGGCTGGCGCGGGCCCTTGCCGCCGCCGGCGACCCGCTCGGCGCGGAATCGCACGCGCGGGCGGCGCTCGAGATGCACCGGGCGAAGGGGTACGCGCTCGGAGTCGCGGAGGCCGAGGCGTTCCTCCGGTCGATCGTCGCGGCGAGCGCCTGACGCTCGCCGGACGGCTCAGCGGTACCGGTAGACGGCCACGTAGTCGATCTGAAGCGCGACCCGCCGCGGCGTCGACGAGTCCGGCATCACGCCGGTGAAGCCGTTCGTGCCCGTGTTGGTCTGCATGACCATGTGCATCGGCGAGGAGGGGATGTGGTTTCGGAAGTTCGCCCACCGTCGCCCGTCGAGCTTGACAGTGATCCGGCCGGGCTTCCACGAGAGCGTCATCGTGTGCCACCTCGTGAAGTTCGCCCGGACGCGCGCGTGCACGCGCGTGCCGCCGTAGTGGAGCGTCGCAGTCTCGATGCGTCGCTTCCCGCCCTTGTCGGACGATTGCTCGGCCCAGTCGACGACCGTGCCGCTGCCGCTCGGCCGCAGGGCGACGTCCATGCCCACGCCGACGCCCTTCTTCATCCTGAAGCGGAAGACCCAGCGGCCGTACGTCTGGTTCACCATGCGCGCCATCGAGACGCCGCCGGAGACCCACTGGCCACCGTACCGGGCGTCCTTGTAGGTGCGGATCCGAAGCGCGCCGTGCTTTGAGACGACGTGCGACGGCGCCCAGCGCGAGTCCTTGCAGCACGTGGGCACGCCGTCGTAGAGCGTCCATGTGTGCGGCTTCAGGCGGTGCCTGAACTGCTGGTAGAAGACCCTGTGGGAGAAGTTCGCCGACGCTGCCGCTGCCGCCTGGGAGGCGAAGAGCAGTGTGGCGAGCATGGCGACGACGATTGCCACCGCGGAGACTCGGCGCGTTCGGGGCATGTCCGTGATCATCGGCGAGATCGCCGACGAATAGCTGCCACCCGGCGGGATTCTCACAAGGTTCTTAATCCCCGTTTACATAGATCCTGGAAGACCGGACGGGCGACGTAGAGTTCGACCCGGCTCCTGTGACCGCAGATCCCGCATCTTCGCACGCCGTGCTCATCACCGGGTGCTCGTCCGGGATCGGCGCGGCGACCGCCCGCCGCCTGGCCGCGAGCGGGTGGGATGTGTGGGCGACGGCGCGCCGCCCGGAGACGCTGGATGACCTGCGTGCGGCGGGGTGCCGCACGCTCGCGCTCGACGTGACCGACGCGGCGTCGATGGCTGCCGCCGTCGCCGCCGTCGAGGTCGAGCACGGCGCGGTCGCGGCGCTCGTCAACAACGCTGGGTACTCGCAGTCCGGTGCGTTCGAGGCCGTCCCGATGGAGCGCGTGCGCGCCCAGTTCGAGACGAACGTCTTCGGCCTGGTCGAGCTGACCCGCCTCGTCCTGCCCGGGATGCGCAGGCGGCGGGCCGGGCGGATCGTGAACCTGAGCTCGATGGGCGGCCGGCTGGTGTTCCCGGGCGGCGCGTTCTACCACGCCACAAAGCATGCGGTCGAGGCGCTGAGCGACGCGCTGCGGTTCGAGGCACGTGGGTACGGCATCCACGTCGTCGTCATCGAGCCGGGGCTCATCCGGAGCCGGTTCGGCGACGCGGCGGCGGCCTCGATCGAGACCCGGCCCGAGGTCGGGACGGAGTACGACGCGTTCAACGCCGCCGTGGCGAAGGCGACGCGCGAGTCGTACGAGCGCGGGCTCGCCGCCCGCCTTGCCGGCTCGCCCGACGACGTCGCGCGGGCGATCGAGCGGGCGCTCACCGCCCGCCGCCCGAAGCCGCGGATCAAGGTGAGCTCGTCCGCCCGGGTGCTTCTGGCTCAGCGGCGGTGGTCGAGCGACCGGGCCTGGGACTGGTTCCTGCGCCGGAGCTTCCCCTCGCCCGGCGCCCGCCGGCCTTGACTACGCTGCTCTCTGTCTCAGACGGAGGGAGCTTCCTCATGTGCCGGTCAATCCGCCCGCTTCACAACTACGACCCGCCGACCACGGCCGGGGAGGTCGACGAGGCCGCGCTCCAGTTCGTGCGCAAGATCAGCGGCATGCGCCAGCCTGCGCGCGACAACCAGGAGGCGTTCGACCGCGCGGTCGCGGCCATCGCGGACGCGTCGAACCGCCTGCTTGAGGAACTGGTCGCCCACGGCCCGCCGCGGAGCCGCGCCCGGGAGATCGAGAAGGCCCGCGAGCGCGCCGCCGTCCGCTTCGCCGCCCCGGCGGCCTGACGGGTGGAGCAGCGCAGCCTCGGGCGAAGCGGGCTCACCGTCCCGGTCGTCGGGATGGGCACGTGGCAGACGTTCGACGTCCGCGGCGACGAGGCCGAGCGGAACGTGCGCGGGGTGGTCGACGCAGCCATCGCCGCGGGGACGACGCTCTTCGACAGCTCGCCCATGTACGGCCAGGCCGAGCGCGTGCTCGGCGCGGCCCTCGACGGGCGGCGCGACGACGTCCTCGTCGCGACCAAGGTGTGGACGGACGACGACGCCGAGGCCGACGGGCAGCTGGCGAGCGCGCTCGGCTGGTACGGCGGGCACGTCGACCTGTACCAGGTGCACAACCTGGTCGCCGCGCCGCGGCGGCTCGCGACGCTCGAGCGGCTCCGCGGCGAGGGCAAGGTGGCCGTGATCGGCGCAACGCACTGGCAGGCGAGCCGCTTCGACGACCTCGAAGCGGTCATGCGCAGTGGCCGCATCGGCGCGATCCAGGTGCCCTACAACCCCGTCGAGCGCGAGGTCGAGAAGCGCATCCTGCCGGTCGCGGACGAGCTCGGGATCGGCGTGGTGCTCATGCGGCCGTTCGCGAAGGGCGAGCTCCTCGAGCGACCGCCGGCACCCGACGCGCTGCGGCCCCTCGAGCCGTTCGGCGTCGAGACCTGGCCCCAGGCGCTGCTCAAGTGGATCCTGAGCGACCCCCGCTGTCACGTGGCGATCCCGGCGACCTCGCGGGCCGAGCGCGCGACCGAGAACGCTGCGGCCGGATCGCCGCCGTGGTTCGGCCAGGAGGAGCGAGACCTGGTCGCCCGGCTGGCGTCGTAGCCGCCGTCGATGCGGATCGACCGGGTCGACACGTACGGCAACGAGTGGGTCGCATTCGTGCGCGTCCGGACCGATGACGGCGCCGAGGGGTGGGGACAGGTGGCGCCGTACAACGCCGACGTGACGGCCGAGGTGCTCCACCGGCAGGTCGCCCCGCATGCGCTCGGGATGGACCCGCTCGACCCCGAGGCCGTCGCAACCCGCGTGCTCGACGCCGAGCACAAGTTCCCGGGCTCATACGTCTGCCGGGCGCTGGCCGGGGTCGACACGGCGCTCTGGGACCTGCGCGGCCGCCTGGAGGGCGTGGGCGTGAGCGAGCTCCTGGGAGCGCCCGCCGGCCCGATCGACGCGTACGCGTCGAGCATGCGCCGCGACATCGCGCCGGCTGACGAGGCGCGGCGTCTCGCCGAGCTGCGAGACCGCGACGGCTTCACCGCGTTCAAGATCCGCGTCGGGCGGGAGTGCGGGCACGACGAGGACGAGTGGCCCGGCCGGACCGAGGCTGTCGTTCCGGCTGTGCGGGCCGCGGTCGGCCCCGACGCGCGGCTCCTGGTCGATGCGAACAGCTGCTACACGCCTGCGAAGGCGATCGAAGTCGGGCGGTTCCTCGAGCAGCATGGCGTGATCCACCTCGAGGAGCCCTGCCCGTACTGGGAGCTCGAGTGGACGGCCGAGGTGGCGGAGGCGCTCGACCTCGACGTCGCCGGCGGCGAGCAGGACTGCCTGCTCTCGAGCTGGCGGCACATGATCGACCGGCGCGCGGTCGACATCGTGCAGCCCGACGTCTGCTACGTCGGCGGCTTCACGCGCGCCCTGGCCGTCGCCGGGATGGCGGCCGACGCCGGCCTGCCGTGCGTCCCGCACTCGGCCAACCTGTCGCTCGTGACGGTGTTCGCGCTCCACCTCCTCGCGGCTGTGCCCAACGCCGGCCCCTACGTCGAGTACTCGATCGAGGGCCCGGACTACTACCCGTGGCAGGACGGCCTCTTCACACCGGCCCTCGAGGTGGTCGACGGCCGGGTCGCGCCGCCGGAGGGGCCGGGGTGGGGCGTCGAGATCTCGCGCGAGTGGCTCGACGGTGCGCAGCACCGCACCACCTCGACCTAGCTCATCTCGCGCGCGAACTCCTCGAGCTGCCGCTCGATGTGGTGGCCGGGCAGGTCGTGGTCGGAGTACGGGTAGACGGCGATCTCCTTCGGCGCCACGATCGCGTTGTACGCCGCGAAGACCGACGACGGAGGGCAGACCGCGTCCATCAGCCCGACGCTCACCGAGCAGCGGGCGGTGATCCGGGGCGCGAGCACAGCGTTGTCGACGTAGCTCACGGTCCGGAGCGCGGTCGCCAGATGCTCATGGTGCTGGGCGAGATAGTCGACGAGCTCCGAGTAGGGCTTCTCCGCGGTGATGGTGATCGCGTGCTCGATGTCGGCCAGGTACGGCATGTCGGCCTGGCAGAGCCGCACCATGCTCGGCACGAGCGCCGCGCTCGCGAGCGAGAGGCCGCCGCCCTGGCTGAAGCCCGAGACGCCGATGCGCCCGGAGTCGACGCGCGGGTCGGCCGCCGCCGTCTCGACGGCGCGGACGGCGTCGACGTAGAGGCGGCGGTAGTAGTAGGTGCGCGGGTCGAGGATGCCACGCGTCATGACTCCCGGGGTCTCGGGGCCGGAGTCGCCGGCGCCCGGATCGTCGGTGGCGCCCGCCGACCACGTCCCGCCCTGGCCACGCGTGTCGACGACGAGCTCGGCGAAGCCCGCGGCCGCGTAGAGCGTGTGCTCGGCCGGGAGGCCGCGGCCACCGCCGTAGCCGATGAACGTGACGCGGCAGGGGATCGGCGCGGTCGCCGCTCGGGGACGCAGGAACCAGGCCCTGACCGGATGGCCGGCCGCACCCGAGAAGGTGACGTCGAAGACCTCGAGCGGCCCGTATGCCTCCGCCTTGTACGGCTCGAACGTCGCCGGCGTCGCGTGGTCGCGCGCCTCACGGATCGCGTCCTCCCAGTAGGCGTCCAGGTCATTCGGCGCGACGGTCGCCGAGCGGTACTCGCGGAGCTCGTCGAGCGGGAGGTCGAAGTGCGGCACAGGGCGAGCCTACAGCTCGCCGTTGTCCTCCGTGACGAAAGCCGAGAGCGGGATCGGCGGCAGCTCGGGCGCCCGCCGCCCGTCGTCGGGGTGCGAGAAGGGCACCCGGCCGTACCGGACCCGAAGCACGTCGCCGTCGGACTCCACCCAGCCGCCGTACGGTTCGCAGGCGTCCTCGCTGACTCCGCCGGAGTAGCCGGCGAGCGCCTCGTTGATCGACTCGACGAGCGCCTCGATCGCCTGGTCGAGCGGGAGCTCGTCGAGGAAGTGGACGCCCACGGGCCAGTGGTGCCCGACGCTCGGCGAGCGCACGTCCCAGGCCCAGCCCTTCGTGGGCCAGAAGGTCGGAAGCGTTGCGGCGATGCGTTCGTCCAGCAACCGCGTTAGAGCCTCGTTGTCGATGTGCACGCCCACTCCTGCACGATATCGGACGGGAAGCCAGCGCTCTCGACTACGGCGTACGCGACGCTCCTGCCGATACCACAGCTACACTGCGGTGCAAGAGGTGGTGAATGGTTCGCCGCCTCGTGAGATCTGACGCTTCTTCGTCCCATGTCCGGTTCGTCGAGGGTTTGAGATCTCGACCGAGCTGGCGGCGCGGAACGCCGCCCAACATGGAGGATTCATGGAAGAAGAAACGTTCACCGGCCTGGGCGTGTCGCGCCCTGTGGCCGACGCCCTCGCCAAGCGAGGAATCACGGTGCCGTTCGCGATCCAGAGCCGGGTCATCCCGGACGGGCTCGCGGGCCGCGACGTGCTGGCACAGTCACCGACCGGTTCCGGCAAGACCCTGGCCTTCGGGATTCCGCTCGTCGAGCGGCTGAGCTCTGACGAGAAGGTCCCGGCAGCACTCGTGCTGGTCCCGACGCGCGAGCTCGCGACCCAGGTGGCCGAGGAGCTGTCCGCTGCGGCGAACGCGCGCGGCCTCGACGTCTGCGCCGTCTACGGCGGTGCGCCGCTCCGATCCCAGGCGAAGCGGGCCCAGATGGCCGCGATCCTGGTGGCGACTCCCGGGCGGCTGTGGGATCTGATCGAGCGGCGGATGATCGACGTCGGCACGGTGCGGATCCTCGTCCTTGACGAGGCCGACCGGATGCTCGACATGGGCTTCCAGCCGCAGGTCGACCGGATCGTGCGCCGGCTTCCGAAGGAGCGCCAGACGCTCTTCTTCTCGGCCACGCTGCACGGCGAGGTCGGCCGTCTGGCCCGCACCTACACCACCGATCCCGGCCACTACGAGGCCGAGCTTCAGTCCAGCACGGCCGGCATCGACATCAGCCACTCGTTCGTCGCCGTCACCAGCCAGACCAAGCTCGACACGCTGGTCAAGCTGCTCGAGTCCGAGCCCGGCCTGGCGCTCGTCTTCGTCCGCACCAAGCGCGGCGCCGACCGGCTCACCAAGCGCCTCCGCACCCGCGGCACGAACGCCGCGGCCATGCACGGCGATCTCCCGCAGCGCACGCGCGAGAAGGTGCTGCGCCAGTTCGAGAACGGCGAGGTGCGCACCCTGGTGGCGACCGACGTCGCCGCGCGCGGCCTCGACCTCGAGGCGATCGCCCACGTCATCAACTACGACCCGCCCGACGACCACACCGGCTACGTGCACCGCGTCGGCCGGACCGGCCGGGCCGGTCGCGACGGCGCCGGCGTGACGCTCGTCCTGCCCGACGAGGAGGCCGACGTCAGCCGCGTCGCCGCCAGGCTCGGTCACGAGGACCGCTTCGCCGAGACAGGCATGCGCGTCGCCCCGCCACGGCTCGTGTACACCAGCCGCCGGCCCAGGGGCCGGCGCGGCTGGTAGCCCCGGCGGTCCACGAAGCGCATACGATCATCGCTCCGAGTTCGGCGCTCCCGCCGGGCTCACGAGTGAAGGAGATCGTATGCCCACGGTCATCGGCCATCACGACGTGAAGGACACGCAGCACTGGCTCGCCTCGCCGAAGCGCGAGGAGTTCTTCGGGCCTCTGGGCGTCACCAACATCCGGACGTTCGTCGACCCGCAGAACTCCAATCGCGTGGCCGTGCTCATGGACGTGCCCGATATGGACACGCTGGCGAGTGCGATGCAGACCCCGGGGGCGGCCGAGGCGATGGAGTATGACGGCGTCCTGCCCGAGACGCTGGTGATCCTGGTCGAGGCGTAAGCGCTCGTCATGCGGTGGTGACCTCGGGTATCATTGTTGACTGAGTCAATGGTTCTCGAGGACACCGTCGCCGAGCGGGCCCAGGCGCTTCGGGCCTTCAGCCGCTTCTACACGGCGATCATCGGCGCGCTCCGGGAGGGCCTGCTCGAGACCTCGTACTCGCTGACCGAGGCCCGCGTGATCTTCGAGCTGGGCCGGCAGGAGTCGATCGACGTCGCAGACCTGCGCACGGCGCTCGGCCTCGACGCCGGGTACCTGAGCCGCATCCGCGCCCGGCTCGAGGACGAGGGACTGGTCACCCGCGGCACCTCGGGCGACGACCGCCGCCGCCACGTCATCGGCCTCACGGCGAAGGGCAGGGCGGAGTTCGACCTCCTCGACGCCCGCTCGGCGGAGCAGGCGGAGGCGTTCATCGGCCGGCTCGCCGAGGACGATCAGCGCAGCCTGGTCGCGTCGTTCGCGACCGTCGAGCGGCTGCTGGGCGGGAGCGCCGGCGACGGGATCATGCTGCGCGAGCCCCGGCCGGGCGACCTGGGCTGGGTGGTCGAGCGGCACGGCGCCCTCTACGCGGCGGAGTACGGCTGGGACGCCACGTTCGAGGCGCTCGTCGCGGGCATCGTGGCGGGGTTCGCAGCGAGGGCGGACACGCCCTCCGAGCGGGCCTGGATCGCCGATGCAGGCGGAACGCGCGCCGGGTCGATCCTCTGCACCCGCCACGACGAGACCACGGCCCAGCTTCGCCTGCTCCTGGTCGAGCCGGCGTTCCGCGGCCACGGCCTGGGCCGCCGGCTGGTCGACGAGTGCCTGGCGTTCGCCCGCTCGGCCGGATACGCCCGCATCGTCCTCTGGACGAACGACGTGCTGGTCGACGCCCGCCGCATCTACGAGCGAGCGGGGTTCACGCTCGACGAGGAGGACCGGCACACGAGCTTCGGCCATGACCTCGTCGGCCAGATGTGGTCGCGGCGGCTCTAGACGGCCGTCGCCCCCGCGATGCGGCGGCGCGCCTCCTCCAGGAACTCCCGAGCGGCGTGGTCCGGATCGGCGGCGGCGAGCAGCTCGGCGTACGTCAGCGAGGCGCCCTTGAACGTCGGGTCGTCGAAGAACGGGTCGATCCGGCCGGCCCACGGTGAGGCGTACAGGTACGGCTCGGCGTGGTGGCGGTCCCCCGGCGATCCGCCGTACGTGGCGCGGCGGCCGGCATCGGCATCGCCCATGTCGATCGCGGCGTCGAAGTGCTCGGGCCAGATGCGCACGATCGTCGCGTCGTCGCCGGGCTCGGCGTGCGCCCGCAGGTGCTCCAGAGCGTGCGTCGCGAACTCGAACCAGTCGGCCAGGACCGCTGCCGCCGTGAGGTCGATCTGGAGCGGCTCGTCGAGGTCGCCGTGCGGCGGCACATCGAACTGCTCCTGCTGGCCGACGTCGGGCTCGATCCCGAGCGCGGCGGCCGCCGCCCGCAGCGTCGTGATCGGGTGCGCCGCGCCGTCGAGGACCAGCCGGTCGTCGACGACCCGGGCGACGTGGCCGTCGTACTCGAACGTCGAGAACCCGCCGTGCGACGACTCCAGGATGATCTCGCCGTTCACGAGCCGCTGGGCCGGCGAGACGGCGTAGACAGCGAGCCGGTGCAGATCGGCCAGCGTCCGGGCGTAGGCGGCGGGGATCGGTGCGAGTGCGGTCATCGCCCGCCACGTTACACGCGTTTCAGACCGCCGGGCGGGCGAGCGTCAGCGCGGGACGCCGTCGGATGTCCTCGCCAGAACGTCACCTTGACGCCGTCGAGGTAGGTGCCGACCGAGTCGGACACGCCGCCGTCGGCGAACTCGAGCCGGGTGCGCCGGCCGGTGGCCCGCACCTTGAACGCGTACGCGTGCCAGTCGGTGTGCGTCAGGCCGCGGCCGTCGAGGACGATCCTCGCCAGGACGTGCCGGTGCCACCTGACCACGAGCACGTTCTCGGCGGGCGAGGTGCCCGGCCGCGCCGAGGCGAAGAACTGGAGACGGTACTGACGGCCCGGCTCCGTCCGCACCCGCTGGAAGATGCCGCTCGACGCGTCGGAGTCGAGCTCGGCGAGCTGGTCTCCGACCGCGGGAGCTCCCGCGACGTGGTTCTGGAGCTCGATGTCCGGCCCGAAGGCGAGGTGCCAGCCGGGGATGCTCGCGAACGGGTGCGAGCTCCCGGACGGAACCTGGGGATGCTCGAAGCTGCCGTTCACGAGCATGTTGGGGAGCCGCGGCGGAGCCGCCGAGGCCGCCGGCGCCGCGATGCCGAGTGCCACGGCGGCCGCGATCCCGACGGAGACGAGCCGGTGCCATGAGGCGGCGCGAGCCACGCCAGGAACACCGCATGTGAGGCCGCGCCCGTTACAACACAGGCCCTAATTCCAGGGATTGCCAGGAGCCGGTCCATGTCGCATAGTGAGACGAGGAACCCGTTGTTACGAGGAGGCTGTATGGGCGGGCGCGTGAGGCGCGTCATGGTGATCGGAACGGCGGTGGCGGCGTTGGCGGCCATCGGCGGGACGGCGCTTGCGCACGAGTCCAGCACCGTCGGCGACTCGTTCCTCGGCGACTTCGCCCGCCACCTGGGCGTGTCGCCGGCGAAGGTCAGGGAGGCCTACCAGGCGACCGTGATCGACCGGATCGAGGCGGCCGTGAAGGCCGGCCGGCTGACGCGCGCCCAGGCCGACGCGATCGAGGCTCGGGTGAAGTCGCACCAGGGCGGCCCGTTCCTCTTCGGCGGCCCGCGGCCCGGCTTCGACCACCACGGCCCGTTCGAGCACCACGGCGCCTTCGAGCCGCACGGCCCGTCGCCCTTTGACGCCGCCGCCACCTACCTCGGCATCTCGGAGGACGCGCTCCACAAGGGGCTCGCGTCGGGGAAGACCCTGGCCCAGCTCGCCACGGCGAACGGCAAGACGGTGCCCGGGCTCGAGGCCGCGATGACCGCCTCGTTCAAGGCCCACATCGCCGATGCAGTGAAGAGCGGCCGGCTCACGAAGGAGCAGGCGGCGCGGTTCACCCAGGCCGTCACCGCCCACCTTGACGACTTCGTCCAGCACGGCTTCCGTCACCACTTCACACCCCCGCACTCCGGGCGCTCCTAGCTCCCGGCCCCAGGGCTCCGTTCTGTTCAAGCCCCGGGGAGTCCCCGCCGATTAGAGAGGCATCTATGTCCCAGCCGCTCTTTGAGCAATCCGAAGCAGACCGCCTGCTCGACGAATTCCTTGCGATGCTCCCCGCCTTCCCGACCACGATCGGGGTGTTCTCGGCGGAGGGCGGCGTCGCAGAGGTCGTCCTCGCCGACCTCGACCACGGCCTGCTCGTCGGGTACGCCCCGCAGATCCTCATGCAGCAGGATCTCGTCATCGTCTGCCCGCTCCGCGACGCCGGCGGCGGCGGATATGACATCTCGCTCAAGGTCGACAAGGCCTACTTCCAGTCGGGCGACCAGACGCTCCTGCACATGTCGGTCATCTCGATCGAGCACCAGCCCGGACATCGCCGCTCGAAGCGCGCCCGCCGCACCGACCAGGCCGAGGCGGTCGTGCTCTACTCGACAGAGCTCGACGCCGGCCAGCGCATGAGCGCGCGGCTGGCCGACATCTCCGAGGACGGCGTGGCGTTCGTGAGCGAGCTCCCGCTGGCCGTCGGCGACCGCATCATGCTCTCGATCTTCGTGGGCGCCCGCCCGATCACGCTCGAGGCGCAGGTTGTCCGCGACGAGACGGTGGCGTTCGGCCGCCATCGCATCGGGTGCGAGGTGAACGCCATCGCCGACCACGACCGCGAGGCCGTCTCGGCCATCGCCGAGACCGGCGAGGACGGCGACGTCGACGAACGCCGGCCCGACCTGGTCGCGGCCCGCGCCCAGAACCGCGCCGAGCTGCACGCTCTCAAGTCGCGCCTCACCATCCGCCGCCGCTACAAGCGCTAGCGCCCCAAGGGAGCCCGGAGCGGACGCATGGCTCGCCCGCGAGGGCCCACGTCAACTGGAGAGCGCAGCTCCCGCGCGGTTGGCCGCGACGATGGACGCCTGGTCGGGCGGCGCGGGAGGCATGTCCTCCAGCAGGGCGTCTGCGAAGGCGCCGGCGTCGGAGTGCTCGAGCGCGCGGTTGTGGAGCCGCTCGAACCCGATCGACGAGATCGGGTTGCCCGAGAGGCCGCGCCCGCAGACCGACCCGCCGTAGTGGCTGGGGTAGACGACGACGTGGTCGGAGAGCGCCATGAGCCTGGCGATCGACGCGTGCTGCTCGAGCGCGAGCGGCCGCGGGTCGGCGCCGCCGGCGTGCAGGTCGGGCCGTCCAACGTCGTTCACGAGGAGCGAGTCTCCGGTGAAGACGAGCCAGGGCTCCTCTGTCCCGCGACGGCGATCGGCGACGACGTAGGCGTGGTGCGCCGGCGCGTGGCCCGGCGTCGCCATCGCGGTGACGAGCGTGTTCCCGAGCTCGACGCGCTCGCCGTCGTCGAGCGCGCGGTGCGGGAAGTCGACCTTCGCGCCTGCCGGGAGGTATGCGGTGGCGCCGGTGGCCGCCACGAGCTCGGGGAGCCCCGAGACGTGGTCGGCCTGGACGTGGGTCTCGAGCACGGCCACGATCTCGCCGGCCGCCGCCGCGCCCTCGATGTAGGCCTCGACCAGCTCGACGTGCGGGTCGACGACGGCCAGCGTGCCGTGCGTCGTGCACCCGAACAGGTAGCTCGCGCAGGCGGTCGGCTCGTAGAAGAACGGTCGCAGGATCACCGCCTGGCGATTCTACTGCCGCCCGGTTCCCGCTTGACCGCACCGATCTGCGACGGTACGACTTCGCCGCGATGTTCGAGCTCGTCGTCAATACCTACAACTCGCTCAAGTACGTCCACGTCCTTTCGGCCGTCGTCTGGGTGGGCGGCGCGTGCACCGTTCAGGCGTTTGCGATCCGCATCTCCGCGACCGGCGACGGCGCGCGGATGGCGACGTTCGCCAAGGACGCCGAGTACGTCGGCAACCGGATCTTCCTGCCGTCGTCGATCATCCTGCTCGTCTCGGGGATCTTCACCATCCACGAGTCGGGCGGGGGGTGGAGCTACGACCAGACGTGGGTGCAGATCGGGCTCGGCATGATCCTCGTGTCGATCGCGATCGGCGCGGGCTTCATCGGCCCCGAGGCCGGACGGGTCGCTCGCGCGATCGAGAAGGACGGGATCGAGTCGGCCGAGGCGACGCGCCACATCAAGCGCATCTTCCTCGTCTCGCGGTTCGAGCTCGTGCTGCTCCTGCTCGTCATCTTCGACATGGTGGTCAAGCCCGGCACATAGAATCCCGCGATGGCCGAGAACGGGCACATCGAGCGCTACGACCCGGCCGCCGTGGAGGCGCGCTGGCACGAGATCTGGGACCGGGAGGGCGTCTTCGACGTGCCGAATCCCGCGCCCGGGGACACCGACGAGCGCTTCTACGTGCTCGAGATGCTCCCGTACCCGTCCGGCGAGCTCCACATGGGGCACGTCAAGAACTACACGATGGGCGACGTCGTGACGCTGTACCGGCGCCGGAACGGCCATCGCGTGATGCACCCGATGGGCTACGACGCGTTCGGCCTGCCCGCCGAGAACGCCGCGATCAGGTCGGGCCGCCACCCGGCGGAGTCGACGCGCGAGAACATCGCGGCGATCCGCCGGCAGATGCAGCGCATGGGCTGGTCGATCGACTGGAACCGCGAGCTCTCGACGTGCGAGCCGGACTACTACCGCTGGACGCAGTGGATCTTCCTGCGCCTCCACGAGGCGGGCCTGGCGTTTCGCAAGAGCGCCATCGTCAAGTGGTGCCCCAAGGACCAGACGGTGCTCGCGAACGAGCAGGTGATCGACGGGCGCTGCGAGCGGTGCGGCACCGAGGTCGAGGCCCGCACGCTCGACCAGTGGTTCTTCAAGATCACCGACTATGCGGATCGCCTGCTCGACGACCTCGAGCACGTGCAGTGGCCCGAGCGGGTCGTGACGATGCAGCGCAACTGGATCGGGCGCTCGCACGGCGCCGAGGTGCTGTTCACCCTCGACGACGGCACCGAGCTGCCGGTCTTCACGACGCGGCCCGACACGCTCTTCGGTGCGACGTTCTTCGTGCTGGCGCCGGAGCATCCGCTGGCCGGCGAGATGGCGACCGCGGAGCACGCCGATGCGGTGGCCGAGTACGTCCGCCACGCCGCGGCTCGCTCGGCGGTCGAGCGCGCCGAGGCACGCGAGAAGACCGGCGTCTTCACGGGCCGGTACGTGACCAACCCGGTGAACGGCGAAGAGATCCCGGTCTGGGTCGCCGACTACGTGCTGGCCGAGTACGGCACCGGCGCGATCATGGCCGTGCCGGCCCACGACGAGCGCGACTTCGAGTTCGCCGAGGCGCACGGGCTCGAGATCCGCCCGGTCGTCGCGCCGCGCGACGCAGAGCTGCCCGAGGGCGCGTACGTGGCGCACACCCACGACGAGGTGCTCGTGAACTCCGGCGAGTTCTCGGGCCAGGCCGCGCCGGACGGCGCGCGAGCCATCGTCGCCCAGCTCGAGAACGACGGCCGCGGCAAGGGCACGATCGCCTACCGCCTGCGCGACTGGCTGCTCTCGCGCCAGCGCTACTGGGGCTGCCCGATCCCGATGATCCACTGCGAGGGGTGCGGCATCGTGCCGGTGCCGGATGCGGACCTGCCCGTCCTCCTGCCCGTGATCGAGGACTACGCCCCGCGCGGCCGCTCGCCGCTGGCCGCGGCCGAGGACTGGGTGAACGTGACCTGCCCATCCTGCGGCGGGCCTGCGCGGCGCGAGACCGACACCATGGACACGTTCGTGGACTCGTCGTGGTACTTCATGCGCTACGCCGACCCCAAGAACGACACGGCGCCGTTCAGCCGCGAGGCGGTCGATGCGTGGCTGCCGGTCGACCAGTACATCGGCGGCGTCGAGCACGCGATCCTCCACCTGATGTACGCGCGGTTCTTCACGAAGGCGCTGTACGACCTGGGGTACGTGGGCTTCACCGAGCCGTTCGCGAACCTCTTCACCCAGGGGATGATCTATTACAAGGGCGCCAAGATGGCGAAGTCGAAGGGCAACGTCATCGCGCCCGACGCGATGGTCGAGCAGTTCGGCGCCGACACGGTGCGGATGTACTCGCTCTTCCTGGGGCCGCCCGAGCAGGACGCGGAGTGGTTCGACGGCGGCGTCGCCGGGTGCCACCGCTTCCTGGCGCGCCTCTGGCGGCTGGCGCACGAGTCGGCCGCCGAGATGGGGCCCGGCATCCCGGGCTCCGCTCCGGCCGAGGGGCCGGGCGCCGACCTGGTGCGAAAGACGCATCAGACGATCGACCGGATGACGAACGACATCGGCGAGCGGTTCGCGTTCAACACGGCGCAGTCCGCCGCGCACGAGTTGCTGCATGCGCTCCAGGGTGCGACCGAGGCGACGCCCGAGCAGCGCCGGTTCGCAGCGGCGACCGCGGTGTCGCTCATCCAGCCGTACGCGCCGCACATCGCGTGCGAGCTGTGGGAGAAGCTGGGCGGCGAGCGGCTCTGGGAGGCCCCGTGGCCGGTCGCCGATCCCGAGATGCTGGTCGCCGACCAGGTGACGTACGCGGTGCAGGTGAACGGCAAGCTGCGCGGCGAGGTCACGGTCGACGCCGGCCTCGAACAGGACGACATCCTGGCCGCGGCGCGCGCCGTCCCGAACGTCGCCCACCACCTGGACGGCGCGAACGTCGTGAAGGAGATCGTGGTCCCGGGCCGCCTGGTCAGCCTGGTCACCGCCTGACGCGCAACAACGGGGTCAGACCCCAATGTTGCGTCGGTGGCGGCGGGTGGCCGCCACGACGAGCGCGACCAGGCCTGCGGCCACACCGACGACGGTGCCTACGGTGACCACGCCGCCATAGGAGGACCACTCACAGAAGAGGAGAGCCAGCATTCCACACACCACCCGGGCCAGATAGATCGCGTACGCGACCACGAGGAGCGCGGCCGCAGGCCACGAGATCATGCGGGTCTTCGAATCGGGCCGCTTCACACCTCGAGTGTCGGTCGTGCACGTTCGGCCACCAGTGGTTGGGGTCGGATTGCCTCACTTTCGTGACGAGACCGTGGCATCGCGTACCCGTCACGATCGGGGTGGAAGCCTCGGCGCGGGATCGGCGCAGGTCGGCTCTGGAAACGTGACACGCCAGGGCGGTGAGGATGGCGCTCCGTGCTCCCGCCGCCTCGCCAGCTCGCCCTCTACGCCGCCGCCGTCGTCCTCGTCCTCGCGATCGGTTGGCGGTACGGGACCGGTGGAGGGGGAGGCGGCGGATATCAGTCGACGCCGGCCTCGCTCCCCGTGGATGCGCCGAGCCCGGGGCCGCAGGTTCTCGTCATCGACGTGAGCGGCGAGGTGCGCCGCGCCGGCGTGTATCGGTTGCCGACCGGCGCGAGGGTGCTGGATGCCGTCCGCAAGGCGCGGGCCGGGAGGCGCGCCGATCTCGACGCGCTCAACCTGGCGGCGCGCCTGACCGACGGCGAGCAGATCGTCGTGCCGCGCCGTGGGGCCGGTCCGCCGCCGACCTCCGGTGCCGGCGGCGCGGCTCCGGCGGCACCGGTCTCGCTCAACTCTGCGACGCTCGAGCAGCTCGAGACCCTCGACGGGATCGGCCCCGCGCTCGGGCAGCGCATCATCGACTACCGCACGCAGCACGGCGGATTTCGCTCGATCGCCGAGCTCGACCAGGTGAGCGGCATCGGCCCGGCCCGGCTCGCGGCGCTGCGCGACCATGTCACCCTCTGAGCGGCCGCCTGCCGTTGTCCTCGCAGCCGACGCGGGACTCGTCGCCGCGGCGCTCCACCGCCCGCTGCTCGCGGTGCTCGCCCTCGGGCTCGCCCGCAGCGGCCGATCGGCGCTGATCGTCGGAGCGGCGGCCGCGGTCGCCGTCGCCTGGGGCTCCGCGCGGGTGTCCGAGCTCGATCGCCGTGTCCTCGTCCCGGGGCCGGCGACCGGCGTCCTCACCGTCACCGGGCCGCCCACGGGCTCGCGGGCGGCGGCTGCCGTCTCGGGAGCGGGGGAGACCGTGATCCTCGTCGCGCCCGGCACGGAACTCGTGGAGGGCGGCGTCTACCGTGCGCGCGGGTCGCTGCGCCAGCTCGATCCGGTCGTCCGCGGGTACTACGCGACGCAGGGCATCCACCTCCAGCTCCGCGCCGGCCAGGCCGTCCAGGTTGGCCGCCGCGGTGGGCTGTGGGGTGCGGTGGACGCCGCGCATCGGTACGTCCTCGCCCGCCTCGGCGCCGCACCGGCACCGTCGCCGGCCCGCGCACTGGTCGCGGGCATCGCGCTCGGCGACACCGGAGGGCTGCCGTACTCCGAGCGCGAGAGCCTGCGCGCGAGCGGCCTCTACCACGTCGTCGCGGTGAGCGGCCAGAACGTCGCCCTGCTGATTGCGTTCACGCTCGTCGCGCTCGGCGTCGCCGGGGTGATCGGCGTGCCGGCCCGTCTGGCGGCCGGAGCGGTGACGGGGGCCTACGTGCTCGTGTCGGGCGCGGGCCCGTCGATCGTCCGGGCCGGCGTTGCGGGTGTGCTCGTCTCGGCGGCATGGCTGGCGTCGCGCCCGGCGCCGGCGTGGCATCTGATGGCGTGCGGCGCCGCCGTCGTGCTCGGCTTCGATCCGCTCGAGCTCTTCGATCCCGGATTTCAGCTGTCGTTCGCCGCCGTCGCCGCGATCCTCCTCGTCGCCCCGCGCCTGCGGGGAGCGGTCGGCGAGGCCGCGGCGGTCTCGATCGCCTGCACGGTCGTCACCGCGCCGATCGCGTGGTGGCACTTCGGGCGCCTGACGCCGCTCGCCGTGCCCGCGAACCTCCTGGCGCTGCCCGCGGTCGCGCCGATCCTGTGGCTGGCGACGATCGCCGCCGCCGTCGGATCGGCCTGGGCGCCGCTCGCCGCGCCGTTCCTGGGCCTGGCCGATCTGCTGGCGGCGTACGTGCTCTGGGTCGCGCGGGCATGCTCGTGAGCGCCCGGTCTTGAGGACGGCCGCCTCCCGGCCGATCAGCTCTCCATGAGAGGGAACCGCGCCCAGATCGTGACGACCCGCTGGAGTCGTCGGTCGCGTCGATGGAGTGGTTGGCGATCCTCGGTCTCGTCCGCGGGGTGGCACTCACAGCCGGGACGACCACGATCGGATCGCGCACCCTGAGCGCGGGCTTCCAGGCCGACGCGCGCTCCGTCGTGTACGCAGCGGCCGGTGCCATCACCATCGCAGGCATCGTGGCCACGAGATCGAGGAATCGGAGGCTGCTGGCGATGGCGGCTGTCGTCATCGGAGCCGCAGGCATCGCGGCGCTGGCCGAGGTGTGGCGGTGCGTCGCACACTGGCACGCTGCGGCCGCTCAGCTGGCGCTCAACCGCGGGTATCCAGCATCGGCCGCGCACAACCATTACGGATATGGGGTCGAGCTCGTGGTCGCCGGCGGGCTGTTCGCGATCGTCGCCGCGCTCGTGATCGGCTCAAGGGCGCGGACGCCCCCGGTGCGTCTCGGGCTCCAGGAACAGTTCTCGGCGCAGCCCTAGTCCGCGTAGAACCCATCCGGATCGAGCACGGCACGACTCGCCGTCGACTTCCGCCAGGCCGACGACGAACGGCCGCACGCGCTCGCGCCGGCAGGGGCGCGGACGCGATCGGCATCTCGGTCGACGAGCGCCTCGGCTCGGTCGACGATGACGGCGCGGCGATCGTCCGCGACGCGCGACGACGACGATCTGCGCGGGCGCTCGCGCCGGCGGTCGCGAGCGCGGTGCGCCGCATCGATCGCCGAGGTCGTGAGCCTGCCCGTCGATGGTCACGATGCCGGTACCGGCGGCCTGTCCGGGCAGGCGTCTGCACCTGCTCTGTAGCTCGACGATCCGTTCGACTGACGTCGAGCGGGAACGCGTATGCGTCCGTCTCCGGACCGCCAGACGAAGACCCTGCGCGCGTCGTCGAGCCTCCGGCCGAGACAGACGGCGCGGTCGGCCGATCCGGAAGCGTCGACCCTCAGGTCGAGCCCGCATGCGCGCACGAGCCGATCGAGCGTCGCGATGCTCGGCGACTGCTGCCCGCGCTCGATCCGGGCGACCATCGCCTGCGACGTGCCGGCCCGGCGAGCCAGCTCGCGCTGCGTGAGCCCGGCGTGACTCGCGTGCGTCCCGGAGGAGCTCCACGCGGTCAGGATATCGCATCCGGTGCGATATCGAATCGGCTATCAGGCGGGGAGCGGCCGCGGATCCGGGCCGATGTACGCCGCGTCGGGCCGGATCAGCCGGCCGTGCTCGGCCTGCTCGAGCACGTGCGCGCACCAGCCGGCCGTCCTGGCGACGGCGAACGCCGGCGTATAGAGGTCGGACGGGAGGCCGACGCCGTCGAGCACGACCGAGGCGTAGTACTCGACGTTCGTCTTCAGCACCCTGTCGGGCTTGTGCTCGGCGAGGAGCCGAAGCGCGACGTCCTCGACGTCGATGGCGAGCCGGAGCCACGCAGCATCGCCGGCCAGGGCCTCCGCGACCCGGCGCAGCGCCTCGGCGCGCGGATCGGTCGTCCGGTAGATGCGGTGGCCGAATCCCATCAGGCGCTCGCCGCGGGCGAGAGCCTCGCGGATCCACTGCTCGGCGTGGTCGACATCGCCGATCTGGGTCAGCTGGTCGCGGACGCCCGACGGCGCTCCGCCGTGCAGCCGGCCCTTCAGCGCCCCGACGGCCCCGCACACCGCGCTCGCCAGATCCGAGTGGGTCGAGGTCACGACCCGCGCCGTGAACGTCGAGGCGTTCAGGCCGTGCTCGGCGCAGCACACGAAGTACGCGTCGAGCGCCCGTTCACGAGAGGACTCGGGGTTCTCGCCGGTGATCGCGTGGAGCAACCGGCCGGCGATGCCGAGGCGCTCGGAACCGGCCGGGCTCACGGGATCGGCACCCTGGCGGACGCGCGCGAAGCCGCCCACCACCGCCGGAGCGAGAGCGATCAGCTCCCGGGCCTGGGCGGGCGTTGGGGGCCAGTCCAGCCTGCGGGCGGCGCCCCAGGCCGAGATGCCTGTACGCAGCGCGTCGAGCGGGGCAGCGTCGGCGGGCAGGCCGCGGAGCGCGGCGAGAACCGGCTCGTCGAGCTCGGCCGGCGGCAGCGGCTCGGGGGCCGCCGGCCACTCCCCGTCGAGCAGCAGCGCCGTCACGCTGTCGAAGCTCCCGTGCGCGGCCAGGTCGCCGATCTCGTAGCCGCGGTAGAGCAGCCGCCCGGCCGATCCGTCGACCAGGCTGATTGTCGTCTCGGCCGCGAGGACGCCCTCGAGGCCGGAGTTCACGTCCGCCATGCCGCGATCGTAACCGCGGGCGTGCGAGAATGTCCCCTGTGAAGCTGTCCGCCAAGGCCGACTACGCGGTGCGGGCGGTGCTCGTGCTGGCGGCCCACCAGGGAGAGGGCCCGATCAAGGGCGAGCTCGTCGCCCGCGCCCAGGAGCTGCCGCTGAAGTTCGTCGAGAACATCCTCGGCGAGCTGAAGCACGCCGGGATCGTCGCGTCGCAGCGCGGGCCGGAGGGCGGCTATCGCCTGGCGGTCCCCGCGGAGGAGATCTCGCTGGCCGAGGTGATCCGTGTGGTCGACGGCCCGATCGCCGCCGTCGCGGGCGTGCGCCCCGACGAGGTGGTCTACCCGCCCGGCGCGGAGGCGCTGCCGGGCGTCTGGCTCGAGGCGCGCGGGATGCTGCGGTCGGTGCTCGAGACGATCACGTTCGCACAGCTCGTCGAGCGCTCGCGCGTCATCGCCTCGCAGGGCGAGCGCCGCGCCCGGCGGGCACCGGCTCCGAGAAATCAAGCTCAAGTAGAGGGTTAGGGTTGGGAATGGCGCCGGAGCTGAGACCGGCATATCTCATCGCGGGCAGCGACTGGCCCAAGGTGGACGCTGCGATCACGCGGCTGCGCGCGCACTTCCCCGAGGAGTCGGTCGAGCAGTTCTCGGCCGGCGGTGACCAGCCCGTCGACGTCGCCGGGGCCTGCAACGCCCTCGGCCTCTTCGGCGGCCGCCGGCTCGTGCTCGTCAGGAACGCCGAGGCCCTGGACGACGACGCGGTCGCCGACATCCTCGCCTATCTGGCTGATCCCGCACCCGACACCGTGCTCGCGCTCTTCGGCGGTGGCGGGATCACCCCGAAGCACGCGCTCGCCGTCGCCGTCGCGGCGGTCGGCGACGTGCGGCTGTTCGATGCGCCCGAGCGCAAGCAGGCCGCCGAGTGGGTGGTGCGCCGGCTCGCCGACCTGGGCGTCTCGTGCTCGTCCGCCGTCGCACGGAGGCTCGTCGATCTCGCAGGCGACGATGTCGGCGACCTCGCCCTCGAGGTCGAGAAGCTCGCCGCCTACTGCGCGGGGGCCGAGGCCAGGGTCGAGGACGTCGAGCTGCTCGTCATCCCGCGCGCCGACGTGAAGCCGTGGGACATCACCGACGCGTGGGGCCGGCGCGACACCGCCTCGGTCATCGCCCTCGCAACCACCGATGTCGAGCGCCCGGAGGACGTCGGCCGGCTGATCGCCCAGCTCGCCTCGCACGTCCGCAAGGTCCACCGGGCGGCCGTGCTCCTCGACGACGGCGGGTCCCAGGCCGACGTCGCGCGCGACCTCAACCTGAAGCCCTTCCCGGCGGGGAAGCTCGTCGGCCAGGCGCGGGCGTTCGCGCGCGAGGATCTCGGCCGCGCCGTGGTGCGGCTGGCCGATCTCGACCTCGCGGTCAAGGGCGGCAGCCGCCTCGACGCCCGGTTCGAGCTCGAGCTGGCGCTGGCCGAGATCACGGGCGGATGAGCGGGCAGACCGCGGCCGCGGCCGCGGCGACCGCCGTCGCGGCGGTGTGCACCGTGATCGCCGCGCGCAGGGCCGCGGCGCCCAATCCCCGCCGGCCGGCGTTCATCGCGTGGACGATCGGGTTCGCGCTCTTCACCGTCGCGGCCGCGGCGCTCTGGCTCGGGGCGGCCAACGGCTGGACGGACGCCGTCTTCCGGGTGTACTACCTGACGGGCGGCATCCTCGTGGTTGCGTATCTCGCGGTGGGAGAGCTCCTGCTCGTGCTGCCCGGGCGGAGGGTGACGCGGATGGCGGCGGCCACCATGCTGTTCGTGACGTTCGCGGCCGTCGCGGCCGTCCTGGCCGCTCGCGTCGACGCCGCTGCGCTCGCCCGTGCCGGGGCGACGCCGCCCAACGACGCGCTCGAGGGGACGTGGCCGAAGGTGATGGCGATCGCCCTCAACTCGGTCGGGACGGTGGTGCTCCTGGTCGGATCGGTGGCGTCGGCTCGGCGCCGGCGCGACCCGCGCCCGCTCCTCGTCGCCGCCGGCGTCGCGGTGATCGCGGTCGCCTCGACCGCGACGCGGGCAGGGAGCTACGCCGCGTTCGCCCTCGGCCAGGCCGCGGGCATCACGCTGATCCTGCTCGGCCTCGTTACGCGGAGACTCGGGCCTCGTTAACGACGCGGGCCGCCTGGGCCTTGCGCCGGGAGGCAGCGTTGCGATGGATCGCGTGCCGGGCGGCCGCCCGATCGACCACGGCGACGAGGCGGACGTGCGCCGCGGCGATCTGGTCGCCGTCGCCGCCTTCGACCGCTTCGAGCAGTCGACGCTGGAGCGTCTTGATCTGGGTGCGGTAGCGCAGGTTCTCGAGCCGCTGACGTGCAGCGGTGCGGACGCGCTTTGCCTGTTGCTTGGAGTTGGCCACCGGCGCGGCAGATGGTAGCAGCGCGCCCGGTAGACTCGGCGCCGATGAGCGATCGGCGGCGCCTGGCCGTATCCACCGCGGCGTTCGGATCGGCGACTGCGCTCTCCCGGGTCGCCGGTGTCGTCCGCGAGCAGGCGGCCGCGTACTACTTCAGCACGAGCCCGGCGCTCGGCGCGTTTCTGATCGCGTTCAACGTGCCGAATCTGATCCGGAGCCTCGTCGCTGACACCGCCATCTCGGCCGCGTTCGTCCCCGTCTTCGTGGAGCTGCGCGAGAAGGGCGAGGAGCCTGAGGCGTGGCGCGTCGCGAGCATCATGCTGTGGCTGGCGGGCACCGTGCTCGGGGCGATCTCGTCGATCTTCATCCTCCTCGCGCCGTGGATCATGCCGCTCTTCGTCCCGGGCCACCAGAACATCGATCCCGACCTGGTCGTCACGCTCTCGCGCTACCTGTTCCCGATCGTCGTGATCCTCGGGATGACCGGAGTCGTCACCGGCATCCTGAACTCATACGACATCTTCGGGGTTCCGGCCCTGGCACCGGTCGTCTGGAACGGCATCATCATCCTGGCGCTCGTCCTCTTCGCCGGCGACATCACGGCGTACGCGATCGGCGTCCTCGTTGCCACGGTGAGCCAGTTCCTCATCCCGCTGCCGCTCCTCAGGGGGCGCTCGCACTTCGTCGTGAGCCTGGCGTGGCGCAACCCGAACGTGCTGCGCATCCTGCGCCAGATGTTGCCGGTCACGATCGGGCTCGGCCTCATCAACTTCAACCTCACGATCGACCTGGTGATCGCGACGCTCGCGTCGCCGCACGCCGACGCCGACCTCAACTACGCCTTCCGGCTCTTCATGCTGCCGCAGGGCCTCTTCTCGGTCGCGGTCACGGTCGTGCTCTTCCCCGAGATCTCGCGGCTCGCGGCTCGGGGCGACACGGCCGGCTTCGCGCGCACGGTGTCGACGGGCGCCCGCACGATCGTGTTCCTGCTCCTCCCGGCCGCCGCGATCTCGATCGCGCTCGCGATGCCCATCGTCCGCCTGATCTTCCAGCACGGCAGCTTCACCAGCGCCGACACGTCGAACGTGGCCGGTGCGCTCGTCGCGTTCTCGCTCGGGCTCGTCGCGAACGGGATCGCGCTCCTGATGACGCGGGCGTTCTTCGCGCTTCAGGAGGCCCGCATCCCGACCCAGGTCGCGGCCGGCAACCTGTTCCTGAACCTGATCCTCGACCTCATCCTCTACAAGCCGTTCGGTGCCGCGCGGCATCGCGCTCGCGACCGCCGTCGTCACGACGTGGAACGCGACCCTGCTTGCGGTCCTCCTCGGCCGGCGGGTCGGCTCGCTGCACGTCCGCGAGGTCGCCGGCGAGGCGGCGCGCATCGCGGTCGCGACGGTCTACTGCACCGCTGCGGCCTTCGGCGTGTGGTGGCCACTCGATCAGCTGCTCGGCCGGTCGATCCTCGCGCAGGTCGTCGCGGTCGGTCTGGGACTGGCCGCGGGGGCGGGCGCGTACTTCGCAGCGGGCCGGATCCTGCACCTCGCGGAGATGGACGTCCTGGCGTCGCTCGTCAGGCGCCGCGAGCCCGCTGGATAACCTTCATCCGTGCCGCTCTCACGGATCCGCAACTTCTCGATCATCGCCCACATCGATCACGGGAAGTCGACGCTGGCCGATCGCATCCTCGAGGTGACCCAGACGGTCGCCGTGCGCGAGATGCGGGACCAGCTCCTCGACTCCATGGATCTCGAGCGCGAGCGGGGCATCACGATCAAGGCCCAGGCGGTGCGGGTGCTCTTCCGGGCGGCCGACGAGCGGGCCTACGAGCTGAACCTGATCGACACGCCCGGGCATGTCGACTTCAGCTACGAGGTGAGCCGCAGCCTGGCCGCGTGCGAGGGCGCGATCCTCGTGGTCGACGCGGCCCAGGGGATCGAGGCCCAGACGCTTGCCAACGCCTACCTCGCGATCGAGAACGAGCTCGAGATCGTGCCGGTCGTGAACAAGATCGACCTGCCCTCGGCCGACGCCGACGGCGTGGCGGCGCAGGTCGCGGACCTGGTCGGCGGCTCGCCCGACGACGTGATCCGCATCTCGGCGAAGACGGGCGCCGGCGTCGCCGACGTCCTTCAGGCCGTCGTCGACCGCATCCCGCCGCCGCGCGGCGAGCCCGACGCGCCCGCCCGCGCGCTCATCTTCGACTCGTCATACGACCAGTACCGCGGCGTCGTGGCGTTCGTCCGTGCCGTCGACGGCTCGTTCCACCCGCGCGAGAAGGTGAAGGCCATGGCGCAGGGAACGGTCTTCGACGTCGAGGAGCTCGGCTTCTTCTCGCCGGCGATGCGCTCGGCCAAGCATCTGTCGGCCGGCGAGGTCGGGTACGTCATCACCGGGCTCAAGGACGTGTCGCAGCTCAGGGTGGGGGACACGCTGACGCAGGCGCGGCGGGGTGCGGCAGAGCCGCTGCCCGGCTACCGCGAGGTCAAGCCGATGGTGTTCGCCGGGCTCTTCCCGACCGACTCCGACGAGTACCCGGAGCTGCGCGACGCGCTCGAGAAGCTGAAGCTGAACGACGCCGCGCTGTCGTACGAGCCCGAGTCCTCGCGCGCGCTCGGCTTCGGGTTCCGCTGCGGCTTCCTCGGGCTGCTGCACATGGACATCGTGCGGGAGCGGCTCGAGCGCGAGCACGACCTCGACCTCCTCGTCACGGCGCCGAACGTCGCCTACCGGGTGCAGGAGGCGAGCGGCGACTGGGTCGAGGTGCACAACCCCGCCCAGATGCCCGACAGCGACATCCTGGCGACGGAGGAGCCCTTCGTCCGGGCCTCGATCATCTGCCCGTCCGACCACGTGGGCGCGGTCATGGAGCTGAACCAGGAGCGCCGCGCCGTCTTCGGGCACATGGAGTACCTGAGCCCCGAGCGGGTGCAGCTCACCTACGAGATCCCGCTGGCGGAGGTCGTGCTCGACTACTTCGACCAGCTGAAGTCGCGCACCCGCGGCTACGCGTCGCTCGACTACGACCTGATCGGCTTCCGGCCGGGCGACGTCGTCAAGGTCGACGTGCTGCTGGCCGGAGAGCGGGTCGACTCGCTGTCGCTGATCACGCACCGCGGCAACGCGCAGCGGCAGGGGCGGGCGCTCGTCGAGGCGCTGCGCGCGCGAATCCCGCGCCAGATGTTCGAGGTCGCGATCCAGGCGGCGATCGGCTCGCGCGTCATCGCCCGCGAGACGGTGAAGGCCAAGCGCAAGGATGTGCTCGCCAAGTGCTACGGCGGCGACGTCTCGCGCAAGCGGAAGCTGATCGAGAAGCAGAAGGCCGGCAAGAAGCGGATGAAGCAGGTCGGCTCGATCGAGGTGCCGCAGGAGGCGTTCCTGGCGGTGCTCGAGATCAACCGCGAGGGCGCGGCATGAGCCCGGCCGCGGGGACCCGGCACCTCTACGTCCACGTCCCGTTCTGCGCGCATCGGTGCGGCTACTGCGACTTCGTCACCGTGACCGGCCACGAGGACGAGCGGGCCCGATACGTCGATGCCGTCATCGCCGAGATCGACCGCGCCGGCCTCGAGCCCGAGACGGTGTTCGTCGGTGGAGGCACTCCGTCGATCCTGGCCGACGTCGACCTGGCCCGCCTGCTCGCCGCGCTCCCTGCGGCGGCCGAGATCACGGTCGAGTGCAACCCCGAGACGATCACGCCGGCCAAGGCTCGAGTGCTGGTCGAGGGTGGCGTGACGCGCGTGTCGCTCGGCGCCCAGAGCTTCCGCCCGCACCTGCTGGACGTCCTCGAGCGGCGGGCCCGCCCGGAGCAGATCGCGGCTGCGGTCGACGTGCTGCGCGAGGCGGGCGTCCAAAGCCTCAACCTCGACTTGATCTTCGGGGTTCCGGGCCAGGAGTCGTCCGACCTTCGAGCGGACCTCGAGGATCTGCTCGCGCTCGAGCCGGACCACGTGAGCTCCTACGAGCTCGAGGCCAAGCCCGGCACGCGCTTCACGCACCGGTACGGCCGCGAGCTCGAGCGGCAGGCGGACGCGATGGAGGCGTACTACGAGCAGGTCGTGGCGACGCTCCGCAGCGCCGGCTACCGCTGGTACGAGACCGCCAACTTCTGCCGGCCGGGCCACGAGTGCCGGCACAACCTCGGCTACTGGCTCGGGCACGACTACCTGGGCGTGGGCGTCGGCGCGGTCTCGACGATCGGCCTCGAGCGGCGCCGGAACCGGCCCGGTCTGCGCGGGTACGTCGCGGCTGTCGAAGCCGGCGGCGAACCGCCCGCCGAGCTCGAGCTGCTGACGCCCGCCGAGCGCGGCACCGAGCGGCTGATGCTCGGCCTGCGGCTCGACCGGCCGCTCGAGCTGAACGGGCTCGCCGCCTTCGTCGACGACGACGCATGCGAACGGCTCGATGCCGCCGGGATGCTCCGCCGCTCGGGCGACACGCTGGCTCTGACCGAGCGCGGCCGGTTCCTGGCGAACGACGTGGTCGCGAGCGTCCTGCGATGAGCCGCCCGCCGCTCACGCCCCGCCAGATCGTGATCCTGACGCAGGTGATCGACTCCTACATCTCGAGCGGCCATCCGGTCGGGTCGAAGACGCTCGTCGAGCTGGGAGCGGTCGAGGCGTCGCCGTCGACGGTGCGCTACGAGCTCGCCGAGCTCGAGGCGCTCGGCTTCCTCGACCATCCGCACACGTCCGCCGGGCGGGTGCCGACCGACGCCGGCTACCGGCTCTACGCCGAGTCCCTGCTCGAGCAGCCGCTCGCGCCGGCCGTGCTCCCCGTCGACCTGTCGAGCGTCCGGAGCGAGGTCGACACCGCGCTGCGGATCACCACCGAGATGCTGTCGCAGGTGACATCGCTCGTCGCCCTCGTCACCGCGCCGCCGCTCGAGGCGACCGAGATCCGCCACATCGAGGTGCTGCTGCTCCAGCCGCAGGTGGTCATGGTCGTCATCATCACGGCCACGGGCGGGGTGACGAAGCGGATCTTCCCGTTCCCGGGTGTCGTCGACCCGATGCTGGCCGAGTGGGCGAACGCGTTCCTGAACGAGCAGCTGACCGGCGTCCGGCTCGGTGGGCGGACGCTGGTGACGCGGCTCGACGAGCCGGGCCTCTCGGCGACCGAGCGCGCGTTCCTCGGCGCGCTGCGGCCGGCGTTCACCGAGCTGGTCGATGCGGCCGAGCAGCAGCTCTACGTCGGCGGCGGCGCCCGGCTGCTCGAGGAGATGCACTTCGCCGACCTCGCCGAGATCAACGACCTCGTCCGCGTCCTCGAGGGCCGTGTCGGCCTCCTCGGGATGCTCCGCGAGGCGCTCGACTCGCCGCGCCCGTACCTGCGGATCGGCACCGACCACACGGTGCCGTACATGCGCGGCCTGGCGATGGTCGCCGCCAACTACGGGCTCGCGACCCGGAACCTGGGCACGGTCTCGCTGATCGGCCCGCGACGGATGGACTACGCGGCCGCGATCCAGTCGGTGCGCGGCGCCGCGCACGCGCTGTCGGAGTTCGTGGCCGAGGTCTATGAGGAGTAGCGTGGTGGGCTCGGCGAACCCGATGGGGCCTGGCCCCGTTCGGGGCGAGGCCCCGGTGGTCCGTCCAACGCACGCCCGTTAAATGAGTCGCGCGGTGATGAGGGGCTCCAGTCCTCACCACCGCGCTTTGTGACTCCGACCCCCGGTCGCTGAGTTAGGCGATGAGACCCCGGAGACTCCTGAATCCTTCTGCCGGCGGCCCACCGGCTTCAAGTTCTTGTCTCCGACATCGCCGTCTCGAACGTGCCGTCTTCGCGTTGTGAGCTCACAATAGCCCATTCGACCCTCGCCAGTCAAGTACCTGAAAAGGGTGAAATCAAGTTGTTGTGGAAGACCTGCTTGATCGAGCAGGAAACGGCTTGAAAAAGACGAATAGGCGATCTGCTGGATCGCCCTGTCAGCGGTACTAGTCAAGTACAGATCCATCCGCTACTCTGAGATCGATGGCACGCACCAGGACAGCCGAGCGCCGCGCGAGCGTCCGCCTCCGGCAGGCCCCCGAGGGGGTCGGTGCGCGGGTGCGGGCGCTGCGCGTCGCCGCGGGCCTCACGCAGGCCGAGCTCGGCGGCGAGCGCTTCACGAAGGAGTACGTGAGCCAGGTCGAGCTGGGCAAGACGAAGCCCTCCGACGCGGCGATGACATGGCTCGCCGCCCGACTCGGCGTGGAGCGGGTCGCGCTCGAGGGTGACGGCGGGCCGTCCGCGCACGCCGCGTGCGAGGTCGCTGTGGCACGAGCCGAGGCTTCGGTCGAGGCGCGCCGCTACACGGACGCGGTCGACGAGCTCGTGCGCGTCCGCGCGAGCGTGAACGCCGGCGGTGACGCGCACCTCGCGCTGCGCCACGGCATGGCGCTCGGATGGGCGCTGCACCACCTCGGCCGGCTCGACGAGGCCTCCGACGTCTCTGAGCAGCGCCGTCTCGGCCGCCGCGGGGGTCGAGGACGCCGCCGCCGATCACGCCGACGCCCTGTACCGCCTCGGCGTCGTGCGGTTCAAGATGGGGAGCCATGCGACCGCGGTCGCGCTGCTCGACGAGGCGCTGCGCCTGGCGGGCACCGCCGACCGGACGTCGGACGCGCTTCGGGTGCGCATCCTGAACACGCGGGCCAAGATTCGCCGCCGCCAGAAGGACTTCACCGCCGCCGCCGAGGACGTCCAGCAGGCGCTCGAGCTCGCGCGTGCCCTCGACGACGACCGCGTGCTCGCCGAGACGTACCTCGACGCGTCGCTCGTCGCGGAGCGCCGGAACGAGTACACCCGCGCGCGCGAGTACGCCGAGCGGTCGAAGGCGCTGTACGAGCGCGTCTCGGACCACGAGTACGTCGGCAAGCTGCTCAACAACCTGGGCCAGCTGCACGCGATCACCGGCCGGCCCGACGAGGCGGTGCCGCTCCTGCGCGAGTCATTCCGCATCGCGGTCGAGCAGGACAACCGGATCGACGCGGCCTTCGCGGCCTCGTCGCTGGCCTCGGCGCGCCTGCACTCGGGTGACCCGGAAGGGGCAATCGAGAGCGGAAATCGCGCAATCGAGCTATTGGGCGATCGCGCGGAATACCGACAAGAAGAAGGGAACGCTCGTCTCGTCATGGGCAAGGCCCATCTGAGGCTGGATCGCATCGACGAGGCGGAGCGCGACTTTGAGGCCGCGGCGGGGTGCTTCACCGCGGTGGAATCGATCAGCCACATGGCCGGGTCATGGGTAGCGCTCGGCGACGTGGCAGCAAGGCGAGGCGACCCGGAGCGGGCCGCCGAGCTCTACCGGAGGGCGGCCGACGCTCTGCAGGACGTCCGCTGGTAGGCGACGGAACACTCCGTCAACGGGCACGGGAGGGAAACAGATGAGGATTCTGACGAAGCGACCGGCGTTGCTTCTGTGGGCGACGTCGCTTGCGCTGTTCCTGGCGCACGTCCATCACCATCGCGGCGGCCGCGGCTTCCACGAGTGGTGAAAGCCCGCCCGTAGACTACGGGCGTGGCGGCAAGGCGAGACTACTACGACGTTCTGGGCGTCCCTCGGGACGCCTCTGATGCGGACGTCAAGAAGGCGTTCCGGCGGCTGGCGCGCGAGCTCCATCCCGACGTGAACCCTGCGCCCGAGGCGGGCGAGCGATTCCGCGAGGCCGCCGAGGCGTACGAGGTGCTGAGCGATGCCGACACCCGGGCCCGGTACGACCGGTTCGGGCACGACGGCATCGCCGGCACCCAATTCCACACCGAGCAGTTCATGGACTTCTCGAGCCTGTCCGACCTGCTCGGGGCGTTCTTCGGGGACGACATCTTCTCGGGCGGCCGCCGCGCGCGGCCGCGGGGCGGCGACGCCGGCGCGACGATCGAGCTCACCCTCGCCGAGGCGGCGTTCGGCGTCACTCGCGAGGTGGCGGTGGACGTCATCTCGGGATGCGAGCGCTGCGGCGCGACGGGCGCCGAGCCCGGGACGACTCCCGAGCAGTGCCGCGAGTGCGGCGGGTCCGGGCGCGTCCAGCACGTCGCCCAGACGGCGTTCGGCCAGTTCGTGCAGGCGTCCGCCTGCGCGGCGTGCGGCGGCCGCGGCGTCCGCATCGACTCGCCGTGCCAGGAGTGCCGCGGCCGCGGCCGGCTCTCGGTCCGCCGGAGCGTCGAGGTTCAGGTGCCGGCGGGCATCGCCTCGGGGCAGCGCCTGCGGCTCGCCGGCCGGGGCCACGACGGCGAGGGCGGCGCCGGCGATCTCTACGTGCAGGTGACGGTCGCGCCCGATCCGCGGTTCGAGCGTGACGGGAACGACCTCGTCACCGTGCTCGACCTCCCGTTCACCCGGGCGGCGCTCGGGGCGACGGTTACCGTCGAGACCCTCGAGGGGCCGGAGGAGGTCGAGGTGAAGCCGGGAACGCAGCCGGGCGAGGTCATCGTGCTGCGCGGCCGGGGCATCCCCGTGCTGGGCGGGCGCGGCCGCGGCGACCACCGGATCGTGGTCGGGGTCATGATCCCGCGCAAGCTGACCGACGAGCAGCGCGTGCAGCTTCAGGGCTTCGAGCGCGACGTCGACGATGCGACCTACGCGCCCGACGAGAGCTTCCTCGGCCGCCTGCGCGCGGCCTTCCGGTGAACCGCTACCGCCTGCGGGTCCCGGCCGACGACGCCGAGGTGGCCCTCGTGCGCATGCTCGAGCTCTTCCCGGCCGGCGTCGAGGAGGAGCGAGACGGCCCCGACGTGGTGCTTGCAGGCTACGCCGACGAGCCGCCCGCGCCCGACCTCGAGCCGGAGGCGGTGACGCCCGGCTGGGAGGACGCGTGGCGGGCGTTTCACCGGCCCGTGCGCGTCGGGCGGCTCTGGATCGGGCCACCGTGGTTCGAGAGCGAGGAGATCGCGGTCGTCATCGACCCGGGGCGCGCGTTCGGCACCGGGGCGCACGCCTCGACCCGAGCCGCCCTCGAGCTGCTCGGCCGGCTCGAGCCCTCGGCCGCGCTCGACCTCGGGTGCGGATCGGGCGTGCTGTCGATCGCCGCGTCGCGGCTCGGCTTCGGGCCGCTTCAGGCGTTCGACATCGACCCGCTCGCGGTCGGCGCGACGGCGGAGAACGCCGCCCGAAACGGGGTCGAGGTCGCGGTCGCCCGGGCAGACGTCCTCACCGATCCGCTGCCGGCCGCGCCGCTCTGGCTCGCGAACCTCGAGCTGGGCCTACTCCGCCGGCTGCTCGAGCGCGCCGACCTTCCCGAGCTGATCCTGGCGTCGGGGCTGACTGCGGATCAGGGGCTCGGCGGATCGCCGCGGGTCGAGGTGGACGGCTGGGCGGCGGAGGTGCTCCACCCATGACCCGGCACACGTACCGGTTCTTCGCAGAGGACGTCCGCGACGGCGTCGCCACGCTCTCGCCGGCCGACCGCCGACACCTGGAGCGCGTCCTGCGCCTCCAGGTCGGCGATACTTGCGAGGTCGCCGCCGACGGCCGCGTGCACCTGGCGCGGGTCGCGGCCGGCGGCCTCGAGCTCGTGGAGGAGATCGACTCCGTGGCCGCACCCATCGTGACCGTGTGGATCGCCCAGCCGGGCGCGCGCTCGGACAGCGCCGTCGAGAAGCTGACCGAGCTCGGCGTCGCGCGCATCGGCGCGCTTCGCACCGAGCTCCTGAAGGGCCGGTTCACGCCGTCGCGGCTCGAGCGGTGGCGGCGGGTGGCAGAGGCGGCGGCGAAGCAGTCCAAGCAGGCCCGGATCCCGGAGGTGCTGGAGCCCGCTGAGTACGCCGACGTGCTCTCCCCCGAGGCGGTCGTCCTGAGCCACGAGGGTGCGTCGGGAGGCCTCGCCGACCGGATCGTGGGCCGCCGCCAGACGACGCTCCTGATCGGGCCCGAGCCCGGCTTCTCGGACGTCGAGCTCGAGCTCGCGCGGAGCAGCGGCGTCGCGGTCGCGACCTTCGGCCCCGTCGTGCTTCGGACAGAGACGGCCGCGATCGTCGCCGCGGCGCTCGCACTGCGCGAGATGGGGTTCCTGGGGTGACAGGGTTCGCAGCGGAGTTCCTCGGCTGCAAGGTGTCGATGACCGACGCGCAGGAGATCCGCGAGCGGCTCACGGAGGCGGGGCACACCGAGGTCGATCCCGACCGGGCGCGTGTGCGCGTCGTGAACACCTGCTGCGTCACCGCCGAGGCGGTGGCGAAGTCGCGCAAGGCCGTGCGGCGGGCGGCACGGACCGCCGACCGTGTGCTCGTGACCGGGTGCGGCGCCAACCTCGCCGGTGCGGCGTTCGAGGACGTGGCGGCCAACGTCACGGTCGTGCGCGGCCCCTCCGAGCGGGTCTCCGACCTCGTGGCGGGCTGGGTCGGCGACCTCGGATGCACGGGCCGGCGGCCGGCGGCGTTCCCGCGCACGCGGGCATACGTCAAGGTGCAGGACGGCTGCTCGTTCACGTGCAGCTACTGCGTGATCCCGCATGTCCGCGGGCCCAGCCGCAGCCGTGCCGCCGCCGACGTCCTCGCCGATGTCGCTCGCCGCGCCCGCCAGGGCCACCGGGAGGTCGTCCTGACCGGCATCAACCTCGGCTGCTTCCGCGACCGGATTGCGGGGATGCGGCTGCATCACCTGCTCGTCGCGGCGGCGGACATCGACGGGATCGACCGAGTGCGGCTCTCATCCATCGAGGTGAACCACGTCTCGGACGCCCTGCTCGGGGCCATGACGCACCCGGGAGTCGCCCGGCATCTGCACATCCCGATGCAGTCGGGCGACGACGGCGTCCTCCGGGCGATGCGGCGGCGGTACGCCGCGGCCCGGTTCCTCGCGGCGGTTGGCCGGGCCCGGCAGCTCGTCCCCGGCATCAACCTGACGACCGACGTGATCGTCGGGCACCCGGCCGAGGACGAGGACGCGTTCGCACGGACGCTCGAGGCCGTGCGCGAGGCCGGGTTCACGCGGGTCCACGTCTTCCCGTACTCGCCGCGGCCCGGCACAGCGGACGGGGCCTCCGACCCGGTTCCCGCCGCCGTCAAGGCCGACCGCTCGCGGCGCCTTCGCGAGCTGGCGGACACGCTCGGCGCGGCACACCGTCGGGCGCTCGCGGGCACCCGTCAGCGCGTGCTCGTCGAGACGGAGGCGGGTCGCGGGTACACCGACGACTACACGCCGCTCGTCGTCCGGGGCGGGCGGCCGGGCACGATCGTGGAGGTGGTGGCGTGATCGAACGCGTCCAGTCCGAGCTGACCGGGGCGATGCGGGCGGGGGACCGCAGCCGCATCGACGCGCTCCGGCTCATCCTGTCGGCGCTCCAGCGGGCCGAGAAGACGGTGCCCACCGGGGAGTTCGGTCAGTCCGATGCTGAGGCGGTGCTGCGGCGTGAGCGAAAGCAGCGGCTGGAGGCGGCCGAGAGCTACCGCGCCGCCGGGCACGAGGACCGTGCCGCCGCAGAGCTGTCGGACGTGCCGGTCATCGAGGAGTTCCTGCCGGCGGCGATGTCCGACGCCGAGCTGGCCGCCCTCGTGGACGCCGCGGTGGCAGAGACCGGCGCGGAGTCGATGCGCGACATGGGCCGCGTGATGGGCCTGGTCACGGCGCGCGGCGAGGGCCGCGTCGACGGCGCCGCCGCCGCGGCGCTGGTGCGGGCCCGACTCTCAGGGTGACTACGGCGTCGTCGTGATCACGACGGTCGTCGTGACGGTCGTCGGCACCGTCGTCGTCACGGTGCGCACGTGTGTCACCGTCTGAGTCGGGCCCGTGACGGTCCTGACCGACGTCCCGCCGGGCCCGGTGACCGTCCGCTTCTTCGTCACCGTCACCTTGACCTTGTGTTTGACCGTCGTCGGCTTCGCCGAGACCGCGACGATCTTGGTCGTCCCGTTCCTGGTGATGGTCGCCAGCGACGTCGCGGCCGACGAGTTCGAGTCCGATCCGATGGCGACCCCCAGGGCTGCGCCCAGGATCATGAGCAGGGATCCGCCGGCGATCGTGGCGAACGCCTTGGAGCCCAGGATCAACCGCAGCGTTTCCATCCCCCCCTGGAATCTACACTTCCGCGGGCATGGGACGAGTGAAACTCTCGGTTGAGAACGATCTTGCGACCGAGCTCGGGAACGACCGCGATGCGATGCTGCGCGCGCTGGCCGAGCGATCGGGCGTCGAGGCCTATCTGCGCGGGAACGAGCTCACGCTGGACGGCGACGACGACGCGGTCGAGCGGGCCCGGTCGGTCATGGTCGAGCTGGCGCAGCTCGTCGCCGAGGGCGTGAGCGTCGGGCCGCAGACCGTCGACGCGGTCGCCGGGGTGCTCACCGAGGACGGCAGGGCCGTCGACGTGCTGCACGACGTCGTGTGGACCCATCGCGGCAAGCAGGTCTCGCCGAAGACGATCGGGCAGAAGCGGTACGTCGACGCGATCCGCGCGAACACCGTCACCTTCGGCATCGGGCCGGCCGGCACCGGCAAGACCTACCTTGCGATCGCGCTCGCGGTGGCGGCACTCGGGGAGCGCGAGGTGGCGAGGATCATCCTGACGCGGCCGGCCGTCGAGGCGGGCGAGCGGCTGGGGTTCCTCCCCGGCGACCTCCTCGCCAAGGTCGACCCGTACCTGCGGCCGCTGTTCGACGCCCTCCACGACATGCTGGACGCCGAGCGGCTCGCGTCGTACATGGACAAGGGGATGGTCGAGGTCGCGCCGCTCG
This sequence comes from uncultured Actinomycetes bacterium, assembly GCA_963706075.1. Classification (GTDB taxonomy): domain Bacteria; phylum Actinomycetota; class Thermoleophilia; order Gaiellales; family JAICJC01; genus JAICJC01. The sequence goes on from CAVPLP010000004.1 coordinate 134,598, forward strand.
CCTTCATGCGCGGCCGCACGCTGAACGACTCGTTCATCATCCTCGACGAGGCCCAGAACACGAGCCCCGAGCAGATGCAGATGTTCCTGACGCGGCTCGGGTTCGGATCGCGCGTCGTGGTCACGGGCGACATCACCCAGATCGACCTGCCCCGCGACCAGCGCTCGGGGCTGATGCACGTCATGCGCGTGCTGGACGGCGTGCCGGACGTCGCCTTCGTGCGCTTCTCGGACGCGGACGTCGTCCGCCACAAGCTCGTCCAGCGGATCGTGAGCGCATACGCCGAGCACGCCGAGCAGACCGGCGAAGGCGCACGCGAATGACGGTGCAGGTCGAGGTCGAGAACCGAAGCGGGCATGCGGTCGACGAGGATGCCGCGCGGGCGGCGGTGGCCGCGACCCTGCGGGCCGAGGGCGTGACGACCGGCGAGGTCGGTGTCGTCATCGTGGATCCCGCCGAGATGGCCGCCCTGAACTCCGCCCACCGCGGCCGCGACGAGCCGACCGACGTGCTGTCGTTCCCGCTCGACGGCCGCGACGCGCTGCCCGACGGGCTCCCGCGCCAGCTGGGCGACGTCGTCGTGTGCCCCGAGCGCGCCGAGGCCGACGGGACGCCGATCGCGCTGCTTCTCGTGCACGGCGCGCTGCACCTCGTGGGATATGACCACGAGGCCGATAACGGAGACATGCTCCGCCGCCAACAGGCCATCTTCGAGGGGGTCGAGCCGGTTGCCGTCCGTCCTTCGTAACGGCGACGAGACGCGCCAGGACGCGCGCCGGTCGGCGCCGTTCTCGGCCGCGCGGCGCGAGGCCGGCAGCCTGGTCTCGAGCTTCAACTACGCCTTCGAGGGCGTCATCTACGTGGTCCGCACGCAGCGCAACATGCGCATCCACTTCATCGTCGCGCTGGCGGTGCTCCCCCTCGGCGTCGTCCTCGGAGCCAGCCGCTTCGAGATGCTCGCGCTGATGCTCTCGGTCTCGTTCGTCCTGATCGCCGAGATGTTCAACACGGCGCTCGAGAAGGCGATCGACCTGGCGACGAGCACGTTCGACCCGGTCGCCCGGGCGGCGAAGGACATCGCCGCCGGCGCGGTCCTCGTCGCGGCGGTCAACGCCGTGTTCGTCGGCTACCTCGTGTTCGGCCCGCGCCTCCGCAACCCCTCGAGCCGGGCGATCGACACGGTCAAGCACTCTCCGCCGCACATCACGGTGATCGCGATCGCCGTCGTGATCATGCTGGTGATCGCGATCAAGGCTCGGTTCGGCACCGGCACGCCGCTCCGCGGCGGGCTTCCGTCGGGCCACGCAGCCGTCGCCTTCGGCGGGTGGGCGGCGGTCACGTTCATCACGCAGTCGTACGAGAACCAGGTGCTCGTCTCGACGCTGGTCTTCATGATGGCGCTGCTCGTCGTCCAGACCCGGGTCGAGGCGCAGGTCCACACGACGCTCGAGGTGGTGTACGGCGGCGTCCTCGGCGCGATGGTCACAGCCGCGATCTTCCAAGCTTTTTCCTAGCGAGGCCGACGGATCTTTAGAGCTGTCGCCGAGTGTCGTACACGTCGGCGTTGTGGCGTTCGGCGTCGCGCTGCGGACAGGGCCAGATTCGAAGTGGCCGAAGCGCTCGATGTGCAGGTCTTCTCAGGCCGCGGAGAACCTGTTGCAGGTGCCCGGCACACGCACCCTAGGGTCGAGGTTCCGGCGAAGACCGCGCTCTTCGCCGGAGCGCTGCGAACACTTCGGCACCCCTTAAGGAGGGGGCCCGCGGGGGAACCCTGGGTTCCCCCGCGTTGCCACGTGTCACGGACTTGTGACGGTCAGGCCGTCGTCATGTGACGGGTGCGTGCGTACGCTGGGGGCATGGCCGCCTCCCCGCCGTCCTCGAACATCGTCGCCGACCGCTACCTCGTCAGCCCGACCGCGCTCGCCGGCAACCCGAGCGGGCCGATCGACGCCCTCGACACCCATTCCGGCCGGGCGAGCCAGGTGCGGCTCGTCTTCCTCACGAGCGCCTGGGACGACGACGCCCTCGCGGCCGCGGTCGCGCGCTGGCGCGGCATCGCCTGCGGCGAGGTGTGCGGCGTGCTCGACTTCGGCCGCCACCGCGGCCACTGGTACCTGGCGCTCCCCCCGAGCCTTGGCGTGCCCGTGGTGCGGTGGCGGGCGATGCGCCATCCCGGCCCGGCCGACGCGGCCCGACTCGTGCTGGGGTTCGGCCGGCTCGTCGAACGGGTCGCCGCCGCCGGGTTCGAGCCGGAGCTGGCGGGCGTCGACGACTTCGCCGTCGGCCCGGGCCCCACGCCGTTCCTCGAGAGGCCGCTCCTGCCACTGCCCGGAGCCGACCCCGAGGCTCCCACGGGCGGCGGCCAGCGCATGCTCTCGCGCCTGCTCGATGCCCTCATGGCGCGGCGCGACATCCCCGACGGCCTGCTTGCCTGGGCCGAGCGCGCCGCGACCGCCGGGTTCGGCTCGCTGGGGGAGTGCCTGGACGATCTCGAGCGCACCGGCACCGAGGCGGCTGCGGCGAGCGGCGCCGAGCCACCCGGCCTGAGCGGGATCTTCGCCGACGACGAGCTCGACGCCATGGAGCGCGCCGCGAGCCGTGATCCGGGCCGCCGCCGGCGGATCGCAAGCCGCGTCGCGGTTGCTGTCGCCGCCGGCTTCGTCGGGCTGGGGCTGGTCGTACCCGGACCACATGCCGACGAGGGCGCGCACCGGTCGGCGCCCACGACGGTTCCCGTCACCGCGCTCACACCCGCATCCGACCCGGCCCCGCACCCGGCGCACCGCGCCTCGGCGAAGCCGCGCAAGCACCGCCGCGCGGCGGCCCATCCGCGACGGAAGCACCGGACGCGGACACCGTCGTCGTCGCCGCCTTCGCTGTCGACGACGCCGCCCGCGTCGAGCGCCCCGGCCACACCGGCTCAGTCGACGGGCGGGACGACCGTCCTCCCGGCGCCCGGCGGGACGACGCTGCCCGCTCCCTGAGCCGGGCCGCCGCTACGATCGCAGGGATGCGGCCTCCCACCGACGACGAGCTTCGCCTGTACGAGACGGCCCGCGCCGCCGCCCGGCAGGCCTACGCGCCCTATTCCGAGTTCCCCGTCGGCGCCGCCCTCCTTCCCGCCGGCGGCGGCGAGCCCATCCTTGGAGTCAACGTCGAGAACGCGTCGTACGGCCTCACGTCGTGCGCCGAGCGAAACGCCGTCTTCGCGGCCGTCGGCGCGGGCCTGCGCGACTTCTCGGCGATCGCCGTCCACGCGGAGGCGGGGTCGGCCCCGCCGTGCGGCGCGTGCCGGCAGGTGCTGGCCGAGTTCTCGCCGTCGATGACCGTCGTCTACCGGAGCGGCGGCGAGGTCGTCGCCACGACCGCCGCCGAGCTTCTGCCCGACCGCTTCGAGCCGTGAGCGTCGAGGAGCACCGCTCCGGGATCGTCGCCCTGGCGGGGCGCCCGAACGTCGGCAAGTCGACGCTCGTGAACGCCCTGGTCGGCGAGCACGTCGCGGCGGTCTCGACGACGCCCCAGACCACGCGCCGGCGCGCGCTCGGCGTGGTCAGCCGGCCGGGCTATCAGCTGATCCTCGCCGATCTGCCGGGGTTCCAGAAGCCGTTCGACCGGCTCACCGAGCGGATGCAGCGCGGAGTGGACGCCGCCCTCGCCGACGCCGACGCGACCGTGCTCATGCTCGACGGCCGCGTGCAGCTCGGCCCCGGCGATCGCTACATCGCCGAGCGCCTGCTGCGGCCCGGCTCGGCGCCGTGCGTGATCGCGGTGAACAAGACCGACGGCCTGGGGCCGGACCGGGTGCTGCCCGCGCTGGCCGCGGCGGCAGCGCTGGGGGACGCCCGGTCGATCCATCCGGTGAGCGCGCTCAAGGGCGAGGGCGTCGAGGAGCTCCTCGCCGAGCTCGCCGCGCTCCTGCCTCCGGGGCCCGCCTACTTCCCGGACGACGTCACGACCGACCAGCCCGTCGCCGATCGCATCGCGGAGCTGGTGCGCGAGCAGGCGCTTCGGCTCACGCGTGAGGAGGTGCCCCACGCGGTCGCGGTCGAGGTCGGCGATGTTCGCTCGCGGCGAGGCGCCCGGACGGTGGTCGAGCTTCGGCTGATCTGCGAGACCGAGTCGCAGAAGCGGATCCTCGTCGGCCGGGGCGGCGCGATGGTGAAGGCGATCGGCACCGCCGCGCGGCCCGGCGTCGAGGCGGTGCTCGGCACCGACGTCTACCTCGATCTCCGGGTCCGCGTGCGCCCGCACTGGAGGCGCGACTCCGCCGAGCTCGACCGGCTCGGCGTCTGAGATACACTGGCGCCGTTGATGCCTCCCTTACCGGTCGAGACCGACCATCCGGAGCGGTCACATCCCTCCGGCCACCCGATCCCCCTGTGCTGATCGCCGATGCCGTCGCTTGATCGGCTGATCTCGTCGAGCAGGCGCGCCGTCGAGGAGCGCCGCGGCAGCCGGCCGCTTCCCGTGCTCGAGGAGGCGGTGCTCCATCTCGAGGCGATCCGCCCGTTCACCGAGGGCGTGGTCGGCGAGGAGATCTCGTTCGTGCTGCGGATCACGAATGCCGACCCGGGCCTCCTGGCGGCGGCGCAGGACGCCGGCGTCGCGGGTCTCGCGATCGCCGCCGAAGCCGTCCCGCCCGGCCTCGAGTCCACGCGGCTGCCGGTGCTGCACAAGGGCGTGCTCATCGATCCGTACCAGCTCTACGAGAGCCGGCTCGGCGGGGCCGACGGCGTCGTCCTGATCGCCGCCGCCTTCGACGGGGACGACGACGACTTCGTCCGGATGCACACCGTGGCCGGCGAGCTCGGGCTGGACGTCGTCGTCGAGGTTGCGGAGGAGGAGGAGATCGAGCTCGCGCTCGAGCTGCTCGACCCGGACTCCTTCCTCGTGCAGAACCATCTCGAGGACCGCGGGTTCGACCTGGAGCGGACGTTCTCGCTGCTCGAGGAGGTGCCGGCGGGGAAGGCGGTGCTGTCGGAGGGCGGCATCCGCAATCGTGACCAGGTGCTCGCGCTGGAGCGAGCCGGTGTCGACGCCGCCATCCTGGGCGACTGGATCCACGAGCTCGGCCTCCGCGAGACGTTCGAGATCCTGCGCGGCGACTCGCGCGAGTAGCTCGCTGTGGACTAGCTGGTCCCAAGTCCTTCGTCTTGAGGCAACGCTAGGATGCCGCGCGACATGGATGACTCCGGCTGTCCAGGCGGTGGCGGCCGAGCAAACTGGCGCTTTTTGACGAATCACAGCGCCGTGCTGCTCCGGATCGCGCATGACCCCGATATCAGGCTCGCCGACGTCGCCAACGACATCGGCATCAGCCAGCGGGCGGCGCAGATGATCCTGCGCGACCTGGTGGCCGGTGGGTTCGTCACCCGCCGCAGGGTCGGGCGACGCAACACGTATCAGGTGCATGCATCGCGGCACCTGCGTCCCGGCGGCCGGCTGCGGGTGTCTGACCTGCTCGACCTCCTGCCGCCCGACTACGCCTGGCCCGCCGCCCGGTAGCCCCAATCAGCTGATCGGGATCGTCGCCGTCGCCGGCCCCGTGACGCCCGTCGCCGCCGTGTTCGATTCATTCCGTTCCCCCTCCGAAAGCCCGGCCCAGCCGGAATCGCTGCGCCACTTCGAGGGTACGGGCGCCTCTCGCCGGCGGCTAGTCTCGCCGGATGCCGGCCGACCGCCATCCGGACCCGCCACGCCTGCCGAGCTCGCTCGCCGTCGACGAGGCTCCGGGCCCGATCGAGGACGGAGACGAGCTCGTCGCGCGCGATGTCCGCGGGCTCGCGGCCGCGGATGCCCGGCCGGCGGCGGTCCAGTTCACGGAGGTGCTGTTACGCGACGCCGACTTCACGGGATCGGTGCTCGTCGACGCTGTCGTTCGCGACGCGGTCTTTGAGCATGCGAAGCTCGCGAACACGACGTTCCGCGGCGGCTCGCTCACCCGTGTGCTCGTGGAGGGCGGGAGGCTGACCGGGCTTCAGGTCGCCGAGACCGAGATCCGCGACTGCGTCTGGCGGGCGTGCGGCGCCGACATGGCGTCGTTCCGGCACGCCAGGCTCGAACGGGTCACGTTCGAGGACTGCGTCCTGCGCGAGGCGGACTTCACCGGCGTGCGCGGAGACTGGGTTCGGTTCCACGACTGCGACCTGCGCGGCGCCGGTTTCGGCCACGCCGAGTTCTCGCGGTCCGAGTTCCGCCGGTGCAGGATGGACGACGTCGAGGGGGTCGAGGGCCTGCGCGGCACCTCGATGGAGCTGGAGCCGATGCTGACCCTCGCGCCGGCTATGGCTCGCGCGCTCGGGGTCGGCCTCATCACCGAGTGACGACGCTCAAACCCGGTCGTACCGTCTCAGTGGTCGTCGACGAGCAGCGACGTGAGGTGCGCCTGCGCGGTCTCGCTGACCTCGAGGATCCGAGGCAGCTGTGTCATCAGCGGCTCCAGCAGCTCCGGAGTGGTGTCCTCGGAGAACGCCGCGAACTGGCTCAGGACCGAGTAAAACGCCGCGACGAGCCGCCAGCCCGTCTGATCGGTCACGAGGAGGGCGAACTCGTCCTTGTGGCGGTGCCACTCGCTGGTCTCATCCGGCAGCCTCGCGATGATCAACTGCACGGTTCGCATGCGATCGGCATGCTCGACCTGCTCGGAGAGCTGCTGGAGCGGGATCGTCAGATCGAAGATCTCAAAGCCGATCAGGCGGAGCGCCTTTCGCGCATCCCTCTTGTCGCGGGCCCGTTGGATCCGTTGCTCATTCCAGCTCGGACCGGCGAATCCGATCAGGCCGGCGCCGAGCGTGCCCAACACACCGAGGGCCGCCACTCCGAGAACCGTGTAGTCGACCATCGCTCCTCTCCTGGCCCGAGTGCCGAAGGTCGGGCTGCAAGACGCGGCGAACAGCGGGGTCAACGACCACGCGCCATCACGGCGACTCTACATCGGGGAGAACGGCATGGTCACGCGCCGCTCACCGAACCAGTCGATCGAGCTGCCGGGTCGTTCGCGTCTCCCGGGGCCGGGTGAAACAGCGTTCGGACGGTTCTGACGTCTTCCACGCTAGGGCTTGCGAGATTGCTCAGGGGCGGCGCGCTCGTCCAACAGATGTCGGCTGCGTTCGTCCAGCTGACGGTGGCTCTCATCCTCCACCCCAATGAGATCGTTGCGGGCGTTGGTCGCCCGGATGAGCTCGTCCACCTTCACGTTCAACGCTCGCGCTTCGCGGCTGGACGTGTGTTGTACGGCGAACACCATTACGAACGTGACCAGGGTGGCGACTGATGCCACATCGCCAAGCCGTCTTGTCATCAAGCCGAGAACGGTCGCGGCACACACAAGGACAGCCGCGATCGCGAACGCCTTCTCGTCGCCCAGCGCATCCGTGAGTTGGTCGATGAACCGACTGGTCGGCGGCCGTCGCCGGCGCGGCGTAGCTCGGTGGGGCTTAGCTGGTTCGTTCATCGGATTCCCCCAGACCCGGTCAGCGTTGCAGTGCCCGTCGCGCCGCGTCGTCGAATGGCGTGAGATCGAAGGGGATCAGCTCTCGGATGCGCTGGTCGCGGGCGATCGTCGGGTTGCGGAGACCTTCGACGAGCGGGCGTGCCACGGCCGAGTTGACCGGCGTGACGAGCTCGAGCCAGAGCGCCGAGAGCGCCGGTGTGAGCACCGGCACTTCAACGATTCGGGGCTTCCTGCCGAGGAGTACGGCGATCCGCTCGATCATCTGCCTGTAGGTCATCACCTCGGGGCCGCCGGCATCGAACGTCTGGCCCCCGGTGGCCGGGTTGCCCGCAACACCCGCCAGATAGCGTGCGACGTCCTCGAGCGCGATCGGCTGAGTCGGCGTCGAAACCCAGCTGGGAGTGATCATCACGGGCAGCCGCTTGACCAGCCCGATGATGGTCTCGAACGCCGCGCTGCCCGCTCCGATCACCATTGCCGCGCGCAGCGTCGTGACCGGCACGCCTTCGGCGGCGAGACGCTGGCCCGTCTCGCGACGGCTTCGAAGGTGCGGTGAGGTCGACGGTTCGTCCTCGCCGAGGCCACCGAGGTAGACGATCTGCTTCACCCCAGCCGGAGCCGCGCATCCGGCGACGTTCGCTGCGGCCGCCTGGTCCTGACGCGCGAAGTCAGGGGTGCCCAGTGAGTGAACGAGGTAGTAGACGATGTCTGCGCCGTCCACCGCCTCGGCGACTCCGGATCCTGTGGCCGCATCGGCCCTGACCCATCGCATGCCGTCAGCGGGCTCATGGGGGTTTCTTGAGACGGCGGCGACGTCGTGTTCGCCGATCAGCAGTGGGAGAAGCGCCTGCCCGATCACTCCCGTTGCACCGAACACCGTGACCCTCACCTCGCGCCCGCTTGCTCGAGCAGCTGGAAGTAGCGCCGACTGACGGCGGCATGAAACGGCCGCTGACCCTTCGCGTACAGAATGCCCGCCCACGGCGGCGACCCGGCCCGCGGCGCGAGTCTCGGCAGGTACCCCGTGACCTGGACGCTTACCTCGTGCTCGTCACCGCTCGATCGTTGCTGCAGCGTGACCCAGCCGCCCGCCCGCAGCGCGAGCAGGCCGCCCTCGATCGAGTACCGGCACGACACCAGCCCGTCATCGGCGTCGAGCTCCGGCGGGCCGAAGCGCAGGAGCGTGACGCCACCGAGAAGTCTGAGCAGTCCGCCCTCGCCGGTCCAGGAAGCCCGGACGCCGCCGCGAGTGACGGCATCGACGGCCGTCCAGTACGTAACGCCGAGCCACCGCGCGCCCGCCTCGGACGCCTCGACCCGAGCCTCCGAAAACACGACGCGATCACACGACTCGAACGCGCCGGTCTCAAGCACACGTTCGGTCGACTGCCAACCACCAAGGGAGTCCAAAGCGAGCTAACGCTCGACGAGTGTCATTTCGCTCCGGCGGCCGGCCGTGGCGGAAGGGATCAATGAGACCCGGGTGATCGACGTTCCGAGGCCGATGTTCGCTCCCTAGACCCTACGACCGACCATGTTGCGCCAAATGAAGAGCGCCAGCGCGATGATCGCCAGAATGACCAGGATTTCGATCAGCATGTCTTCTCCTTCGCCTTGGGATTGATGTCGGACGGTTCGATACCCAGGCGGCGCCCCTGCTAACCAGCGGCGAACCGCGCGTGTTGGATCGTTTGGGTGCGCCCACATGTGGGCACGAGAGCTCGATGGACACCCCACGCAACTCTCCGTTTGGCGCGGACGGCAGCATCAGTGTGCCCGACGCTCCGGGTTGGCGTTATCGCTCGATAGAGCCTGACGGCGAGGACTCGCTGGCCGTTACCGTGGAGGGCTCCGAAGGCGCGCTCGTGACGTTCAGCGTGCCGACGTTTGTGAGCCGCGGCGAGGAGCTGGGCGAGGTGACCCGGATCGTGATTCGCGCACGCGAGCGGATGGATCGCGCGGCCGGATTGGGGGCGTGACCCCCGACCTCCGCGTGACGCTCGAGGACGCGGTCGGCCAGGCGCGGCTTGTGCGCGAAGGAGCCGTCTCCTCGGCCGACCTCGTGACGGCCGCGATCGCCCGGATCGAGGCGGTGAACCCGGTGATCAACGCCGTCGTGACGCCGCTGTTCGAGCTCGCGCTCTCGACGGCGTCTGCGCCGGGGCCGTTTCAGGGCGTGCCGTTCCTGCTCAAGGACGCCGGCGCGTGCCTCGCCGGCCTCCCGCTCTACGCCGGAAGCGGTCTGCTTCGCAGCCTCTCCTCGGCCGCCCCGGCCGACACGGTGCTCGGGGCACGGTTTCGTGATGCCGGATTCGTGTTCGTCGGCAAGACGAACCTGCCCGAGTTCGGGATCCAACCGACGACTCAGCCGCTCGCGTTCGGGCCGACGCGGAACCCCTGGGACACGTCCCGATCCTCCGGTGGATCGAGCGGCGGTGCCGCGGCGGCGGTCGCGGCCGGCATGGTGCCGGTCGCGCATGCCGGTGACGTTGGCGGCTCGATCCGGATCCCGAGCGCGTGGTGCGGCGTGGTGGGTCTCAAGCCGTCGCGCGGCCGGACGTCGACGGTGCCGCTTGTCGACCCGAACATGGTGGAGCACGTGATCACCCGCAGCGTGAGGGACTGCGCCGCCGTCCTCGACGCCGTGGCCGGCGCGACGGAGACGGACGTCTACCAACTGCCGTCATCCGGCGCTGCCTACGGTGGCCTCGGCGAGCCTGGCCCGCTGCGGATCGGGCTCATGACCCACGTCGACGCGGGGGCGATCGACGTCGATCCGGAGTGCGTCCACGCGGCCGAGCGTATCGGGGCGCTCCTGGAGTCGCTCGGCCACAACGTCGAACGGGCCGGTCCGGCGGCGCTCTTCGACGACGAGTTCGCGACCCACTCGCACGCCGTGATGACGCGGGAGATGAAGGTCGTGCTCGACGGCCTGGCGGCCACGATTGGGCGTCCGCTCGTGGCGGCAGATGTCGAGCCGTACACCTGGGCAATGGCGGCTGAGGGCGCGGCGGTCACGAATGACCAGTACGCCCAAAGCCAGATCTGGGAACGTGCGTACACAGCCCGGATATCGACTTGGTGGACCGAGGGATTCGACCTTCTGCTCACGCCCGCCACCGCGACTCCTCCGCTTCCGCTCGAGTCGCTGGTCCCGCCGGCCGACGCGCCGCTCTCGATCCTCCCGATGTTTCAGTCGATCTGGTGCTTTGCGATCCCGTTCAACGTGACGGGCCAGCCGGCGATCAGCATCCCGGGCGACCGCTCGGCCGACGGCCTTCCGATCGGATGCCAACTCGTCGCCCCGCTCGGCCGCGAAGATCTGCTCTTGCAGGTGGCCGGCCAACTCGAGGCCGCGGCTCCCGCTCACCGGGCAACTGTTGGGCGACCAGGGACAGTCTGAGCCTGCCACTGGCTCGACGGGAGCCGGTCGGCCCTCGTGGGCACCGCCATGCGGTTTGGGTACGCAGGCGGCGGGGTACCCGAGCCGTGTGTCTGGTTCGACGCCCCTCGGTGCATACCTGAACGACCATCTGGCCGGCTCCGAGGCTGCGATCGAGCTTATCGACAAGCTCCGCTCGACGCACGACGATGTCGAGTTCGCCGCCTATCTCGCCGAGCTGCAGCAAGACGTCGAGGCGGATAGAGGCGAACTCGAGCAGGTGTTCGAGACTCTCGGAATTCCTCCCAGCGCCGTGAAGAAGGCAGCCGGCTGGCTGCTGGAGAAAGCCAGCAGGATCAAGTTCGACAGCACGGCCAGCGAAGATCTGAGCCGCCTCATGGAGACGGAAGCGCTGGCCTTGGGGATCGAGGGCAAGCTCGCGGGTTGGCGAGCTCTCAAGGTTCTTTCGGTTGACCTTGGAGTCGACCTGGATGTGTTGATCCAGCGCGCCCGCGACCAGCGGAGCAGGCTCGAACCGTTTCGAATCGACGCTGCGAAGCGCGCGTTTACGTAGGCGTTGCCGACCGATGGTTTGCAGGACCACGCCATCGGGCATGGTTTGGCGTATGGCGGACGAAGACGACGGCGCGGTCGCGATCCCGAACGATACGTGCACGATGTGCGGTGGGAGCGGCGTGGCCAACGATGGTACGAGGTGCCCGCTGTGTCAGGGCACGGGTACGATCGACGTGTCGTTGCCGGACGGGTCATAGCCGGACAGCCCGCCAGTGGGGTGTCTTCCCGTATGACGTCGAGTCAGGATCACTACGTCCGGGTCGCCTTCAGTGATGGTTACCACTACCGGTGGCCTGTTCGCGACGACGGATCGGTCGCCGAGACGCTGGAGGAGATCCGCCGAGCGATCGTGAACACGCAGTGGTTCGTGATCCCCGAGACGGCCAAGTCATACTCGCCGCACGCGATCGTCTCGGTGGAGGTCGCGACGTCGTCAGAGGACGACGATCCGTCCGCGGCGGAGCGGCTCGGGCAGAAGGTGCGCGAGCATGTGATCGACCCGATCACGGAGACGGGTTAGCTCCGGGATTTCGGCTGGCCTCGTTTCGGCGCGCGGCCGGAAGGGAACGACTTGGGTGACAGGTATCCGACAGAAGGGACGAATGGACAAGTCTCGCGATCTATTCATGCACGAACTCGGCGACATTCTGTACGCCGAGAGGATGCTCGTAAAGACGCTGCCGAAGCTGGCAGAAGAGGCCACCGACTCGCAGTTGGTTGCCGCGCTCGAGAAGCATCTCGCCGAGACCGAGGGCCACGTCGAGAACGTGGAGGCCGCGTTCGAGGCACTCGGCGAGCAGCCCAAGGCTGAGAAGTGCCCCGGGATCGAGGGCATCAAGAAGGAGCATGACCAGTTCGTCTCCGACGAGAGTCCGAGCCCGGACGTCTTGGACATGTTCCTCACCGGTGCGGCGGCACGCACCGAGCACTACGAAATCGCCGCATACACCGGCCTGGTCACCATGGCCGAGGCGCTGGGCGAGGACAAGGCCGCGACGCTCCTGACGGAGAACCTCAAGCAGGAGCAGGCGGCCCTCGAGATGGTGACCACCATCTCCGAGAAGCTCGCCGGCGGCGTCCCTACCACCGCGTAAACGGAGACCTGCTGGGTCACGCGCCGGGGAGTCCCATCTCGGCGCGTGGTCCGGCGCTCTTCGTCCCGACCACCCAGGTTTCTCCACCCGATTGGAGTACGACATGAGCCTATTCGACAAGGCAAAGGGCAAGCTCAAGGAAGCCCAAGGCGACCTGACCGACGACGACAAACGCCGCGCCGAAGGCAAGGCCGACCAGGCAAAAGGCGACATCAAGGACGCCCGGGACTCCGCCAAGGACGCCGCGGACTCCGCCAAGGACGCCGCCCGAAACGCGACCCGCTAGGGAGCTAACCGTGGAGGGCCAGGAGAGGGGGCGGGGTGACGTCCCGCCTTCTTCATCCTGGCCGTCCGCCGCGGGTGAGGCGTCCGGTCATCGCGCGGCGCTCCTGCGGGAGGTGCCGAAGGTGGGAGTCGAACCCACACGGCCTCTCGGCCGCGCGATTTTGAGTCGCGTGCGTCTACCGTTCCGCCACTTCGGCCTCTGCCCATAGTAGTGCCGGCGTTGGCAAGCGCCTCGAAATGGGGTACAAACACGGCTCCATGTTGCACGCCGCCGGAGGGGGCAAGGGAGGGACGCGCTCCAGCGTCCTCGATCACCGCTTCGGCGCGGGGCCACCGCTCACCGTGGGAGTCGAAGAGGAGTACATGCTCGTCGACCCGGAGAGCTTCGACCTCGTGTCCGGTGTCGAGCCCCTGCTCGAGAAGGCGGCCGAGAGCGAGTTCGCCGACCGGCTGAAGCCCGAGCTCATGCAGTGCGTCCTCGAATCGGGGACGGTCGTCTGCGAGGACGTGCCGGCCGCCGAGGCCGATCTGCGCCACATCCGGCGCTACGTCGCCGAGCACGCCCGGGCGTTGGGGATGCGCCTCGCCGCCTCCGGCACGCATCCCTTCTCGCTCTACGAGCACCAGAAGATCACCGCCCGCGACCGGTACCGGGCGCTCGTCGAGATGCTCCAGTACGTCGCCCGGCGCGAGCTCGTCTTCGGCATGCACGTCCACGTGGCGGTGCCGACGCCAGAGGCGTGCCTGGCGGTCATGGAGGGCGTCCTCATCGAGCTTCCCGTGCTGCTCGCGCTCTCGGCGAACTCGCCGTTCTGGCGCGCGGAGCGCACGGGCCTGGCCTCGACCCGGGCGATGATCTTCGCCGCCTTCCCGCGCAGCGGGCTGCCGCCGCGCTTCGAGAGCTACGAGGACTACGCCAACGCGGTCGGCTTCATGGAGGCCACCGGCGCGATCGGCGACTACACGCACCTCTGGTGGGACGTCCGCCCGCATCCGCGGTTCGGCACCCTCGAGGTGCGCGTCATGGACTGCCAGACCCGCATCGAGGACACGGTCGCGCTGGCCGCCTACGTGCAGTGCCTGGTGAAGCTCCTGCTCGACCGTTTCCAGGCCGGGGAGCCGGTGCTCTCGTATCACCGCATGCTGATGGCCGAGAACAAGTGGCTGGCGGCGCGCTATGGCCTCGATGCCCCCCTGATGGACCTGTCGGCGGGCAAGCGCGTGAAGATGCAGGCGCGGACGCTCGTGAAGCGGCGCCTGCGGGAGCTGAAGCCGATCAGCCGGGACCTCGGCTGCGCGGAGGCGCTGGCCGGCATCGAGCTGATCCTCGAGAACGGCACCGGGGCGGAGCGGCAGGAGCAGGTGTGGAACGCGAACCGCGACGTCTGCGAGGTCGCGTCGGAGCTGGCCGCCGCGTCCGAGGACGTCTAGCTCTCAGCTCGAATACGCCTGACCGAGGATCCAGAGCCCGAACACCGTGTAGACGATCATGAGCGCGATCAGCGGCGCCTGCACCAGGACGGCCGCCCGCCCGCGCGGCACGACCCGCAGTGCGATCCGGTGGGCCGCGAAGATCGCGCACACGTGCCCGAGCACGATGATCGTCACCTGGAACGCCCACGCGGCGCCCGAGGGATAGCCGGTCCAGATCCCGAGGTCGGGCACCCAGTCTCGCTCGAGCGGATCGATGATCACCTTCCAGGTGAGCTGCCCGTAGGTGACGAGGTAGAGCAGGTAGTGGGCCGCGAAGTAGACGGCGACGATCGGCATCAGCGTCGGCGCGTACCGGGCCACGGCGTCGCGGTAGCCGCGACCGCGCCGGCCGACGGCGGCGGCGACGAGGGCGAACACCAACGCGAGAGGCACGACGAAGGCGACCATCATCAGGGTCCGCAGGCCGGTGTCGGGGAGCGATGTCCAATGGCGATGGATCCACTGGGCGACGACCGTGAACCGCATCGTCTCGGCGAACCCGTCGAAGAGCACGATCGACAGCAGGACGACGATCATCGGAGCGCCGCCGGGCAGGAGCGGAAGCTCGCGCCACGTCCCCGCCGTGAAGCCCCGCCAGCGGATGCCGCGCTCCTCCGGTGCGACCTGCCGCCAGCACGCGGCGCATCCGACGACCTCGCCCGGGTCGTGCAGGTCGGCCGGACACGGCCGGTCCGAGACGACGTACCACTCGAGCGGCGAGACCCGGGCCATGAGCCGGCTGAACGCGGTGAAGAGCTCCGCCCGCTCGAGCCAGACGTCGGGTCCGACGAGCGCCATCCCGACGAACTGGACGAGCACGTAGACGACGACCACCAGCGCCATGTCGAACGGATGGCTCCCGCCCGGCCACGCCAGCTCCGTCCACCCGAACATCGCGAGGGCCGCGACCGCCGGCCACTGGCCGAGCGGCTCCGGGTAGGCGACGGGAGGCTCGGGGCTCACCCGGTCGACGAGGTCGCCCAGGAGGCGGAGCGGGTTGACCAGGTCCCAGACCGGCCCGAAGACAGCGGCGACCAGGCCGAGCCCGACCCACAGGTCGACCCAGAGCAGCACCGTCGCCGGGTTGGACGCGAACTCCTGCGAGCCGAAGAGGCCCGCGGCCACGATCTCGACGAGGAGCACGGCCGAGACGATCTGTGCGGCGCGCACGAGCCGGCCCGAGCCGGGGCGGTAGAGGTTTGGCCCCAGATGGCTCCCGATCCGCTCGTCGGCGAGCGCGGCGGCGGGCACCGACGCGGCGACGGCGATCGCACCGGCCATGACGTACAGCCACAGCGGCACCGGGAACTGGTAGGTCACGGTGCCGATCGCGTGGGCGTCGGCGGTCGCAGGCCAGGCCAGGCTCGTAACGCCGACCGCGGATGCCGCGGCCAGCACCGGAAGGGTGCGCGCCCGCATTTCGGCGCGAGATTCTAGCCCGCGGCCGTTGGCCGGCTCCAACCGAGCATGACGGTCAGCCCGGCCATCGCCGCACCGGCTCCCAGCGCGAACACCGCGCCGGGCGCGACGCGCGACCAGAGCACTCCGGCGACGATGCTGGCGACGACCTCCGAGCTGCCGGTCAGGAGGCGAAACGTGCCCTGGGCGGTCGCCCGGAGGGCGGTCGGCGAGAGGTCGGCGACGAGCGCCCGGGCGACGCCGTCGGTCGCCGCCATGTAGCACCCGTAGAGCGCGAAGAGCGGCCAGAGAACGAGCGTCCCGTTCGCGAGCCCGAACCCGGTGTAGACGGCCGCGAACACGATGAGCCCCGACACGAGCAGCCGCCGCCGGCCGATGCGGTCGGACAGGTGGCCGAGCGGCCACGAGAGGCCTGAGTAGAGCGTGTTGTAGACCGCGTAGGCGAGCACGACGGCCGTCGCCGAGAGGCCCAGGTCGTGGGCCCGCAGGAGCAGAAAGACGTCGGCCGAGTTCCCGAGCGAGAACACCACCCAGGCCGCGCTGAACGCCCAGAACGCGCGCGGCAGGTCGCGGGTCGGCGGCGGTGCGCTGCGGGGCGCCTCGCGCGGGGCCGCCTCGCGCACGGCGCGAAGCGCGAACATCGTGAGGACGGCCGGAACGATCGACACGGCGATGACCTGCCGCAGCGACAGCCCGGCGGCCAGCAGCGCGAGGGCGAGGAGCGGCCCGACCGTGGCTCCAGCCGAGTCCATGAAGCGGTGGTAGCCGAACGTCGCGCCGGCCCGGTCCGGATCGGAGGAGTCGCGCAGAAGCGCGTCGCGCGGGGCGGTGCGGACGCCCTTGCCGACCCGGTCGAGCACGCGCGCGCCGAGCACCCAGCCCCAGGCCGGGGCGAGGGCGACGAGCGGCTTTGCGATGTTCGAGAGGGTGTACCCGGCCCACACGAAGGGCAGGCGCCGGTGGATCCGGTCCGACCGCCGGCCCACGACGTAGCCCACGATCTGCGACGCCGCTCCGGCGGCCCCCTCGACGAGGCCGACGGCCGCCACGGGGGCGTGCAGCGTGGTCACCAGAAACAGCGGCAGGACCGGGTAGAGGAGCTCGGACGCGGCGTCGTTCACCAGGCTCGTCCAGCCCATTGCCCGCACGTTGCGGGGGATTTTCCAGCGGCCCTCTCCGGGGCCCCGGGACCGGGGAGGGATCATCCGGGGCACGCTATACACTGGCGACCGTCGGTACCTCCGTGCGGAAGGATCAGGGTATGACACTCGCTCCGGAATACAGGGGAAGGACGGCCATGGACAAGCAGGAAGTCCTTGAGCAGTGTGCGCGAGACAGCGTCGCGTTTGTACGCCTCCAGTTCACCGAGCCGTACGGCGCCGTCAAGAACGTTTCGATCCCGGTCGACGAGCTCGAGAAGGCGCTCGACAACGAGCTGATGTTCGACGGGTCGTCGATCCGCGGGTTCAAGCGGATCGAGCAGTCCGACATGTACTTCCTGCCCGACCCCGCGACCTACGCGGTGCTCCCGTGGCGCGGCACCGAGTCGGCCCGCACCGCCCGTCTGATCTGCGACGTCGCCGATCCCGACGGCCAGCCGTTCGCCGGCGATCCGCGCACGAACCTGCGGCGCGTGCTCAAGGAGGCCGCCGACCTGGGCTACACGATGAACGTCGGCCCCGAGGCCGAGTTCTTCCTCTTCAAGCTCGACGCCGACGGCAACCCGACCGTCGACCCGCACGACGCCGCGACGTACTTCGACGTCGCGCCGATCGACCGGGGCGAGGACTGCCGGCGCGACATCGAGGTCACGCTCCAGCAGATGGGGTTCGACATCGAGGCCGCCCACCACGAGGTGGCGATCGGCCAGCACGAGATCGACTTCCGCCACGCCGACGCGCTCGCGACCGCCGACAACCTGATCACGTTCCGGGTCGTCGTCAAGACCATCGCCGCCCGTCACGGGATGCACGCGACGTTCATGGCCAAGCCGATCCACGGCGAGAACGGCTCGGGCATGCACATCAACCAGTCGCTGGCCCGCGGAGACGAGAACGCGTTCCTTGACGAGAGCGACCCGCTCCAGCTCTCGACGGAGTGCCGCGCCTACATCGCCGGCATCCTCGAGCACATCCCGGCCATCACCGCGGTCGCCAACCCGACGGTCAACTCCTACAAGCGGCTCCTGCCCGGCTACGAGGCGCCCGTCTACATCGCCTGGTCGCCCGGCAACCGCTCAGCCGCCATCCGTGTCCCCGCCAAGCGCGGGCGGTCGACCCGGATCGAGCTCCGCACGCCCGATCCGACGGCCAACCCGTACCTGGCGCTGGCGTGCATGCTCGCGGCGGGCCTCGACGGCATCAAGCGCGGGCTCACGCCTCCCGAGCCGGTCAACCGCAACATCTACCACCTGACCGAAGCGGAGTCCAAGGAGCTCGGCATCCGCAGCCTGCCGCACGACCTGTCGCATGCGCTCGACGCGCTCGAGTCCGACGACGTGATGCGCCAGGCTCTCGGCGAGCACATCTTCACCGAGTACATCAGCCTGAAGCGCGAGGAGTGGGCGTCGTACAACGAGCAGGTGCACGACTGGGAGATCCGGCAGTACATGGATCGCTTCTGAGCCCGGTCCGGGCTCAGGCGGCCGGCGGCTGAAGCACCACGATCTGGGTTCCGGGAGCCCGCTGGTCCGGGACTGTCCACTCGGAGCCCTCGGCGCGGTGCACGTCGTCGAACATCGCGAGGAACGCGTCCGGTGGCTCGAGGAAGTCGAGCGCGGGCGTGCGGTATGCATCGGGACGGCCGCGTCGCGTGTGGGTCGCGGGGTGTCGCAAGACGGTGCCGGGGAACACCATTTGTAGTTTCAACTAACCGACAGATGGCGGCTCCCCCAGCACTGGGGAAAGCGCCGCGCCCACCCGCCGCCGGCCAGCCAGCTCTCCTGAGGAGCGCTGGCCGGCGACGGGAGTGGTGGGGAGGGCGGGTGCGCCCCCAGGATGGGTGTGTGGACGGACGGCCAAGCGGTACCGTCTCGCGCGATGCCGGCCGACGACATTGACCTGTCGCTGCTTCCCGAAGGGCTGCAGCATCGCGCGCCACTGGTGGCCCGTTTCGCCGAGGCGGACGACGTGGACCGGGAGGAGCTGCTCGCGAGTGCGTCCGAGTCCGAGCTCCTGGAGCTGAGCGAGGCGCCGGCCGAGCACTGGGACGCGATCAACGTCGCACTGGCGCTCGACGCGCTCTCGCAGGCCGCGCTCGAGGCTCGATCCGAGCTCGAGGGTCGCTGAGCTGGGCTATTCGCTACCGGTAGATCGCCGACGCCGGGTCGGTCGGGGGCGTCGTCGTGCGCTGGGCGACGCCGGTCTCGATCGCGGCCTCGTAGACGGCGTGGGCGACCGCCTCGACGACCGCCTTGTTGAACACGCTCGGGATGATGTATTCCTCGAAGAGCTCTTCCTCGGTGATCACGGCCGCGATCGCGCGCGCGGCGGCCAGGTTCATCTGGTCGTTGATCGCCGTCGCCTGCGCCGACAGCGCGCCGCGGAAGATCCCCGGGAACGCGAGAACGTTGTTGATCTGGTTCGGATAGTCGGAGCGGCCCGTCGCGACGACGCGGACGTCGCCCATGATGTCCTCCGGCCGCACCTCCGGGTCCGGGTTCGCCATCGCGAACACGATCGCGTCGTCGGCCATCGAGCGCACCGCCTCGACCGAGACCGCACCCGGCCCTGACACGCCAAGGAAGACGTCGGCGCCCTCGAGCGCCTCGTCGGCGGTGCCGTCGAACCCGCGCGGGTTCGTGTTCTTGGCGTACCACTTCTTGATCGCGGTCAGCCCCTTCTTGCTGGGGTTCAGGGCGCCCTCGCGGTCGCAGCCGACGATGTCCTTGACGCCGGCCTCCATCAGGAGCTTCGAAACGGCGACGCCGGCGGCGCCGACGCCGACCAGGACGACGCGCAGCTCGTCGAGCCGCTTCTCGACCAGCTTGGCCGCATTCAGGAGGCCGGCCAGCACGACGACCGCCGTCCCGTGCTGGTCGTCATGGAAGACGGGGATGTCGAGCTCGCGGCGCAGCCGCCCCTCGATCTCGAAGCACCGGGGAGCGGCGATGTCCTCGAGGTTGATGCCGCCGAAGCCCGGCGCGATCGCCTTCACGATCCCGATGATCTCGTCGGTGTCGGTCGTGTCGAGGCAGATGGGCCAGGCGTCGATCCCCGCGAACTCCTTGAACAGCATCGCCTTGCCCTCCATCACCGGCATCGCCGCCCGTGGGCCGATGTCGCCCAGGCCGAGCACGGCCGTCCCGTCGGTCACGACGGCGACCGCGTTCTGCTTGATCGTGAGGGCCCGGACCTTGTCGGGCTCCGCGGCGATCGCCAGGCAGACCCGGGCGACGCCCGGCGTGTACGCCATCGAGAGGTCGTCGCGCGTCTTCACCGGGACCTTGTTCTGCACCTCGATCTTGCCGCCCAGATGCATGAGGAACGTGCGGTCGGAGACGTTCACGATGGTGACGCCGGGCACGTCCCGGACGGCGTCGACGATCCGCTGCCCGTGGTCGGAGTCGGCCGCCGAGACGGTCACGTCGCGCACGCGGCTCTCGCGCGTGACCCGCACGAGGTCGATCGCACCGAGGTCGCCGTCGGCCTCGCCGATCGCTGCGGCGACCTTCGCGAACGACCCGGCCACCGACGGGAGCTCGACGCGGATCGTGAGGCTGTAGGACGCGGACGGGTTGGGGGCCGCCATCTCGCCGCGAAGCCTATCGCCGGACCGACCATTCCCTCCGATACGCTTCTCACGGTGGCGACCGTCAAGCAGCTCCAGCCGAAGGACCTGAACCTCGACGACGCGCCCGCCAAGCAGTGCGACGTCTTCCTGGTCGACGGGAACGGGCTCGCGTACCGGGCGTTCTATGCGCTGCCCGAGGAGCTCCAGACCGTCGAAGGCCTTCCCACCAACGCGCTGCTCGGCCTGGCCAACATGTTCATGCGGATGCTCATGGACTACCGGCCGCGCACGGTGCTCGTGGCGTGGGACTCCAAGCCGACCGGCCGGCTCGAGATCGCCGCCGACTACAAGGCGCACCGGAAGCCGATGCCCGACCTCCTGCGCCAGCAGCAGCCCTGGTTCGAGCCGGTAGTCGAGGCGTTCGGCTACCGCAACCTGAAGGTCGAGGGCAAGGAGGCCGACGACGTCATCGGCACCCTCTCCCGGATGGCGGAGGAGGCCGGCCACAAGGTGTGCGTGGTCTCGACCGACCGCGACGCCTTCCAGCTCGCCTCCGACTCGGTCTGCATCATGATGACGCCGCGGGGCGTCCAGGACGTCGTCGTCTACACGCCCGAGCGGATCATGCAGCGCTACGGGATCGGCCCCGAGGTGATCCCCGACTTCATCGGCCTCAAGGGCGACACGTCCGACAATATCGCCGGAGTCCCCGGTATCGGCGACAAGACGGCCGCCGAGCTGCTCGTCCAGTTCGGGAGCATGGAGGGCGTTTACGCCAACCTCGATGCCGTCTCGGGCGCGAAGCGGCGCCAGAACCTGGAGGAGGCGACGAAGGCCGCGGCCGACTCGAAGCAGCTCGCGACCATCGACCGCGAGATCCCGCTCGACGTCGACTTCGATGCGCTCGTCGTCGAGCCGCCCGACCGCTCGACGATGAAGGAGCTCTTCCGCAAGCTCGAGTTCCGCGCCCTGCTGAAGCGGGTCGACGAGCTCGAGGAGGCGCTGCCGGGCGCGCCGCCGTCCGAGCCGTCCGACACCGTCGAGGTCGTGTGGCGCGAGGGCGGCGTCGACGAGCTCCGCGCGCTCGGCACGGAGGTCGGCCTGGCCGCGGCCGGCGACCGGCTCGCGGCCTCTGACGGCGAGACCGCAATCGTCGTGTCGGCGCCGGCCGCCCGCGCGGTCGAGGCGCTTCGCGACACCCGAGTCATCACCCACGGCCTGAAGCTTCCGGCGCTCGAGCCGGCGGGCGACACGGCGATCGCCGCGTACCTCCTCGACCCGGGCCGCTCCGGCTACGAGATCGACGATCTCGCCGAGGAGTCCGGTGTGGCCGTCCAGGTCGGGGCGGACGAGGAGACGGCGGCCCTCGTGCGGGCGGCCGCGGCGGCCCGGCGGCTGCATCCGGGCTTCTATGCCAAGCTCGCCGACCGCGACCTGACCGGCCTCTACGAGAGCATCGAGCTTCCGCTGATCCCGGTGCTCGGGACGATGGAGGCGGTCGGGATCAAGGTCGACACCTACCGCCTCGCCGAGATCGCCGCCAAGCTGGCCGATCAGGTCGAGGAGCTCGAGGCGCGCTGCCACGAGCTCGCGGGCGGCCCGTTCGTGATCGGCTCGCCCAAGCAGCTCGGCGAGGTGCTCTTCGAGCGGCTCGGCCTGCCCGCCGACCGCAAGGGCAAGACCGGCTACTCGACCGACGCCCGGGTGCTCGCCAAGATCCGCGACATGCATCCGATCGTCGACGTCGTCGAGCAGTGGCGGGAGCAGTCAAAGCTCCTGAACACCTACCTCCAGCCGCTTCCCGACCTGATCGACCCGGCCGACGGCCGTCTGCATACGACCTTCAGCCAGACAACTGCGGCCACGGGACGGCTGTCGTCGATCCGGCCCAACCTGCAGAACATCCCGATCCGCACGGCGCTCGGCCGCGAGATCCGAAGCGCGTTCGTGGCGGGGGAGGGGTTC
Source organism: uncultured Actinomycetes bacterium (assembly GCA_963706075.1). Lineage (GTDB taxonomy): Bacteria > Actinomycetota > Thermoleophilia > Gaiellales > JAICJC01 > JAICJC01. The sequence goes on from CAVPLP010000004.1 coordinate 156,976, forward strand.
ACGCTCCTCTCGGCCGACTACTCGCAGGTCGAGCTTCGGATCCTCGCGCACCTCTCCGAGGAGCCGGCGCTGAAGGACGCCTTCGCCCGCGGCGAGGACATCCATCGGGTGACGGCGGCGGAGGTGCTCGGCAAGCCGGCCGAGACCCTGACGCGCGACGAGCGTAACCGCGCCAAGGCCGTGAACTTCGGCATCATCTACGGCATCAGCTCGTTCGGGCTCTCCGAGCAGCTCGGCATCTCACGCGACGAGGCGCAGACCTACATCGACACCTATCTGGCCCGCTTCCCGCGCGTGAACGAGTTCATCGCCCGGACGATCGCGTCCGCGAAGGAGCTCGGGTACGTGACGACCCTGTTCGGCCGGCGGCGCCCGATCCCGGAGCTCCGCGCGTCCAACTATCAGACGCGCACGCTCGGCGAGCGGCTGGCGGTGAACACCGTGATGCAGGGAAGCGCAGCCGACATCATCAAGGTGGCCATGATCACCTGTCACCAGCGCCTGCGCGACGGCGGCCGGCGCTCGCGGCTCGTGCTCCAGATCCACGACGAGCTCCTCTTCGAGGCGGCCGACGGTGAGATGACGGCGCTCCGGGCGCTCGCCACCGAGGCGATGGTGTCGGCCTACCCGCTCGACCCGCCGCTCGAGATCGACATCGGGACCGGCGCGACCTGGCTGGAGGCGAAATGACCTGGACGCAGATGGACGGACAGCTGAGCGCGCTCCCCGCGCGGCGCGGCGACGAGCCCGGCACGTACCTCTGGATCACGGCCGGCGAGCACCATGAGGCGGTCACGGCGGAGCTGTTCCTGCCGGCGGTCTCGTCCGACGAGCTCGACTCGGCGCTGGGCGTGGCGGTGGCGACCGTGCATGCCGACCGACGGCGACCGGACGGGCGACGTGCGCCTCGAGTTCGGGCGGGTGCGCGACGGCCGGGGCGTCCTGTCGGTCAGCGGGGCGGGGCTCGACGCCGACATCCGGTTCGCCCTGAGCGGCCATCCCCATGAGGGCGGGTTCTGCCGGCACTGCGGCGCGGAGCTCCAGGTCGAGGTCGTCTCGGTCATCACCCCGCCCGACGGCGGGATCATCGGCACACCCAAGACCCGCTGCGGGGCGTGCGGCGCGGAGTAGCCGTCGCCCTGCTGGCCGTCGTCGCGACGGCCTGCAGCGGGGGCGGCGGTGCGGGGACGGTGGCGTCGGTGCCCGCTTGCCCCGGCGACGACGCCACGCGCGTGCCGCTGGCGGTGAGGCTGCCCCCTCGTCCGGCGCCCGACGGGACGCCGGTCTGCCCGCTTGCGCGCTACCGGGCGGTGCTCGGGACGGCTGCCTGGGGCGTGACGCCGAAGGAGATCCGGGCGGTCGACCCCGACACCCAGGCCTGGCAGGAGCGCTCGCTGCTCTACAGCTGTGAGACATGCGACCTGGCGGCGTTTCACCTTCCGTGGATCCGCGGGCACCATCCCGAGTGGATCCTGCACACGGCCGACGGCGAGGAGATCCACCCCGAGGAGCATCCCGGCTGGGTGCTGCTCGACTTCGGCGATGCGGACTACCAGAGCGCGTGGGCGCGCCGCATCCAGCAGAGCCTCACGGCGGGCGGGTGGACGGGCGTCGACGTGGCGGACGCAGGCAACGAACCGGGCTGGTCGGGGACGCCGGTCGACCCGCGGACCGGCGCCGCGATGGAGCCCGACGATCGCGTCACGTACCTCGCGCAGGCTCTCAGCCTCGTGCATGCGGCGATGCGCACGCAGGGCTTCTTCCTGCTTGCGCAGAACGGGCCGCCCGAGATCGTCGAGCCCACGCAGATCAACTCGGCCGATGCGCTGAGCGCGGGGGTCGGATTCGCGCGTCGCCGGGGCGCCGCGTGGGAGACCCTGCTGCGCTACTACCTTCAGGTGCAGCGCGAGCGCGTCGCCGCGTTCGTCTTCGAGTCCGGCCCCGACCCGGGCGAGAAGCGCGACGTCTACGGGCTTGCGGGGTACCTCCTCGTCGCCACGCCGCAGGGCGCGTACGGCCTGGCCGAGGGCGCCGCTCCGTCGTCGCTCTACGACCTCGACCTCGGCGCCCCGGATCCCGACGTCCTCGCCGAGCAGGTGGGCGAGGCGTGGAGGCGGACCTATCCCCAAGGTGCGGTGGCGGTCAACCCGTCTGACCTGCCGACGGTGCTCAGCCTGGGGAAGGCCGGTACGATCACGCTTCCTCCGGGCGGTGCGGCGATCGCCGTCGGGAGCAGGCTCGTGACAAGCTACTGACCGGGCGCGCCGCCTGCTTGCCCCGGCTTGCGAGCACGGCGTTTGTATACTACCGAGCCGGCCGGCCAGGCCGGCCGCTGCATGACCTGATCTGAGAGGATTCCGATTCTGACGAACATGGCATCGACCGACGACACGTGGATGATCGAGGTGGACGGGGTGCTCGTCCCCGACTACGACCGAACGCTGACGGACTTCAGCGAGGGGGACGTGGTCACGGGCACCGTGGTCCGCGTCGACAAGGACGAGATCCTCGTCGACATCGGCTACAAGTCGGAGGGGGTCATCCCCGTCGCCGAGCTCAGCATCCGCCGGTCGGTGAACCCCGATGAGGAGGTCACGGTCGGTGACGAGATCGACGCCCTCGTCCTCCAGAAGGAGGACGCCGACGGGCGCCTGATCCTCTCCAAGAAGCGGGCGCGGTTCGAGAAGGCGTGGAAGCGGATCGAGGCGGCCGCCGAGAGCGGCGAGCCGGTCGAGGGCCACGTCATCGAGGTCGTGAAGGGCGGGCTCATCATCGACCTGGGCGTGCGCGGCTTCCTGCCGGCGTCGCTGGTCGACATCCGGCGCGTCCAGGATCTCGAGGAGTACCGCGACCAGATCCTGCTGTGCAAGGTCATCGAGCTCAACCGCAGCCGCAACAACGTGGTCCTGTCGCGGCGCGCCGTGCTCGAGGAGGAGCGCAAGGAGGCCCGCCAGCAGATCCTCGACCGCCTGAGCCCCGGCGTCGAGGTCGAGGGCCAGATCTCGAACATCGTCGACTTCGGTGCCTTCGTCGACCTCGACGGCATCGACGGCCTGATCCACATCTCGGAGCTCTCGTGGAGCCACGTGAACCACCCGTCCGAGGTGCTCGAGATCGGCCAGCGCGTGCGCGTGAAGGTGCTCGACGTCGATCGCGACCGCCAGCGCATCTCGCTCGGCCTGAAGCAGACGCAGACCGACCCGTGGCAGCGGCTCATGGACGAGTGCACCCAGGGCGACGTCGTCGCCGGCCGCATCACGAAGGTCGTCACCTTCGGGGCGTTCGCCGAGATCGTCTCGGGCGTCGAGGGCCTGATCCACATCTCGGAGCTCGCCGAGCATCATGTCGAGAACCCGCGTGAGGTCGTGCAGCAGGGTCAGGACGTGAACGTGAAGATCGTCGAGATCGACCCCGAGCGGCGCCGGCTCTCGCTGTCGCTGCGGCGGGTCGAGCCTGACGATCCGGTGAAGACGATCGACATGGGGATGCCCGGCCCGGCCGCCGCGCCAGCCGTGCCGGAGCTCGGGCTGTCCGAGGAGGTCTTCGCAGACACGCCGACGGAGGCCGAGGCCGAAACCGACGCTGAGCCCGAGGCGGAGGCGGCTGCGGAGCCCGAGGCCGAGCCGGAGGCCGAGGCGGCTGCGAGAGCCGCGAGGCGAGCAGGCCGGAGGCCGAGGCAGAGCGAGCCGAGGCAGCCGCCGGAGCCGGAAGCAGAGCCGGAGCCGGAGGCCGAACCGGAGCCCGAGGCGGAGCCGGAAGCCGAGGCCGAGGCGGAGCCCGAGGCGGCCGCCGAGCCCGACGCCCCGGAGGGCGAGGGCGACCCCGCCGACGAGTAGCGTCGTCGTCGGCCTGACCGGCGGCATCGGCGCCGGCAAGTCCGAAGCGCTCCGTGCGTTCGAACGCCATGGAGCCGTGACCCTCTCGAGCGACGAGGTCGTCCGGGGGCTGTACTCGCGCCCGGCCGTTCGCGACGCGGTTGTCGAGCGGTTCGGGCGCCGGATTCTGACCGCCGACGGGGATGTGAACCGGGGCGCCCTCGGGCGCATCGTCTTCGCCGACCCGACCGAGCTCCGCTGGCTCGAGCGGCTCGTGCTGCCGCTGGTATCGGAGGAGTTTGTCCGCTGGCGCAGCGAACATGAGCGCATGGGAACGCCGCTGCTCGTGCACGAGGCGCCGACGCTGTTCGAGGCCGGGGTGGAGGATCGCTACGACACGATCGTCGCCATCACCGCCCCCGGCGACCTGCGCGAGCACCGCCGGCCCGGGGCCGCCGAGCGGATGGCGCACCAGCTCCCGGAGTCCGAGAAGGCCGCGCGGGCCGACGTCGTCTACGAGAACTCGGGAACGCTCGAGGAGCTCGACGCCTTCGTCGCCGGGCTCGTCGAGCGGCTCTTGCCGCGATGAGGCGGGTCCTGATCGCGGTCATGGCGCTCCTCGTCGTCACCGGCGCCGCGTACGCCTACGTCGACCACGCGCAGCCGGGATGGTGGGTGCGGCTCCGCTACCCGCTCTACTACCGCGACAGCATCGTCGGCTACGGGCAGAAGTACCACCTCGACCCGGCGCTGATCGCGGCCGTCGTCTATGAGGAGTCGCACTTCAAGGCGAACTCACGCTCGAGCGCGGGCGCGATCGGCCTCATGCAGCTCCTGCCGTCGACCGCCCGCGGCATCGCCGTGCACACCGGCGGGACGAAGTTCGACCCGCGCCACGACCTGTACGACGCCGACCTGAACATCCGCTACGGCAGCTGGTACCTCCAGCACCTGAAGCAGCGCTACGCGGGGCACCGCGACGCGGGCGACCTGGCCCTCGCCGCCTACAACGCCGGAGAGGCCAACGTCGACGACTGGATCGCCGCGACGCCCGCGGGCCAGCCGGTCACGATCCGGTTCCCGGCCACCCGCGCATACGTCGCGGACGTCCACCACCTGCGGACGCTCTACCGGCGGGCGTACGGGAGTCAGTTGGGGGACTGACCCCCGGTCACGCGAACCGCATCTCGACCTTGCGCGCCGAGTCCTGCAGCGCGTGGTCGAGCTTGCCGCGAAACGTGAACCGCTCGATCAGGACGAGCGGGCCGCGCACGCCGTACTCGAGTCGCAACACCACCGCCGTCTGACCGCCGTCGGCCGCCACCTCGATCGTCTGCCGGTAGTCCGCGAACGGCATGCCGACGCCCTCGACGAGGCGCAGCACCGAGCGGCGCGGAGCATCGACCTCAACGTACTCGCCGACCCACGAGGGCGCCTTTCGGCGGCCGCGCAGGTGGAGCCGCGCGCCGGCGGCGACCGACTCCCCTTCGAGGCGGCACAGATCGACGCTCGTGTCCCACACGGGGCGCTGGGTGGGGTCGTGCAGAAACGCGAAGACGTCCGCCGGCTTGGCGGCGACCGACGCGCGCTGCTCGATCACGGGCATGTGAGCATCCTACGGTGGGATCGGATCGCCGGGCAGGAGCGACCACATGACGAGGTCGACCCGCGCGCCGTGCTGCTCGGCCCACGCCCGAAGCACGCCCTCGCGCTGAAATCCCGCCTTCTCGGCCACCCGCTGCGACGCCGGGTTGTCGAGATGCGTGGTGAGCTGGAGCCGGGCGACGGGGAGCACGGCGAACGTCCAGCCGGCGATCAGGCGGAGTGCGGCGGTCGCCAGGCCGCGGCCTCGGGCCTCCTCGACGACGTGGTAGCCCGTCTCGGCCGAGCCCTGGTCGTGCAGGACGCGGACGCCGATCGACCCGACCGGGCGGTCGTCGTCGCCCTCGGTGATGGCGAATGCCGCGCCGTCGCCGGCGGCGAGCCGCGCCGGGTGCAGGTCGAGCCACAGGCGCGCGTCGTCGGCGTCGTAGGGCACCGGCACGCTCGTGAATCTGATCACCTCGGGGTCGCGGCACATGGCCACGATCGCGGGCACATCGGCGGCGTGCCAGGCCCGGAGCGTCACCCGGTCGTCGGTCAGCGGGGGGTCGGGGAGCACGATCGGGCCGCTCACGCGGGCATCGTACACACGTTCGGCTAGACTCATCGTCCATGCCCGATCTGCGCGTCTCCGCCGCCTATCAGCCGACCGGCGACCAGCCGCGCGCGATCGGCGAGCTCTCCGAGGCGATCAGCCGCGGTGACCGCTACCAGACGCTGCTCGGCGCCACCGCGACGGGCAAGACGCACACCATGGCGCGGGTGATCGAGCAGGTCCAGAAGCCGACGCTCGTCATCGCCCACAACAAGACGCTTGCCGCGCAGCTCTGCAACGAGTTCCGGGAGTACTTCCCGTCGAACGCGGTCGAGTACTTCGTGAGCTACTACGACTACTACCAGCCCGAGGCGTACCTGCCGTCGTCCGACACGTACATCGAGAAGGACTCCTCGATCAACGACGATATCGACCGCCTGCGGCACGCGGCGACCGCGGCGCTCTTCGCCCGGCGCGACGTCGTCATCGTCGCCTCGGTCTCGTGCATCTACGGCATCGGCTCGCCCGAGACCTACTCCGACATGGTCTGCTTCGTGTCGGTCGGCGACGAGAAGCCGCGCGAGGCGATCCTGTCGAAGCTGGTCGACATCCATTACCAGCGAAACGACGCCATCATGGGCCGCGGCCGGTTCCGCGTCCGCGGCGACGTGATCGAGGTGCAGCCGGCCGACACCGAGTCGGCCTACCGGATCAGCCTCTTCGGCGACGAGATCGAGTCGATCACCCACTTCGACCCGCTGACGGGCGAGGTCTACGCCCGGCTCGACCACCTCGCGGTCTACCCGGCGACGCACTACGCGATGGAGCGAAGCGCGCTCGAGGCGGCGGTCAAGTCGATCGACTCCGAGCTGCGCACGCGCCTGCCCGAGCTCGAGGCGGAGGGCAAGATGCTCGAGGCGCACCGCCTGCGCTCGCGCACCGAGTACGACATGGAGATGCTGCGCGAGATGGGCTTCTGCAACGGCATCGAGAACTACTCGCGCCACCTCGACGGCCGCGAGCCGGGGACGCCGCCGCACACGCTGCTCGACTACTTCCCCGACGACTTCCTGATCGTCATCGACGAGTCGCATCAGACCGTCCCGCAGATCGGCGGGATGTACGAGGGCGACCGGTCGCGCAAGCAGACGCTCGTCGAGTTCGGGTTCCGGCTGCCGTCGGCGCTCGACAACCGCCCGCTGCGGTTCGACGAGTTCCTCGAGCGGGCCAACCAGGTCATGTTCGTGTCGGCGACGCCGTCCGCGTTCGAGCTGCGCCACTCGACCCACGTCGCCGAGCAGATCATCCGGCCGACCGGCCTCGTCGACCCCGAGGTCGAGGTGCGCCCGACGCGGCACCAGATCGACGACCTGATCGCCGAGATCAAGGCCCGCGCCGAGGCCGGCGAGCGGGTGCTCGTCACCACGCTCACCAAGAAGATGGCCGAGGACCTGACCGACTACCTGCTCGAGTCGGGCATCCGGACGCGCTACCTGCACTCCGAGATCGACACGCTCGAGCGGATCAAGGTCATCCGCGAGCTGCGTCTGGGCGACTTCGACGTCCTGGTCGGAGTGAACCTCCTGCGCGAGGGCCTCGACCTGCCCGAGGTGTCGCTGGTGGCGATCCTCGACGCCGACAAGGAGGGGTTCCTCCGCGGCCAGACCGCCCTCATCCAGACGATCGGCCGCGCCGCCCGAAACGTCAACGGGCGCGTGATCATGTACGCCGACAAGATGACCGAGGCGATCCGCGTCGCGATCGACGAGACCGGCCGGCGGCGTGCGATCCAGGTGGCCTACAACGAGGAGCACGGCATCACGCCCGAGTCGATCAAGAAGGGCGTGTCCGACATCGCCGAGTTCCTCTCGCTCGACACGCAGCCGCACGTCCCCGGCAGGCGCCGGCGGGGCCGAAGCGACGAGGGCATGAAGCCCGACGAGCTCGAGAAGCTGGTCGTCGAGCTCGAGGAGGAGATGTTCGCGGCGGCGGAGGAGCTCAGGTTCGAGTACGCCGCCAAGCTGCGCGACGAGATCAAGGAGCTCCGCCGCGACCTCGACGCCGCGCGCGTGCAATAACGGTGCCTGGCACCGTTTTTTCATGATCGCGGTTGGGCCGATCGCGAGGGAGGAGTTCGCCGCGCGGGTCGCGCGCGTGCGCGAGCGGATGGTCGAGTCCGGGCTCGACGCGCTCGTCTGCTACGGAGCCCACGTCGACTACGCGCCGGGCGACCTGCGCTACCTGGCCGACTGGTTCTGCATCGAGGAGGAGCAGGCGCTCCTGATCGTGCCGGCCGACGGCCCGATAACGCTCCTGACCGACTCGTCCGCCGACGTCGACCGGGCGCGCGAGCAGGCTGTCTGCGACGAGGTCGTGCTTGCCGGCGATCTGGGAGGAGCGGCGGCGGCCCGCCTGCGCGGCTGCTCGACGGCCGGGCTGACCGGCATGCGGCTGCTCCCGGCGGCCGCCATGGATGCCCTCCGCGCCGGCGCACCGGGCGTCCGACTGGATGACGCATCGGCGCTCACCGCCGGCCTGCGGATGCTCAAGAGCCCGGCCGAGGTCGCGCTCCTGGCCGAGGCCGCCCGTATCTCTGACCTGGGGATGGCGGCGGGCCTCGAGGCCGTACGCGACGGGGCGCGCGAGATCGAGATGGCCGCCGCCGCGGAGCACGCGATCCGCGCGGCCGGGGCCGAGCTCAGCTTCACCACCGTCGCGGGGGCCGGACCGCGGACCGCGCTCGGGACGTTCCTTCCGGGCGACCGGCCGATGGCGGCGGGTGAGGTCGTTCTGCTCGACTGTGGAGCGCGCGTCCACGGCTACCACGGCGACATGTGCCGGACGGTGGCCGTCGGCGAGCCGCCGCCCGAGCTCGAGCGCGCGCTCGAGGCGGTCGCCGCCGCGGTCGAGGCCGGCACTGCGGCCGCCCGGCCCGGAGCGCTCGTCGGCGAGCTCCGCGAGGCGGCGCGCGGCGCCGTTGTGGCCGCCGGCCTGGGCGAGGCGTGGTGGGGCGAGTTCATGCCGCACGGGGCGGGCACCGGCCAGCACGAGCCGCCCTACGGCGACCGCGACACGACCTGCGAGCTCAGGGAGGGGATGGTGCTCTGCATCGAGCCCGGCGCGCTCCTCCCGGGGATGGGCGGCGTGGTCCACGAGCAGATGGTCGCGATCGCGTCGAACGGGGCGGATGTCCTGAACCGCCTGCCGCTGCGTATGTGGGGCTAGAGGAACCCGCCTTCGTGGGGCGAAAGTAGCGGTGCGATGCCGCACGTCGACCGCCTGCTCGCCCGAGGCGAGCACATCCATCTGGTGAGCCGAGAGCACGAGGTCGTGCTCGTCGGCCCGTTCCTGCGCGCGTGCATCGTCCTCACCGCGTGCTCGTACACCGCCGTCCGGATCGCCGGCACCGGCGTGCCGCTGCCGCTGCGCCTGCTCGCCGTCGGCGTCCTCGGGCTGCTCGCGGTCCGCACGCTCGTCCGGCTGGCGCGCGCCGTCGGCCGCTGGCAGCGCCGGACGCTCGTCGTCACCGACCGGCGGGCGCTCCTCGTGCACGGCGGTCTGTCGCGCCGCGTCGCCGCCCTGCCGCTCGACGCGATCCACGACATCGAGGTCATCCGCGCCAGGCCGGGCTGGGTGCTGCACTACGGCGGCCTGGTCATAAGCACCGGCGGTCGCCGGGACCTGCTGTTCGGGCTCAGGCGGCTGCCCGATCCCGACCTGCTCTTTGGGCTCCTGCTCGGCCTTGCGGACGAGCTCCCGGAGCCTTCCTCGCCGCCGCGATGGCGGTTGACGCCGGGCGGTGTGCCGGTCGCAGCCGGGTAGCCGGGCGTGGACGAGGATCGCCGCCCGGGCAGGGCCGACAACCTCATCCTCGACGAGCTCACCGATCAGCTCGACAGGACGTTCCGGCTGCTCCGCGGCGACGCGGACGAGGCTGCCGACCTGGCGTTCGCCGAGGTGCGGGTCGACACCGTCGCGGAGGCGCGGCTTCTGCGCGAGCTCGCCGAGCGAGCGCCGCTCGCGCACCCCGAACGGTTCACCGACGCGCACAGGCTGGTCATGCACGCTCTGGAGGTGCTGGACCGCGACGGGTGGCGCCGTCCACGCCTGCCGCGGCTGGGGCCGCTGCGCACGCCTGTCGAATTTGCCGTCGAATTCGTTGCGAAATACGTCGTACGTTCATATGTCGCCGACTCCATCAGAAACCTCGCGCGGCTCTACGCACGCCGGGAGAGCCAGGCGGAGCCCGAGAGCAACGAGCGACGGGTGCTCGCCCGCGCGCGGATCCAGGCCGATCGCTTGACCCTGGGCTTCCGCGGCGGGGCGTCGGGGCTTCCGACGGTGCTGATCGGCGGCGCGGCGATCCCGGTGCTCGCCTCGCTCTCGCGCCAGTTCGGCGCGGTGAAGCCGGACGGGCCGGTGCTGTTCGGCGGCGGCGGGGTGCTGTTCGTCGCCTTCGCCGCGCTGGCGTTCGTCCTCCTCCAGGGCGCCGGCCTCGCACGCCGCCGGGTGACGGTCGTCGGCCGCCAGCCGATGCAGGCGCTGTACGAGACGATCGGCCACTGTGGGCGCCCTCCCGAGGACGACGCGGATACCATCGCGCTCGTCGCGATCGGGCTGACGGCGGTCACGTGGTTCGTCCTCCCGGTCGTCCTGGTCGCGCTTGCGACGGTCTTCCGGGGCTAGATGACTGCACATCTGCCGAAACTCAGCCTGGCGCTGCTCGCTGTCCTCGTTGCGACGGCGGGCGCATGCTCGCCCGGGATCGGCGGCGGCTCGAGCCGTCCCAACATCATCCTCGTCATCACCGACGACCAGACGCTGGGGACGGTGAGCCGCGAGACCATGCCGAACACGTGGCAGTGGCTGTGGCAGGGCGGCCGCACCTACCCCAACTTCTCGATCTCGGATCCGCTCTGCTGCCCGTCGCGGATGACGGTCATGACCGGGCGGTACGCGCACAACACCGGCGTGATCGACAACCTGTCGAGCAAGATCTCGTTCCACCCCGACATGCGCAGCACCGTCCAGTGCTACCTGAAGGACGCCGGCTACCGGACGGCGTTCTTCGGCAAGTTTCTGAACGGCTGGGACTTTCACCGCCGGCCCCCGTGCCTCGACCGGTACGCGATCACGCCCGGCGAGCGCCACTACGGGCTGCGGTTCCTGACCAACGACGGCACCGTCCAGCCCAGCGGATGGGACGACACGTACGTCACCGGCCACGCCACGAACTTCCTGCAGACCCAGACCGGGGACGGGCCGTGGTTCATGACCGTCTCGTTCATGTCGCCGCACTCGCCGTACACGCCGCTCCCCGCCGTCGCCGACGCGCCGGTGCCGCCGCCGCACATCAGCCCGGCGGTGGGTCAGACCGACCTCTCCGGCCTGTACCCGCCCGTCCGCCGGCACGCGAAGGTGCCGACGTACGACACGCGTATCTGGGACGGCCAGATCCGGATGCTCCGGACGGTCGACGCCGAGATGGGGCAGATCAGGAAGGCGCTTGAGGCGACCGGCGACGCCGACAACACGCTCGTCATCTACATGTCCGACAACGGCCTGCTGCTCGGCGAGCACCGGCTCGTCGGCAAGCGGCTGCCGTATCCGGAGGCGACGGACGTGCCGTTCGCGGTCTCCGACCCCGGCGTGATCCCGGGCGGGAGCGTCGACGACCGGCTGACCTCGAACGTCGACGTGACGCCGACGATCCTCGCCGCGGCGGGGGTCGACAACGGCCTGCGCTACCCGCTCGACGGCTACTCGCTCCTCGACTCGAAGTGGAAGCGGAAGATGCAGTACGGGGAGTCGTACAACGTGCGCCCGGACAAGCACTGGGAGCCGCCCTGGCGCTCGATCCGGACCCCCGACTACCAGTTCATCGAGTGGCTGTCGCAGACGTTCCCGGAGCACACGGTCTGGCGGGAGTACTACGACCTGCGCACCGACCCGTACGAGCTCCACAACCTCCTGCACGACGACTCCACGGCGAACGACCCGCCCGCACAGCGGCTCCACGACAAGCTCGTCAAGGCCGCCTTCTGCGCCGGCCATCCCAGCTGTCCCTAGGCTCGCCTCCGCGCATGGATGAGGTGCTCGACCGCCCCGCGGCTGCCGGGTACCGGTGAGCGGATGCTCCCGAGCGGGAGCCATCCTGCCGAGCGGACTCCCGCCTCGGCCGCGGCGACCGCTCGGCGGCGGTCTGCGCGCCGGCGCGGAGGGTGCTCGAGGCCCAGCTCGTACATCGGCTTCACGAGCGCGATCAGATCGGCGCCTGGTGCGAAACGCAGACGGCCGAGCTGGGGGACGGCGAGGGCGATCGCGAGGTACGACAGGTCGAGCGTGATCACGTCGACCGGCTCGGGAGCCACGTCGGCGTCGAGCCGGCCGATGTTCGTCCGCTCCATCGTCACCACTCTCGGGTCGGCCCGGAGCGAGCCGCGCAGCTGGCCGAACCCGGCGTCGACCGCGTAGACGCGGCGGGCACCGTTGTCGAGCAGCACGCGCGTGAAGCCGCCGGCGGCGGCGCCGCAGTCGACCGCGACGCGCCCGGCCACATCGACCGGGAACGCGGCGAGCGCGGCCCGGAGCTTGGCCTCGCCGCGCAGGGGGACGTCGACCCGGCGCGACACCGACGCGTCGGCTCGGATCCGCGTCGCAGGGTTGGCCGCCACGCGGCCGTCGACCGCGATCCGGCCGGAGGCGATCTCGGCCGGCGGGTCGGTGATCTCGGGAAAGCGCCTCGCCACCTCGTGGTCGAGGCGGCGCAGGAGGATTCGTCGGCGTGCCATTTCGGCACCTCCTCGTCTCGGCATCTGCGTGGGCAGAAGCCGGAGAGGAGGGCCACGGGCACGCCGCTGGGGCGCGCGGGAGCGGCCTTTCGGGACCTAGCGCTACGTGAACCCGGTCACGCCCGAGAGGATACCACCCCGAACACTTGTTCGACGGGCGGCCGCCTGCTAGCGTTGAGGAAGTGGGGCGGGACGCCATCGTCATCAGAGGTGCGCGGGAGCACAACCTCCGCGACATCACCGTCGAGCTGCCGCGCGAGAAGCTCGTCGTCATCACCGGACTCTCGGGATCCGGGAAGTCGAGCCTTGCCTTCGACACGCTGTATGCCGAGGGCCAGCGACGCTACGTCGAGTCGCTCTCGGCCTACGCGCGCCAGTTCCTCGGGCAGATGGACAAGCCCGACGTCGACTCGATCGAGGGGCTCTCGCCGGCGATCTCGATCGACCAGAAGACGACGACCCGCAACCCGCGGTCCACGGTCGGCACGGTCACCGAGATCTACGACTATCTGAGGCTCCTGTACGCGCGCGTCGGCCGGCCGCACTGCCCCACGTGCGGGCGCGAGATCTCGGGCCAGTCGGCCGAGCAGATCGTCGAGCAGGTGCTCTCGCTCCCGGAGGGGACGCGGTTCACCGTCGACGCGCCGGTCGTGCGGACGCGCAAGGGCGAGTACAGGGACCTCTTCGAGCAGCTCCGGGCAGACGGCTTCACGCGCGTCAAGGTCGACGGCGAGGACCGCCTGCTCGAGGAGCCGATCGACCTCGACAAGCAGATACGCCACTCGATCTCGGTGGTGGTCGACCGGCTGGTGATGAAGGACGGGCTGCGCACGCGCCTCACCGACTCGCTCGAGACCGCCCTGCGGCTTGCCGAGGGCCTCGTCGAGGTCGCGATCGTCGACGGCGCGACCGTCACCTACTCCGAGAAGTTCGCCTGCCCCGACGACGGCGTCTCGCTCCCCGAGCTCGCGCCGCGCATCTTCTCGTTCAACTCGCCGCACGGCGCGTGCCCACGGTGCACGGGCCTCGGCTCGCAGCGCGAGATCGACCCGGACCTCGTGGTGCCCGACCCGTCGCTCTCGATCTCCCAGGGCGCGCTCGTGCCGTGGACGGTCATCAACTCGAGCTTCTACGAGCAGGTGATCCAGGCGATCGCCGACAGGTACGAGATCGACCTCGAGACGCCGTGGCAGGACCTTCCGGAGGTCCAGCGCGAGCTCTTCCTGAACGGCACCGGCGGCGAGAAGCTCTACGTGAGCTACCGCAACTCGATGGGCCGCAAGCGCAGCTACACGCTGGCGTTCGAGGGCATCCTCCCGAGCCTCGACCGCCGCTACCGCGACACGGACTCGAGCTACCAGAAGGAGCGGATCGAGGAGTACATGGCGCTCAAGCCGTGCCCCGCGTGCCACGGCGACCGCCTGAAGCCCACGAGCCTCGCCGTGACGATCGGCGGCATCAACATCGCCGAGCTCACGCGCATGTCGGTCACGACGGCGATCGAGTTCGTCGACGGCCTCGTGCTCACCGACACCGAGCGGGCGATCGGCGCGCGCATCCTGCGCGAGATCCGCGAGCGGCTCGTGTTCCTCGAGAACGTCGGCGTCGGCTACCTCACCCTGAACCGCACCGCGGCGTCGCTCTCGGGCGGCGAGGCGCAGCGCATCCGGCTCGCCACACAGATCGGCGCGTCGCTGATGGGCGTGCTCTACATCCTCGACGAGCCGTCGATCGGCCTGCACCAGCGCGACAACGCTCGCCTCCTGGCCACGCTCGTGCGCCTGCGCGACCTCGGAAACACGGTCATCGTGGTCGAGCACGACGAGGAGACGATCCGCGCCGCCGACTTCCTGGTCGACATGGGCCCGGGCGCCGGCGAGCACGGCGGACGGGTCGTCGCGAGCGGCACGGCCGCCCAGGTCGCCCGCGCCAAGGAGTCGATCACGGGCGCCTATCTGTCGGGCCGGCGCGTCATCCCGACGCCGGATCGCCGGATCCACGACGCCGGCTGGTTCCGGATCGAGGGCGCGGCCGAGCACAACCTGAAGGACATCGACGTCGAGCTCCCGGTCGGCAAGTTCATCTGCGTGACCGGCGTCAGCGGGTCGGGCAAGTCGACGCTCGTGAACGAGGTCGTCTTCAAGTCGCTCGCCAACCGGCTGAACCGAGCCCGGACGAAGCCGGGGAAGCATTCGGCCGTGCGCGGCATCGACGTGTTCGACAAGGTCATCGACATCGACCAGTCGCCGATCGGCCGCACGCCGCGGTCGAACGCCGCCACCTACACCGGCCTCTTCGACCACATCCGCGCCCTCTACTCGACGTCGCCCGACGCGCGGGCCAGGGGCTACAAGCCGGGCCGGTTCTCGTTCAACGTCAAGGGCGGGCGGTGCGAGACCTGCCGCGGCGACGGCACGATCAAGATCGAGATGCACTTCCTGCCGGACGTCTACATCAACTGCGAGGCGTGCCACGGGCAGCGGTACAACCGCGAGACGCTCGAGGTGAAGTTCAAGGGCAAGTCGATCGCCGACGTCCTCGACATGTCGATCGAGGAGGCGCTCGAGTTCTTCACGAAGATCCCCAAGATCCGGCGCCGTCTCCAGACGCTGCACGACGTCGGCCTCGACTACATGCGCCTCGGCCAGCCGGCGACGACCCTGTCGGGCGGCGAGGCCCAGCGCGTGAAGCTGGCGACCGAGCTGTCGAAGGTGGCGACCGGCCGGACGCTCTACATCCTCGACGAGCCGACCACGGGCCTGCACATGTTCGACATCGAGAAGCTGCTCCAGGTGCTCCAGCGGCTGGTCGACGCCGGGAACACGGTGCTCGTCATCGAGCACAACCTCGACGTCGTGAAGCAGTCCGACTGGGTGCTCGACCTGGGGCCGGAGGGCGGCGATGCGGGCGGCGAGATCGTCGCGCAGGGCACTCCCGAGGAGGTCGCCGAGACTCCGGGCAGCCACACGGGCGAGTACCTGCGCCGGGTGCTGCCGGTGTACGAGGCCGACCGCGAGGCGGAGCGTGCACTCGCCGGCTAGCGGCCCGCCCGACATGACCCTGCGCGCCAGGGCTGTCATCCCCGACACCGAGGGCAACGTGCTGCTCGACCGCACCCACGACCTCACCAAGGAGGGCTTCTACTGGTTCCCGGGCGGCGGCGTCGAGCCGGGCGAGACGGCCGAGGAGGCGGTGAAGCGCGAGCTGGTCGAGGAGGCGGCGCTCCAGATCGACGTCCTGAAGCCGCTCTACCTGTCCGAGAACCTGTTCGTCGAGTCGGGCGAGTACCGGCACGAGGTGATCCTGTACTTCCTCGCGGCCGTGCACGCGCGCCTCGACACGCCGCCGACCGACCTGCGAAACCACGAGTGGCATCCGCCGTCGGCGACGCCGCGGCCCGCTCCTGCCCGCCGGATGTCGCCGAGGCCGTGATCTTCGACCTCGAGACCGGCTTCAAGCGCCCGCTGCAGCACTTCGTCTGCGACGAGCGGCCTGCGTGACCAAGGGCGTCCGCAGGTCGGGCAAGACCCTGAAGGACGCGGAGCGCCGCCGGCTCGGAAAGGCCCGCCGGGCCGAGCGTGCTCCCGAGCCGGACCGTGCGCCGCCGGGAGCGGCCACGCTCTGGTGTGACGGCGGCTCGCGCGGCAACCCGGGACCGGCCGCGTACGGCTTCATCCTCGAGGACGCCGAGGGACGCACCCTGGCGTCGGCCGCCGAGGCGATCGGGTCGGCGACGGTCGCGGTGGCCGAGTACCGCGCGCTCGTCGCCGGGCTCCACGCGGTCGCCGAGTGGGGTCTCGGCGCGGTCGAGGTGCGCACCGACTCACGCCTGGCGGTGGCCCAGCTGACGGGCGAGGCGCCGATCAGGAGCCGGGCGGTCGCACCCCTGCACGCCGAGGCTCGCGATCTCGGGATGCGCATCGGCACGGTCGTCTACCGGTGGATCCCTGCCGAGCAGAACGGCGCGGCGGACGCACTCGTCGCCGGCGTGCTGAACGGCTGAGCGACCGTCAGTAGGTGTAGAAGCCGGCGCCGGCCTTGCGGCCCAGCCGGCCCGAGTCGACCATGCGCACGAGCGACGGCGGCGGAGCAAAGCGCGGCTCGCGGTAGGCCTGCCACAGCGCCTCGGAGGCGTGCACGTGGACGTCGGCGCCGATCAGGTCGATCAGCCGGAGCGGACCGATCGGCCAGTTGAGGCCTGCCGTCATCGCCTGGTCGAGGTCGTCGGCCGAGATGCCGCCCTGCTCGAAGAGGCGGACGCAGTCGTTCAGGAGCGGGATGAGGATGCGGTTCACGACGAAGCCCGGGCGGTCCGGGCAGACGACGGGGCGCTTCCCGATCGCCTCGGCGAACTCGCGCACCCGCTCGGCGACGGTCGCCGACGTCCGGTCTCCGACGATCACCTCGACCAGCGGCAGCACCGGGGCGGGGTTGAAGAAGTGCATCCCGACCACGCGCTCGGCCGTCGAGGTGGCCGCGGCGATCTCGGTGATCGAGATTGCGGAGGTGTTCGTCGCCAGGATGGCGTCGGGCCGGCAGATGCCCTCGAGCCGGGCGAACAGGTCGCGCTTCGCGTCGATGTCCTCGACGATCGCCTCGACGACGAGGTCACAGCCGGCGAACGCGTCGAGATCGGTCGTCCCCGCGACCCGGGCGAGCGCGCCCTCGCGCTCGGCGGCCGTCATCCGGCCGCGCTCGACGTGGCGGCCGAAGCCGGCGCCGATGCGTGCGAGGCCCGCCTGGACGAGGTCGCCCGACACCTCGCTGGCGACGACGTCGTAGCCGTGGTGGGCGACCACCTGGGCGATTCCGGCTCCCATCGTGCCCAGCCCGACAACGCCGACCGTGCGGATCCCGTGCGTCACGCATTCAGCCTACCGGCTTCGCGAACCAGGCGAACGTGGGCACCGACGAGCCGGCGTGCGAGTCGAGCCCGGTCTGGCGGTATCCGAGCCGCTCGAAGAATGCGCGGTTCTCCGGCAGGGCGAGGCGAACGCCGAGCCTGACCTGGCGGCGGCCGTTGGCTGCGGCCAGGGACTCGACCGCGGCGACGAGGCGGACCGCCAGGCCGCGGCGGCGGAACGCCGGCAGTACGGCGAGCCGTCCGAGGTAGACGTGGTCGGGGTGCGTCCGGTGGAAGACGGAGGCGACGATCCGGCCGTCCGACTCGCACACGAGGATGCCGCCCAGCTCCATCAGCTCGCGGACGCCCGCGGCGTCGGTCGCGAGGGCGCCCGAGGGCGGCTCCAGCGCGTCGCGGTACTGCTCGAATGCCGCCCGCATCACACGGGCCACGCGGGCGGCCTCGGCGGGAACCGCCGCGCGGACGGGCTCACCGGCAGCTGCCACGACTCCTGAGCGTACACTGCCGTCCGATGCCCGAGGCGGTCATCCTCTCGGCGGTCCGGACGCCCGTCGGTCGCCACGGCGGTGCCCTCTCCGGCGTCCGCCCCGACGACCTGGCGGCGCTTGCCATCACGGCTGCGGTCGAGCGCGCCGGCGTCCCTGCCGGCGAGATCGAGGACGTCTACCTGGGCTGCGCGAACCAGGCCGGCGAGGACAACCGCAACGTCGCACGTATGGCGTCGCTCCTGGCGGGCCTGCCGGACTCGGTCGCCGGAGTGACCCTGAACCGGCTGTGCGCGTCCGGGCTCGCCGCCGTGACCGCGGCCTGCCATGCGGTGCGGGCGGGCGACGGCGACCTGTTCGTGGCCGGCGGCGTCGAGTCGATGAGCCGCGCTCCGCTCGTCACGGGCAAGCCCGAGCGCGCCTTCCCGCGCGGCGACCGGACGCTCTACGACACGACGCTCGGGTGGAGGTTCCCGAACCCGCGGATGGCGGCGATGTTCCCGCTCGAGTCGATGGGCGAGACCGGCGAGAACGTCGCCGAGCGGTGGTCCGTGAGCCGTGCCGACCAGGACGCGTTCGCGCTCGAGAGCCAGCGCCGCTGGGCCGCGGCGGACGCGGCCGGGCGGTTCGCCGAGGAGCTGGTGGCGGTCGAGGACGTCGTTCGCGACGAGCATCCCCGGCCCGACACCGACGCCGCCAAGCTGGCGGCGCTCAAGCCCGCATTCCGCGAGGGCGGGAGCGTCACGGCCGGGAACTCGTCGGGGATCAACGACGGCGCCGCCGCGCTGGTCGTGGCGAGCGCCGAGCGCGCCGCCGCCCTGGGAGCCGCGCCGCTGGCGCGGTACGTGGCCGGCGGGGTCGCGGGCGTCGACCCGCGGGTGATGGGCGTCGGCCCGATCCCCGCCGCCCGCAAGGCGCTCGGGCGCGCCGGGCTCGAACCGGGCGACCTCGACGTCGTCGAGCTGAACGAGGCCTTCGCGTCGCAGAGCGTTGCGGTGATCCGCGAGCTCGGGCTCGATCCGGAACGGGTGAACCCGAACGGCGGGGCGATCGCGATCGGCCATCCGCTCGGCATGAGCGGTGCCAGGCTCGTCGTCTCGCTCGTCCACGAGCTGCGCCGCCGGGACGGCCGCTACGGGATGGCGATGCTGTGCGTGGGCGTCGGGCAGGGGCAGGCCGCGATCTTCGAGGCCGCATGATCGAGACCGGCGTCCACATCGGCGGCGAGACCCGCCCCGGCTCCGGCGGCGCCCTCGCCCTGACCGAGCCTGCGACCGGCGAGCCGCTGGCGAACGTGTCGCTCGCGGGGGAGGCGGACGTCGACGCCGCTGTCGAGGCGGCCGGCGCGGCTCTGGGCGGCGACTGGGCGCGGGCCCCCGCGACCGAGCGGTCGCGCCTCCTGCACGCGCTGGCGGACGGGATCCGGGCCGGTAGGTCGGAGCTCGCGGCCCTCGAGGCCCGGAACGTCGGAAAGGCGATCGGCTCGGTCAAGGCCGAGCTCGCCGCGGCGGTCGAGACGTTCCGGTTCTACGCGGCGGTGGCGGCATCGCCGACGGGCCGCACGGGCACGCTCGGCGGCTCGCTCACCCACTACTCGCTCAAGCAGCCGGTCGGTGTGTGCGCCCAGATCGTGCCGTGGAACTACCCGCTGATGATGGCGGCGTGGAAGCTGGCGCCCGCGCTCGCGGCCGGCTGCACCACCGTGCTCAAGCCCGATCCGCGAACGCCGCTCTCGGCGCTCTGGCTCGCCGAGCTCGCCGTCGAGGTCGGGTTCCCGCCCGGCGTCGTCAACGTCCTGCCGGCGGACGGGCCGACCGTCGGGAGCCACCTCGTCGCACACCCTGGGATACAGAAGGTCGCGTTCACCGGCTCGACGGCGACCGGCGGCGAGATCATGCGCCTGTGCGCCGACCCGATCAAGCGGGTCACGCTGGAGCTGGGCGGCAAGAGCCCGAGCATCATCTTCGCCGACGCGAACCTCGACGAGGCGATCCCCGCCTCGGTCTGGTCGATCTACTACTCGGCCGGCCAGAGCTGCGAGGCCCGCTCGCGCCTCCTGGTCGAGGCCTCGGTGTACGACGAGGTCGTGGCCCGGTTCGCCGAGGCCGCCGGCCGCCTGCGCGTCGGAGACCCGCTCGACGCCGAGACGCACGTCGGGTCGCTCATCGACGCCGGGCACCGGGAGCGGGTCCACGGATACGTCGAGCGGGCGGCCGCCGCCGGCGACGTCGTCCTCGGTGGCGCGGTGCCCGACGGCCCCGGCGCCTTCTACCCGCCGACCGTCGTGGCGGGCGTCGATCCCGCGTCGGAGGCCGCCCAGGAGGAGATCTTCGGCCCGGTCGTGGTGGCGTCGGCGTTCGAGGACGAGGGCGAGGCCGTGAAGATCGCAAACGGCGTGCGCTACGGCCTGATGGCGACGGTCTGGACCGGCGACCCCAACCGCGCCCAGCGGCTGGCGCGCCGGATCGACGCCGGCACGATCGGCCTCAACATGCCGTACACGGCGTTCCCGGGGGTCGCGTTCGGGGGGTTCAAGCAGTCCGGCTTCGGGCGCGAGCTCTCGGCCGGCGCGCTCGAGGAGTACCTCGAGGAGAAGTCGGTGATCGTGGCCGCCGGGTCCCGGCCGTCAAACCCGTTCGGGCTGTAGGCTGCGGCCCGTGGTCACCGTGATGGTCACCTACGACGAGCTGCCGGACCCCGACCGCTACGCCGAGCACGCCGAGCTGTGCCGCGCGGTGCCCGGTGGCGAGTTCCGGCACGGGCCGGTCTTCGGAAGCCCGATGGGCGACGCCGCGTTCGCCTATACGGCCGAGTGGCGCTTCCCCGACATGGACGCGTTCAAGGCGGCGACGCGCACGCCGGAGTTCGCGGCAACCGGCAAGGATGCGGCCGAGATGGGTGTGCCGTTCCGGGTGCACTTCTGCGACCTCAGTTGACCGAGCCGACCCATCCCACGCCGCGCGACCCGTCCGAGCTCGAGCTCGAGGCGATCGTCTACTCCAAGGACCCGCCCCGGGCCACGATCACGCTCAACCGGCCCGAGGTCCTGAACGCCTTCGACTTCCGCATGCTGCGCGAGATCGCGCGGGCGTGCGAGGACGCGTCGTGGGACGACGCCGTCAGGGTCGTCGTCGTGACGGGCAGCGGGCGGGCGTTCTGCGTCGGCGCCGATCTCAAGAGCTGGCAGGCGGACTACCTCGGGAAGCCGGGCGAGTACTGGAAGTGGTTCGGGGCGTTCAAGGACGCCCACGACCGCCTGCGCGAGATCGGAAAGCCGACGGTCGCCCGCATCAACGGGATCTGCGTCGGCGGCGGGAACGAGCTGCAGATGGCCTGCGACCTGGCGGTGATGGTCGACGACGCGTTCATCCGCCACGTCGGGCCCGAGCACGGCTCCGTGCCGGCCGGGGGCGCGACCCAGTGGCTGCCCATCATGGTGGGCGATCGCCGCGCGCGCGAGATCCTGATGCTGTGCGACGAGATTCCCGCCGCGCAGGCGGCGGAGTGGGGGCTCGTGAACCGGGCGGTGCCGGCGGCGGACCTCGACCGGGTCGTCGACGAGCTGGTCGAGTCCCTGGCGCGAAAGCTGCCGCAGACGATGCGCTACACCAAGCAGCAGATCAACTTCTGGCGCGACCTCGCCTGGCACCAGACGGTCGGCCACGCGCGAGACTGGCTGGCGGTCTCGATGGCCACCGACGAGCCGGCCGAGGCGGTGCGCGCGTTCCTGGACCGGCGCTCGTGAGCCTCGTCCTGGTCGAGCGCGAGCCGCCGATCGCGGTCGTCCGCCTGAACCGCCCCGAGGCGAGGAATGCTCTCTCCGACGCGCTCATGGACGAGCTCGTCGCCCGCCTCTCGGAGCTCGACGCCGACGACGAGGTGCGGTGCATCGTCCTGGCCGGCGACGAGCGGGCGTTCGCCGCCGGTGCCGACATCGCCGAGCTCGCGGCTGCGACTGCTGTGGAGCTCTATCAGGCCCCGCGCGTGGCCCGGTGGGACGCGATCCGAAAGCTCTCGACGCCGCTCGTCGCGGCGGTCTCGGGCTGGTGCCTGGGCGGCGGCTGCGAGCTCGCGATGACGTGCGATCTGATCGTGGCGTCCGACACGGCTCGGTTCGGGCAGCCCGAGACCGGCCTCGGCATCATCCCCGGCGCCGGCGGGACGCAGCGACTGGCCCGGGCCGTCGGGAAGGCGCTCGCGATGGACATGGTGCTGACGGGCCGGGTGCTGACCGCCGAGGAGGCCCACTCGGCCGGCCTCGTGGCGCGGGTCGTCGCGAAGGAGGCGTGGCTCGACGAGGCCCGGCGGGTGGCGTCCGAGATCGCCGCTCGCGCGCCGGTCGCCCAGCGGCTGGCGCGGGAGTCCGTCGACCGGGCCTTCGAGACCGGTCTCGACTCGGGGCTCGACTTCGAGCGCAAGGCGCTCTACCTGGCGTTCGCCTCCGAGGATGCCCGCGAGGGCCTGAGCGCGTTCGTCGAGAAGAGGAGGCCCGAGTGGAAGTCGAGGTAGCCCGGGACGGCGCCGTCCTCACGATCACGCTCAACCGGCCCGACAAGCTGAACGCGTTCGACGACGCGATGCACGCCGGCTTCCGCGACGCGCTCAAGGCCGCCCGCGACGCCCAGGTGCGCGCCGTCGTCCTGACGGGCGCGGGACGCGGGTTCTGCGTCGGGCAGGACCTGGCGTCGTTCGCGGGCGGGCGCGACGTGGGGGCGCTCCTCCGCGACACCTACCACCCCAACATCCGCGCACTGCGGGCGCTCGAGAAGCCTGTGATCGCAGCCGTGAACGGCGCGGCCGCCGGCGCCGGGCTTTCGCTCGCGATGGCGTGCGACGTCCGCATCGCGGCCGACTCGGCGAGCTTCGTCCCGGCGTTCGTGAACGTCGGGCTCGTGCCCGACTCGGGCGGCTCGCACTTCCTCACCCGGATCCTCGGCCCGGCGCGGGCCGCGGAGTGGATGCTCTCGGGCCGGCGCCTGACCGCCGACGAGGCCCTCGCGTGGGGCCTCGTCTCGGAGGTTGTGCCGGCCGCCGGCCTGCCCGCTCGCGCGGCGGAGCAGGCGGCGACCCTGGCCGCGATGGCGACCGGGGCCATCGCGATGCACAAGCGCCTCTTCGACCATGCCGCGCGAACCACCCTCGACGAGCAGCTGGAGCTCGAGGCCCAGATGCAGTCGGCCGCTGCCCGATCGGCCGACTTCGCCGAGGGTGTCGCCGCGTTTCGCGAGAAGCGCCCGCCGCGCTTCGGCGGCGGCTGACTCTTACCCGGCTACTTCGCGCCGACCAGGACGGCCTTGGTGCGCCGCATGGCGCGCCTCGTGCTCCGCGGCGCCGGCCGCCCCTCCCAGTCCACCGCCGGTCCGTGCCAGCTGGAGAACTGGATATCGGCGATCAGCCGATCGAGTGCCCGAATGTCTGCGTTGTTCATTGTGATTCAGCCCCCTTGTGAATCGTTGCCCTCGCTCTTAATAACGGCAGCGCACCACATCCTGGTCAAGGCAGTGACAGGAAACCTTGACAGACCGCGAACATTTGCCTGTGGGGGCCGTTCCGGGTCAGATGGTCTTGAACTGCTCGAACGGCTGCCGGCAGGCGTCGCAGTAGCGGATCGAGCGGCACGGCGTCGGCCCGAACAGGTTCTCGAGATGGGTCTCGGCCGACCCGCAGTACGGGCAGCGGAACGCCGCCGTCTGGAGCTGCACGAGCGCCGGCTCGCCGGCCGCGCGCGGCGCTGGAGGCGCGAAGCCGGCCTCGCGCAGCTTGGCCCGCCCGTCCGGCGTGATCCGGTCGGTGCTCCACGAGTCGTCGAGCACGACGCGCACGTCCGGCTCGCCGCCGAGGTCTCGGACCGCGTCCGCCATCCGGTCGCGCATCACCTCGAGCGCCGGGCAGCCCAGGAACGTCGGCGTGAACTCGATCGTGACCCGGTCGCCGTCGACCGCCACGTCGCGGACGACGCCGAGGTCGACCAGCGAGATCACCGGGATCTCGGGATCGGGCAGCTCGGCGAGCGCAGCCCACACGCCTTCCGCGGTCACCATTGCGCGCCCGGGATCGAGCGGCGCACCATCGTCATCTCCTCCCACAGTGGCGCGAGCTCGCCGGTGTGCGCGCCGCGTGTGTGCGCTGCCTCCGGCTCGCCGGTCACGGTCGAACCATGGCAGCCTCCCGGTCACCCGCTCGCGGAACCGCTCGCGCAGCGCGCCGTCGAGCATGCCGGCCGCGTACGGCCACAGCGTCTCGAGCGACGCGGCCAGCCGCGCTCGCTCCTCGCCGCCCGCCAGGCGGTCGATCCACATGTCGGCGTGCAGCCGGTGGTAGGCCTCCTCGCGCTCGATCTTGCGCGCGAGTCCGGCAAGCTCCGGCCAGTCGGACGCCGCCATGTCGCCGATCGCGGACGGCGTCGGCGGTCTCGTAGAGCCAGTGGCGGGCGATGGTGTCGGCCCAGTCGAGCCGGCGCAGCTCGACGAACGGGCAGCAGCGGTAGTCGGCGGGTGCGCGGTCGAAGGCGAGCGCGTCGGCGTCGCCGCCCAGCTCCCGCGCGGCGAGCTCGTAGAGCGCCCGCGCGTGGCCGATCTCGTTCTGGGCGATCGACGAGAAGGCGACGTCCTCCTCGAGCGACGGCGCGATGCCGGTCCACTCCGAATCGCGCCAGCCGAGGATCAGCTCGTCATCGGCCGCGGCCAGGAGGAGGTCAGTCCGGCTGGGTGCCCGCGCGCTCACGCGCCTCCCTGAGCCGCGACTTGAGCGAGTAGCCGTCGACCCGGCGGTAGTTGCGCTCGAACTCGTCGACGAACTGGTCCACGGTCCGCACCTCGCCGCGGGGGACGAGCCACAGCGCCCGCGACTCGTTGCGGCGGCCGTAGAGCTCGTGTGCGTAGGCCCGCGCGAACGACTCGTCGGCGGCCTCGAGCGAGCCGGCATGGGCGAAGGCAGCGCCGTCGCGCTCCTGCCGGAAGACCTCCCAGATCATGCGGCGTCGGCGAGCACCGCGCGCCGCACCCAGGCGTTGGCATCGCGCATGCGCCTGCGCAGCTCGAGGCGGTCTGCGCTCGCCGGGCCGTGGCCCGAGACGACCCGCCGAAGCTCGTCCCAGTCCGGCTCGGTGTAGAGCCACAGCCCCTGGGCCTCGTCGTAGCGGAGCGCCGGGTCGGGGATCTCGAGCCCGAGCTCGCGGATCTGCGGCACGTAGCCGTCGAGGAACTCCTGCCGCAGCGACTCGTTGTCCTTGGTCTTGATCCGGTACTGGAGGACGAGGTCGCTCTCGGCCGGCATGCGCGTGCCGTGGAACTGCATGATCGGCCCCCACCAGCGGATGACCGCCTCCTGCACGAGCTCGCGCTGCTCGTCGGTCCCGTTCATCATGGCCAGGATGACGTCGCGGCCGTGGAGGATGTGGAACGACTCCTCCCAGCAGATCTTCTTCATGATCCGCGCGTACGGCGCGTACGAGCACTTGAGGAGCGCCTTCTGCGACACGATCGCGGCGGCGTCGATGAGCCACGCGATGACGCCGACGTCTCCCCACGTGCGAGTTGGGTAATGAAAGACGTTGTGGAACTTCGCCCGTCCCTCGAGCAGGTCGTCGAGCAGCTGTTCGCGCGGCGTGCCGAGGTCCTCGCAGACGCGGTAGATGAGCTGGGCGTGGCCGACCTCGTCCTGCACCTTCGCGGTCAGCGCCAGCTTTCGCTGGAGCGTCGGGGCGCGCAGGATCCAGTCGCGCTCGGGCAGGACGCCCATCAGCTCCGAGTTGCCGTGCATCGCGATGAACTTGACGAGCAGCGCGCGGTACTCGTCGGGCATCGGGTCGCCCGCCTCGACGACCCCTCCCGACTGGACGTGCTCGAGGAACGCGGCCTCGGTGGTCACGACCACATCGTAGTCTCGGACTACGATGCGGGCCAGCATGCGCGTGGAGCCCTCGCCGGCCGTGCCTGAGCTGCGTCGCGTGATCGGCGATGGTGCGGGGACCCCCGACGCCGAGGTCGACGGCCTCGACGACGCCGGCCTTCTGGACATCCACCGGTCGATGGTGCTGCTTCGCACCTACGACGAGCGGTCGCTCACCTACCACCGCCAGGGCCGGATCGGAACGTACGCGATCTTCTGGGGGACGGAGGCCATCCAGGCCGGGTCCGTGCACGCGCTCGAAGCGGACGACTGGGTGTTTCCCTCCTACCGGGAGTCGGCGATCGGGCTGGTCCGCGGGATGGCGCCGGCGACGATCCTGGCGTGGTGGAGAGGGCATCCGGCCGGCTGGTGGGACCCGCGCGAGCGCAAGGTCGCCTCGATCTGCGTGCCGATCGCGACCCACGTGCCGCACGCCGCCGGTCTGGCCTGGGGCCTCCGGCTGCGCGGCGAGCGGAGCTGCGCGGTCTGCTACTTCGGCGACGGCGCGACGTCGGAGGGCGCGTTCCACGAGGGAGCGAACTTCGCCGCCGTGATGGACGCCCCGCTCGTCCTCCTGTGCAACAACAACGGGTGGGCGATCTCGACGCCGCTCGAGGCCCAGACCCGCGCCGTGACCCTCGCCGACAAGGCCGCCGGCTACGGCATGCCGGGCGTCCGCGTCGACGGCGGCGACGTCCTCGCGATCTACGCTGCGACTCGTGAGGCGGTCGCGCGGGCGCGGGCGGGGGAGGGGCCGACGCTGATCGAGGCCGTCACCTATCGGATGGCGCCGCACGCCACCGCCGACGACCAGTCGCTCTACATCGACGAGGCCCGCGTCGAGGAGGAGCGCCGGAACGAGTGCCTCGTCCGCTACGAGGGCTACCTGCGCCGCCGCGGCATCCTGACCGACGAGCTGGCCGAGTCCGTCCGGGCCGATGCGCTGGCGGCGATGCGCGAGGGGATCGCCGCCGCCGAGGCGCTGCCCGCGCCCGATCCCGCGCTCGTCTTCGACACCGCCTATGCGGACCCGCCGCCGCAGCTTCTGGCCGAGCGGGCCGAGCTTCTGCGTCTTCTCGCCGAGGACGGCGCATGAAGACGCTCGTCGAGGCGGTGAACGACGGGCTCCACACCGAGATGGCGCGCGATGCGTCGGTGTTGGTCATGGGCGAGGACGTCGGCACGCTGGGCGGCGTCTTCCGCGCGACGGCCGGCCTGCGCGACCGGTTCGGGCGCGACCGCTGCGTCGACACGCCGCTCGCGGAGGCGGGCATCCTCGGTGCTGCCGTGGGCCTCGCGATGGCGGGCTTCCGGCCCGTGTGCGAGATGCAGTACGACGCCTTCTCCTACCCCTGCCTCGACCAGCTGATCTGCCACGTCGGCCGCTACCGGTGGCGCACCGGAGGTGCGATGGAGTTTCCGATCACCGTGCGGATGCCCTACGGCGGCCGGGTGCGCGCCCCGGAGCTGCATGACGACTCGCCCGAGGCGTACTACGTCCACACCCCGGGGATCAAGGTCGCGATCCCGTCCACTCCGGCCGACGCGAAGGGCCTTCTGGCCGCGGCGATCCGCGACGCCGACCCGGTCGTGATCCTCGAGCCGAAGCTCATCTACCGGACGTCGCGCGGCGAGGTGCCCGAGGGTGAGCACGTGGTGCCGCTCGGGAAGGCGCGCGTCGTGCGCCCGGGCGCGGACGTGACGGTGATCGCCTACGGCGCGATGGTGGCGGTGGCCGAGGCGGCTGCCGAGGCCGCCGAAGCGTCGGTCGAGGTGCTCGACCTGCGATCGCTGAAGCCGCTCGACGAGGACGCCCTGCTCGAATCGGTGGGGCGGACGGGACGGGCGGTGGTGGTCGCCGAGGCGCCGCGGGTCGCCGGCTTCGCCGCCGAGGTCGCGGCGGTGCTCGCCGAGAAGGCGATCCTCGACCTGCGCGGCCCGATCGTGCGCGTCACCGGCTACGACGTCCCCTACCCGTACTGGACGATCGAGGACGCCTACCTGCCGTCGCCCGAGCGTGTGCTCGCCGCGATCTCGAAGGTCATGGCGTTCTGATGGCCTACGAGTTCCGCATGCCCGACCTCGGCGAGGGGGTCGCCGAGGGCGAGATCGTCCGCTGGCTGGTCGCCGTCGGCGAGGAGGTCGCCGAGGACGACCTGCTGGTCGAGATCCAGACCGACAAGGCGACCGTCGAGGTGCCGTCTCCGGCGGCGGGCGTGGTGAGCCGCATCCTGGCCGAGGAGGGCGACGTCGTCCCGGTCGGCGAGCTCCTGGTCGTGATCGGCTCCGAGGCGGGGTCAGGTACCGCACCCTCGGCCGTGACGGAGCCGGCACAGAGTCGTGTGCAGGCGACGCCGGCCGTGCGCCGTCTGGCGGCGGAGCTCGGCGTCGACCTCGCCGCGCTCGCCGGCAGCGGCCCCGTGACCGAGGCCGCCGTGCGCGGGGCCGCCGGGGGCGGGCAGGCGGCCGGCCGGCGAGAGCCGCTGCGCGGCGTCCGGCGCGCGATCGCCGAGCATCTGGCCCGCTCGCATCGCGAGGTGCCGGCGGTGACCGTGGTCGAGGAGTGCGACTTCACGCATCTCTCGCTGACCCGCGGCGAGCTGACGTACCTGCCGTTCGTGCTGCGGGCCACAGCGGAGGCGCTCGGCCGCCACGCCGCGCTGAACGCGCGCCTCGACCGCGACGAGATCGTCTACCTCGACGACGTCCACCTCGGTGTCGCGATGCAGACCGAGGCCGGGCTCGTGGTTCCGGTCGTCCGAGACGCCGCCTCAAAGACGGTCGAGCAGCTCGCCACGGAGGTCACCGAGCTCGGCGCGGCGGCTGCTGCCGGGACGCTGACGCCCGAGCAGCTGCGCGGATCGACGTTCACCGTGTCGAGCGCGGGTCGCCTCGGGGGGCTCTTCGCGACGCCGCTCGTGAACCATCCCGAGGTCGCGATCCTCGGCGTCCACCGGATCGCGCCGCGGCCGGTGGTCATTGACGGCGCCATCCTGGTCCGTGACATCGGCCTCGTCTCGTGCACGTTCGACCATCGCGTGGTCGACGGCGCCGTGGCGACGACCTTCCTGCTCGACGTCATCGCCGGGCTCGAGGGACGCGCGCCTTAACGCGGTGCGGCGGGGGCCTGAGCCCCCGCCGCGACGTACGCGCTTCAGGTTCTGCTTACGGCGTCCAGCGGACGAAGCCCTGCTGGGCGACGCCGTGCACGATCGTGAACGAGCCGCCTGCCAGCACGCTGGACTTGGTGGCCCGGATCGCGAAGGCGCCCTGGACGCTGTTCCCGATCGGGTTCCAGCTCGTCAGGTTGCCCGTCGACTGGTTCAGCGCAAGGAACTTGCGCCGGCCGGTCGGCGTGTTGCAGAGGAGCGGGTTGCCGGTGCCGGTGCCGCCCACGCAGTAGTTGTTGAAGTGGCCGCCCACGTAGACGATGCCCTGGCGAAGCGTGATCGCGCGGACGTCGCCGTCGGTGACAGCCTTCCACCGCCGGGCGCTGGTCTTGAAGTTGACGGCATCCACGTGGCCGCCGTTGCCGGCGCCGCCGACGTAGAGCGTCGGGCCTGCGAGCGCGAGCCCGAAGACCGGGTACGACGGGTGGAAGTGGAACTTCTTCGCGATCGCGCCGCTTCCGGTCTTGATCGCGGAGAGGTGATTGGCCAGCTTGCCGTTCATGTGGTCGAAGGCACCGCCGACGTAGATGCGCTTGCCGGACGCCGAGAGCTGAAGCGTGTAGACCTCAGAGCTGGCGTGGGGCTTCCAGTTGATCAGCGCGGCGGACGAGGCGGCCGACACGGCGCCCAGCCGGTTGCGCGTCTGGCCCTTGAGCACGGTGAACGTGCCGCCGATGTAGATCCGGCTCCTGGTCGCCTTGATGACGTCGACCTTGCCGTTGGTGTTGGCCTTCCACGGCCGCACCGTGCTGGCGGTGGCCGAGACCGCGGCGACGTGGAGCCGCGTGGCCCCGTGCACCTTCGTGAAGTGCCCGCCGACGTAGATCGTCTTGCCGTTCGGCTTGGCCGCGAGCGCGTTCACGATGTCGTTCGCGCCGGGGTTCCACGGCTTGAGCACGCCGGTGTGCAGGTCGAGCGCGGCCAGGTGGTTGCGAACGGCGCCGCCGCTCGGAGCACCCGGAGCACGCACATGGGTGAAGCTACCGCCGATGTAGATCTTGCCGTTGGCGACGACGATCGCGTTGACCTTGCCGTCCGTCTGCCATGAGCTCGCAGGTGCCTCTTGCACCAGTGCTGCCTGAGCCGGGGCCGCAGCGGCCAGAAAGCCGGCCGCAGCCATAATCATTAGAACACGCCGCAAGTTTGCCCTCCCGTATTTTCCAGTTACAACGAGACTAAAGCGTCAGTTGGGAATGTCAACGATATCAGCAGACATTTCCCCACCCGCCCGGTAGGTCCGCCAGTGGCGGAATGCCGCCGCCGTGAGCTCCCCCTTGACCTGCGTCCGTGCGATCAGGTCGTCGATCTGCTCCGGCGTGAACCACTCCGGTGCGCCCAGGATGTCCGGGTCGTTGACAGCGTAGCTGGTCTGGCGCAATTGCTCGCACACGTAGTTCAGCCGCAGCGACGTGCCCACCCTGTGGCCGTCCGGGTCGTGCTCACGCACCAGGGAGATGCCGACCAGGTGGGCGTCGGACGCGGCGTAGCCCGTCTCGACCAGCAGGTTCCGGTTGACCGAATGCTCCGGGAGCTGGACGCGGCCGTCCTCGTCCACGGGCTCCATCCAGCCGGTCGGGAAGTTCCAGCGCTCCTCGCCGTCGCGGTTCAGCTGTCGAACCATGAGGAGCTCACCGCCGTGCTCGACGACCGCGCAGACGGTTGTCGGCAGGATGTTCGGGTGGCCGACGCCCATCTGCGTCGCAAAGAACCCGGCCTCCCCGGCGGTGACGTGCTCGCTCACGGCCCAAGGATACCGCCGACCTCGACCTCCGCCGGCGTGGGTGTGGAAACCCACGTTTTCACAACACCTGGTTGACGGATTCCTAAACGTCCCACAAAATGGATGCGCCGAGACGCATCCGCCTGGCGGCCAATCGGCAGGGGCCGGCTCGGTGCCGGCGTGTGGGACGACACAGGAGGGGGAATCCGCGGAATGTCCGTCAAGCGACTGGCATTGGTCGTTCTGGCCACGGTGGGCGCGATCGCAGCGACCGCGTCACCGGCGTTCGCACTGAGCGCGACTGCCGACACGACGTGGATGACGAACGGCAAGGTGTTCGCGCTCGCACAGAGCGGGAACACGCTGTACGTAGGCGGCAAGTTCGCCCAGCTGGTCTCTCCTGACGGGGTGACGAAGATCAAGGTCAAGAGCCTCGGGCGGGTCGACGCCACGACCGGCGACGGCATCGCCGGGCTGGGCGCCGAAGATCACCCAGGACGGCAAGGCCGGCACGGTGCGGGCGCTCGCCGTCTCGAGCGACGGTTCGATGCTCTACGTCGGCGGCACGTTCAACGCCGTGGACGGCGTGGTGGTGAAGAACTTCGCCGTGGTCTCGACGACGGACGGCTCGCTTATCGCCGGGCTTCCAGCACAAGTTCAACACAGCGGTGCACGTGATCAAGGTCGGCCCGAGCCTGGTCTACGTCGGCGGGGCGTTCACGACCGTCGACGGCGCTGCGCGCAACCACCTCGCCGCCCTCGACCCGTCGACGGGCGCTCTCGACCCGACGTGGCTGCCGTCTGCCAACGACACGGTTCGCTCGATGGCGTTCGCCTCCGACGGGACGACGATGTTCATCGGCGGCATCTTCACGCAGATGAACGGCGTGTCCCGGCAGTCCGTCGCCCGCGTCGAGCACGACGACCGGGCGCGCTCGATGCGTGGGCCATCCCGGCCGGCGTGATCGCGCCGCCGCAGACCGCCTGGGCGCTCCTCGCCAATCGGCAACCGCCTGTACGCCGGCTTCGGCCACGGGCCCGAACTACGCGGCCGTCGTTCCGGCTCGACAACGGCGACGTCGGAAGCCAGGTGTGGCGCTTCAGCACCGTCGGAAACGACGAGAGCCTGGCGATGTCGAACGACGGCACCCGACTCTTCATCGGGCGGCCACTTCGGCACCGGCCGTGCTCCAGCAGACCGTCTGCGGACAGCCGCTGCACGGGCTGATGTCAGTGAACCCGGTGAACGGGGTCGCGTACTGCGACTGGTTCCCGGCGATCACGCCGTTCGGCCGCAACTACACCGGCGCCTGGGCATGCTCTCGACGGGCACCAAGCTCTACGTCGGCGGCCTGATCGACGCCATCAACGGCGTCCCCCACGTCGGCCTGGCGCGCTTCCCGCTCTGACCGACCACACGCTGAGCCCGCTCTCCGGTGACGGAGGGCGGGCTCACCCGTTTAAGCGGCCGGATCATCACGACCGCCTGGTTCACCTCGTTCCACCAGCCGGCGGGCTCCCACACCGGCTCGAAGCCGCAGCGCTGCCAGAACGCGCGCGTGCCGGCGTAGCCGTCCTCGACGCCGGGCTCCGGGGTCGCCTCCGACAGCGTCGTCACGACCGCGTACCGCATGGCGGGCTGCGACTCCGCGCAGCAGCGCCTCGACGAGCGCGCGGCCGATGCCGTTTCGGCGCTCGCTCGCGTGGACCGCCATCCAGGTGATCTCGATCGCCGCGGCGTACCAGGGCCGCCAGGTGACGAAGGCGACCGGTGCGTCGTCCGTCACGGCGACGAGCCCCGCCTGCTCTCGAACGGCCGCCGCGCACATCTCGCGGCCCTGCTCGTCGCCGAAGTGGTACGGGAGCGAGGCGACGATCGCATCGCACCGCGGCGCGTCGGCGGGCTCGAGCGGGCGGATCGTCAGCGGGCCGGCGTGCGGTCACGCCGCGCACGGTACCGCTCAGGCGGCCTCGGTCAGCGGCTGGCCGCCGGCCAGCAGGCCTTCGATCTCGGCAGCCGGTGCCGGGTGGGCGAAGGCGTAGCCCTGTGCGAGGTCGCATCCGAGCTTCCGCATCGACAGCAGCTGCTCGTCGGACTCGATGCCCTCGGCGATTGCGAGCAGGCCGAGGGCGTGGGCAAGGCTGACGACGTTGGCCGTGATCGCGGCGGGTGATGATCGGTACACACCCGCGTCCGCTTTAGGATCGCCCTGACGCCCTCTCGGCCGCCTCGCGCGACGTGATGACCGGGACGATCTCGAACGTCGTCAGGTCCGACCACGCGGCCGTCCACGTGTCGAACAGCTCGGGATCGTCGGTCTCCATCACCTGGAAGCACCGGTCGAGGCGCTCGTCGACCCAGCTCTCGACGAACTCCAGCCCCGGCGGGGCCATGCGGCCTCGCTCGGCGAAACGCTCGTAGACCGGTCCCGGCCCCTGTGTGAACCTCTCGACCACCA
Source organism: uncultured Actinomycetes bacterium (assembly GCA_963706075.1). GTDB lineage: Bacteria > Actinomycetota > Thermoleophilia > Gaiellales > JAICJC01 > JAICJC01. Next base: position 190,307 of record CAVPLP010000004.1, read on the forward strand.
TGTAGCGCATGCGTCCTCCCGGGCGTCGTCGCGGGCCGGAATCCTACGCCGCGGCGAGCCTCGAGAATCGCGTCCGCCGCCGCCCCGGGCCCGTCGACGGCGGCCATCTCGACCTGGAGCCTGCGGGCGGCTGCCTGATGGCGTTCGTCCTCGAGGACCACCGAGACGGCCGCGGCCAGTGCCGGCGTGGCGACGCCGGCGGGCGCGACCATGCGTGCCGCGCCCGCGCGCTCGGCCAGGTGGACGTTCAGATGCTGCTCGGGCTGGAGTGGGATGCCGACGAACGGCGTGCCGGATGCGAGCGCGGTCTGCACGCTGCCCTGGCCGCCGGCGATCACGGCGACATCGACGCGGGGCATCACCAGGTGGCTCGGAAGGATCGGCTCGACGAGCGTTCGAGCATCCTCGAGATCGGTCAGGTCGTGGACAGTCCCCGCGACGACGGTCCGCAGGCCGTGGCCGCGAACGGCCTCGACCGCTGCGCGCACGACGTCGGGCCCCGTCGACGTGATCGCGACGTACGCGGTCGGCCCCGGCCCGTCGAGGAACCGCTCGACGCGCTCGGGCAGAGGGATGGGCATGCGGGCGTAGATCGGGCCGGCATAGCGGATGCGTGTCTCGGGCCGGTACCGGTCGCTGGGGCGCCACGCCTCCATATCGGACGCCGCGACGCCGAGCAGCGCCGGGACGTCGGTCACGAGCGTGAGGTCGCCGAGCAGGAGCGACGCGAAGCTGGGGAGGCCGGCGACGTCCAGCTGGGCCGCGGCACGGTTGAAGCCGTCCGTGTACGCCGAGAAGTTGGCCACCCCCGAGTTGAACATCCGGCGCACGATGGGCCGCGGGAGCCAGCGCTCGAACGGGATGCCGACCGGGATGAGCGGCGCAGGGAGCAGGCCGTGCTCGAACACGGGCGGCACCCACGACCCGGCGTGCTCCGTGACGAGTGGGATTCCCGCGACCCGCGTCGAGAGGAGCGCCGGAAGCGTCCAGCCCGTGACGACGACAGACACGCCGCGGCGGCCGAAGTAGTCGACCTCGGCCGCCGTCCACTCGAGCAGCTCGTCGTCCGACCACATGCTCTGGTCGGGCGGCCCGACCCCCGGGACGCTGCGGACGAACTGCGCCGCCCGCTCCTCGGAGACGCCGTCACCGATCAGGTCGTAGGCGACGCCGGCTGCGTCGAGGACGGTTCGGAACGGGCCTCCGTGCGTCGCGATTGCGACCTCAGCTCCGCGCTCGGCGAGCGCTCCCCGGATCTCGAGCATCCGCGTGACCTCGGAGAGGAAGCAGCAGTTCGGGAGGAGGCAGATCATCCGTCCGGCCATCTTAGGTAATATATTACCTATGTCAAGCGACGGGCGGCGATCGATGGGACTGGGGGAGGCCGAGGCCGCGGCGCTCGGAGAGGGCGACGCGACGCGGGTGCGCACGTTCCGGCTGATCCTCGTGGTCGCCCAGACGATGCGGACGATGATGGACGACCTGCTCCGCGCCGATGGGCTGACGACGCAGCAGGCAGCGTTGATCAGCGTGGCCGAGGCGCTGTCGGGCCCGTCGCTCTCGAGCGCGGCGGCCGCCCTGGGCACGACCCGGCAGAACGTGAAGCAGGTCGCGCGCGCGCTCGAGCGGAAGGGCTTCCTGCGCGTGGTTCCCGACGAGGACGACGCCCGCGTGCGCCGGCTGGTCGTGACCGAGAAGAGCCGCGAGTACTGGCGAGGCCGCTCGGGCGAGGATCAGCGCACCGTGGCCGGGTGGTTCTCGGCGCTGTCCGACGACGAGGCCGCGACCCTGTTCGAGCTTCTCTCGCGGCTCGACGCCGGAGTCCGCGCCGGTGACGGCTGACGCCGCCTACCCGTCGAGCACGGTGAGGCTCACGTATGACGGCGTCGCGCCACCCAGGAGGACGCGCTGGTGGTTGACCGCCGTCTCGACCGCGAACCAGGGGCTCTCCGACGTCCCTGGGTGGGGGACGTAGAGCGGGTAGTCGCTCGACGCGACCTGGAGCCGGAGGCGGTGGCCGGGTGGGACGCGATGCCCGGTGTGCCCCAGGTACACGTCGACCGCCGTGTCCTCGCCGGGACGATCGACCAGCTCCTGGCCGTAGAGCAGGATGTGCGACGCGCCGTCGGGGGCGACGTCGACGAGCTTCACGTGGACGCACATCGACGGGCCGTCGCTTCCGACCCGCAGGTGGGCAACGACGCGGCCCGTGAGCGTGAGCGGCGCGGCGAGGGGCTCGCCGGTGAAGACGACCACGTCCGGCCTGGCCGCGACCTCGCCCTCGTCCGGGTACTCGAGCAGGAACGAGAAGGGATCGACGATGGTCGACGGGACGAGGTCCTGCGGGTCGTGCACCCAGGCCGCCTCGCCCGCGGCGCCCGGCTCGGGCTCGAGCCCGCCGCCGGCCGAGAGGTGGAGGCGCGCCTCCCGCGCGCCGGGCGGCGGCCACGACGGCGACTCGCGCCAGCCGTCGTTTCCGAGATGCCAGCGGACGCGCGGCACCGACGCGGGGTCGGTGCGACCCGCCAGGAAGGCGTCGAAGAAGTCGAGCGCGGGCTCCAGGTAGCGGGGCAGCATGCGGTCGAGCGCGTCGTCGTCGATCGCGTGGTTGTTCGCGTCGCTGACGGGGACGTCCTCGAACCGGAAGTTCTCGTGGTCGGTCGACCCGGCGTGGAGGTACTGGTACGGCGCCGTCGCGGGGTCGGCCATGAGCCGCTCGTAGTCGAGCATGTGCGGCGGGGTGATGTTGTCGAACCAGCCAACGCCGTGCAGGGTCGGGATCCGCAGCCGGTCGAACGGGTGGCCGGCGGCGTACAGGTCGACGCCCGCCTGGCCGCGGGCCTCGGCAAGCAGGCGGTCGAACGCGATCGACCGCGACCCGATCGCCTCGAAGGCGTCGTCGAAGAGCTCGCACAGAGGCCGCCGCGTCCAGTCGGGCGTCCAGTGGTGCGAGAGCCCGTCCGACCAGTACTGCGCCAGGTAGTGGGCGCCGTAGAGCGGCGTGACGCCGTCGAGCCACTCGAAGAGGTCGGCCACCGTCACGCGGGGCACGATCGCCCGCAGCGCCGGATGCCCGGAGGCGACGGCGGTCCACTGCGTGAAGCCGTAGTACGAGTCGCCCCACATGCCGACGGCGCCGTTCGACCAGGGCTGCCGCGTGACCCACTCGAGCGTGTCGTAGCCGTCGTCGAGCTCGTGGACGAACGCGTTCACCTCGCCGCCCGACCGGAACTTGCCGCGCACGTCCTGGACGAGGAAGACGTACCCGCGGTCGGTGAAGTGGCGCGCGATCTGCGGCATCCAGCAGTAGCGGCCGTTCTTGTCATAGGGCAGCCGGACGAGCACCGCAGCGCAGGGCGCGGCCGCTTCGGGCAGGTAGACGTCGATCGCGAGCGACACGCCGTCTCGCATCGGCACCATGTGCTGCTCTGCGCGCGGGTCGACGGCGCCGGGGCCTGTGGTCTCGAGCTCGATCGTCATGGTCGAGGCAAACCTATCCCGCCGGCGGCGCTGTTGACCTCAGGCCGCGCGTTCGCGGGCTGCGCGGATCGCCTCCGCCAGCTCGCGGACGCCCGGCCGGACGGCCGCCTCGTTGAGGTGCCCGTAGCCGAGCATCAGCGTCGGCGGCCCTGACCGCTCGCCGTAGTCGGACATCGTGCTGAAGGCGATCCGGCGGTCGAGCGCCTCGGCGCTGATCGCCCGCTCGTCGTCGCCCGGCGGGAGCTCGACGGTCAGGTGGAGGCCGGCGGCGATGCCGCGGACGGTCGCCTCGGGGAGGGCGTCGGCCAGCGCCGCCACGAGCGCCTCGCGGCGGCGCGCGTAGCGAAGGCGCATCCGGCGCAGGTGGCGGTCGAGGTGCCCGCCCGTCAGGAACTCGGCGAACGCGATCTGCTCGATCCGGGCCGTCCCGCGGTCGGTCAGGAGCTTCTCCTCGCGCACCGCCGCGAGCAGCCGCGCCGGCACGACGAGCCAGCCGAGCCGAAGCGCCGGCGCCAGCGTCTTGCTTGCGGAGCCGGCGTAGACCACCCGATCGGGCTCGAGCCCCTGGACTGCACCGATCGCCGCGCGGTCGTAGCGGTGCTCGGCGTCGTAGTCGTCCTCGATCGCGATCGCGTCGTGCTCGCGTAGCCAGTCGACGAGCTCGCTCCGCCGCGCGCTCGAGAGCACGGCGCCGGTCGGGTGCTGGTGGGCGGGCGTCACGGCGACGGCGTCGGCCTTGCGCCGCCTCTAACTGGTCGACCCGGATCCCGTCGGCGTCGACGGGCACCGGCACCGGCTCGAGCCCGGCGCGCCGGGCGATCATGCCGTACTCGGGATCGGCCGGCGACTCGAGCGCGATCCGGCGTGCGCCCGCCTGGGACGAGCGCGCGGCAGATGATGGCGAGCGCCTGCGTGTAGCCGCTCGTGATGACGACGTTCTCGGTCGTGGCGACGACGCCACGCACGCGGCCGAGGTAGTCGGCGAGTGCCGAGCGGAGCTCCACGACGCCGCGCGGGTCGCCGTAGCTCAGATCGGCGTCGGTGATCGTCGTCGCGGCGTTTCGCAGGCAGCGGGCCCAGACCGCCCGCGGGAAGGTCGTCACGTCGGGCATGCTGGGCCGGAAGTCGAACCGGATCTCCGGGGCGCGGCGGCGCGGAGGCGGCGGCCGCCGGGCTGCGCGTCGACGGCCGGCGCGGCCACCCGCGGGCGCGCGCCCTGGCGCACGCTCAGGTAGCCCTCGGCCGTGAGCTGCGCGTAGGCGTCGACCACGACGCGGCGCGAGATGCCGAGCTGGCGGGCCAGGTCACGGGTCGACGGGAGCTCGGTGCCGGCCCGCAGCGCGCCGTCGCGGATCCGCGTCCGGAGCTGGCCCTCGATCTGGGCGCCGAGCGTCCCCCGGGCGTCCTTCGAGACCGTGAGCAGGAGCTCCGTGGTGCGACTGGACTCATTCATTGCCGCCAAAGTGGATCTTGTTTCTGCACCAGTAGACCCTAGCATGTGCCCATGCGACCGATCACCTCAAACCGCCGCGCCCGCCGCCTCCTCACCACGTCCACGCTCGCCCAGCTCCCGCTGGCGACCCTGAGCATCGCGCTCCTCGTCCACACCGCATGGCTGACGGGCTCGGTCGCTGCGGCGGGGCTCGTCTCCGCCGCGTACGCCGCGGCGCTCGGCGTCGGCGGGCCTGTCGTCGGCCGCTTCGCCGACCGGCGGGGGCAGACCGGGCTCCTGGTCGTCGTCCGCCGGCGCGTCGACGATGCTGCTTGCTCGCGATCGCGCTCCTCCCGGCCGGCACGAGCGCCGGCGTCGTCGCCGGGCTCGCCGCCGCGCTCGGCGTGTGCACCCCGCCGGTCGCCGCGTGCCTCCGGGCTGCCCTGCCTGACGTCGTCGCGGATCCCGGCCAGCTGCGCAGCGTGATCTCGCTCCAGGCGACGCTGTCGGAGTTCGCGTGGATCGCCGGCCCACCGCTGACGCTCGGCGTCGCGGCGGTCGTGTCGACCCGGGCGGCGCTGCTGGTTGCCGCAGGCGGCCTGCTGCTCGGGACCGCGGCGTTCGCCCGCGAGCCCGCGTCGCGGGCGTGGCGGCCGGCGCTCGAGCGCGCGGCGTCGCGTGGGGCGCTCGCGGCACCGGGCATGCGCACCCTCACCATCGTTCTGACGGCCGTGGGCGTCGTGTTCGGGGCCGTCGAGGTCGGCGTCGCGACGGGCCAGGGCGCCGGCGCCGGGCCGCTCCTCGGGCTCTGGGGCGCGGGATCGCTGCTCGGCGGAGCGGCCGCGACGCGACTCGGCGGCGGTGCGCGGACGCCGGTCGGGCTCGCCGGCGTGCTGGCGGCGCTCGCGGCAGGCCATCTGGCGCTCGCGCTTGCCGGCGGGAGCGCGATGGCGCTCGGCGTCCTGCTCGTGGTCGCGGGGGCGGCGATCGCACCCACGTATGCGACCGTGTACGCCATGGTCGACGACATCGCTCCCAAGGGCACGCTCACCGAGGCGTCCGCGTGGCTCGCCACCGCAGTCGCCGTGGGAGCGGCGCTGGGGTCGGCGTCCGCCGGCGTCGCGATCGAGCACGCCGGGACCACCGCTGCGTTCATCCTGGCGGGCGGCGCCGGCGGGCTCGCCGTCGCGATCACGCTCGCGCGGGCCGGTACGCTCGGCGGATGTTCCTCCCCGGCGACGTCGACGAGGTTGCCCGCAGGTACGGCCTCGGCGCCGATCCCCGGCTGACCGGCACCGTCGAGCGGGGCGAGCAGGGCCAGGTCTGGCAGCTCGAGACGGAGCTCGGGCTGTGGGCGATCAAGACCTCGTTCGAGCTGGCCGAGGAGGAGCTCGACGGCGAGGACGCCGCCTTCCAGATGGCGGCGCACGACGCCGGGGTTCCGGTGCCCGCCGTCGTCTTGACGGGCGCCGGCGACGTCTTCGCGAAGGTCGGCGACACACACGTGCGCGTGTACAGGTGGGTGGACATCGGCCCGCCGGACAAGCGGCTCGATCCGGGCGAGGTCGGGCGGCTCGTCGCCGCGATGCACCGCGTCCCGTTCACCGGGCGGCGGCCGGAGGACCCGTGGTACACCGAGCCGGTCGGCGCACCGGCGTGGGATCGCCTCATCGAGGAGCTCATCGCGGAAGGTGCACCGTTCGCGGCCGACATGGCGGCGATGCGTGACGACCTCGTGGCGGCCGAGTCGGTCATCGAGCCGGCGCGTGAGCTTCGCACCTGCCACCGCGACCTGTGGGCCGACAACCTGCGCCCGACGGCATCCGGAGGGATGTGCGTGATCGACTGGGAGAACTGCGGCCTCGCCGACCCCGGGCAGGAGCTCTCGGGCGTGCTGTTCGAGTTCTGGCGCGGCGAGCCGGACCGGGCGCGCGAGCTCTATCGCGAGTACCGGCGGTGCGGAGGCCCGGGGCGCGTCGACCGGCGCGGGAGCTTCTCGATGACCGTTGCCCAGCTCGGCCACATCACCGAGATCTCGTGCCGGGCGTGGCTCGACCCGTCGGAGCCCGAGGAGGAGCGCCGCCGCCAGATCGGCCGCGTCGCCGAGTGCGTCGACGAGCCGCTCACGCTCGCCGTGATCGACGAGCTGCTCGACGCGGTGGGCTGAGCGGGCTACGCCACGGCGAGCTGCGACAGGTCGCGGGCGAGCGTGGTGCACTCCAGCCAGTCGGCCAGCACGTGCTCGTCGCGGGCGCGGCGATAGCGGGCGAGGGCCTCCTCCTCGGGCACGACGCCGCCCAGCCAGTCGGCGATCGCGTCGGCGGCGAGGACGGCGTGCCGCCCGGCCGTGTCCATGCCCGCGCCCGTCCACGGATCCTGGTGCACGGCGGCGTCGCCGACGAGCACCCAGCCCGGCCCGGCCGGCGTCCGCATCCAGCTCGGCTCAGGTGGCCCGCCGGCCGCCCGCCCGGCCGGCGCCGCGTCCGCCCAGCGCGCCGCGAGGCCGGGGTGCGCCTCGATCCGGCGGCTCAGCTCGGCGTCGGGCGCCGCCCGGAACGCGGCGAAGTCGCGCGCGCGGCGCGCTGACTCCGATGCACGCGAGCCCTGCGTCGGACGGAAAGACGTAGGCGATCTCGTCGCCGTTCAGCGAGAACTCGGCGGCGTCGGGCGGCTCCGCCGTCGGGCCGCACCATCCGGACACGTAGCGGTAGTAGAGCGTGCGCAGGGCTTCGACCTCGTGCTCGGCGTCCGCCGCGACCTCGCGGGCGACCAGCGAGTGGCGCCCGTCCGCGCCGACGACGACCCTGCTCCGCACGTCGTATTCGGCCTCGCGATCGCGGAGCCGGGCGCCGACGACCCGGCCGTCCTCGCGCAGGAGTCCCGTGACCGTCGCGGGCTGCGCGACCTCGACGCCCTCGGTGCGCGCGGCCCGGCGGAGGAGCAGATCGTCGAGCGGGCTGCGGCGGACGGAGAGGCTGAACCCCGCCTCGCCGGGCTCCTGCGGCGGGCCCTCGTCGGGGCCCGGTGTCCCGAAGCCGAAGCTCCACTCCCGCCGGAGAGGGGGAGGGCCAAGGGCGAGCACCTCGTCGAGGATCGAGAGCTTGTCGAGCACGGCGACGAGCCCGTCGCCGCGGAAGAAGTGCGTCGAGATCGTGGTGCTCGGGAACCGCACGCGCTCGACGAGGAGGACGCGGAGGCCGCGCTCTCCGAGAAGCGCCGCGACGGTCGAGCCTGCGATCCGCGCGCCGACCACGACGACGTCGCAGGTGTGATCTCGCTTACACATCGCGAATCCGTCTACGCGGCGAGCCCGTATGGCCCTCGATGCGACGACGCCTCCTGCCGGCCACCCTTGCGACGATCGTGCTCGCGGTCGGAGCCTGGGTCGCACTTGCACCCAGCGCCACGGCCGCCTCCTCGGTCACGATCGGTCTCCGCAGCTTCGCCATCTCGAAGAGCGTGGCGTCGGTGCCGCACGGCATGGTCACGTTCCACATCACGAACAACGCCACCATCGCACACAACTTCCGGATCCGGGTCGGGACCACCGGCAAGGTGCTTGCGAAGTCGATGAACCTCGGCGCGCATCGCACCGCGACGGTCACGGTCAAGCTCTCGGCACGCAGCTACACGATCTTCTGCGGCCTGCATCCGACGTTGATGCACACGTCGTTCCGGGCGACGTAGCCCGAGCGGCTAGTCGTACTCCTGGCCCTGGGGCAGGTCGTCGGTGATCTCGAACCACGGCGCCTTCGAGCCGACGAAGATGTGCTCGGTCGGCCGCAGGCTCGGGTCGTCGACGAGCGATCCCATGGCGACGTGCACGTACTCGCCGTCGCGCACGACCGAGAAGAGCAGCGAGCCGCACCGGGCGCAGCGCGTGTCGTGCAGGGTCTCCTCGCCGTACACCATGAGCGCGTCGTTGCCCTCCGTGATGACGAGCTTCTCGCGCTCGATCCCGGCGAACGGCTTGAACGCAGACCCGGTCGCCGCCCGGCAGCGCGAGCAGTGGCAGTTCGCGGCGTACAGGAACGCGTCGGCGACCTCGTAGCGGACCGATCCGCACTCGCACCCTCCGGCCAGCGTGCGGGCGTCTGGATCGGCCATCAGGCGTCTCCAGGCTTCGAGGGCTCGTCGAGCGAATCGAGCGCAAACGGCGGTGGCGCGTAGGCCTTGCCCGGAAGTCCACCCACCACCAGCATCGTGGTCGGCGTCTCCAGCGCGACGCCTTCACGGAAGACCCGAGGCTCGACGAAGAGGAGCTGCCCGGGAGTCATCGTGATCTCCTCGCCGTCGCAGACGATTCGCGCAGACCCCGCCATGAGGATGTAGAGCTCCTCCTGGTGGTAGTCGGCTTCGGTTTCGCTGTGCGGCGGGATGAGGCACTGGCCGGCAGGAGCGGACCAGGCCGCCGCGCCGAACGCTCGGATCCCGAAGTGCTGGCGGACGCTGTGGTACTCGACCTCGTCGTCGTAGCCGGGATGCCGTCGCTCGATCTCCTCCCAGCGCTCGATGATCCCAGGGTCGCGCTCGGCGATCAGCTCGAAGGCCTCGTCCTCATCGATCGGGACGCCGTCGCTTCCGACATTCCACAGGCCTGGGATCTCGGAGACGTTTGCCAGCGCCCACCCGGGACCATCTGCTGACCCGCTCATCGCACCCCTTTCTGCTGGACGACCGGAGCGAGATGATCCCACAGCCGGCTTCGCCGGCGTCGGATCCGCGAGCTCACCTAGGATCCGGCCGATGACGACCCGCGAGGCGGCGTGCAGCTGTGGACAGCTTCGAGTGGAGGCGACGGGCGATCCGGTCCGGGTCTCGATGTGCCACTGCCTGGCGTGCCAGCGCCGGTCGGGGAGCGCCTTCGCGATCCAGGCGCGGTTCCCGGCGGATCGGGTGCAGATCGCCGGTCGGTACAACGACTACGTGCGCGTGTCCGATGACGGCGACGAGCGCACCTTTCACTTCTGCCCCGACTGCGGATCCACGGTCTTCTATACGGCGGGGGAGATGTCCGATCTGATCGCGATCGCGGTCGGTGCGTTCGCGGACCCGTCGTTCCCGCCCCCGGTCGTGTCGGTGTACGAGTCGCGGCGGCATCCGTGGGTCGTCGTGCCCGAGACGATCGAGTCCGACGCGGTGTGGGAGTCGCTCCGCCCGCTCTACGAGGCCGGCGAGTACGCCGAGGTCGCCGACCGCGCGCGGGAGCTGATCGAGGCCCATCCGGACTACAGCGAGCTGCTCTACAACGTCGCGTGCTGTGAGAGCCGCGCGGGCCGGACGGCCGACGCGATCGATCACCTGCGGCGCGCGATCGCCCGGCAGGCGCTGCTCCGGACGTTCGCCGCCGGCGACTCCGACTTCGACCCGATCCGCGACGAGCCCGCGTTCAGGGAGCTGGTGGGCTAGCGGTGGCCGTCCACGAAGCCGCCTGTAGCTGCGGGCAGCTGCGCGTGGAGACGGATCACGATCCGTTCGTGGTCTCGATGTGCCACTGCCTCGCCTGCCAGCGGCGAACGGGAAGCGCGTTCGGGCTCCAGGCGGGGTTCACGTCGGATCAGGTGCGGATCTCCGGCGCCGTGAGCGACTACGTGCGGATCTCGGATGAGGCCGACGAGAAGGAGCACGTCTTCCACTTCTGTCCCGAGTGCGGCGGGACCGTCTTCTACACCGAGCCGGACGAGCCCGACCTGATCGTCGTGATGGTCGGTGCGTTCGCCGACCCGTCGTTCCCGGCGCCGACGGAGGCGGGGTACGCGTCGCGCCGGTATCCGTGGGTCGGCAGGCCGTCGACGATCGACCCTGCTTAGTCTGAGAACGTCCAGCTGAGCAGCACGTTGTCGGGCTGCTCGCGCGTGCCGCCGGCGGCCGTGTATGCGCGGATCGCCGCCGGGTTCGCGTCGTCGGTCAGCACCCACATCCCATAGCAGCCGCGTTCGCGGGCCACGTCGGCGAGCGCGGCGACGAGCGACCGCCCGACGCCGCGGTTGCGCGCGCCCTCGTCCACCGCCAGCTCGTAGAGGAACATCTCGGTGCCCTTGTCCGGGTGGGTCATCTCGACGCCGCTCACGAACCCGACCGCGGCGTCACCCTCGAGGGCGAGCAGCAGGTGGTGCTCCGGGTCGGCCGTGAACCGCTCGACCGCGTCTGCCTTGAGCTCGTGATCGAACAGGTGGGCGGCGCGCGCGAGCATCCGCCGCTGTCTCCGCTCGGACGATCACGACGCCGATCCGCCAACAGTCGGACCGAAGGTCTCGTCCACTCGTTGTCGACGGCCGTACGATCGTGGTATCGCTTGGTGCTGCGCACCGTCGGTCCCATAACCCCACATGGTACGGTCCGCGATTACGCCGTTCGAAGCCGCGGGGCAGGAGGTTTGCTATCGGCGTACTTGTCACAGGAGGAGCCGGGTTCATCGGGTCGCATCTGGTCGATGCGCTCGTCGAGCGCGACCAAGATGTGTACGTATTGGATGACCTCTCCACCGGTCGTCTCGAGAATCTGAGGCATCTGCGCGGCCATTCGCGGCTGCATCTGGTGGTCGACTCGGTGTTGCACCGGGCGGTCGTCAACGAGTTGGTGCATAAGTGCGACCAGGTCTACCACCTGGCGGCCGCGGTGGGTGTGCGGCTGATCGTGGAGCGGCCGGTGCATACCATCACCACCAACATCCAGGGCACCGAGACGGTGCTCGAGACGGCGGCCCGGTTCGGAAAGCGGATGCTGCTCGCCTCCACATCGGAGGTCTATGGCGACCACCGCACGACGGAGGCGCTGTCCGAAGACGACCGCCGCGTGTATGGCCCCACCACCGTCAACCGCTGGGCCTACGCCGCCTCCAAGGAGTTGGACGAGTTCCTCGCCCTGGCCTGGCACCAGGAGCACGACCTGGATGTGGTCGTCGCCCGGCTCTTCAATGTGATCGGGCCTCGCCAGACCGGCGAGTACGGCATGGTCGTACCCAACTTCGTGCACCGGGCGCTGGCCGACGAGCCGCTCGAGGTGCACAACGACGGCCGGCAGACGCGCAGCTTCTGCGACGTCGACGACTGCGTGCGGGGGTTGATGCTGCTGATGGACACGCCGTCCACCGCCGGTCAGGTCTTCAACGTCGGAAACGGCGAGTCGGTCACGATCGGCGGGTTGGCCGAGACCGTGCGCGATCGCTGCGGCTCGAGTTCCACCATCGTCAACATCCCGTACGAGGCGGCGTACGGCAGCGGCTTCGAGGACATGCTCCACCGCCGTCCCGCGCTCGACAAGATCAAGGCAGCGACGGGGTGGGAGCCCCTGATCCCGCTGCCCGAAGCCCTCGACCGGATCATCGCGGCCGAGCGCGCCGCGGGCCGCGCGGCAGCGCTGCGGGCCTGATGGACGTCACTGTCCAGACCTTCCTGTGGGCCGCCGTCGCCTGTGCGATCCTCACCCCGATCGTCAGCCGGCTTACGACGATCGGGCTGGCGGCGCACCCCCTGCCCGACCGTTGGCACAGCTCGGTCACGCCGGTTTCGGGCGGGATTGCGATCTTCGCCGCCTACCTGATCGCGTTGATCGTGGCGTATCCGACCCCGGCCCTGAACAGCGCGTACGTGCCGCTGGTGCTGGGCGCGGCCGCGGCTTTCCTGCTCGGCCTGTGGGACGATCTGCGGGAGCTCTCGCCGCGGGAGAAGCTGCTGGGACAGGTCGCGATCGCGCTGGCGGCGGCGCTGGCTGGACTGCGCCCCGACTGGATTACGGCCTGGATCGGCGTCCCGGTAGCCGTGCTGGTGCTGGTGGCCGTGATGAACAGCGTCAACCTGCTCGACAACATGGACGGGCTGGCCGCCGGCACCGCCGCCGTGTCCGCGGTAGGGCTGGCCGCGATAGCGGTGGTGATCGCGGGTGCCAGCCCCGCTTCGCAGGTCGCGGCTGCAGCGCTGGCCGGCGCCTGCATCGGATTCTTGCCCTTCAACTTCCGTCCGCGTCGGCCGGCGATGCTGTTCATGGGCGACTCCGGCTCCCACTTCCTGGGCTTCGCCTTGGGTGGCCTCGCGCTGCTGGCCAGCCCCGGCGGCGTGGGCGGGATCACGGCCGAGATCGTGGCGCCGCTGATCGTGCTGGCGCTACCGCTACTGGACACGGCGCTGGTGATCACGGTGCGCCGTTCGCAGGGGCGGCCGGTCTCGGAGGGCGGCCGCGACCACTCCAGCCACCGGCTGGTCTACCGCGGCTTCGGCGAGCGCCACGCCGTGGCTCTGCTCCTGGGCTTCTCGGCGACCTGCGCCGCGATCGCCGTGGCCCTGGTGGCCATCGACAATGTGGTGGTCACTCTGGCGGCCGCGGTCTCGGTCGGGCTGGGGCTTGTGGTGCTGGGACGGAACCTGGCCGCGTACGAGGGCGATGGGGCGGAGGTCCCGAGGGCGGCCTCGCGTGCGGTCGGTGCTGCCGCGGCTGCGACCCGGCACTCAAACGCGCACGCCGGCTTCTGACTTGTCAGCGTCGGCACGTGCGCGAGCCCCGAGCATTGGGCCAGTCGCGGGCCGCGTAGGCGCGAACTGCGCCATCCCGACGCCGGGCTCCACGTCGACGAAGATCGATTCGAACCCGCCGCGGCGGAAGTAGGTCTCGTGCCAGAAGGACGTGCCGCCCCGGTCTCGCAGGTAGTCGGTCCACCACCGCTTGTGGGGCAGCGTCTTCGTCCAGGCCTGGAGCGATTCGAAATCGCGCCAGTACTGGCGCATGCCGGTGTGCGGTGGGTCATCGCCGTAGACGCGTGTGTCCGATGTCTGCTGCGTGGTCGGCGCCGCGGCAAGGATTCCATCCGCAGATACGCGGGCTCTGTGGGTGGCGATTCGGGACCGAGTCGCCCAGGGGCAGTGTCACGACCTGCATGCTGCCGGGCTGATAGCTCGTCTCCTATGATCCGGCGATGGCCGGCAGAGGCGCAGCCTGTAGCTGTGGGCAGCTTCGCGTGACAGCAGCGGGCGACCCCTTTGTGGTCTCGATCTGCCACTGCCTTGCGTGCCAGCGTCGAACGGGCAGCGCATTCGCCATGCAGGCGGGGTTCCGCGCCAACCAAGTGCAGGTCGACGGCCGCTACGTCGACTACGCCCGGACCTCGGACGAGCAGGACCGCAAGGTCCACGTCTTCCACTTCTGCCCAGACTGCGGCGGGACGGTGTTTTGCACGGAGCCCGACGAGGACGACGTGGTGGTGGTGATGGTCGGCGCCTTCGCTGACCCGGAGTTCCCATCGCCGACCGAGTCGGGCTACGGCGCTCGGCGGCATCAGTGGTTCGCCCTTCCCGCGGGCATCGCCAGCGACGAGGTATGGGCTCCGCTTCAGCCGCTTTACGAAGCGGGCGAGTACGCCGAGGTGGCCGACCGCGGGCGAGCGCTTGTCGCGGAGCATCCCGAAGATCCCACGCTGCTGTACAACCTCGCCTGCTGCGAGAGCCTGGCCGGCCGGTCGGGCGATGCCGTTGAGCACCTCCGAGCCGCGATCGACCTCCGAGAGGAGTTCCGACCGATGGCCGCCGAGGATTCCGACTTCGACCCGATACGCGACCAGCCCGCGTTCAGCGATCTGGTGGGCGAGCCCGGCGCGACCGGGAGGGCACCATCAGCGACTACACCATCGCGCGAATCGACGAGCTCGACGGTCTCAGGGACGGCCGCATCCGCGCAGCCTCGTCGTAGCTAGCCGCGCTCAACAATCTCGATTCGATAGCCATCTGGGTGTCGGATACGAGCTGACGCCCGAGTCACCAGATGATCATCTCACCGACCAGCAGGGCACCGTTGGGCGCGGCGGGGACAAAGTGTGCGGCCTCCGCGCCGCGCCCCTGCGATCCGACAAGTTCTGCTAGGTCGTCGCCCGACGAGGAGTCCACTCAGGAGGCTCGTTCGATCAACTCGACTCGGTAGTCATCCGGGTCGCGCACAAAGCAGAGGCGCGAGCCGCCCTCGCTGACGGTGTACGGCGGCCGCTCCGGCTCGATGCCCTGGCCCTTCAGCTGTTCGAGCGTGCCGTCCAGGTCGTCGACGCCGACCGCGATGTGGCCGTAGCCGGTGCCGACGTCGTAGGTGCGGCCGTCGTGGTTGTACGTGAGCTCGAGGACGTTGTCGCTGCCGGGGAGGCTGAAGAAGTAGTTCGTCGCCTCCTTCTCGCCGTTTCGGACGATGTCCATCTCGCGCGTGAAGCTGAACCCGAGCGCCTCGTAGAACGCGCGGCTCTTCGGCGGGTCGGTGACCCTCACCATGGTGTGGAGAAAGCGTGTCATGGCGGCCATTCTAGAGTCGGCCCGCCGGCCGCCCGCCGCTACCAGTCGGCGAGGATGTTGTCGTCGGCGGAGCCCGCCTCGACGGCGGTCGTGAAGGCCGAGAGCTCCTCCGGCGCGATCGGGTAGGCGTGCTCCGGAGCGGGGAAGCTCCGCCCGCGCACCTCGTCGGCATACGCGCTCACGCCCGCGAGCATCGCCTCGCCGACGTGTGCGAAGTGCTTCACGAACTTCGGCTGGAACGTCTCGGCGCCGTGCATGTCGAGCAGGTCGTGCAGAACCAGCACCTGGCCGTCGGTGCCGGCGCCGGAGCCGATCCCGATCGTCGGGATGGTGAGCCGCCGCGAGATCACCGCCGAGACCGCCTCGGGCACGCACTCGAGCACGATCGCGAAGCATCCGGCCGCCTCGAGCGCGAGCGCGTCGTCGTAGAGGCGCTTGGCGTGATGCCACTGGCGCCCCTGGGCCTTGTGGCCGCCGAGCATCGTCGCGGTCTGGGGCGTCAGCCCGAGGTGGCCCATCACCGGGATCCCCGCGCTCACGATCGCCGCGGCGCGCGCGACCGACGTCCCCGAGCCCTCGAGCTTCACCACGTCCGCCCCGGCGTCCTTCACGAACCGGCCGGCGTTCCGGACGGCGTCCTCGTCGGACACCTGGTACGACATGAAGGGCAGGTCGCCGATCACCATCGCGTGCTTGCAGCCGCGGCTCACCGCCCGGGTCAGGATGACGAGCTCGTCCATCGTCGCGCGGACGGTCGAGACGGGGTCGTGGCCGAGGACGGTGTTGGCGGCCGAGTCGCCGACCAGGACGAGGTCGACTCCGGCGGCGTCGACGATGCGCGCCGACGGCAGGTCGTAGGCGGTCACCATCACGATCGGCGTGCCGGCGATCTTCAGCTCGCGCAGATGGGGCAGCGTGACCTTCATCGCTCCTCTATCCGGATGTTATCTATGAGGCGCGTCGACCCGAACCGGGCGGCGCCGATCACGAGCGCGCCCGGTCCGCGGCTCGACCTCGAGAAACGTGTCGGCATCCACAACCGCAAGGTAGTCGACCTCGCCCTCGACGAGGCCCGGGTCCCGGGCGGCCAGCGCACGGTGGAGCGACGGCGCGCGGCGGCGCTCCTCGTCGCTCAGATAGGCGTTGCGGGACGACAGCGCGAGGCCGTCCGGCTCGCGGACCGTCTCGACGGCGCGGATCTCGATCCCCAGGTCGAGGTCGGCGGTCATCCGCCGGATGACGGCCAGCTGCTGGGCGTCCTTCTGGCCGAAGTACGCCGCGTCGGGGCGCAGGAGGTTGAACAGCTTGAGGACCACCGTCGCGACGCCGTCGAAGTGACCCGGGCGGTGCGCTCCCTCGAACCGAGCCCCGAGATCGCCGACCGAGACCGCGGTCGAGAAGCCGTCCGGATACATCTGCTCGACGGCGGGGCAAAGATGCGGTCGGCGCCCTCCTCGGCGGCGATCGCGCGATCGCGGTCCTCGTCGCGCGGGTACCGGTCGAGATCCTCCCCGGGCCCGAACTGGGTCGGGTTCACGAAGAGGCTCATGACGACCTCGTCGCACTCGGCCCGAGCCTGCCGGAGGAGCGCCCGGTGCCCGGCGTGGAGGGCACCCATGGTGGGGACGAGGCCGGTCGTCACAGGAGGTCGCGGACGGCGTCGGCCGATTCCGGATCGACGAGCGGCAGCGTGGCGCGGCCGAGCGAGCGGTAGAGCGGCGCCAGCTCCGGCCCGATCGCCTCGATGTGGGCCGCGACCGTCTCGGCGTCGCCGCGGTTGATCGGGCCGGTCGGATTCCCGCCCGCAACGTCGACGGTGCGGTGCTGGAGCGGGGCGAGCACGCGCAGAGCGAGGTCGCGCTCGAGACCGGTCCGCTCCAGGAGGTCGACCGCGGTGCGCGTGATCGTCACGAGGTAGTTCCCGGCGAACACCATCGCGGCGTGGTAGAGCACCTTCATCTCGTCGGCCAGCGGGAACGGCTCGAGGCCAAGGTCGCGGGCGAGCCCGGCGCCGAGGTCCCAGTCGCCGGTGACCGCCGCGTATGCGCCCTCGAGCTGGTCCGGGCCGCGGTCGGGCCAGATGGTCTGGACCGGGTGGACGCAGGCCTTCGGCCCCGGGGCGGAGTCGAGGGCATGCACGCTGGTCGCGCCTGAGAAGTGGACGACGGCAGTGTCAGCGGCCAGGCGGGGCGCGATGGCGCGGCACGCGTCGGCGATGACTCCGTCGGGAGTCGCGATGCAGACGAGCCGAACGCCGTCGAGCGGCACCACCGCGTCGCGGCCGTAGGCCTGGGCGCCGAGGCGGGCGGCGACGACGCTGCCGACCCGACCCGCGCCGATGACGACGGTGTGGCTTGGCATCCGACTCGAGCGCAGGGTACGCCGCCGCCTGCAACAACGGGGTCAGACCCCAATGTTGCACGGCCGCTAGAATCGGCGCGATGCCCATCTACGAGTACCTGTGCGCGGACTGCTCGGACACCTTCGAGGAGCTCGTCTCGGCGTCGAGCGCCGCCGAAGTCCACTGCCCGGCATGCGGCGGGGCGACCGTGACGAAGCTCCTGTCCTCCTTCGCGACCCCGCGTCCGGTGGGGGCGACGGTGGGTGGCGGTGGCGGCGGCTGCTGCGGCGGAAGCTGCGGCTGCGGCCACTAATTCCGAGTCGTCCGGGGCGCTTGCCAGAATGCGATCCGTGAGCGACGCACCAGCACGCGCGGCAGAGCTCGAGCGACTGTCGGACGAGTGGCGAGGCTGTGCCAAGTGCGCGCTGTCCGCCTCGCGGACCCAGGTGGTCGTGGGCACGGGCGACCCGGACTCCGACCTGATGTTCGTGGGCGAGGCGCCCGGGTTCCACGAGGACAAGCAGGGCGCCCCGTTCGTCGGCCAGGCCGGAAAGGTGCTGGAGCGGCTGCTCCAGACGATCGGCCTCTCGCGCCCGCAGGTCTACATCGCCAACGTGCTCAAGTGCCGCCCGCCGGGGAACCGCGACCCGCTGCCCGAGGAGATCGAGGCGTGCGAGGGCCACCTCTTCGCGCAGGTCGAGCTCATCCGCCCGAAGGTCGTCTGCACGCTCGGCAACTTCGCGACGAAGCTCCTCTCGGGCCAGCCCCACGGCATCACGCGCGTCCACGGTACGCCGCAGCCGCTGCGGATCGGCGGCGTCGACCTCGTCCTCTACCCGATCTTCCATCCCGCCGCGGCGCTCTACACGCCGGCGATGATGACCACGCTCGAGGGCGACTTCGCGCGGCTGCCCGAGCTGCTCTCGGGGCCCGCCGCGGCGCGGCCCGCGCCGGTCGCGGTCGCCGTCGCAGCCGCTCCAGAGCCCGAGCCAGCCTTCGAGCGCGAGCCCGAGTACGCCCAGCTGGGTCTCTTCTGACCTCGCCGACACCGAGCGGATCGCCGCCGCGGTCGCCGGGCAGCTCCGCCCACCGGACGTCGTCGACGTCGTCGGCGAGCTGGGAGCGGGGAAGACCGCGTTCGTGCGCGCCGCGTGCTCCACGCTCGGCGTGACCGACAGCGTCACGAGCCCGACGTTCACCGTCGGCCACCGCTACGCGGGTGCGGCCTTTCCGGTGTCGCATCTCGACCTCTATCGCTCGGCCGGCGTGTCGCCTGAGGAGTGGGCCGACCTCGAGCCGTACTTCGACGACGCCGTCTGCTTCGTCGAGTGGCCCGAGCCGGGCGCCGGCGTGCTGCCGGCCCCGCGCCTCGTCGTGGAACTGCGGTTGCAGGAGGCCGATGCTAGGCTGATCTCGTTGCGAAGCGAACATCCGGAATTGCTCGCCGCGATTGCTGATTCTCTCGATTGACACCGCCACCGACATCGCCGCCGCGTGCGTCTGGCGGGATGGCCGCGTGCTGGCGGAATCGGCCACCAACGCGCGGTCGGTCGCGGCCCAGCGGGTGCTTGCAGACGTCGACCGGCTGATGGGCGACGCAGGCGTGACGCCTGCCGACCTCGATCTCGTCGTCGCCGGCACGGGGCCGGGCACGTTCACGGGCCTCCGGATCGGCCTTGCGGCCGCGCGGGCGCTCGGATTCGCGCTCGGGATCCCGGTCAAGGGCGTCTCGACGCTCGACGCGCTCCGGGCCGGCGACGGGGTCGACGTGGCGTGCGTGGACGCCCGCCGCGGCGAGGTCTTCGCGTCGGGCGCGGGCCTCGAGGCGCAGGCCATCGCTCCCGAGGCGCTCGCCGAGCTCCTGCCGCCGGGCACCGTCTGCGCAGGAGATGGAGCGATCCGCTACCGCGAACGCCTGGGCGGCCTCGAGATCCCCGCCGACGACTCGCCGCTCCACGTCCCGTGGGCGCGGCATCACGCCGCGCTCGCCGAGGGGGCGGGGCCGCCCGAGCCCCTCTACATCCGCGCCCCCGATGCGGACCGCGCGCTGGCAGCGAGGGCAGCCTCATGATGACCGCCGTCGCGCTGCGGCGACTGCGAACGTCCGACCTCGACCGCATCGAGGAGCTCGAGCGCGAGAGCTACCCGACGCCGTGGTCGCGCTCGATGTTCGCCGGCGAGCTCGCAAAGCCGAGCGGGATCTGCCTGGGGGCGTTCCAGGGCGAGGACATGCTCGGCTACCTGATCGTCGCCCGCTACGTCGACGCCTGGCACGTCATGAACGTCGCGGTCGACCCGATGTGGCGCGGGCGCGGCATCGCGCGGGTGCTGCTCGAGCGCCTGTTCGAGATCACCGACGACGACCCGGACCGCGGCTACACGCTCGAGGTGCGGGTGTCGAACGCGGTCGCGATCCATCTGTACGAGTCGCTGGGATTCGTGACGACCGGCGTCCGCCGCGGGTACTACACCGACAACCGCGAGGACGCGCTCATCATGTGGAAGGACGCGGAGCCCCCGGTGTGATCCTCGGGATCGAGACGTCATGCGACGAGACCGCCGCTGCGGTCGTGTCGCCGGAGGGCGTCATCCTCTCGAACGTCATCAGCTCGCAGGCGGCGCTGCATGCGCCGTACGGCGGCGTCGTTCCCGAGGTGGCGTCGCGCCGGCACCTGGAGCTCGTCGTGCCCGCGGTCGAGCGCGCGCTCGAGGACGCCGGCATGACGCTGGACGACATCTCGACGGTGGCCGTCACCGAGGGCCCGGGCCTGATCGGCGCGCTGCTCGTCGGGCTCTCGGCCGCCAAGGCGCTCGCGTTCGCCCGCCGCCTGCCGCTGGTCCCCGTGAACCATCTGCACGGGCACGTCGCCGCCCTCTATCTCGAGCCCGACCCGGTGGAGCCGCCGTTCCTGGCGCTGCTCGCGTCGGGCGGGCACACGCTGCTCGCGTCGGTCGAGGCGCGCGGCGACATGACGGTGATCGGCAGCAGCCTCGACGACGCGGCGGGGGAGGCGTTCGACAAGGGCGCCCGCCTGCTCGGGCTCGGCTATCCGGGCGGCGCGGCCCTCGAGCAGCTGGCGTCGGGCGGCGACCCGACGGCGCACGCCTTTCCGGCAGCGATGGTGGGACGCCCCGGGCCACGACTTCTCGTTCAGCGGCCTGAAGACCGCGCTCGCCCGCGCCGTTCGCGACGGCGGTGGCGCGCCCGCCGACCTGGCCGCCTCCTATCAGGCGGCGATCGTCCGCGCCCTGGTCGAGCGGGCGGCCGAGGCCGTCGAGGCGACCGGCGCCGGCACGCTCGCCGTCGTCGGCGGCGTCGCCCGAAACTCGGTGCTGCGCGAGGCGGCGGCGCGCCGCTGCCGCGAGCTCGGCGTCCGGCTGGCCCTGGCGCCGCCGGAGCTCTGCTCCGACAACGCCGCGATGATCGCGTCGGCGGCCCGGTTCATCACGCCGCTCCCGTTCCCGGACTACCTGTCCCGCGACGCCTACGCGACGGCCGCATGAGCGTCGAGGTGCGGATGATGACCGCGGCCGGCTGCCACCTGTGCGACGAGGCCCACGACCTGCTCGAGGCCGCGCGGGCCGACCTCGGATTCGACCTCGTCGAGGTCGACATCACGGGCGATCCGGATCTCGAGGCCGAGTACCGCGAGCAGATCCCGGTCGTCTACGTCGCGGGCCGCAAGGCGTTCAAGTACCGAGTCGATCCGGCCGAGCTTCGCCGCCGGGTCGTTGCAGCCACAAGCGCCGCCTGAAAACCGCCGCTCGTGGCGGTGTGACACCGCAGAGAAAGCCGCGGGGCTACACTGATCGTGACGTGTTACAAACCCCCGCCCTGAAGGAGACCTCGTTGGCTTCGGACCGCCTGACCGTCGGCGTCGCCGCCCGGCTTTCGCGCTATCTGCAGGTGCTGACCCAGGCGAAGAAGCAGGGCCGGGACTCGATCTCCTCGCAGGAGATCGGCGAGTACACCAACATCAACGCCACGCAGATCCGCCGCGACCTGTCGGGGTTCGGCAAGTTCGGCAAGCGCGGGGTGGGCTACAACATCGACTTCCTGATCGGCGAGATCCGCAAGATCCTGCGGACGTCCGGCCAGCACAACATCGTCCTCATCGGCGCGGGCTCGCTCGGCCAGGCCATCTCGAAGTCGAGCATCTTCGCGGACCACGGCTTCAACATCGCGGGCGTCTTCGACAACGATCCGGCCAAGGTCGGCACGGAGTCCGGCGATGTGCGCATCCAGGACATGTCGGAGCTCCCCGGGTCGATCCGCGACCGCAACGTCATCGTCGGCGTGCTGGCGGTCCCCGAGGAGGCCGCGCAGGAGGCCGCCGACCGGCTCGTGCGCGCGGGCGTGAAGATCATCTTCAACTACTCCGACGCGCTCATCGACACGCCCGCCGACGTCACGGTGCACCGGTCGAGCCCGGTCGTCGAGATCCTGCACGCGCTCTACTTCCACCTGACGTAGTCACCGACTCGTAGGGAGGTCGCCGGCGTGCGGCTCGTTCTGTGGCACGGCTACCTCCTCGAGGGCACCGGCTCGAACATCTACACGCAGCACGTGGCGCGGGCGTGGGGACGGCTGGGGCACGACGTGGTCGTCGTCTGCCAGGAGCCGCGGCCGGAGCGGTTCGCCCTCGGGCCGAACGTGCGGGTCGTGCGGCCCGACGTCGGGCCGCTGCTCCCGACCTTCATCCTCGACCGCTACGAGGGCATCGAGGCGCGCCACGTGGCAGACATGACGCCGGCCGAGCTCGAGCTGTTCGTCGACCGGAACGCGCGGGCGGTGGCGGCGGCCCACGAGGGCCGGGCCGACCTCGTGCTGGCAAACCACGTGCTCATGGGCGGTCCCGTCGCGGCGCGGGCCTGCGCCGGCGGCACGACCCACGCCGTCAAGATCCACGGCTCCGAGCTGGAGTACGCCATCCGCGGCCGTCCGCAGCTCGCGGCGCTGGCCGTGCACTCGCTCGCCGGGGCGAGCGCGCTCTTCGCCGGCTCGGGCCACATTGTCGAAGTGACCGAGGAGCTGCTCGGGAAGGGCCTCCACGACCGGATCCACATCGTCCCGCCCGGGGTCGACACCGACGCGTTCCATCCGGGCGGAGGCGACCTTGCCGGCCTGATCGCCACGCTGGGCAGAGACGCGGCGGCGCCGTATCCGGGCCGTCCGGCCGAGCGGGCCCCCGACGCCGATGCCGGCGACCGGCTCGCCGGGCTGGGCCGCTTCGTCCTCTACTTCGGGAAGCTCATGCGCCAGAAGGGCGTCCATCTGCTGCTCGACGCGTGGAGCCGGCTCGGGCCGCCCGCGTTCCCGGACGTGGCCCTCGTGGTCGTCGGCTTCGGCGACGCCCGCCCCGAGCTCGAGTCGATGCCCGCCGAGCGGGTGATCTTCACGGGTGCGATGGACCACGAGCACCTCCATCTCCTGGTGCCGCTCGCCGACGCGGTGGTCGTGCCGTCGGTGCTCCCGGAGGCGTTCGGGATGGTCGCGGCCGAGGCGGCGGCCTGCGGTGTCCTCCCGATCGTGGCCGACCATTCGGGTCTGGCCGAGGTCGCCGCCGGCCTGGGCGAGAACGGCCTCACGTTCGACGGCACCGCCTCGGATCTGGAGGCACGGCTGGCCGGCGTGCTGGCCCTTCCGGATGCCCGGCGCCGCGAGATGGGCCTGGCCGCGCGCGCGGCCGTGGTCGAGCGCTGGAGCTGGGACGGGATCGCGCAGCGCCTGATCGACGCCAGCCTGTCCTGACGGCGCGGGGATTTCCCGCTCGAAAGCCTTAAGGACGCGGCTTTCGATGCCGATTCGTGCCACGTGGCCCCCAGCCTCCGACTCGGCCTTCGGCGCCTCGCTGGACGCCGCCATCCGCGGCCCGCTCCGCCGACCCATGAGGACGCCCGCCTCGGCCTGCTCGCCGACGCGCTCTTCGACGCGGTGTTCGTCCACGTGAACGGCCGGATCGTCGAGGTCAACCAGGCCTTCGCAGACCACGCTTCGGGTACACCCCTGACGAGGCGCTCGAGCTCACCGTGTTCGACATCATCGCGCCCGAGAACCACGATCTCCTGATCGAGCACATCCAGTGCGAGAGCGAGGACCGGTACGAGATCGTCGGCGTCACGAAGAGCGGCGAAGGGCGCCACATGGAGGTGTCGGGCCGGACGATCCCGTACCACGGCCAGACGGCCCGCGTCGTCGCCGTCCACGACGTCACGGACCGAAAGCTTGCCGAGGAGCAGGTGGGGGTGCTCGCGTTCCAGTACGCCGCCGACCTGACGGCGGTCTCGGAGGTCGCCCGGCGCCTCCCGCGAACCGCGGACCCGACGGTCGCACGCCAGGCGATCTGCGAAGGCGCGCTCGCGGTGTGCGACGGGATGATCGCCGTCCTCATGGAGCCGGACGGGACGGGCCACCTGGTCTCGACGGCGGTGGCCGGGGCGGACGCCGCCCCGATGCGCGTGCCGCTGGACGCGACGAGCTCCGCGACCGCGAGGGTGTTCGTCACCGGTGAGCCCTACTTCGTCGCCGACCTGACCGGCGAGCAGGGCCTCTCGCGCCGCGTCGTCGACGCCACGGGGGCGGTCTCGGCGCTGTGGCAGCCCGTGCTTCAGGACGGGACGCCGGTCGGCGTTCTGCTCGTCTCGTGGGATCGCGGCCTGGCGCACCTGTCCGACCGCGCGGCGGCCGTCGTCGGGCTGTTCGCCGCCGAGGCTGCGGTCGCGATCGAGCGGGCCGACGTGCTGGCCCAGCTCGACGACCTGAACGGGCGTCTGGCGCGCCAGGTCGAGGCGCTGCGGCTCTCCGACCAGGTGAAGTCCGACTTCGTCTCGAGCGTGTCGCACGAGCTGCGGACGCCGCTTGCGTCGATCCTCGGCTACCTCGAGATCCTGTCGTCGGGAGAGGTCGGCGACCTGACCGAGCTCCAGAGCGAGTTCCTGGACATCATCGACACGAACTCGCACCGGCTGCTCACGCTGATCGACGACCTGCTGACGCTCTCGGGCCTCGAGAACGGCAAGCTCGCCATGCGGTTCGAGGCGTTCGACCTGAGCGAGCTCATCGCCAGCGGGGTCCAGGCGGAGCGTCCCGCCCTCGCCGAGCGCGGTCTCGAGATCGACCTCGAGCTTCCCGGCGCGCCGGTCCAGATCACCGCCGACACCCACCGCCTCGGGCAGGTGGTCGACAACCTCCTCGCCAATGCCATCAAGTTCACGCCCGACGGCGGCCGGATCTCGATCCGGCTCACCGAGGCCGACGGACTGGCGGAGCTGATCATCGAGGACTCCGGGATCGGCATCTCCGAGGACGACCTCGCACGGCTGTTCGAGCGGTTCTTCCGCGCGGGCAGCGCCACCGAGCAGGCGATCCCGGGCACCGGCCTCGGCCTTGCCATCTCGAAGGGCATCGTCGAGGCGCACGGCGGCGCGATCGCGGTCAGCAGCGAGCTCGGATACGGGTCGACGTTCACGGTCCTGCTTCCGACCGCGGCGACGCGCGACCTGCCCCAGGCTGCCTGATCCCACCGAGCGGTCGACTGCGGGTATCGTCCGCCGCCGTGGGGGAGTCGCCCAAGATCACCGATCCGCTCGAGGCGCTCGAGGCGGCGCGGGCGTCGTTCGACGCGGCCGACGACTTCACCGTCGGTGTCGAAGAGGAGTTCGCGATCCTCGATCGCTCGACGCTCGACATGACGGCGGGCTTCGAGCGGATCGACGAGGCGACCCGCAGCGGGACGCTCGCGGGCATGGTCGCAGGTGAGCTGATCCGCTCCGAGGTCGAGGTGCGCACCGGGCGCTGCGAGACCTTCGCCGAGGCCGCCCACGCCATGGCGCGCCGGCGCCTCGACGTCATCGAGGCGGCCGAGGGCCTGGGCTACTCGCTGGCCGCCGCGGGCACGCACCCGTTCGCCCGCTGGCAGGACCAGGAGGTCATAAACACCCAGCACTACCACATCGTCGAGTCGACTCTGCGGTACGTGGCGTGGCGCAACAACACGTTCGGGATCCACGTCCACACCGGCATCCGCGGCGCCGACCGGGCGGTGGCCGTCTCGAGCGCGCTTCGCAGCGTCCTGCCCGAGCTTCTGGCGGCGTCGTGCAGCTCGCCCTGGCTGGAGGATCGCCACACGTACCTGCACTCGACCCGGACGCAGGTGTTCACGAGGTTCTTTCCGCGCTGCGGCGTCCCGGACTGGCTCGGCGACTGGGATGAGTACGCCGAGTTCGTCCGCTTTCTGATCGCCACCCGGTCGATTCGCGAGCACACCGAGATCTGGTGGAGCGTGCGCCCGCATCAGGCGTTCCCGACGGTCGAGGTGCGGATCTGCGACGCCCAGCCCGAGTTCGATCGGGCCGTGGCGCTGGCGGGGCTGATGACGGCGCTGACTGCCCACTACGCCCGCGCGCATGAGGAGGGCCGGGCCCTGCCCGCGCATCCCCACCGGCTGATCGAGGAGAACTTCTGGCGGGCGATACGCTGGGGCATGGCCGGCGAGCTGATCGACCTCGACACGGGTGCCGTGATGCCGGCCCGCGCGCGCATCGAGTCGCTGGTCGAGGAGGTCTCGGACATCGCATCCGAGCTCGGGATCGGCCCCTACCTGGAGCCGCTCGGGGGGCCGACCGCCGCCGAGGTCTACATCGCCAGGCTCGAGGAGGGCGAGACGGTGCGCGAGGTATGGCCCCAGGTGGTCGCGCGCACGCGGGAGTCGGTGGTCGAGTGGCTGGCCGTGAGAGAGGGGGAGACGCGATGAGCGAGGACGAGGCGCGAGCTGCGCAGGACGCAGCGGCCGAGTACATGAAGCGCGTCCCGATCGGGGACGTGGTCATCTCGACGGTCCAGACGCTGATCGAGCTCGGGTACCGGCGCACCGGTCTCGTCCAGGGCGCCGCCGACGAGCGCGACCTCCCGCAGACCGAGGTTGCGATCGAGGCGCTGCGGGCTCTCGTCCCGGTGCTCGAGCGGCTGCTCGAGCCGTCGTCGGTCACGGCGCTCCGCGGCGAGATCGCGCAGCTCCAGCTGGCCTATGCCCGCGCCAGCGAGGGGCCGGCGTCCGACGCTCCCGCCGAGGGCGCGACGACGCCCGAGCAGGAGGCTCCCGACCTGGATGTCCCGCGGCCCAAGATCTGGACGCCCGGAGGTGAGGTATGAGCGCCGACGCCGAGATCGGCGTGTTCGGAGGCTCGGGGTTCTACAACCTGCTCGACGATGCGGAGGAGGTCGCGGTCGACACGCCGTACGGCCCGCCCTCCGACAGGCTCGTCGTCGGCGCGATCGGCGGCCGGCGGGTCGCGTTCCTTCCGCGCCACGGCCGCCGTCACCACCTGCCGCCGCACCGCATCCCCTATCGCGCGAACCTGTGGGCGATGCGCGAGCTCGGTGTGCGGCGCGTCATCGGGCCGTGCGCGTCGGGCAGCCTGGCGCGCGACCTGCCGCCGGGCGCGTTCGTGGTGTGCGACCAGTTCGTCGACCGCACGTCGGGACGCGACCACACGTTCTACGACGGGCCCGTCACGACGCACGTGTCGGCGGCCGACCCGTACTGCCCCGACCTGCGCCGGATCCTGCTCGAGACCGGGCGGGAGCAGGGGATCGACATCCGCGACGGCGGCACCGTCGTCGTCATCCAGGGCCCGCGGTTCTCGACGCGCGCCGAGTCGAAGTGGTTCAGCTCGGCGGGGTGGGAGGTCATCAACATGACCGCGTACCCCGAGGGCTGGCTCGCCCGCGAGCTGGAGCTCTGCTACGCCAACATCTCGCTGATCACCGACTACGACGTCGGCGTCGAGGACGACCCGAGCGTCGGCCCGGTGAGCCACCAGTCGGTGATGGAGGTGTTCGCCGAGAACAACGAGCGCCTGCGGAAGCTGCTCTTCGCCGCCATCCCCAAGATCGGGGCACAGCCGGCGGACATCTGTGCGACGGCCCTCTCGGGCGCTCGGGCGTAGTCGGCCCACCCTGCCACGAGCGCACTAGCGAATCCGGCTTGGGAAAACCGAGAGCGCTGTTACAATCCCGCGGTTCCTGCCTGCCCTCGAGACCCTCCAAGGAGCCTCTGACGTGAGTTCACTGGCCAGCCATGCTGTGCTCATCTCCCTGATCTGCGGCGCTGCAGCCGTCCTCTACGGCCTGGCGCTGACGCGCTGGGTGCTCGCCCAGTCCGCCGGCACCGACCGCATGCGCGAGATCGCGGCTGCCATCCAGGAGGGCGCCGCGGCGTACCTGAAGCGGCAGTACACGACCATCGCGGTCGTCGCCGTGGTGGTGTTCCTCGCGATCGGCATCGCCGGCATCTGGACCGACGATCTGGGGTGGAAGGTGGCGATCGGCTTCATGATCGGCGCCGTCCTCTCGGCGCTCACGGGCTTCATCGGGATGAACGTCGCGGTGCGCTCGAACGTGCGCACCGCCGAGGCCGCCAAGTCGGGCATGAAGCCGGCCCTGTCGGTCGCCTTCAAGGGCGGCACGGTCACGGGGATCCTCGTCGTGGGCCTCGGCCTGCTCGGCGTGGGCGGGTACTTCGGCATCCTCATGCTGAACGGCGAGAGCGACCTCGCGGCCACCAAGGCTCTGGTCGGGCTCGCGTTCGGCGGCTCGCTGATCTCGGTCTTCGCCCGCCTCGGCGGCGGGATCTTCACGAAGGGCGCCGACGTCGGCGCCGACCTGGTCGGCAAGATCGAGGCCGGGATCCCCGAGGACGACCCTCGCAACCCGGCGGTCATCGCCGACAACGTCGGCGACAACGTCGGCGACGACGCCGGCATGGCGGCCGACCTCTTCGAGACGTATGCCGTCACCATCGTCGCGTCGATGTTCCTCGGGGCGCTCTTCGGGAACGCCGACGCCGTGCGGTTGCCGCTCCTTCTCGCCGCGTTCTCGATCCCCGCGTCGATCGTCGGGACGTTCATGGTGAGGCTGCCCAAGTCGGGCAGCGTGATCAACGCGCTCTACATCGGCGTCATCGTCTCGGCGGTGCTTTCGGCGATCATCTACATCCCCGTCATCTCGAACAGCGCCGACGGGTTCGGGTCGTTCACCGCCGGTGCGAGCTCGACCGACCTCTACTGGTGCGCGCTGATCGGCCTCGTCATCACGGCCCTGATCGTGGCGATCACCGAGTACTACACCGGCACCCGCTTCGGCCCGGTGCAGCGGATCTCCGAGCAGTCGCTGACCGGCCACGCGACGAACATCATCGCCGGGCTCGCCGTCGGCATGCAGGCCACCGCGCTGCCGGTCATCGTGATCGCGCTCGGGACGGTGGCGTCGTTCCACTTCGCCGGGATCTACGGGATCGCGATCGCCGTCACTGCGATGCTCTCGATGGCGGGCATGGTCGTCGCCCTCGACGCGTTCGGCCCGATCACCGACAACGCGGGCGGGATCGCCGAGATGGCCGACCTGCCCCATGAGGTGCGCGACAACGTCACCGACCCGCTCGACGCCGTCGGCAACACCACCAAGGCCGTCACCAAGGGCTACGCGATCGGTTCGGCCGGCCTGGCCGCCCTGGTGCTCTTCCAGTCCTACAACGACGAGCTCGGCCAGAAGGTCGGCCACAACATCACGTTCCAGATCAACGATCCGGCGGTGCTCGCGGGGCTCCTGATCGGCGGTCTCATGCCGTTCCTGTTCGCGTCGCTCGCCATGGACGCGGTCGGCCGGGCCGGCGGCCAGGTCGTGCAGGAGGTGCGCCGCCAGTTCCGCGAGATCCCCGGGATCATGGAGGGCACCGCCAAGCCCGACTACGCCAAGTGCGTCGACCTGGTCACGCGCTCGGCCATCCGCGAGATGCAGCTGCCCGCGTTGATCCCGGTCGTCATCCCGATCGTCGTCGGGCTGATCTCGTACTACGCGCTCGGCGGCCTGCTGGTCGGCACCATCGTCACCGGCCTCTTCCTGGCCATCGCGATGACGTCGGGCGGTGGTGCGTGGGACAACGCCAAGAAGCTGATCGAGGACGGCGCCCACGGCGGCAAGGGCTCCGACGCCCACGCCGCGTCGATCACGGGAGACACGGTCGGCGATCCGTACAAGGACACCGCCGGGCCGGCGATCAACCCGATGATCAAGATCACGAACATCGTCGCGATCCTGATCATTCCGCTGCTGGCGCGGTAAGGCGCACCACCGGGGCCAGGCCGCCGTCCGGGGCCTGGCCCCGGTGGGGTTCGCCGCAACGCCTGTCGCGCAGGCCGTGGCTCCGGGCATAATCGGCGCATGCCGCTGAAGCGACGCCAAGCCGGCGGGCTCCATCGCGTCCTCGGGACCGCCGCGCTCTTCTCGACGGCGTACGGCAACGTCGGCTCGTCGATCTACTACGCGCTCGGCCTCGTCACGGTGTTCGCCCTCGGGCTGACGCCGCTGGCGTTCGTCATCTCGGGAGCGATCTTCTTCTTCACCGCCGTGACCTACGCCGAGGCGACCGCGCGGTTCCCGGAGGCGGGCGGCTCGTCGTCGTTCACCCGGCACGCGTTCAACGAGGCGGTGTCGTTCTTCGCCGGCTGGGCCCAGATGCTGAACTACACGGTGACGATCGCCATCTCGGCGATCTTCGTGCCGCACTACCTGGCGATCTTCGCCGGTGGCGACACGCTCCGCACCCACCCGGTCGACATCATCGGCGGCGGCCTCGTCGTCGTGCTCCTCGCGGCGCTCAACGTCGTCGGCGTGAAGGAGGCGGCCGGGCTCAACATCTTCCTGGCCCTCGCCGACCTCGCCACCCAGGGCCTCCTCGTGGTGATCGGCCTCTTCGTCGTGTTCTCGCCCGAGACGCTCCAGTCGAACGTCCACCTCGGCGTCACCCCGAGCTGGAGCAACTTCATCATCTCGATCCCGGTCGCCATGGTCGCCTACACGGGCATCGAGACGATCTCGAACATGGCCGAGGAGGCGATCGACCCGCCCAGGCACGTTCCGCGGTCGATCATGTACGTCGTCATCGCCGTCTTCGCGATCTACGCCTTCCTGCCGTCGGTCGCGCTGTCGGCCCTGCCCGTCCAGCCCGCCACCGCGCAGCAGGTGCAGGACACGAAGACCTTCGACTGCACGAACCAGAGCCTGAAGCTCCACGACCCGACCTCCGACCTGGCGTGCCGGTACGCGAACGACCCGGTTGCCGGCCTGGTCAAGAATCTCAACCTCCCGACGACGATCGAGAGCGGGCTCGGGTACTACGTCGCGATCCTCGCGGCCACGATCCTCATCATCGCGACCAACGCCGGGATCATCGGGGTGTCGCGGCTGACCTACTCGATGGGGCAGCACAGACAGTTACCCGAGGCGCTGCGGCGCATCCACCCGCGCTTCTTCACGCCGTACGTCGCGATCACGCTCTACAGCGCCGTCGCGGTCGCGCTCATGCTCGGCAACTCCACGTTCCTCGGCAACCTGTACGCGTTCGGAGCGATGCTCTCGTTCACGCTCGCCCACGCATCGGTGGTCTGGATGCGGCACACGATGCCGTCCGCCGACATGCCCTATCGCGGCCCGATGTCGTTCGTCGTCCGCGGGTACGACGTGCCGCTCTTCGCGATCCTGGGCGGCCTGGCGACATTCGCCTTCTGGCTCGTCACGATCGCCAAGCACTTCTCGGACAACGTCGCGCCCGTCGGCCTGGCGTGGCTCGCGATCGGGATGGTCGTGTACGTGGTCTACCGGCGAACCCAGGGCTGCCGCTCACCGAGACCGTCCTTGCGCCCACGGCGGCTGCGTTCGGCCCGGCCGTCGAGGTCGAGTACCGCTCGATCCTGCTGCCGCTCACGTCGCACACGGTCACCGACGAGATGACCGTGACCGCGCTTCGGCTGGCCGCCGAGTCGGGCACGAAGCTCATCGCGCTCTATCCGATCCAGGTGCCGCTCAACCGGTCGCTGGCCGACCCGATGGAGGACGAGGCGCACCAGGCCGAGCGAGAGCTCAGAGAGGCGGCCGCGCTCGGGAGCCAGTACGGCGTGAGCGTCATCACCCGCATCGTCCGCACCCGCAACGTCGGCGAGGCGATCGTCGACGAGGCTCGCCGGCGCGGCTCCGAGATCATCGTGCTCGGCGCCGAGCAGCGAAAGCGCGGCGGTGAGCGCATGTTCGGGCGGGTGATCGACTACGTCCTGCGAAACGCCGACTGCCGGGTGATGGTCGGCACGCAGGCCGCCGGCGCACCATGATCGCCGCGAGCCGCGTCATCGCCTTCGTCTTCCTCGGGCTCGGAGTGGCGATCCTTGCCGAGACGGTCTGGCTCGGCGGGGGGCAGGTGGGCTTCCTGGCGGGCGCGGTCTTCATCATGCTCGGCGTGATCCGGCTGCGCGCGCTCCGCTCGTGACTGGTGACGCTACGTTGTCCGGCATCGATGATCCTGCAAGCACGGCGGCTGCGGACGCCTTCCGCGAGCACTGGGCCCGCGCGGTCGGCGCCCTGTGGCGCCGGTTCGGCGACCCCGATCTGGCCGAGGAGTCGGTGCAGGAGGCGTTCAGCCGGGCCGCCGCGCGCTGGCCGGTCGAGGGCGTGCCCGACGAGCCGGCCGCGTGGGTGATCGCGACGGCCGGGAACGTCGCTCTCGATCGCATCCGCCGCGACCGCACGCTGGCATCGAAGCTGCCGCAGCTCGAGGGCCCGGGCGTCGAGCCCGCCCCCGACCTTCCGGACGACCGCCTTCCGGACGACCGCCTCGAGCTGATCTTCGCCTGCTGCCACCCGGCCCTCGCCACCGAGGCGCAGGTGGCGCTCACGCTGCGTCTGGCCGGCGGCCTCTCGACGCCCGAGATCGCCCGCGCCTTCCTCGTCACCGAGCCCGTGATGGCGCAGCGTCTGGTGCGGGCGAAGCGGCGGCTCCGGGTCGCAGGCATCGGCCTTCGCGAGTCGCCGAGCCCCGTCCTGCCCGAGCGGCTCGACCAGGTGATGGCCGTCCTCTACCTGATCTTCAACGAGGGCTATGCGGCGTCGTCCGGCGACTCGCCCGTGCGTCACGAGCTGTGCGGCGAGGCGATCCGGCTCGCCCAGATCCTCGCGTCGCTCCTTCCCGGCGAGCCCGAGCCGGCGGGTCTGGCGGCGCTCATGCTCTTCCAGCACGCGCGTGCGCCTGCGCGGATCGGGGCCGACGGGACGCCCGTCCTGCTCGACGACCAGGACCGGCGGCTGTGGGACGCCGACCTCATCGCCCAGGGCGAGACCGCGATCCACGACGCCGCGGAGGCCGGGTGGGTCGGCGGGTACTGCCTCCAGGCGGCGATCGCCCGCGAGCACGTCCGGGCCGCGACGGCGGCCGAGACCGACTGGCAGGCGATCGCGGCCCTCTACGCAGACCTGGCCGCCGTCTCGCCCTCGCCCGTGGTTGACCTGAACCGCGCCGTGGCGGTCTCGATGAGCGAGGGGCCGGAGGCGGGCCTCCTGCGTGTCGACCGCCTCGTGGATCAGGGGGCGCTTGCGGGGTATCACCTCCTGCCGGCCGCCCGCGCCGACATGCTCCGCCGGCTCGGCCGAAGCGCCGAGGCGCTCGAGGAGTACCGGCGCGCGCTCGAGCTCGCGCCCGGAGGCGCCGATCAGGCGTTCCTCGCCGGCCGGTGCAGAGAGATGCAGGCAGTCGTGGGCGCAAACTAAGCTCTCCCCGATGGCGCGCAAGATCCCCTCGCTGGGCCGGTTCCTGGGCGTCAGGGCGCTGTACGCGATGGCGTACGGCGAGATCTCGAGCTCGCTCTACTACGCGCTCGGCATCACGGCGGTCTACGCCCTCTCGCTGACGCCGGTCGTCTTCGCCGTCGCGGGCTTCATCTTCGCCCTCGCGGCCGCGGCGTATGCCGAGGGCGGGGCGACGATCCCCGAGGCGGGCGGCGCGTCGGCGTTCGCCCGGCGGGCCTTCAACGACCTGGTCGGCTTCATCGCCGGGTGGGCGACCGTGCTCGACTTCGTGCTCGCGATCTCGCTCTCGGCGCTCTTCCTGCCCTACTACTTCGCCGGCGCGCTCGGGCAGTACGGATGGTTCCGCGGCCAGCACGGCCGGGCGACGGTGTGCGCGGTCGGGATCGTCCTCGTCGTCACGGTCGTTCGCATGCTCCGCCGCACCGACGCCTACACGATCGGTGTCCTGGTCGCCGCGCTCGACCTGGTCATGCAGGTCGGGATCGCGGTCTTCGGGCTCGTGCTCCTGCTCTCGGTCGACGCTCTCAAGAACAGCATCGAGCTCGGCACGATGCCGACCTGGAACGCCGTCGCCTTTGCGCTCCCGATCGCGATGATCGGCTACACCGGCCTCGAGAAGGTGGGCAGCCTGGCCGGCGTCGCGAAGAATCCCGAGAAGAGCCTGCCCGACAGCGTCCGCACGTCGGTCTTCACGGTCGTCATCGTGTACAGCGCGGTTGCCACCGCCGCCGTCTCGGCGTTCCCGACCCATCCGGCGAACAACGCACAGGGCGGGACGACGCTCCTCGCGACCCAGTGGGTCGACACGCCGATGCTCGGCCTCGCCCACGCGATCGGCGAGAAGGGGCCGACCTGGGCCGAGAGCGCGCTTCGCATCGGCGTCGGCTTCACCGCCTGCACGATCCTCCTGATGGCGATCGCGACGAGCTTCTCAGGGTGCGCCCGGCTGGCCGAGGCCATGGGCCGGCATTCGCAGCTCCCGCCGATATTCGGGCGGACGAGCCGCCGGGTGCTGGCGCCGCCGGCGGCGATCCTCTCGGTCTCGGTGCTCGCGATCGGCTTCCTCGTCGTCGGGTCGTTCTACTCCCATGAGGAGACCCTGACGCTGGCATCGCTCTACTCGTTCGGGATCCTGATCGCCTTCATGCTGACCCAGGCGGCGATCATCTGGCTGCGGATCTCTGAGCCCGACCTGCCGAGGCCGTTCATGATGAAGGGCAACGTCTGGGTCGGCCGGCGGCTGATCCCCGTCACCTCGGTCGTCGGCGTCGTGCTCTCGTTCGCCGCGTGGGTCGTCGCGCTGGGCACGCACCCCGGCGCGCGGGTCGTCGGCCCGCTGTGGATGCTCGGCGGGCTCGTGATCTACGCGGGAACGCGGATCCGCGCCGGGCTCCCGATGATCGAGCGGGTCGAGGACGCCGTGCTGCCCTCCGAGGACGTGACCGACATCGCCTTCTCGACGGTCGTCGTGCCGCTCGAGCGGCTCGACGCGATCGCGGAGGAGACGATGGCGACGGCCTGCCGTCTGGCGGTGGAGGCCGGAGCGGCCGTCGTCGGCGTGAGCGCGATCTACGTCCCCGTCCGTGAGGCCCTCGACACGGAGCTGCCCGAGCGCGAGGCCGAGGTGGCCGCCGTCCAGGCGATGGCCGCTTCGCTGGCCGACGAGTACGGCGTCGAGTATCGCCCCGTCGTCGCTCGCACCCGCAGCCCCGGGAGGCTCGTGGTCGACGCCGCGATCGAGCACGATGCGGGCCTGATCGTCGTCGGCTCGCCGCAGAAGCACCGCGTCGCCCGAAGCGTGCACGAGGAGTTCTTCGGGCAGACGGTCGACTTCATCCTGCGCAAGGCGCCGTGCCGCGTGATCGTGACGCACTTCCCCGCGGGCGCCGAGCTCGCCGAGGTGTAGTCAGCCGCCGCGCTCGAGCACTGGCAGGACGACCGGCTCGGAGCGGCTGAATCCGAGCGCCCCGACGGCCGCAGCGGCGTCGCGCACGGCGCCCTCCCGGGCGCGGTGGGTGAGGATGACGATGTGGACGCCGTCGACTGACCGCTGCACGACCTGCGCCACCGAGGCGCCCCGGTCGGCCAGCGCCTGCGCGACCTGGGCGAGCACGCCCGGCTCGTCCTCGACGTCGAAGCGCAGATAGAACGGGCTCTCGAGCTCGCGCACCGGCAGCCGGTCGAGCCCGCGGAAGTAGCCGTCGTGCTGGAGGAACCCCGTGCCCCGCGTGCCGATCACCGCGAGCAGGTCGCCGATGACGGCGGTCGCGGTCTCGGCGCCGCCCGCGCCCGGCCCCTCGAGGATGACCTCGCGGATCGACTCCCCCCGGAGCATCACGGCGTTGAATGCGCCCTCGACGGTGGCCAGCGGGTGGTCGCGGGCGACGAGGTACGGGTGCACGCGGGCCACCACGGCCGAGCCGGACTGGATGGCGGAGGCGATCAGCTTGGTCGCATAGCCGAGCTCGGCCCCATGCTCGACGTCGGCGAGATCGAGCCGGTCGATGCCGACGTATTCGACCTCCTCCAGCCGGACGCGGGTGTGAAAGGCGATCGACGCGAGGATGGCGATCTTGGCCGCCGCGTCGGCGCCCGTCACGTCCTCGGTCGGGTCGGCCTCCGCGTACCCGAGCCGCTGGGCCTCGGCGAGCGCGTCGGCGTAGGCCGCGCCGGTCTGCACCATCTGGCTCAGGATGAAGTTCGTCGTCCCGTTCACGATGCCGTCGATGCGGTGCACGCCGCTCACGATCATCGACTCCCGCAGGACCTTGATCACCGGGATCGCCGCGCACACGCTGGCCTCGAAGCGCAGCTGGACGCCGTGCGCCTCGGCGGCGCCGAAGAGCTCCTCGCCGTACCGGGCGAGCAGCTGCTTGTTGGCCGAGACGACCGACTTCCCGGCCTCGAGGAGCGCGAGCACGTGCTCGCGGGTCGGCTCGATGCCGCCCATCACCTCTGCCACGACCGAGATCGAGTCGTCGTCGCGGAGGCGGGCGAAGTCGGTGGTCAGGAGGCCGGCCGGGGCGTCGGCGTGCCGGCTCGGATCGCGCACGAGCGCCGCCGCGACCTCGACGGGGCCGCCCGTCACGCGCGCGATCGCCGCGGCTCCGCCGTCGAGGAGGCGATGGACGGCCGCACCGACGGTTCCGTAGCCGAGGAGGCCGATGCGGGTGGCCGACATTGGGCTGCGACGATACCGCCTAACAGCTAGGCTTGATGCATGAAACTCTTGATTGTTGGATGCGGCCGGGTCGGCTCGGCAATTGCCACCCGCATGGCCGCAGATGGGCACGACGTTTCCGTCATCGATGACGACCCCGAGGCGCTCGCACGCCTGCCCGAGGATTGGCCCGGGCAGTTCGTCCAGGGCCACGCCCTCGACATCGACGTCCTCATCGATGCGGGGATCGAAACGGCCGACGCATGCGTCGTCGCAACCGATGGCGACAACACGAACATCGTGATCGCGCAGGTGGCGCAGAAACGGTTTCACTGCCCCTGCGTCGTCACGCGCATCCTCGACCCGGCGCGGGCGGCGTTCTACTCGTCGCTCGGGCTCCAGACGGTCTGCGCGACCTCGGCGGCTATCGAGTCCACCACCCAGGCCATCTGCGCGACGCCCGGCCGGGCGGCATAGGAGCCCTGTGTACATCCTGATCGCGGGAGGGGGGAAGGTCGGCTCGAACCTTGCCTCCACGCTTCTCAAGATGGGCCATGAGGTGACGCTGCTCGACAACGATCGCGGCAGGTACGCCTCTCTCGAGACGAAGTTCGAGCACGTCGCCCGCTACGGCGACGCGACCGAGCTCTTCGTCCTCGAACGGGCGGGCGTCGAGCGGGCCGACCTGGTCGTCGCCGTCACCGGGGACGACGAGGACAACATCATCGTCTGCCAGGTCGCGAAGGAGAAGTACGGCGTGGCGAAGTGCATCGCGCGGGTGAACGACCCGCGCAACCAGCCGCACTTCGACATGGTCGGCATCAACCTGACGGTGTCGGCGACCGCCACCATCCTGGCCCTGATCGAGCACGAGCTGCCGGCGCACGAGCTGGTGACGCTGCTCGACCTGCGGCGCGAGAACCTCGAGATCGTCGAGTTCGCCATCGACCAGGACTCGCCGGCGGCCGGCAGGATGGTCCGCGACCTGAACCTCCCCGGAAAGTCGCGCCTCATCTCGGTGAGCCGCGCCGGCCGCGCGGAGATCGCGATCGGCGAGACCGAGCTCCGGCCCGGCGATCTCGTGATGGCGATCCTCGAGCCCGGCTCCGAGGAGGACCTGAAGCGCGTCCTCATGCCGGCCGTCATCTAGCCGTCCCGTGGCCGGTCTGATCGAGCGCTACCGCGACCGGCTTCCCGTCACCGATCTGACGCCGGTCGTCACGCTCGACGAGGGGTCGACGCCGCTCCTGCCCGCGCCCCGGATCTCGGCACTGGTCGGCGCCGACGTCTACCTGAAGTACGAGGGCGCCAATCCGACCGGGTCGTTCAAGGACCGGGGGATGACGGTCGCGGTGTCGAAGGCGCTCGAGGAGGGCGCCACGGCTGCGGTGTGCGCGTCGACGGGCAACACGTCGGCGTCGGCGGCCGCGTATTGCGGACGGGCCGGTATCCGCCTGGCGGTCGTCCTGCCCGAGGGCGCGATCGCACGCGGGAAGCTTGCTCAGGCCCAGATCTGCGGCGCGCGCGTCGTCGCGGTGCAGGGGGACTTCGATGACGCGCTGCGCCTCGTGCGCGAGCTGGTCGAGCGGCGTCCGCTCGCACTCCTGAACTCGGTCAACCCGCACCGCCTCGAGGGCCAGAAGACGGCTGCGTTCGAGGTGCTCGAGCAGCTCGGGAGGACGCCCGAGTGGGTCTCGCTCCCCGTCGGCAACGGCGGGAACATCACCGCCTACTGGAAGGGCTTCCGCGAGTCGGGCGTGGCCCCGCGGATGCTCGCCGGCCAGGCCGAGGGCGCGGCGCCCCTCGTCACGGGCCGCCCGGTGGCGAGCCCGCAGACCGTCGCGACCGCGATCCGGATCGGCAACCCGGCCCGGCTCGAGGAGGCCACGGCCGCCGTCCGCGAGTCGAACGGCGCCGTCCGGGCGATGCCCGACGACCGCATTCTGAGCGCATATCGCCTTCTGGCCCAGGAGGAGGGCGTGTTCTGCGAGCCGGCGTCGGCGACCTCCGTCGCGGCGCTCATCGACGCGGTCGCCGACGGCCTGGTCGTCCCGGGCTCGACCGTCGTCTGCGTCCTCACCGGCCACGGCCTCAAGGATCCCGACATCGCCGGTGCTGAGGGGGCCGAGATCGTCCGCTGCCCGCCCGACGTCGAGAGCCTCGAGGAGCTGGCGCTGGGCGCGGAGCCCGTTCGTGCCTGAGCGGATGCACGTCTCGGCGCCGGCGTCGGCCGCCAACCTGGGCCCGGGGTTCGACTGCCTGGCGGTCGCGCTCGAGCTCCGAAACGAGGTCACGATCGGGCCGGGAGACGGGGAGGGCGTCGAGGTCACGGTCGAGGGTGAGGGCGTGCGGGCCGCCTCGCGGGGCCGCGACAACCTCTTCGTGCGGGCGTTCTCGTCGGCCGGCGCCGATCCGTCGGGCCTGCGGTTCGAGATGCGAAACCGCATCCCGTTCTACCGTGGCCTGGGGTCGAGCGCCGCGACGATCTCGGCCGGCGTCGTCGCGGGGCTGGCATGGACGGGCCGGGAGACGGACCCGCTCCCGGCGGCCGTCCATCTCGAGGGCCACCCCGACAACGTCGCGGCGGCGCTCCTCGGCGGACTCACGCTGGCGTGGAATCGAGACGACGGCCCGGCCGCAGTACGCCTCACGGGCGGGTGCCCGGTCGACTTCGTCGTCGCGGTGCCCGACGACGAGCTCCCGACCAAGCTCGCGCGGGAGGCGCTGCCCGAGACGATCGCCCACGCCGACGCCGCGTATACGACCGCGCGGGCCGTGCTGCTCGTGGCCGCGCTCGAGTCAGGCAGGGCCGAGCTCCTGACCGATGCGCTCGACGACCGCCTCCACGAGCCGTACCGGGCGCCGTTCGTGCCGCTCCTGGGCGCTGTCCGGGACCGGCTCGGCGGGTTGCCGGCCTACGGGGCGACGATCTCGGGCGCCGGGCCGTCGGTGCTCGTGTGGTGCGAGCGCGGGGCGGCGGCCGCCGTCGCCGACTCGCTCGCCGGGATCGCGCCGCGGATCCTTCGGCTTTCGGTCGCCGACGCCGGCGTCGTCGTCGGCTAGCGGTTAGCGGTTCTCGCGGACGTCCGGCCCGCGCCTGCCGAGGGCCGCGTAGGCCAGCGTCTGGAGCGAGCTGTTCAGCTCGTGCAGCTCCTCCGCGATCCGGTTCAGACCCTCGAGCCCGTCGAGCCGGCGGCCGATCACCTCGAGCTCGCGCCGCAGCTGCTCGATGCGGTCGAGCAGCGTCTCGAGCCGGCGGTCGGAGTCGTCGATCACGTCGGCACCGCCGTCTCGCCCGCGAGTGCGAGGAGCTCGTCGAGGCCGTTCTCGACCAGGACGGCGTCGGTGAGCCCCAGGCTCGATGCGGCGCTGGACGCCGAGGTCGCGATCACGACCCCGTCGATCAGGCGCGCCACGCCAAGATGGTGGAGCAGCACCTCGGTCGCCTCCGCCGGGCCGGGCGAGGCCCAGACGAGGCGCACACCCGACGTGTGCAGGCGCCTGAGCGTCGCGTTCACGGCCGCGCCGGGGCGGACCCGCACCGGGATGTGCTCCTCGTAGTAGCGGCGCAGCTCACCGCGCCAGTCGACGTCCGAGCCGGCCCAGGTGTCGAGCGCGAGCACCGCCGCGGCCCGGTCGTCCGGGAGCGGGGTCGTGGGGAACTCCTTGGCACGGCCGAGCTTGCGCGCGACGTGCTCCACCGCCTCCTGGAAGAGCGCCCCCGTTGGCGCGAGCTCGGGCTCCCACAGCACTGCTGCCCTCGACATTGCCGGTCAGCGTAGCGATTCGGCCGGGAACCCGCGTTCCCTCATCCACGCTCGGAGCGGTACGTCGGCGTCGGTGGGGAGCCAGTGGCCGTCGGCGGTCGCGGCGGCGCCGAGAAGCTGGCGCTGGATGGGCGAGAGGGCCTCGAACCACGCGGCCGACTCGGAATACCCGTCCCGGGGGCGGATCCACCGATAGGTGTAGCCGAGAAAGAGCGCGCGGCGCGTCCTCCGCGAACGGTTCTCGCCGCGTGCGTGCCACAGGCGGCGGTCGAAGATCACCGCGGTGCCCGGGGACGCCAGGATCTCGATCGCGCCGGCGGGTGGCGGGAGCCCCTGCGTTGGGTCGTCGGGTCGCGGCAGCCGGTTTCGGCGGTGGCTCCCCGGGATCACCTGGAGGTTCCCGCGACCGGCTCGCGAGACGTCGGAGAGAAACCACGCGACCTTGATCGAGAGCCGGGGGCGGGGGTCGCTCTCGATCTCGAGGTTCTGGCGGCCGCCGTCCTGGTGCCACCGCCAGGGTGGCGGGCCGTTGGCGAGGGCCGGCGGGTGGACGTCGAGGTGGCAGTGGTACACGTGCACGTTCCAGCCCAGCGCGGAGCAGATCAGGTCGAGCACGCGCGGCTGGTCGACCAGGGTCGCGAACCCCGGCTCGCGCTCGATGAACCCGAGCGCGTGGACGGCGCCGTTGCGCGCCGGGCTTTCGCTCCGGCGGACTCGCTCGGTCAGCGCCCTCAGGCGGCGGACCTCGGTCGCCGGCAGCGCGTCGGCGAGGACGACATAGCCGTCGCGCTCGAAGCGGTCGAGGTCGGCGGGATCGGGTGGCATGCGTGCGGATACGGCCGCCCCGCCGATCGGCGTCCCGGACGGGTGTGACGGCGCTCGTCACACTTCCGCACCTGTCTTGCAGCCGTTGGGCCGTGGCGGTGTGACGGGGCATCGCCACAGGATGCGAGTACCCCCTCACTCTCGCGAAAGGAACCCCCCGTGCTCTCCCGCCTTCGCCTCCTCGGCGCGCTCGCAGCCGTCGCCGCCACAGTGGGCGCCGCACCCGCCGTCGCACACGCCGGCACCTACGACGTCTCGGTCAGCACCGCCGCCGACATCTCCGGCTGGCAGTTCTTCCACGATCCGGGCTTCTACGGCTGCTCGTTCAGGAGCCATCCCGGGCCGTGCGCCGACAGCGACGTCGCGTCGCCGACCCCGCTTCGGATCTTCGCCCTCGGCACCGCCGCCCACCAGGCGAATGCCTACTGGGAGTGGGTCGCGCCGCAGACCACCACGATCGAGAGCGGCTCGGTGCGGGTCGTCACCGCGACCGCCGCCACGGACACCTACGCATACATGAAGGCTCGCCTTCGCAGCGAGTCGTTCGCCGGCATGCCGCAGCTCCACACCGCCGCGAACGACGGCACCTTCGTGTGGTCGATCCCGTCCGGGAACGAGGCGATCGGGCTCTTCCTGAAGACCGACGTCGATCGCACCTACGGCGACAAGTGGAAGAACACGATCCGCGTCACCGACCTCACCGCCCGGCTTCGCGACGACACCGCTCCGAGCGTGTCGCTGTCGGGCCCGCTGGCGTCGGGCGTCTGGCTCAACCAGTCCCAGCAGGTGAACCTCACCGTCGACGCGGGCGACGCCGGAGCGGGCGTTGCGACCGCGTCGCTCCGCGACGGCGCGACCGTCCTCGACTCCGACTCGGTCGCCGCCCAGTCCGGGACCCAGCCCGGCATGATGGCCTACTCCGGCACGCTCGGCACGAGCCCGGCGGCGCTCGGCGACGGATCCCACACGCTCGACGTCGTGGTCGCCGACGCCGCCGGCGAGAGTTACGACGACGCCGGTCAAGGTCAAGGTCGACGCCCACGCTCCCGCCGCGCTCGCGATGACGCCGTCCGCGCCGACGACCGATCTGCGGCCGGCCGTCTCGTTCTCGGTCGATCCCGGCCCGAGCGGGCTGGGCACGTTCGAGGCGACCCTCGACGGCAAGCCGATGCAGATCACGGACGCCGATGCGACGTTCACACCGGCCGCAGATCTGGCGTACGGCACGCACACGGTCGCCTACCACGCCACCGACGGAGCCGGCAACACCCGCGACGGCTCGTGGATGTTCGACGTCGTCGACACGACTCCGCCGTCGCTCTCACACGCGATGCCGGCCGACGGGTCAAGCGGCGAGGACCGCCGGCCTGAGGTCGCCTTCGACGTGGCCGACGCCGGCATCGGCGTCGACCCGGGATCGCTCCATGTGGTCCTCGACGGCGTGGACGTGGTCGCGGCCGGCTCCCTGGTCGCCGGTCACTTCTCGCTCGTCCCGGGCGCGAACATGGCCTACGGGTCGCACCACGTGAAGGTCACCGTCGCCGACCGATCGGGGAACGCGATGACGCCGGCCGAGTGGACGTTCTACGTGGCCGACGTCACCGCACCCGTCCTGTCCGACCCGACGCCGAAGAACGGCTCATCGGGCGCCGACCGCACCCCGGCCATCTCGCTCCAGATCTCGGATGACGGGATCGGCGTCGACCCCGGCACGATCGCCGTCTCGATCGACGGCAACGACGTCTCCGCTGTGGGCGCGTTCGTCGACGGACGGTTCTCATACCTCCCGGCGACTCCGCTCGGGTTCGGCGTCCACACCATCTCGGCCCGCGCCTCGGACCGGGCGGGCAACGCCTCACCGGCGCTCACGTGGTCGTTCACGGTCGCCGACGAGCAGGCGCCGACGATCGCCGGCCAGCGTCCGCTCGCGGGCTCCATCGTCCCGGGCGCGACGGTCATCGCGTTCGACGTCTCGGATGCGGGAACCGGAGTTGCGGCCGGCACGCTCCATGTCGACGTCGACGGCTCCGATGTCGCGTCGTGGGGCACCCTGAACGGCGGGCACTTCTCGTACGCCCCCGGGAACCTGGGCGCCGGTGTGCACACGATCTCGGTCACGGTGGCCGACAACGCCGGCAACGTCGCCGGCCCGGTCATGTGGCAGTTCGCGGTCGCCGACCCGGCCTCGCTCGGTCTGGCGGCGGCGGGAGGCCCCGCGTCGATCGTCGTCGGCCACGCCGCGACGCTTGCGTTCACCGCGACCAGCAACGGGACGGGGATGGCCGGCGCCCGGGTGCTCGTGTCCGCGCGACCCGCCGGGAGCGCCGCCTTCGGCCCCGCGCGGATCGTCACCGCGTCGGGCAGCGGGCTGGCCGAGTTCTCGGTCTCGCCGACGCGCACGACCGTCTACCGGGTCGAGCTCGAGGCGGATCCGAGCGTGCAGACCGAGCGCACGCTCGTCGTGCACCAGCGCGTGACCCTCGCAGCGTCGCGGCACGCGATGCGGCACGGCGGCGCCCTCCAGCTGAGCGGCCGGGTGCTCCCCGGGCGCGGCGGGCGCGTCTCGATCCAGCTCCTCACGGCCGCCGGCTGGCGC
This sequence comes from uncultured Actinomycetes bacterium, assembly GCA_963706075.1. GTDB lineage: Bacteria > Actinomycetota > Thermoleophilia > Gaiellales > JAICJC01 > JAICJC01. The sequence goes on from CAVPLP010000004.1 coordinate 233,801, forward strand.
ACGGTGGCCCGCCCGGCGCTGAACGCCCGGTCGGCCTACCACGCGACCGTGATCGCGGCGCTCCCCGGGCGCTACGTCCTGCGGGCCGTCGCGGCGGCGACCGCGCGGGATGCCGGAGGCACGAGCGCGACCGTGTCTGTGCGGGTGCGCTGATCGAGGGGCGGTCTGGGCGGCCCGGCTCCGGCCGGGCCGCCCACCCCTGTCGGTAGAATCCATGTCGTGGGCACCTCCGCGCTTCCGATCGCCACCCGACCGCCCGTGAGGGCCGTCCGGTAGTGGCGCACGCGGTCACGCCAGACGACTCCCTCCTCGACGCGCTCAACCCCGAACAGCGCGACGCGGTGCTGCACACCGAGGGTCCGCTGCTGGTCGTGGCGGGCGCCGGGTCGGGCAAGACCCGCGTCCTCACCCACCGGGTTGCGCACCTGATCGCCTCCGAGCGCGCGCGGCCGTCCGAGATCCTCGCGATCACGTTCACGAACCGGGCGGCGCGCGAGATGCGCGAGCGAGTCGAGCGGCTGGTCGGCGGCCGCACCGCGGCGCGGATGTGGGTGATGACGTTCCACGCCGCCTGCGGTCGGCTCCTGCGCCGCGACGCCGCGCGCGCCGGCTACTCGCCGAGCTTCACGATCTATGACCAGGCCGACCAGCTCCGGCTCGTCAAGGCGTGCACCGAGGAGCTCGAGCTCGACCCCAAGCGGTTCGCGCCGCGCGCCGTGCACGCGCGGATCTCGCGCGCCAAGGAGCGTCTGCTGACGGCGGAGGCGTACGCCGAGGAGGTCTCGACGTTCTTCGAGCAGGCGGCGGCCAACGTCTACGCGCTCTACGAGAAGCGGCTCCACGACGCCAACGCGATGGACTTCGACGACCTGATCATGCGGGCCGTGCTCCTGCTCGAGCACGACGAGGAGGCGCGCACCGCCTGGCAGGACCGGTGGCGCTACGTCATGGTCGACGAGTACCAGGACACGAACCACGCCCAGTTCCGGCTCGTCTCGCTCCTGTCGGAGCGCCACCGGAACATCGCGGTCGTCGGCGACCAGGATCAGTCGATCTACGCCTTCCGGGGCGCCGACATCAGAAACATCGCCGAGTTCGAGCACGACTTCCCGGGCGCCCACGTCGTCACGCTCGAGCAGAACTACCGCTCGACGCAGTCGATTCTCGACGCCGCCAACGCGGTCATCGACCGCAACCCGAACCGCAAGCCGAAGCGGCTCTGGTCGGAGCTCGGCGGCGGCGTGCCGGTGCGGGTCGTCGAGACCGACGACGAGCATTCCGAGGCGCGGTTCGTCGCCGGCGAGATCGCCGAGGCGATCGACGGCGGTGCGAGCGCGGCCGACATCGCCGTCTTCTACCGGGTCAATGCGCAGTCGCGCGTGCTCGAGGATCTGCTCGTCCGCCAGGGCGTGCCGTACCGCGTGATCGGCGGCCCGCGCTTCTACGAGCGGGCCGAGGTGAAGGATGCGATCGCGTATCTCCAGGTGATCGCCAACCCGGCCGACGAGGTGTCGCTCAGGAGGATCGTGAACCGCCCGCGGCGGGGGATCGGCCAGACGACGCTCGAGCGGCTGGCGAAGCACGCGTCCGACATGGGCTGGTCGCTCATGGAGGCCATCGAGCACGCGGCGTCGGTGTCGCTCTCGGCGGCCGCCGCGGGGAAGGTGCGCGAGTTCGCGGCGCTGATGGACGACCTGCGGGCCGAGGCGGCCGAGTCGGGGCCCGCGGCCCTGCTCGAGAAGACGCTCGCGTCGAGCGGCTACATGGACATGCTCGAGGCCGAGCGCACCTTCGAGTCGCAGGGCCGGGTCGAGAACCTCCAGGAGCTGGTCGGGGTCGCGCGCGAGTACGAGGAACGAGGCCAGGAGGAGGCCTCGCTCGACGCGTTCCTCCAGGAGATCTCGCTCTTCTCCGACCAGGACTCGCTCGACGTCGAGCGCGCGGACGTCACCCTGATGACGCTGCACAACGCCAAGGGGCTCGAGTTCCCGGTCGTCTTCGTGATCGGCATGGAGGAGGGGCTCTTCCCGCACCAGCGCTCGCTCGAGGAGGACGCCGAGGACGAGGAGCGGCGGCTCTGCTACGTCGGGATGACCCGCGCCCGCGAGCGGCTCACGCTGACGCACGCGCACTCGAGGACGATCTTCGGCGCCCGCGGGTACAACCTGCCGTCGCGGTTCCTGTCGGAGCTGCCGCAGGGCGAGATCGAGCGCCAGCGCGAGACCGGCTGGTCGCGGCCGGCCGCGGCAGGGGCGGCGACGCCCGACCGCCCGATCCCGGCGCTCTCGGTCGGAGACGAGGTGCGCCACGCGACGCTCGGCGACGGCATCGTCATCGGCCTCGAGGCCGATGTGGTGGCCATCCGGTTCCGCGACGACGGCTCCGAGCGCAGGCTCGTGCTCGGCTACGCCCCGCTCGAGAGGCTGTAGTCCACCCGGCCCATCGCGCGGACGCTCGGGACCGCGAGCACGGCCGCAGCGGCCGCCACGCTCCAGATCACTCCGAGCCAGAGCACCGCCGACGTCGAGAGCGCAGCCGCCGCGGGCCCGGCGAGGAGGAACCCGACGGGCAGGAAGACCAGCGTCCCCGCCCAGTCATAGGAGCTGACCCGGGCCAGCGAACGGGCCGGGATGTGCTCATGGAGGGCGGTGTTCCAGACGACGGCGACGAACGACATGCCCGCGCCGGCGACGAACGCGGTCGCCGCGATCAGCCATGTGGGCGCCTCGAGCGCGAGCAGGGCGACCTGCGGCGTCCAGAGCAGCCCGGCCCATGTGGCGGCCCGAAGCGGCCAGCGCGGTCGCAGGCGGAGCGCCACCAGCCCGCCTCCCAGCTCGCCCAGCCCCGACGCCGCGAGGATGAGCGCCCACGCGCCGGCGCCGCCGAGCGAGTCGCGGGCGATCACCGCGCCGAGCACCATGAACGGCCCGAGCACCAGCATGTGCCAGACCGCGTACTGGAGCACGATGACCCACACCCACGTCCGCGCCCGGAACTCCGACCAGCCCTCGGCCAGCTCGGCGACGAACCCCGCTCTCTCGGCGCCGCGATCGTGCTCGGGAGGGTGCATCGCCAGCAGGGCGAACGCGCTCACGACGAACGTCCCGGCGTCGGTCGCGAGCGCCGCCCCGGGGCCTGCGAATGCGATCACCGCGCCGCCGGCAGCCGGGCCGAGCACGCCTCCCGATGAGTGGGCGATCCCGAGCAGGGCGTTCGCGCGCTGGAGCTCGGGTGCGCTCACGGTCTGCGGCACGAGGCCCGTCGACGCCGGATCGAAGAACGCCGCGCCGACCCCGTGGACGGCCACCATCGCGACGTAGAGGCCGAGCGGCGGATCGCCCGTCATCACTGCGAAGGCGAGCACGCCCGAGCTGACCGCCCGCAGGGCGTCGGCCGCCAGCATGACCCGGTGGCGCGACAGCCGGTCGGCCATGACGCCGCCGACGAGGATGAACGCGAGCCGGGCGACGATGTTGGACGCGTAGACGATGCCGACGTCCGTGGCCGAGCCGTCCTCCTCGAGGATCGCGAACGCCAGCGCGATCGGAGCGAGGTTGTCGCCGATCAGCGAGACGGTCTGGCCGGCGAAGAGCAGGCGAAACTCGCGCTCCCTGAGCGGTGCGATGGCGTCGGGCGTGCGCACGCGGCGCGATGCTAGATGATGGCCGCCTCGCCGGTCTCGGGCGCGCTCCTGGTCAGCCCAAGGCGGTCCGCGAGGAGCTCGACCGTGCTGCCCTGGATCACCGTCGAGACGAGCACCGCGAAGAAGACGATGTTGAAGAACTCGAGGCTTCGCGGGACGCCGGCGAGCACGGGGAACGTGGCGAGGATGACGGGGACCGCTCCTCGCAGCCCGGCCCAGCCGATCAATGCCTTCTCGGCCGCCGTGTAGGGCTCAAAGGCCGTTGCCAGCAGGGTCGCGAGCGGCCGCGCGACCCCGGCGACGATCAGCCCGAGCAGCGTCCCCTCGACGAGGACGTCGCCGAGCTGGCTCGGGAAGACGAGCAGCCCGAACGCCAGGAACATGCCGATCTCGGCCACCGACGCCAGGCCCTGGTGAAACGCGTGGATCGACTCGCCGCCCGGGATGACGCGGTCGGCCAGGAGGAGGCCGGCCATGTAGACCGCGAGGAAGCCCGAGCCGCCGATGGCCCCCGCGGCGCCGTACGCCACCGCGGCGATCGAGGCCGAGGCGACCAGCAGGAGACCCGACGGCGCCCCCTCCAGACGGCGGAGGAGCGCGGCTCCGCCGATGCCGACGATCGCGCCCGCGACCGTCCCGATGCCCAGCTCGCGGATGAAGTAGGTCACCCCGTCGAACGCGCCGTAGCCCGGCGTCTGGATCAGCTCGACGAGCGTCGTCACCAGGAGGACAGCGACGGGATCGTTGAAGCCGGCCTCCGCCTCGAGCGTCCGGGCGAGCCGCGCAGGAAGGTGCGAGCCGCGCATGAGCGCGAAGACGGCGGCGCCGTCCGTCGCCGACAGGATGGCGCCGAGCAGGAGGCCCTCCTTGGCGGTGAGGTCGAAGAGCCACGCGGCGAAGAGGCCCGCGACGAGCGCGGTGATGATCGTGCCCGCGACCGCCAGGAGCACCGCCGAGCGAAGGACGGGCCGGATCTGGCGCAGCCCCGTCGAGAGCCCGCCCTCGAACAGGATGAGGACGAGGGCCACCGTGCCGACGGTCCGTGCGAGCGAGTAGTCGCTGAAGTCGATCCACCCGAGCCCGTCCGTCCCGATCGCCATGCCGATCCCGAGGAAGACGACGAGGGCCGGGAGCCTCACCCTGGCGGCGCCGAGCGAGGCGAAGACGCCGGTGGCCAGGAGCACGCCCGCGACCAGGATCAGGACGGCGTCATGCTGCATCCGTTACGGCTCGATCAGCCCGGCGCGGATGGCGTACCGGGTGAGCTCGATGCGGTTTCGCAGGTTCAGCTTGTCGAGCAGGTTGTCGCGGTGGCGGTCGACCGTGCGAGGGCTGATGACGAGCATGTCGGCGATCTCGCGGGTCGTGTGGCCCTCGGCGACGAGCGCCAGGATCTCGGACTCGCGCCGGGTGAGCTGTGCCAGCCCGGGATCCCCGCCCAGCTCGAGGACGCTTCCGAGCATCCGCCGCTCCGAGTCGGGGTACATGAACGGCTCGCCGCGCATCACGGCCCGGCACGCACGGATCAGGTCGTGGTCGGCCACCGACTTCAGGACGTACCCGCCGGCCCCCGCGCGGAGGGCTTCGAGGAAGTACTGCTCGTTGTGGTGCATCGAGAGCATCAGGATGCGAAGCCCCGGCACGCGCCGCGAGAGCTCGTGGGCTGCCTGGAGACCGCTCATTCGCGGCATGGTCACGTCGAGGACGGCCAGGTCGACCTCCTCGCGGATGGCGAGATCGACCGCCTCGAGCCCGTCGTCGGCCTCGCAGACCACCCTCATGTCGGTCTCGGTCTCGAGCACCATGCGCAGCCCGCGGCGGACGACGGCATGGTCGTCGGCGAGGAGGATGCGGATCTCATGCCCCGGAGCGCCGGTCATCCGCCGGCCGCCGCGACCGGGACTCGCAGCGAGACCTCGACGCCTCCGTCCTCGCTCGGCCTCGTTTCGAGCGTCGCTCCGATCGAGACGGCACGTTCGCGCATCCCGCGCAACCCGCCCCCCGGGAAGCTGCCGTCCATGCCGACGCCGTCGTCTGACACGCGCAGGTGGACGTCCGCTGCCAGCGGCACCAGCGAGACGCGGACCGTCGTGCAGCGGGCGTGCCGGGCGGCGTTGGTCAGCGCCTCCTGCGCGATCCGGTAGACCGCGAGCTCGACCTGGGCATCGAGCTCCGGGAGCTCGCCGCCGACCTCCAGGCTCACGCCGATGCCCGCGCGCCGCTCGATGCCGGAGCAGAGCGATGCAAGCGCGCTCGCGAGGCCCAGGTCGTCGAGGGCGGCTGGGCGCAGCTCGTAGCTGATCCGGCGCAGCTCGTCGAGCGATTCGCGGGCCAGCTCCTGGGCGTCGGCCAGCGCCTCACCCTCGCCGGAGTCGATGCGGCCGCGCACCTGCTTCAGCTCGAGGATGACGGCGGTCAGGTTCTGCCCGATCTGGTCGTGGAGCTCCTGGGCGATGCGGCGCCGCTCGGCCTCCTGCGCGGCGAGCACCCGGTGCATGCTCACCCGGCGCTCGCTCTCGAGCCGGTCGAGCGTCGAGTTGAACGTCGAGATGACCGCCGCCACCTCGGCGGTTGCGGTCGGGTCGAGGCGCCTCCCGGGCTCGAGCACGTCGACCACGGACATGAGCTCGGACAGCCGGCGCAGGGGGCGGAGGCTGAACCGCACCAGCCAGGCGTTGGCGAAGAGCATCACCAGGAGCCCGGTTGCGAGGACGAGGAGCTGGCCGCGGGTCGGTCGGGCGTCGATCGTCACCGGCGTGACGATGAGGAGCGCCACCGCCGCCGAGAGGATCGCGGCGTTCACCGCGAACACGCGCCAGTACAGGCTGACCCGCAGAGCTGCCGGGCCGAGCCGTTCGAGTGTCGTGCGGCGATCGTCCCCGCGGCCGTCCAGCGTTGTCATCTGCACCCCCGGGCAACAGGGAGTTTAGACGCGCGGCTGTTGGGTGGAATTGCGTATGGGCAGCGGCATCCGGCGCTGCGATCATCCGTTCTCGTGCGCATGTGGCCGGGTGCCGAGCTCGTGTCCGCCAGATCGATCGAGCGGACGCTCCAGAGACAGCGAGAAGCGCTCGTCGTGCTTGCGGGCACGGCGGCGGCGGCGCTGCTCGTGCTGCCGCCGGGCCCCGATCGGCTCCTGGGGTACGTGGCGGCGGGCGCCGCGGTCGGGATCGTCGCCGTGTCGGTGGCGTGGGTCTACGAGCGCGACCGCGGCGACCGCTCCGCGGACGTGCTGATCGAGGAGGGGTTTCGCTACGAGCGCCGGTCCGACGAGGTGAGCCGCGCGGTCGCCGAGCGGGTCGCCCGGCTCGAGTCGGCCCGCAAGCGCCGCAGCCTCGCCGAGGCCCTGCGAGCTCACGTCGAGCTCGACCGCACGCCGCGCAGCCCGGCGACCGTCCGGTGCGCGACCGCGCCTGTGCTTCGCGGCCTCGGCGAGCACTGCGATGTGGTCGAGCGGATCGCGGCGTCGTTCGAGCGCGGTGCATGCGACCCGCGGGCGATCATCCAGGTGGAGCGGCTGCTCACGGTGCCGCCTGCGGCGACCCTTCCCGGGGAGGACGACCCGGCGGAGCTCGGCCGCCGGCTTCACAGGATCGCGCGGCTCCTGGAGGCGGGTCAATGACCACGCGTTGGAGGGAGGCCGTCACGTGGAGGTGAGACAGGCGGCGATGATCGTCGCCACAACGTGCCTGGTCACGTTCGGAGTCGTCCTCGCGGCGCTCCTCATGGTGCGTGGGTGATACCACCCAACTCGGCCCAACCATGCGGAATTCGGACCGCTAGGGGGCTATGGTCGGGCACAGATCACCGCGCCGGGCTCGCCCGGCGCCGGCACCGGAGGTGCGGATGGACACTGTGACCGAGTCCCTCGAGGAGGCGCGCCGTCTGATGGGTACGGGCGACGACAAGCACGCCGCCCAGCTGCTCCACACCGCGGCGCTCGAGTGTCATGACCCCGCCAAGGCGGCACAGATTCACGCGCTCGCCACGCAGGGGCGCGAGCGCGCCGGGCGCTTCGGGCGCAGGCGGTGGGACGAGCCGATCCGGATCGCGGAGGCGCGGCAAGCCACGGGCGTGAGCTAGCCGTCACGCGGAGCGAATCGGCCCGAAGCCGGGTGGGCGGCCATGCGCCCACCCGGCCGATGCCTCTGACTCCGGTCAGGTGATGTCGATCAGGGCCTCGCGCAGCGCCTCGAGGTGGTCGATCTCGTGGCGGCGGATCTCGCTGAAGCACTCCGCGGCCGCGACGTCCGTCGCGCGCGTGGCGTGCTCGGCGAAGGTCGGGTACATGACCTCGACCTCGTACGACTCGGCTTCGATCGCCGCACGGAGGTTGTCGTCGTCGTCGCCGACGATCCCCGCCAGGTTGGCGAGCATGGCGAAGTGCTCCTCGAGCTCGGTCCGCGCCGTCGACTCGAACAGATCGGCGATCTCGGTGCGGCCGTTCTTCCGGGCCGCTGCGGCGAACAGCATGGATCGGGCGTAGGTGAACGCCTCGGTGCGAAGCGCCGTCAGAACGTCCTCCTTGGTGGCCGAATGCAGTTCGGGTGCTGCTGACATCACGCTTCCTCCGTCCGTCGACTGACCGTCAGCATGGCGCCTCCGGCCCAGTGAGGCATCGGTGCGGGCACCGATCCCGCCCGTCCGGGCCGTGCGGCTTTTCCGCAGCCCACGGGCTAGCTCCCATCCGGCGGAACGCGCGGCCCCGCGGGGTGGCTCCGCAGCGTCAAGAGCGCGTCGCGCATGTCGGCGCGAACGAATCCCTTGAGCGCCCCGTGCCGCTTCGGTGCCTTGCGCCCCAGTCGGGCGATGAGGTCGTCGCACGCATCGCGATACGCGGTCGCAGCCGTCGAGCGTGGCGCCGCGACCACGACGGGAACTCCGGCCAGGGCGGCCGAGTCGAACCGGGCGCTGCGCGGGATCTGGCCGGGCGAAACCATGGCGCCGAACCGCTCGCGCATGAGCGTCACCGCGGCCACGGCGCCCGAGCGGCGCGCATCGGCGAACGTCGGCAGCAGGACCAGCTGGGCGTAGCGCCGGCCGGTCTCCCGCTCGATCGCGCGGACGGACTCGATCGTGCCCTGGAGCGCGTGGAGCGCGAGGTAGTCGGCCGCGGCGGGGATCACCACCACGCCGGCCGCACGCAGCGCGGACGCGCTCAGGCCGCCGACGCCGGGCGGCGTATCGAGGACGACGACCTCCCACATGTCCCGAGCGCCGCGGAGGGCGGCCGCAAGCCGCTGGTCACGGCGGGAGTCCATCGTCCCGGCGGCCCCCTCGGCATCCAGGCGCTGGTCTGCCGGCACCACGCCGAGCGTGCTCAGGGACGGGACGGGCGACCGGCGCGCCGACCACGAAGGCTTTCCGCGGAACATGCCGCCGGACCCGTCGCGGTCGCCGTCAGCGGCCGAGACGCCGACCGCCAGGCCCGCCGAGCCCTGCGGGTCGAGGTCGACCAGGAGGACGCGACGCGAGCCGAGCGCCATCGCGGCGGCCAGGTTCACCGCAGTCGTCGTCTTGCCGACCCCGCCCTTGCGGTTGACGATGGCGATCACGTGCACGGGCGGATTCTGTCACTCACCGGCGGTCAAACGGCGGTGCCGACGATCCGGCCGACGACCATCGTCAACGCCATCGCCGCGACGCCCCAGACGACGACGCGCAGCGCCCCCCGGAGGCCCGGTGCGCCGCCGGTGCGTGCCCCGGCCCAGCCGGTCACCGCGAGGGCGACGACCGTTGCCGCCGTCGTCACCTCGATGCGAAGCGAGGACGGTGCCAGGATCACCGCCAGCAACGGCAGCATCGCCCCGGCGGTGAAGGAGGCCGCAGACGCTCCGGCGGCCTGGAACGGCCGAGCGTGCGAGAGCGCCGTCATGCCCAGCTCGTCGCGGGCGTGCACGGCGAGCACGTCGTCGCGCGCGCTCAGCTCTGCTGCCACCTGCTCGGCCAGCTCCGGCGAGAGCCCGCGCATGCGGTAGATCTCGGCCAGCTCCTCACGTTCGCCGACCGGGTCGCTGCGCAGCTCGCGCTGCTCGAGGGCGAGATCCGCCCGCTCGGCGTCGGCCTGCGAGCTGACCGAGACGTACTCGCCGGCGGCCATCGAGGCGGCACCGGCGACCAGGCCCGCGATGCCCGCCGTGACGATGGCCGGGCGGCCGGAGTCGGCGGCGGCGACGCCGACGATGATCGACGCGGTCGAGACGATCCCGTCGTTTGCACCGAGGACGGCCGCTCGGAGCCATCCGGTGCGGTGACTGAGGTGTCGCTCCCGACGCCGGGGCGTGCTGGCCACAGCCGCGATCGTACCCGGCGTACGGGCGGGTAGACTGGCGGCTCATGAGTCCCGTCCCCGAAGCACCGCTTGAAAAGGATGAGGGCGGCCTCGTCCCGAAGGGCCCGGGCTGGTTCGTCGTGAACGCCCGCGAGGCGCGGTGGATCCACACGGACGAGCTCGGCTCGGCCGTCGTCTTCGAGGGCGACGTTCCCTTTCCCCAGGTCGGAATCAACATCCAGGTGCTCCAGCCGGGCCAGCCCAACTGCATGTACCACGGCGAGAACCAGCAGGAGGACTTCCTCGTGCTCTCGGGCGAGTGCCTGCTGCTCGTCGAGGGCGAGGAGCGGCGCCTGCGAGCGTGGGACTTCGTCCACTGCCCGCCCTGGGCGAACCACGTGTTCGTCGGCGCGGGCGACGGGCCGTGCGCGATCCTGATGGTCGGCGCCCGGCTGGAGAACGAGGAACTGATCTACCCGGTCGACGAGGTGGCGTCCCGCCATGGCGCCGGCGTCGAGAAGGAGACGCCCGACCCGCGGGTGGCCTATGCCCGGTACCCGCCGTCCGAGCCCGGCCCGTACCGTGACGGCGCCCTGCCGGACCGGTGAACGCGGCGGCTTTCAAGCGGCTATCGTAGGAACGACGGGGCGGTTAGCTCAGTTGGGAGAGCACCAGCTCGACAAGCTG
>CAVPLP010000005.1:0-191769 GCA_963706075.1 uncultured Actinomycetes bacterium
GAGCGTCAGGCCCTGGAGCGCCGCGGCGTCGCCCTCCGCGGTCCGGTGGATGCGAAAGACGTCGCGGGCGTCGACCGCGGCCGTCATCTCGCTCTCCGTCCCGACAGCACGGCGACCGGCCCGAGTGCCGCGAGCGCGAACACGGCGAGCGCGAGCGCGACCGCGCCTGCGGGAACGGCCGTGCGCAGCGGCGGCACGGCGGCCGACGTGCCCGCGCCGAGCTGGACGACGTCGACCACCGCCGCCGAGAGCGTCGCGCCGAGGACGATGCCGCCGACGGCGCCGGCCACGGCGAGCACGATGGCGCGCAGCACCAGATGGGCACGCAGCGTCCGTGGCGGGACGCCCATCGCCTCGAGGTCGTCGAGATGCGGACGCTCGTCGGTGAGGTCGGCGACGGCGATCAGGACGAGCCCGGCCGCGGCCAGCAGCACCGACAGCACGGCGCCGCCTTCGAGCACCACCAGGATGCCGCGGGCCAGCGGCCGCGATGCCATTCCTCGAGTGGAGCGACGCGCGCGACTCGACCGCCAGGTCGGAGAACGGCGGCCGCCGCAGCCCGCTCGCGGCCCTCGCCGCCGCAGCGGGCGGCGTCCCGAGCCAGACCTCCGACGGAGCGGCCGTCCCCGGGGTGTCGGCGTTGACGGCGACCGAGAGCGCCGCTTCGTCGGCGACCACGAAGCTCGACGGCGCGGTGGGGAAGCGGGTGCCGACCGCGATGACCCGGGCGGTGATCGAGTGGCCGCTGGGGAGCGCCAGATGCAGCCGGCCGCCGGGCCCGGCCGCCGCGGCGACGTCGCGGCTCGCAAACACCGCGACCGGAGCGCGGTCCGACGGCTGGACGGGCCGCACCAGCCCGTCGGTGCGGCCGTCGAGCTCGTAGTGGACGACGCCTCCCGCGGTCCGCGTCGCGGTACCTCGGGCGATCCAGCCCCTGAACGCCGTCACCGAAGCCCCGTCCGCTCGGAGCTCGCCCAGGTCCACGTCGCCCCGTGCAACGATCGTGAGGCCGCCCTCAATGCCGGCGTGCGCGAGCGCCTGTGCGTCGGCGGGACGCAGGCCGATCTGGAGCCCGACGACGCGGGCGCCGCGGTCGACCTCGGGCACAGGCGCGCGGAGCACGCCGCCCTCGCCGGTCTCGGCCGAGCTCGATCACCCCGAACGTCCCGTTGGGCCGCTCGACGGCAAGCTGGAGCTCGACGGCCCGGCCGTGGCTTGCGGCGGCGAGCGAGACGGCTGAGGCCGTCGGCGGCAGGGTCGCGCCGGCCAGGGTCGGCGTCCTGGCCCGGTTCGGAGATCCCTGGCGAGCTCAGCCGGCGCCGCCGCCGCGTAGTCGCCGCGCCATCGCAGGTCGGGCAGCACGGCCGCCGGCATGCTGATGAGCGCCGGCTCGACCGGCGTTCCCGGGCCGGGCACGGCGGCGCTCATGCGGATGATCGGAGCCGCCACCGCGCCGCGAGCGAGGCTCCGGTACCGGCTGAGCGGCGCGGCGTCGAGCGGATTCACGAGCGCAGAGCTCTCGGTCACCGTGAAGTCGAGAGGTACGGCGAACGCGGCTTGGTCGGCCTCTCCGGTGGTCAGCGTCGCCCGGTACTAGAGCGCGAAGACCGCGAGGCCGAGCGCCGCGGTGATGAAGGCGACGACGAGCGCCGGGCGCCCGCCCTGGCGTCCGAGCGACACGAGCGCCAGCCTGACGGCGACCGGCCCGCGGCGTGCGTTGCGGCCGGCCATTCGCAGGAGCGGGCCGGCGAGGCGGGCGACGAGCGCTCCGGCCGCGATCGCGGCGAGCCCGGGGAGCAGCGCGAGCAGGGGATCTGATCCCGCTGCCAGCGATGCCTCGGTCGAGGAGCCGCGCGAGGCGGCGAGCAGTGCAGCGGCGATCGCAGCCACGGCGAGCAGGTCGAGCGCGTGCACGGGGCCGAGCCGCGCCGAGTCGCCGTCGATGCGCTCGACCACGACGAGGAGCACCGTCGCCGCGACCCACACCGCGAGGAGGAGCCCGATCCCTCCCGGCGTGACGAGCGAGTGCCGGAGCGCTGCGGTCGCCCCGACGCCGGCCGTCGGCCGCGAACCGATGCACGCCGCGGCCAGCGCGGCCCCGGCGAGGACGCCGAGGCCGGTCACCCAGCCCGCCTCGACCGCCGCCTCGAGCCGCAGCTGCCATGCCCGCGCGCCGTGGCGTCGAGGCGCCCGAATTCCGCCCGGGCGTCGCGGCGCAGGCCGCCCGCGGCGAGCAGCACGAAGCCGACGAGGAGGGCCGCTGCGCCGCCGCCCACGAGCAGGAGCCTGCGCGCGGCGACCTGAGCCGAGCTGGTGCGCCGCCTTGAGCGCCGTGTTGGGGGCGCCCTGCAGCCCGAACGCCTCCCGCCCGCCCGCTTGAGTGCCTGCGATGCGGTGCTTCGCGACGCAGGAGCGCCGGCACCTGCCAGTCGTGGAGGTGCTCCGCGTCGATCGGGGCCGTCCACCCGTACCGCCGGGAAGATCGCCGAGAAGACCGGGGAGCGTCGAGAGCTCCTGGACGCTCCCTGCGACGAGGACCGGCGGCGTGGTCCGTCTTCGGCCCGTGGGCCGCCGCGCTCAGGCTGGCGAGGTCGTACGGGTAGCGGCTGGGCATGCGACCGACGACGACGAGCCTCACGCCGTTCTCGGACACGACCGTGACACGGTCGCCGCCGGCCTGGATGACCTCGCACCGGCGCGGGTGCTGACCCCCGGGTAGCCGACCCGACGTCAGGCGCAGCCAGCGGCCGGATGTCGACCGCCCCCAGCGAGACGAGCCGCCCGTTCAGGTTGAGCTCCGGGTAGGCGACGGTGCGGGCGGTCGCGCCCGGCTCGATCGCGGCGAGAGCCGCCGTTGCCGTCCGGTCGATCTCGCCGTAGCCGCCGGCCGGCGGGGCGCCGAGCCACGTCGCCGAGATGCTCCTGTCGGCCGGTGGGAGGGCGTCGAGGCTGCGGTGGAGCTCGAGATCGGCTGTGATGATCCCGCCGCCGGCGATGCCCGCTGCCGCGGCCGTTGCCAGCGCGACGCCGGCCGCCACCAGCACGCCGCGCCCGGGCCGGGCCCGGATGCGCGCCCAGGCGACGCGAAGCGGCGCGCGGGCCGGGCGGACGCGGGCGGCTAGCACGCGGCGTCCTTCCGAAGCCGGTAGGCGCGCGTCTTGGTGCGGTTGCCGCAGTAGCGCATGGAGCACCACCGCGACGAGAGGTTCCGGGAGCGGTCGTAGCTCGCCCAGTGGCACCGCAGACAGGCCCGAAGCCGCGTCCACGTCCCGTTCTCCATGGCCTCGAACGCCCCCGCCGCCACGGCCGCCAGCGACCCGTCGATGCCGCGATCGAGCGGATGGAGGAGGGTGGACCCCTCAGGTGAGAAGTCGACAGTGAGGCGTCCGGTCGCCGCCACCCGGCTGACGGTCTGGGCCGCAGCCGCCGCATCGAGGTCGGGCTCGGCGTTCTTTCGCACGAGGAGTCGCAGGGCCTCGCGGAGCTCGCGCGCACGGGCGACGTCCGAGTCGAGCACGGGCGCGTCGGCCGGGAGGAGATCGAACTCCTCGAGCCATGCCACCAGCCCGGGAGGCGTGTCGATCACGTCCTTCCCGGTCTCGAGGTTCACGGTGTTGACGAGCGCCTGGACCAGGCGGAGCCGGCCGGGCGCGGGCGGGCGCTCGTCGAGGAGGAACGTCCAGGGTCTGGGGCCGAGATCGAGCGACACGGGCGAAGGGGCGCGCCCCGGTGTCGGGGACGGCGCAGGACGGAGTTTAGACACCGGCGAACGCGAATGGAAGGTGTTCCGCGGGTCAGACGTCCCAGTGCGGTGCGATCGCCGACCGAACGGCCGCAATCGCCGCGTCCGCTCGATCGGCGTCGTCGGGGATGTACGCCATCGGGTCGTCGAGCAGCGGGCCCGTGCCCAGGACGCCCTCGAGGGTGGCGTGCATGCAGTGGCCGGAGTAGGTGCGCCCGTATCCGCCCTCCTGGACGAGCACCATGCGCCCGCCGCAGTGGCGGTCGGCCAGCGCGCGGGCCGCCGATCCGAGGTCGCGGAAGCCGTCCATCGCCACGCACATGCGGCCGTTGGGGTCGAACTGGCTCGCGTCCTGCCCGCACGCGATCACGATCAGCTCCGGCTCGAAGGCGGCGACGAGAGGCTCGACCGCCCGCGCCATCGCCCGGCGGTACCCCTCGTCGCCGGTGCCGACGGGGAGCTCGACGTTCACGTTCCGGCCCGCGCCGTCGCCGGTGCCGACCTCGTCGGGCGCCCCGGTCTGGGGATGCGACGGGCCCCACGACCCGTGCCGCATGTGGAGCGAGACGGCGAGCACGTCGCCCCGGTCCCAGAAGCACTGCTGCGTTCCGTTTCCGTGATGCACGTCCCAGTCGATGACGGCGACGCGCTCCGCGCCCCGCCGCCGCGCCAGCTCGGCCGCCAGCGCCGCGTTCGAGAAGAGGCAGTAGCCGTCGGCGCGGTCGGGCTGGGCGTGATGGCCCGGCGGCCGGACGAGCGCGTAGGCCAGATCACACTCGCCGTCGAGGACGGCGGCGGTGGCCTCGAGCGTGGTGCCGGCAGCTGCGAGCGCGGCGTCCCACGAGCGCTCGACGACGGGCGTGGACTGGGTCAGGAAGCCGCCGCCGGCGGCACAGAACTCCTGGACCGAGTCGATGTACGCCGGCATGTGGAGCATCTCGAGCTCGTCGCGAGAGGCGTGGCGGCCAACACGCCACTCGAGCCGCCCGGCGATCGGTCCGGTGCGAAGCGCGGCGCGGATGTTCCGGACGCGCTCGGCGTTCTCCGGATGGAGCTCGGGCACCTCGAGGATCGGGGAGGACGGCTGGTCGAACATGCCCGACCCGGTGTCGTGGGCGAGCGCGTCGTCGTGCCAGTAGACGCGCACCGCGCTCAGCCTCCAGGGCGCACGGGCGCCAGGGATCGGATGATGTGCCGCAGGTCCGTTCGCGTTGGCCGCGGTCGAGACCGGGGACGCCACGTGGATCGAGATGACGTAGATGTTGCCGTCCGCGTGGAAGATCGCGGCGATGTGCCCGGTGTGGGAGGCGAGGTTGTGGTCGTACCACGTGACGGTGCGGCCGGCGACCTGCTCGGTCTTGGGCTCGCGGCCCCCGAAGCACGGCGTGCCCTCGCAGTCGGGCGGGAACGTGCCGGGCGGATAGCCCTCGAAGACGACGTGCACGAGCTCGCCCTGCTCGAGCCACGCATAGCCCAGCTGCCATTGCTTGTCGGGCACCCGGGCCGTGTTCCACTGGCCGTGGATCACGCCGTCGATCGGGCTCGGCAGCCATCCGGGGCAGTAGATCGTCATGCCCACGCGGTTGGCCCATGTCTGCCACGACGCGGCCCAGGCCCTGGGACAGGCGTTGGGTTTTGGCCCGGATCCGGAGGAGGCCCCTGAGGATCCACAGGCCGCGACCACCACGACGACGACCGCGAGGAGTAGCATTGCGCCGCGACGATGTCGACTCGCCGTGGCGTCCCGTCGGTGGGCTGGAACCCTTGTGCTCATCCGCCGGGGATGGTAGATAGACCGTCGCGCGCCGGGGTGCGGGAGCAGTCACCGGCGTGAAACACCAACCCGAAGTGGGAGGAGAACAGATGAGACGTGTACCTGGCCGCGCTCTCTGGGCGTTGGCCGCGGTTCTCGTGCTAGCCACCGCCGCAGCCTGCGGAAGCGGTTCGAGCAGCAACAACGGTACGGGCGGCGGGACCGGAGGAGGAGGGAGTGCCGCAACGCCGGTCAACTCCTCCACGTGCAAGTCGGTGGTGAACCCGAGTGGCCAGTTCCTGGTCACGTCTGATTTGCCGCTCAACGGATCGTCGTCGCACCAGACGTCGCAGATGAACCAGGCGATCGAGATGATCTTCGAGCAGGCCGGTTGGAAGGCCGGCAAGTACACCATCGCCTTCCAGCCGTGCGACGACTCGACGCCGCAGGCCGGAACGTGGGACTCGACGACATGCTCGGCGAACGCGAACGCGTACGCCCAGGATCCGTCAGTCATCGCGAACATCGGCACGTTCAACTCCGGTTGCGCGGAGCTCGAGGTCCCGGTGCTGAAC
The DNA here is from genome assembly GCA_963706075.1 of uncultured Actinomycetes bacterium. Taxonomy (GTDB): domain Bacteria; phylum Actinomycetota; class Thermoleophilia; order Gaiellales; family JAICJC01; genus JAICJC01. The sequence continues at coordinate 6,071 of CAVPLP010000005.1, forward strand.
CAGGCCCAGCCTGGCCCGATCGCCATGGTGAGCCCGGCCAACACGTGGCCCGGACTGACCCAGGGCACGAAGGTCGCGGCCGAGCCGAGCAAGTACTACCCGACCACCACGCGGAACTACGCCCGCGTCGTCGCCCCTGACAACTTCCAGGGCCCGGCGCTTGCCCAGACCGCTCAGGGTCTCGGCGTGAAGTCGGTCTACATCCTGAACGACAAGCAGGCCTACGGCGCCGGTGTGGCGACGTACTTCGAGGACGCCGCCAAGAAGCTTGGCATCAAGGTCCTCGGCAACTCGGCCTACAACACGAAGACCGGCACCAACTACCAGGCCCTCTTCCAGGGCATCGCAGCGAAGCACCCCGACGCGATCATGGTCGGCGGCCTCATCTGCGAGAACGGCGGCCAGCTGATCAAGGACAAGGTCGCGGTGCTCGGCGATAACACCAAGGTGAAGCTGCTCCTGCCGGACGGCTTCACGACCTCCCAGACGATCACCGACGCCGGCAAGGCGTCCGACGGCCTGTATGCGTCCGTCGCGGGTGTCCCGACCGATCAGCTGACCGGCTCGGGCGCGACGTTCGTGTCTGACTTCCAGGCCAAGTACAACCCGGACTTCATCGACCCGTACACGCCGTACGCGGCCGCCGCAGCTCAGGTCGTCCTGAATGCGATCGCCGCTTCGGACGGCACGCGGGCCAGCGTCTCGAAGAACCTGTTCGGCACGACTGTCACCGACAGCGTGCTCGGCACGTTCTCGATCAACGACGCCGGCGACACCGACCAGGGTTCGATGACGGTCGACGTGGTCAAGGGCGGCAAGCTCGTCACCTACAAGGTGCTGACGCCCAAGGCGGATCTCGTGGAGACGTTCCCGCCGCAATGAGCAACCTCGGGGGAGCGCTGCGATGACGACCGAGTCGGGTACCACCCGGCGACCTATCGTCGCGGCGCTCCCCCGTTTCTCACAGCAGATCAACCGCGTGCTGACGTGGGTGGTCGTCGGCGTGTTCGTGGTGTGGGTCGTTGGCAACTTCATCAACGCGCCCAAGCAGTTCATCAGCGTGTTCCTGCTCGGCATCACCCTGGGGTGCATCTACGCCCTGGTCGCGCTGGGATACACGCTCGTCTACGGCATCATCGAGCTCATCAACTTCGCCCACGGCGATGTGTTCATGTGGGGGACGATGGTCGCCGTCACGGTCTCGTCGAGCTGGTTCGGCCTGAACGGCACCCAGGCGTGGTATGTGACCGCGCCGCTCATCCTCGTGACGATCGTCGTGTGCATCGCGTTCTGCGCCACGCTCAACGTCGCGATCGAACGGGTCGCCTACCGGCCGCTACGAAACGCCCCCAAGCTGGCGCCGCTGATAACGGCGATCGGCATGAGCTTCATCCTCCAGAACGCGGCGGCGCTCGTGTACGGCTTCGTCGAGCAGCCGCTCCCCGACATCTTCCCGACCAAGGCGCTCTTCACGATCGGTGGGATCGCCTACACGCAGAAGTCGCTCCTGATCGTGCTCATCACGATCCCGGTGCTGATCGCGCTCAGCTACCTCGTGCGCTCGACCCGGCAGGGCAAGGCCATGCGCGCCGTGGCCCAGGATATGGACGCGAGCCGGATGATGGGCATCGACGTCGATCGGACGATCGCGTTCACGTTCGCGCTCGGCGGCGCGCTGGCCGGGGCCGCCGGCCTCCTCTTCGTCATGTACCAGACGTCGACCCGGTATGACCTCGGATTCCAGCTCGGCCTCTTCGCCTTCACCGCCGCCGTGCTTGGCGGCATCGGGAACCTGACCGGCGCGGCGCTCGGGGCAATTCTGATCGGCCTCATCCAGGCGTTCAACGAGGGCCTCTCGTGGCACACGCCGGGATCGAGCTGGACGCAGTCTCTGATCTTCTCGATCCTGATCCTCGTGCTCGTGTTCCGGCCGCAGGGACTCCTCGGCGAGGAAGTCCCCGACAGGGCATGAGCGGCCGCACCGGATCCGTGGGCGACGCGTGGGCGCGAATCCCCAAGCGGGTGCGCGCGCTCGCGCTGCCCGTGACGGTGCTTCTCCTCCTCGTCTTCTACCCGAACTACTACCAGGATCTCTTCAACGGTCTCGGCGGCGGGACGACCGGGCAGCTGGCACCGACCGTGCCGACCATGGTCGTGATGTGCGTCTACGTCATGATGGCCCTCGGGCTGAACGTCGTGGTGGGCTACGCCGGCCTGCTCGACCTGGGGTACGTCGCGTTCTACGCCGCCGGTGCCTACATCGCCGGATGGTTCGCGACGCTCCAGTTCGCGCCCCAGAAGATCCACTTCCTATCGGTCGGCGTGCTGCCGGTGCTCCCGGGCCTCCACTTCAACGTCTGGCTGCTCCTGATCGTCGGCGCGATCTTCGCGTGCGTGCTCGGCATCATCATCGGCCTGCCGACCCTGCGCCTGCGCGGCGACTACCTGGCGATCGTGACGCTGGGGTTCGGCGAGATCATCCCGCAGGCCGTGAACAACGGGGACGACTGGCTCGGCCACAACGTCACCAACGGGCCGAACGGCCTGACGCCGATCGACTCGCTCGGCTTCGGCGTGTCGATCCACAACGCGGCGTCGTTCCTGCCGTCGAGCTACCGGCTCGAGATCAACTCGGCCGACTACTACTACTGGACCGGCCTGGCGCTCGTGCTGTTCACGCTCTTCTGCTGCATCCGGCTTCGCGACTCGCGCCTCGGCCGGGCCTGGGTGGCGATCCGCGAGGACGAGATCGCAGCGGCGGCGATGGGCGTGCCGCTCATGCGCACGAAGACGCTCGCCTATGCCATCGGCGCGTTCTTCGGCGGGGCGGCGGGCTGCTTCTACGCGATCTTCAAGAGCTCGACCTTCCCGCAGGACTTCTCGCTCAACATCTCGATCGCGGTGCTGTGCATGGTGATCCTGGGCGGGATGGGGAACGTCTGGGGTGTGTGCCTCGGCGGCGCGCTGCTCTCGTACCTGAACTACCAGGGGCTCGAGGCGGTCGGCAACAACCTGAACAACGTCGCCGGCACGACCTTCAACATCCCTCAGTACACGTTCGGCATCTTCGGCGTCATCATCGTGGCCACGATGCTCGTGCGCCCGCAGGGGCTGATACCCACCGCGAGACGCAAGATCGAGCTCGAGGCCGGCGTCGAGGGCGGGTCGCTCTACGACGCCGAGGCGTGATGGCGGAGGATCTGCTCACGGCACGGGCGGTGCGCAAGGAGTTCGGCGGGCTCGTGGCCTGCTCGGACGTGGATTTCACGGTTCCCAAGGGCGGCATCGTCAGCCTGATCGGCCCCAACGGCGCGGGCAAGACCACCTTCTTCAACATGCTGACCGGCGTCTACACGCCCACGAGCGGCGAGGTGCTGTTCGACGGGCACGAGATCGTCGGTCTGCCCCCGCACGCGGTGACGCAGATGGGGGTGGGGCGGACCTTTCAGAACATCCGCCTGTTCCCGACCATGACGGGCCTCGAGAACGTCCTCGTCGGGATGCACTCGCGCCTCAAGGGCGGGATCGTCAAATCGATCCTGCGCACGCCGGGACTCAAGCGCGAGGAGCGCGGAGCGGCCGACCGGGCGCGCGAGCTCCTGAAGTACTGCGGCCTCCCTGCCGAGGCCGAGCACACCTACGCGATGAACCTCGCCTACGGCGACCAGCGCCGGCTCGAGGTGGCGCGGGCGCTCGGGACCGACCCGAAGCTCCTGCTCCTCGACGAGCCCACCGCCGGCATGAATCCGCAGGAGAGCGCCGAGTTCACGAGCTTCGTCGGCCGGCTGCGTGACGAGCGCGGCCTCGCGATCCTCATGATCGAGCACGACATGAAGGTCGTCATGGGGATCTCCGAGCGCGTGACGGTGCTCGACCACGGCGAGAAGATCGCCGAGGGCCCGCCGGCGGAGATCCAGAAGGACGAGCGCGTCATCGAGGCCTACCTGGGATCGGCCGCGACGGCGGACGGCGGCGAGGGGGATCCACGCGATGGCTGACAACGGCGCCGTGCTGCTCGAGCTCGAGGACGTCCACACGTTCTACGGCACCATCGAGGCCATCAAGGGGATCTCGCTGACGGTGAACGCCGGCGAGATCGTCACGCTGATCGGGGCCAACGGCGCCGGCAAGTCGACGACGCTGCGCTCGATCCAGGGGATCAACCGGCCCAAGCGCGGCAAGATCAAGTTCAATGGCGACGATATCGTCGGCCGGCGCCCGCACGACATCGTGAAGCTCGGGATCAGCCAGTCGCCGGAGGGGCGGCGGCTGTTCTCGCGGATGAGCGTGCGCGAGAACCTCGAGATGGGCGCGTTCCAGCGCTCGGACAAGGCCGGGATCGAGGAGGACATCGACCACGTCTACGAGCTGTTCCCGCGGCTCCAGGAGCGGCGCATGCAGAAGGCAGGCACCCTCTCGGGCGGTGAGCAGCAGATGTGTGCCATCGGCCGCGCGCTCATGGCCAAGCCCAAGCTGCTGATGCTCGACGAGCCGTCGCTGGGCCTCGCGCCGATCCTGGTCGAGCGGATCTTCGACATCGTCCGCGAGATCAACAAGACGGGCACGGCGATCCTACTCGTCGAGCAGAACGCCCTGATCGCACTCGCCGTGGCCAACCGCGGCTATGTGCTCGAGACGGGCCACGTCGCGCTGCACGACACGGCCGAGGCTCTGCGCAGGAACGAGCAGGTGCGCAAGGCGTATCTCGGCGAGAGCTGACCTACCGCGGAGCGGCGGGCCACCACTCGCGCGACCGACCGGAGGTCGGGCGCGAGTCGGCGCCGTACAGGACCGCGAGCGGCCCGACGACGACGATCATGATGATGACGAAGAGCAGTCCCATGTCCGTATCATCGGCAGCCGGGCTCATTAGTTCAAATCGAGCTACTATTCAGATCGATTATGGAACCTGATACCTGGCTGGGCGTCGAGCTACGCCACCTGGCGGCACTCCAGGCCATCGCCGAGCACGGCTCGTTCGGCCGGGCCGCCGAGGCGCTCGGCTACACGCAGTCCGCCGTGAGCCAGCAGCTGGCGACGCTCGAGAAGCTCGTCGGCCAGCGCCTGGTCGACCGGCCCGGCGGACCGAGGCCCGCGGAGCTCACAGAGGCCGGGCGCATGCTGCTCGCCCATGCCGACGCGATCGTCGCGCGGCTCCGGGCGGCCCGCGCCGACCTCTCGGCGCTCGCCGCCGGCGAGGCGGGAGCCCTGCGAGTGGGCGCGTTCCAGAGCGCCGGAGCACGCCTGCTCCCGCAGCTGCTGCGCCGGTTCTCCGAGGCGTGGCCGCGCGTGGAGGTGAGCCTGACCGAGGCCGAGGACGACGTGCTCGTCGCGGCGCTCGAGGCGGGCGACCTCGACCTGGCGTTCCTGGTCCTGCCGATCGCCTCGGCTCCGATCGAGACGACCGAGCTCCTGCGCGACCCGTACGTGCTCGTGACGCAGACCGGCTCGCCGCTGGCGCGCCGTCGCACGCCGCCCAGCTTCCGCGAGATCGGCCGCCTGCCCCTGGTCGGCTACCGGTCGTGCATCGGGGCCCGCCAGGTCGAGGCCCGCATGCGCGCGTCCGGCGTCGAGCCGACGTTCGCCTTCCGGTCGGATGACAACGCGACGATCCAGGAGATGGTGGCGGCCGGCATGGGCGTCGCGCTCATCCCGCGCCTCACGGTGAACGAGGCTGACTCGCGCGTGACGCTCGTCGACCTCGAGGGCCGGATGCCGCCGCGTCTCATCGGTCTCGCATGGCACCGCGACCGCTACCGGCCGCCCGTGGCCGAGGCCTTCATCGAGGCGGCGCGTGACCTGTGCCGCGAGCTCGAGGTGGCCGCCTAGCCTCTAGGGCGGCGGCGGCTCGAGCGGCTCCGGCCGCCCGAGGCTCCCCAGCTCGACCACGTCGCGGCGGAAGAAGAGCCCGACGGTCCAGTCGCTGACGACGCGCAGCCGGCGGCTCATGAGCGGGAGCTGGTAGAGGTGGTAGGTGCGTGTCAGCCACCAGCCGGGGAAGCCGCGGAAGCGGATCGTGCCCAGCGCCTCGAAGACGCCCTTGTGGCGCCCGAGGGTCGCGGCCTGGCCGAGCATCCGGTAGCGGTACACCTTGAGCGGCCGGCCGCGGGCGTCGGCCGCGATGTTGCGCGCCAGCGTCCGGGCCTGGCGGAGCGCGTGCTGGCAGGTCGGCGGGTCGGGCGCGCCGCCGGCGGCGGCGTTGGGAACGGCGGCGGAGTCGCCGAGCGCCCACACTCCGTCGGCGGCCCGGAGGTGCTCGTCGACCCGCAGCCGGCCACGGTCGTCGAGCGGAAGGCCGAGCTCGGCGATCAGGGGGTTCGGGCGCACGCCCGCCGTCCAGACGACCGTGTTCGTCGGCACCCGCTCGCCGTCGGAGAGCTCGACACCTCTCGCATCGACCGCGGTCAGGACGGTCGACAACCGCATGTCGAAGCCGCGCCGGACGAGCTGCCTGGCCGCGTACTCGCCGAGCCGTCCGCGAAGGTCGTTCAGGACGTGGTCGGCGGCGTCGGCCAGGAGCCATCTTCGGGGGACGTCGCGGAGGGTCGGGTAGTAGCGGCTCGCGTCGCGCACGAGGTCCTCGAGCTCGGCCATCGCCTCGACCCCCGCGTAGCCGCCGCCGACGAAGACGAACGTCAGCCGCCGCTCGCGTTCGCGTGGATCGTCGATTGTCGCGGCGAGCTCGAGCTGCTGGAGCACGTGGTTTCGCAGGTGGATCGCCTCGGCGATCGTCTTGAACCCGACCGCATGCTCGACCAGCCCCGGGACGGGCGCCGTGCGCGCGATCGCGCCCAGCGCGACGACGAGCGTGTCGAACTCCTCCTCGAACGGATCGCCCTCGACCGGCCGTACCGTCGCCGTTCGAGCGGCCACGTCGACCGCCGTCGCGCGGCCCAGGAGCAGCCGCGCACGCGGGCACATGACGCGCACGGGCACGACGGCGTGGCGCGGCTCGACGGTGCCGGACGCCGCCTCCGGAAGAAGCGGTGTGTAGAGCATGTAGTTGCGCGGGTCGACCAGCGTCACCTGGATCTCCCGTGCCCGCTGTCCGAGCACCCGGGCGACGTAGCTCCCGGCGAAACCGGCTCCGAGGATGAGCACACGCATCGGCGTCCAGCATAGGACGACCGTTCACGGCGGCCCCTCGGTGTACGCTTCCGCCGATGACCGACCGGCCCTCCGGCGAGCAGCACGTCTACGACTGGCCGACATCGATCGCCCTTGCGGTCGGAGGAACGGCCGCGGCGGTCGTCCTCATCGTCGTCTTCACGTATCTGGTCGACTGGGTGGGGTCGTTCTGGTCGCAGGTGGTGTACTTCCTGGCCGTCTTCGTGGGCGTCGTGGGGCTCGCCCTTCGCAGCCGCAGCAAGGACGACGCCGACCCGCGCCGCCTGAAGGCCGCGTCGACCGCGGTGACGCCGATCGGCCTGCCCGGGCCGTTCGTGCTCACCCAGGCGTTCGGGGTGCTCGGCATCGCGATGATCGCGTTCGGCGCCGTGCTCCAGGGCGACCGCGGGATCCTGTGGGTCTTCGCCGGGTACGTGCTCTTCCTGGTCGGCGGCGTCGGGCTCGTGATGTGGCTCCTGGCGATGGCCGGCCGCCGCCGGGCGGGCGTCCGCGGGTGATCCGCGCGGCCGGCGCGGTCCTGCACCGCGACGGCCTGGTCGCCGTCGTCCACCGCCCGCAGTACGACGACTGGACGCTGCCCAAGGGCAAGCTCGACCCCGGGGAGGACGACCGCGAGGCCGCCGTCCGGGAGGTCGAGGAGGAGACCGGGCACACCGGCTCGGTCGAGCGCGACCTGGGGACGATCGGCTATGACGTCGAGGCGGGGCCGAAGACCGTGCGGTACTACCTGATGGCCGCCGACGCCGGCGGCCGCCCGCTGGCGCACGATGTCGACGAGGTGCGCTGGCTCGGGATCGACGAGGCCGTGGCGATGGTCACGTACGACCGCGACCGCGAAGTCCTCGAGCGCGCGCGCCCTTTGCTCTGACCTCGGCGAACCACCGGGGCCAGGCCCCGAACGGGGCCTGGCCCCATGGGGTTGTCCAGCAGTGGCCGGAGCAACATCGCACTTTGCGAGAAGTCGCGCGAGCGTCCGTTGTCGAACCCCGCAAAGTGCGCCAATTTCCCGCTTGCGCACCCGGGGCGCGGCCTCTAGCTTTCTCTCTGCGCCGCCGAGGGCAGCCGAGTAGGTCGAAGCCGGGCGGATGAGCTGTAGAGGTGACTCGAAAGCTCGTTCGGTCGGGGGACGAAAGGCAAGCCGGGGCGGCGAATCTTTGGTCCGGCCGGGGCGGGCCGGGCACCCCCCTAGAATCCCGGCGGATGCCAAGGGTGCTGCTCGCCGAGGACGACGCTGTGATCGCGCGGGCGATGATGACCCATCTGCGCCGGGCGGGCATGGACGTGGAGTGGGCCGAGGACGGCGACCGGGCGCTGCGCAAGATCCGGTTCGAGCGGCCCGACGTCGCGGTGATCGACCTGATGCTGCCCGGCGAGGACGGCTGGCGCATCACCCGCACGCTTCGCGAGGAGGGGATCACGATTCCGGTCATCATGATCTCGGCCCGCGGGTCGGAGCACGACAAGGTGCACGGGCTCAAGATCGGCGCAGACGACTACCTGGCGAAGCCGTTCGGGATGCAGGAGCTGGTGGCCCGCGTGGAGGCCGCCCTGCGGCGGTCGGGCATCGCTCCGATCCAGGCGGACGGCTCCCGAATCGAGGCGCCGGGGCTCGTGATCGACTCCGACCGGCATCAGGCGCTGCTCGAGGGCGCCGACGCCGGGCTGACGCCGATGGAGTTCCGGCTCCTGTACGTCCTGGCCGCGGCGGAGGGGAAGGCGCTCACGCGCGACCGCATCCAGCAACGGGTGTGGGGCACCCCGTACCGCCATCGCGACCGAACGGTCGACGTCTGCGTCCGGAAGCTGCGGGAGAAGATCGACCGGCGATCGCCGACCCACACGTACATCCACACGCACCAGGGTGTCGGGTACCGGTTCGAGCCGATTTCGAAGGAGGGATGAGCATGCGGTACGGAGTGCTCGGAACAGGCCAGGTCGGGCGGGCTCTCGCGGGCCGGCTCGTCGACGTCGGGCACGAGGTCAGGATGGGCTCGCGCTCGCCCGACAACGAAGCCGCGGCGGCGTGGGTCGCCGAGACCGGCGCGGGAGCGTCGCAGGGGACGTTCGCCGACGCGGCGGAGTTCGGCCAGACGGTGATGAACTGCACGAACGGGCCGGTGGCGCTCGACGCGCTCGCGGCTGCGGGCGCCGAGAACCTGGCGGGAAAGGTGCTGATCGACGTCGCGAACCCGCTCACGTTCGAGACCGGCCGCCTCACGCTGACCGTCTGCAACACCGACAGCCTGGGCGAGCAGATCCAACGCGCGTTCCCGGAGGCCCGGGTCGTGAAGACGCTGAACACGATGAACAACCAGCTGATGATCCACCCGGAGCGCGTGCCCGGCGCGCACTCGGTCTTCGTGAGCGGCGACGACGCCGAGGCCAAGCAGTTCGTCACGGGGATGCTCGAGAGCTTCGGCTGGCCGGCGGAGTCGGTCGTCGACCTCGGCGGCATCGAGACGGCACGCGGTGTCGAGATGTACCTCGTGCTCTGGATCTCGATGATGCAGGCCGGCGGGACGCCAGACTTCAACGTCAACGTCGTCCGGGCGGGGGAGTGAGCATGGCCGGCTCCGCCACCCAGGGAATCAAGATCGTGCTGCATCCGGTGTCGGACCTCGCGGCGGCCAAGGCGGTGTACACCGCGCTGCTCGGCGCGCCGCCCGAGGCGGACAGCTCCTACTACGTCGGGTACGAGGCCGCGGGCCAGCACATCGGGCTCGTGCCGAGCGGAGGCGCGGACGGGACGGCCTCGCCGGTGGCCTACTGGCAGGTGCCGGACATCGAGGCGAAGCTGGCCGAGGTGACCGCTGCCGGGGCCACCGTGAAAGAGCCCCCACGCGACGTCGGCGGCGGCCGCCGGTGGCCACATTCACGGACCCGGACGGCAACGTCCTCGGGCTGCTTCAGGACCCATGAGCGCCCCGCCCACGCCGCCTGAGCGTCTAGTCGCGGACGGCGGCCGGGGCGGGGAGGACCACGCGCAGGCTGGTGCCGACGCTGGGGCTCGACTCGGCCGTGGCGCGGCCGCCGTACTCCTCGGCGATGTGCTTCACGATCGCGAGGCCCAGGCCGGTGCCGGGGCCGGAGCGGGCGTCCTCGATGCGGTAGAAGCGCTCGAAGACCCTGCCGAGGTGGTCCGGGGGAATCCGTCCGCCCGTGTCGTGGACGACGATCTCGACGGCGCCCGAGAGCCCGCGGGCGCGGACCACGATCGCCTCGCCCTCGCCGGCGTGGTGGATCGCGTTCTCGACGAGGTTGTCGAGCACCGCGTCGACGAGCCGTGGCGCGACCGCTGCGACGAGGCCGCGGGTCACGGCGGTGCCGAGGCTCATCGACGCCGTGCGCGCGGCGGCGGTGTGGCGGGCGACGCACGCCTCGACGGCGGTGGTGACGTCGGTCTGCTCGTCCTTGTCGCCGAGCTCGTGGCTCTCGAGCCTGACGAGAAGGATCATGTCCTCGATCAGCTGGCGCATCGCGTCGACCTCCGCCCGGGCCTGGGCGATCATGTCGGACCGCTCCTGGTCGGTGAGCGGCAGGGCGAGCGTCTCGACGAGCGCCAGGATGCGCTGGAGCGGCGTCCGGAGCTCGTGCGAGACGCCGGCCGAGAAGAGGCGGCGAGCGTCGCGGTAGTCGGCCTCGGAGGACTGATCCGAGAGCACCACCGCGGCACCCGAGTTGTCGCCGGTGCCGAACGGCCGGATGCGGGCGCGGAAGCGGCGCCGCTCCGGGGTGTAGACGGTGAGCTCGACGTCACGCACGGGCTCGCCCGCAGCAGCGCGCGCGGCGGCGGAGGCGAGGTCGGGCTGGACCTCCGGCCCGGCCAGCTCGGGCCCCGCATCCCGCGCGGCGGAGTTGGCGCGCACCACGCGGCCGTCGCGATCCACAAGGAGGACGGGGGCCGACGTGGCGGCCATCACGGCGTCGCGCGAGGCGAGCGCGGCCGAGAGCTCGGTGCGCGGCACGGTCTCGCGCAGCTCACGCTCGAGACGCTCGCGCTCGCGGGTTGCGCGGCTGTCACGGAGGAGCATGACGGCGACCACCGCCACCAGGGCGATCGCGAGCACTGCCGCCAGAAGCCCCATCGCGGCGAGCGTACCGCGCGGCGCGGTTTGTATGCTGCGGAGCGTGCGCGTCCTGCTCCCTGACGGCAACGAGCTGACCCTCGACGAGGGCGCGTCGGGGCGCGATGCGGCGGCTGCGATCGGCCCGCGGCTGGCCGATGCGGCAGTCGCGGTGCAGGTCGACGGCGAGGTGCGCGACCTCCGCCTGCCGGTGAACGACGGCGAGACGATCCGCATCCTGACCGACCGCGACGAGGCCGCGCTGGCGGTGCTCCGGCATTCGACCGCGCACGTGATGGCGCAGGCGGTGCTGCACCTGTGGCCCGACGCCAAGATCGCGATCGGGCCCGCCATCGCCGACGGCTTCTACTACGACTTCGAGTTCCCCGAGCCGATCTCGACCGACGATCTCGAACGGATCGAGGAGGAGATGCGCCGCATCCTCGCGAGCGATGTCCCGTTCGTGCGGGAGGACGGCGTGGAGCGAGAGGAGCTGCTCGCGCGCTTCCGGGCGGAGGACCAGCCGTACAAGCTCGAGCTCGCCGAGGGGCTCGACGGCCAGGCCATCAGCCTCTATCGGAACGACGACTTCGAGGATCTGTGCCGCGGGCCGCACCTGCAGAGCACCAAGCCCATCAAGGCGTTCAAGCTGCTCTCGACGGCGGGTGCCTACTGGCGGGGCGACTCCTCGCGCCCGATGCTGACGCGCATCTACGGCACGGCGTTCTTCCGCCAGGCCGATCTCGACGCCTACCTCGCTCAGGTCGAGGAGGCTCGCCGCCGCGACCATCGCCGCCTGGGGCGCGAGCTCGACCTGTTCCACTTCGACCCGCACTCGCCGGGGTCGCCGCTGTGGCACCCGCGCGGCATGGTGATCTGGAACGCGCTCGAGGACCTGCGCCGCGCCGAGAACGGCCGGCGTGGCTACGTCGAGGTGAAGACGCCGCTCCTCTACGACGTCGAGCTCTGGAAGACGTCGGGCCACTGGGAGAAGTTCCGCGACGACATGTTCCTCGTGCCGGGGGAGAGCGAGTCCCAGACGTACGGCCTGAAGCCGATGAACTGCCCGGGCCACATGCTGCTCTTCGGCGGCCAGCGCCGCAGCTATCGCGAGCTGCCGCTGCGCTACGCCGAGTCCTCGACGCTGCACAGGAACGAGCTGACGGGGGCGCTGCACGGCCTCCTGCGGGTGCGGCACGTGACCCAGGACGACGCCCACATCTTCTGCTCGCTCGACCAGATCGAGGACGAGATCTTCGCGTGCCTCGACTACGTCGACCTGCTCTACGGCATCTTCGGAGTCGTACCGCAGCCCGAGCTCTCGCTCCGGCCCGACAACAAGCTGGGCTCCGACGAGGACTGGGACGTCGCCGAAGCGGCGCTCGAGTCCGCGCTCAAGCGCCGCGGCATCGACTACGTCACGAGCCCCGGCGAGGGTGCGTTCTACGGGCCCAAGATCGACCTGCACATGACCGACGCGATCGGCCGCTCGTGGCAGATGGGCACGGTCCAGCTCGACTTCCAGATGCCCGCACGGTTCGGCCTCTCGTATGTTGGCGCCGACAACGCCGATCACATGCCCGTCGTGATCCACCGCGCGCTGCTCGGCTCGCTGGAGCGGTTCATCGGCATCCTGATCGAGCACGTCGCCGGAGCGTTCCCGCTGTGGATCGCGCCGGTGCAGGTCATCGTGCTTCCCGTCGCAGACCGCCACCACGGGTATGCGGAGCGGGTTGCGGCGGAGCTGGTCGCGGCGGGCCTGCGCGCCGAGTCCGACCTGCGAGGCGAGTCCGTCGGCAAGAAGATCGCCGAGGCCGAGCACCAGCGCATGCCGTGCATCCTGGTGGTGGGCGACCGCGAGGCCGAGGCAGAGACGGTCTCGGTCAGGCGCCGCGGCAAGGGCGACCTGGGCGCGCGGCCGCTGGTCGAGCTCCGCGACGAGCTCGTGGCGGAAGCCGCCTCCCGAACGAGCGACTAACCGACCGGGGGCTCAGGTGTGGAGCGCGACCTCGAAGCGGGCGCGGTCGCCGCGGTAGACGTCGCGGGCGAACTCGACCGCCCGCCCCTCGCGGTCGCGCGCCGTCCGCGTCACGACCATCGCCGGAGCCCCGGGGCGGGAGCCCAGGTGGCGGGCATCTCCCGCCTCGAGGACGGCGGGCTCGATCGACTCGTCGGCGGTGCACGGGTCGATCCCGTACCGCTGCCGCATGAGGTCGTACAGCGAGCCGTGCGCCAGCTCGCGCCGGGCCAGGTCAGGGCACAGGGCGTCCGGGACCCAGAACGTCTCGAGCAGCAGCGGCTCACGATCGCCGTAGCGGACGCGCCGCACGATCCAGGCCCGTCCGCCGGGCGCGAGCTCGAGCGCCGTGCGGGCCTCCGCGTCCACCCGTCGCGTCCGCCGCATCTCGAGCACTCGCCCCGACGGCTCGATGCCCTGCGCTCGCATCTGCTCCGAGAACCCGGCCAGCCGCTGGAGGGTGTGGACGACGCGGGGCGGCGAGACGAACGTGCCCGAGCCGGGCCGCCTGTAGACCGTGCCGCGGCGGACGAGGAGCTCGACCGCCTGGCGGGCGGTCATCCGCGAGAGGCCGTGCCGCTCGGCGATCGCCCGCTCGGATGCCAGCCGGTCGTGGGGTCGCAGCCCGCCGGCTTCGATCGCCCGCTCAAGCTCCGCCGCGACCTGTCGGTACCGGGGTGCGGCATGGGCGGCGACGGCCATCGTCCGATCTATACCACGCGAGCGGCAGGCTCACCCATCCGCGCCGAGCGTCCGGCGTCGTCCTCGACGACGACCGGGTTCCCGAGCATGGCGGCCTGCAGCCGGTTAGCCTAGGCCGATGCCGATGCACGTCTTCGAGAGGCGCCATGCCGCCTGAGCCGCTGCCGCTCGTCCGTGCCGCCGGAACGCACGCCGAGGTGGGCGCCCAGATCGGGCGGGCCGGAGCCGCGGCCGTCGGGCGTGTCGCGGCGGCCGTCACTCCCGCCGAGCTCACCGGGGCGCTGCCGTACCACGAGGTCACGGCCCGCGAGCTTCCGTGGCTCGTCGAGGAGCTCGACGCGGTGGCCGACGCGGCCGGGGTCGACCGGATGCGCGTGTTCGCGGCCTCGATCGAGGAGCTGGCGAGCCTGGACGGGGCGGAGGGGGCATGCTCCGACCTGGTCGCGCGGCCGCCGGCGAGCATCGACGGGCATCTCTGGGTGGCGCACAACAACGATCTCGCGCCCGAGGTCGAGCCGGACGTGGTGGCGACCGAGTGGCGCATCCCGGGCGACCCCGTGGTCTTCACGATCGGGGTCGGGCCGTGGATCAGCGTCGGCTTCAACTCGGCGGGGCTCGCGCTCACGGGGAACGAGGTCGCGCCGAACGACAACCGGATCGGCATCCCGCGGCTGCTCCACGTGCGCGACATCCTGCGCCGGCGGACGCTCGACGAGGCGGTCGAGGCGGCCCTCAACCCGCACCGTGCGTCGTCGTACAACACCATCCTGAGCCATCGCGACGGCGGAGTGGTGAACGTCGAGGGCTCGGCCACCGACGCCGAGCTGATCCGGCCCGGGCCGGACGGCACGCTGGCGCATACGAACCACTACGTGAGCGCCCGCATGCTGCCGTACGAGGGCGATCCGGAATACGCCGCCGGCTCGGCCGTGCGGTATCGTCGCGCGCTCGAATGGCTCGCACCCGGCCAGATCACCGCGCACATCCTGCGGCGCGCGCTCCAGGACCACACGGGGGCGCCACACTCGCTGTGCCGCCACACCGAGCACGGCGCGCAGTCGAAGACTGTCTTCTGGTGCCTTGCCGACGTCACAGAGGGTGCGGTCACATACGGCCGTGGAAACCCGTGCGACTCTCTCGAGCAGCGGTATGCCTTCGACTGATCCCCCGACACCCACCAGCCGCTATGCCGAGCTCACCTGGCCCGAGGTGGCCGAGTGGGTGGCTCGCGACCCGGTGCTCGTCATCCCGGTCGCGACCCTCGAGGACCACGGCTACCACCTGCCGATCGACACCGACGTCGTGATCGCCGAGACGCTGGCCGACCGGGCGGTAACGGAGCGACCGGGGCGGGCGCTTCTTCTCCCGACGGTGACGCACGGGTACACGCCCCACCACATGGACTTCCCGGGCCCGATCACGATCGGCTGGAAGACGTTCGTCGACCACCTCGTCGATATCGGCCGGAGCCTCTTGCACCACGGCTTCCGGCGGATCCTCTTCGTGAACGGGCACGGATCGAACGTGCCGCTGGTCGACATGGCCGCACGGCTCATCATGCTCGAGGAGCGCGACGCGATCGCCGCGACGTTCTGGTATCTCAGCTCGCCGAAGTCGGCCGAGCTCCTGGCGGCCACCCGCTCGTCGGAGGTGCCCGGGGGCATGGCGCACGCCTGCGAGCTCGAGACGTCGCTCTACCTGGCGATCCGCCCCGAGCTGGTGCAGATGGACCGGGCGGTGCGCGAGATCCCCGATTGGGAGTCGGAGCACGCCTGGATGGACTGGTCGGACGGGCCGCTCTCGGTCAAGGGCCAGTGGAGCGGCTGGACGGAGTCCGGCGTGATCGGCGACGCGACGGCCGCGACGGTCGAGAAGGGCCGCACATGGCTCCAGCGGGCCGTCGAGGAGATCTGCGAGTACATCGACGACATGGCGGGCCGCCGCGCGCGACCCGGGCAGGATCATCACACGCACGCGGTAGCAGGGAACCCCAGGGAGGATGACGTATGAAAGCTCGAAGACTCATGATGGCAGCCGCCACGCTTGCGGTTGCGCTTGCAGCGGTGGGCTGCGGGGGCGGGAGCAGCAGCGACAACGGCGGCGGAGGCAGCGGCTCCGTCAAGGAGGGCGGGATCTTCACCCTCGGGTCGACGAACTACATCGACACGCTGAACGTCTTCAACTACATCGAGGCGGGGGCCACGGTCTCGTTCCTCGAGATCTACCCGGAGCTCGTGCAGTACGGCCCGGGTCTGAAGCAGATCGTCCCGAGCTACGCGGAGTCGTGGACGGTCTCGCCTGACGGCAAGACCTACACGTTCAAGCTGCGCCCGGGCGCGAAGTGGTCGGACGGCCAGCCGCTCACGTCCGAGGACGTCGCCTGGACCGCGAACACGATCATCAAGTACCCGGGGCCGACGGCGGTGCTCGCCGCGTCCGTCGCGCACGTCACCAAGGCCGAGGCTCCCGATCCGAACACCGTCGTCTTCCACTACGACAAGCCGGTCGGAAACGCGCTGGCCCAGCTGACGTTCCTGTACATCCTGCCCAAGCACGTGTGGGACAAGTACACCGGCAACGACGGCAAGGATCTGAAGACCTTCCTGCCCGAGGACCATCTTCCGGTCGTGTCGGGCGGACCCTTCGAGGTCACGAAGTACGACAAGAAGGGCCAGACCATCTTCAAGCCCAACCCGGGCTGGTGGGGACCGAAGCCGCACGTCGACGCGGTCGCCTACGTCTACTACACGAACGCCGACTCCATGATCGCCGACCTCCAGTCGGGCCAGATCTCGGCCGTCGACCAGGTGCCGTTCACGGCGGTGAACGCCGTCAAGAAGACCGGGAAGGCGGTGGTCGACACCTATCCCAGTGGTGAGATCACGAACATCACCTGGAACTCGAACCCGTACAAGCCACAGCACAGGGAGCTGCTCGACCCCAAGGTGAAGGAAGCGCTGTCGATGTGCGTCGACAGGCAGCAGATCATCCAGGTCGTCTTCAGCGGCTACGCGGACCCGACGGAGAGCCTGCTCGGCGACATCGCCAAGCCGTGGCAGAGCACCGACTATCCGCCGCTCAAGTTCGACTGCGCCGCGGGCAACCAGATGCTCGACCAGCTGGGATACAAGAAGGGGCCGGACGGGATCAGGGTCGCACCGGCCACGACGGGCAAGTACGCCGAGCCCGCGCACAAGATGCAGTACCAGGTGATGGTTCCGAACAGCCTGGACTTCAACGGCGACCGCACGTTCTCGATCGTCCAGGAGGGCTTCAAGAACGCCGGCGTCGACGTGACGGAGCAGAGCGGCGGCGACTCGAGCGCCGCGTATGCGATCGAAACCGACGACCAGTGCGATCCCAAGACGAACACCGGGTACTCGAAGTTCGACATCGCCCTGTGGGACTGGGTCGCCTCGCCTGACCCGGACTTCCAGCTGTCGGTCGTCACCAAGGCCCAGTGGTGCTCGTGGAGCGACACGGGCTGGGACAACCCCGCCTACGACAAGATGTACGAGAAGCAGGGGACGCTCGTGAAGGAGAGCGACCGCATGGATCTCGTGCACCAGATGGACAAGATCATCCACGACAACTGGATCTACACGCAGCTCGTGAACGAGCAGGGCATCGCGGCCCACAGCCCCAATTGGCTTGGCTACGACGCCCAGGCGCTCGGGTACAACTACGACGCGTTCACCAACCCGCATCAGAAGTAGGACGGCGGGCGGGGCGCGAACAGCACGACCAGACGATGCAACGCGGCGACTACATCCTCAAGCGAACGCTCTTTGCACTGATGACGGTGTTCGTCGCTGTGACGCTCAACTTCGTGCTGTTCCGCGCCCTGCCCGGCGACGCCGTCACGGGCCTCAAGTGCCACAACTGCACGATCCAGTTCAAGACCGCGCTGCGGCACGACCTCGGGCTCGACAAGTCGAAGTGGGAGCAGTACGTCATCTATCTGAAGGGTCTGGCCCACGGCGATATGGGCACGACCTTCATCTCCCACAAGCCCGTCCGAGGCGAGCTGTGGGATCCGATCAAGAAGACGCTGGCCATGATCACCCTCGGGACGGTGTTCTCGATCGTCTTCGGCGTCTTCACGGGGGTGATCTCCGCCTGGCGGCGGGGCACTGCGACCGACAGGGTCTCCGTGTGGACGAGCCTTGCCTTCTACTCGGTGCCGACCCAGTGGCTGGGGCTCATGATCGTGTACTTCGTCGCCGACCGGGTCGGGTTACCCCACGGCGGCATCCAGAGCCCTGACTACGGCATCCTCGGGAACCCCGGCACGTTCGACTTCTTGGTGGACCGGACCCAGCACATGATCCTGCCGGCGCTCACGCTCGGACTGGTCCTGTACGGCGACTACACGCTGATCGTTCGCTCCGCGATGCTCGAGACGCTCGGCGAGGACTACATCCTCACCGCACGGGCGAAGGGGCTGAGCAACTGGGCGATCGTGTGGAAACACGGATTTCGGAACGCCATGCTGCCGGTGGTCACGCTGATCGCCCTGTCGCTCGGGTTCATCATCGGCGGTGCGATCACCATCGAGTACGTGTTCGACTACCCGGGCATCGGGCTCGCCATCGTCGACGCCATCGACAAGCGCGACTACGCGTTCCTCCAGGGCGCGTTCCTGGTGCTGACGCTGTCGGTGATCCTGTTCAACTTCGTCGCCGACCTGCTCTACTTCAAGCTCGATCCGCGGGTGACGACGTGAGCCACGTGACCGCGAGCAGCGAGCTGGCCCACGACGAAGGCGCCCTCGACGCGTCGTCGCCCGACCTGACTCCGGGCCGGCGCGGCTTTCTCAAGACAACCCTGCTCGGCCAGCCGCAGGCCATCGTCGGGCTGACGGTGGTGGTGCTGTTCATCCTGATCGCGATCTTCGCACCCCTGATCGCGACGTACAGCATCCACGAGAAGACCGGCCCGATCTACGCGCCGCCGAGCAGCGCGCACTGGCTGGGCACCGACGACGGCGGCGTCGACATGTTCTCGCTCCTCGTCTTCGGCTCGCGGGTCTCGCTCGAGGTCGGCTTCGCCGCGGCCTTCGTCGCGATGGTCATCGGCGGAACCGTCGGTGTCGCCTCCGGGTTCTTCGGAGGCTGGATTGACGTTCTGCTGATGCGGATCACCGACATCTTCCTGGTCATCCCCGACCTGCCGCTGATCATCGTCGTCGCGGCGATCTTCGGCCGGCACACCATCAACATCATCATCATCATCGGCATCATCTACTGGACGAGCACGGCGCGGCTGGTGCGCGCACAGGTGAAGAGCGTGCGAGAGCGCGTGTACGTGAAACGGGCCCGGTCGATCGGCGTCGGGCACCGCCGGCTCGTCTCCAAGCACGTCCTGCCCCAGGTGGCGCCGCTCCTGATCGCAAACACCGTGCTCACGATCGCGCTGGCGGTGTTCCTCGAGACGTACATCACGTTCCTGGGCCTGGGCGATCCCAGCACGATCTCGTGGGGCAAGCTGATCGAGAACAGCTTCCTCGGCAATGCCGTCCTCAACAACGCCTGGTGGGCGGTCGTGCCGCCGGGCGTGGCCGTGACGGTCGTGATCCTGGCATGCACGATGGTCGGCCAGTCGATGGAGGATGCGCTCAACCCGCGCCTGAAGGTCGGGCACCTGGCGGTGCGCCGGTTCCGCCTGCGACCGCTGCACGGGCGGCTGGACACCGAGTGAGCACCCAGCCGGTTCTCAAGACCGAGGAGCTGCACGTCTGGTTCGACCTGAGCGGCGGCCGCGAGCTCCATGCCGTCCAGGGGGTCAGCTTCGAGCTGCGCCCAGGCGAGCGGATGGGCCTCGTGGGAGAGTCGGGATGCGGCAAGACGACCACCATCCTCGCGCTGATGGGGCTCTTGCCGGCGAGTTCGAGCGTCGGGGGGCGCGTCTACCTGAACGGCGAGGACATGCTGGCCAAGGGCGAGGAGACGGTCAGCCCGCACCGCTGGCGCGACGTCGCGATGGTCTTCCAGGGCGCGATGAACGCGTTCAATCCGGTCAAGACCATCGGCGAGCAGATCGTCGAGCCGATGGAGCTCCACGGGACGGCGTCCGGGAGGGCCGCCCGGGCGCAGGTGCGCGAGCTGCTCGAGCTGGTCGGGATCTCGGGGGAGCGGGCCGATCGGTATCCGCACGAGTTCTCCGGCGGCATGCGCCAGCGAGCTGCGATCGCGCTCGCGCTCGCGTGCCAGCCGCAGGTCCTGCTCGCCGACGAGCCGACGACGGCGCTCGACGTCATGGTGCAGGCCCAGATCCTCGAGCTTCTGGTACGCCTCACCCGCGACCTGGGCCTGTCGCTGATCCTCGTCACGCACGACCTGCCGGTCGTGGCCCAGGTCTGCGACCGCGCCGCCGTGATGTACGCCGGCGAGATCGTCGAGATGGGGGACATGGCGACGATCTACCACGACTCGCGGCATCCGTACACGCGCATGCTGTTCGCGGCGACTCCGGACCTGCTCGGGGACGAGGACGTGGTCTCGATCCCCGGGGCGCCGCCGCGCCTCGATCGCGAGATCGCCGGCTGCGCGTTCACACCCCGCTGCGACTCGGCGTTCTCGCCCTGCCCGACGACGCATCCGCGCCGGCTCGAGATCACCCGCGGGCATGAGGCGCAGTGCCATCTGAACGACCACCTGGTGGCGGAGCGGCCGGCGTGAGCGCGGCGGAGCACGAGCCGCTGCTCGAGGTCGAGGGGCTCGTCACGCGCTACCCCGTGGCGCGCGGCATGGTGGGGGCCATCGCCCGCCGGCCCAGGGAGACCGTGCACGCCGTCGAGGGCGTGTCGTTCACGATCGCCCCCGGCCAGATGGTGGCATTGGTGGGCGAGTCGGGCTGCGGCAAGACCTCCACAGCACAGACGGTGGTGCGCATGGTGGACAGCGAGAGCGGCGTGATCCGGTTTCGCGGGCGTGAGATCACGCGGCTCTCCGCGCGGTCGCTGCAGCCGCTTCGGCGCGAGATACAGATGATCTATCAGGATCCGTACGAGTCGCTCGACCCGCGCTTCACCGTCCGCGACACGATCGAGGAGCCGCTGATCGTGCACCGCCTCGCCCGCGGCAAGGGGGAGCGCGACGCCAAGGTGCGAGAGGGGCTGGAGCGGGCCGGGCTCACGCCGCCCGACCTCTTCATCGACCGCTATCCGCACGAGCTGTCCGGCGGCCAGCGCCAGCGCGTCGCGATCGCCGCCAGCCTGGTGCTCGACCCCAAGCTTCTCGTCGCCGACGAGCCGGTGTCGATGCTGGACGTCTCGGTACGAGCCGGCATCCTGTCGCTCCTGGACGGGCTCCGGAAGGACGGGATGGGCATCCTGATGATCACCCACGATCTCTCCACGGCCGCCCACTTCGCGGATCGGATCGCGGTCATGTACCTGGGCAGGATCGTCGAGGAGGGCCCGGCGCGCGAGGTCGTTCGCAATCCCCAGCATCCGTACACGCGCGCCCTCATCACGGTCGTGCCGAAGCGCGACCCGCGTGAGCAGACGACGCCGCAGATCCTGACGGGCGAGACGCCGAACCCGGTGCACGTTCCGCCGGGTTGCCGGTTCCATCCGCGGTGCCCCATCGCCGAGCCGAGATGCTCGGAGATCGATCCGAGCCTCCAGCGCCCCCGCGAGGAGTCCACACCCGATCACCGCGCGGCCTGTATCGTCACGGCTCCCGGACCGTCCGCCGATGAGGTCGGACCGGGCGGGGACGGCACGCCGACGGCGTGACCACAGCCGGCCTGATCGAGAGCTTCCGCAGCCACGAGCGCTCACCGGTCGAGGTCGCGCGGGAGGCGCTCGAGCGGATCGAGGCGCTCGACACGCGGCTGAACGCGTTCGTGACCCGGACTCCGGACCTCGCCCTCGGGCAGGCTGAGGAGGCGGAGCGCGCCCACGCCGCCGAGACGGCCGGCCCGCTCGCGGGCATCCCGATCGCCATCAAGGACCTGGTCGACGTCGCGGGCGTGCCCACGAGCATGGGGTCGCTCGTCCACCAGGGCGAGATCGCGGGCGCCGACTCGCCGCTCGTCGCCCGCATCCGCGCCGCGGGCGCGGTCATCGTCGGCAAGACGACCACGTCGGAGTACGGCTGGAAGGGCGAGTCCGGGAACCGCGTGAACGGCCCTGCGCACAACCCGTGGCGCCACGGTCTGACCGCCGGCGGGATCGTCGGGCGGCTCGGCCGCGGCGGTCGCCGCCGGGGTGGTCGGGATGGCGCAGGGCGGCGACGGCGCGGGCTCGATCCGGATCCCCGCCTCGTTCTGCGGCGTGTTCGGGCTGAAGCCGACGGTCGGGCTGGTTCCGACGGCGGCCGGCTCCGGGCTCTCGGCACAGGGCCCGATCGCCCGCACCGTGGCCGACGCGGCGCTCCTGCTCGACGTCATGGCGGGGACGTCGCTCTCGAGCTCGATTGACGAGGGCGTCGAGGGCGTGCGCGCGGCATGGACGGCCGACCTCGGCTACGCCGCGGTCGAGGCCGGCGTGCTCGAGGTGGCCGCGGCCGCCGCCCGGCGGCTGCCCGAGCTGGGTCTCGTGCTCGAGGACGCCGACCCCGGGCTCGACGACCCGTGGCCCATCGTCGACCCGATCTGGGCCTGGAACCAGGCCCAGGGCGAGGATCCCGACAAGCGCGACCTCGCCGACCCGGGGCGCTGGCAGGTGGTCGAGCGCGGCCTTCGGATGACGGAGGCCGACCTCGCGGCCGCGCACGAGGCGCGTGGGAGCTACACGGCGGCGATGGACGCGTTCTTCGAGCGCCACGATCTGCTCGTCACGCCGACGATGCCGTGCCCGCCGTTCCGGGCAGGCGCCGACCAGCCCGGGTGGGTGGCCGGGCGGCCGACCGAGTACCTGAGCTGGACGGCGTTCACGTACCCGTTCAACGTGACGGGCCAGCCCGCGGCGTCGGTGCCGTGCGGTCACGACCGCGACGGGCTCCCCGTCGGCCTCCAGATCGTCGGCCGGCGCGGTGAGGATGCGCTGGTGCTGCGCGCCGCACGGGCGTTCGAGCGGGCGTTCCCCTGGTCGTACGACGACCTCGATCTGGTATAGGAGGCCGATGACAGAACGCTGGCGTGATATCGGAGGGCCGGTCGGCCTCTTCCCGACCGGGGAGCGAAACGCGATCACCGACGTGCCGGGCGTCCTCGTCGGGCATGCCCAGGCGGCCAGCGGCGAGCCGACCGGCGTGACCGTGGTGGTGCCGCCGGACATCCCGGCCCGGGCCGGGGTCGAGACGACGAACGGCGTCGGTGAGCTCACCGCCAAGCTCGAGATCGACGAGTACGGGATCATCGTGACGCCCGTGTGGCTCTGCGGGACGCACGCGGTCGGCACCGTCTACCACGGCGCGGTGCTCGCAGCCGGCGGGAGCCCCGCGAAGACGGTGATCCCGGTCGTGGGGGAGTGCGACGACTCCGACATGGCCGACTCGCTGACGGTGACCGTCGAAGACGTGAACGCGGCGCTCGCGAACGCCGGCGTCGAGGTCGCCGAGGGGTCCGTCGGCTCGGGCACGGGGATGACGTGCTTCGACTTCGCCGGCGGGATCGGGACCGCGTCGCGGCTGGTCGAGGGCTACACCGTCGGCGTCCTTCTGATGTGCAACTTCGGCGACCGCGAGCGGCTGACCGTGGGCGGCCTCCGGTTCGACCCGGTGCCCGGCGACCCGCCGCCCGAGGGGTCGTGCATCGCGGTCTGCGCCACCGATGCGCCGCTGACGGCGATCCAGCTTCGCCGGTTGGCGCTGCGGCCGCTGCTCGGGCTCGCTCGGGCCGGCTCCTATGCGAGCAACGGGTCGGGCGAGATCGGGATCGCGTTCGCGGCGACCCGCGAGCAGGCGTTCCGCACCGACCAGATGTCGCCGCTCTTCGCCGCCGCCTACGAGGCGGCCGAGGAGTCGGTCTACAACTGCCTGGTGGCGGCGGAGGCCGGCACGCGACGGGACGGCCGTCCACACGAGGCGTTCCCCAAGCACCTGGTCAAGCGTGACGCTTGAGGAGGCTCTCGGGCCCCATCGAGAGCCGTATCATGAGCCCGGCAAGCGAGCTGGAGGCGAGCGCATGGAAGGCATGACGGTCGAGCTGCGGGTGCGGCTCTCCGCGGCGGACGTCCACTACGGCGGGAATCTGGTCGACGGCGCCCATGGGCTGGAGCTCTTCGGAGACGTCGTCACCGAGCTCGCCATCCGTACCGACGGAGACGAGGGCCTCTTCGCGGGGTACGAGTCGGTCGAGTTCCTGGCGCCGCTCTACGGCGGTGACTTCGTACGCGCCAAGGGAACGATCGTGCGCATGGGCAACACGAGCCGGACGGTCGACCTCGAGATCTGGAAGGACATCACCGCCCGCCCGGACGCCGGCCCGTCGGCTGCCGACACGCTCGAGGAGCCGCTGCTCGTCACGCGCGCCCGCGGGACGTATGTCGTGAAGAAGGAGCACCACCGCGGCCCCGGCGGCCGGGGGCCCGCCAGATCCTGAGGCTTGCCGCATGAGCGGGTCTCCGGCAGAGCGATACCTCGAGCTTGGCCTCAGGGTGGGCCGCCACGTCGAGGGCATCGTCGACGCCTACTTCGGGCCCCCGGAGCTTGCGGCGGCGATCGAGGCGGCGCCGCCGGTCGAGCCCCGAACGCTGGTCGCCGAGGCGGAGGCGCTGCTCGACGATCTCGAGGACGGGTGGCTGCGCGACCAGGTGGCCGGCCTTCGCACCTACGCCGGCGTGCTGGCCGGCGAGACCGTCTCGTACGCCGACGAGGTCGAACAGTGCTACGGCGTGCGGCCGACCCACACCGACGAGGCCGTCTTCGAGGAGGCGCATGCCCACCTCGAGGAGCTCCTTCCCGGCGGCGGGAAGCTCGCGGAGCGGTACGAGCAGTGGCGAAGGTCGATGGTCGTGCCGGCGGAGCAGATCGAGCCCCTGGTGGCGGCCGTCATGGCGCAGGCTCGCGCGTGGACGCGCGGGCTCGTCGAGCTACCGGCAGGCGAAGGGGTGGAGCTCGAGATCGTCCGCGACGAGCCGTGGATGGGGTTCTGCTACTACCTGGGCGGCCTCCAGAGCCGGATCTCGGTCAACGTCGACCTGCCGAAGTCGGCCAGCGAGATCCTCCATCTCACCATGCACGAGACGTACCCGGGCCACCACGCCGAGCGGTGCGTGAAGGAGCAGCTGCTCGTGCTGGGGGACGGGCTGCTCGAGGAGACGATCGTCCTCGTGCCGACGCCACAGTCGATCGTGGCCGAGGGCATCGCCGAGCTTGCGCCCGCCATGGTGCTCGAGAGCGGCGCCGGCCAGGCGATTGCTGAGATCGTCCAGGACGCCGGGATCGAGTTCGACCTGGCCCGTGCGCTCGCCATCGAGCGGGCCGGCCAGCCGCTGCGATGGGCCGAGGTCAACGCGGCGCTCCTGCTCCACGATGCCGGGGCGGGCGAAGCCGAGACGCAGGCCTACCTCGAGCGCTGGGGTCTCATGACCGCGGAGCTCGCGACACACCTGATCCGCTTCCTGAACGAGCCGACGTCGCGCAGCTACATGATCACCTATGCGGCCGGACGCGACGTGTGCGGCGCGTGGGTCGCCGGCGACCCGGAGCGGTTCCGCCGGCTCCTCACCGAGCAGGTGCGCGTTGGCGAGCTGCTCGACGCGCGCTAGGCCGGGACCTCGACCGCCGGCTTGGCGGCGGCGAGCAGGTCGCGGACGCGATCCTCGCTCACGTCGTCGAACTGCTCGTAGAACTGGCTGACGGCGTGGAACCGGTGTGGGTCGCGGAGCGCCACGAGCCTGTCGCACTCGCGCGCGAGGCGCTCGGCGGCGAGCCGCGGGACGACCGGCAGGGCGATGACGGTCTGGCGGGCCCCCGCGTTCCGGACGGCCGCCAGCGCGGCGCGGACGGACGCCCCGGTGGCCGCGCCGTCGTCGACGAGGAGCGCCACGCGGCCGATCAGCATCATCGGCGCGCCTGGCCCGCAGTCGCTCGTCCATCTCGCGCGCCGCCGCGGTCGCGGCGTCGTATGCGGCGTCGATCTCGGTCGGCGAGAGCCGAGCGGCCAGGCGGCGGTTCGTGAAGCGCTCGCCCATCGGCGCGACCGCGCCCATCGCCAGCTCCGCGTGCCCCGGCATCGAGACCTTGCGGACGCACAGCACGTCGAGCGGCTGATCGAGCAGCCGGGCGAGCTCAGCGGCAACCTCGACGCCTCCGCGCGCCAGCCCGATCACCGTGACATTCGACTTCCTTCGGTATTCGGGAAGGGCCGCGGCAAGCGCCGCACCTGCCTGGGTGCGGTCACGGAACATCGGACGATCATCGCGCAGTCTGCGGGAGCGGTCAAGGGTTGGGCAAAGGGAATTGGCACTCGGGTGACCATTGCTATACTGCCGCCCTGGCAAGCAGAGGCATCCGCTTCTCACCCGAGACCGGCTCCGCCGGCGGGTTCAACCGAGTTGGACAATCGGACAACGGGTGCCGCTGCGCGCCCGTTTTTTCGTGTGACGAGAGGAGACCGTCAGTTTGAGGAATGATCGTGACTAGGCGCGTAGCTTGAGGCCTCGCCGGCCACTCGACCAGCGGCCCCAGGAACCGACCACGCGGATCAACGAGGGCATTCGCGTGCCCCAGGTACGCCTCATCGACGAGAACGGTGGGCAGGTCGGGATCAAGAGCACCGACGACGCGCTGAAGTACGCGTGGGACAAGAACCTCGACCTCGTCGAGGTGGCCCCCGATGCGCGTCCGCCCGTGTGCCGGGTCATGGACTACTCGAAGTACCGCTACGAGCAGGAGCAGAAGGCCAAGCTCGCGCGCAAGCACCAGTCGACGATCACGATCAAAGAGATCAAGCTGCGGCCGAAGATCGGCCAGGGCGACTACGCGACGAAACGCGGGCACGTCATCCGCTTTCTCAAGAACCGCGCGAAGGTGAAGGTCACCATCATGTTCCGCGGACGCGAGATGACGCACCCGGAGCGCGGGAGGGATCTGCTCCTGCGCCTCGCCGAGGATGTGAAGGACCTCGGATTGATCGAGTCGCAGCCGCTCCAGGACGGCCGCAACATGGTGATGATGCTCGCCCCGCACAAGGCGGTTGTGCCCGCCAAACCGTCGCCGGATGCCCCGGCAGAGACGCCGTCGGAAACGCCGGCGGATGCCCCGGCAGACGCGGCGGACGCGGCGGCCACGGGCTGACAGGGAGAACAGATGCCAAAGATGAAGACCTCATCGGCCGCGAAGAAGCGGCTCCGGATCACGGCCGGCGGAAAGGTGATGCGCCGGCGTGCGTTCAAGTCGCACCTGCTCGAGCACAAGAGCCCGAAGCGCCGCAGGATGAAGCGGCGTGACAAGGGCACCGACGCCAGGGACAACCGCGAGGCGCTGCGCCTCCTCGGGAGGAGATAGCGATGGCACGCGTCAAGCGCAGCGTCCACGGCAAGAAGAAGCGTCGAGAGGTGCTCTCGCAGGCGTCCGGCTACCGGGGCCTCAAGAAGAACAGCTACCGCAAGGCGAAAGAGCAGATGCTGAAGTCGCTCTCCTACGCCTACCGCGACCGGCGCACGCGCAAGCGTGACTTCCGCCGGCTCTGGATCATCCGCATCAACGCCGGCGCCCGCCAGCACGGGCTGTCGTACAACCAGTTCATGTTCGGGCTGCGGAAGGCCGAGATCGAGCTCGATCGCAAGGTGCTCGCCGACATCGCGATCTCCGACCCGAAGGCGTTCGAGGCGCTCGCCGCTGCGGCGAAAGCGGCCCTGACCGCCTGATCACCTCACCCCAGAACGAGCGCCTGAAGCACGCGCGCCGGCTTCAGGCCACGCGCCGCCGGCGCGAGCTCGGCCAGTTCCTGGCCGAGGGGGAGGACGTGGTCGAGGAGGCGCTCGCGGCCGGGATCCTGCCCGCCGAGACGTTCATCGCCGCCTCCCGCCCGCCGGACGAGGGTTTCGTCCAGCGGCTCGCCCGCGGCGGCCCGGTGCACGAGGTCGAGGACCGGCTCCTGGCCGACATCGGGTCGCTCGGCCACCCGGCGCGCGTGGTGTGCGTGTTCTCGACGGCCACCCTCCCAACCCGTGAAACACCGGTGCCAGATGCCAATGTTTCACTCGGAGTCCATCTGCACCGGCTGATCGACCCCGGCAACGTCGGCACCGTCGTTCGGGCCTGCGGAGCGCTCGGGCCGGCGTGGCTCTCGCTCTCCCCGGGCTGCTCAGACCCGCTCTCGGCCAAGGGCGTGCGGGCGTCGATGGGGGCGGTGTTTCGCGTCCCGATCAAGGCCGGCGCCGACCTGCCGGACGACGGGCCGCGGATCGCCCTCGTTCCCGACGCCGAGACGCCGCTCTGGGCGGCCGACCTGAAGGGGCCGGCCGTGCTGGTCGTGGGCGCCGAGCGCCACGGGCTTCCGCCCGACGTCGTCGAGCGCTGCGACGCGACCTGCTCGATCCCGCAGGCGGCCGGCGTGGACTCACTGAACGCGGCGCAGGCGGCGACGCTCGCGCTCTACGAGGCCGCCCGCCAGCGAAACCGGCCCTAGGCCGCCAGCCGAAACGGCGGGTAGGTGTCCGTCACCATGGCGAAGGCGTAGCCCGCCACCCGGTTTCCCCATCGCAGAACGCCCTCGATGAAGTCGAACGCGCCTCGTGGGTAGCGGCCCGTGAAGAGGATCGCGAACCACACGTAGATGCCGACGAAGAACAGTGCGATCCAGAGGAAGAACAGCACGAAGTAGTGGGGAATCGCGAGGAACCATTTCACGAGCGGCAGCCATCGGTTGAGCTCCGGCCCCGTCACCTCGGGGTAGTCGAGATGGACGGCCTGATGGTCGTCGGTCGACGGGTACCGGTCGTCCATCAGGAGCCAGTATGCGACCACCCGATTGCCGAACCGCGCCAGCTCGAGGTTCCAGTCGTACCACCAGCGCGGGTACTTCTCGCGGAAGAGGAGCATCAGGACCACGGGAGCGAGGACGGCGCCGCCGCCCGTCCCGGCCATGACCCAGGTGCCGCTTCCACCGCTCGTCTGATACGAGGCGTTGGCATGATCGAGAAGGCCCAGCAGGATCGCGATCGGGATGATCGTGACGAACCGGAATGCGCTGGTCATGCGGTTGAGCAGGCGGTCGGGGTAGTCGACCCAGAAGCGTACGGGGTGAGGTTCCATGGCCGCACACTACTCGGCACGGCGGGCGGCTACCAGACGCGCCGGGCGCCGCGGAGCTCCAGGATGTACCCGCTCACCGAGATCGGGCTCTGGATCAGCTGGTACAGCAGGAAGTACGCCAGGAACCCGCGGCGGTTGCGGCGGACGTGGAGCCCGAGCTCGGCGAAGACGGCGCGTTCCCTGGCAAAGAGCGCGCCGCACATCACCAGGTTCAACGGCAGCACGGCGAGCGTCATCGGGCCGACGATCGCGAAATTCCCGAACGCGGCGAGCACGAGCCCGGCCGGGATCGCCAGCGTGTACGTCAGGTCGAGGAACGGGAAGATCGCGTCGGCGGCGACGGAGTGCACCCAGAGCCCGCGCCGTCGCAGGAGCGTTGCTCCGTGGGTGTTCAGGCCCTCGATCATGCCGCGCGCCCACCGCTGACGCTGGATCGTGAACCGGCGCAGGCTCGTCGGGACCGTCGTGAACGCGACTGCAGTCGGCTCGAACGCGGTCCGCCCTCCATGCTCGATCAGCGACCAGGTGGCGACGATGTCCTCGCCGATCCGATCGGGCCAGCCACCGGCGAGGCGCATCGCCTCCGTTCGGTAGACGCTGAAGGCGCCCTGAGCCACCAGCGTCGCGCCGAGGAGGGCCTGCTGGCGCTTCACCGCCGTGATCCCCAGTTGATAGTCCCACTCCTGCATCCTCGCCACGAGCCCGCCGCGGCTGTTGCGAACGAGCACCGAGCCCGCGACCGCAACCGTGCCGTCGGGGTCGATGAGGAGCCGGGTGACGATGCGGCGCAGCGCCGTCGGGACGAGCAGCGTGTCCGCATCGACCGTCGCGATGAGCGGCGTCGAGGCGCAGGCCAGGCCCAGGTTGAGCGCCGCGGCCTTCCCGCCGTGCTCGGCCTCGATCAGCGAGACATGCTCGTCGGGCTCGGCCAGACGTCGCACGACGTCACGCGTGCCGTCGCTCGAGCCGTCGTCGATCACCAGCACCGAGACGGCGCCCGCGTAGTCCTGCGCGAGGATGGCCGCGATCGTCTGCTCGATGCCGTCCTCCTCGTTGTAGGCCGCGATCAGCACCGTCACGGCCGGCTCGACGGGCGGGTACGGAGGCAGGGGCTTCGGACGGTCGAGGAGCACGCTCGCCAGAAGCTGGACGTTCAGATAGCCGGGGACGATCGCCACGCCCGCGACGATCGCGATCGCGACCGGCAGCGTCACGAGCTCCGCCAGATCGCCGACCCATGCCCGGTCGATGATGACCGACAGGCTCGCCCAGCTGAGTCCGAGGGCGATCGTGAGAGCGATCCGCGCGCGCCGTGGGAGGTACAGGCGACGCCGGCGGACCGGCAGAGCGGTTGCACGATCGGGGGTTGCGGCCACTGCCATCGGAGGGCCTCTTCGGGTCGATCTTGGTCTCCACTCTCAGCGTGGGGCGGACCATCGGTGCGGCGCATCAGGGCGCTCCCCTAACCGGCGGTCACCCGTTCGAGGCGGCGCGGGCAACCCAGACCGAGTCGGCCGCGCCCGGCAAGAGCGGGCTGCGGTCGAACCAGCCGTACGCCTCGACCTCGCGGAATCCCGCCTCGCCGAGCAGCCGGTGCCAGTCCGGCGGGTCGAGCCACCAGAGCTCCATCGTCGCCTCGGAGTCGTCCGTGCGGACGTCGAGCGCAAGGCGGCGTGCCGGCGCGTCCCATGTCGCTCGCTCCCAGATGCCGGGCTCGCGCTGGAGCCAGCGGCCGTGGGTCTCGGTGATGTCCTCGGCGTCGGGGTGGAAGACGTCGAACGCCAGCACCCCGCCCGGCACGAGCCGCTGCCGCACGGCCGCGAGAACGGCGAGCCGCTCGGCGTCGGATGACAGGTGAAGAAGCGCTCGAAACGGGATGGTGACGAGCGCGAACCGCCCGAGGTCGGGCAGCGTGAGCATGTCGCCCTCGATCAGCCGCAGGTCGACGGCGTGCGGCTCGGCCCGGCGCCGGGCGAGCTCGAGCATCGCGGGCGAGGAGTCGACGCCGACAACCGTGATGCCGGCCAGCGCTGTCGGAACGGCGACCCGGCCTGACCCGACCCCGAGCTCCAGAACCGGCCCGCCGGATCGCACCGCCAGGTCGACGTAGAAGGGGATGTCCTCGAGCACGGACCGGCACCAGGCGTCGTACGCCGGCCCGAGCCGGTCGTAGGCGGTGGTCACGGCCTTTACACTACCCGGCCATCATGGACGTGGACGCTCTGGTCTCGGAGGCAACGGCCCGCATCGCGGATGCGGCCGACTCCGCTGCGCTCGAGGAGATCCGCATCGAGGCCCTCGGCCGGCGGGCGCCGCTCGTGCAGGCGCTGCGCGAGCTGGCGTCGCTTCCGCCCGACGAGCGGCGCGCGCGCGGCGACGAGCTGAACCGTGCCCGCAAGGCGCTCGAGGGACTGGTCGACGAGCGCGCCCGCGAGCTCCGAGGGCGCGAGCTCGAGGAGCGCCTGCGCACCGACCGCGTCGACGTCACGCTGCCCGGCGTCGTGCACCCGCGCGGGTACTCGCACCTGATCGAGCAGACGAGGCGCGACATCCTGGACGTCTTCGTCGGGTTCGGATACAGGGTGGTCGACGGGCCGGAGGTCGATCTCACCCACTACAACTTCGACGCGCTGAACCACGCGCCGACGCACCCGTCGCGGCAGGTCACCGACACCTTCTACGTCGCCGACGACGTCGTCCTTCGCACCCACACGTCGCCGGTCCAGATCCGGACGATGGAGGCCGGGCCGCCGCCCGTCTACATGGCGACCGCAGGCCGCTGCTACCGCCGCGACACGCCCGACGCGACCCACACCGCCATGTTCACGCAGATCGAGGGGCTCGTCGTCGATCGCGGAATCACGCTCGCCCACCTCAAGGGCACGCTGCTCGGGTTCGCACGCGCGATCTTCGGCGCGGAGCGGGAGGTGCGCCTGCGCCCGCACTTCTTCCCGTTCACCGAGCCCTCGGTCGAGGTCGACGTCAGCTGCTTCAACTGCGCCCGCGACGGCTCGCCGTGCCGCGTGTGCAGGGCCGAGGGCTGGGTCGAGATCCTCGGCGCCGGCATGGTCGACCCGAACCTCTACGGATACGTCGACGGCTACGACGCCGAGGAGGTGTCGGGGTTCGCGTTCGGCCTGGGCGTCGAGCGCGTGGCCGGCCTCAGGCACGACATCCCCGACATCCGCCTGCTCTGGGAGAACGACCTGCGCTTCCTGGAGCAGTTCGGATGAGGGTGCCCGTCTCGTGGCTGCGCGACTACGTCGCGTTCGACAAGCCTCTGCCGGAGCTGGCCGAGCTCATGTCGATGACGGGGACGAAGGTCGAGGCGCTGCATCGCCGCGGCGTGCCGGACGGGCTCGACCTCTATCGGGTGGGGCGCGTCCTGACGCGCGAGCAGCACCCGAACGCCGACCGGCTGAGCCTCTGCACCGTCGACATCGGCCAGAGCGAGCCCCAGACGATCGTCTGCGGCGCCGACAACTACCAGGCGGGTGCGACCGTCGCCGTGGCGCTGCCGGGCGCCGTCCTGCCCGACGGCACTCAGCTCCGCGTGGCGAAGCTCCGCGGCGTCGAGTCGCACGGGATGATGCTCTCCGAACGCGAGCTCGACCTCGGGCAGGAGCACGACGGGATCATGCTCCTGCCCGACGATTGGCCGGTCGGCGACGCGCTGATCGACCATCTGGCCATCGCCGACGACGTGCTCGAGTTCGAGATCACGTCGAACCGGCCCGACTGCCAGAACGTGTACGGCATCGCGCGCGAGGTCTCGGCCGCGCTCGACACCGACCTCGCGCCATGGCCGGGGACCGAGCCCGCGGCCGAGGGATCCGGCACCGCCGCCGACTACGTCTCGGCGCGGGTCGACGCGCCCGACCTCTGCCCGCGCTGGGCGGGCCGCGTCTTCACCGACGTCAAGGTGGGGCCGTCGCCGCCGTGGCTCAAGGCTCGCATCGCGGCTGCAGGCATGCGCCCGATCTCGAACGTCGTCGACATCACCAACTACGTGATGCTGGCCATCGGCGAGCCCACCCACGCGTTCGACCTCGACAAGGTCGCCGGCCGCGAGATCATCGTCCGCCGGGCACACGACGGCGAGCCCGTGACGACCCTCGACGGCCAGGCACGCACGCTCGACCCCGACGTCCTCGTGATCGCGGACGCCGAGCGGCCGTCGGCGATCGCCGGCCTGATGGGCGCGGAGTGGAGCGAGGTGACCGACGCGACGACGACGGTCCTCATCGAGTGCGCGAACTTCGACGGCCCGTCGACGCAGCGCTCGTCGATCCGGCTCGGCCTTCGCACGGAAGGGTCGAGCAGGTGGGAGAAGGGCCTCGATCCGCACCTGCCGCCGCAGGCGCTCGCGCTCGCGTCGCAGCTCATGGTCGAGCTCACCGGCGCCAGGCTCGTGCCGGGCACGATCGACGTGCACGGCGAGCTGCCCGAGCGACCGGTGGTGGCGCTGCGCAAGGAGCGGCTCGAGGCGCTGATCGGCGTCGAGTACACAGACCGGGAGGTCGAGCGGGCGCTCACGCGGCTGGGATACGAGCCGGACGGGGACCGGTGGATCGTGCCGACCTGGCGCGCCGCCGACACCACCCGCGAGGTCGACCTGATCGAGGAGGTCATGCGGATCGCCGGGATCGAGCGCGTGCCCGCCGCGATGCCCGGCGGCCATCCCGGCGGGGGCCGGCTGGGCGATGACGAGCTGCTGCGCCGGCTGGTCGTCGACGCGCTGCGCGGCGCCGGCCTCTCGGAGGCCGCGACGCTCACGCTGTGGGACATGGGCGTGCCCGACCGCCTCCGGCTCGCTCCGGATGACCGCCGCCGAGACCTCGTCGTGCTCCAGAACCCGATGAGCGTCGAGTGGACGGCGATGCGGACGCTCGTCTTCCCCGGGCTCCTGCACTCCGCCCGCACCAATCTGGCGGTGGGGACGCCCGGCGTTGCGATGTTCGAGGTCGGCCACGTGTTCCTGCGCGGCTCCGACAAGCTGCCCGACCAGCCGTCGCGCGTGGCGGGCGTGCTCGCAGGCGACGGCGCCGGCTTCTTCGAGGCCAAGGGCGTGGTCGAGGCGCTGCTCGCGGCCGCCCGCGTCGACGCCCCGGAGTTCCGGCCGGCAGACGAGCCGTTCCTCCACCCGGGGCGCGCGGCGGCCGTCGCCGACGGCTTCGTCGGGGAGCTGCACCCCGAGGTGGCCGAGGCGTTCGGGCTCGAGGTGGCGGTCGCCGTCTTCGAGCTGGGCGTCGACGGGCTGCGCGGGCCGCCGCGTGAGCAGGTGCTGTACCGCGACGTGACGAGCTTCCCGCCGCTTCGCCAGGACATCGCGGTCGTCGTCGCGGAGGACGTGCCCGCCGGAACGGTGGTCTCGGTCGTCCGGGGCTCCGGCGGTCCCGAGCTGGCCTCGGTGGACGTCTTCGACGTGTACCGCGGCCCGCCCGTGCCGGATGGGCGAAAGAGCGTGGCCCTGCACCTCGTCTTCCAGTCGTCCGACCGGACGCTGACCGACGCCGAGGCCGACACCGCGCGATCCCGGATCGTCGCGGCGCTCGCGTCGGAGCTCGGCGGGGAGCTGCGCGAGTGAGGAGCGACGAGCTCGTCGGGCTGCTCGACGCCTACTTCGGCACGCGCGAGGTGCGCGGCGACGAGTGGGCGGATCTCTTCGAGCTGGTCTACCCCGAGC
This sequence comes from uncultured Actinomycetes bacterium, assembly GCA_963706075.1. Taxonomy (GTDB): domain Bacteria; phylum Actinomycetota; class Thermoleophilia; order Gaiellales; family JAICJC01; genus JAICJC01. The sequence goes on from CAVPLP010000005.1 coordinate 40,820, forward strand.
CGTACTGGCGCGACTTCGCCGAGCCGGGCTACGAGGGCCGCTGGAACGGCCTCCTGCTCCGGGGTGCCGACGAGGTGGAGCGAGTTGCGACGTGCGTCTTCCCGTCCGACCGGGTGATCGCGATGCTCCAGGCGGGCACGTTCCTGTTCTCGGAGCACCCGATCGACTACGGCGACGAGCCCGGGTTCCTGCCGCTGTCGCGCGAGAGCTTCGAGCGGATGCGGGCGTACGGGATCGGCTTCTACAACGTGCACGCGCCGCTCGACCATCACCCCGAGATCTCACCGTCGCGGATGTGCGCCGCGGGCATGGGGGTGGCGATCGAGGAGGAGTACCTCCCGATCGCCGAGGGGATCCCGGGCGGCGCGGCGGTCATCGGCTCGTCGGACGAGACCCTCGACGGGCTGGCGGGCCGCCTCCAGGCGCTGCTCGGCCCCGAGGTGCCGGTGACGATCGTGCGCCGGCGCTCGGACACCGATGCGGCGGGCCGGGTCGCCGTGGTGGGGGGCGGAGGCGCTGACCACGAAGCGCTCGAGGCGGCGCTCGAGCGGGGGTGCGAGACCTACGTCACGGGCGGCGTCTTCACGAAGTGGGCCGAGCAGTTCATGGCGCTTGCCGAGTCGTCGGGCATTGCTGTCGTCGACGGGACGCACTACGGCACCGAGAAGCCGCCGCAGCTCGCGATGGTCGACTGGTTCCGTGCCCTCGGCCTCGCCGCCGAGTTCATCCCCGACGGCCCGAAGTAGGCGAACCCCTGGGCCCTGGCCCATAGCACTTCGGGGTAGTCAGATCGAAATGCGCGGCGGTCGTGGATCCTGGGGTTGGATGCCCGATACCGCACACACGCGCGCAAGGATTGTGGCTCCGGCGAAGACCGCGCTCTTCGCTGGAGCGCGGCAAACACTCCGCCACCCGTTAAGGAGGGGGCTCGCGGGGGAACCCTGGGTTCCCCCGCGGGTTACACCACGCCCTGCGTGGCGACGGGGCGGACGTCGGTCGCGCGCCGCTCCAGCTTGAGCGTCGCCACCACGCCGAGCGAGTCGAGCGTGCCCAGCCGCTTGCGGCACAGCTCGGCGGCGGCGCCGTAGCCGAAGCTCCGCGCTGCACGAAAGTGGAAGACCCCGCTTCGCCAGTCGCCGTCGTGCCAGGGGTTCAGCGGGCAGATGACGAGCGCACACTCCTCGGACTCGGCCGCGTCGCGGAGGCGTAGCTCGATGTAGAGGCTCGACCAGTCGGCAGGCTGCGCCGCGACGATCGCGTCCCACTGCTCGACGAGTGCCTGCACGGTGGCGGATCGTACCCGAGCATCCGGTAGAGTCGCCGCCGTATGGACCCGGCCACCCTCGAGCGTTACGCGGAGCTGATCGTCCGGTTCGCCGTCAACGTCCAGCCCGGCCAGAACGTCGAGGTCGGCTCCGAGATCGGCAAGGAGCAGCTGACACGAGCCGTCGCCGCGGCCGCGTATCGGGCCGGGGCCAGGCACGTGGCCGTGCTCTACGACGATCTGCATCTGAAGCGCGCCCGGATCCTGCACGCATCCGATGACGCGCTCGGCTATGCGCCAGACTGGGTGCGGCGGCAGGTGCAGGAGCTGAACGAGCGGCACGGAGCGTCGATCTACCTGTCGGGCGCGGCCGAGCCGGGGATCCTCGACGGCCTCGACGGCGACCGCATCGGTCGCGACCGCTCGCCGGAAGCCGTCGACTGGCACGACGCCATCAACGCGCGCACGGTCAACTGGACGGTGGTTCCGGCGCCGACGCCCGCCTGGGCGGGCATGGTCCATCCGTCGCTCGAACCGGCCGAGGCGTACGAGCGGCTCTGGGAGCAGGTCATGCACGTCTGCCGCATGGACGAGGACGATCCGGTCGACGCGTGGCGGCGGCGATCGGCCGAGCTCCAGACGGCCGCCGCGCGACTGACCGATCTCCGTCTCGACTCGCTGCGGTTCGTGGGGCCCGGCACCGACCTCACGGTCGGCCTCCTGCCGACCTCGCGCTGGGTCGGCGGAGGCGAGCAGACGGTCGACGGCATCGAGCACATGGCGAACCTGCCGACCGAGGAGGTGTTCACCACGCCCGATCCGAAGCGCACCTCCGGCGTCGTACGGGCGACGAAGCCGCTCGAGATGGCGGGCTCGACGGTGCGCGGCCTCGAGGTGCGGTTCGAGGAGGGGAGAGCTGTCGAGTTCCGGGCCGACTCCGGGGCCGACGCCCTCCGGGCGCGCACCGGGCGCGACGAGGGCGGCGCGTTCCTGGGAGAGGTCGCCCTGGTCGACCGCGACGGCCGGATCGCGCCCCTCGACACGGTCTTCCACGACTCGCTCCTCGACGAGAACGCCTCGAGCCACATCGCCCTCGGGAGCGCCTACGAGACGGTCGGGAAGGAGGATCTCGACCGGATCAACCGCAGCGAGATCCACGTCGACTTCATGATCGGCGGCGACGATGTCGCGGTCACCGGCGTGACGCCGGGCGGCGAGCAGGTCGAGATCCTGACCGGCGGGCGCTGGGCCTTCGGCTGACCGTCAGGCGGGCGGGACGACCGGCGGGGCCCGGTTCTGGTCGTACTCGCGCTCGGACATGAAGTGCGCCGCGGTGATCATGCGGAGGCGGACGACCTGCTGGGTGGCCCGGTCGACCCACAGGCGGAAGAACGTCGGGCCGTTGGGCAGGACGAGCGTCAGGACGCTCGTCGTTCGCGTGTCCTGGCCTGCCACGTAGACCGCCTCGGCGCCGGGAGCCCAGAACGCGTCGGGGACCTTCGACCGGGGCGCCTCGGACCGGACCCAGTCGCGGCCGGGCTGGCGGTCCCATCGGGTCGTTCCGATGATGCGCGCCGACGCACCGCCGCGCACCGCGAACGCCAGCCGGTCTGGCGCCTGGACGGTGAAGTGCGTCGTCACGGCATGCCCCGGCGACGACTCGAGGATGTTGAGCACGCGCAGGCTGTGGAGGTCGCGGAAGTTCTGCGTTGCCTGCTGCGAGGAGGTGTGACCCGTCGGGAGCCCGGGCCGGCGGCAGCTGCACGGTGGCCGTGACCGGCGGGCGCCCCGGCCGCCGCACCTGCACCGGCACGGGGCGGGGCCCGCGGGGCACGGCGGCGGTGAAGCACACGCCCTGGACTCCCGTGCAGGGGAAGGCGACGTGGCCGTCGACGAGCACGAGCGTGCTCGGAAGCGACGCTCCCGACGGCGCCAGCACCGTCACCCGCGCGTCGGTCGGCGACGTGCGCTGGAGGCCGACCGCGATGTCGGAGGCCTGCTCGGCCGCGACGGGACCGGTGCGGAGCGGAGCGGCGGGCGGCTGGGGTACGCGTTTGGCGGGGCCGATCTGCGCAGATGCCGCCCACGTCCGGGTGCCGGCCGTGATCAGGATGCTGTGGCGGCCGGCCGCGAGCGCGGGCGCCGTCCCGACGAACGTTCCGTCGGGCGCCCGGTCGAGCGTCAGCGTCCGGCCGCCGATGAGCGCCTGAATCGAACGCGCCTTTTCCCGGGCGCGCACCGCGATGACGTTCGGGCCGGCGAGCCCGGGCCAGAGCGCCAGCTGCGCCCCGCGGGAGAGGGGGATGAGCGCCGGCCCGCCCGCCGGCGCGGTGGCCGCGGCGGCCGCGAAGCCGGGCGCGTTCGCCGGCTGAAGGTCGGTCAGGAGCGAGACGGCGGCCAGGACCCCGGCGAGGAGGGCGAGCTCGGCGACGGCCCTGCGACGCACCTCCGTGAACCGGTCGAGCGCATGCCGGTTTCGGTATCCGAGCGCGATCAGCCCGGCGAAGAGCACCGACTTCACGATCAGCGTCCGGCCGTATCCCGTCGACCACACCTGGCTCACTGCGCCGACCTCCCACAGAGCGCGCGCGCCGCCGGTCACGGCGATGACGATGACCGAGCCCAGCGCGAGCGTCGAGAAGCGGCCGAGCGCCTGGCGCCGCGCCCGGTCGCGGGCAGCGTCCGCGAGACCGCGCGTGGCGTGCGGAACGACGACGACGAGCTGCGCCAGCCCGCCGATCCAGACCGCCGCCGCGGCGACGTGGAGCGCGTCGACCGTGATCGTCAGCGCCCCGCGGCCAGGGTCGCCGGCGTGACCGGAGAGGCCCGGCACGATGATCGTCCACACGCCCAGCGACGACCGCCGGGACGGCCAGCGCAGCAGCGCCGAGCCGGCTCCGCCTGACGATCGCGAACGCGCTTGCGGCACACACGCAGAAGATCGCGGCGAGGTCGATCCCACGGCCGAACTCACGCCCGAAGCGGGTGGCCTGGATTGCGGACGCCACGGGGCCGCGGTGGTCGAAGGCCTCCCAGAACGAGACGCCCGCCACCTCGGCGCCCTGGCGCGTCAGCGCCGCCCAGCCGCCGGCCAGCATGAGGACGGCGGCGATCGTGAAGAGCTGGGTGGCTCGGATCCGCTCGCGCAGGTCGGCCATCGCCCGTGGCTGCCCTTCGAGCGTGGCCACGACCGGGCGCCAGACGACGGCGCGGAACACGACCCCGCCGATCACGAGCGCGAGCCCGCAGAAATAGGCGAACCGCGCGATCAGGAACGGCCAGTCGAGCGCCGCCGTCTGCACCTCGGCGGCCTGGGGCGGCGGCCTGCCCGCACCGATCCCGATCGCGAAGACCCCCGAGATGATGTGCCCGTCGGTCGAGACGATGCGCCAGCGGACCGTGTAGTCGCCGTCGGGCAGGCCGGAGCGCAACGGAATCACCAGCGCCCTGACGTCGCCGGCTGCCGTGTGGGCGGGCGACGACGTCACCGCGTCGCCCTGGTCGTTCGTCACGGTGCTCGCGACGTCGCGCACCTGCTGGTCGAAGTGCAGGACGATCTGCGCCGGCGCGTTCGCGACGACCGAGCCCGCCGCGGGATCCGTCCGCAGCAGGTTGGCATGCGCCTGCGCGGCCGCCGGGAAGGCGGCCGGAAGCAGGAGCACGACCGGGATGAGCCAGCGCTTCAGCGACGCCTCCTCAGGCTGATCGCGAGCGCAGCGGCCGCCAGCCCGAGCGCGGCGGCGGCGAGCCCCTTCGTCCCGGTGTCGCTGCCCGAGCTCGACGACTCCTTGGCGACGTCGACGACCGGGGTCTTCCAGACCTTCGTCGTGCCGTCGGCGAACGTCTGCACGCCGACGAGATGGAGCGTCGTCTCATCCGAGCCGACCGACGCCGAGAACCGGAAGAGGCCGAGGTCGTCGGGCGCGACCGAGCCGCCCTGCCAGCTGATCGCCACGATGCGATGGGACTGGTCACGGACGAGCTGGGTGGTGAAGCCGGGCGTGGCAGCCGCACCATCGACCTCCATCCCGCTCGGGATGGTCAGGCGCAGCCCGGTGAGGGGCTGCTCGCTCTCGTCGGGCGAGAGCACGGTGAAGAGCGTGAACGAGCCGGGATCGACTCGATCGGGGGACATCTCGACATGGGCGGACGCCGCCGCTGGGAAGACCAGCAGTACGGCCGCCGCCAGCGCCAGTGCGCGCATGTGGCACCTCCTGATCGCGGTGACGGGTCAGGCGGCGAGCGGTGGCGCGCGTCCCAGCGGGAGCCGGGCGAACGGGTGCTGTGCGTGGACTTCGGAGGGGCGGGCGCTTCGGGCGGCGGGGATCGCCGCGAGGAGCTCGAGCAGCCGGGCGACGGCGTCGTCGAGCCCCGCGAGGGCGGACGAGAGCGCCCGGTCGACCGTCGAGACGAGAAGCGCGGCGGAGAGCGCGAGCGCAAGGTGCAGGGCGAGCGCGCCTCGCGCCCCGGGGTGGGCCGGCGCACCGGCCAGGAGGAGCGCTCCGTGCGCGAACGCCTGCGACACGACGAGCACGACCGCGGCCTCGAGCACGGTGAGCGGCCGCTGCGTTCGCCGGGGCAGGGTGCGCACCCTGCCGTGGTCGAGCTCGGCAGTCACCCAGTGGGCGGCGGACGCCAGCCCGCCCGTCCATGCGAGCCCGGCCGCCGCTATGGCGGCCCCCGCGGCGGCGGCGCCGGCCCAGTGCGGATCGGAGAGCTCCGACCAGCCGCCGTGTGCCGCCGCTGCCGATCCTGCCGCGAGGCCGGCGAGCGTCAGGTACCGCGCTCCGCGTGCAGAGGGCATGTTGGAAGTATCGCAGGGTGGGGTACAGTCGCGCCGTGGACGCCCGCACCCTCGAGAAGATGGCCGACCTCGTCGTCGACTTCGGCGCGAACGTCCAGCCCGGGCAACGAGTGCACATCGGCGCGTCGATCGGGCAGGAGGAGCTGGCCCGTGCGGTCGCCGCCCGCTGTTACCGGGCCGGGGCGGTGTTCGTGCACGTCGCCTACCGCGACCCCTGGGTGCAGCGCGCCCGCCTCGACGACGCGGTCGACGAGGCGCTGGGATACGAGCCGGGGTGGATCGTGCAGATGATCCGCGAGCTCGGCGAGGACCGCGGCGCCACGATCGGCCTGTCGGGCCCGGTCGCGCCGGGACTGCTCGACGGGGCGGATCCCGACCGGATCCGCCGCGATCTCCCGCCCGGCCGGCGCGAGGCGCTCGAGAACATGACCGCGGCGCGGCTCAACTGGTCGGCGATCCCATGCCCGACAGCGGGATGGGCTGCGCTCGTCCATCCCGATCTCGACCCGGACGCCGCGCTCGCTCGGTTGTGGGAGCAGGTCGTGCACATCTGCCGCGTCGACGAGCCCGACCCGGTCGCCGCCTGGGGCGAGCGGATGGACCAGATCGAGCGCGCCAAGGCCGCGCTGAACGAGCTCAGCCTCGACGCCGTGCACCTCCGCGGCCCGGGGACGGATCTCGAGATCGGCCTCTTGCCCTCGTCGCAGTGGATGGGCGGCCACCTCACCACCAACTATGGCCTCGTGCACCATCCCAACCTGCCGACCGAGGAGGTCTTCGCCGTGCCCGACCCGGAGCGCGTCCAGGGCACGGTGCGCTCGTCGAAGCCGCTCCAGCTCGACGGCTCGGTCGTGCGGGACTTCACCGTCGAGTTCGACGGCGGCCGGGTCACGCGGATCGAAGCGGCCGCGAACGGCGAGGTGCTCGAGGCGTACGCCTCGAGGGACGAGGGGGCGAGCCGCCTGGGCGAGATCGCCCTCGTCGACGGCCGCGGGCGGGTCGGGCCGCTCCAGACGGTCTTCTACGACACGCTGATCGACGAGAACGCGGCATCGCACATGGCGCTCGGCCAGGGCTTCGACTGGGCGGTCGGCGACGACGACATCCCGCGCATCAACCGCAGCCAGATCCACGTCGACTTCATGTTCGGCTCCGACGAGGTGGAGGTCGACGGCGTGACGGGCGGGGGCGAGCGGATCCCGCTCCTGCGTGGGGGCGCCTGGCAGGTCTGAGGCGGGCGGTCAGGCCGCGCCGGTGCGCATGCGGAAGATCGTCGCGATGACCTCGGCCGGGTCGAGATCGTCGCCGCTTCCGAGGTGGCCGCCGCGAAGCCGAAGCGACGTGTAGGCCATCAGGTCGCGCATCGACACCATCCCGATCACGTGGCCGTCGGCGTTCACGACCGGGAGGTGGCGGAAGTGGCCGTCGACCATGAGCGCCATGGCCTCGGCGATCTCGGTGTCGGGTCCCGTCGTCAGGACGTGGCGCGTCATGCGCTGCTCGACCGGCGTCGCCGGGTCGATGCCGTCGGGAACGCACCGGAGCAGGTCGCGCTCGGTGATCACGCCGCGGAGCGTGCCCTCGGCGTCGAGCACGACCGCCGCGCCGATGTCCGATTCGACCATGCGGCGGGCGGCGTCGCCGATGCCGGTCTCGGGCGTGACCGAGACGACCTGCGTCGCCATGACGTCGGTGAGCTGCATCAGGTCGAGTGTACGGGGGGTCGGGGGGTCATGCGAGCAGCAGGGTCGGCGCCTCGAGGTGGCGCTTGACGGTCTGGAGCAGCCGCGCGCCGTCGGCTCCGGAGCACGCGCGGTGGTCGCACGAGAGCGTGACCGACATGATGTCCCCCACCGTGACGGCGCCGTCGCGGACGACCGGGCGCTGGATCGTCGCGGACACGGCGAGGATTGCCGACTCGGGCGGGTTGATGATCGCCGCGAACGCCGAGACTCCGAGCATCCCCATGTTCGAGACCGTGAACGTGCCGCCCTCGATCTCGGGCTGGCGGAGCTTCCCGGCCCGCGCGCGCTCTGCGAGGTCGCGGGCCTCGACGGCGATCGTGCGAAGGCTCTTCGTGTCGGCCTCGCGGAGGACGGGCACGATGAGGCCGTCGTCGAGCGCGACGGCGATCCCGACGTTGGCGTGGGCGTGGTAGACGTGCCGGCCGTCGACGTAGGAGCGGTGGGCCTGCGGGTGCAGCCCAAGCGCCTGGGCAGAGGCGCGCACGATGAGGTCGTTCACCGAGACCTTCTCGCCCGACTCGGCGAGCGCCTCGTTCAGCTCCTTCCGCAACGCCAGCGCCCGCGTCATGTCGATCTCGGACGTGACGTAGAAGTGCGGGACCGTGGCCTTGGAGTCGCCCATGCGCTTCGCGACGGCCTTCAGCATGGGGGAGAGCTCGCGCACCTCGTCGCCGGCGGGCGGGCCTGAAACAGCGGTGCCTGATGCCAATGTTTCAGCCGGAGCCGGTGAAACAGCTGTACCAGGTACATCTGTTGCAGGCGCTCCCGATCCGATCGCCCGCTCGACGTCGGCCTTCACGATGCGGCCGTCGGGGCCGCTTCCCTTCCCGGCCAGCTTCCGCAGGTCGAGTCCTGCCGCGTCGGCCATGCGCCTCGCGATCGGGCTGACGCGCAGCACCTCGGCCTTGCCGTTGCCCGTCGGCGCGGGCGCCTCCTTAGGTGAAACATTGGCGTCAGGCGCCGGTCGTTTCAGTGGGCTTCGGCTCGGCGGCCTTCTCGGCTGGGACATCCTCGACCTTCTCGCCCGCCTCGCCCACGATCGCGATCGGTGCGCCGAGGGCGGCGGTCTCGCCGTCGTCGACGATGATGCGAAGGACGGTGCCGTCGTCGTAGGCCTGGAACTCCATCGTCGCCTTGTCGGTCTCGATCTCGGCGATGATGTCGCCCTCGCGGAAGCTGTCGCCCTCGCGCTTCAGCCACCGTCCGATCCGGCCCTCCTCCATCGTGTCGGAGAGGCGGGGCATCGTCAGCTCCTCGGACACGGCGCCTCCCTCACAGCCCGCACTCCCGAAGCAGGGAGCGCGCGGCCGCCTCGATCTTGGACTCGAGCGGCAGCGCGGCCAGCTCGAGCGGCTTGGAGTACGGCATCGGCACCTCGGCCGCGCCGACCCGCTCGACCGGGGCGTCGAGGTCGTCGAAGCAGGCCCGCTGGATGCGCGCGGCGAGCTCGGCGCCGACGCCGAACGTCGACCAGCCCTCCTCGGCCACGAGCACCCGGTTCGTCTTTCGCACCGACTCGACGACCGTGTCGACGTCGAGCGGTCGCAGCGATCGCAGGTCGACAACCTCGACCGAGATGCCGTCCTGGCCGAGGCGATCCGCCACCCGGAGGGCCCGCTGCACGGTGTAGGAGTGGGCGACGATGGTGAGGTCGTCCCCCTCCTTCGCGATGGCCGCGAGCCCGATCGGCACGGTGAAGTCGCCGTTGTCCGGCACCGAGCCCGTGACGTTGTAGAGCACCAGGTTCTCGCAGAAGAGCACCGGATCGTCGTCGCGGATCGCCGTCTTCAGCATGCCGTACGCGTCCGCCGGATTCGACGGCGCGACGACCTTGAGCCCGGGGCAGCCCGCGAACCAGCCCTCGAGCGACTGCGAGTGCTGTGCGGTGAGCTGCGCGCCTGCGCCGCCGGGCGTCCGGATCACGAGTGGGACGCCCACGGTGCCGCCGAACATGTAGCGGATCTTGGCGGCGTGGTTCACGACCTGGTCCATCGCGACGAGGATGAAGTTGATCGTCATGATCTCGACGACCGGCCGCAGGCCCATCATCGCCGCGCCGATCCCGGCGCCGACGAAGCCCTCCTCGGAGATGGGCGTCTCGCGCACGCGGTCGGCGCCGTACTTCTCCCAGAGGCCGGCCGTGACCTTGTACGAGCCCTCGAACTTGCCGATCTCCTCGCCCATGAGGAAGACGTCGCGGTCGCGCTCGAGCTCCTCGTCCAGCGCGCGCCGGAGCGCTTCCCTGTAGGTCACGTCTGCCATTCGGGCTCCCCGCCGCGTTCGCCGAACGGCGCGCCCGTCGACATCCGCCCGAACTGCTCGTGGGACGCCTCGTCGCCGTAGAGGTGGTCGTAGAGGCCGTCGCGGCTCGGGAACGAGGCGGCCAGGGCCTGCGATATCGCGTCCTTCACCTCGGCGGCGACGTCCTCCCAGATCGCCTCGAGGTCGGCGCCCGTCGCGATCCCGCGCTCGCCGAGGAGCAGCCCGTAGCGCGTGATCGGGTCGCGCTCGCGCCACGACTGCACCTCCTCGGGGGTGCGGTAGACCTTGCCCGCGTCGGCGACGGAGTGGCCGCGATAGCGGTACGTGACGGTCTCGAGCAGCGCCGGCCGGCGCTCGTCGCGGGCCTGTCCAAGCAGCCTCGACGCGGCCTCGCGGACCGCCAGGACGTCGTTCCCGTCGACGCGCTCGCCGTGCATCCGGTAGCCCGCCCCCTGCTTGGCCAGCTCGGGCTCGGCGTTCGACTGGTCGACCCGTGTCCCCATCCCGTACTGGTTGTTGATCACCTGGAAGACGATCGGGAGGTGCCAGACCGAGGCCAGGTTCAGCGCCTCGTGGTACGCGCCGGTTGCCATGGCCCCGTCGCCGAACTGGCAGAGGACGGCGTGCGGCTCGCCGCGGTGGGCGAACGCCAGGGCGGCCCCGGTGGCGATCGGGAGATGGGCGCCGACGATTCCCCAGCCGCCGAAGAAGCGACGCTCGACGTCGAGCAGGTGCATCGAGCCGCCGCGGCCGTGGGCGACGCCGGTGTCCTTGCCGAAGAGCTCGGCCATGACGGCTGCGGCGGGGCTCCCGACCGCGAGCGCCGTCGCGTGGTCGCGGTAGCTCGCGAAGAGCGCGTCGCCTGGCTCGAGCGCATCGATGGCCCCGACGGACGCCGCCTCCTCGCCGATGGCAAGGTGGCAGTAGCCGCCGATCCGCGCACGGGTGTACTGCTCCTCGGTGCGCTCCTCGAACCGGCGGACCAGGGCCATCTGCCGGAAGAGGCGCATCGCGTGCTCGCGGTCGTCCAGGACCGCCGTCTGTGTCGCCGCCGGCTCCGCCATCGACCCGGAACTGTAGTACGGGTCGGGTACGCTCTCAGCGTGGCGACCCCTGTGATCGTTCCCAGCCTTGGCGACGATGTCGCGTCGGCCGTGCTGATCCGGTTTCTGGTCGAGCCGGGCGCTCCCGTCCGGCACGGCGATCCGCTCTACGAGCTCGACACCGACAAGGTCACGCAGGAGGTCGAGGCCGAGGCCGACGGCGTCCTCCTGGCCGTGACGGGGACGCCCGGTGTGGACTACCTGGTCGGCAGCACCATCGGCTGGATCGGCGACGCGGGGGAGGAGCCGCCCGCCTAGCGTGATCCGAGCGGCTGGCCATCGATCACCTCGTCCTGACGGTCCGCGACGTCGACGAGACGTGCGGGTTCTACAGCCGTGTCCTCGGGATGGAGGCCGTCACCTTCGCCGGCGGCCGAAGAGCGCTGCGGTTCGGAGCACAGAAGCTGAACCTGCATCAGGCGGGAGCCGAGTTCACGCCGCATGCGGCGCGTCCCGCTCCTGGATCCGCCGATCTGTGCCTGCTCACGGACGCGCCGTCCGCCGATGTCGTCGCCCACCTGGCGGCGTGTGGGGTGGAGGTCGAGCAGGGGCCCGTCGAGCGCGAGGGCGCGACCGGAGCCCTGTCGTCGGTCTACTTCCGCGACCCCGACGGGAACCTCGTCGAGGTGGGGACTCCAACCTGAGGAGAGGCGAGGGTTGCGTTGCTAGGATGGCCGATCGATGGAATGTGACGTCGCCGTACTCGGGGGCGGGCCGGGCGGCTACCCCGCGGCCATCCGCGCCGCTCAGCTCGGCGCCCGCGTGGTGCTGATCGAGGCCGACCGGGTCGGCGGGACGTGCATCACCGTGGGGTGCATCCCGACGAAGGCGTGGGTGCAGACCGCGCACGCGCTCAAGGAGGCGAACGGCCACTTCGCGCAGCTCGGCGTGAAGGTCGCCTCGGCGGAGCTCGACTTCGCCCAGGCCCAGGCCAACAAGCAGGGCATCGTTGACGGGCTCGTGAACGGGATCACGGGCGTCGTCAAGGCGAACGAGATCGCCATCGTCTCCGGCCGGGGTGTCTTCACCGACGCCAACACGATCGCCGTCGAGGGCGGCGAGGACATCCGCTTCCAGTCCGCGGTCGTCGCCACCGGCTCGCAGTCGCTGCGCCCGCCCGTCGACGGCATCGACGGCCCGCGCTGCGTCGACTCCACGGGCCTGCTCGCGATCGAGGACGTGCCGAAGCGGCTCGCGATCCTGGGCGGCGGCGTGATCGGCGTCGAGTTCGCATCGATCTTCTCCCACTTCGGGACCGAGGTCACGATCGTCGAGATGCTCGACCACCTGATCCCGATGGAGGACGAGGACGCGAGCAAGGAGCTCGAGCGGGCGTTCAAGAAGCGCAAGATCGCCGCCCACCTGGGCTCGCGCGCCACCCGGATCGAGGATTCCGGCGAGGCGGCCACGCTGCATTTCGAGGGCAAGGACGGGAGCGCCGCGAGCGTCGAGGCCGATCTCGTCCTCGTGGCGACCGGCCGCGGCCCGCGGGTGCGCGACATCGGCCTCGAGGCCGCGGGCGTGGAGTACGACCCGCGGCGCGGCGTCATCGCCGACCGGCACATGCGCACCAACGTGAGCCATATCTACGCCGTCGGCGACGCGGCCGGCGTCTACCAGCTCGCGCACACGGCGTTCCGCGAAGGTGAGGTCGCGGCCGAGAACGCGCTCGGGCACGAGGCGACGATGGACTACTCCGCCGTGCCGCGCTGCGTCTACACCGATCCCGAGGTGGCGGCGGTCGGCCTGACCGAGGCCCAGGCTCGGGAGGCGCACGGAGACGACGTCGTCATCGGCAAGTTCCCGATGGCCGCGTCGGGTCGCGCGCAGATGTACGGCGAGCGGACCGGGTTTGCGAAGACCATTCACGAGACGCGCTACGGCGAGCTCCTCGGCCTCGTCATCGTGGGCGTCCAGGCGACCGAGCTCGTCAACGCGGGCGTGATCGGGATCACGGCCGAGGCGACGATCGAGACCATCGCCGACTCGATCGCCGCCCACCCGACGCTTGCCGAGGCGGTCAAGGAGGCGGCGCTCGTCGCGCTCGGACGGCCCATTCACCTGCCGCCGGCGCGCCCGCGAGCGAAGGCCGCGGCTCGGTGAGTCGCAGCGTCGACGCTTCGAAGTATCTGATCCCGACGCTCAAGGACGACCCGGCCGATGCGGAGGCGATCAGTCACCGGCTCCTGGTCCGGGGCGGGTTCGTGCGCCAGGTCGGCTCGGGCCTCTACACCTATCTGCCGTTGGGGTGGCGGGTGCTCCAGAAGACGATGGGGATCATCCGCGAGGAGATGGACACGATCGGCCTCGAGATGCTGATGCCCGTGCTCCAGCCGGCCGAGCTCTGGCGGGCGACCGATCGGTACGACATCGACGTCCTCTTCAAGCTGGAGGACTCGTCCGGGAAGCCATACGCGCTCGCGATCACCCACGAGGAGTGCGTCACCTGGCACGCCGCCCGCGAGATCCGCTCGTACCGGGAGCTGCCCCAGATCTGGTACCACCAGCAGACGAAGGAGCGCGACGAGCCGCGCCCACGGGGCGGCATCCTGCGCACGCGCGAGTTCATCATGAAGGACTCCTACAGCTTCGACCGCGACCTGGCCGGCCTCGAGGAGTCGTACGCCAAGCACCGCGCGGTGTACATGCGGATCTTCGACCGCTGCGGCCTCGAGACGTTTGCGGTCGAGGCCGACGTCGGCATGATGGGCGGCCACGGCGGCGAGGAGTTCGTGGCGCCGAGCCCCAACGGCGAGGCGGAGCTCGTCCGGTGCTCGAACTGCGACTACGCGGCGAACGTCGAGGTGGCCACGTCGCGGGCGCGCCGCGCCGAGCTGCCGCCGCCGCTCGATGCGCCGGTCGAGATCGAGACGCCGGACGTGACCACGATCGACGGCCTGGCCGAGATGCTCGGGATCGACCCGGCGGCCACGGCCAAGGCGATGCCGATCGTCGCCGACGGCGAGATGGTGCTTGCGCTCGTACGCGGAGACGATCGCCTGCACGAGATGAAGACCGAGCGGGCGCTCGGGAAGCCGTACCGGCCTGCGACGGCCGACGAGATCCGCGCGGAGTTCGGCGCAGACCCGGGGTCGATCGGGGCGGTCGGCGTGAAGGTGCCGATCATCGCCGACGAGTCGCTTCGCGAGGGCCAGTACGTCGGCGGCGCGAACCGCACGGGCTGGCACCTGCGCGGTGTCGAGGCGGGCCGCGACTTCGAGGCCGAGTTCCACGACCTGCGCGAGGTGTCCGAGGGCGACGCGTGCGCGGCGTGCGCTGACGGCGTGCTGCACATCGAACCGGCGATCGAGGTCGGCCACATCTTCAAGCTCGGTACGCGGTACTCGGTGCCGCTCAACGCCAACTACCTCGACGAGGCGGGGAAGGAGCATCCCATCGTCATGGGCTCCTACGGCATCGGCCCGGCTCGGATCGCAGCGTCGGCCGTCGAGCAGAACCACGACGAGGCGGGCATCATCTGGCCGGCATCGATCGCGCCGTTCGACGTGCACATGGTGGTGATCGGCGACGAGTCGGACCCGCAGCGTGCGATCGCGAACGACCTCCGCACAGAGCTCATCGAGGCCGGGGCGGAGGTGCTCTTCGACGACCGCGCGGCCGGCCCGGGGGCGAAGTTCACCGATGCCGAGCTGCTCGGCTGTCCCGTCCGGGTGACGGTCGGGAAGCGGACCGCGACCGACGGATCGGCCGACGTCCAGGTGCGCCGTGGGCGGGAGCAGCGTCCGGTACCGGTCGGCGATGTGGGCGCCGCCGTGCAGGCAGCCCTCTCGGAGGCGTAGTATCCGGGCGGGGGTACTGATGGCGAAGACGGCATCGGCTACCAGGAGTGTTCCGTTCGACCCAGGGCTGGGCGAGTTGATGGCGCAGTCCGGCGTGTCGTACCGGCGCCTGGCCGAGATGACAGAGCTCTCGGCGGGCTATCTGAACCACCTCGCCCACGGGAACCGGCCGCCTCCGGCCGACCCGGTGATCGAGCGGATCGCCAACGCTCTGGAGGTGCCGCCCGACCGGTTCCTGGAATACCGGATCCGGCGGATCGGCGAGGCGCTGCACGGCGATCCGCGCCGGGCAGACCGGGTCTACGGGCAGCTGTGTAGCTAGCGCGCGGGGCGGAGGATCACGCGGATGGTGTCGTCGCCACGCGTGCGCTCCTGGATTGCGCGGAGCCGCTGCCGGTACTCGTTGAATCGGGCGGACGGGACGGCGAGGACGACCGTGGGTGCTGCGGATGCGTGCGCCTTGACGTACGGGGCGAGGGCCGCATTCTGAAGAGCCGCCGGCGGGATGCGGAAGATCGCGCGGTAGTCCAGCGCCTCTGGGCTGGCCGAGTCGTTGCTTGGCTGCTGCAATGACGGGGACCGGCTCGCCCCCGCCGTCGCCCCGGCGCCCTCGCTCGATGAGGCGCTACCTCCCGACCCGCCGCCCAGGTGGGAGAGGGCGAGTACGAGCACGGCGAGCAGGGCCGCTGCGGCGGCGTAGGGCATGACCGGCATGAGAAAGGAGCGTCGCGCCGGCCGCAGGCGCGGCTCGGCCCGAACCTGGTCCATGACCTCACCCTGGAGCCGCTCGGGCGCCGGGACCGTGCCCGACTCGCGCAGCCGGCGGGCGATCTCGTCGTGGTCGTGCTCGCGCTCGCTCATCCCGTCCTGCCCGGCTCAAGGGTCTGCGCGAGCTGCTCGCGCGCACGGTGAAGGCGTGACTTGACCGTGCCCGTCGGCAGCTCCAGCATCTCGCCGGCCTGCTCCATCGACATCCCGAGGATGTCGCATGCGACGGCCACGACGCGGAAGTCCGGGTCGAGGCTCTCAAGGGCGGCGATGAGGTCGAGTCGCGCCTCGGTCTGCGCCTCGGGGGCGACCGCGTGCAGCTCCTCGACCGGCTCAGGCGTGCGCTTCCGGCGGTCGATGGCGTCGTAGGCCTTGCGGACGACGATCCGGTACATCCACGTCGAGAAGCGGGCATCGCCGCGGAAGCGGGGGAGGGCCCGCCAGGCGGCGATGAGCCCCTCCTGCACGCAGTCGTAGGCATCCGCCTCCGAGAGCGTCACGCGCAGCGCCAGGGTGTAGAGCTTGTCCTGGTGGCGGATGACAAGCTGCTCGAACGCGGCCTCGTCCCCGCGCGCAGCGCGGCGCGCGAGCGCCTCGTCAGACCCGATATCCACCGGTTCATGGTACGCAGTGACGCGGGCGCCGCGCGGGAGCGGAAGGGCGATGGCCTGTTGCATGTCACCCTCTAAGACAGGCCGAAGGCCGGACCGGTTCCCGGTATACTCGGCACTCGCGGGGCGTGGCGCAGTCTGGTAGCGCACCCGGCTGGGGGCCGGGCGGTCGGAGGTTCAAATCCTCTCGCCCCGACTCACTTTTCCGCTGTAAACGGCATGTTTAGCGTGGCTGTTGGGACGGTCCGCCGGCGAATCGGCAGCACGAGAGGTGCGAAACGTGCCACGCGTTCGTCTAGCTCCGCCGACCACGCGATGGTCGCCGAACAACAGGGACAGCGGCGGTGCCGACGACCT
This sequence comes from uncultured Actinomycetes bacterium, assembly GCA_963706075.1. Taxonomy (GTDB): domain Bacteria; phylum Actinomycetota; class Thermoleophilia; order Gaiellales; family JAICJC01; genus JAICJC01. The sequence goes on from CAVPLP010000005.1 coordinate 57,534, forward strand.
ACCACCACCGGCCAGGGGAGATGGGCTCCTGGCCGCTGAACTGCGCCTGAGGCCATCGGACCGCGGCGGCGCCGTGATCGCTCCCTCCGGTGACCGCACACTGATCACCGGAGTTCCCGGGCCGGGCAATCGCGCTGCCCCGACGGAACCGACTACGATCGGGTGATGGGGACGCAGGACGTCGAGATCGCAGAGAGGTTCCGCGTGGCTCTCGAAGCGGCAGTGAGGACGAACGACCGCGAAGTCGTATACACACTCCTTGCTCCCGATGTGGAATGGGTGACACCCAAACGCACGCTGCACGGTATCGATGAGATGAGACGGGAGTGGACGTGGGGATCGTCGCCAGAGAGCTTCGACTACGAGTTCGAGGAACACGACTGGGTGGACGACGGCGACGGCCGGCTCGCGTGCGACGTGCGCGAGATATATCGGTTGAAGGAAACAGGCGACTTCGCCTACTCACGTCGGCGTCGTATCCAGTTGACGATTTACGAGGGCAAGATCACCCGTTATGAGATGATCGGATAACGGGCTGCTGTAGGTAGGCGCGGTTCGGCCGGAACGTCCTGGTCGGCGAACGGAAGGAGGGACCGATGGCAACGATCGTCGTCGGAACTGACGGGTCCAAGGGATCCGAGGCGGCCCTCTCGGAGGGCTTCGACCTCGCCAAGCGGCTGGGTGCGAAGGTGCTGGTCGTAGCCGTCGCTGCGCACGTATCCGACCGCCTGGGTGGCTCGGTCCATATGGGCAGGGTCAACGAGCACCTGAACCGAGCCCGCACAGCCTTGGACGCCGCGAGGACGATGGCCGAGGACGCTGGAGTCCAGGCCGAGTTCGAGGTCTTCGAGGGCGACGTGGCCCAGGAGATCGCGATGATCGCGGAGAGTCGGGACGCCGACCTCGTCGTCGTCGGGACACGGGGCCACGGTGGCATCGCCGGCTCGCTCCTCGGAAGCGTGTCGGCCGACGTCGTCCGCCGGTCGAAGAGGCCGGTGATCGTCGTCCACGCACCGAGCTAGCGACCGGCGAGAGCCCGGCAGCGGCCAGGCTCTCGCAGACGGCCGCCGAGCGCGCCGGAGGCGAGCCGACCAGCGACCTCAGTTCGCGCTCCCCTAAAACGGCTGCCGCCGGCCGGACTCGCCGCGACCGCGCCAGCCTCGTTCAGGTCGGCGACGAGTGCCGTACGGCCGAGACCAGACCGGGACCACACGGGGTGTCCATTGGCGGCCTGTGCGGCGTTGCGAACGGGATGGATAGGGCTGACCGCCGTCTTGCCATTGGCGCCGCTTGTCGCTCGTGTTCCGGTGCCGAAGGTGGGAGTCGACCGCGTCATGGATGAGGGTGTGCCCGGATCGCGCAGCAGCCCCCGTCGGGCGACGGAGCGAGCATCAGATCGGCGCACGCGCCGCGGCGATGGCGGGACGGAGAGATTCCGGGCGCATCGACTGCGACGAGCACACCGCGCCGGTCTCGGCCGCATGTCGGCGGGCTCTCAGGCTCGCCCCCCTCAGCCAGTTGAGCCGCCGTCTGCAGGCCGAACGATCCTGTCCACCCTCAACGAAGCGTGCGGTTCATCCCGTTTGGGCGATGTGCCAGACCCCGCCTCCTTCAAGCATTCGCGGGATGGCGCCGCTGGCATCGACGACAGTGGATCTGGCGCGCATACAGTTTGCGACGACGTCGATCTACCACTTCCTGTTCGTGCCGCTCACGCTCGGGCTGGCGCCGCTGGTGGCGATCATGCAGACGCTGTGGTACCGGTCGCAGGATGATGCCTGGCTGCGGCTGACCCGCTTCTTCGGGGCGCTGTTCCTGATCAACTTCGCGATCGGCGTGGCAACCGGGCTGGTGCAGGAATTCCAGTTCGGGATGAGCTGGTCGGTGTACTCAAACTTCGTCGGAGGGGTGTTCGGTGCGCCGCTGGCGATCGAGGGCCTGGCGGCGTTCATGGTGGAGGCGACCTTCCTCGGGCTCTGGATCTTCGGCTGGAACCAGCTGCCGCGCGGGCTGCATCTGGCCACGATCTGGATCGCGGCACTGGCGTCCTGGCTGTCGGCCTACATGATCCTCGTGGCCAACTCGTGGATGCAACACCCGGTCGGCTACGACGTGGTCGATGGCAAAGCGGAGCTGACCAGCGTGTCGGCGCTCCTGACGAACAGCTTCGCGGTCATCGCCTGGATCCACGTCGTCCTCGCCGGCCTGATCTTCGGCTCGATGGTGATGTTCGGTATCAGCTGCTGGCACCTGCTTCGCGAGCGCGACGTCGAGCTGTTCGGCCGTGCTGCAAAGCTGGCGCTGATCGTCGCGGTGCCGGCGACGCTGATCCAGCTGTCGGTGGGCAACCGCTTCGGCGAGGCGGTCACCAGCGCGCAGGGCATGAAGATCGCAGCCTCAGAGGCGCAATGGAACACCTGCGAGCCGTGCGGCTTCTCGCTCTTCCAGATCGGCGGGTTCTCGGAGCAGGACGAGACACCGAGCTTCTCGATAACGGTCCCGCGGGTCTTGTCGTGGATGGCGACCGGCTCGTTCAGCGGCAAGGTCGAGGGGCTCAACCAGTTGCAACAGCAGGAGCAGCGGTCGTATGGGCGCGGGAACTACCTGCCGAACGTCAGGTTGATGTACTGGTCGATGCGGGTGATGGCGATGCTCGGGGTGGCGATGTTCCTCGTCGCCGCGGTGGGGGCGTGGCTGTACCGCAAGCGGAAGCTGCACACGACGCGGTGGTTCCTGTGGGTCGCGGTGGTGGCGATGTCGTTCCCGTACATCGCCGCGACTGCCGGCTGGATCCTGACCGAGATGGGCCGCCAACCGTGGATCGTGCAGAACCTGCTGAAGACCTCCGACGCGGTCTCCACCGGCCTCAGCACCGCCACGGTCGCGTTCAGCCTGACCGTGTTCGTGCTGCTGTACGCCGCGCTCGGCGTCGTCGACTTCGTCCTGATGCGGCATTACGCCCGGCTGGATCCACCGCCGGCGGATCAGCCGGGAGGTGCATGACATGGGCCTCGAGGAGGTCTGGTTCGTCGTGATCGGCTTCCTCTGGAGCGGCTACTTCCTGCTCGAGGGGTTCGACTTCGGCGTCGGCATGCTGCTGCCGATACTGCCTCGCGACGAGCGCGAGCGCGGCCTCATGTTCGAGTCGATCGGGCCGGTATGGGATGGCAACGAGGTGTGGCTCGTGGTCGCTGCCGGAGCGACCTTCGCCGCGTTCCCCGCCTGGTATGCGACGCTGTTCTCCGGCTTCTACGTCGCACTGCTCTTGATCCTCGTTTTGCTGATCGTGCGTGTGGTCTCGTTCGAGTGGCGCGAGAAGCACGAAGGGGCGCGCTGGCGGGCGATGTGGCTGTGGGCGAACACGATCGGGAGCGTCGGCGCCTCCTTCCTCTGGGGAGTCGCACTCGCCAACCTCGTCGAGGGCGTGCCGCTCGATTCCTCGCATGTGTTCACCGGCGGGATCGTCGACCTGTTCACCCCCTACACGGTGGCCGCCGGGCTCGCGGTGGTGGCGATGTTCGCCCTGCACGGGGCGACCTATCTGACCCTGCGGACCGTCGGAGACCTCCGCGAACGAGCGTCGCGCACCGCCCGGCGGCTGGCGGTACCCGCCATCGTGCTCGGCGCCGGCGTGGGGGCATGGTCCGTGCTCGTCGCACACGACAACAACGATCGCGCGATTCTGCCGACGAGCATTCCGGCCGTGCTGACCGCGATCGTGTTGATCCTCGCGCTGATCCTCACACGCACCCACCGAAACGGCTGGGCGTTCACGGCCACGGGACTGGGCGCCATCGGCCTCATCGCGACCATCTTCACCGGCCTCTACCCGCGGGTGCTGGTCTCGGACCCCACCTTCGCCAACAGCCTGACGATCTCCAACGCCGTGACCGGGCACTACGCCCTCCAGGTGATCACCGTCGCGGCAGCGATCTTCACACCGCTCATCCTGCTCTACCAGGGCTGGACCTACTACGTGTTCCGCAAGCGCATCGGCGGTGACCGTGCCGGCGGCTCCTATGGGTCGCTCGGTGCGGGCAAGCGCTAGGTCGTGCGTGCTCTCGACCGGCGCCTGCACATATGTCGGCACCACCCACACAGGATGGCGTGATAGGCGAGGCCCGCTGGCCAATGGCCGGCGCGGTGGTCGCGGCCGGCGTCTTGACGTGGTTGCTGCCGGATCGTCTGTCGGTCGGGCCGCCCTGGCTGCTCCCGGTTGTCGAAGCGGCACTGCTGGTGGCGCTCGCAGTGGGCGACCCAGGGCAGATCACACGGCGATCCAGAGAGCTCCGGCTGCTGTCGATCGCCCTGGTCGCGGTTCTGGTGACGAGCGCGCTTTGGGCAACAGCGAAGCTCATCCACGAACTGATCGTGGGCGGCCCAACGACAAACAGCGCGAGCGAACTGCTCTCAACCGGGGTGAATGTCTGGCTCTGCAACATCATCGCTTTTGGGCTGCTCTTCTGGGAGCTCGATGCCGGAGGAGCCGCAGCACGCGCCCACCACCAGAACCCGCATCCGGATTTCGCGTTTCCGCAGCAGCTAAACCCGCAGTTGGCGCCGGGGTGGCGCCCACGGTTTGGTGACTACCTCTACCTCGCCCTCACCAACTCAGTTGCATTCAGCCCCACCGACGCGATGCCGCTGACGATGTGCGCGAAGGGCTCCATGGGGCTGGAATCGCTGATCTCGCTGGCGATCCTGAGCCTTGTCGTAGCCCGCGCCGTGAACGTCTTCTGATTCAGGGTACGTCGGAGCGGGCCGCCGCGTCCAGATGCGAGCTCGTGACGAGTGGCGCCGGTTCGAGGAAGTGCCGGCGGCGACAGACCCCAACGATGAAAAGGCCGAGGCCGATCAGGAAGCCCCAGCTGATGAGGTCGCCGGTGGAGTCCGGCACTCCGTTGAGGATCGCCCCCAGGATGATCAGCATCTCGAGCAGCACGAGCGGGGTTACCACCAACAACGTGGTCCACTTCAGCCGCGTGAATGTTCCCCAGCCGATGCCTTTGCCCACGACCGCGATTCCAAAGGCCACGAGGATCGCGCTTGCGACGCTCTTACTGACGTCGTAGGCCCAACCGGAGAACGACCGGCCGGAGGAGGCTGTCGCGGCGAGCGACGGCAAGATCATGTCAGCACCCTTCGCGCCCGAGTCGTCCTACCCTGCCGCGCGCGAGCAGCGGACGCCGGTAGCGCCTACGCGTCCCCGACCATGCTGCCCCAGCGCTCCTCGATGCGCCCCTTCTTCCACACGGCGATCGAGACGGCCCAGGTGACCACGAACGCGGTCACGATGGCGTATCCGATGTGGCCGAAGTCGAGGTTGTTGAGCCAGTCCCAGAAGCCGCCCTCGAGGCTGAGCTTGGCCGAGAGCACCTGGAGGAGCTCGATCGACCCGATCAGGAGGGCGACGGTCACCGAGAGCGTCGTGACCGTGATGTTGTAGTAGACCTTGCGGATCGGGTTGGAGAACGCCCACCCGTACGCCTGGCTCATGAACGCGCCGTCTGCGGTGTCCATGAGCGACATGCCCGCCGCGAACAGGATCGGCAGCGACAGCACTGCGAGGAACGGGACGTGGTGGGTCGCGACGCCTGCCGAGATCGCCAGCAGCCCCACCTCGGTCGCCGTGTCGAACCCGAGCCCGAACAGTGCACCCAACGGGTACATCTTCCAGCTGGCGTCGATGCGCTGCGAGAGCCTGCCGAGGTAGAACCGGTTCATGAGCCCGCGGTCGAGCAGGCGAGCCTCGAGCCGCTCCCTGTCGTACGCCCGTTCACGCATCTCGAAGAAGATGCGGAGGATGTCGATCAGGACGATCAGGTTCAGGATGCCGATGATCCACAGGAACGTGCCCGAGACCGTCGCGCTCAGATATCCGCCGTAGTCCTCGAACGCCGGGATCTCCGAGTGCACCGTCTTGGCCGCAACCGCAAACCCGCCCACCAACAGGAACACGATCGTCGAATGGCCGAGCGAGAAGAAGAACCCCACCCCTAGCGGTCGCTGGCCGTCCTGGAGGAGCTTTCGGGTCGTGTTGTCGATCGCCGCGATGTGATCGGCGTCGAAGGCGTGGCGCAGCCCGAAGGTGAACGCCAGCGTCCCCAGACCGGCCAGCGCGGGGTTCCCGTGCGCGTAGAAGACGAAGAGGCCCCATCCCACGATGTTGAGACCCAGGACTGCGGCTCCGAAAGCTCCGAGCCGGACCCACTCCGCCCGAGAGAGCGTCCGCGTCCATCCCAGCCATAGCGAACCTCCGCCGGTAGCCGGGTCGTCACTCCCCACGGTCGTCCTCTTCGGCCGCCGCGCACGCGCCGCACAGCCCCGAGATCGGGAAGTGGGTGAAACGAGCGACGTAGCCGAACCGGTCGCGGATCTCGCGCCGGATCGGCTCCATGGCCTTCGGCGGGACCGCGCGCGCCTCGCTGCAGCGCTCGCACACCAGATACTCGCGCTCGCCACCGGTCGCCAGTGCGTATCGCCCTGGCCCGTGGCCGAGGTGGACGTGGCGCACGAGCCCCAGAGCTTCCAGCGTCTCGAGGTTGCGGTAGACGACCGAGACGTCGCAGGCCTGCCGTCGCCCGTCGAGCCCCTCGGCGATCTCCTCGGCCGTGACCAGGCGATCCGTCCCCAGCAGGGCCTCGAGCAGGATCCGCCGAGGCGTCGAGACTCGCAGTCCGCGGGAGCGCAGCACCGAGACCGCCTCGTCGAGGGTGGAGAACACCGGAGCAGGGGTGCCGGGCGCCTCGGCCATCGTCGCGAGGCTCCCACACCCGCAACCGAGTCGCAACAGCGAGGTGCTCTGGATTACCGGCTGTCGTGCGCGACCGGCGCGGCGAGCGGCACCGTGAACGAGACCGTCGTTCCGGAGCCGACCTCCGAGTCGATCGCAGCCTCGCCGCCCGCTGCGCGGATGCGCTCGATCATGGTGTCGAGGCCGAAGTGGAGGGCGGCATCCGGCCGCGACCGCACGGACTCGACGTCAAAGCCGCATCCGTCGTCGCGGACATCGATCCGTAGCACCGCGTCGTCGTCTGCAAAGTTGACGACGATCGTCCTCGGCCGCGCGTGCTTGCGAACGTTGGCCAGCGCCTCCTGCGCGCAGCGGTAGACGAGCTCCTCGACGGCCAGGTCGTACCGCCTCGAGATCCCGGCCACGGTGCCCTCGGCGCCGACCTCCCTCGCGATCTGCGCGACGAGGACATGGAGCGCCCGGAGGAGGCCCTGGTCGTGGAGGATCGCCGGACGCAGCTCGAACATCAGCCGGCGGGCGCGCTCGGTGGCCTCCTCGAGCGTCGCGCGTGCCATCGAGACGGCCGACGCCAGATCATCCGCCCCGCTCCGCGACGCCACCAGCGAGACCCGGTCGAGCGCGAGCACGGCCGCCGCCATCACCTGGACGGTGTCGTCGTGGAGCTCGGTCGCGATGCGGCTCCGCTCGACGTCCTCCGCCTGGAGCATGCTGCCGAGGATCTCCCGGCGGCGGCGCTCGCTCTCGGCCAGCGCCTGCTCGGCGGCGACGCGGTCGGTGACGTCCATGAACATGCATCCGACCATCTCCACGTCCGCCGAGCCTCGCGTGACCGGGAACATTGTCATGAGGTAGGAGTCGTCGTCTCGTCCCGCCACCTCCATCGCGACCACCGGCTCGCCGGTCTCGAAGACGCCTGCGATCGCGGCCAGGACGTCAGGGTCGGCGTCGGGCACGGCGTCGACCAGCCGCATCCCGATGTGCTCGGGCCGGACGCGCCCGATGCGCTCGACCGCCCTGTTGACCCGGACGATCCGAATGTCCCGGTCGTAGAGGACGACTCCGAGCGGCGTCGCCTCGAGAATCGCGCCGAGGACGGTCTCGTGCGGGCTCGCGGCATCGGACACCGCCGTGATCACCGACACGATCAGGCGCTCGCCGCCGATCTCGATGCCGTGGATGTCCATGTCGGCCAGGACGCGGCCCCGCGGCGTCTCGAACACCCGCTGCTGGTGGTGGCTTCGACCGCGCTCGGGAAACCGCGAGATCAGCCAGTCCAGCCGGTCGCGGTGGCTGATCCCGAGCTCGGCCGCCGTCCGCCCGAGCAGCTCGTCGCGCCGCCTCCCGACGAGGGCGCAGAACCCGTCGCTGACGTCGACGAAGGCGGCGTCGCTCACCCGTGCGACCGCGATCGCCTGCTCGGTCTCGGACAAGCTGGAGGGAAGCGCTTCCGCCGGTGAACGTGCCGATCGGTCTGTCATCGCCTGAGGGGCCGCGTCTCGCCTCCCGAGTGGGGAGGACGACGGTTGACGCACGTCCAGACTGCACGTTCCGAGGTCGGTCGGGCGGCGAGACGCGGCGCACCCAATCCCGGTGTCTCCCGGCGTTGGGTGAGATGCGGACGCTAGTCATGGTCCTGTGCGGACGTCATCCCCGGAACGTGGTATTTGTGACGTTTTCCGGCACGACGACGGGAGCCCCACCGCCGCGTCATGCGGTGGTCGTCTCACGTAGGGATCTCCCCGACGCCATGGCGGGCTCCAGCTCCTACCTTGGGCGCATGCACGCCATGACGCCCATGCCAGGAGGCACGAACGATGGATGACGAGCTCCGCATCCTGCTCGAGAACGTGAGCGGGCGATTCGACGCGCTCTCGCGCGAGATCGCCGACGCGTCGGCGGACATCGCCCGGTACGCCGCCGGCACGACGACCGTGGCCCCGTTCACCGTCACGGTGGTCCCGCCGCTGCCGGCTCCGCCGAAGCCAGAACCGCAGGCGGCCGTCGCCTGCGCGCGGTGCGGCAACCTGCAGAACCCGACCACGCGCTTCTGCACCCGGTGCGGCTCGGCGGTCGCAGCGGCGACGGCCGCGCTCGCGCCCGAGCCGGTGAAGCTCCCGGAGCCGGCGTCCCAGGCGACGGTGCCTCCTGCCGCTCCTGCCGGCCCGCGCTGGACGCTCTCCGAGGTGTTCGCGCTCCGTGCGCTGGGATGGCTGGCGGGCGTCGTGACCCTGCTCGGGATCGTCTTTCTCTACGCGCTCGCCGAACAGCGCGGATGGGTGGGCCCGGGGGCGCGCGTCGGCTTCGGCGTGGCCGTCTCGAGCGTGCTGCTCGGCGCCGCGTTCGTGCTCCGCGCCCGGTACGGCGACGAGCTCGAGGCGCTTGCCGCCGCCGGGACCGCCGTCGCGGGCCTCTACGTGTCGCTCTTCGCGGCGGTCGAGCTGTACCACCTCGTGCCGAAGGCCGCGGGGTTGCCGCTGGCGCTTGCCATCGCCGGCCTTGCCGTCGCGATCGCCTGGCGATGGTCATCAGAGCCGCTCGCGGTGCTCGGCCTCGCCGGCGCCATGATCGCGCCGCCGGTGTCGGAGCACGCCGTGACGCCGTTCTCGATGGTCCTCGTGACCATCCTGGCGGTCGGTGCGGCCGTCCTGTGGGTCAAGCGTGACTGGCTGTGGCTGATCGGCGTCGCGACCGGGATCTCGCTGGCCGAGGCCCTCGCGATGATCGCGGCCGCCGCCGACCAGCCGAGGCCGTTCGCGGTCCCCGTGGACGTGCTCGCGGCTGCCACGGCGTACTGGGCCGTCTACCAGGCCGCGACCGTGCTGCGGCGCACGTGGCCCGGCAGCCGCCGGTGGGACGGCGTCGCCGTCTGCATCTCGGTGGGAGGCGCGGCATTCGCGTTCGCAACCGTCGGGGCGCTCTTCGGAGGCGACGAGCGCGGGCTCGCGTTCGTCGCGCTCGCCGGCATCTATCTCGCGCTCACGGCCCTCGTCTGGCGGCTCGGAGCCGGGACGCGCGACCTGCTGTCGGTGTACTGGGTCTCGGCCCTGACGGCGGCCGGAATCGGCGCGGTCACGCTCCTGCACGGCGACGTGCTGATCGCGGTGCTCGCCCTGAGCGGCGCGCTCCAGGTCGAGCTGGCCCGGCGTCTGCGGGAGCCGCGGCTCCAGCTGTCCGCCGCGGCGCACATCGCGGCGGCGGCCGGGTACGCGCTCGCGGCCGTGCCGCCGGGGAACCTGCTCGCGTTCCCGGCGATCGGCCTCACCCGAAACGGCGTGGTGAGCGGCCACCTGGTGCTCTCGGCCGACCTGTCGGTCATCGCCGTCGCCGTCGCGCTCACCGTGTTCTCGGTCCGCCACCTCCCGGCCTACGTCTGGGAGTCGTCTGAGATGCGGCGGGCCACGTTCTGGGCCGCCGTGGTCGGTGTGCTCTACGCCGTCTCGACGGTCATCGTGAACGGCTTCCTCTGGTACCAGTACAGCCAGCGGTCGTTCGAGAACGGGCACACGCTGGTGAGCGCCACATGGGCCGGCATTGCGCTCCTGCTCGTGTGGTTCGGCTTCCGGCGCGACGCGGCGACGCTCAGGATCGGGGGCATCGCGCTCCTCGTCGGGACGCTCGCCAAGCTGTTCCTGTTCGACCTGGCCCAGCTCGAGGCGATGGCGCGTGCCGTGTCGTTCATCGCCGTGGGCGTGATCTCACTGATCGGCGCTGTTGTCTACCGCCGGATGGCCGAGCGGGCCGCCGAGAGCGTCGGCCGTCAGGCCGGCCGGGGCGTGCCGTCGACCGGCAGCGAGGGGTCGAACGTGTAACGCCTGGCCTGGCCGGGCGTCACGGGCCCGCCGTCGCCGCGCATGAGCTGCGCGAGGGCCTTGAGCTGCTCCGGCCCCATGTGGGCGAAGTCGCCGCCGAACCCGCCCGGCGGCAGACCGGCGAGCATGCGGTCGACCTGGTGGCGCGTCAAGCCGCCCGCCAGGTCGGCCATCCGGCCGTCGCGGTGGAGGGCCTCGTGGAGGCGATGGGTGAACTTCGGAGGCGTCGTCGGCGTGGTGCGGCCGGTGCCGGGGCTCGGCGATGCAGGATCGGGCTCGGACGACGTGGCCGCCATCGGAGGGCGGCTCGTCGGGTAGGCGTGCCGGCGCGTCACGTCCCCGGTTCCCCGGGTGGCGGCGGTCCTGGCGTCAACGGGATCGATCTGCATGCACCCGTGTGATCGGTGCGCCGAGCCCGTTCTTGAGGACCGTGCTGGTTGCTAGTCCGTCGCCGCGGCGGGCTCGCGGCGGGCTCCGGCAGCGTGCCCGTCCTGCCGCTGGCCGGGCGGCTCGATCGTCACGTTCGGGAGCACCTTGTCGAGCCAGGCCGGGATGTACCACGAGCGCTCACCGAGGAGCGTGAGCAGGGCCGGCACGAGCGTCAGGCGGATGATGATCGCGTCGGTCAGGATCGCGACGCCGAGCAGGAGCCCGAACTCCTTCGACACCCGGTCGGGCGTCAGGAGGAACGAGAAGAACACGCTCGACATGATGAGCGCCGCCGCCAGGATGACCCGGCCGACACCGGCCATGCCGTCCTTGACGGCGCTGACGGTGTCCTCGCCGTGGATGTGCTCCTCGCGGATGCGGCTCATGAGGAACACCTCGTAGTCCATCGAGAGCCCGAAGAGGATGGCGAACGCGATCGGCGGCACGAAGCTCTCGATCGGGCCCGTCTGGTCGAGGCCGATGAAGCCCATTCCGTGGCCGAGCTGGACCACCAGGGTGAGCACTCCGAATCCGACCAGCGCCGACATGAGGGTCGTGAGCGCGGCCTTGGTGGCGATCACCACCGACCGGAATGCCATCGCGAGGACGACGAACGTGACGCCGATGATGTAGAGCAGGAAGTACGGCGCGCGGCTGAAGATGATGTTGCCGATATCGGTGAACGCGGCATTGGCACCGGAGACGTAGGCCTTCGCGGAGGAGTTGTCGAGCACGCGCGGGATGGTGTTGTCGCGGAGCTCGGACACGATGTCGTCGGTGCGCACGTCCTGCGGTGCGTACTGCGAGTACGCGTTGATGATCGCGACCGACGCCTGATCGGGCGTGTCGGCGTTGTAGATCGGGGCGGCGACCTCCTTCACGCCCGGGACCTGCTTCATTGCGGTCTCGAGCTTGGCGGCAGCCTGGTGGTCGTCGGCGAGGTCGATCACGACGGGGATCGGGGCCGTGAACCCTGCGCCGAACCCGTCGGGCGACGAGAGCAGGTCGTAGGCCTTGCGCGTCGTCTGATCCTTCGGCGCCGTGCTGGAGTCGGCGAGCCCGAGCCGGACCGCCAGCACCGGCGATGCCAGGGCCAGGAGCAGGACGATCGAGAGGGGGAGCATGATCTTGGCGTTGCGGGAGACGAAGCGGCCCCACGCGGCGACGGGCGTCCGGGCCTGGCCGGCACGGGAGTCGTCTGTCGGCTTCATGCCGAGGCGGCCGCGATCGATCTTGTGTCCGAGGAGCGAGAGCACCGCCGGCAGCATCGAGTTCGCGAGGAGCACGGCCGTCAGGACGCCGAGCGCGCTCCCGATGCCCAGCTTGGTGATGAAGTCGATCCCGATGATCGCCAGGCCCGTGATCGAGATGGCGACGGTCGTCCCTGCGAACACCACGGCCCGGCCGGCGGTCGCGCCGGCTGCGGCGGCCGCATCCTGCGGCCCCAGCCCGTCGTGGAGCAGCTGTCTGAACCGCGTGACGATGAACAGCGTGTAGTCGATCCCGACGCCGAGCCCGATCATCGGCACCAGGATCTCGGTGATCGTGTTGAAGTTCGTGATCCGGGCGGCGAGGAAGAGCAGGAGGAACGCGGTGGCCACCGCGACGATCGCGAAGATGAGCGGGATCGCCGTGGGCACGAGCGCCCGGAACAGGATGATCAGGACGAAGAAGCCCGCGATGAGGCCGATGATGTCGCTCGCACCCTGCTCGGGCGGCGGGCTCTCGGCGTCGCCGGTGAACTCGACCTGGATCCCGACCGGCTCGCCGATGGCCCTCAGGCTGTCCTCGACCTTGACCACGTCGGCGCGTGGCAGCTCGAACCCGGTCCGGTCGAACTGGGCGTCGAAGAAGGCGATCCGGCCGGTCTTCGAGAGCTGATGCGAGTCCTTGGCGAGCGGGTCGGTGATCGTGCTCGCGTCCTTCGCGCTCTCGTCGAGCGATCTTCTCGGCAGCCTGGCTGACCGCGAGCATCTTGGCGACCGCCGTCCTGCCCGCTCGGGCGTGTCGATGCGCTCACCCGGCGGCGCGGCCATGACGACGCGGAGCGCCGCGCCCTTCTGGCCGTGGAACTTCGCGTTGATCAGGTCCGTCGCCTTCTGGAAGTCGGTGCCCGGAACCTTGAACTCGTTGACGAGCGAGCCGTGGAAGGCGACGTTCAGGCCGATCAGGGCGAAGAAGATGCCGAGCCAGGTGAAGACGACCCGCCACGGGTGCCGCGCACAGTGCCCGGCGACCCGGGCGAGGCCTCCGGAGTGGGCGATCCGCCGCCCTTCTTCGAGTCGCTGTGCATCGTCGTGGTCGGACACGAAGCCCGCAGAGTAGCGCCTGTGTCCGGATCAGGACGTGGGGTTAACCGTACTAACCGAGGCTCATCGTCTGCCACGCGTCGAACGACGCGCTCGACGTGTCGACGCGGAAGTCGTAGCCCTTCGGCGAGATGCCGTCGAAGTACGAAACCGCCCGGATCGCGCTGTGGGAGCGGATCCACGCGGCCGCATCCGCGAACCATGCGGCCTTCCGTCCGGGCACGGCAGGGTCCTCCTGCACGCCGGTCTCGGCGACGATCAGCGGCTTTCCCCGCGGCGCCGCCCAGGCGTAGAAGCGGCGAAGATGTCACCGAATGTTGTCCACTTCGAGCCGGGTCGGCCCGGATACCAGTTGTAGCCGTCGGCTCCGATCCAGTCGACGTACCGGTTGCCGGGATAGAAGCTCTGGGCGACGCCCGTCGCGTAGTTGGCGGCGATCGGCGCCCAGACGAAGCGGGCGTTCGAGACGCCGCGCGCCTGGAACATGTCGTAGACGTGCCGCCATGCCGCGATGAACTGCGCGGGCGAGCCGAGGTAGCGCGGACCGCTCCTGGGCTGGTCCATCTCGTAGGCGAAGCGGACGAGGACCCTGCCTCCGAGCGCCTTCACGGCGTCGGCCACGCGGGCGATGTTCGCGTCCTCGGAGCCGGAGGCGATCGCGGCGGCCGTCGTCCCCTGGCCGGTCCACGAGACCATCGGCGTGCGGCCGGTGGCGATGTCGTCCTGCTCGTCGCGCCAGAACGTGTTCGTCCACGGGCGATAGTGGTTGTCGATCGAGAGGGTGAAGCCGAGCCGGGCCTCGAGGGCGCGCACCGCGTCGGCGTGCGTCGGCGCGGTGCCCTGCTGTACCCAGGCACCGAAGAGCACGCGTGGTGCGGTAACGGCGTTCGTGGCCGGCGCGGTGATGGCGCCGGCCACAAACGCGGCCCCCAGCGTGAAGATGATGACCCCCAGTCGCATCCTCATGACCCACTCGGGAAATCGACCGGGCGCGCGGACGATCAAGGACGGCGCGCAAGTCCTTCCAAATCGCTTACATCTCGCCGCGCCCGCGCGCCCAGCGAAGCGAAGGCCGCGGGCCGGTAGAATTGCGCCATTGCTGAGACCGATCGCCAACGCGCTCACCCTCGCGCGCTTGCTGGCGGTGCTCCCGTTCACCGTGCTCTTGGCGACCGCGGACGACGGCCAGAGCCTCGCCGCGGCCGTGATCTTCACGCTCGCCTCGCTCACGGACTATCTGGACGGCGCGCTGGCCCGCCGCGCCCACGAGCCCTCGACGTTCGGCCGGGTCGCGGATCCGATCGCCGACCGGCTCCTGATCAACATCGCGCTGATCCTGCTCTGGTACGCCGGGCGCCTGCCGTGGTGGCTCGCGCTCCCGGTGCTGACGCGCGACGTGTGGCTCATGTTCCTCTTCCGCAGGCGCCACGTGGGGACCGAGGTCACCGTCAACACCGTCGGGAAGTGGGCCACGGCGCTCATCATGCTCGCGCTCGCGCTCTTGATGGCCACCTCCGCCACGTGGCCGCTGGTGCTCTTCGCGGTCGGCGTGGCTGTGTCGCTCGTCGCCGGGGCCCTCTACTCCGTGGCACCACAGGAGGCCTGACGTGAAAGCCGTCGTCATGGCGGGTGGTGAGGGCACCCGCCTGCGCCCGCTCACCTCCAACCAGCCCAAGCCGATGGTTCCCGTCGCCGGGAAGCCGTGCATGGAGCACATCATCGACCTCCTGCGCCGGCACGGGATGAGCGACATCGTCGTCACGGTCGCCTACCTGCCCCAGGTGATCCGCGGGTACTTCGACGACGGCGGTGAGATGGGGGTCGAGCTGCATTACTCGGTCGAGGAGACGCCGCTCGGCACCGCGGGCAGCGTCAAGAACGCCGCCGAGCTGCTCGACGAGACGTTCCTGGTCATCTCCGGCGACGCCCTGTGCGACTTCGACCTGGCGGGGCTCGTCGATGCGCACAAGCGGCGAGGGGCGGTGGCCACGCTGGCGCTCTACTCCGTCGAGAACCCGCTCGAGTTCGGCGTCGTCATCACCGACTCGGACGGCCGCGTCGAGCGCTTCCTCGAGAAGCCGTCGTGGGGGCAGGTGTTCTCGGACACGATCAACACGGGCGTCTACGTGCTCGAGCCGGAGGTGCTCGCGGCCGTGCCGGACGGGGCGTCCTACGACTTCTCCAAGCAGCTCTTCCCCGACCTCCTGCGGCGCGGCAAGCCCGTCTACGGGCACCTGGTGGAGGGCTACTGGCAGGACATCGGGAACCTCGACCAGTACCGCAAGGCGAACTTCGACGCGCTCGACGGCCGCATCGAGCTCGAGGTGTCGGGGATCCGCCTGCGCGACAACGTCGTCCTCGGCGACGGCGTCCTGCTCCCTGACCTGAACCAGATCGAGGGGCCGGCGGTCATCGGGAACTACTGCCAGATCGAGGCCGGTGCACGAATCGGCCCGTACTCCGTGCTCGGCCAGAACGTGGTCGTCAAGGAGGGCGCGACGACCGAGCGCAGCCTGATCGACTCCGGCTGCTACATCGGCCGCAGCGCCCGCATCGACGGGACGATCCTCGGGAAGGGCGTCGACGTGCGCGCACACGCCCTCCTGAACGAGGGCGTCGCGGTCGGCGACGAGTGCTCGATCGGGGCCGAGGCCGTGCTCGACCCGCACGTCAAGGTGTATCCGTTCAAGACGATCGAGGCCGGCGCCGCCATCCACACGAACCTCATCTGGGAGTCGCGCGGCATCACGACGATCTTCGGGCGGGGCGGCGCATCGGGGCTCGTGAACGTCGACATCACGGCCGAGGTCGCGGCCCGGATCGGCGCCGCGTACGGCACGACGCTCGCGAAGGGGGCGTCGGTCGTCGCGAGCCGCGACGCGCACCCGGCGTCGCGGATGATCAAGCGGGCGATCATCTCGGGGCTCGTGTCGACGGGGATCAACGTCTCCGACCTGCGCGTGTCGCTGCCCGCGGTGAACCGCCACGAGATGCGCGTCGACGAGCGCACCGGGGGCCTTCACGTCCGCGTCGCGGCCGGCGATCCCGACACCATCCAGGTCGTGTTCTTCGAGCCGCCCGGGATCCTCGCGAGCGACGCCACGATCAAGGGCATCGAGCGGTCGTTCTCGCGGCAGGAGTTCCGCCGGACGAGCCCGGGCGAGATCGGGACGCTCACCTACCCGACCCGGGCCACGAGCAGCTACGTCCAGGAGCTCCTGGGCGCGCTCGACCGCGACGTGATCGCCGAGCGCGGGCTGCGGCTCGTCCTGAACTACAGCTTCTCGGCCGCGTCGCTCGTCATGCCGTCGCTCGTCGGCGACCTGGGCGTCGAGATGATCGCGCTGAACGCGTTCGTCGACTCCAGCCCGAGCCTGCGCGGCCTCGACATCGCCACCGCGGTCGACGAGACCGGCCGGCTCGTCCGCGCGGTCGGCGCCGATCTGGGCGTCGTGATCGACAACGCGGCCGAGCGGGTGTGGCTGATCGACGAGAACGGCGAGGCGATCCCGCCCGAGACGACGCTGCTCCTGCTCGTGCGCGAGCTGTCGCGGTCGGGCTCGAGCGGCGCGCTCCTGGTGCCTGTGACCGAGACCCGGATGGTCGAGGAGGTCGCGCAGGGCAACGGGATCGTCGTCCGGCGCACCAAGGCCTCACAGGGCGACCTGCTCGCGACCGCGGCGGCCTCCGACGACGTCGTCTTCGCCGGCGCGTCCGGGGGCGGGTACGTCTTCCCCGACTTCCTGCTCGCGTACGACGCCGTGATGTCGATCGGGAAGGTGCTCGAGATCGCCTCGGGATCGGGGCGGACGCTCTCGGAGCTCGTCCACGACCTGCCCGCGAGCACGCTCGTCCACGAGCAGGCGCACTGCCCGTGGTCGGCCAAGGGGACGGCGATGCGCCTCGTCATCGAGGCGGTGAAGGGCCTCGAGGTCGACGACACGGACGGCATCAAGGTCTTCGAGGACTCGGGGTGGGCGCAGATCATCCCCGACCCCGACGAGCCCGTCTTCCACATCTACGCGGAGGGCGCCACGCGGGAGGACTCGCTGGCTCTCGAGGCGAAGTACCGGTCGATGCTCGACGGGTTCGTCGCGGCCGCCGTCTAAACCCTCAACCAGAGCTTGAGGATTCGGCCGCCGCGAAGTAGACTGACCTGCGTTCCCGAACGAACGGATACCCACGCCATGGACGTTCTGCCCGATTTCACGACGATCTCCGACGACGACCTCAAGGCCCTCATCGAGCGCTACGTGCACGAGGAGGAGGAGGTCTCGTACCGCCGCCGCCTGCTGCACGGCAAGATCGACATCCTGCGGGCAGAGCTCGTCGACCGGGTGAAGCGGCGCCACGCCGGCGAGCAGTCGTCGCTCTCCGAGGTCGACATCGAGAGGCTCACCGAGATCCTGGCCCACCGTGGGCCGCCGCCGGAGCTCGACGACGCCCCGGCTCCCGACTAGGACGAGGCATGTACTGCCCCGAGTGCGGACATCACAACCGCGAGGCCGCGCGCTTCTGCGGCCGTTGTGGCGCGAGCCTGCTCGACCCTGACGCGGGCGAGCCGACCATGAGCTTCGAGGCCGTCGACGAGGACGGAACCGAGGCGGGCGGCGCCGACGAGGCGGGGGAGGGGGCGACGCTCGTCATCCGCACCGGCGGCGGGCGCGCCGGCGAACAGTTCTCGGTGGATCGCCCGCGAATGACGATCGGGCGAGCGCCGCAGTCGGACCTGTTCCTCGACGACATCACCGTGTCGCGCGAGCACGCGATCCTCGAGCGCCGCGACGACGGCCTGCACCTCACCGACCGCGCGAGCCTGAACGGCACCTACGTCAACCGGCACCGGGTCGACACCGCCCGGCTGGCCGACGGTGACGAGCTCCAGATCGGCAAGTACCGCCTCACCTACATCGAACGGGGGCCGTGACATGTCGGCCAAGCCCGCACCCACCGAGGCCCCGCGCCCGCCCCGGCTCACGATCGGGACGGTCTGCAAGCTCCTGCACGAGGAGTTCCCCGACATCTCGATCTCGAAGATCCGGTTCCTCGAGGACCAGAAGCTGATCACCCCGCGCCGGACGCCCGGCGGCTACCGGCTCTACTCCGACGACGACGTCGGCCAGCTGCGCGAGATCCTGCGCATGCAGCGCGACGAGTTCCTTCCGCTCAGGGTGATCCGGCAGGTGATCGCCCAGGGCCGATCGACGGCCGGCAGCGGCCGGCGGCCGCGGCTCGTCGGAGGTGGGGAGGACGCGCTCAGCCTCGAGCAGCTGCTCTCCGACGCGGACGCCGACGCGGGCTTCGTGCGCGAGCTCGAGGAGTACCAGCTCCTCGACGGGCGGCGCCGGGGCGGCGGGACGCCGTACTCGCGCACCGACGTCGACATCGTGATCATCTGCGCGCGGCTGGCCCGCTACGGCGTGGCCGCGCGGCACCTGAAGGCATTTCGCTCCGCGGTCGGCCGTGAGGCCGGGCTGCTCGAGCAGATCCTCGCCCCGTCGCTTCGCTCGTCGAACGCCGACCGGCGCGAGGCCGGGCTCCAGGAGCTCGAGCAGCTCGCCGAGCTCACGAGCCAGCTCGCGCACCTCCTGCTGGTGCGCGACCTGCGCGACGTCGCCCGCTGACGCAACAACGGGGTCAGACCCCGATGTTGCGCGGCTACTCGCTCTCGTACTGGAGCAGCGAGTGCACGTCGTGGCCGTACAGCTTGTCGCGGCCGCCGAGGAAGGTGAGCTCGACGACGAACGCCACGCCGACAACCTCGGCGCCCAGCTGCTCGACCAGGTCGATCTTGGCCCGTGCCGTGCCGCCGGTGGCGAGCAGATCGTCGTGGACGAGGACGCGCGTGCCGGGCTTCAGGGCGTCGACGTGCATCTCGAGCGCGTCGAACCCGTACTCGAGCGCGTATTTCGCACCGACGGTGAGGAATGGGAGCTTGCCCGGCTTTCGCGCCGCGACGAACCCGCAGCCGAGCTTGTAGGCGAGCGCCGCACCCAGGATGAATCCGCGGGCCTCGGCCCCGACGACGACGTCCACGTTCCGCGGGCCCGCCCACACCGCCAGGTCGTCGACGGCCTGGTGCAGGGCCTCGGCGTCCGCCAGGAGGGGCATGATGTCCTTGAAGACGATCCCGGGCCGAGGGAAGTCCGGGACGTCGCGGACCTTGCTACGGAGGTCGATGCGGGGCACCGCGCGGCGATGCTAACAGGATCGGACGTCGGGGTCGATAAACAGTGCAACATGTATGACACGTTACGAGCGAGCTACCGGTTTCATTGCCCGCACCGCCCGGACGGCGAGCTGACGCGGGTCAGCCTGTCGGCGTTCCGCCGGCTCGAGCGCCTGCCGGGGGCGGCCCATCCCGCCGTCTACCGCGTCGTCTATGACTGCGCGTGCGGGGAGCCGCACCAGGGCCTCGTGACGCACGCCGACCTGGACTACGGCCCGCTCGCGCCCGTCGAGGTGGAGTTCCGGAACCTGCTCACCGGGCGCACCGAGCCGGTGGGCGACGAGCTCGCCGAGATCGCCCGCAGCGAGGTCCAGCGCGGGAACTGGCCGTGGCGCCTCTACTGCAGCCGCGAGGGGCGGCTGAAGCCCGTGTGGCCGTCGAGCCTCAACATGGTCGCGCCGGCGTCCGAGACGCGCGACGAGTGCATCGGCGTGGCCGTGACGTGCCCGAGCTGCGGCGAGGTGTCGCTGAACCTCGTCTCGGGGGCCCACCTCGACGTGCCCTTCTACCACGACCGCGTGGTGCGCTTCGTCGACCGGCCGTTCGGAGACACGCGCGACCTCACGGTCGAGGTGTTCCACCATCAGCTCCACTCCGCCCGGTTCGACGCCGAGCGCGCCGATCTGCTCTAAACGGCCCGGGGGAGGGCGGCGGAGCCGATCTCGGCGGCGGTGACGACGCGGTCGCGGCCTCGGCGCTTGGCCTCGTACAGCGCGCGGTCGGCGATCTCGAACAGCTCGTCGCCGTCGCGTGCGTCGAGCGGGAAGGTGGCGACGCCTGCCGACGCCGTGACGATGTCGGGCACCGAGTGGCGGTCGAGCCGGCCGGCGGGGACCTCGGCGATCGCGCGGCGGAGGCGATCGGCCAGCACGACTCCGTCGGTTGCCCGCCCGGGGACGAGCACCGCGAACTCCTCGCCCCCGAAGCGCGCCGCGATGTCGGCGTCGCGCTTCTCGTGCAGGAGCGCCCGGCCGACAGACGCGAGCAGGCGGTTCCCGGCGCCGTGGCCGTGGCGGTCGTTGTAGGCCTTGAACCGGTCGAGGTCGATCAGGACGAGCGTCGTGCATCCGCCGTAGCGGCGCACCCGGGCCAGCTCGGCGGCCATCGCCTCGGAGAAGAAGTCGTAGTTGCGAAGGCCGGTCAGGCGGTCGGTGAAGGACCGTGCGCGGAGCTCGTGGCGGGCGCGCCTCTCGTGCTCGAGGATCTCGCCGCCCAGCGCCGACGCCAGCGAGAGGCCGATCCGTGCGGGGAGCCCGACCGGCGCAACCAGGATGGCCGCGCCCATGATCAGGCCGCCGATCCGCGCTCCTGCGAGCCATGCCAGCCCGATGGCGACAGCGAGGCACCCGGGGCGTCCCCATGCCGGCACGACCCACGTGGCGGCATACGCGGCGGCGGCTGCGACCCCGATAGCGGGACGGCGGCGCGGGCGCTCGAGCGGCCGGAGCACGGCCGGACGCTACTCAGCATGTCGGACGGATCGGAACGCGGAGGAACCCAGGGTTCCCCCGCGGGCCCCCTCCTTAAGGGCTGACGCACGGTTGGCCGCACGGCGGCGAAGAGCGCGGTCTTCGCCGCCGCCACGACCGCTGGTGCGTGTTACGCAGCCCGGCCGGGTTCTCAGCGCGCGCGCCGACGCTTCAACGCCGTGAAACTGCTAGCGCGACCAGAACTGGAGCCGCTTGCGCGTCGGATCGTCGTCGTCGGGCGAGGGCTCGTCGTGCCCCTCGGGCTCCTCGACGGTGAAGTCCGACGGCCGCACGCCGCCGTTCGCCGCCTCGGCGGCCGCGCTGCGCTGGAGCTTGCGGGCGTAGGTGTCGAGATCCGACTCGCGCCGCTGGAGGGCGGCGTTGAGCTCGCTCAGCCGACGCTCCTGTGACTGAAGCTCGGCCTCCTTCGTCCGGAGCGCGTTGTGGAGCTCCTCGACGGACTTGCCGCCGTTGCGCCCGAGCAGGCCCTTGCGGCCGCCGCTCGCCTCTGCTGCGGAGCGGACGGCCTCGTCGAGGTCGGTGCGCTCGGCGGACTCGCGCTTCTCGATCTCCGCCATCCGGCGCTGGAGGACGGCCCGCTCGCGGGCCACGGCATCCTCGGCGTCGGCCAGGGCCGCGCGCTGGGCGTCGAGCTCGGCCTCGACCCTGTCGGCGCGCACGGTGAGCCGGGCGACGTCCGCCTCGCGCTCCTTGATCTGCACATCACGCAGCTCGAGGGCGTCGTTGCGGTTGTCGACGTCGCGCTCGCGCTCGTCCAGCGTGTCCTGGCGGCGGTCGAGGCGCGCCTCGCGGCGCTCCAGGTCGGCTTCGGCGACGGCCTGGCGGGCCTCGCGCTCACGCAGATCGGCGGCGAGGCGGTCGACGGCCTGCGAGGCCTGCTGCTCGGCGTCGACGAGCATCCGCTCGGCCTGCTTCTGGAGGCGGTGCGCCTCGCGCTGGAGGTTCTCGGCCTGCGCGCGCTCTGCGGCGATCTCGGCCTCGGCGTTCTGGAGCTTCTCCTGCCGGACGTCGAACTCGGCGAGCCGGCGGTCGATCTCGGTCAGGCGGCGCTCCTTGTCGGCCAGCTCGAGCACACGGGCGTCGCACTGGGCGATCCGCGCCTCGGCCTCGGCCCTGCGCTCCTCGAGCTGCTTCTGGGCGGCCTCTGCGCGCGTCACGGCGCCCTCGGCGGCATGGCGGCGGCCGTCGATGTCGCGCAGCTCGCGCTCGCGCTCCTCGAGATCTGCGATGGCCTTCCCGACCTCGCGGTCGCGGGTGTCCAGCTCGGCGAGGCGGGCCTCGACGTGCTGGAGCTCCTTCTCGCGGTCGGCCAGCGCGGCGATCCGCTGCTCGGCCTCGGCAACCTTGCGGTCGGTGTCGGCGTGCATCGCGGCAACCTTGGCCTCGGCCGTCTCGATCATCTCTGACCGGCTCTCGAGCGCCTCGGTGGCCTCCTTGAGCGACGCCTGGGCGGTGGCGAGCTCGTCGAACGACCGGGCGAACTCGGCCTCCCGCGTCTCGAGCTGCTCGAGCCGGGCACGCGTCTCGGTCTCGGCGGTCTCGGCGGCGGTCGCACGTGCGTCGACAGCCGCTGCGCGCTCGGCGAAGGCCCGCTCGTTCTCGGCCATCTCGGCGGCGCGCTGCTCGAGGTCGGCGCGGGCGCCGTCGACGTGCAGCTCCTTCTGCGTGATGACCTTCTCGACCTTCTTGGCGCGGTGCTCGCGGTCGGTGAGCTCCTGCTCGAGCGACGAGAGGCGCGCCTCACGCTCGGCCAGCTCGGCCGAACCGAGGGCGCCGCGGTCGCGCAGCTGCTCGACGAGCGAGTCGCGCTCGCGCTCGATCTGCTCGCGCTGGCTCTTCATGTGCTCGACCTGGCGCTCGAGCGTCGTCACGGCCTCTTCGAGCTCGTGCGTGCGAGCGCTGTCAACAGGAGACGACCCGTCGGCGGCCGGAGCGGGGGAGGCTGCGGCGGCGGCTGCGAGGTCGCGCTCCCGCTCCACGAGCGCCTGCTCGCGGCGATCGAGCTCGGCCTGGCGCTCGCCGAGGCGCGCTTCGCCCTCTTCGAACCGGGCGCGGTCAGCGGCGTCGACGTCGCCACCGGTGTTGGACGACGCGATCCCTTCGCTGACGGCCAGGGCGGCCTCGCGCTTGGCGAGCTCGCGCTCGCGCCTGGCGAGCCGTGCCTCGCGCTCGGCGAACACGACCTTGGCCTGCTCCTGGAGGGCCGACTGCTCGCGCTGGAGGCGCTCCTCGGCCTCCTGCAGCGAGGCCATCCGGTGTTCCATCGCGCGTCGGAGCCCGCTTGCGGACTCGTCGCGTGCGGGCTGTTCCGGCTGTGCCTCGGCGTCGCTCATGTGTCAGACCTCTTGGGATGAAAGCGTGTGGATGGAGCCGACGGCTGGAGCGAGCCGTTCCGGCGGGCTGAATCTGCCCCGTACGCGTGATATCGGCGGCAGGGGTGCCCGGCTTGAGCGCCGCTGCCGACACTCCGTCGGGGGATGGGCCCCGCGGCCCGAAACACCGATACCAGGACTGGAAACAGCGATCGCTGCCGCATCGCGCGCGAGGTGTCGGCGCGTCGTGCTCCACCGGCCTCTGAGCCGGCGTTTTCCGTCCTCCGGTGGGCGCTTTGCTCCAGGCGCTCACCGGTTTTTCTTTTAACGCACCGCGCCCCCGCGAGGCGGCGCCTTTGGCGCTGCCGTCTCGCAGGGGCGCGTCAGGATCGGGAGCTGCGGGGGATTCCGGGCCCGACCCCGGACCCCGCGGTCGACGAGAAGGGCTCAACCTCACCCCTCGGCGTACCGATAACGCCGATGCCGACCTTTGTCCCTACCAACCCTTGATACCCATGATGTTCCTCCCCCCTCGCGTCACGTTTGTACCCCTTACGGGGGAGAGACTAGCTACCCGTTTGCGCTATGTCAAGTCTTGACCACAAGCGTGTGACGGGGAGGTGCAGAATCTGACAAGCGTGCGTGTATATGCGTCCGTCCTCGCCGGGCTCGCTCTGGGTCTGGTGGCGGCGTCGTGGTCTCTCCACGGCCTGGGGCGGTGGGACGTCGTGCTCGTCCTCGCAGTCATCGCGCATGTCGCGGAGGGGCGCAGCATGCGCGTCTCGCCGCGCGTCGAGGTGTCGGTGTCGTTCATGCCGCTCGCGCTGGCGGCCGTGCTTTTCGGCCCGGCTGCCGCGGGCCTCGTCGGCGCGGCGGCGATGCTGCACCGCGAGGGCCCGCTCGAGCGGTTCCTGATCTACCTGTCGGGCAAGACGCTCGCCGGGTGCGCCGCGGGGTGGACCGCGGTCGTGGCCGAGCGGATGGTGGGCGTCGACTCGCTCATGACGCTCGTTGCGGTTGCGGCGGTCGCATCGGTCGTCGGCACCGGGGTCGAGTTCTTCGTCACCGCGGTGACGCTCCTCATCCGGCACGGCACACGGCCCCTCGAGCTCTGGAGGCTCCTGCGCGGCTCTATCGCCGTCTCGGTGGCGCTCTACGCGCCGGTGACCGCGCTGATCGCGTTCACGTACACGCGCGTGGGCGTCGAGGCGGTGGCGTTCTTCGTCGTCCCGTTGATCGCCGCGCACCTGAGCTTCGGCATGCACGCCCGCCAGGCGCAGCTGATCGAAGAGCTGGGGGACTCGAACGACCAGCTCGAGGCCGCCAACGCGCAGCTGCGGCGGGTGAATATCAGCTTCGCGGCAGCCATGGTGCGGGCGCTCGACTCGCGCGACAACTACACCGCCGGCCACTCCGCGGCGGTCGCGGTCTACTCGCGCGACATCGCGCGCGAGGCGGGACTGCCGGAGGAGGAGGTCACCGAGATCCACCTGGCCGCCCTCGTCCACGACATCGGCAAGATCGGCCTGCGCGCGGAGCTGCTCGAGAAGCGGTCGGCCCTCGACGACGACGAGTGGGCCGAGATGCGCGAGCACCCCGCCATCGGGGCCCGGATCCTCGCCGAGGTGGAGGACTACAGCGACATCGCGCTGATCGTCCGCAGCCACCACGAGCGCTGGGACGGCGCCGGGTATCCCGACGGGCTCGCAGCCCACGCGATCCCGAGGCTCGCCAGGATCATCGCGGTCGCCGACTCCTACAACGCGATGACCACGAACCGTCCGTACCGCGCGGCCATGAGCACCGAACGCGCCATCCAGCAGCTCGTGCTGGGGAAGGGGACGCAGTTCGAGGCGCCGATCGTCGACGCGTTCCTCGCCGTGCTCGAGCGCGAGACCGAGCTCTACCAGCGCGGGCGGATGCCCGACTTCTCGATCGAGGCGCAGCGCCACAGCGTGCTACCGGCGGACGACGAGCCTGCCTCCGGGCACGAATGGGGCGCAGCGGTCGCCTGATCGAGACGCGGGGCTCAAGGCCTCGCCGCTCTTTCCCGATATGGAACCGAATGGATGACGGCCACATCCTGATGGACGTCTTGTCGCGTGCCGCGGCGGCGCTCGCCGCGCCGCAGGCAGACGCCGGCGTCATCGACCGCATCCTCGCGTCGACGCCGAACGAGGCCGGGCTCGAGTGCCACCTCATGCTGTCCCCGGAGGGGCTCGTCGCCCAGTGGGACGCGGAGCCGACGCGCGAGCAGGAGTCGTTCGTCGACGCGCTCGGGCACTGCGTCGCCCTCGCGCTCGCCGCCGGGGTCGCCGGCGAGGAGGTGCTCCTCGACAACGGCGCGTTCGCCGTCGAGCTCGAGCGCACCGTCGCCGCCGCGCGATGGCGCAGCCAGTCGCTCGCAGTCGCCGTCTTCACGGTGCACGGGCTCGAGCTGGGGCCGCGCTCGATCGACCAGAGAGATCTGATCCTGCACGTGGGCGCGCTCGCGCGCTCGGCCGTGCGTCACGACGACCGTGTCGGCCATCTCGGGGCGGACCAGTTCGCGCTGCTCTTCCCGCGGGCCGGCGAGTTCGAGGCCCGCGCGGCCTTCAAGCGCGTCCGCGCGGCACTCGCCGGGAGCGAGCTCTTCGCGGGCGGGATCCTGTGCGGGTCGGCAGGCTTCGCCGAGCTGGACGAGCATGCGTCCGGCGCCGAGCTCCTGGCCGACGCCCGCGAGCGGCTCTCGCTCGCCCGCCGCCGGGCCTTCTTCCCGAGCGACCCGACACAGCCGCTCGCCGGCTGAAGGGGAGACGCGATCGGGGTCGTCTTCCCCGTTCGATCGTCTCAACTTGACATAACCGGCATTATCGCGCGTGGGGCGAAAAAGGCGTAAGATCATGGGGCCCGATGCAGCACACCGTGATCCTCGCCGCGTTCCTCCTGACCTACCTGGCCGGCGCGGCGGTGCTCGCGTTGTGGATCGACGTCCGATTCCGACGCCTCGCGCCGAGCGACCTGCGATGGGCAATGGCGCATCTGGTCGCCGCGACGGTCGCCAACGAGGCGCTCGACGCCCGCCTCGGAGGCTTTGTTGCCTCATCGCTCCCGCACGGCACCCTCATCGCGATCTTCGGCGTCATCCTCCCACTGGTCGTCTATGCGGCACTCGCAGCGATCTGGGTGCTCAGGATCGCCCATCGGGCGCTGAGCGGCCACCTGCGCTGAACGCCGGTCAGCCTCCGAGGGCCTTCATCAGCGCGAGGACGCCGGGACCGGCTGCGATGATCAGGATCGCCGGGAAGAAGCAGATCGCGAGCGGGAAGATCATCTTGATCGGTGCCTTCTGGGCCAGCTCCTCGGCGGTGTTCCGCTTGCGTGTCCGCGCATCGACCGCGAGCGCCTTCATGGTCTGGCCGATGGACACGCCCATCGACTCGCTCTGGGCCATGGATCGCGTGAACGACCGTATGGTCGGCGTGTCCGCGCGTTCGGCGAGCCGCCGCAGAGCCTCCGGCCGGGTCTGGCCGACCCGGATCTCGTTCAGCATGAGCCGCACCTCGTCGGAGAGCGGCCCCTCGAGCCGCTCTGACGTGACCTTGAGCGCCTGATCGAGCCCGAGTCCGGCCTGCACCGTGATCGCGAGCAGGTCGATCATGTCCGCACATTCCCGTTCGATCCGCTCGTGCCGCTTGCGGATCCGCACGCCGAGCATGCTCTCCGGCAGCATGAACCCCAGGAGCGGCGCGCTGACGATCACAAGGATCTGGAGAAGCGCATTTGGCGCGTTGTTCGAATACGCGAGGCCCATCGCACCGAATCCGATGGCGGCCACGATCCGGATCATGAGGAACCGCGACGGCCGGAACCCATACATGCCGGCCTGCAGCAGGCGGGTTCGGAGTCGCTGCTCGTAGTCGACCGCCGTGAGGCGGCTTGCGATCCTGGCCATCGAGCGCTCGAGGCGCAGATTCTGCTCCGTCTGCTTGGCAACGCGGGCGGTCGTGACCGGAGCAGTCGACCCGTAGCCGTATGCGCTCACGTTGGCGATGGCGTTCGCCGTGCCGCGCCGGCTGAGCCGGACCGTATACGCGAGCAGGAGGACGGACGCTGCGACGAGCCCGGTGAGAACGATCAGTAGCACGACCATGTCAGACCTCGATTTCCACGATCTTCTTGAGCCACAGGGAGCCGACGGCGATCATGCAGCACGCCGCCACGATCATGAGCCGCCCCACGGTGCTGTCGAGGAAGCTCGAGATGTAGAACGGCGACACGAGCATCAGGATCCCCCCGAGTGCGAAGGGGGCGACCGTCAAGATCCCGCGCGTCATGCGGCCCTGGGCCGTGAGCGTGTACACCTGGGCACGGAGCCGGTACCGCTGACGGACTGTCTCGGCGACGATGTCGAACATCTCCGCCATGTTGCCGCCGACCTGGTGCTGGACGCGTGCCACGAGCGAGATCCACTGGAGGTCGCGGAGCGCGACGCGGTGGGTCAGGTCGTCGATCGCATCCTCGACCGGGACGCCGAGCCGGGTCTGGCGCACGACCTCGCGCCATTCGGCGGCCGTGCGGTCGTCGGCCTCGTCGGCAACGTGGTCCACCGCCTGAAGCAGCGAGTGGCCCGCTCTGAGCGACGACGCCAGCACTGTCAGGGCGTCAGGCAGGGTCGAGTCGAAATGCCGATACCACGCCGAGGCACGGCGCGTGACGAACACCCATGCGCCGATCGCCCCGATGACCGGGCCGGCCGGGATCGCCAAGGGCTGCCGTGCGGCGAGCGCTGCGGCGAGCGACAGAGCCGTTCCGGCGGCCATACCCACAAGCAGGATCTGAAACGGGCCACGCTCGAACTGGGCCCGGTCGACGTCTGCCGCGTACCGCTGCCACACCTTCGAGGGGCCGGGCCGCGGCCCGCGGCGACGCGGGCGCGTCGGCATCTCAGCGATTGCGGTGGGAGCGCCGTCCAGCACGTACCCGCGCATTCGGCGCCTGTAGTTCGCCCGCTTGGGCGAGAGCAGCATGTAGGTCGCCAGGAGCACGGTCAGCGCGACACCGCCGGCGTTGAGCGCCAGCGCTTGATCGGTCGTCCACCATCCGCCGGGCGCCGGGCGGTGGCTGCTGGCGATGGGCGGGATCGTGTAGTGCTGCGTTGCGCTGAGACCCGCGACCGTGAGCTCGACGTCCACCGGACGACCTGTTCCGCGCAGCTGTGAGGTGTATGACAACACGTACTGACTGCCGAGCTCGGTCGCGAGGTCGGCGTACACGCGGCGCAGCTGGGCGATCGAGCGAACCTGGACGAAGTCGCCGCCGGTCTGGGTGACGAGCTCCTCGAGGTCGCGCCGGTTGATCTCGGCTCCCGGGAGCCCGACGACGAACACGCGGGCGTGCTCGCTGCGTGCGGCGCTCGCTGCATCGATCACCGTCGCCGCGCTCTCGGTGTCGTCGCCGTCGGTCAGCAGCACGAGCGCTCGTGAGATCCCCTGACGCTCCCCCACGCTCTGGCTGGCCATGTCGACCGCATCCCAGAGCGACGTGCCGGACGACGGGGCGATCGATGCCAGCGGCGCGTCGAACGCGGCGGCCGACGCCGACCATCCGTGCACCAGATACGGGGTGCCGGCGAAGCCGAAGACGGCGACCTCCGAGCGCGCGGGCTTGTCGGCGATCAGCGTCTTCACAGCAGCGATCGCCGCTGACAGCGGCCGGCCGCGCATGCTGTTACTCGTGTCGAGGAGCACCGCGATGCTGAGAGGGACACGGTTCTGCGCGATCGGCGTGAGGTGCGCGATGACCGGCACGCCGTTCTCGGTGACGTGAACGTCGTAGGCGTTGATGTCCGGCGAGGGCAGCTCGAGCGTGAACTGACGCTGCGGAAACGGCGCGGACGGCGAGAGCGACAGCCGGGCCTGGCCGGTTTCCGCCTGCGCCGGTGCCGCGGACGCGGCGAGCCCGAGAACGAGGACGGCGATCGTGAGCGCGCGCTTCATCGAATCGAGAAGAGGTCGGCCGGAAGCGCGATGCCCCGGCGGTGGAAGTCGTCCTTGAAGGTCGGATGCAGGCCGGTCGACTCGAGCGCTCCGGCGATGCTGCCGTTCGCCGTCGTCCCGTGGACGTTGAACACGAACAGGTCCTGGAGCGTCACCTGGTCGCCTTCCATCCGCTGGACCTCGGTGACCCGGACGACCTTCCGCGAGCCGTCGTGAAGCCGCTCGGTGTGGACGATCAGGTGCAGCGCCGAGGCCACCTGCTCGCGGATCGCGCGAACCGGGAGATCGAAGCCGGCCATCAGGACCATCGTCTCGATCCTCGAGACGGCGTCGCGCGGCGAGTTGCAGTGGACCGTGGACAACGACCCGTCGTGGCCGGTGTTCATCGCCTGGAGCATGTCGAGCGCCTCGGGACCGCGCACCTCGCCGACCACGATCCGATCGGGCCGCATGCGCAGCGCGTTTCGCAGCAGGTCGCGGATCGACACGAGCCCCGTGCCCTCGACGTTGGCGGGTCGAGACTCGAGGCGCAGCCAGTGCCGCTGGTCGAGCTTCAGCTCGGCCGCGTCCTCGATGGTGATGATCCGCTCGTCATCCGGGATGAAGCTCGAAAGGACGTTCAGGAACGTGGTCTTGCCCGATCCGGTGCCGCCCGTGACCAGGACGTTCAGTCGCGCGCTCACGCACAGCCCGAGAAACTCCCCCATCTCCGGCGAGATCGTGCCGAGGCCGATCAGGTCCGGCATGGTGAGCCGTCGTTGCGCGAACTTGCGGATCGTCATCGCCGGCCCGTTCAGCGAGAGCGGCGGGATGATGGCGTTCACGCGCGACCCGTCCGGCAGCCGGGCGTCGACCATCGCGGAGGACTCGTCGACCCGGCGGCCGACCTGGGCGACGATCTTGTCCAGGATCCGGCGCAGGTGCCCCTCGCTCGCGAACTGCACGTCTGTCGGGAAGATCCGCCCTCCGCGTTCGATGAACACCTCGCGGTGGTTGTTCACCATGATCTCGGTGACGGTCTCGTCCTTCAGGAACCGGGAGATCGGGCCGTAGCCGACGACCTCGTCGGTGATCTCGCGCGCGAGCATCTCACGATCCGCCCTGGAGAGCGGTGTCTCCTCCTGCGTGAGGGCGGCCTCGACGATGCCGTGCAGCTGCTGTGCGATGACGTCCTCGTCGGCCTGGTTGGCGAGGAGCCCGGTGCCGAGGGTCTCGATGACGACGCGGTGGACGCGCTCGCGAACCTCGGCGAATTGATCGACGGCCGGGGCGCCGCCGGGTGCGACGTGTCCGTTGGAGAGGCGATCGGTGAGCGACATGGGGTCATCCGTCCTTGGTCTGCGACTTCGAGATGGCCGTCGCGACGCGCTCTGCCAGCGCTCGCAACGCCTTTGCGGGGCCGGCCTTCGGAGACTCGGCGACGATCGGGCGGGCGGCGTTCAGGCTCCTGGGCACCGCTCGGTCGGATGGCACGCTCACGTCCGGAGCGGCGTCGAGGATCGTCTTGACGTCGTGGGCGATCAGGCCGACCTTGGAGTCGCTGCGGTTGAGAACCGTGACGACGCGGTCGCGCGGGAACCCCATCAGCGAGAGCGTCTCGAGCCCCACCTTCATGTTCTTGAGGCCCGGCAGGTCCATCGTGCCGACCATGACGACATGCTGTGCATGGTCGATGGCGACGATCGTCGTCGACGTGAACGCCGGAGGCGTATCGACCACGACGACGTCGTACTCTCTCCGCGCGACGTCGAGGAGCTCCGCCAGTCGCTCGGGCGTCACCGCATCGGCCTGATCGGGGCGGCCCGGTGCCAGGAGGACGTCGACGCCGTCGGCGCTGCGCTTGACGAAGCCGCTCAGCCGTTCCCCGTCCAGCCGTCCCTGGGCCGTCACGAGGTCGTGGATCGTGTGGTCGGGGTGCACGCCGAGGACGATCCCGACGTCGCCGAACTGGAGGTCGAGGTCGACCAAGAGCGTCCGCCGGCCGCCCTGCGCCAGCGTCGTCGACAGGTTCGTGGCCACCGTGGTCTTGCCGACGCCGCCCTTCGGCCCAAGCACGACGACGAGCGGCGAGCGGGTGTCGGTGGCGGCCTCGGTGCGCGCCGCCGCGGACACGCGAGCGACGGCCTTCTGGACGGCGGCTGCGACCACCGTCCGCTCGGCCGGGAGGATCACGATCTCGTGGGCGCCGGCCATCAGCGCCTCTCCGAGCGAGCCGTTCGCCGGGCCCGGGATGGCGACAACGAGGCCCATCTCGGGCCGAGACGTCCGGCTGTGCACCAGCAGGTCGAGCACGTCCGGCACGTTCGGCGTGAACGCGAGGAGCACCTCGCTGTTGTCGCGTTCGGCGGCCATCAGCGCGCCGCCGAAGTCCGACAGCCCGGACGCGACCAGGAGCCCGCTGTCGCCGTTCGGCATCGCGCCGTCCAGGAGGCCGCTCGGGAAGTCGCGGTGCGCTGCGATGCTGAGCCGTGTGGAGGTGGCCGGAGTCATCATTTCGCTCCTGTGAGGCGCAGCACCGGCGTCCGTGCCTCGGCCACACCACGAAGGACGGCGTCAACGTCGACGATCTTGTCGCCGATGTCTGTCGCCGAGCCCGGCGGGCGCAGCGCGAACCAGATGGAGCCCTTCTGCTGGGCGAAGAGGATCGAGTTCACGTGCTCGGCATCGACCGCCAGTGTGAGCGACGGGCCGTGGGCGGAGTCGCCATGGCTGGTCGTGCCGTTCGCCTCCGGCGCGGTGAGGACGAGCGCGTTCGAGACGATCGTCCTCGTGAGCGGGATCGCCTGGGCGCCCGTCAGCGGCACACCGTTCTTGCCGACCGGGAGGACATCGAACGTCGCCACGACGTCGACGTGGTCGCCCGACTGGAGCTGGCCGATCAGACCCGACGCCGGATCCACCGGGAACGCGATGGCCCGCTGGTCGGGCTCGAGCTTCACCGCGACGTTGGTCGTGTCCGACCGCTGGAACTGGTTGGTCGTCAGCTGCTCGCCCGGGTAGACGTCGTTTCGCGCCACCATCCCCTTGAGCTGGTCGGCGTTCGTGATGGCGCCGTCGGCGACGGCGTCGGCGGAGACCTTGTCCTCGCGGAACATGTTCCCGTCCACGACCTGGTTTGCCGGCGTGAACTCCGGGATCGTGCGCGTCGCGACGAGCACGGTGACGTCGCCGTTCGAGCTCTTGAGCCCGGAGTCGTGGTTCTGCGTGTACACCACGACGAGTGCCGCGGCGGCGACGGCGAGCACGATGGCGGCGCCGGCGGCGCCCAATCGTGATGTGAGTACGCGGGTCATCATGATGTTTCCTCCGATTGAGTGTGTGCTATCCGTCCCACGGCTCGAGAACGACGCTCTCGAGGCAAATGCCGTTCGGCTCGTTGCAGTTGGTGGAGTACTGGTTGATCGCGCTCGGCCGGTCCCAGAACACGCCGCGGACCTCCCCTTGCTGGAGGGTGCTGCCCGCTTGCCCCGACCACTCCGTGATGTAGAAGCCGCCGAAGCCGACCACCTGGGTCGTGCAGGTGCCGTTGCAGGTCGAGAAGGTGAGCGGCGGCACGAGGATGAGGCTCATCCAGCGCGGGTCGCCGTCGGGCGGAGGGCTCGTCGGGCTCCACTGGTTCGGCGACGTCCCGATCCGATTCTGCAGGCCGTGGTCGACCTGGCCGGCGAAGTTGCCTGTCTGCGTGTCGACGGGGTCGCCGATCGCATACGGCGTGCACGACCCGTGCTGCACCTCGTCGGAGGTGTTCGGGACGCCGCCGTTTGCGTAGCAGGCGTACGTCCCCCAGCTCGAGTTCGTGTCCAGGTCCAGGCCCTGGTAGTTGCCCGAGTTCCCCTGCGCGCCACCGCCGCCGAGCTTCAACGTGATGATCCGGCCCTTCACGAGCACCTGGAATGCCACGTTGAAGCTCACGAACCTCGCCGGGCTGTTGGCGGCGGCGGCGGGATCGATGTAGTGCCTGTCCTGGACGTACTGCTGGAGGATGTCGCCGTCGTCACGCGCGTACGCGTGCTGGGCCGGGACCGCGGTCGTCGGCGCGTTTCCACCGTTTCCGATCCGGACGTAGATGTCCTGGCCGGCGGGCACCTCGCCGGTGGCGCTCGTGAACGAGGCCGACCAGGTGCCGTTGGCGGTGGTTCCCGAGATCAGCGACGCCGTCTTGAACGCGCCGTTCCCGGGCGGGCCGCCACCGGTGGCGAACGACAGCCTGACTGCGCTGCTGCCGACGTTCGTCAGGTGCGCGAGCGCGGTGAAGGACGTCGGGCTCGACGTCGACGTGTAGTACAGGTACGGGTCTCCGAGCGGCGAGAGGGTCACGTCCTTGACGCACACCTCGCTCCCCGAACAGGCGCCGCCGGAGATCGACTGGTCGCTGCCGAGGTAGCCGATGTTGTTCCACGTGACGGACTGGCCCGTCGTGTCCACCGCCTGCACCGAGACCGTCGAACCGCCCGCCGGCAGGCTGTTCACGTAGGCGGCGGAGCACCAGTACGGGTAGCCCTCCGCCGTCGGCGCAGAGCACCCCGACTGGGCGAGCGGGATCTGCTGGCCGGTGCGATCGATGACGAGTTTCACCGAGCTCGGCCGCAGGTCCTCGACGCCGAATGGCAGAAGCCCCTTCGACTTTGTGAGATACACGATGCGTGCCCGCGCCCGGGCGCTGACGCTCGTGTCGACGAACCCGAGCACCTGGCCGAAGATGTAGGGCACGTTCGATTCGTCGGGTTGCACGCGGACCGCGCAGGGCTGTG
The DNA here is from genome assembly GCA_963706075.1 of uncultured Actinomycetes bacterium. Taxonomy (GTDB): domain Bacteria; phylum Actinomycetota; class Thermoleophilia; order Gaiellales; family JAICJC01; genus JAICJC01. The sequence goes on from CAVPLP010000005.1 coordinate 91,595, forward strand.
AGCACCCCGGAGCCGTGAGGATCTCGCAGAAGCTGGTGTCAAGGTTCCCGTCGACGATCATGTTCTTGGGGTCGGTGCTGTCGTCGTTCTGGCGCTGGTAGTAGCCAGCCGACGAGCACGCCTGGGCGGGGTGGTTGATCAGCTTCTGGGCACCGGCCAGCGCTCCGGCGTCCGCCGCGCTCTGGAGCTGGCGGCGATGGGCACGGAAGCCGCCGGCGTCGATCGCAAGCGCTGCGATGCCGCACAGGACCGTCAGCGAGAGGACGACGATGACCAGCACTGCTCCGTGTTCGCGCGTACGGTCCATCAGCAGAAGTTGGTCGGGGGACCTTCGAGCGTCATCGTGGCGTTCGACGAGAGGTTCATCGAGCCGCCGAAGAGGTCGCCGATCAGCGGCGTAACGAACGAGTGCACGTAGGTGACGTGTGCGATCACCTTGTCGCCGACGTTGTAGGCGCCGGCCGCGTTGCCGCTCGCGGGGTCGGTCTGACAGGTGAAGGTGAGCGTGCTGCCGGCGGGCGCGTCGGCGAGCAACGTCTGGCCTGAAACGTCGTTGACCGCCGCCAGGCGGGCGGCCTCGCGGGCGTCGTGGACGACGGTGACCTTGTCGAACATCACGAGGCCGAGCTCGATGATCCCGAAGAGGACGAGCAGCAGGGGCAGGAGGACGAGGGTGAACTCGACGATGCTCTGCCCCCGCTCGTCTACACGATGCTCTGAATGAGGTCGGCGATGCCGCCGATCAGGGTGCTGATGTTCCCGGCGACCAACCCGAGCGCGAGCAGAATGCCGGCGGTGATGACGGTCAGCGTGACCGCGTACTCCGCCATCGTCTGGCCGGACTCTCCGGTCGGAGCGGACATGTGAGTCCTCCGCGTGCGAGGGCAGCTGGGGGAGCCGTGGGCACGGCTCCCCCACGCCCAGGGTGATCAGCTGGGCAGGATGTCGATGACGGCCTGCAGGGCGTCCTGGATCGCGGTGGACAGGAAGCCGAGAGTGACGACCACGGCGATCGTGATCACACCCAGGATGACGGCATACTCCGCCATCGTCTGGCCCTCCTCGCGCGAAGCGTGCAGCTTCGAGACGAGATTCATCATGTAGTTCCCCTCCCTTCGTCAGGTCGGATGGCTTCGCCGGCGCGATGCCGGCAAGGACTGGACTGCGCCGGATCCCCGTCACCGCTCGACCGCCAGTCGGAGCGGAGAAGCTGAGGCCAGCGCCACGAGCCCCGAGATGCTCGGGTCGCGCAGCGGGAGGGAGCGGCCTGCGGTGAGATCGTGCATCCAAGCCTCCCCCCCATCCGACACGAAGACCACGACCGGCTTCGCTGCGAGCGAACCGGCTGAGGATCAACGGCCGGACGCGCGACTCGTCGAGGTACGTGACGTCGACGACGACCAGGTCGGCGTCGAACTCCTCCACTGCCCGGTCGAACGATGCACCGGGAAACGGCACCGAGAGCACATGAGCAGACCCCGTGAGTGCCGGCTCGAGCGCGTTCAGCGACAGCGGAGGAAGCCCGACGAGAAGGACGCGCCGGTGGTTGGCCCCGGAGCGGTTTCGTCGAGCTGGGCGCAATCGCATGTGCCGAGTCTGCGTCCTGCGGCGTCCGGCCGATATCGCACACTTGACGGGTTCTGCGGGTGAAATTCTCTCACCCATCCGGGCTCCCCCGGGGGCGCCGCCTAGCTGCGTCGGCAGAGCTTCCAGGCGGCGAGGGCAAACGCCACGCCTCCGACGCTCACCGCGGCGAGCGCCGCGGCGGCCGCAGAGCTCGATGCGACGCCGAGCCGCCACCAGTAGAGCGTCGACGTGAGCCCAGCCATGATCACGGCGCCGCCGCCGAGAAGCGCCATCCGGCGGACGAGCTGGAATGCCCCGTCCGCCGACCCCGCCATCTCGCGGGAGAACTGGAGAGCCAGCGCGGCGGCGATGAAGCACCCGAGGAACGCAAGGACCGCCACCGCGCCGGCCCACTGCGACACCAGGCGGACAAGCTCGAGATCCATGTGGCGAGCGTACGCGCCGAATCCGGCCGCGCCACTCCGAGGTGCGCGAAACCCCTCGCCGTCAGGGGCGGCTCCCCCCGGACGGGGAGGCCCTCAGCGCTCGACGGCAGTCAGCTGGTGGTAGCGGGCCGCGGCGGCCGTGCGGCTCGGTGCCTCGAGCTTGGCGAGGATGTTCGAGACGTGGGTGCGCACGGTCTCCACGGAGATCGACAGCTCCATGGCGACGTTTCGGTTCGTCTGTCCTCGCGCCACGCACTCGAGCACGTCGAGTTCCCGGCGCGTGAGACGGCGCTCCGACGGCAGGATCGCCGGGAGTGCCATCCGGTCGGCCTCGTGCTTGAAGTGCTGCACGAGAAACGCCGTCATGGCTCGGGAGATCGGTGTCTCGCCACGGACGCTCGCCGCGATGGCCCCGGCCCAGGCCGACGACGGAAGATCCTTCGTCAGGTAGCCCACCGCGCCCGCGCGGAGCGCCGTGAAGAGATCGTCAGGAGTGCCCTCCACCCCCACGGCGATTCCGATCGTGCCCGAGGCGCTGGCAGCCTTGAGCACCTGAGCGGCGGCGTCGGGCTTCGGAGGGAGGTGCATGTCGACGAGAACGACCGCGGCCCGGCCGGATCGCACGACGCTGATTGCTTCGCTGCTGTCGCCCGCCTCGGCGACGACATGCAGCCCATGGCGTGCGAGCGAGCGCGCGATCCCGACTCGCGAGATCTCGCCGGCGTCGCAGACAGCCACGGTGATAGGCGCTGGAGTGCGGTCCAATGGTCGGCGCGGTCCTTCCAGGAATTGGGTTGCCCTTGTGTCGAATCTACGCGCCGCCCGCACGCCGGTCAACCGTGAGTTCTCGTGGGCGCGGTGCGGTTACGGCGTCTCGGCCGGCGTGGCGGCCACGTGGCGGTGTGCGTGCCAGGGAAGCCGCTTCAGCGTGATCCAGATCGCGAGGCCGCCGCAGATCACGCTCGTCAGCGTCACCGCGAACTGCATCCCGACCGAGAACGCGAGCACCGTGCTCGCGGGCGCGGCGTTTCGGAACATGTACCCCAGGAGCGCCTGCTGCGTCCCGAGCCCTCCCGGCGTCAGCGGAAGCAGCGTCGAGGCGCTCTGGGCCGAGAGCGCGAGCGTCGCGTCGATGAGGTCGGCCGGGATCCGGAACGCCTGGAGGAAGAAGTACATCGCGAGCGCCCGCAGGCACCATCCGGCCAGCTGGAGCGACACGACGCGGCGGAAGTAGAGCCGCGGCTTTCGCAGGATGGCGAGGCCGAGGCTGACGCGTGACCAGAACGACACCACGTGGTGCTCGAGGTACGTGAAGAAGACGCCTGTGAGGATCAGGATGGCCGCCAGCACGAGCGCGAACCACTGCGCGTGCGACGCGAAGAAGCTCCACTCGAACGCGGCCAGGTGGCCGAGAGCCGGCAGGTGCGGGATCCGGCCGCTCGCGTAGGCCGCGAAGAGGACGAGCGGCCCGATGACGGTGTCCGCCAGGGTCTCGGCCAGGAGGCTCGACGTGATCGTCGTATATGCGGCGCCGGGCATCGACCGGTGGGCGAGGTAGATCTTGATGACGTCCCCGCCACGGGCCGGCAGGATCGCGTTCGTGCCGACGCCGGCGAAATAGGCGGCCACGATGCTGCGCCAGCGGACGCGTCCCTCGGGATATGCGGCCTGGAGGATCGTGCGCCATGCCGTCGCGCGGAGCACGACGTTCGCCAGATAGCACGCGATCGCGATCGCGAGGATGCTCCAGTGGACGCGGGCCAGGTCGTTCCAGAAGGCGACCGTGGCGTCCCAAAAGGACTCGAGAGAGCTCACGCGGTGAAGTGTGCCACCCCAGGTGGCACGGGGATCACTCGACGCCGCGGAGGAAGTCGCGCAGGCCGGGGTTCTTGGCCTCGAGCTCGCGCAGCGCCCGCGTCTCGATCTGGCGGACGCGCTCGCGCGTCACGCCGATCTCCACGCCGACCTGTTCCAGCGTCGCAGGCTCGCGGTTGTTCAGGCCGAACCGGGCCTCGAGCACGCGCCGGGTGCGCTCGCCGAGCTCTTCCAGCGCGGCGCGCAGCTCCTGCTCCCGCTGGCTGTACGTGACGGCCGCCTCGGGCTGGCGCGCGTTCTGATCCTCGACCAGATCGGCGAAGTTCGACTCGCCGTCGCCGACGGGCCCCTCGAGCGAGACGGGGTCCTCGATGGTGCGCTGGAGCTCGAGCACGCGCTCGATCGGGATCTCGAGCTCGGCGGCGAGCTCGCTCGGCAGCGGATCGCGGCCCAGCTTCTGCGCGAGCGTCCGGTTGGCGCGGTTCAGCTTCTTCACGAGGTCGAGCACGTGCAGCGGCAGCCGGATCGTGCGCGCCTGGTCGGCGATCGCGCGGGTCATCGACTGCCGGATCCACCACGTGGCGTACGTCGAAAGCTTGTATCCCCTGCGGTAGTCGAACTTCTCGACCGCCCGCATGAGGCCCATGTTGCCCTCCTGGATCAGGTCGAGCAGCGGGACGCCGGAGGACGAGTAGGCGCGAGCCATGGCGATCACCAGGCGCAGGTTCGACTCGACCAGCTGCCGCTTGGCCTGCTCGTCGCCCATGTCCTTGCGCCGCGCGAGGTCGAGCTCCTCAGCGCGCGTCAGCAGGGCGCCGTCGCCGATCTGGCGGACGTACGTGTGCAGAAGGTCGACCGTCGCTGCGGGGCTCTCGGTCTCCTCCACGTCGGCCGGCTCCGAGGCCGCCGCCGCGTCAAACGGGTCGGGGTGGGAGGCGTCGTCGATCGGCAGTGGAGCGGAGCTCACAGCGTGGTGTCCTTCTGTTGCAGGGGTGGCACACGAGGCAGTGCTCTCTCGTGTGTCCACTGAATCGGCCGCAGACCGGCATCTCTTGAGCGCTGCTCGGAGGAATTGCAATCTGTCGGGTGTGAGTTAGCGCCGGTGGGGGATGCGCCGGGCCGATTCGGCGCCGAAGACCAGGACATGCAGAACGCCCTTGCCCGCGCCCTCGAAGGCCTCACCGTCGTCGACGTTGAGCGGATCCGCACCGGCTGCGGCCACGTCCGTGTCCCCTCCGCTCCCGCCGCGCGCGGGTACCGCTACATCGATCTGGCGGGAGACGATCCCCCGTTCTACGTGCGCCGGCTGGTCGCCGGACGCCAGACCGGATCGCTCATGCTCCACGCGCCCATCGAGGCGACGTCGGGCGAGGACGCCGAGCGAGGCGCGCCCGGGATCGCGCGCGTGTCCGTCTCGATCGGCGTCAACCTGATCCCCTGGAGCCGGCTGCTCGACGTCGAGCTCTGCTCGGGGCCCTGGGCGTCGCTGCTCGGCGATGCGCTCGAGGAGATCGCAGCGCTCGAGGTCCTCGACCCGCCCGGCTGCCCGATCTGCTCCTAGCCCGCTAGGTGGTGGGCAGCACTCGCCCCTCGGGCGAGATGTGCACGCCGCGCTCTTCGAGGCGGCTGCGGATGAGGTACTGGAACGTCGACCATGCACCGCGGCGGGCGTCGAACATCCGGTAGACCTGCCACTCGGTCAGCATGCCCGGGTCGCTGCGCCGGGCCTGCGCCCAGTCGGCGAACTTCGGAAGCCGGCCGCTCCTGATCGCCAGCATGGCTCCCTGCTCGACCGCGCGCTCGAGGCGCTCCTCCCCCACCGGCACGTCGAACCCGGCCTGCTTCAGGGCGTTGTTCAGCGATCCGAAGGTGTGCCAGTAGAGCGACTTCGACGGCATCGCGCCCTTGCGGGCCTCGATGTCCTTGGCCGTCGGGACGCGCCCCAGCTCGTCGCCCAGGTCGCGCAGGAGCTTCAGGAGCTCGTCCTGGGTCGCGAACCGGCGCGGGACGAGCCCGGCCAGCCGCTTCGCGCGGTTCCACGACTTGAAGTGCTCGATCACCGTCTGCGGGTGCACGGTCGTGCCCGGGTCGGCCTCGAACTCGCGCATCGTCGGCGAGCGGCCGAGCCGCTTGGCGCACGCTCGGAGCTCGTCGAGGATGTGCTCGTCGGAGTACCGCTTGCGCATCCCGGCCTGAAACTGCTCCAGCTGCTCGCGGTCGATTCCCTCGATCGCGCGGTACACCGTCTTGCGTCTCATGGATGCTCCCCTGGCTCGTCGGGCCGGTGGCAGCTTATAGCATATGTTCCCGACGCTGCAAGTTAAAACCCGTGCCCTGCCGCACCGTCAAATTCGGACGGTGGAAGGGCCGCCGATAGGATTCGGGCGGATGATCGTCTTCCCCGCCAAGGTCGCCGCAGCACGGGCGGCTGCAGGGCTGTCACGGCGTGCGGGGGCCGGCGGCGGCACGAGCCTGCCGGGCAAGCTGCTCCTGCGGATGGCTCCCGACGCCATCCCGAGGTTGTCGCGCCGGATCGCCGGCGGAACCGTTGTGGTCTCGGCGACGAACGGCAAGACCACGACCTCGAAGATGCTGGCGGCGATGCTCGAGCCCGAGCGGCGGCTGTGCCGGAACTCCGCCGGCGCGAACCTCGCCTCGGGCGTCGCGTCGGCCCTGCTCGCGTGCCGCGGCGCCGATCTGGGCGTCTTCGAGGTCGACGAGGCCGCGCTCGAGGCGGTGGCGCCGGCGCTGGCCCCGCGGGTGCTCGGGCTCGGGAACCTGTTCCGCGATCAGCTCGACCGCTACGGCGAGCTCGAGGCCGTCGCGGCGCGCTGGCGGAGGATCTCGGCCGCCGGCCCGTGGCGGCTCGTCCGAAACGCCGACGACCCGCTCGTGGCGGGGCTGCCCGGGAACGACGGATCGCTCTCGTACGGGATCGACGACCCGGGCGTGGCCCTCCCGGGCCTCCCCCACGCCGCCGACTCGAAGTGGTGCGGGGTCTGCGGCGAGCGGCTGCGCTACGACGCCGTGTATCTCGGGCACCTCGGCGCCTGGGCGTGCCCCGCGTGCGGGAATGCGCGGCCCGCGCTCGACGTGTCGGCGACCGGCGTCGCGTTCGACGGCCTGAACGGGACCGGCTTCACGCTTCGGACGCCGCTCGGCGAGCGGCGGGTCAACATGCCTCTCCCCGGCCTCTACAACGTCTACAACGCGCTCGCGGCGGTCGCCATGGCCTGCGCCATGGGTGACGTCGCGCTCGAGCGGATGGCGGCAGGGCTCGAGGCGTTCGGGCCCGCGTTCGGCCGGTTCGAGCGCGTGTCGGTCGACGGGCACGAGGCCGTGCTCGTCCTGTCGAAGAACCCGGCGGGCGCGAACGAGGTCATCCGCACGCTCGCGCACGACCCCGCGCCCAAGCGCCTCGTCGTCGCGCTGAACGACCGGATCGCGGACGGACGCGACGTCTCGTGGATCTGGGACGTCGACTTCGAGCTCCTCGCCGGGGGCGTCGAGTCGGTCGTCACGTCGGGGACGCGCGCGGCCGAGATGGCCGTGCGCCTCAAGTACGCCGGCGTCGATCCCGACCTCGTCCGCGTCGAGCCGGACCTGGCGGCGGCGCTCGACACCGCACTGGCCGCGGGCAGCGGGCCGGCGTACGTGCTCACCACCTACACGGCCATGCTCGAGCTGCGCGGGGCGCTCACCCGGCGCGGCGTCGTGCCGCCGTACTGGGAGGCCGCGTGACCGATCTGCGGGTCTGCCACCTCTATCCCGAGCACCTGAACATCTACGCCGACCGCGGCAACATCGCCGTCCTTCGCTACCGGTGCGAGCGGCGCGGGATCGGGTTCGAGGCGATCGGGTGCGGGCCGGGCGACTGCGCTTCCCGAGGCCGACCTCTACTACCTCGGCGGCGGCCAGGACCGTGACCAGGTGGCGATCGCCGGCGACCTCGTCGAGAAGTCCGACGACCTGCGATCCGCCGTGACGCGCGGCGCCGCCGTGCTGGCCGTGTGCGGCGGCTATCAGCTGCTCGGGCACGGCTACCGCGGGCACTCCGGCGACGAGATGCCGGGCACCGGCCTGGTCGACCTCATGACCGAGGCGGGGCCGACACGGATGATCGGGAACATCACGCTTCGATGCGAGCTCGACGCCGGCGATGCTCGCACCGTCGTCGGGTTCGAGAACCACGCCGGACGCACGCATCTCGGGCCGGGTGTCGAGCCGCTCGGACGGGTGCTGCACGGCCACGGCAACAACGGCGCCGACGGCGGCGAGGGCGTCCGCGCCGGCAAGGTGATCGGCACCTACGTGCACGGCCCGCTCCTTCCCAAGAACCCGTGGCTGGCCGACTGGCTCGTGCGCGAGGCGCTCGAGCAGCGGCACGGGGCCGTGGAGCTCGATCCGCTCGACGACGCGCTCGAGCTCGAGGCTCACAGGGTCGCCGAGGCGATCGCCGCCGCCGGTTAGGCGCCGCGGCGCGGGTCGAGCAGGTCGCCGGGGTCGTTCACGACCACCGTGTCGACCATCTTGTCCCAGAGCTCCTGCCGCTCGGAGTCCCAGAGGAGCCAGAAGTAGAAGATGTTGCCGAGGAAGGTCACCAAGGCGATCAGCCACATGAGGAACTTGCACGGAACCTCCCGCACGAACATGCGGCCCCGCCCGGCGGCGGTCAGGGTCTCGCGGTGGACGACCCGCATCCCCAGAAGCTGCTTCGCCGGCGTCTCGCCGCGCCCCCACACGATGATGCTCCAGATCAGCCAGCCCACGATCAGCGTGACCACGAAGAGCACGCCCTCGAGGAGATATCCACCGAGTCGCCGCCACGCGGACGAGAGACGCACCGTCTCGGGGAGCCCTGCCAGCTTCCCCGGCCGCCCGGGCGCCGGGCTCGGCGCCGGCTCGGCGATGGGGATGACATATGCGCCCGGCTGCTCGGTCTCGACGGCGTTGCCGCAGTCGGGACAGAACCGGGCCTCCGCGGGGATCGCGGCGCCGCAACGGCTGCAGTACACCTAGGTCGCCCTTCCCGGCGAGCTACGCCCGGCGATCGCTCCCGCGACATCGGCCAGCGTCGAGATCTGCAGGTGACCGTTCGCCGACGGTGCCGCGGCGCCGTCGCGGTTCAGCCAGATGCCGCGGATCCCAAGGGCGGCCGCGCCGTCGATGTCACGTTCCATGCTGTCGCCAATCATGACCGCCCGGTCGGCCGTCACACCGAGCTGCGAGAGCGTGTGCACGAAGATCGCCGGCTCGGGCTTCCCGACGCCGAGATCGCCCGAGATCACGACGACGTCGAAGTCGTCCTCGGAGAGCCCGCTCCCGGCCAGCTTCTCGCGCTGGAGGCACGATGCTCCGTTGGTGACCAGGGCGAGCGCGTGCGTCCGGCGCAGGTGGTCGAGGGCGGGGCGTGCGTCGTCGAACGCCCGGTGGCGCAGGCGGCGCTCGACGCCGAACCGCTCGCCGAGCTCCTCGGCAAGCGCGATGTCGACGACGCCGTGGTCGGCGAGCGCGATCCGCCAGGCCTCGCCTCTGTAGCCCGCCGCCCATTCCCGGGCCATGCGCACCTCGGCGCCGTCGCCCTCCCATCTGCACCACAGCGCCTCCCACGAGCTCATGCCGAGCGTCGCCTCGCCGTAGTCGTAGGCCGGGCCCGCCCGCCAGAGGTCGCGCGCCCGCGATCGCGCGCTGCGAGCGAGAGCGGCGGCGTCCAGGTCGTGCCGCTCTGCTGCCACCTCCGCCGTCGCCAGGAATGCGGCGGCAGCGGCAGGCTCCTCGACGACGAGCGTGTCGTCGAGGTCGAACAGGAGCGCCGTGGTCATGCCGGACACCCCGGTGGTTCACCTGACCCACAGCTCGCCGAGGTGCACGAACGGGTCGCCGGGCTGCCAGCGCTCGAGGAAGCGATGGATCGGCGGGCGCAGATCGATCGACGCCATCTCGTCGGCCGACACGAGCCGGTGGCCGCGCACGGCGCCGTCGGCCGACGACACGGTCTCGAGGCTGCGGCCCGAGACGTCGCCGTGGAAGATGATGTGGACGACGTGCTTTCGCGGTCTGAGGCCGGCGGGGGCGATCGACTCGACGATCGCGATCGGGCCGTCGAGGGCGACCGCCTCGAGTGCGCATTCCTCGGTCAGCTCCCGGGCGAGCGCCACGTGCAGCGACTCCCCCTCCTCCACCCCGCCTCCCGGCAGGAGCCAGTACGCCCGGTCGCCCTTCCGCTGCTCGCACAGAAGCACCGAGTCGCCGTGGCGCAGGAGCGCGGCGACTCGGATGCGAGGGGCGCCGCTCACGGCGGCGAGCCTACCGCGGATGAGCCGAAGCCGCGATGCGCGCGCTGCGAGCCGGGCAGCTCGTCGGTCTCGGTGATCCGCACCTCGGGGAGCGCCAGCACGACGAGCTGGGCGATGCGGTCTCCCGGTGCGATCCGGAACGTCTCCGAGGAGTCGGTGTTCAGGAGGACGACGCGGATCTCGCCCCGGTAGCCGGAGTCGATCAGGCCCGGCGAGTTGACCACGGCGATGCCGTGCCGTGCGGCGAGTCCCGAGCGCGGCTGGACGAAGCCGGCATGCCCCGGCGGGATGGCGACGGCGATCCCGGTCGCCACGGTGCGCCGCTCGCCCGGGCCGAGCTCCGCCTCCTCGACGCTTGCCAGGTCGAGGCCGGCGTCGCCGTCATATGCCGCCGTTGGGACGACAGCGTCTGGGTGCAGGCGCCGGACGAGGAGCTCGGTCATACGCGGTAGGCCGCGAACCTCCCGACCATCTCGCGCGGAAGGCGGGCGGTCACCAGGACGCCCTCGGCGGCGTCCTCGCGCTGTGTGATCGGCGCGCCGGTGCGGTAGAGCGCGGAGAGCTCGCCGCCGTCGGCGTGCGGCACCAGCAGGCGGACGTCGACGTAGCGGTCGGCGAAGAACTCGGCGACGCGGTGCTTCAGCTCGTCGAGGTTCTCGCCCGTGCGCGCGGAGATCGCCACAGCGTCGGGGAACCGGTTCTGAAGCCGTCGCCGCGAGAGCGCGTCGACGCGATCGATCTTGTTCAAGACGAGCAGGTGCGGGATCGAGTCGGCCTCGATGTCGGCGAGCACCGACTCCACCTCCGCGAGCTGCTCGCGGAGGCCGTCCTCTCCGGCCGAGGCGTCGCCCACGAGCAGGATGAGGTCGCCGGCGAGCGTCTCCTCGAGCGTGGCCGCGAACGCCTCGACGAGGCCGTGCGGCAGCTTGCGGATGAACCCGACCGTGTCGGTCACGAGATACGCGCGACCCTCCTCGCGAAACGCGCGGGTCGTCGGGTCGAGCGTCTCGAAGAGCCGGTCGTCGACGCGCACATCCGAGCCGGTGAGGGCGTTCAGGAGCGTCGACTTGCCGACGTTCGTATAGCCCGCGAGGGCCACCGTCGGCATCGCGCTTCGCGTGCGCTCGCGCCGCATGACGCCGCGCCGATCGGCCACCGCCTTGAGCCGCGCCTTGAGGAGCGCGACCTTGCGGCGTGCGATTCGCCGGTCGGACTCGAGCTGGGTCTCGCCCGGGCCTCGTGTGCCGACGCCGCCTCCAAGCCGCTCGAGGTGCTGCCACATGCCGCGCATGCGCTGCATCGAGTACTCGAGCTGGGCGAGCTCGACCTGGAGCTTGCCCTCGGCGGTGTGGGCGTGCTGGGCGAAGATGTCGAGGATGACGGTCGTGCGGTCGACGACGCGCATCTGGAGCGCGTCCTCGAGCGCCCGCTGCTGACGGGGCGCGAGCTCGTCGTCGCAGGCCACCACCTCGGCCTCGGCCTCCTTCACCAGGTCGCGGAGCTCGTCGACCTTGCCGGGGCCGAGATACGTCCGCGGATCCGGCCTCCGCCGGTGCTGGGTGAGCGTCGCCACCGCATCGACGGTCGCCGTGCGAAGCAGCTCCTGCATCTCGGCGAGCGCGTCCTCGCTGTCGGTGCCGGGCGGCAGGGAGGCGATGATGACGCCCCGCTCGGGCGTCGGCTCGCGGGGGGCGCTGCGGGCGGCTGACACGTGATGGAGTATACGAACGGCCGGTGCGGTCAGGCCGGGACGCGCAGGTGCTGCTCGATGCGCGAGACGGCCTCTCGCAGCCGGTCGTCGGCCACGGTGAGCGAGAGGCGCACGTACCCCTCGCCGTTCGGGCCGTACGCCGACCCTGGCGAGACCACCACGTCGGCCTGCTGGAGCACGAGCTCGGCGAACGACACCGACGTGTGCCCCTGCGGGACGGGCACCCACACGTAGATCGTGCCCCGGGGAGGCGCGACGTCGAGGCCCGCGGCGCCGAGCGCGTCGATCACCAGGTCGCGCCGGCGGCGATAGATGTCGCGCATGTGGGCCACGTGCGCGTCGCCCTCGACCCCGAGGACACGCGCCGCGGCGAGCTGGATCGCGTCGAACTGGCCGGAGTCGACGTTCGTCTTCAGCTTGAGGAGCGCGGCGATCATGTCGGCGTTGCCGACGGCGGCTCCCACGCGCCAGCCGGTCATGTTGTAGGCCTTCGAGAGCGAGAACATCTCGATGCCGGCATCGCGCGCCCCGGGCGAGGCGAGGAAGCTCGGTGCGACGTAGCCGTCGAACGTGATCTCGGAGTAGGCGTTGTCGTGGACGACGGGCACGCCCCGATCGACGGCGAAGGCTGCGAGGCGGGCGAAGAAGTCGTCCTCGACCACGGCGCCGGTGGGGTTGTTGGGGTAGTTGCAGAAGAGCAGGTTCGCCCGGTCGGTGACGTCGCGGCCGATGCCGTCGAGATCGGGCAGGAAGCGGTTCTCGGCCGTGAGCGGCATCAGGTGCGGCACGCGCGCCGGCGAGCAGCGTCCCCGACGTGTACACCGGATAGCCCGGATCGGCCGCGAGGCACACGTCGCCGGGGTCGAGCATCGCGAAGCAGACGTGCGCCACGCCCTCCTTGCCGCCGAGCAGGGGGAGCACCTCGCGGTCGGGGTCGAGCTCCACTCCGAAGCGGCGGCTGTAGAACCCCGCCACCGCCTCGCGGAAGGCCGCGAGCCCGCGGTTCGACGGGTACTGATGCGTCGACGGGTCGCCGACCCAGCGGCGCGCCTCCTCGACGAGCAGGTCGGGGCTGGGAAGATCGGGGTCGCCGATGCCCAGCGAGATGACGTCTGCGCCCGCGCGGCGGCGCTCGTCGACCTTTCGCTCGAGCTCGGCGAAGAGGTACGGCGGCAGCTGCTCGATCCGGTGCGACGGCCTGATCACAGCCGCTCCAGCCCGGCGACGAACTCGGCCGAGAACACCCCGTCGCAGACGTGCTCGACGGGCCCTGACAGCCGGACGTCGAGGTCGTCGGAGACCTCGACGACCAGGTCGCCTCCATCGGTGTGTACCGTGACGGGGCTCCGGGCGCGTCCGGCGACCACGGCGGCCACCGCTGCGGCGCTCGACCCCGAACCTGACGAGAGCGTCTCCCCCGCTCCGCGCTCCCAGACGCGCATCCGGATCTCGCCCTCGGCGACCGGCCGGTAGAACTCGACGTTCGCGCGGTTCGGGAACCACCGGTGGTGCTCGATCGGCGCGCCGACAGCCCGGAGGTCGAGGTCGTCGACGCCGGCCTCCTCGATCACGCAGTGCGGGTTCCCGAGATTGACGAAGGTGTAGGCCGGAGCGGGAGGCGGGCCGCCGTTGGGCCGGTGGTCGGGCCCGTCGAGGGTGGCCTGGCCGACGTCGATCGTGACCGCCTGGCCGTCGACCGTGGCGGCGATCGCGCCCCGCGGCGTCACGAGCTCGAGCTCGCGGAGCCCGTCGCGGGCGGCGATGTGCCTGGCGGCGATGCGCGACCCGTTTCCGGAGAACTCGGCGTCGGATCCGTCGGGGTTCAGGATCCGCACGGCCGTCCCGTCGATGACGAGGATGCCGTCCGAGCCTGCGCCGAGATCGGAATGGCAGATCCGCGCGACCCGGGCCGGGGTCATCTCGAGGGGCGCATCGGCCGCCTCGATGACGAGGTAGGCGTTCCCGGCGCCGTGCCACTTCCCGAATTTCATCGGCGGCAGGATATCCACCGCCCTACATGTCGAGCGCCGCGCCCAGCAGGATGACGCCGCCCAGGAGCGCGCAGACGATCGCGAATCCGATCACGACCGGCCAGGTGGTGGGCAGGCCCGCGACGAGCAGGATCGCCACGCCCAGCGCGACGGCGATGAGCCGGAACCGCCCGATGGTGTACGGCCGCGTCTTCAGGAACCGGCGTCCGAGGCGGTCGGCGAGCAGGAGCGCGGAGCCGAGCGTGCCGAGCAGGAGCCCGGCGACGAGGAGCGGTGCGACGAGCCACCGCATCCACGCCTCGAAGTCGCCCGCCGCGACCGCCAGGAGGGCGGCGACGGCGATCGCCACGGGCGCGACGGCCGCCACGATGACGAGCGCGTCTCGCGCCTCGCGGACCGCGTCGTGCTCGGCCGGCCGGCTCATGCCAGGCCCGCGATTTCGGCGGCCACGGCACGCGAGTCACGTCCCGCCTCGACGACCTGGACGCCGGGCAGGCGTCGCATCCAGGTGCGCTGCCGCTTGGCGTAGCGGCGCGTGCGCGCCTCCACGCGTCGCGATGCCTCCTCGCGGTCGATCTCTCCTGCAAGCAGCGCCGTGACGTCCTGGAGCCCGTGGATGCGCTCTGCGGTGCTCGAGAACGTGCAGTCCGATCGAGCGCGGCGAACCTCGTCGACGACGCCCGCCGCGAACATCGCCGCGGTTCGCTCCGCGATCCGCTGTGCCGTCGACGCGGGTGGGAGGGTCAGGCCGGCCACGACGGTCGGGTGGCGCGTCTCCGCCGACCAGAGGGCACTCTCGGAGACGGCCAGCGAATGCCCCGACTCCGCGAGCTCCAGCGCGCGCACCACGCGGCGCCGGTCGTTCGGGTGGACCGCGGCGGCCGCAGGCGCATCGACGGCCGCCAGCGTGGCGTGCGCCCCGGCCGGCCCACGCTCGTCGTACAGGCGCTCTACGGCGTCACGGACGCCGTCCGGTGCCTGGGGAGGGAGCGGCATGTCGGCGAGCGCCGCCCGCATGTAGAGGCCGCTCCCGCCGCACACGATCGGGACGCGGCCGCGGTCGAGGATCTCGTCGATCGCATCGTGGGCGAGGTCCGCATACTCGGCGACGGAGCCCTCGTGGCTCGGCTCCCACACGGCGACGAGATGGTGCGCGACCCGCTCGCGGTCAGACGCCGACGGCTGGTTCGTCAGGACCGGGCAGCCCGCGGTAGAGCTGCATCGCGTCGCACGAGACGATCTCGCCGCCGACCATGTCGGCCAGCTCGAGCGCGACGGCGCTCTTGCCCGAGGCGGTGGGCCCGAAGATCGCGATGACCGCCATCGGGTCTCAGGCGGCGACGGGCGCGGCCTGGCGGCCCGAGAGCGTCTGCGAGGTCGAGCCGGTGACCGTGACGTCGGCGAGCGATCCCGCCGCCGCCGTCCCCGTGAAGTTGAGGGCCTTCCCGCCCCGCGTCCGTCCGCGCAGGATCGCCGGGTCAGTGCGGCTCGGCCCTTCGACGAGGACCTCCTGGACGGTGCCGACGAGCTGCGAGTTCCGAGCGGCCGCGTGGTGCTGGATGCGGTCCACCAGCCGCTCGATCCGCTCGCGCCGGACATCCTCGGGCACCTGGTCGGGCATGCGGGCGGCCTCGGTGCCCCGCCGCGCCGAGTAGACGAAGGTGAAGGCATGGTCGAATTCGACGACGTCGACCAGCGAGAGGGTGTCGGCGAAGTCGGACTCGGTCTCGCCCGGGAACCCCACGATGATGTCGGTCGTGAGCGCGATGCCGGGCATCGCCTCGCGGATGCGCTCGACCAGCCCGAGGTAGCGCTCGCGCGAATAGGTGCGCCGCATCGCCTTCAGGATCCGCGTCGAGCCGGACTGCACCGGCAGGTGGAGCTGCTCGCACACCGCGTCGCACTCGGCCATGGCCTCGATCACGTCGGCGCGCATGTCCTTGGGATGCGGGCTCGTGAACCGGATGCGGTCGATGCCGTCGACCGAGTCGAGCGATCGCAGGAGGGTCGCGAAGCTGGTCTCGACCGCCGACCGCAGGTCACGGCCGTACGAGTTGACGTTCTGGCCGAGGAGCGTGAGCTCGCGGACGCCGTCACCCGCGAGCAGGCCGGCCTCCCGCACGATGTCGTCGGGTTGGCGGCTGTGCTCGCGCCCCCGAACCGACGGCACGATGCAGTACGAGCAGTTGCAGTTGCATCCGGTCGAGATCTGCATCCATGCCTGGAACGCGCGGTCGCGCTTCAGCGGCAGCTCGCCCGAGAACGTGTCGAAGGTCGAGAAGTGGCCTCGCGGCACCTCTCCGCCGGCCTGGATGTAGTCACCCAGGCGGTGGATGTTCCCGGGGCCGAACGCCAGGTCGACGAAGGGAAACTGGTCGAAGAGCTCGTCCTTCATCGACTCCGACCAGCAGCCGCCGACGACGATCACCTTGTCTGGGTCGCGGCGCTTGGCGGCGCGTGCGTCCATCAGGTGCGCGACGAGGCGATCGTCGGCCTTCTCGCGGATCGTGCAGGTGTTGAAGACCAGGAAGTCGGCGTCGTCGGCCGAGCCCGCCTCCCCCAGCCCCAGCGACTCGAGCAGGCCCTTGATGCGCTCGGAGTCGTGCACGTTCATCTGGCAGCCGAACGTCGTCACGTGGTAGCGCTTCATGGGCGGAAGTCTACCGAGGGGGCTTCTCGCGGCCTGCGATGAGCACGGGAAGCGCTGCCCGCAGGACGGCCTCCGAATCGAGGAACGCGCCCACGTGCCCCCGGCCGTCGATCCGCTCCGTCACGGCGCCTCCCGGGATCGCGGCGCTCATCCGCTCGAGCGATCCCGGCGGAGCCTCGCCCGTGCCGGCGACGAGCGCGGTCGGGCACCGGATGCGCCCGAGGTCGTCCCATGTGGAGTCGCCCGCTCGTGCCCAGGCCCGGAGCGACAGGATGAACTGCTCGGCGTCCGTCTCGTCGAAGTTCTGGCGCAGCCACTCGGGGAGCGCCCCCTCGTCGGACTCGATGGCGCGTGAGAGCGCGGGCGCCCCGCCCTTCTCGAGGAGGTCGATCAACTCGGCCGGGTCGTCCACCTCGCCGGGGTCGTCCGCGACACCGCCGATCGAGATCAGGGCGGCGACACGGTCGCCGTGCGCGGCGGCGAGCCGGTAGCCGACCGCCGCGCCCATGGAGTAGCCGACGAACCCGAACGCCCGGGCTCCGACGGCGTCGGCCGTCGCGACGACATCGGCCACGTACGCGCCCGGGACATGTCCCTCGATGCCCGCGACACGGCTGCTCCGGCCGCGGCCGCGGTGGTCGAGCAGGATGAGGCGGAACCCCGGGAGGCGCTCGGTGTACCCGGCGCCGTCCCACATCGCACCGTCACCTGCGCCGCCGGTGTGCAGGACGACCGGGAACCCGGTGCCCTCCTCGCGGTAGTGGATCCGCGCTCCGTCGCGCTCGACGAACGGCATGGGGATATTCTCGCCGCATGGGCGTCTCCGTGCAGCTCGTGCAGGGCGACATCACCACGATCACGGTCGACGCGATCGTGAATGCCGCGAACGACGGGCCTGCGGGGAGGCGGCGGCGTGGACGGAGCCATTCACCGTGCCGGCGGCCCGGCGATCCTCGAGGAGTGCGTCCGGCTCGGCGGCTGCCGCACGGGCGATGCCAAGGCCACGGCCGCCGGGAACCTGCCCGCGCGGCACGTGATCCACGCGGTCGGGCCCGTCTGGCAGGGCGGCGAGCACGGCGAGGACGGTCTGCTCGCGTCGGCGTACCGCCGCTCGGTCGAGGTCGCCGCCGGCCTGGAGTGCACCTCGATGTCCTTTCCGGCGATCTCGACCGGCATCTACGGGTTCCCGATCGAACGGGCGGCCCCGATCGCTCTCGGCGCGGCGAAGTCCGCCGCGGGCGCGGCGGGCGGCGAGTGGCGGCTGGTGTTCGTGCTCTTCAGCGCGGCCGACCTGGAGGTCTACCGGGCGGCTCTGTAAGTGCCGCTCACAGGGCGACCTCCATCACGGCCAGGTCGCGCTCGCCTGCGGCGATCCTGTGAGGCTTGCGCTCGACCTCGCGCATGCCGACAGCGTGTGCGAGCGCCATCCCGGCGTCGTTCCCCTCGATGACGCCTTCCCGCAGGCGGGTCCATCCCTGCTCGCGGCCGTGTTCTGCGAGCCCGAGCAGCGACTCGGCGGCGAGCCCGCTCCGCTGGTGCGCGGCGTGCACCATCACGAGGCCGACCCACGGGGCGCCGTCGTTCGGGTTCTCGTCCATCCAGTCCAGCACGCCGACACACGCTCCGCCGGCGCGGAGGCGCAGCACGCACGTGTGCCGCCCGGGCGTCATCGCCGACATCATGAGGTCGCGCTCGAGCATCCCGCGGTCGTAGGCGCCCGCGATGCCGCCGGAGCCCTCCGTAAGGTCGAGGTAGGCCTGGTTCGAGAGGTGCACCTCGAGCAGCTCGGCGATGTCGTCCTCGGTCACCTCCGCGGCGGTCAGGCGGGGCGTCTCGAAGACGGTCACGCCGCGAGGACGCGGGCCGCCTCGTCGCACACTGCTTCGGCGACGGTCGCCAGCGCGCGCGTGTCGACGATGAGCTGGACGCCGACGCCGCTTCGCGTGGCCGGGATCGCCCGGGCGCGCCCGGCATCGACCCAGGCCGCGATCGAGACCTCGTCGATCGCCCTCGGCACGCTCGGCGGTGAGAGGTCGAGCCCGAAGACCTCATCCGCGGGCACGAAGTGGCCGAACCCGTCCGCGGCCGCGTCGAGGAGCGCATGGCCGAGCGCGAAGAGCTCGGCGGGCGTGAGCGCGGCGGCCGGGACGTGGGCGACCGCGGCTCCGGCTGCGTGCAGCGTCAGCTCGTAGGGCACCGATTCGGCGAACGGCTCGCTCTGGATCGCGAGCTCGATCGAGATGCCGGTGACGCTCTGCTCGGTATCGCAGAGGTGGTACCTCACAGGAGCACCTTGCGCTTCTTGCGCGGCAGCGAGAGCGTGAACGTGGATCCCTGTCCCGGCTCGCTCTCGACCGAGAGCCGGCCTCCCAGCGCCTGGGCCAGCTCGCGCGAGATCGAGAGGCCGAGGCCGGTGCCACCCTCGCCGCGGCGGCTGTAGAACGGGTGGAAGACGGCCTCGCGCTCGGCGGGCGCGATGCCCCGGCCCGTATCCGTCACCTTGATCGCGGCGATGCCGTTCGAGGTCACGCAGCCCAGCTCGACCCGCCCGCCGCGCGGCGTCCACCGGAAGGCGTTGTCGAGGAGGTTGTTCACGATCTGAAGGACGCGGTCGCCGTCGGTGATGACCGTGGGGGCACCGTCGATCGGCGTCTCGAACTCGATGTCGACGGCGCGGGCCTTCTCGCGGAACGCCCCGGCGGCCTGCTCGAGCAGCGCCTCGAGGCCCACCTCCTCGCGCACCACACGGAACTGATGCGCCTCGAGGCGGGTGAGGTCGAGCAGGTCGCCGACGAGCCTGTCGAGCCGGCGCACCTCCTCGTTCACGGCCTCGAGCGACTCGTCGAGCTCTCCCGGGCCGACGACGCCCTCGGTGACGGCCTGCACGTGGCCGGAGATGGCTGTGAGCGGCGTTCGCAGCTCGTGGGTGACGCGCATGAGGAAGTTGCGCTCGAGCTCGTCGACCTCGCGCAGGCGGTCGACCATGCCCTGGAACCGGGTGGCGAGCTGGCCGAGCTCGTCGTCGGAGTGGCGCTTGCCGACCACGTTCACGTCGAGGTCGCCGCGGGCCACCTTGTCGGCCGCGCTCCCGATCACGCGGAGCGGGTGGGTGATGCGGCGGGCGACGTAGGTCGCCAGGATGAGCGCGACAGCCAGCCCGACGGCCAGGCCCACGCCCACCAGTCCGATGATGTTCTTCCAGGCGTTGTTGACGTCGGCCAGCGGTCGTCCCAACACCACCTCGCCGACGTTCTGGGTGCCTGAGAAGATCGGGGCGCCGACGCCGATGTACTCGCGGGTCGCGCCTCTTGGCTTGAACGACGGGTACACCTGGCGCTCCTCCGGCTGGAGGTCGAAGTTCGCCGGGATCCCGGCGTCTCTCAGGGTTCGCGTAGACGTGGGCGCACCGCGAAAGAGGGGCGGCCCCGTGTAGAAGACCTTCGCGGCCGCGACCGTCTCGAACGTCGAAGACGTGATCACCTGCGGCCCCCGCACCTTGCCCGTTCGCGACTTGTCGAACAGCGTTTGGTAGTACCCCTGCAGGCCCGTCACCTGATTTCGGAGCTGCGACACCGTCTGGTCCTGGTTGTAGGACTGATAGAGGCTCACCACGACGACGGCAGCGATCACGGTCGCGAGCACCAGCGTGCCGGCGAACAGAAACGCGAGTCGTGCCCTAAGCGACTGGAGCATCGTCAGCGACCTTGTAGCCCACGCCCCAAACGGTGGCTACGGGGCAGTCGTCGCCGAGTTTGCGCCGGAGTTGGCGCACGTGAACGTCCACTGTGCGGGTGTCGCCCGCGAAGGTGTATCCCCAGACGCGCTCGAGCAGCTGATCGCGCGTCAGCACGAGGCCCCGGTGGTCGAGCAGCTCCCAGAGGAGGTCGAACTCCTTGGGCGCCAGCTGGATCTGGGCGCCGGAGACGGTCACCTCGCGCCTGCCCGCGTCGATGCGAAGCTTGCCGTGCTCCATCGCCGCCTCTTGCGGCTTTCGCTGTGCGCCGGTGGACCGGCGCAGGATCGACTTGATGCGCGCGACAAGCTCGCGCGGATTGAACGGCTTGGTGAGGTAGTCGTCGGCCCCGACCTCGAGCCCGACGATCTTGTCGACGTCGTCATCTCGCGCCGTCAGCATCAGGATCGGCACGTCGGATGACGAGCGGATCTGGCGGCACACCTCGAGCCCGTCGATGTCCGGGAGCATCAGGTCGAGGACGACGAGGTCGGGCTTCGTCGCGTCGGCCTTCTGGAGCGCCTCGGTCCCGTCGCGCGCGATCTCGACGTGGTAGCGGGCGTTCTTGAGGTACATCGACACGAACGAGGCGATGTTCCGCTCGTCCTCGACCACAAGGATCTTCTCGGGCATAGGCATAGAGTACCGCGCTGGCTGGTCGGAGCCCGGATTGACCGGTCTCAGAGCTGGAGGTACTTCCCGCCCGACGGCCAGGTCTTGCGGCCGCCGCCGTTCAGGTGGTAGCCGCCCGACCCCTTGATGTAGAAGCCGCCGCTCGCCACGACGCTCGCGCTCACCCCTGAGCCGCTGAGCGAGAGCCACCACACCGTGCTGGCCGAGAAGTAGATCGTGTTGTTGGCCTGGCAGACCGTGATGGTCTTGTCGCTCTCATCCTTGAAGCGCTTGTCACAGCCGGTGAGCGACCAGTCCTGATGGCCGTTGTGGGACTTGTCCTGCACCTTGACGGTGCCGCTGGCGATGCTCCCCCACTCTGCGCCGTTGCCGTTGACGTTGAGGGTTCCCTTCCCCGTGGCGTCGAGCGATCCGCAGTTCGACCCGCATGAGTGCGCAAGAAGCGCCGGCGCCCCCAGCGCGACCTGTGGCGCTGCCAGGCAAACGAGCGCGCACATCGCCACAATTGCGAATCGACCCATGCACTCATTGTCGGCGCAGTCGCCAATTCCATCCAGAACCCGCCTGTAAGCCTTTTGTAAGGGCTTCAGCCTGTTCTGGCTACTTTGCGACCTCGATCGCTCGCGACTCCCGGATCACCGTGACCTTGATCTGGCCCGGATACTCGAGCGACTCCTCGATCTCGCGGGCGATCTCGTGGCTGAGGAGCGCCGCCGCGTCGTCGTCGATGTCCTCGGGCTTCACCATGACGCGCACCTCGCGCCCCGCCTGCATGGCGT
This sequence comes from uncultured Actinomycetes bacterium, assembly GCA_963706075.1. GTDB lineage: Bacteria > Actinomycetota > Thermoleophilia > Gaiellales > JAICJC01 > JAICJC01. The sequence continues at coordinate 113,215 of CAVPLP010000005.1, forward strand.
AGCAGCGCTCGACCCCGGGCTTCGACGTCGCGATCCGCTCCAGCGCCTCGAGCCGCTTGATGTAGTGCTCGAGGCTCTCCCCGCGCCCGCCGGGACGGGACGCCGAGACGGCGTCGGCCGCGATCACGAGCACCGCCTCGACCGTCTGCGGCTCGACGTCGTAGTGGTGGGCCTCGATCGCATGGCACACGCTCGGGGATTCGCGGTACCGCTTCGCCATCTGGGCCGAGATCACCGCGTGCGGCCCTTCGACCTCGTGCGTCACCGCCTTCCCGAGGTCGTGCAGCAGCGCGGCGCGGCGGGCCGTCTTCTGGCTGGCGCCGAGCTCGGCCGCCATGATCGATGCCAGGTGGGCGCACTCGATCGAGTGCTTGAGGACGTTCTGGCCGTAGCTCGTGCGGTAGTGCAGGCGTCCGAGCGTCTTCACGAGCTCCGGGTGGAGGCCGTGGACGTTCGCCTCGAAGCAGGCCTGCTCGCCCGCCTGGACGATCTGCTGCTCGATCTGGGCCTTGGACTGGTAGAAGGTCTCCTCGATCCGCGACGGATGGATCCGGCCGTCGGCGATCAGCGTCTCGATCGTGAGGCGGGCGATCTCGCGGCGGACGCCGTCGAACGCCGACAGCACGACCGCCTGCGGCGTGTCGTCGATGATGATGTCGACGCCGGTCAGGTTCTCGAGCGCCCGGATGTTTCTGCCCTCACGGCCGATGATCCGGCCCTTCAGGTCGTCGGAGGCGAGCTGCACGACCGACACGGTCGTCTCGGCGGTGTGGCCGGAGGCGGTGCGCTGGATGGCGACCGAGAGGATGTTTCGCGCCCGCTTGTCCGACTCGAGCCGGGCCTCCTCCTCGATGCGCCGCACGAGCTTCGCCATGTCGGCGCGGCACTCCTCCTCGACCTTCGTCATCAGGGCGTCGCGGCCCTGGGCGGCGGTCATGCCGGCCACCTTCTCGAGCTCCGCGACCTGGGCGTCGCGGGCGACCTTCAGCTCCTCCTGGAGCTGCTTGGCGTGGACCTCCCGGTCCGAGATCGACTGGTCTCGGCGGGCCAGATCCTCGAGCGTCGACTCGAGCTGGCCCTGGTTCGCCGCGAGGCGCTCTTCGATCTTGATGATCTCGGCGCGGCGCTCGGCCAGGTCACGCTCCTGCTCGGTGCGCTGCGCGAGCAGCTCCTCGCGCGCCGTGACGCGCGCCTCTTTCACCTGGGCGTCAGCCTGGCGGCGGGCGTCTTCCAGGATCCGCTCGGCCTCTCGCTCGGCGTCGCCGATACGGCCGCGGCGACGGCCGTGCTCGAGCAGGACGCCGGCGCACGCTCCCCCGGCGAGGGCGAGCGCGATAAGCAACGGCTCCATCGCGTCTCCTTATGTACGTGCCGCCCGCTGGCGGCGGGGATCAGATCAGTCTGCCGACCCGGCCGCCGCCGTCCACCGGGGCGTGCCGAGGCTCGCGCCGCCTCCGCAGGCAGCGAAAGTTGAGCGCGAGCTGATCGAAGACGCGTACCGGTACATGCAACCCACCCTTGAGCAGGAGAAAGAACGACGACGCCGGCGAGGCCGGACTCGTGCTGGATCGTAGTCGAGCGGCGTCCGCTGCGGCAACGAGGGCGGTCAGTCCAGGGCCTGACGGCCGACGGCCGCCGCGACCGCCTCGGCGTCGAAGCCGCGCCGCGCGAGGAAGCCCGCCGCTCGCCGGGCGGTGGGATCGTCGTAGGGCGGCGGACCGAATCGCTGCCGGGCGATGCGCTCGGCCTGGGGCCGCTCGTCGTCGGGAAGCGTGCCCAGCGCGGCCGCGGCGGCCGGCTCGTCGACAGCCAGGCGGGCGAGATCGTGCGCGGTGCGGAGACGGCCATAGCCCTGCTCGCGGCGCGACTCGGTCACCGCCGCGGCGAGGCGGCGGTCGTCCACCTGCCCGAGGTCGGCCAGGCGTTCGAGGACACCGGCCGCGGTGACCTCGTCGACCCCCCAGCCGGCCATTCGGGTCCTGAGCTCGGCCTGCGAGCGCGGCCGTCGGGCGATCAGCCCGAGAGCGCGCCGCTCGGCCGCGTCGGCCGCGGCCGCCCGGCGCAGGGCGTCGACGCCGGGCCCGCCGAGCGTCGCACCCGGCGTGAGCCGATGCTCGGCGATCCGGCGATCGTGGACACGCAGGACGTCTCCCGAGTCGAGGACGACGTCCACGACGCTGTCGCCCGGCCGGCGTCGCCGGATCGCGGTCACGTGCACCACGGCGCAGCGCCTACTCGACGGACGAGAGCGAGGCGCCGTTCGCCGACGCCGCCTCGGCGGACGGTGCGTCCGTCTCGGCGACCGGCATCTTGACCGGGGGTTCCGGCATGGCCACCCGCTTGGGGATGACGGCGTCGGGCAGTGCCTCCTGGATCGCGTCGAGCACCTTGTCGGTGACGTCCGGGTGCTCGACCATGAACGCCTTGACGTTGGTCCGGCCCTGGCCGAGCCGCTCGTCGCCGAAGGAGAAGTACGAGCCCGACTTCTGCACCACCTTGTGGTCGAGGGCGACGTCGAGCACCGACCCCTCCCACGAGATGCCCTCGCCGTAGGCGATGTCGAACTCCGCCTGCTTGAACGGCGGCGCCACCTTGTTCTTGACCACCTTCACCCGCACGCGGTTCCCGACCGCCTCGGTGCCCTCCTTGAGGGTCTCGATGCGGCGGATGTCGAGCCGCACGGACGAGTAGAACTTGAGCGCACGGCCGCCGGGGGTCGTCTCGGGCGAGCCGAACATGACGCCGATCTTCTCGCGCAGCTGGTTCGTGAAGATGCAGATCGTCCCCGTGCGGTTGAGCGTCCCGGCGATCTTGCGGAGCGCCTGGCTCATGAGGCGCGCCTGGAGGCCGACGTGGGAGTCGCCCATCTCGCCCTCGATCTCGGCCCGCGGCACGAGCGCCGCGACGGAGTCGATCACGAGCACGTCGAGCGCGCCCGAGCGGATGAGGAGCTCGGAGATCTCGAGCGCCTGCTCGCCGTTGTCGGGCTGGGAGAGGAGCAGGTCGTCGACGTTCACGCCGATGTGGCGGGCGTAGACCGGGTCCATCGCGTGCTCGGCGTCGATGAAGGCGGCGAGGCCTCCCTTGCGCTGGGCCTCGGCGATGACGTGGTAGCAGAGCGTGGTCTTGCCCGACGACTCCGGCCCGAACACCTCACAGACGCGGCCGCGAGGCAGTCCCCCGATCCCCAGGGCCACGTCGAGCGACAGCGCCCCCGTTGAGACGACGTCGACGCCGATCGGCGCGTGGTCGCCCATCTTCATGATCGCGCCCTTGCCGAACTGGCGCTCGATCTGGCTGACGGCCGCTTCCAGGGCCTGGTCTCGCTCCATGTCCACTCCTCGATCGCGTAGGACGCCCCGAGGGGCGCGTCCATCCGTATTGTCGCAGTCGGCGCCGACGACGCCGATCAACCCGAACACACGTTCGTCGGGGGATCGTAGAGCGGCCGTCGGACGACGGCAAGGGGCTCGGCGTCAGGAATGCGTGACGAGATGCGCGCGCAGGAGCTGCAATGCGGCCGTCGCGGCCCGGCCCCGCACGGCCTCGCGCGACCCCGGGATGTCCATGCGCCGCGCGTCGTCGCCGGCGGGCGACGACACGTGCAGGTAGACGAGCCCGACCGGCTTCTCCTCCGTGCCGCCTCCGGGCCCTGCGATGCCCGTGACGGCGACGGCCGCGTCGGCCCCGAGGCGCGCCCGGGCTCCCGCCGCCATCGCCGCGGCCGTCTCGGCGCTCACGGCGCCGTGCTCCTCGAGGATGCCCTCGGGGACTCCCAGGAGATCGCGCTTGAGCGGGTTCGAATAGGCGACCACGCCCCCGGTGAACGCCGCCGAGCTCCCGGCGATGTCGGTGAGCGCGGCGGCGACCATCCCGCCGGTGCACGACTCGGCCGTCGCCCCCGTCCATCCGCGAGCCCCGAGCAGGTCGAGCACGATCTCGGCCAGCGGCCGCTCGTCGGTCGAGAACAGGTGGTCTCCGAGCTCGGCGCGCATCGTCCCTGCGAGCGCCTCTCCGGCGGCCTCGTGGCCCGGATCGGAGCGGATGTCGATCTCGATCTCGAAGCTTCGCGCGCAGATCGACGTCTCGACGCCCGGCGGGTCGCCCCCGGCCGTGCGGTGGATGTCGGCGACGTGCGACTCGCCGATGCCGTAGGTGCGCATGAGCCAGCGGGCCCGGGGCTGGGCGGCCGCGAAGACGTCGGTCAGCGCCCTGTGCTCGGGCGCGTCCTCCCACAGCCGGCGGAGCTCGGACGGCACTCCCGGCAGGACGACCACGACCGACCCGTCGACGGGCAGGATGAGGCCCGGTGCGGTGCCGGCCATTCCCAGCACGGACGCTCCCACGGGCACGTGGGCCTGTTTGCGGTTCCCGGCGTCGAAGCCGGCCCGGTCGAGGCCGTAGCGAACGGCGACCTGGTCGGTCCAGCGGTCGATCCGCTCGAGCACGTCCGGGTCGAGCACGAGCTCCACGCCGGCGACTTGCGCGAGGGCTTCGACGGTACGGTCGTCGTGCGTGGGGCCCAGCCCGCCCGAGGTGACGACGAGGCTCGCCTCATCGATCAGCTCACGGAGCCCGCGGCAGATGTCGTCGACCCCGTCCCCCACGACGAGCGTGCGCCGGACGGCGAACCCGTGGTGCTCGAGGCTGGCCGCCAGGTGGGCGCCGTTCTGGTCGGCGATCACCCCGCGCAGGAGCTCGTTCCCGGTGAGCAGGATGGCGGCGGCAGGGCGGGTCAAGCCCGGATGTCGCTGCCGGACACGATCCGGATCACGCTCTTCGAGGACACGTTCGCGGGAAGCGTCACCGCCTTGCCGTTGACCGTCAGGGTCACGGCGGAGGGGTTGCCCAGGTGCAGGAAGATCGGCGCACGCGCAGTGAAGACGACCCGTGACGAGCCGGTGACGGCCGGGTCGACGAGCAGGCCGCTGCCCAAGATCCGTCCCCTTCGACGTCGTCACACCGGCGCCGGTCGCGCTTCCCGTGGTCACGCGCACCCATGTGCTCGACGAGAGGACGAGCGCCACGGTGAGGCGCGGGCGCTCCGGCGACCCGTGGTTCTTGGTGGTCGTCTTGCCGTCGTTCCCGGAGGTCGTCGTCGGCGTCGACGTTCCGCCGGTGGGCGTCGTCGAATTGGGATACGGCGCCGTGGAGTTCGGGAACGTGGTCGCGAGCAGTACGAGCGCCGACACGGCGACGATCGCCGCGAGGACGATCATCACCAGGTTCGACTCACGCCGCTGGCGGCGCTGATGGGGCCGCGAGCGCGGTTGCGATGCGATCTGCTGCTCCTGCGGCGCTCGGGCGTCGTGGTGACGCGAGTTGAACTCGTCGATGAAGAGCTGGCCGTCGAGCCCCAGGTACTCGGCGTAGGCGCGGAGGAACCCCTTGGTGTACGTCGGGCCGGGGAGCACGTGGAACTGCTCCTCCTCGAGCGCGCGGATGTACCGCGTCCGAATCGCGGTATCGGCTTCGACGTCGCCGAATGCGAGTCCGCGGCGCTCGCGCGCCTCTCTGAGTGCGGGACCGATCTCGAACATGGCTCTCACGGCCGTCTACGGCCGAATCCAGGTCAGTCTACTCCGCTTGCAGGATGGGCGCGACGAGCGGAACATCCGCCTGTCCGGCCCGGATCTGATCCTGGATCCGCTGGAGCCGGTCGACCGCCGCCGCGGGCACCGACGGAGCGATCCAGCCCACTCCGAGCACGTCCTGGCGCAGACCTTCGAGCATGACTCCGGGCACGAACCGGCCGGCCTGGACGGCCCTCGCCGCTGCGGCGACCGCCACCCAGGGCCGGGGGCCGATGACGGCGAGCTGGTCTGCCCCGTCGATCATCTGGGGGGCGATGACCTGGCCGGTGGGCCGGTCCGAAAGGCACTCGGGCCGCTCGACGTAGACCACGTCGGCCGTCGTCGCCGCTCCGCAGGCCGCGGTCGTGACGTCGAGCGGGGCCCCCGCCGCCGCGGCACCGGCCCGCGCCGCGGCCGCGAGCTCGTCGCCGCCCCCCGCGAGCGCCATCGTGTGGGCCCCGGCCAGCGCGGCCAGGGCGCCGGCGAGGTAGGCGGACTGGCCGCGGCTGATCTGGATCGCCAGCAGGTTCCCGGGCACCGGATCGGGTGCGGCCCCGCCGAGGAGCAGGACGTGCCCGTCGGGCGAGCGTTGTGCCGCCCGGGCCGCCTGTGCGCCGTCGGTGGTGACGACCAGGTCGGCCGAGCCCGCGTCGCCGGTCTCCACCGCGCCGACGTACTGCTCGGCGGCGTGGACGCCGCGGACGAGCGGCGCCGAGGGCGTGAGAAGCGCGATCCGTACCGGCCGCGCGGGAGCGGCGACGGGAGCGCCGGTGTCGGATCCGCACCCGGCCGCGAGGAGGGCGCACGCGATGACGATCGCCCGGGTCACGCCGTGCGCGGGAAGTACCGGTCGCGCAGGACGCCGGCCGTGCCCGCGGCTGCGGCCACAAGCACGCCGACGAAGAGGTAGCTGACGCTCTGCTGGCCGCAGTCGGGCGAGCACGTCTCGCTGCCGACGGTGATGCTCGAGGCGATCAGCGCCCCCATGCCCACCAGCGGCGCCAGCGCGGCCACGAGCCCCAGCCGGGCGCCGAAGAGCAGGCCGAGGACGACGGCCTGGAGCATCAGCATGAGGCCCGTGTACTCCTGCGATCCGCGTGCGGCTCCCGCCGCGACGATCAGGATCTCGGCGGCGACTCCGAGGGCGACGGCGATCACGTAGTCGCGGACGTCCGGTCCAGGCCGGCGGATGCCCATGACCCGGGCCACCAGGGAGGGATTCGCGTTGGCGAGCGACTCGAGCGCGGTCCGCGAGAGGCCGAACTGGAGAAGCGCCGCCTCGAGCCAGTCGTCGCCTGCCGCGACCGCGGCCGCCAGCCTGCGCCGGGCGGCCGGTGGCGATTCCGCGAGGACGCGGTCGATCCCGAGCGTCGCGGCTCCGAGGCGGCGATGGACGTGCTCGGGCTGGGCCGCGATCTCGAGGCGCAGGCCGTCCAGCGCGAACTCGGCGAAGACGGCCTCCTCGCCGTCGAGGCTGCCGCCGTGGAGCGCGAACCCCTCGGAGTCGCCGAACGCGCGCTCGACCACGCGGGCGAAGGCCGGCAGGTCGGTCGCTCGGCAGACGATCTCGACCGGTGTGTCGTCGCTTGCGACGCCGAGCGGATGGGCCCCGACGAGCGTCGGCTGATACGGGGCGAGGACGTCGAGCACGCCGTCTGACGCGAGCCGCTGATACCAGTCCGCCGTCACGAGCCCATGCTACCCGTGGGGCGCGGCGACGGAGTGTCAGGTGGTGACGTCGTCCGGCACGTCGACGGACGGCGACGACGCCTCGCCCAGGATCCGGTGCAGGTCGCCCTCGGTGATCAGCACCTTCCGCGCCTTCGAGCCCTCGTACCCCGAGACGATCCCACGCCGCTCGAGCATGTCGATCAGCCGCCCGGCGCGGGTATAGCCGACCCGCAGCCGCCGCTGGATCAGCGAGACGGACGCCGTCTGGTGCTGGGCGACGAGGCGGATCGCATCCTCGAGCACGGGATCGTCGTCGGCGTCCAGCGATCCGGAGTCCGCGGTCTCCGGGCCCATCTCGAGCAGCTCCTCCTCGAACGAGGGCTCGGCCTGGCGACGGCACGCGGCGACGATCTGCGCCGTCTCGGACTCCGAGATGAAGGCGCCCTGCACGCGCTGGAGCTTGGACGTCCCGAGCGGCTTGTAGAGCATGTCGCCCTCGCCGAGGAGCGCCTCGGCGCCGTTCATGTCGAGGATCACGCGCGAATCCGTCTGGGACGAGACGGCGAATGCGATCCGCGAGGGGACGTTCGCCTTGATCATCCCGGTGATGACGTCGACCCGCGGGCTCTGCGTCGCGAGCACGAGATGGATGCCGACGGCCCGGCTCTTCTGCGCGAGGCGGATGATGGTGTCCTCGACCTCGGCGGGCGAGACCATCATGAGGTCGGCCAGCTCGTCGATGACGACGAGCATGTACGGGATCGGGTCCTGGCCGCGGGCGGCGCGGATCGTGTTCCACTCCGGGAGGTTGCGCGCCTTGACCGAGCTCATGAGCTCGTAGCGGCTGTCCATCTCGCGGACGATGTTCTGGAGCACGAGGGCCGCGTTCTTCATGTTCGTGACGACGGGCGTCAGGAGGTGCGGGATCGACTCGTAGTGGTTGAGCTCGACCCGCTTCGGGTCGACGAGGATCATCCGCACCTGGTCGGGCGTGGCGCGAAGCAGGATCGAGGCCAGGATGGCGTTGATGCAGCCGGACTTGCCGGAGCCGGTTGTGCCCGCGATCAGGAGGTGCGGCATCCGGGCCAGGTCGCAGGCCACGCCGGCGCCCGAGATGTCCTTGCCGAGCCAGGCCGTGAGCGGGCTTGCCCCCTTGGGTGCGTCCTGGAAGATGTCGCCGAGCGTCACCAGGTTCGCCGAGGTGTTGGGCACCTCGACGCCGACCGCCTGCTTGCCCGGAATGGGCGCGAGGATCCGGATCTCGGTCGTGGCGAGCGCGTAGGCGAGGTCGTCGCGGAGCTGCGAGACGCGGCTCACCTTGGTTCCCGCAGCCAGCTGGAGCTCGTAGCGCGTCACGCGCGGGCCCGTGACCTTGCCGACGACGCGTGCCTCCACTCCGAAGCTGGCCAGGGCCTCGGTGAGGACCTTGGCCACGCGCTCGTGATCCTGGCCGGCGGCGTTGCCCTGCTTGGTGCGGGCGAGGATGCTCGCCGGAGGCAGGCGATACGGAGTCCGCGGAGGCGCCGGAGGCGGCTCGGCGAGGATGACGGGCGTCGCCTCGTCGTCGATCTCTTCGACAGCAGGCTCCTCGGGCTCGTTCCACTCCGGCTCGGGCGGCGGCTCTGGCGCCTGCGGGGGATCGGAGAGCTCCGGGATCTCGCCGTAGAGGTCGGCGAACTCGCGGCTCCCGTCGAGCGGCGGATCGGCGACGGGCGGCGTCGGCAGCGCGCGAAGCGACGGCCGTCCCGCCGGCCGCTCGCGCACACGCCGTCCGACCTCTCCCGAGAAGCGGGCGCCGGCCTCGGCTGCGCGCGCCATGCCCCGGCCGGAGCTGCGCATCAGGAGGCCGACGGACGCCCCGGTCACGAGGACGATGGCGGCAAGCGTCCCGAGGACGACGATCAGGCTGACGCCGATCGAGCCGACGAGGTCGGTGAGGACGATGCGGGCGTAGGCGCCGGTCAGGCCGCCGTGCTGCTCGGCGGCGGCCGTGTCGGTCGACGACAGGGCGAGGACGAGCGTGGCGATCCCGACCACCGCACCGGTGCGGAGCGGACGCAGCCTCCAGAGGCCTGTCTGGAGGAAGATGGCGGCGCCGGCCGCCACGAGCAGGATCGGCGCAACGGCCGTCGCGCGCCCGACGATGAGGCGAAGCCCGGTGTCGAGCTTGAGACCAACCACGCCGCCGTTCCAGCCCAGGTACTCGACGAAGCCCAGGAACACGCCCAGGGCGAGGAGAGACCCTCCGAGTAGGTCTGCGCGCTGCTCAGCGGTCGAACGGCTCGGCGCTCGATTCCGCCGGGGGGTCTGTGAGCGGATGGGGGTCTTGCGCGAGCGCCGAGCCGATCGCCGTGAGCCAGCGGCGCGATGTGCAGGTCGCGACGTCGCTCTGGCCATTGACCGGGGGTTTCTCCGCCTGGCAGCGGTTCCCTCCTTCACAGCCGCGGCGGCGCTTCGAGGGCTACGATCCGCGCGTGCGGCGGGCGCTGGTGATCGGGGCACTCGCCACGACTGTCCTCGCCGGGTCGCCGGGGCAGGCCGTGGCGGCCTTTCCGCCGAACCTGTCGTGGCAGACCGACGGGACGGTGCGGGCGATCGCGTTCGCCCATGGGGTGATCTACGTCGGCGGCCAGTTCAGCGCCGTGCGGCCTCCGGGGACGGCGGTCGGGTCGGGCCGGTCGGTGGCGCGTTCGAACGTTGCGGCCTTCGACGCGACCACGGGAGCGCCACTGAACTGGCACCCAAGGGTCGGTGGCACGGTCTACTCCATCGCCGTCTCGGGCTCGCGCGTCTACCTCGGCGGCGCGTTCACGAGCGTCGGCGGGGCGGTGCGCGACCATCTCGCGGCGGTCTCGACCGCCGGCGGGCTCACGGGCTGGAACCCGCACGCGGACTCGACGGTGAACGTCGTCCGGATCGGTCCGAACGGGAACGTCTTCGTCGGCGGCCGCTTCGGCCGGATCGGTGGAGTCACGCGCAGCCGCGTGGCCGAGATCACGCCCGCCGGCTCGCTCACGGCATGGGCACCGCGGGTGGCCCAGCTGACCGGCTTCGCCTGTCCCCCACGCTGCACGCCGGTCGTGTTCGCGATCGCGTTCTCGCCCGCCGGGCGCAGCGTCTACCTCGGCGGCCACTTCGGCCTTGTGAACGACGTCGCCCGGAACGAGGCCGCGGCCGTCCCGCTGTCCGACGGCTCGGCGGTGCTCGGCTTCAACCCCGACATCTACGCCCCCGCGAACTGCGTCGGGTGCACGACGCCCGAGACGAGCCGCGTCTACCAGATGATCGTGACCAACTCGCGCGTGTACACCTGCGGCGGCTACTGGAGGGTGAACGGCTCGCGCCGGTCGTTCAACGTCTCGGCCTTCGATCCCGACACCGGAGCCCTCGACCCGTCGTTCACGGTGCAGGACGACGGTGACACGCCCGGATGCGCCCTGCGCGGCGGCGTGCTCTACGTCGGCGGGCATTTCAACTTCGCCGGCCCGGACTGCCAGCCCACCCACCTCGAGCCGTGCGCGATCCGCCACCACGTCGCCGCGATCGACACGGTCACGAGCACGCTCCTGCCGTGGAACCCCGGAGCCAACTCCAACCACGGCCTGCTCGTGATCGAGGCCGGCATCGAGCGGGTCGCGTTCGGCGGTTACATGACGAGGATGGGCGGCATCGACCAGCAGGGTCTGGCCGTCTACAAGGCCCCGCACCTGCCCTAGGAGGCCGCCGCGCGGTAGAGGACGCACCCGCCGGACTCGACGCGCTGGGCGCGGCCGTCGATGACGGTCGAGAACCGGAGCCGCTCGGGCAGCCGGCCTTCGGGTGTCGTCAGGGCGAATCCGCCCGTGGGATGCGGCTCGAGCGGCATGCGCCCGTAGCTCGACTGCTCCATCGCCAGCTCGCCCCTGCACAGCGTGACGCGGATCGCCGGGATCCACGGGTTGTGTGAGCGGTAGAGGCCGGGATACGCCGCCCACTCGGGCGGGTGCGGGAACTCGTCCGGGCCGGCATAGCCCTCGCCGGCGTACCAGTCGTCGCCCCACATCAGGTGGTCGACGCGGCCGCCGGTGCTGCGGCCGAACCGCACGAAGGCAGCGCACAGGTCGGGGTGGTCGGTCTTGTAGACGTCGTCGACGGACTTGCGGAGATCCCCGTCGCGGCCCGAGGCGTGGATGCCCTCCGCGTCGACGGTGATCGGCCCGTACGGGCCGGCTCGCTCGCCCAGGTCGAGCGCCTCGTCGGCGGGCGGGTCGGGGAGCGCGGCCTGCGCCGTCTGGGCGCGGGCGAGATCGAGCGCGTACTCGGCCACCGTCGTCGCACCGGCCGGGCCGTTCGTGAGCGCGATCGCCCCGACCTCATCGTCCATGTCGCACAGCATCTGCGCGACGTAGCCGACCATCCCCCCGGAGTGGGCGACGACGGTGTGGCCGTCGCGCTGGGAGATGCGAAGCCCGAGGCCGTACGGCTCGCCCTCGTCGTCGGGCACGCCGTCGATCATCCGGTCGAACCCCACCGGGCCGCGGGCGAGCAGGTGGCGGACGTAGCGGGCCATGTCGCCGGCCGTCGACAGGATGCTGCCGGACGCGCCCTCGGACGGCGCGAACGGCGCGGTCACGAGCCCGAAGCCCGGATGCCACGGCATGTCCGGATGGAGGCCGTCGTGCCCGTCCGCGAGCCGGCTCCGGTCGGCCGCCGCGATGTTGGCGACGGATTCGTGCATCCCGAGCGGCTCCAGCACGCGCCGGCGGAGAAGCTCCGGGAACGGCACCCCCGCTCGCGCCTCGAGCGCGAACCCGAGCGCGTCGTAGCCGATGTTCGAGTACCAGAACCGCGCGCCCGGCTCCCACTCCGTCTCGGCGGCCGCCAGCTCGGCGACGAGGCCGAGCGACGACGGCCCGGGGTCGTTTCCCATCGGGAGCCCCGAGCGGTGCATCAGCAGGTGTCGCAGGGTGATCGGCCCGTGGCCGCCTGCGACCTGAAACCACGGCAGGTGGTCGACCAGGGGATCGTCGAGTGAGATGGCGCCCTCCGCCTCGAGCTGGAGCGCGCAGATCGCCGCGAACGACTTCGAGATCGACCCGATCTGGAGCAGGTGGTCGGAGCGGAGCGGCGTGCCGGCCAGATCGGCGTCCCCGACGACGAGGACGGACTCCGCACCGTCCACGCCGGTCACCGCGACCGCCACGCCGGGCATGTCGCCGGCGGCGATCCGTGCCTCGGCATGGGCGCGGAGGCGCTCGACGGCATCGGGTGTGAGGAACTCGGTCATCCGGACGTTTACGCCCTCGATCGCCGGGGGTGCTCGTGGCGGGACGGCTGGGGGTGCCAGGAAACCTGGCACCTTGAGGTCTGACCGTCGAGGCTCAGACCTCGACGACCACGGGCAGGACCATCGGCCGCTTGCCGGTCACGTGCGAGACGAGCTCGGCGAGGGCGTCGTGGAGCTCCTGCTGCACCAGGTGGACCTCCGTCGTGCGATGGGCCTGGCACTCGGCGAGCACGCGCTCCACCGTGTCGCGGGCCTGATCGAGCAGCTCGTTGCCGTCATCGGACGGCTCGATGAACCCCCGGGCGATGATCTCGGGCTCGGCGATCGGCTCGGCCGTATCGGCGGCGATCGTCGCGACCACGATCAGTACGCCGTCGGACGCCAGGTGGCGGCGGTCGCGCAGCACGACCTCACGCCCGGAGCCGACGTTCATGCCGTCGACGAGGGTCGTCCCGGCCTCGACCTGGCCGACAACCGAGAGGCCGTCGCCGTCGAGCTCGAGCACCGTCCCGTTCTCGGCGATCCGGACGGCGTGGGCCGGCACCCCGGCCGCCTCGGCGAGGCGGGCGTGGGCCTGCTGCATCCGGTACTCGCCGTGGATGGGCATGAAGGCCCGGGGCCGGACGGTCTCGAGCATCGTCGAGAGGTCGTCGGCGGCCGCGTGCCCGGAGGCATTCACGTAGGTCGTGTCCTCGGTCAGGACCGTCGCGCCGAGCCGGCACAGCCGGTTCACGGTCTCGTGAACCTTCACCTCGTTGCCCGGGATCGCCCGGGCCGAGACGACGACCGTGTCGCTCGTCGAGATCTGGATGGCCGGATGGTCGCCGAACGCGATCCGGGTCAGCGCCGAACGCGGCTCCCCCTGGCTGCCGGTGCAGAGGATCAGCGTCTCGTGCGGCATGAACTCGTCCAGGCGGCGCGGCTTCACGAGCAGGTCGTCCGGCGCGGTCGCATAGCCGAGGTTCCGGGCGATGTTCAGGTTGCGGTTCATCGAGCGGCCGACCACCGAGACGATCCTCCCGCAGGCCGCCGCGGCGTCGATGACCTGCTGGATCCGGTGGATGTGCGACGCGAACGAGGTCACGATCACGCGCCCCTGCGCCTGGCGGACGATGTCGCGGAGCGCCGCGCCCACCGTCCGCTCCGAGGGCGTGCGGCCGGGCCGCTCGGCGTTGGTCGAGTCGGCCAGGAGCAGGGCGACGCCGGCAGTCTCCGAGCTCTCGCAGGCGATCGAGGTCGGTGGTCCGCCCGTCGATCGGCGTGTCGTCGAGCTTGAAGTCGCCGGTGTGCACGATGGCGCCGTGCTCGGTGTGCAGGACGACCGCGACGGCATCTGGCACCGAGTGCGTGACCCGGACGAACTCCGCGTCGAACGGGCCGACGCGCGTGCGGCCCGCCTCCGGCTCGATCTCGACGAGCTCGGTGTGGACGAGCAGGCCGTGCTCGTCGAGCTTGGACTTCACGAGCCCGAGCGTGAGGCGCGTTCCCCACACCTCGGCCTGTGTCCCGATCTCGCGGAAGAGGTACGGCAGCGCCCCGATGTGATCCTCGTGGCCGTGCGTGAGGATGACGGCGTCGAGGACGTCGGCGTGCTCTGCGACGTACGAGAAGTCGGGGAGGACGAGGTCGATTCCGAGCAGCTCCGACCGCGGAAACGAGAGGCCGGCGTCGATCAGGATCATGCGCCCGCCGTACTCGAAGGCGGTCATGTTCTTGCCCACCTCTCCCAGCCCGCCCAGCGGGATGATCCTGACCGGCTCGGGCATGCCTAGGCTCTCGCCAGGATGCCGGAGGCTTCGAGTGCTGCGGCGACGGCCTGAGTCTCGCCGGCGTCGGCCTCGACGAGCGGAAGCCGCAGGCCGCCGACGTCGTGCCCGAGGAGGTTGAGCGCCGCCTTGACGGGGATCGGGTTGGTCGTGACCGCGAGGCCGGCGTAGAGCCCATGGAGCGACTCGTCGACCGCTCGCGCCCCGGCCAGGTCGCCCTGGTGGGCCAGGTCGATCATGCTGCGGATCTGGCGACCCGCGATGTGCGAGGCGACGCAGATGCCCCCGGCTCCGCCGAGCTCGAGGAACGGCAGGACGAGGTCGTCGTTCCCGGCATAGAGGACGAGGCCGGTCTCGTCGACGATCCGCCGCGCCTGGTCGAGATCCGCCGTCGCCTGCTTCACCGCCACCACGTTGGGGATCGTCGCGAGCTCGGCCAGGACGTCGGGCTCGAGGTTCAGCACCACGCGCTGGGGGATGTTGTAGACGATCACCGGCCGCCCATCTGCGGCGTCGGCGATGGCCCGGAAGTGCGCGACGATCCCTGCGCGCGGCGGCTTCGAGTAGTACGGGGTGACGACCAGGAACCCGTCGACGCCTGTCGCAAGGGCCGACCGGGTGAGCGCGACCGAATGGTGGGTGTCGTAGCTGCCGGTGTTGGCGATGACCGTCGCCCCGGCGCCGACCTCGGTGACGATCGCCTCGAGCAGGTCGAGCTTCTCGCGGTCGGTGACGGTCGGGCCCTCCCCGGTCGTCCCGCAGACGACGATGCCGTCGGAGCCCGTGTCGACGAGGTGATGGGCCAGTCGCCGGGCCGAGTCGAGATTGAGGGATCCGTCGGCCGCAAACGGCGTGACCATCGCCGTGAGCAGGGATCCGATGCCCGTTTGCACACCGAGAGTGTATCCGAGGTGGCCGCTAGTCTCTTACGGCGATGTCGGGGCATGTCGAGGCCATCCATGTGCGTGTCACGTCCGAGTCGCCGGCCGTTGCGGCGCCAAGAGCCCGCCTGCATTCGGGCAAGGGCCTCGAGGGCGACCGGTACTTCGCGCCCGACGGCGCCGGTCCCGGAGAGGCGCTGACGCTCATCGCGGCGGAGGCGCTCGAGGGGCTCGAGACCGACACCGGGATCCGGCTCTCGGCGGCCGACTCGCGCCGCCAGGTGCTTACGCGCGGGATCGACCTCAACGCGCTGGTGGGCCGGGAGTTCACGGTCGGCTCGGTGCGCTGCCGGGGCGTCGAGCTCTGCGAGCCGTGCGCGCACCTCCAGTCGGTCACGAAGCCTGGCGTGCTCGCCGGGCTCGTTCACCGGGGAGGGCTGCGCGCCGACGTGCTCACCGACGGCGAGCTGGCCGTCGGCGATGCCGTCGCGTCAGCTTCGTGACGCCAGGAGCCCGCTTCCCAGCGACACCGCTGCGTCCACCAGATCGTCGACCACGTCGGCCTCGGTGCGGTGGTTCACGAAGCAGGCGCGCAGCCCGTAGCGGCCGTTCAGGACGGCGTTCGACGGGAACGTGCGGCCGTGGCGGCGGATCTCGATCATGAGCCGCTCGTTCAGGGCGTCGAGCGTCGCGTCGTCGACGCCGGCCGGCGCGTAGCGGAAGCAGGCGATCGAGAGCGTGACCGGGCACATCGACTCGAGGTCGGGGTGCTCACGGACACGGTCGTCGAGGTAGCGGGCCAGCTCGACGTCGTGCGCGATCCGGCGGGCGTACGCCTCGGTTCCGTGCGCTGCGAGCGACATCCACACCTTGAGCGCGAGGAAGGCCCGCGACCACTGCGGCCCGAGCTCTCCGATGTTGACCCCACGGCCTGACAGCTCCGCATCCTCGCGGACGTACGCCGCGTCGATCGAGAACGCGGCCCGGAGCGTCTGCGGGTCGCGGGCGAGCAGGCACGCGCTCGACTGGGGCGTGTAGAGCCACTTGTGGGGGTCGAACGCGATCGTGTCGGCCCGGTCGATGCCGGCGAGCAGCGGTCGCAGCTCCGGCGAGAACGCCGCAGCGCCGCCGTAGGCCGCGTCGACGTGCAGCCACAGGCCGTGGCGCTCGCAGATGTCGGCCACGGCCGGGATCGGGTCGATCGCGCCCGTCGCGGTGGAGCCCGCGGTCGCGACGACGCAGAACGGGTGGAGCCCGGAAGCCAGGTCGTCGGCGACCGCCCGCTCGAGCTCGTCGGCCCGCATGCGGAACGCCTCATCGGTCGGGATCGAGCGCACGGCCCGCTCCCCCATCCCCATCATGTCGGCGGCCTCGGCAATCGTGGCGTGGGCCTCCTGCGACGCGTAGAGGACGAGGCCGAGCCCGTCGATGCCGTTCGCGCGGACGTCTCCCGGCGCGCGCGCGTCGCGGGCGGCCTTGAGCGCGGTGAAGTTCGACGCCGCACCCCCGCTCGTCATGAGCCCGCCCGCCCCGGCCGGGAGGTCGAAGCGTTCCGCCATCCATCGCATCAGGTGCAGCTCGAGCTCGGTCGCGCCGCCCGAGAGGCTCCACCCGCCGACGTTCGGGTTGAGGCCGGCGGCGAGCAGGTCGGCGGCTGCTCCCGGAACGGTGCCCGACCCGGAGATGTACGCCAGGAAGCCCGGATGGCCGCACAGCGCCGAGTGGTCGAAGACCATCGGGCGGAGGAGCTCGGCGATCTCACGGGCCGAGAGCGGCGCCTCGGGGATCGGGAGCGTCATCGCGGCGGCGACGTCGCCGGCCGCAGCCATTGGCGCCACAGGGAGCTCGCCCATCCGCTCGAGCAGCTCCGACCAGAGGTCGAGCATCGCCCCGGTCAGCTCGCGAGCCTGTCCCGGCCCCCAATCGAGGTCGCGGACCGGCTCCGGCTTCGTCACAGGAGCGTCTCCAGGCCGACGGTCAGCCCCGGCGGCAGGCTCTGGATGCGGCGAACCGCCAGGAGCACGCCCGGGACGAACGCCTCGCGCGAGGTCGTGTCGTGGCGGATCGTGAGCGTCTCGCCGGCCGCGCCGAAGATGACCTCCTGGTGGGCCAGGAGACCTGGAAGGCGGACGGAGTGGATCGGCGGGTCACCGCCGATCCGCGCGGCCGTGGCGAGCGATGTCCCCGAGGGGGCGTCACGCTTCGTGTCGGCGTGGAGCTCGATGATCTCGGCACGGTCCATCATCCGGCCGGCCTCCTCGGCGAACCGCATCATGAGGATCGCGCCGATGGCGAAGTTGGAAGCGTGGAAGAGCTGGACGCCGCGCCCGGCCGCATGATCCCCGTACCGGGCGAGGTCGTCGGGCTTGAGGCCGGTCGTCCCGAGGATCAGCGGCACGCCGGCCGAGATCGAGGTCTCACACGCGGCGGCCGCGGCGTCGGGGACCGTGAAGTCGATCGCGACGTCGGCGCCGCGCTGCAGCACCTCGGTCAGGCTGACGCCGAGGGACGGCGCGGCCTGGCCCGCGAGCTCGAGGTCGTCGGCGGCCTCGATGGCCGCCGCGAGCCCTCGGCCCACGTTGCCGGTCGCGCCGGAGAGAGCAACCCTGATCACGGTCGGCGATGGTATCTCTACGCAGCCAGCGCTGGGTTCAGCAGGGCGACGGCGTCGGTGAAGCGGTCCTCGTTCGGGCCGATGGCCGCCGCGGAGAGCCGCTCGGGTGCGAAGAACTGGCGGGCGAGGGCGGCGATCGCCTCGGGCTCGACGGCGTCGATCTCGGCGCAGATGCGATCCAGCGAGAGGATCTCGGTGTCGGTGAGGACGGACTTGCCGAGCCGGCTCGCGCGGTTCGAGGTGGACTCCATCGAGAGCATGATCCGGCCCTTCAGGTTCTCCTTGGCCCGGGTCAGCTCGGCCGGAAGGAAGCGGCCCTCCCCCATCAGGCTCAGCTGGTCGCCGATGATGCGTGCGCACTCGGCGAGGTTGTCCTCCCGCGTCCCGACGTAGACGCCGACCTGACCGGTATCGGCGTACTGCGAGCCGTACGTGTAGACCGAGTAGGCCATGCCGCGCCGCTCGCGGATCTCCTGGAAGAGGCGCGAGCTGGCCGAGCCGCCGAGCATCGAGTCGAGGAGCGATGCTGCGAAGCGCCGCCGGTCGGAGCGCGAGACGCCGAGGCCGCCGAGGCACAGGTGCACCTGCTCGGTGTCCTTGCGCTGGAACACCGAACGCGGCGTCGCCTCGCCCACCCAGACCGGCCGGACTCCGGAGGCGTCGTCAGGCATCTGCGAGAGCGGCGCGAACCGGGTCTCGATGGCGTGCGCGAGCGGCTCGTGCTCGAGGTTCCCGGCGGCCGAGACGACGATGTTCGGGCCGACGTAGCGCGACCGGTGATAGGCGCGGACGTCGTCAGACGAGGCGCCGGCGACGACCTTCGCCGATCCGATGACGGGCCTCCCGAGCGGGTGCTCCGCGAAGACCGCCGAGGCGATCAGGTCGTGGACGAGGTCCTGCGGCGTGTCCTCGTACATCGCGATCTCCTCGAGCACGACGTCCCGCTCGGAGTCCATCTCGGCCGGGTCGAACTGCGGCTGGAGCAGCATGTCGGCCATGACGTCGAGCGCCGTCTCGAGGTGGGCATCGAGGACGCGGGCGTAGATGACGGTGTACTCCTTGGCCGTCGCGGCGTTCAGCTCGCCGCCCAGGCCGTCGAAGATCTGGGCGATCTCCATCGCCGAGTAGCGCGCCGAGCCCTTGAACAGGAGGTGCTCGATCAGGTGGGAGACGCCCTCCTCCCCGCTCACCTCGTCGCGGGAGCCGGCTCCGATCCAGATGCCGATGGCGACCGAGCGCACCGACGAGACGCGCTCGGTGACGATGCGCTCGCCGCCGTCCAGGGTTGTGACCGTGTAGCGCTGCATGAAGGCGGAATCCTAGAGGCGGATCGCGAGCGCGACGCCGAAGCCGTCGCCGGGGTCGGTCCACCAGCGCCGCACCTCGAGCCCGGCTCCTGCGAGCTCCGCCTCCAGCCGGTCGCGGCGGAACTTGGCCGAGATCTCGGTGTGCATCTCCTCGCCCTCGACGAACTCCACGCGTAGATCGAGCGCCGCGATCCGCACGGTCTGCGCGGTCCGGGCGCGAAGACGGATGTCGACCCACTCGTTGGCGGCGTCCCAGCGCGGAACGTGATCGAACGCCTCGGGCTCGAAGTCTGCGTCCAGACGGTTGTTGAGGATGCAGAGGATGTTCCGCGAGAACGCGGCAGTCACACCGCCCGGGTCGTTGTAGGCCGCGAGGATCCGATCGGGCGACTTCACGAGGTCGACGCCGAGCAGCAGCATGTCGTCCGGCGCGAGCGCGGCGGCCAGGTCGGTGAGGAACTGCGAGCGGACCGCCGGCGCGAGGTTGCCGATCGTGCTCCCCAGGAACGCGACCATCCGCCTGCCTCCGGCGGGCAGCAGCGGCAGGTGGCGCTCGAAGTCGCCGACGACGGCATGCACCCGGACGCCCGGGTACTCGGCGGCGATCGCCGCGGCCGCCGAGCGGAGCGTCGCCTCGTCGACGTCGAACGGGACGAATCGCTCGAGCGTGCCGACTCGAGACATCGCCGAGAGCAAGAGGCGCGTCTTCTCGCTCGTGCCCGAGCCCAGCTCGATCAGCGTGTCGGCCCGAGCGGCGTCCGCGATGTCGCCGGCGTGCGCATCGAGGATGGACCGCTCGCAGCGCGTCAGGTAGTACTCGGGGAGCCGGGTGATGGCGTCGAAGAGCGCCGACCCGCGCTCGTCGTAGTGCCACTTCGGGGGCAGGTGCTTCGGAGAGGCGGTGAGGCCGCCCAGGACGTCGCGGCGCAGAGCGGCCTCGAGGTCGGCCGGGCCGAGGTGGATGTCGATCGTGTACGCCTCGGGCACGAGCGTGCAACCGAGGGTCAGGCACGCACTCGCGTGCCTGACCCCGGAATTGCTCTAGCGGCGCCGGCCGCGGTCGCGGCCACCGCGGTCACCGCCGCGCGGCGGGCGCTCCTCGCGCGGCGGAGCCGGCGTGTTCTCGGCCACCTCGACGAGCTCCTGAGGCAGGACCTCGTTCTCGCCGTCGATCTTGGCGACGAGCGTGAGGCCGATCCGGCCGCGATCCTTGTCGACCTCGACGACGACGACGCGCACGACGTCGCCCCGGTCGAGCACCTGAGCCGCCGACTGGAGCCGGTTGCCCTGGGGCAGGATCCGGCTCACGTGCAGGAGGCCGTCGACGCCCTTGCGGAGCTCGACGAACGCGCCGAAGTCGGTGATCTTGACGATCTTGCCGGTGTACTCGTCACCGACCTCGACCTCCTTGGTCATCGCCTCGATCGTGAGCCGCGCCTGCTCGGCGAGCTCGCCGTTCGTGCCGTAGATGCGGATCGTGCCGTCTTCCTCGATGTCGATCTGCACCTCGTAGTCGGCCTCGAGCGAGCGGATGGTCTCGCCGCCCTTGCCGATCACCATCCCGATGAAGTCGGGCGCGATCTTGGTCGACGTGATGCGCGGAGCGTGTGCCGCAAGCTCCGTCCGCGGCTCCGAGATCGCCTCGCGCATCTTGGCGAGGATGTGCAGCCGGGCATCGCGGGCCTGCGCCAGCGCCGACCGCAGGATCTCGGTCGTGACGCCGGTGATCTTGATGTCCATCTGGAGCGCCGTGACGCCCTGCTCGGTCCCCGCGACCTTGAAGTCCATGTCACCGAGGTGGTCCTCGGCGCCCTGGATGTCGGTCAGGATGACGTAGGAGTCGCCCTCCTTGATGAGCCCCATCGCGATGCCGGCCACCGGAGCGGTGATCGGCACGCCGGCGTCCATCAGCGAGAGCGTCGAGCCGCAGACCGACGCCATCGACGACGACCCGTTGGACTCGAGGATCTCCGAGACGAGCCGGAGCGTGTACGGGAAGTCGGCGGCGGACGGGATCACGGGCACGAGCGCGCGCTCGGCGAGCGCTCCGTGGCCGATGTCGCGCCGCTTGGGGCCCCGCATGAAGCCCGTCTCCCCGACGCTGTACGGCGGGAAGTTGTAGTGGTGGATGTAGCGCTTCGTCTCGTCGAGCGAGAGGTCGTCGATGCGCTGCTCCTCCTTGGCCGTGCCGAGCGTGCACAGCGTGAGCGCCTGCGTCTGGCCACGGGTGAAGAGCGCCGAGCCGTGCGTGCGCGGCATGACGCTGACCGAGCAGGCGATCGGCCGGATCTCGGTCTCGGAGCGGCCGTCAGGCCGCCGCTTGTCGACGGCGATCTTGGTGCGGACGGTCTCCTTGTAGAGGCGATCCGTCGCGGCCACGACCGCAGCCCTGGCGCCGGGGTCGAGGGGGCCGCCCTCGTCACCGCGGGCCGGGAACGGCAGGTCGATGGTGTCGGCGATCTGCTCGATGAGAGCATGCCGCTTGGCCGACTTCAGCTCCTTGGAGTCCTGCTCGGCGTCGGTCAGCGCGCGGACGGCGTCGCCGAACTGGGCCTTCACGACCGGATAGACGGCGGCGTCTCGCGCCTCGCCTGAGAGCTGTGTGACCGCGAACTGCACCCGCTGGCGATGGAGGACGTCGGACTCGGTCGATGCGCCGGTGACAGCCGGCGTCTCGGCGGCGAGCACCGCGTCGGCCGCGGCCGGAAGGGCGCCGAGGCCGCCCGCCGTGATGGCGGACTGGAGCGCGTCTGCGTGCTTCCCGCGCAGCGACTCGGTCACTGCCCCGTCGACCCACTTGGCCATACCCGCCTTCGCGGCGAGCTCGATCTGAAGCTGGCACAGCTTTCGGATCTCGGCGTGGGCCAGCTCGAGGGCCTCGATCAGATCCTCTTCCGAGACCTCGTTGCCGCCGGCCTCGACCATCGTGATCGCCTCGGGTGTGCCGCAGACGATGAGGTCGAGCGTGGACTCCTTCAGGTCGGGGAGGG
This sequence comes from uncultured Actinomycetes bacterium, assembly GCA_963706075.1. Classification (GTDB taxonomy): domain Bacteria; phylum Actinomycetota; class Thermoleophilia; order Gaiellales; family JAICJC01; genus JAICJC01. The sequence goes on from CAVPLP010000005.1 coordinate 135,283, forward strand.
TCGGATTGACCGCGAGCGCACCGTCGATGCGACCGATGCGGACCGCGCCCACCGGGCCGAGGAACGGCATCGGCGAGAGCATGAGCGCCGCCGACGAGCCGTTGATGGCCAGGATGTCGTGCGGGTGCACCTGGTCGGCCGAGAACGTGGTCACGATGACCTGGACCTCGTTCTTGTAGCCCTTCGGCCAGAGCGGCCGGATCGGCCGGTCGACCATCCGCGCGGTCAGGATCGCCTTCTCGCCGGCGCGACCTTCGCGCTTGAAGAAGCCGCCGGGGATCTTGCCGGCCGCGTACATCTTCTCCTCGACGTCGACGGTGAGCGGGAAGAAGTCCGCCCCCTCGCGTCCTTCGGTGCGGCCGACGGCGGTCGCGAGAACGACCGTGCCCTCCTGCCGGACCAGTACTGCACCGTGGGCCTGCTTGGCGACGGCTCCGGTCTCGAACGAGATCTCCTTGTCGCCGATCGTGGCGGTGAGGCGGGTGGCCTCGGTCTCTACTGCAATGCTCATTTTCCTGTCTCTCTTCCTCGGCCCGCCTACCGGCGCAGGCCCAGCTCCTTGATGAGTGCCCGGTAGCCCTCCAGATCGTGCCTCTGCAGGTAATTCAGCAACCGCCGGCGCCGGCCGACCAGCTTGAGCAGGCCGCGCCGGGAATGGTGGTCGTGCTTGTGCACCTTGAGGTGCTCGGTGAGCTCTGAGATGCGCGTCGTGAGTAGGGCGACCTGGACCTTGGTCGAGCCCGTGTCTTTCTCGTTCGCGCCGAACTTCTGAATGAGCTCGGATTTCTGGTCCTGGGTGAGCGGCATGCGCTCATCCTCCTTGCCGTAGTGTCGAGTCGCCTGCATCCCAGACGCACGCGGGCAAGACGCGCCCGTCCGCGGTGAGGCCGCTCGGCAGACTAGCAGCGGGGCGTCATCGCGGAGCCGGGGGCAGGGCGAAAAGGGACGTCGGGCGCCCCTCGAAGGTCAGGTCGCGCTCGTGCTGCATGCCGATCCTGCGGGCCACCGCCTGGGAGGCCGTGTTCTCGGGGGCGATCAGCGAGATCAGGCGCTCGAAGCCGAGCTGCGACTGCGCGTGGTCGCGGATCGCGGTGGCGGCCTCGGTCGCGTACCCGTGTCCCCACCACTCCGATCCGAGCAGGTAGGCGATCTCGTTCTCCCGGGCGCCCTCGACGTCCTGGATCAGGATGCCGCAGCGGCCGATCAGCGTCGCGTCCTCGAGGAGCGTCGTGGCCCACAGGCCGAACCCCTGATCGCGGTGTGCGGCGATCATCCATTCGAGCCTCGTGCGGGTGTTGTCGCGGGTGCGCGGACCGCCGAGAAACCGCATCGTCTGCGGATCGGCGTAGATCGCCGCGAGCGCGTCGAGATCGGACAATCGCGCAGCGGTCGCAGCACCAGCCGCTCGGTCCTGAGCTCGTCTGTCCCGGCGCTCGTCTTGCGCATGCTCCGTTACGCTAGCGGCGTGAGCACTGCAGTCGTGACCGGCGGAGCCGGCTTCCTTGGGTCGCACCTGTGCGAGTACCTGCTCGCCCGCGACTGGCACGTCATCTGCCTCGACAACCTCGACACCGGGAGCCTCGAGAACATCGAGAGCCTGCGCGGCGACGCGTTCGACTTCCGGTACCACAACTGCGTCGAGTTCATCTCGATCGAGGAGTCCGTCGACGCGGTGTTCCACCTCGCCTCCCCGGCGAGCCCGGTCGACTACCTCCGCCTCCCGCTCGCGACGCTCCAGGTGGGCTCGTACGGCACCCACAACGCCCTCGGCCTGGCCAAGTTCAAGCGCGCCCGGTTCCTGCTCGCGTCGACCTCAGAGGTCTACGGCGACCCCGAGGTGCACCCGCAGCGCGAGGAGTACTGGGGGAACGTGAACCCGGTCGGCCCGCGCGGCGTCTACGACGAGGCGAAGCGGTACGCCGAGGCGATGACGATGGCCTACCACCGCCAGCAGGGCGTCGACACCCACATCGCGCGGATCTTCAACACGTACGGGCCGCGGATGCGCCAGCACGACGGCCGGGCGATCCCGACCTTCCTGCGCCAGGCCTGCGAGGGCAAGCCGCTCACGGTGTTCGGCGACGGGTCGCAGACGCGGTCGTTCTGCTACGTCGACGACCTGATCGAGGGCCTCTTCCGCCTCGCGATGAGCGACGAGCACCTTCCCGTCAACGTCGGCAATCCCGACGAGATGACGCTGCTGGAGCTCGCCGACCAGATCCGGCTGCTCACCGGCACCGGCTCGGAGATCGTCTTCGAGGGCCTCCCGACCGACGATCCGAAGGTGCGCCAGCCGGACATCACGCGAGCCCGCGAGGTCCTGGGCTGGGAGCCAAGGATCTCGCTCGAGGACGGGTTGCGAAAGACGCTCGAGAGCCTCGGCTTCTCGCCGCGGCCCGTCCCGGCCTGAGCGGGCTAGGCGGCGAGCGCGGCGGGGCGATGCTCGCTGCGCGCCGGGCCGATCGCCGCGACGGCGGGCTGCGGCTCGGGGCGAGCCGGGCGCACCTCGCGCCGCAGCTCGGCAAGCGACAGTCCTTCGTATGCCAGGAAGAGACCGCCCGCCGCGACGCTGAGGAGCGCCTCGACGCCCTGGAGGGCGAGGCCGAATGCCGCGGCCTCGGCTGCCCCGACGCCGAACGGCGCGAGGGCGGCGGCCACGGCGGCCGAGAAGACTCCGACGTTCCCCGGCACGAGCGGGACGATGCCGACCAGCGTCGAGGCCACGAAGACGGCGGACGCCGCCTGGATCGAGTGCGGCAGCCCGAACGCCTGGAGCGTGAAGACGATGCCGGCGATCTGGAACGCCCACGAGGCGAGCCCGAGGCCGAGTGCGCCCAGGCCGCGGTCGCGGCCCGAGAAGGCGGCTCGCGCGTGGCTGAGCGCCTCTGCCGCGATCGGGCCGGCGCGGCCGGGAAGCCGGGTCGCGAGGCGCTCGAGGCGGGCTGCCGAGGCGGCGAGGACGATGACGCTCGCCGACATCGTGCCCAGCGTGGCCAGAACCCAGACGGGCGCCGATGAGGAGGCGGCGGTGCCCACAGCGGCGACCAGCACGAGAGCTGCGGCGAGCACGATCTGCTCGGCCGCCAGCGATCCCGCCAGGGCGGTGGCCGGCACGCTCACGCCGCGCTCTCGCGTCCGCCGTGCCGAGGATGGCCAGCTTCGCGACCTCGCCGAGGCGGGCGGGCACGATGGTGTTCACCAGGAAGCCGATGAAGACGGCGGGCGTCAGGTCGCGGTGGCGGATCTGCGCGCCGTCGGGAGTCGCGGCCAGCGTCCGGCGCCACACGGCGATCTTGGCGGCGACCGACGCCAGGTTCGCGATGACCGCGGCCACGATCAGCGTCACCGCGGCGCCGTCGAGGCTGCCCCACGCCGATCCGCCGACGCGGGCGGCGTGGATGCCGGCCACGCCCGCGATGGCGGCGGCGGCGGCCGCTGCGGCGACGCGGCGGATCCGCGGCGAGGAGACCAGCAGGAAGGCTGTGGCGGCCACACCGGCGCCGGCGATGGCGTCGAGGAAGAAGTGGTTGGCGGTCACGACGATCGAGAACACGACCAGGGCCGGGTAGCCGATCCATGCGTACCGGAAGCGGTTGCGCGTCATGGCGAACCCGGTCGCGCCGATGGTGATCGCGTAGGCGGTGTGCAGCGACGGCATCGCGGCGTACGGGTTCGAGAGCATCGCGATCAGGCCGGAGTGATGGTTGACGCCGGTCTGGTTGAGCGAGTCGACGAAGCCCAGGTCGGTCAGCATCCGCGGCGGGGCCGCCGGATAGAAGATGTAGCCCGCGAGGCCGATCACGTTCACGGTCGCGATCAGGTTCCGAAGCCGCGTGTAGAACTCGTTGCGGCGCAGGTAGACGAAGAGCACGAACCCGAACGTCAGCGTGAACTGGCAGTTGAAGTACGTCCAGTTCGCGACGCTCATCACGATCGACGGGGCGTGAAGCGCCCACTGCTGAAGATCGAGCTCGTGGAAGAGGCCCAGGCTCCGCTCGGTGCTCACGATCGAGCGCGAGTGGCGCAGCGCCGTCGACCGGTCGCCCACCGCGAACGTGCGCGACAGCTCGTAGGCCATGTCGAGCAGCGCGAAGATCGCGAGCTGACGGCCGAGGTCGCCCCACCCTCGCGGGAGGCGCTTTCCGATGGCGGTGATGAGTGAGCGTGGGCTCATGGTGAACGCAGCTTCCCCGTTCGCGAATCGCAGGGCGATACGGCCCGCCGGTGTGTTCGGTTCGGGTAACCCCACCCCGGCACGTCGAGGATTCGCACTCGGCCGAAGGAGGGTTCGGCTAGGCCGCCGCATCGCCTACGTGGCCGGCAAGCGCGGCGTCGGCCGCGTCTCCGGTCGCAAGGACGACGGTCAGATCGAGCTCGTCGGCGATCCGCCGCAGCGTGCGAATCGCTCCCCGCCAGGTGATCGAGTCGACGGTGCAGGCGAGATCGTCGACGACGAGCGTCTCGGGCCGGGTCGCGAGGGCGCGCGCCAGGGCGACGCGCAGCTGCTCACCCCGGGAGAGGTCGGCCGGGCGAGCCTGCCCGCGGCCGTCCATCTCGACCGCCCGCAGGACCGCCGCGATCCACCCCGGATCGGCCGTGGTCCCGGTCAGCCGGAGCGGGAAGACGACGTTCTCCTCGACCGTGAGCATCGGCAGAAGCTCGAACGAGGCGGGGACGAATGCGGTGTTCTGGGTGGCGGTGTGGGCGTCCATGACGGGAGGTGTTCTCCTCCGGACGGACGCTATGCCTCGGTTCTTCCATGCGCATCGGCCGTTGGGCGGATCCGCTGTCGTCCTCTGGACTGAGGCCGGTTCAGCCCGCGAGCTCGCGCGTGCGCTCGACGTCGCGGTGGAGCTGCTCCACGAGGGCCTCCACGCTGTCGAAGCGGAGCTCGTCCCGGAGGCGGTGGGTGAGCTGGAGCCGGATCGGCGAGCCGTAGATGTCGCGGTCGAAATCGAGGAGGTAGGCCTCGATCCGGACGGCATCGCGGCTGTCGGTGAACGTCGGGTTGTATCCGATGCTGATCGCGGCGGTGTGGTCGGATCCGGGCAGGTGTGCGCTCCCGGCGTAGATGCCCGGTCTTCGGCAGCGGCGTCTTGGGAAGCGGCGAGAGGTTGGCGGTCGGGAATCCGAGGTCGCGGCCCCGTCCGTCGCCGCGAACGACGGCGCCCTCGAGCCACGGCGGACGTCCGAGCAGCGCCGCCGCCTCCTCCACGTCGCCGTCGGCCAGGAGCCCGCGGATCCGCGATGACGACACGGGGTCGCCGCCGTCCCGAAGGAGCGGGACGACCTCGACGCCGAACCCCAGGCGCGCGCCCTCGGCGGTGAGCGTCTCGGTGGTGCCGTGGGCGCCGTGGCCGTAGCGGAAGTTCTCCCCCACGCTCACGTGCCGGGCGTCGAGCGCGTCGCGCAGCACGTGGTCGGCGAAGTCGTCGGCCGAGATCTGCGAGAACGCCGCGTCGAACCGGATGACGATCAGCTCGTCGGGGCCGAGCTCCTCCACGAGCGCGGCCTTGCGCGCGAGCGACGACAGCTCGGGCGGCGCGAGCTCCGGGCGGAGCACCTCGAGGGGATGCGGATGGAACGTCACGACCGCCGAGCGCAGGTCGCCCGCCGCCCCGGCGGCCACCGCCGATCCGATGACCGTCTGGTGGCCCCGGTGCACGCCGTCGAAGCTTCCGATCGCGACCGCCCGCGGGATCGGCTCGACGTCGAGCAGGCTCTGGCGGACGATCATGCCAGCACCACCACCGGGCGCAGGCGGCCGTCTCGCGGCTCTCCGATGCCGAGGAGCTCCTCTCCCGTCGCGAGGCGCACCGGGCCGGTCTCGCCGTGCAGCTCGAGGCCGCGTCCGTGGCGCGCCGCCTCGGCCTCCTCGGAGCCGAGCTCACGGGCTGGAAGGTGCGGGAGGGCGGCCAGCGGAGCCCGGAACCACGGGCCCGTCGGGTCGGCCGAGACGTCGGCCGGCGAGGCCGCGGCCGAGACGTCGAAGTCGCCGACCGCCGTTCGGCGAAGCTCGAGGCAGTACGCGCCCGCCCCGGTCGCCTCGCCGAGATCGGCGGCGATCTGGCGCACGTACGTGCCCTTGGAGCACTCCACCGCGATCGTCGCCCGCTGAGCCGTCTCGTCGAAGCCCCGGATCTCGAGGCGCCGGATCGTCACATGGCGGGGCGGCGCCGTCACCGTCTCCCCCGCTCGCATCCGCGCGTAGGAGCGCCGGCCGTCGACCTTGACCGCCGAGGCGGCAGGGACCGCCTGGAGCACGTCGCCGGTCATCCCGGCCGCGGCCGAGGCGACGGCGGCCGCATCGGTCGTGGCTCCGGTCGGCGTGAGATCTCCCTCAGGGTCGAGCGTCGTCGACACAGCACCGAACTGCACCACCGCCTCGTAGCGCTTGTCGAGGCCGGAGAGGTACGTGGCCAGGCGCGTCGCCCGGCCCGCCAGGACGAGCAGGAGGCCGGTCGCGAAGGGGTCGAGCGTGCCCGCATGGCCGAGCTTCGACCCGAGCGCCGGCCGCAGTGACCGCAGGACGCCGAACGAGCTCGGTCCGGCGGGCTTGTCGACGAGGACGAGGCCGGTCAGCTGCGCCATCGGCGCGATCGATCATCTCTAGGCGGCCGGCTCTTCCAGCTGGGCGGCGACCTCGGCGACGATGAACTCCCTGATGTCGTCGATGGTGCCCGGGTGCGAGAACCCTGCCGCCTGCTTGTGGCCCCCGCCGGCGGACTTGCGGGCGACCTGCGAGACGTCGATCAGCCCTCTCGACCGCAGCGAGACCCGGTTCGGGGTGATCGTGCCGTCGGGCAGCGGGACCTGCTCGCGGATGAGGCCGGCAACCTGGACTCCCTCGACCGCCCGGAGGTGGTCGATCAGCCCCTCGGTGGTGGCCTCGTCGCCTTCCACGAGCGCGAGGTCCTCGCGGCTCACGTGCGACACCAGGAGGCGCCCGCCGTAGTAGGGCACGGTGTGCTCGATGACGCGGCCGAGCAGCAGGAGCTTGCCGAGCTGCACCGACTCGAACACGCGCTCGAAGACCTTGTGGACGTCGGTGCCCGCCTCGACCAGCCGGGCGGCGAGCCGGAGCGCCTCGGGGCTCGTGGTGCGGTACTGGAACCGGCCGGTGTCGGTCACGAGCCCAACGTAGAGGGCCTCGGCGATCTTCGGTGTGATCTCGACACCGAGGCCGTCGAAGATCCGCGCCAGGATCTCGGCGGTCGACGACGCGTGGCCGTCGACGACGTTGACGTCGCCGAATCGGCTGTTGTCGTGGTGGTGATCGACGTCGACGACCGTCCCGGCGCTGGCCCGCAGCGCCTCGTGGAGCTCCCCGAGCCGGCGCTCGTTGCCGCAGTCGACGACGAGCAGCGTCCACCCCGCGACGTCGGCCGGATCGATGTCGCGCTCAAGGCCCTCCGTATCGAGGAAGCTGACCTCGTGCGGGATCGTCGACGCCGGCTCGAGGTACATCCGCACCTCTTTTCCGAGCTGGCGGAGACCGCCGGCCGCGGCGGTCATCGACCCGATCGCGTCGCCGTCCGGGTTCTCGTGGGTCGCGATCAGCACGCGGTCCGCCGCAGCGAGGGCTGCGACGGCCGCCTGCAGGTCGCTTTGGAGCGCGATGTCGGTCATTCGGGGTCGGGGTCGGCCGGCGCGGGCGAATCGTGGGCCATGATCTCGTTCAGCCGCATCGCCTGGTCGACGGTCTCATCATAGTGGAAGGAAAGCTGCGGAGTGCGCTTCAGGTGAAGCTCCTTTGCAACACGTGCCTGGAGCACCCCGTGGGCCCGCTCGAGGGCCCGCAGGCTCGCGGTGCGCCGCTTCTTCGACCCGAGGACGCTGACGAAGACCTCGGCGTGGCCGAGGTCGGGCGACGTCCTGACGGCCGTGATCGTGACGAAGCCGAGGCCCGGGTCCGCCAGGCCCTCGATCCCGTCGGCGAGCACGTGGCGGACGGCCTTGTTGACCTTGCGCATGCGCTCGCTCACAGCTCGTCCTCGGGGCTCATCACGGTGCGTGTGCATGCGACCAGCTCGTACTCCTGCGCCGAGAGGTAGCGCTCGGCGTCCTCGAGCGCCTGGCGGGCGGCGGAGTGGTCGCGCCTGACGACGGCCATGGTGAGCCGCGACCGCTGCCACAGATCGTGGAGGTCGACCTCGGCGACCGACGCGCCGAACCGGCGCTCGAGCTGCGCCTTGGTGTGCAGGAGATGCCGCCGCTTGCCCTTGAGCGAAGCGCCGTCAGGCATGTGCAGGTCGAACGTGAGGATGCCCACGAACCCCGACGGCATGGACAAACCGTAGCGCGTGCGCCATCGTGAGAGGTATGCAGATCGGCGCCGCCAACGCGTACTCCTCGGCACTGTCCGGCATCCGTGCCGCTCAGGATCGCCTTGACGCAGACGCCGATGCGATCGCCAAGGACCCGTTCGACGTGGACGCGCTCGTCGAGTCGACGTGGCAGCCGCTCGGCGGTCGCCGCGAACGCGCAGGTGCTGCGCGCCGCCGACGAGTCGACCGGCGCCCTGTTCGACGCGCTCGCGTAGTCAGCTCAGGTCGATCGTCTCGCCGGGCAGGACGCGGCGCAGGCGGCCGCCGAGCCCGGCGTCCGAGAACGCCGCCTCGAGGTCGCCGCCGTCGGCGGTGAAGTGCGCCCACCCGTCCTGGTGGATCGGGATGATCGCCGCCGGGGCGAGCTCCAGAGCGGCCTCGACGGCGGCCTCCGGGGTCAACGTCAGCGGGAGCGTCCTCGCCCCAACGCTCGGGCACCTGGGCGGCGCCGGCGAAGAGGACGGCGACGTCGAACGGGCCATGCTCGCGCTGCACGTCGCGGACGACGTCGACCGACGCGTTGTCGCCGCTGACGTAGATCGTCGGCAGGCCCTCGGCGCGCAGCACGAAGCCGATGACGGGCCCGTTCACGGCCGCGACCTCGGGCGGCCCGTGGTCGGCGGCCACCGCCGTGACGTTCAGGGTGCCGCCTCCGGGCAGGTCGAGATCCAGCGCGTCGCCCGGCTCGAGGCCGGCGGCGTCTGATCCCAGCCGCTCGGCCCCGGCGCCGGTCGTGAGCACTCGACCCGCGTGGGCCAGAACGGCGCGCCCGCCCGCGTCGAGGTTGTCGGCGTGGTGGTCGTGCGACAGGAGGACGAGGTCGATCGGCCCGATGTCGGCCGCTTGCACGGCCGGCCCGTCGAGCTTGGTGAGGATCACCGGCGAGCCCGAGCTCTCGTACCGGCCCGGCGGGTCGAACGTCGGATCGGTCAGGATCCGCAGGCCGCCGTAGGTGATGAGCGCTGTTGGGCCGCCGACGAGCGTCAGCGTGGGCACGCCGGAGGCGCCGCTCACGACGTGCGGGCGACTTCCTTCACGGCGTAGACCTCGAGCACGTCGCCCTCCTTGAGATCGTTGTAGTTCTCGAGGGTCAGGCCGCACTCGAAGCCCTGCGCGACCTCACGGGCGTCGTCCTGGAACCGCTTCAGCGTGTCGATCCGGCCGTCGAAGACGATCGTGCCGTCGCGGACGACCCTGACCTGGGCGCCGCGCTGGATGACGCCCTGCGTGACCATGCAGCCCGCGATCGTCCCGATCCGGGACGCGCGGAAGATCTGGCGCACCTCGGCCTCGCCGAGCACCTCCTCGACCTGCTCGGGAGCGAGCATGCCGAGCAGCGCCTGCTGGATGTCCTCGGTCAGCTTGTAGATCACGCGGTAGGTGCGGATGTCGACACCCTCGCGCTCGGCCAGCGCCTTCGCCTCGGCGTTCGGCCGCACGTTGAACCCGACGACGATCGCGTTGGACGCCGCCGCGAGCATGATGTCCGACGCGACGATGCCGCCGACCCCCGAGTGGATCACGCGGACCGAGACCTCGGCGTGCTGGATCTTGGCGATCTCGTCGACGGCGGCCTCGACCGAGCCCTGGACGTCGGCCTTGATGATGAGCGCCAGCTCCTGGATGCCGCCCTCCTGCATGTGCGAGAAGAGGTCCTCCAGGCTGAGCGACGACGTGCGCTTCGCGAGCTGTTCCGCACGCACGCGCTGGGCGCGCTGCTGCGCCGTCTGGCGCGCGACGCGCTCGTTGTCGACGACCCGAGCCAGCTCGCCGGCGGGCGGCGGGCGGTCGAAGCCCAGGATCTCGACGGGGACGCCCGGCCCGGCCTCGCGCACCCGCTTGCTGTTGTGGTCGTTCAGCGCCTTGACCTTGCCCCACGCGTCACCGGCGACGATCGCGTCGCCGACCCTCAGCGTGCCGCGCTGCACGAGCATCGTCGCGACGGGCCCGCGGCCCACGTCGAGGCGTGACTCGATGATGACGCCCGACGCCTCGGCGTCGGGGTTCGCCTTGAGCTCGAGCACGTCGGCCTGGAGCAGGATCGACTTCAGGAGCCCGTCCAGGTTCTGCTTGGCCTTGGCGGAGACGTCCTCGAAGATCGTGTCGCCGCCCCACTCCTCGGGCTGGAGCCCGTGGGTCACGAGCTCGTTGCGCACGCGGTCGGGGCTGGCGTCGGGGCGGTCGATCTTGTTCACGGCGACGACGATCGGCACCTGCGCCGCCTTGGCGTGGTCGATCGCCTCGACGGTCTGCGGCATGACGCCGTCGTCGGCGGCCACGACGAGCACGGCGACGTCGGTGACCTTGGCGCCGCGGGCGCGCATGGCGGTGAACGCCTCGTGGCCCGGCGTGTCGAGGAACGTGACCTTCCGCCCGTCGGGCACGTCGACCTGGTAGGCGCCGATGTGCTGGGTGATGCCGCCGGCCTCCGTGTCGACGACTGCCGACTCGCGGATGGCATCGAGGAGCGTCGTCTTGCCGTGGTCGACGTGGCCCATGATGGTCACGACCGGCGGCCGGGACTGGAGCGAGTCCGGCTCGTCCTCGAACGTGACCTCCTCGGCCTCCTCGTCGGCGGCGTGGCGGATCTCGATCTCGCGCTCGAGCTCGCCGCCGATCAGCTCGACCGCCTCGTCGCTCAGCGACTGCGTGATCTGCACCATCTCGTTCGCCGCCATCAGGAGCGTGATGATCTTGGCCGGCGAGACGCCGAGCTTCTCGGCGAGATCCTTGACGGTGATCCCCGACGGGACGCTGACGGGCCCGGCCGGAACCTCGGGCTCGCGTCGCTGCTCCTGGCGCGGAGCTCCGCGCTCGCGCCGCTGACCGGGACGTCGGCCCGCCTGGGCGTCGATCACGACGCGGCGGCGGCCTCGCGGCGACGCCCCCCGCTGCGGGCGGGCGTGGCGGCCGGGCTGGCCCGGTCCAGACGGCGGCGCGGCGGCCTTCTCGCCGTAGACGCGCCGTGCCTCTTCGTCGTCGACGACGTCGGGCACGGCCGGATCGGCGGGATCGGCGGCTTCGGCCGCCTCGACGGGCTCGGCGGCGGGTTCTGCCGTCGCTTCCGCCGCGGGCTTGGGCTTCTCTTGCTCGGCCGTCTTCTTCGCCACTACGTCAGTCCTTCCATGCGGCCTTCCGGCCGCTCCATGCGCACCTGCTCCGCCAGGTCGGCGGGCAGCGTGAGCGAGCATTTTAGCCGCCGGGCGAGCGCTCCCCGCCGTCGGGCATGTCCTGCGCACGCAGCGCTCGGGCAGAGGTACACGCCCCGGCCTCCGAGGCGCCGCTCCCGATCGACGACAGCCGTCCCACGCACCGCGCACAGCCGAACGAGGCTGGCCTGGGCGTCGCGCCGGCCGCAGCCGGCGCACTGGCGGACGGGGTCGCGGCCGGTTACCGAGCCGGCTCCTCGGCCGCCGCCAGCTCCCGGTGGGCCGGGACACCGCAGTAACGGCTTCCGTCGAGGGCCTGGTTCGGACAGCGCTTGCCGGACGATGTGACGGCGACGCAGCGGCCGGGGAACTCGTCCTCCGCCTCGGTGGCGACGCCGGTATAGGTGTGCTCGGCCTCCTCGGCGTAGTACTCCGTCTCGGAGACGATGTCGATCCGCCAGCCGGTGAGCCGGTGCGCGAGTCGCGCGTTCAGGCCCTCCTTGCCGATCGCGAGCGAAAGCTCGCCGTCGGGCACGACGACCGTCGCCTGGCGGTGCTCGTCGTCGACGTACACCTCCCGCACCTTGGCCGGCGCGAGGGCCTTGGCGACGAACCGGGCGGGCTCGTCGTTCCACGGGATGATGTCGATCTTCTCGCCCCGGAGCTCGGACACGACCATGCGAACACGGGAGCCTCTCGGGCCGACGCACGCGCCGACCGGGTCGACGCCCTGCGTCTTGGACTCGACCGCGATCTTGGCCCGGTAGCCGGGCTCGCGCGCGACCGCGCGGATCTCGACGAGGCCGTCGGCGATCTCGGGCACCTCGAGCTCGAACAGCTGGCGGATCAGCTCGTCGGAGCGGCGCGACAGGACGACCTGCGGCCCCTTGCCCTCGGAGCGGACCTCGATGATGACCGCCTTGATGCGGCTTCCCTGCTCGTAGCGCTCGCCGGGGACCTTCTCGGAGCCGGGCAGGATGGCCTCCATCCGGCCAAGGTCGACGAACGCGTAGCGGTGGTCGTCCTGCTGGACGATCCCCGTGACGATCTCGCCGACCCGGTCGGCGTACTCGTCGTACATCATCGAGCGCTCGGCCTCGTTGATTCGCTGCCGGAGCACCTGCTTGGCGGTCTGGCCGGCGATGCGGCTGAAGTTCTCGGGCGTGACGTCGACCAGCACCTCGTCCCCGAACCAGTCCCACTCGATCTCGGGCTCCGGCTCGGGCTCCTCGTCGGTCGCAGGCTCGTCGACCGCCGAGACGATCTCCGTCTCGTCGGGCGGGGCTTCGGCCAGGATCTGGTGGTGCGGATGCGCCTCGAGGTAGGCGTCCCACGCCTGCGGGGTCACCGACCATGCGGTGAAGTCGAGCGTCTCGCGGTCGAGGTCGACCCGCACGGGGTGGCGCGCGTCGGGCATCTTGCGGTACGCGGCGAGGAGCGCGTCCTCGATGGCGGCGAGCAGCGTGCCGGGCTCGATCCCCTTCTCTTTCTCGACGAGCCGTACGCCCTCCAGGATCTCCTTGCTCACGACGTCCCTCCTGCTGGGTCGTAGACCACGTGGCTGCGCCGGATCGCGGCGTAGTGGATCTTCACGGCGCTGCCGTCCTGCTCGAGCTCGATGGCCTCGTCGTCGGCCGACCGGAGCCGGCCGTCGAACTTCCTGCGGCCCTCGATGGGAGCGTCGGTGCGCACGGCCACGCGCTCGCCGACGGCGCGGCGGTAGTGGTCGGGCTTCACGAGCGGGCGGTCAAGACCGGGCGACGACACCTCGAGCGCGTACTGCGTGCGGAGCGGCGCAAGCTCGCGGCTCACGCGCTCGCACAGCTCGACGTCGACCCCGCCGGGCCGGTCGATGACGACTCGCAGCTGGTTGGGCGTCGGGCGCTCCGCGAGCACGACCTCGACCTCCGGCAGACGTGTTGCCAGAGTCGACTCGATTTCGTGCTGAATGCGGGTGGCGTGGTTCATTGGAGGCGAAAAAAGAGGCGGGTTCGCACCCACCTCGACGACCAGCGTTGACGTCTCGATCTGGCTCGAAGTCTAGCAGCGGATCCCGCATGGTGAGAAACTCCGGAGCCGTGCGCGCCCTCGTTCAGCGGGTCTCTGAGGCGTCGGTCGAAGTGGCCGGCGAAGCCGTCTCCGCGATCGGCCCGGGGCTCCTCGTGCTCGTCGCGGCCGGCGCCGGCGACACCCCCCAAGACGCAGCGTGGATGGCGGGCAAGGTCGCCCGGCTTCGGGTGCTCGCCGACGCCGAGGGCCGGATGAACCTCTCTGTCCTCGACACGGGCGGCGCGGTGCTCGCCGTGTCGCAGTTCACGCTCTACGGCGATGCGTCGCGAGGCAACCGCCCAGGGTTTACGGCAGCCGCGCCGCCCGACGAGGCCGAGGCGCTCGTCGACGCGTTCGCGGACGCGCTGCGCGAGCTGGGCGTGCCGGTCGAGCAGGGTGTCTTCGGCGCGCACATGCGCGTCTCGCTCGTGAACGACGGGCCGGTGACGATCTGGCTCGAGAGCCCGTAGGCCCTGAGTCGGCTACGCGGCGGCCGGGACCGCCACGACCGGGCACGGCGCGGCTCGGAGGAGCAGGCGGGTGAGCCCGGGCGACGGAGTGTCCTCGGCCTTCGGCGGCCGGCCGGTGGCGACGACGATCAGGCCGCCCTCGCGGCGACGGGCGACCTCGGCGACGATCTCGGCGGCACCGTCCGGCGATCCGGGGTGCGTCTCGACGTCGGCCTCGATCCCCTCGGCGCGCAGCGCGTCGACGAGGGCGTTGAGCTCGCCGGCGGCGTTGCCGACGTGGACGACCACGACGCTCGCCGAGTTCCGCCTGGCCATCTCGCGCACGATCGGGAGCGCGCGGTCAGCGACCGCGCCGTCGAGGGTGAGGATCACGCTTCGCATCGAGCTCCCACCATAAAGCCATGGTGGCGGGATTCCGAATATGCGACAGCAATGCTTGATAGACTCGGCGCTGGTCGCGATGCCAGAAGCAGGGCTTCACACCTCCGGGCCGAGCACCGGCGTTCCTGACCTCGACGAGGCCCTCGACGGCCTCTACTGGGGGGACAACGTCGTCTGGCAGTCCGACGGCGATGACGCCTCCCCGTTCGTCGACGCCATCGTGGGCGAGGCATCGACCTACGACTACGCGGCGCACGTCCGGCTCGGCACCACGGCGGTCGGAGGACTCGAGGCGATCGACGCGACCGACGGGGGCGCGCTCGACCGCCCCGCCCCGCTTCTCGACGCCGTGCGGCGGGCGTGCCGGCCCGACAGGCGCAATCTGCTCGTCTTCGACTCGCTCGACACGATGGCCGACCGCTGGGGCGTCGACGGCGCGCGCCGCTTCTTCGTCAACTGCTGCCCGATGCTGCTCGAGGTCGGTGCGATCGCCTACTGGACGCTGTCCCAGGGCGAGCGCCTCGAGCCGGTGCGGCGCGCCGTCGAGGACGTGACGCAGTGCATCATCGTGGTCCGCGACGGCCGTCTGCGGATCGCCAAGGCCGAGGGTCGCCCCGTCGGCGTCCAGGGAAGCGTCTACCGATGCCGGTCCGGGAAGGGCGGCCGCCCCGAGCTCGAGCGCGCGCCGGCCGCGGCACGCCTGGGCACGGCGCTCCGCGCGGTCCGCCTCCAGCGGGGGCTCTCGCAGGCCGACCTCGCCCGTCTGGCCGGCGTCTCGGCGAGCGCGATCTCGCAGGCCGAGCGCGGCCAGCGCGGCCTCTCGCTCGAGACGCTGCTCGAGCTCACGGCCGGCCTCGGGATCACGGTCGACGAGCTGCTCCGGGGCGAGGTCGCGCCCGGGTACCGGCTCGGCCGGCGGGACGATCCGGCCGCCCAGCCGACGGGGATGCCCATCCCGCTCCTCGACGACCCCGAGGCCGGCATGCGTGTCTACCTCGTGCGGCTCGCGCCCGGCGCGGACGCGGCGCCGCAGGTGCCGCACAAGGGCGTCGAGGTGGTGGCGGTCATCGGCGGTCTCGTGCAGGTGATGACGACCGCGGGCCGGCCGGTCCTCCGCCAGGGCGAGGCGCTCCTCGCCGACCGGTCGGGCATCTCGGGCTGGCGCAACATCGGCCAGCGCCCCGCCGCGCTCTTCTGGGTCATCAGGGACTGAACCCCATGGGGCCAGACCCCATCCAGGGTCTGGCCCCGGTCGTTCACGGTTGCAGCGAGGCCAGGGCTTCCTGGTAGTACGTCACCTCGGGACGGAGCCAGGCGGCCATCTTGTAGTGGCCGGCGGCCTTCGAGGGCTCGCCCATCCGCACCAGGCACCGGCCGAGGCAGTAGTGGGCGTAGTGGTTCGCAGGGGCGGACTCGAGGATGTGCTCGAACTCGGCGGCGGCCTCGTGATAGCGGTGGAGCCGCAGGTAGGCGACGCCGAGCGCCTCGCGGATCGACGCCTTGTCAGGCTCGCGCCGCTTGGCCTTCTCCAGCGAGACCGTGGCCTGGGCGTTGTCGCCGGCCTGCATGTGGGCCCGTCCGCGCTGGAACAGAGAGTAGGTGTCCTCGGCCTCCATGATCGAATCATCGGCCCTCTGCCCCCGGCGATGAGCCGGCTCGCCGGGTCATTCCCGTCGTGAGGCCGCCGAGAGCACCGAGCGGAGGCGGACCGCGCCGGCCGCTCGCTCGCGCTTGCTGAGCCGCTGGCGCACGCCGCGCTTGACGCCGCGGAGCTCCCGCCGCATCTCCGCCTCGGACGCGCGGGCCCGCCCGAGCGGTGCGTAGCGGGCCCTGCTCGCCGCGCGGGCGAACGCCGTGGTCGGAACGCCGAACGTGTGCTCGACGCGGTCGGCGAGGTCCTCGAACGTGTAGCCCGGCCGCACCGGCACGCCCTGATCCCCGACGAACGTCGCCAGGTCGTGGTACGCCGCCGCCGCGCGGGCTCGCGGGCCGCGGCGCACGTAGCGCCAGCGCGCCGCGACGACCTTGAAGAGGATCACGACGAGGAGGACGAGCAACGCGGCCCAGAAGAGCCAGCGGACGAACTGGCCGTTTCCGGAGCTGCTCCCGAACGGGGTGCCCGCGGCGGACGCGCCGCCGTGGCCGTGTGCCGCCGACCTGCTGGGACTGCTTGAACAGGTTCTTGAGGTTGGTCTTGCAGCCGGGACAACACCGGGCGGCCCGGCGACCTTGTTCGGGCAGTTCTGATTCGAGATGCGCTGCTCCTGTAGGACGAGGTACTTCCGGGTCTGGCTGTCGAGGGTCTTCACGCCACCGCCCGTCGCGATGTTGCGAAACGCCGTCGACGACGACGAGTACGCCTCGGTCAGGCTCCGGCTCGGCGTCGGCTCGAACGGCATCCACCCGTACCCGGGGAAGAACACCTCGACCCACGAATGGGCGTTGCGGTCGGTGACGATGTACGGGTCGCCCGACTTCCGCGGCGGCCGTCCGGTCGTGAAGCCCACGGCGACCCGCGCCGGGATGCCGTGCATCCGCAGCACGAGCGCCATCGCTCCCGAGAACATCTGGCAGTAGCCGTGGCGCGCTCCGCGTCATGAAGTCGACGAGCGGCGGGACGCCCTTCTTGAGCCCCGGCGTCAGGTCGTAGGTAAACCGCGGCGAGCGGAGGTAGTGCTCGACGAGGAACGCCGCCCCGAACGGCGTCGTGGCCTTGTCGGCGCCCGACGCGCGCCACACCTGATCCGAGGCTCTGAGGTAGTCCTCCGGGATCGGCGTGCCGATCGGGCGCTTGCCCGACCCGAACGGCGCGAACTGCGTCCCGCCCACCGTGATGCCGCCCGTGACCTCCGGCGGGTAGGCCGTGCCGGTCGATGCGAGATCGGTCGGCGACGGGTTCGGCGTGTATGCCGTCTCGGCGTAGGTCGCGCCCCGCGGAGGGTCCGAGGTCGTCGTCACGGTGCCGTCGAGCCCGACGTACGAGCGGACGTCCGGCGGGAATGTCCAGCGCATCGCCTGCCCGGTGCCGATCAGGTGCGGGTCGGCGAGCCCGTCGATCTTGACCGTGATCTTGACGGTGTCGGTGATGTCGGCCGTGACGACGTTCGGCGGCAGGTAGCCGGGCGGGATCAGATAGGAGCCGCCGACCTGGTTGGCGCTCGGGATCGACTCGCCCGCCTGCGTCCAGTGGTCGTTGTTGAAGGCGGTCAGCACCGCCGCCTTCCAGTACAGCGGGACCGGCGAGTGCACCTCCATGACGACCGTCCGCTTCTTGGGCCAGTGGAGCGGCTTGTAGTTCTGGTCCCAGACGTACTGGACGTTCACCAGCTTGTCGGGCTTGGCGAGCGGGTTCCACTGCTGCCATCCGAGGAAGGCCTGCTTGCTGACGCCGGGCGCCCCGCCGACGATCAGCCCCGCGATGACAGCCGTTGCGCCGAGGAGCGCAGCCTGGGGCGCGGCTCCCGACCGCGGCAGCCTGTCGCCCGTCACGTAGAGCGCTCCCAGCGCGAGGCCGAGGAAGATGGCCGCGCGCAGTCCGCCCGCCGACATGTCGACGACCGTGCTCGGGCAACGCGAAGAGCAGGAAGCCGACCGCGACTGCGGCAAGGGCCCAGCCGCGGCAGATGAGCGTCCACGCGAGGATCGCCGCGAGGGCGAAGAACGCCAGCTTGAGGTCGCTGTCGACGGCGACGAAGCGGCCCGCGTCGAAGGGCGTGTGGGCGGTGAACCAGCTGTGCGCGCCGTCGTTGAGGACGCCGGCCACGGCACGCGGGTAGAAGCCGTGGTGCGTGCTCCACGGCCAGAGCCCGGTGACGAGGCCGACGGCGACGACGCACGCGGCCGGCAGCGCGACCAGCCACGCAAGGCGCTGGTGGCCGTACGCCGAGACGATCGCGGGCAGGATCGCCAGAGCGGCGAGCCCGAAGACCCACCGCATGCCGACCGCGGGGCTCTCCATCTGCGCCCAGTGCGCGCCGCCGTACACGATCAGGGCGACGGCCATCACCGTGACGCTCACTCGCCGGTCAGGCACTCGCCACCACCAGCCGCAGCGTCGGCGAGGAGAGCGACCGGCCGACGTCGTCGCCGAGCCGGATCCGGGCCATCGGAATGCCGGATCGCGTGAGCCGGAGCGCCGCCGCGTCCTGCGCGGTGTCGGGCCCGTGGCCTGCGAAGTCCGCGCCGTCGACCCAGACGACGGCGACGTCGCGCTGCGCCGAGCGAAGGCCGAGCAGCCGCTCGGCGAACCCTGCCGACATCGCCGCCGTGACGACGAACACGCGAGCGGCGTCGACCCGCGTGGCGGCGTGCGCGCTCTCGCCCAGCGCGGCCGCGAGCGACCGGTGCGCGTCGGCCTCGGCACCGGCGAGCGCTCCCAGCGCCGTCGCCCAGCTCCCGCCGGCATCGCCGACCCGCACGCGCGTGTGGACGGCGCCGTGGATCACGAGCGAGCTGCGCTGGCCCGACTCGACGAGGCGGTGCAGGAGCGATGCCGCGGCGCGCACCTGGTAGTCGAAGGTCGACTCGGGCGCCTCGCCGGCCAGGGCCTGGGCGTCGCCGTCGAGCAGCACCGAGGCCTCGTCCCGGGGCGTGTCCTGGAGCTCCTTCACCATGAGCTTTCGGCGCTTGGCCGTCGAGCGCCAGTGGACGCGCCGCAGGCTCTCTCCCTGCTGGTGGTCGCGGATCGAGTGCAGGTCGTAGCCGGCCGTGCGATGAAGCAGCGCCCGGCCCTGCTCTCCCGATGACCCGCCCGCGTCCGTGAACAACCCCTCGAGCGGGTAGACCCGCGGGTAGACGATGACCTCGTCCGAGCGGTCGAGGGCGATCCGGGCCTCGGCGAGGCCGAAGCCGTCGCCCATCACGAGCTCGGCGCCGCCCAGCCGGTAGCGGCCGCGGAATGCCGAGACGACCTCGTAGCGGCCGCGGAGCACGCGCCCTGAGCGGACGACCTGCGCCGAGACCGGCCGCTTACCGACCCGGTCCACCACAACCGCCCGGGACGGCAGCGGGCCGCCGTCGGCGGTGACCTCGAGGCCGACCGCGAACGACTGCCCTTCGACCAGCTCCAGGTGGCCGGCCCGGCGGCGAAGCCGCATCGGCCGGTCGAGCAGCCGCACCCATCCCCACGCGGCCGCCGGGGCGAGCGCCAGCCCGACGGCAACCGGGAACATGGCGTCCGTCCCGAACCCCCATGCAGCGATGTACAGACCGAGGGCCAGCCAGAGCACCCGTCGGCCGCGCCGCGTCATACCGGGACCCGCGTCCTCTCGACCGCCTCACGGATGGAGTCGGCCGCGTCGACGCCGGCGGTCCGCGCCTCGGGTGCCAGGATGACGCGGTGCGTCAGGACGTCGGTCGCCACGTCCTTCACGTCGGCGGGGACGACGTAGTCCCGGCCGCGCACGACGGCGTGTGCCTTGGCAACGCGGAGGAGCGCGATCCCGGCGCGTGGGCTCGCCCCGAGGGCCAGCCGTGTATCGGTGCGCGTGTGGTTCAGGATGTCGACGACGTACCGGTGGAGCGAGTCCTCGACGAACACCCGCCTCACGGCCGCGATGGCCGCCTCGATCTCGGTCGCCGTCGACACGGGCTCGAGCGACTCGAGCGGCTCGGTCGCGGCGTGCTCGGCGAGCATCCTCGACTCGGCGTCGACGTCGGGGTAGCCAAGCGCGAGAAGCATCGTGAACCGGTCGAGCTGCGCTTCGGGCAGCGGGAAGGTGCCCTCGTACTCGATCGGGTTCTGGGTCGCGATCACCGTGAAGGGGCGCGCCAGCATGTGGGTCGTCCCGTCGACGGTGACCTGCACCTCCTGCATGCACTCGAGCAGCGCCGACTGGGTCTTCGGGGAGGCCCGGTTGATCTCGTCGACGAGCACGATGTTCGCGAAGACGGGCCCGGGCTTGAACTCGAACTCGTTGCCCTGGAGGTTGAACACGGAGACGCCCGTGATGTCGGACGGCAGGAGGTCGGGCGTCGCCTGAACGCGCGCGAACTCGCAGTCGAGCGAGCGGGCGATCGACTTCGCGAGCATCGTCTTGCCGACGCCCGGAAAGTCCTCGAGGATGACGTGGCCTTCGCAGAGGACGGCGATCACGCACCGCTCGATGAGCGACCGCGGCGCGTGGATGACACGGGCGACGTTCTGGATCACCCGGCCGGCGACATCCGCCGCAGCGGCGATGTCCTCCGGGAGGGGGGACTCTGGCTGGCGCTGGGCTTCCACCTGGTGGGTCCTCTCTGGTTGTGGTGGGTCGTCGTTCACGCCCGAGCGGGCTCGGCACCCGTACGGGCTGGTAGCGGAGCGGCGTCCCAGATCGCGGCTGCGCATGCGCGCTTGCTGCGACGGGAGACGCCGGTCTCTCGATCTGACGTCACGAGCGTCAATTCGTTGTGGTCCGAGTCGAACCCGATATCCCGGCGGCTGATGTCGTTCATCACGATCATGTCTGCGCCTTTGCGTTCGAGCTTCTGCCGGGCGCGCGCGGCGCCCCCCTCTCCGTGCTCGGCCGCAAACCCGATCAACACCTGCGCGGGCCTGCGCGCCGCCCCCAGTCCCGCGAGGATATCCGTCGTCGGCTCGAGGGTCACGTGCCATACATCACCTGACTTGGTCCGCTTGCCCGCCTCGGCATCGGCCGGGCGGTAGTCGGAGACCGCCGCGGCCATGACGATGACGTCGGCTCCACCGGCCGCAGCGAGGGTGGCCCGCTCGAGCTCGGCGGCCGTCTCGACGTGGACCACGCGCATCGGCGCCGACGGGCGCGCCGTCGCCGCCGCGAGGATGAGGGTGACGTCCGCCCCGCGCCGGGCGGCCTCGTCGGCCACCGCCGCGCCCATCCGGCCGGACGATCGGTTCCCGATGTAGCGGACCGCGTCGAGCGGCTCACGGGTGCCCCCGGCGGTGACGACCACGCGAAGGCCCGCCATCGACCGGCCGGCGGCCAGGCGAGCGGTGATCGCGGCTGCGATCTCGTCGGGCTCGGCCATCCTCCCCGCTCCCAGCTCCCCCTCCGCCGTCTCGCCCGTGCCGGGACCGATGAGCTCCATCCCACGCTCCTCGAGGAGCTTGACGTTCGCGCGAGTGGCCTCGTCCTCCCACATGCGCGGGTTCATCGCCGGTGCCGCAACGATCGGGCCGGTGAAGGCCAGGGTCGTGGCGGTGAGGACGTTGGCCGCCTCGCCGTGGGCGATCCGCGACATGGTCGTGGCGGAGAGCGGCGCGATACAGAGGAGCTCGGCGACCTTCGAGGCGTCGAGGTGCGGGAACACGTCGTCCCCTCCGTCGGTCAGGACCGGCCGCCGCGAGAGCGCGGCGAAGGTCGTCGGGCCGACGAACCGGCGCGAGTCGGGAGTCTGGACGACCTGCACGTCGTGGCCGTCCCTCACGAGCAGGCGAACGAGCTCGCAGGTCTTGTACGCCGCGATGCCGCCGCACACCCCCACCAAGATCATGCTCGTAGTGTGGCAGATCCGTGGCGGGAACCCAGGGTTCCCCCACGCTAGATGAAGTCGATCTGGGCGGCGTCGGCGACCGGCTCGTAGCCGACCGCCTGGTAGATCGAGTTCGACGTCGGGTTCGCGAGGTCGGTGAAGAGCACGCAGCGGCGCATGCCGCGGCGGAGGAGCTCCGTGGTCCAGGCGGCGACGAGCGAGGTGGCGTAGCCATGGCGGCGGTGCTCGGGCGGCGTGTAGACCGGGCCGACGCGGGCGATCCCCGGCGATGACACGGTCGCTCCCGCCAGGGTGACCGGCACTCCGGCGGCCTCCCAGATCACGATCCCGGGATCGGCCCCGACCCGGCTGTCGACGGAGCGCGCGATCTCGGCCGGCCCCTCGCGGAGGCCCGTCTCGCGGGCGAAGGCATGTGCCCACTCGGCGAGAAGGGCCCGATCGCCCTCTCCCGCCGCGCGCATTGCGCCGTCCGCCGCGGGCACGGGGGTGACGGCGCTCGCGGCGTACATCCGCATCGACATCACCGGCCTCGTGGCCGCGCCCGTCGCTCCCGCCCACCGTGTCGCGAAGTCACGAGCCTCGGGCAGGAAGCCGGTCACGCCGGGGACGGCCACGCCGTCGTTGCGGACCGTGGCGACCAGCTCGCCGAGCGCCTCCCCTTCGTCGCCGGCCACGAGCAGGTGGAAGGGCGGCGTCATCATCGCGCACGCCACGGCGCGGTCGCCGTCCTCGACGACCCACAGGTGGTGCTCGGCGAAGCGGCCGCCCCGCTCGATCTGCGCCAGCACCGCGAGCTGGATCGTGTGGCGCAGCTCGTCGGCCATGAGGAGCGGCCCCGCTCGATCGCGGAACTCCGCCGGGTCGGTCACGCTCACGCCGCGCACGCGGCCCGCCGATCTACTTCTTGAGCGACGCCTTGGTGGGCGACGTCACCTTGAGCTGCCCGGCCGCGATCTCCTCGAGCGCCATCGTCAGGAAGTTCTTCGAGCGCGACTCGACGAGCGGCGGAGCGAAGCTCTCGAAGCTGCCCTCGCCGAGCTGGCCGTGGTAGTCGTTGATCTGGCGGGTGCGCCGCGCCGCGGCGATCACCAGTGCGTACTTGCTTGGAACCTTTTCGAGCAGGTCGTCGATCTTCGGGTAAATCATGCGTGCTCCTCGTCGTCATGTGCCGAGCCCACAAGGGCCGCCAGCTCGGCGGCCGCGCGCTCGGCGTCATCGTTCACGATCACATGGTCGAACTCGGGTTGAGCCTCCATCTCGCGGCGGGCGATCCCCAGCCGGTGCTCGATCTCTGCGTCTGAATCTGTGCCACGTCCTCGTAGGCGAGCCTCCAGGTCGGACACCGCCGGCGGGGCGATGAACACCAGCACCGCCTCCGGCATCTGCCGCTTGACGGCGCGCGCTCCGACCACCTCGATCTCGAGCACCACGTCCCGTCCGGCCCGCAGTCGCCGCTCGACCTCGCTGCGAAGCGTGCCGTAGCGATTGCCTGCATAGGATACATGCTCGAGGAATTCGCCCTCCTCGACGCGCCGCTCGAACTCGGCCCCCGCGAGGAAGTGGTACTCGCGCCCGTCCATCTCGTCGGGCCGGCGAGCCCGGGTCGTCGCCGACGTCGCCAGCTCGAGCGCCGGCACCCGCCGGAGCGTCTCGGCGATCACCGTGCCCTTGCCGACTCCGCTCGGGCCCGAGACGACGAAGAGCCGGCCAGTCACGGCCGGCGCCCCGCAGCGTGGCTCAGGAGCGGAAGAGGTCGAGCAGCTCGCCGCGCTGGCGGTCCGAGAGGCCGCCCACGGTCTTCGACTGGCTGATGCGGCACTGGGTCAGAAGCCTGGTCGACTTGACCCGGCCGAGCCGCGGGACCGCCATGAGGACGTCGTAGACCTTGGCGGTCAGCACCTCTTCGGGAGGCTCGGCGATGACGTCGTGGATCCGCAACCGCCCGGCCTTGAGATCGCGCTTCAGCTGAGCCCGCCTCACCCTGATCTGGTTCGCCCGATTGAGTGCCTCCATCCGCTGATCGAGCGAGCGGGAGGGGGTGTGGGACAGGGTGGCCGGACTCATCGTAGGGGGCGATTATACCCATGGCCCGACGGTGTGCAACCGGAAAAGAACGGCCTGAATAGGCGGAATTCCGCCCCACGACACTCAAGCTCGACTTGAGGTTGAGGTGGGTGGGTGAGCGACGGCCACCAGGTCGCCCGGTCCGCTCACCCCTCGCCGCTCGAGGTCCACGAGCAGCTCGGCCGACGCTCGGCCGACGACGCCCGGGTCCCGGAAGAGGGCGGTCCCGATCCCCACCAGCGTGGCTCCCGCGGCCAGGAATTCACTGACATCTTGCGCCCCGGCGACGCCCCCCATCCCGATGATTGGAAGGCCGGTCGCAGCGTGCGCGTGGTAGACGGCATGGAGCGCCACAGGCTTCACCGCCGGGCCGGACAGCCCACCCCCGCCTCCACCCAGGAGCGGCCGCAGCGTCGCCCGGTCGATCGCGATCCCGCGCACGGTGTTGATGAGGACCAGTCCGTGCGCTCCGCCCTCGGCGGCCGCCGTCGCGATGGCCTCGATCTCGGTCACGCTCGGCGAGAGCTTCGCGAGGACCGGGACGTCGGTCTCGTCGCGGCAGCGCTCGACGAGCGCGCGGGTCTCGCCAGGGTCGGTGCCGATCGAGATGCATCCCGACTCGACGTTCGGACACGACACGTTGAGCTCGATCGCAACGACCGCCGGGTGCGCGCCGATCCGCGCCACCGCCGTCGCGTACTCGCCGGGGGACCATCCCCCCACGCTCGCGATGATCGGGACGCCGAGCTCGGCGAGCCGGGGAAGGTCGTGCTCCAGGAAGCGGTCGAGGCCGGGGTTCGCAAGGCCGATCGAGTTCACCATCCCGGACGGCGTCTCGGCGATCCGGGGCGGCGGGTTCCCCTCCCGCGGGTTCAAGGTGACCGTCTTGGTGACGAACGCCGAGAATCCGAGCGTCCCCGAGACGAGCGCGTCGAGCGTGCCCGACCCGTTGACGAACGGCGTCGGCAGCCGCACGCCGCAGAAGGTCGTCTCAAGCGACGGCACGGCTCGCCTCGACGACGGGACCCTCGACGCACAGCCGCTTCCAGCGACCGTCGATCTTGACGGCGCAGCCGTAGCAGGCGCCGAAGCCGCACGCCATCGCGGCCTCCATGGCGAGCTGGCACGCCACCCCGTGCTCGGCCGCGAGCGCCGCGACGGCGCCGAGCATGGCGTCGGGGCCGCATGCGTAGACGGTGCCCTCGAAGCCCGGGAGCAGCCGCGCGAGCGGCTCGGTCACGAGCTCCGGCTCGACGACGACCGTGGCCTCCGGGTCGATCAGGGCGGCGCAGACCGCGTGCGCCTCGGTGCGGAAACCGAGCAGCGACCGGGCGTCGGGAAGGAGCCGCACGAGCCATGGGAGGATGGCCGCGCCGATCCCCCCACCGACCAGGATCGCGGGCCCCGGACCGAGCTGGAACCCGTGCCCGAGCGGCCCGAGCACGTCGACCGTCCCCGCCGCGGCCAGGGCACGCGTGCCCGGCCCGCGGACGTCGAGCAGGAACGCCAGCTCCTCGTCGTCGGCCCATGCCGCCGAGATCGGCCTCGGAAGGTACGCGTCGCGCGGGGCGGGATCGGCCTGGAGCATGAAGAACTGCCCCGGCACGCCCGCCTCGGCGCCGTCTCGCCACAGGCGAAGGAGCGTGTATGCGCCGACGGCCTCGACGCTCCGAACCGCGAGGCTACGCGACTGCGGGAGCATCCGTGACGGCCTCCAGGCCGTGCAGGTCCTGGAGCGCGACCGGCTCGGTGTCGCGCGCCTGCGCGATCGACTGGACGGCCGCCGAGGCACCGGCGATCGTGGTGATGCACGGGATGCCGTGCGCGATCGCCGCCGCCCGGATCTCGTAGCCGTCCGTCCGCGCTCCGCGGCCGGCGGGCGTGTTGATCACGAGCTGGACGCCGGACGCCCGGATGAGGTCGACCACGTTCGGCGAGCCCTCGGTCACCTTGTGCACCGTCGCGACGGGGATGCCGATGCGCGAGATCGCACGAGCCGTGCCGGCGGTCGCCACGAGCTCGAACCCGATCGACTGGAGGAGCGCGGCGAGCATCGGGACGGCGGGCTTGTCGCGGTCGCAGACCGAGAGGAACACGGTGCCAGAGGCCGGGAGCGGGCGGCCGGCCGCGCGCTCGGCCTTGCCGAAGGCGGTGGGCAGGTCGGGGCCGATGCCCATCACCTCGCCGGTCGAGCGCATCTCGGGGCCCAGGGTCGGGTCGGCGCCGGCGAACCGCTGGAACGGCAGCACCGCCGCCTTGACCGAGACGTGGCCGACGGTCGTCTCGGGCAGGTCGACCGCGAGCCCCAGCGCTGCCCGGCAGGCGGCGTCGACGAGGTCGCGTCCGGTCGCCTTCGAGACGAACGGCACCGTGCGCGACGCCCGTGGGTTGGCCTCGAGGACGTAGATCTCGCCGCCCTGCACGGCGAACTGGACGTTGATCAGGCCGCGGACGCCGAGCGCCTCGGCAAGGGCGGCCGTCTGGCGGCAGATGTCGGCCTCCACCTGCTCGCCGAGGGACATGGTCGGGATGACGCAGGTCGAGTCGCCGGAGTGGACGCCCGCCTCCTCGACGTGCTGCATGACGGCCCCGATCACCGTGCGCGTCCCGTCGCAGATCGCATCGACGTCCACCTCGATCGCGTCCTCCACGAACCGGTCGATCAGCGAGCCGGGCTGGACCGGCCGCGACAGGAGCGAGGCCTCGTCGTAGCAGATGCGCATCTCGCGCCCACCGAGGACGTAGCTCGGGCGGACGAGCACCGGATAGCCGATCCGGCCGGCGATCTCGGCGGCCTCGCCGGCGTCCGCGGCCGTCCCCCACTCCGGGGCCCGCAGCCCCAGCTCGTGCAGGATCGTGCCGAACCGGTCGCGGTCCTCGGCGATGTCGATCGCGGCGAACGGCGTCCCCAGGATCGGCACGCCGGCCTCCTCGAGACGGCGCGCGAGCCGAAGCGGCGTCTGGCCGCCGAACATCACCACGACCCCCACCGGCCGCTCGCGCTCGACGACCTCGAGCACGTCCTCCACCGTCAGGGGCTCGAAGAAGAGCCGGTCGGAGGTCTCGGCGTCGGTCGACACCGTCTCCGGGTTGCAGTTGATCATCACCGCCTCGTAGCCGAGCTCCCGGAACGTGCGCACGGCCTGGACGCAGCAGTAGTCGAACTCGATCCCCTGGCCGATCCGGTTGGGGCCGGCGCCGAGGATGATCACCGTCGGCCGCTCTGGCTCCGGGAGCTCGTCCTCGAGCTCGTAGGTCGAATAGAAGTACGGCGCCTGGGCCTCGACCTCCGCCGCGCAGGAGTCGACCGCCTTGTAGACCGGCCGGACGCCCGCCTCCCATCGCAGCCGGCGCACCGTGCCCTCGTCGGAGCCCGCGAGCGCCGCGATGCGAGCGTCGGCCAGGCCGAGCGCCTTCAGCCGCCGCCAGTCGGTCTCGACCAGCCCCTCAACCGGCGTGCGCCGGAGCATGCGCTCGGAGTGGGCCACGAGCTCCCACTCGTCGACGAACCATGGGTGCACGCCCGACTCGGCGGCCAGGGCGGCCGGATCCTCGCCCGCCGTCAGGCGGCCCTGGATCGCGTCGAAGCGGTCCCACTCGGCCTCGGCGACCGATCCCGACGTCCGCGGATCGTGGTCGAGCTCACGCGAGCGCATCGCCTTGCCCCACGCCTCGGCGAACGTCCTCCCGATGCCCATCACCTCGCCGACCGACTTCATCTGGGTCGTCAGCCCCGTCTCGGCGCCGGGGAACTTCTCGAACGCGAACCGGGGCAGCTTGACGACGACGTAGTCGAGCGTCGGCTCGAACGCCGCGGGCGTCGTGCGCGTGATGTCGTTCGGGATCTCGTCGAGCGTGTAGCCGAGCGCGAGGCGGGTCGCGACCTTGGCGATCGGGTAGCCGGTGGCCTTGGACGCCAGCGCGGACGACCGCGAGACGCGCGGGTTCATCTCGATGACGACCAGCTCGCCCGTGTCGCGGTTGAGCGCGAACTGGACGTTCGACCCGCCGGTCTCGACGCCGACCGCGCGGATCACGTCGGCCGACGCGTCGCGCAGCGTCTGGTACTCGCGGTCGGTGAGCGTCTGCGCGGGTGCGACGGTGGCCGAGTCGCCCGTGTGCACCCCCATCGGGTCGACGTTCTCGATCGAGCAGACGATCACGACGTTGTCGACCCGGTCGCGGATCACCTCGAGCTCGAACTCCCCCCACCCGGCGACCGACTCCTCGAGCAGGATCTGCGAGATCGGGCTCTCGCGCAGGCCGCGCTCGACGGCCGCCTCGAACTCCTCGGGCGTGTCGGCGAACCCGCCGCCGTGCCCGCCCAGCGTGAACGCCGGCCGGACGACGATGGGCAGGTGCAGGGCGCCCGTCGCGAGCGCGGCGCGCGCGTCCTGCATCGACGTCGCGATGACGCTCGTGGGCACGCGCAGGCCGACGGAGGCCATGGTCGCGGCAAAGAGCTCGCGGTCCTCGGCGCGGCGGATCGCGTCGTAGGACGCGCCGATCAGCTCGACGCCGAGCTCGTCGAGGATGCCGTGCTCGTGGAGCTGCGAGGCCAGATTGAGCGCCGTCTGGCCGCCCAGCGTCGGCAGGAGGGCGTCGGGCCGCTCCCGCCGCAGCACGGCCTCGACCCCCGCCACGTCGAGCGGCTCGAGATACGTGCGGTCGGCCCATCCGCTGTCGGTCATGATCGTGGCGGGGTTCGAGTTGATCAGCACCGTGCGGATGCCCTCGGCCCGGAGCACGCGCAGCGCCTGGCTGCCCGAGTAGTCAAACTCGCAGGCCTGGCCGATGACGATCGGCCCTGACCCGATCACCGCCACCGAGCGGATGTCTGCGCGCTTAGGCAACTGCGGCTCGATTCGGCGTGGCGACCCGGTCGACGAACGCGGACAGCGCCTCGCGGGCGTCGTGCGGCCCGGGGCTGGCCTCGGGGTGGAACTGGAGCGAGGACACGTCGCGGTCGCGCAGCGCGAGCCCCTCGACGGTGCCGTCATAGAGCGAAGTGTGCGTGACGATCCCCGGCCCGAGGACGGTCTCGAACTCGCGGCCCGTCTCGGGCCCGCGCACCGCGAATCCGTGGTTCTGGGCGGTCACGAGCACGCGCCCCCGGTCGATGTCGAGCACCGGGTGGTTGGCGCCGCGGTGGCCGAACCGCAGCTTGAACGTCTCGAGCCCCAGGGCGCGGCCGAGCAGCTGGTGCCCCAGGCAGATCCCGAACACCGGCCGCGCCTCGAGCATGGCGCGGACCTCGGCGACGCACGCCGGAAGCGCGGCGGGGTCGCCCGGCCCGTTGGCGAGCAGGATGCCGTCGGGCGAGGCGGCGAGCACCTCCTGAGCCCGAGTGTCCCAGGGCATGACGGTGACCCTTGCGCCGGCCTCGCGCAGGAGGCGGACGATCGACCCCTTCACTCCGTAGTCGAGGACGACGATGTGCGCCCGCTCGGGCCCCTCCGCCGGAAGCGTCTGCGCGCTGGGGAGCGAGACCCCGGCCGCGAGCGCCTGGCCTGCCATCTCGGGCGCCGCCTGCACAGCGTCGAGGACCTCGTCAACTGTGGCCGTCCCGGTCGAGACCGCCGCGCGCACCGCGCCTCCGTCGCGCAGCCGGCGCGTGATCGCGCGCGTGTCGATCCCCTGAAGGCCGACCACGCCCCGTTCGGCCAGCCAGTCGGCGAACCCCGTCCGGTCGCCCGGTGCGGCGTTTCGGCCCTCGCGGACGATGACGGCACGGGCATGCGGGCCGTCCGACTCCGACGCCGCAGGCTCGACGCCGTAGTTTCCGATCATCGGCTGGGTGAAGGTGATGAGCTGGCCCGAAAAGCTGGGATCGGTGACCACCTCCTGGTACCCGGTCATCGAGGTCGTGAACACGAGCTCGCCCACGGCGATCCCGTGGGCGGCGTAGGGCCGCCCGCGGTAGACGGTGCCGTCCTCGAGCACCAGGAAGGCGGGCATCAGTGCCCTCTCGTGACGTCGGGCCGGAGATGGCGAGCGAAAACCGAGCGATGCTAGGACGCAGGGAGCGTCAATACTGAGGAAGTATTGGCGCGACCGAGGACAACGCAGCGCGACGGTTTGCAGCCGCCAGAACGGGTCGAACGTTGCGGGAGGGGCCTACGCGACCGCCTCGATCAGGCGGTGTGCGACCGACCCGGCCGCGATCGTGACGTGGCAGCGGGCCCGGAGCGTCTGCCCGGCGAAGGCGCAGTTCGTCGACCGCGACGCGTACGGTGGCTGGACGAGCCAGCTCGCGCCGAGGTCCCAGAGACTGAGGTTGGCCGCCATCCCCACCCGGACCTCGGGCCGCGGCAGGCTGAACGCGGCGGCAGGGCCGGCGGACATCCGGTCGACGACCGTCGCGAGCGGGACGAGACCGGGCTCGACGAGGTGCGTGTACACGGCCGAGAACGCCGTCTCGAGGCCGATGACGCCGTTGGGCGCCTGCTCGAACGGCTGCTCCTTCTCGTGGCCGCGGTGTGGTGCGTGGTCGGTGGCGATGCAGTCGATCGTCCCGTCGGCGAGCGCCTCGATCAGCGCGGCGCGATCGGTCGCCGATCGGAGCGGCGGGCTCATCTTGGCCCGGGCGGCGTCGAGGCTGCGAACGTGCTCGTCGGTGAGACAGAGATGGTGCGGCGATACCTCGGCGGTGACGTCCACTCCAAGCTCGCGCGCGCGCCGGATCTCGGCCACCGACTCGGCCGCCGAGACGTGGCAGATGTGGAGGGGCGCGCTCTCGTAGCGGGCGATCGCCAGGTCGCGGCCGACCATGACGCTCTCGGCGATGGACGGGTAGCCCTCGAGCCCGAGCTCGGCCGACACCGCGCCCTCGTGCATCTGGGCGCCGCCGGACAGCGACAGATCCTCCTCGTGGAGCGCGAGCCGTAGCCCCGTCACCGAGGCGTACTGGAAGGCCCGGCGGAGGATCGCCGCCCGCTCCACGGGACGGCCGTCGTCCGAGAACCCGGCGGCGCCGGCCTCGGCCAGCGCGCACATCTCGGCAATGCGCTCGCCCTCCTGGCCGGCGGTGATCGCGGCCATGAACCCGGTCGGCACGCACGCCTCTCGCCGGGCCTGCTCGACCAGGCCCGCGAGGACGACCGGAGTGTCGACAACTGGGGCTCGTGTTCGGCATCGCGAGGATCGCGGTGAACCCGCCGGCCGCCGCCGCGCGGGTGCCCGACGCGACGTCCTCCTCGTCCTCGTCGCCGGGGGTGCGCAGGTGGACGTGCGGATCGACGAGGCCGGGCAAGAGCACGAGGCCGTCGCCCTCGATCGTTTCGAGCTCTGTGCGGTCGAGGCTCGGCCCGATCTCGGCGATCACTCCCTCGTGGATGCGGACATCGAGCGCGTCGCCGTCGAGGCCCGATGCCGGGTCGACGACGCGGGCGCCGGCGATCAGGAGGTCGGCCGGGGCTGTCTGTGCGGAGAACAGGCGCTCCATCAGGCCACCTCCTGCCCGGGCGAGGCCGCCGAGACC
Organism: uncultured Actinomycetes bacterium; assembly: GCA_963706075.1. Taxonomy (GTDB): domain Bacteria; phylum Actinomycetota; class Thermoleophilia; order Gaiellales; family JAICJC01; genus JAICJC01. The sequence goes on from CAVPLP010000005.1 coordinate 166,655, forward strand.
ACGTCGGGCGCGACGATGCGAAGCGCCGCCTCGGCATCGGCCTTCCCCGGCCCGGCGAGCAGGTCGTACAGGACGGCCATTCGGACGACGAGGCCTGCTCTGACCTGGTCGACGATCCGCGACGCGGCCGAGTCGGCCACCTCGGGCGCGATCTCGACGCCGCGGTTGATCGGCCCGGGGTGCATGACGAGCTGGCTCGGGCGAAGCCGCGCCGGCGTCACCCCCCACACCGCTGCGTACTCGGTCAGGCTGGGCACGTACGAGGCGCCGGGCGCCATCCGCTCGCGCTGCATGCGAAGGACGTAGACCACGTCGGCGCTCTCGAGCGCGCTCATCGAGTGCGACACGTCGACTCCGAGCGCCGCGGCATCGCGCGGGATCAGCGTCGGCGGGCCGACGAGCGTGACGTTCGCGCCCATCGTGCGCAGGCCGAGGATGTTGGACCGGGCGACGCGAGAGTGCAGCACGTCACCGACGATGGCCACGTGGAGGCCCTCGAGCGTCCCGAGCGCAGCTCGCATCGTGTAGAGGTCGAGCAGGCACTGGGTCGGGTGCTGGTGCGTCCCGTCACCGGCGTTCACGACGTGCGCCTCCGTCCAGGCCGTGATCATCCCGGAGGCTCCGACGGCCGGGTGGCGGATCACGATGACGTCGGGGTCGTACGCCGAGAGCGTCTGGACCGTGTCGCGCAGCGACTCGCCCTTGTCGACGCTCGATCCGGCCGCCTTCAGGCTGATGGTGTCGGCCGACAGGCGCTTGGCCGCGAGCTCGAACGACGAGCTGGTGCGCGTCGACGCCTCGAAGAAGACGGTCATCACCGTGCGCCCGCGCAGGGTGGGCACCTTCTTCATGTCGCGCTGCATCACGCTCTCGAAGCCCTCCGCCGTCTCCAGGATCCGGTCGATGTCGGCCCGGCGCAGGTCGGTGATCGAGATCAGGTGCCGCCTCTTGCCGCTGCTCTTGGGGGGATGTGGATCCACTCGCGCTCCAGTCAGGGGTGGATGAGGACGACCCGGTCGATCTCGTCCACCTCGACGAGCTCGACGTTGACCCGCTCGGAGCGGGCGGTGGGCAGGTTCTTGCCGACGTAGTCCGGCCGGATGGGAAGCTCGCGATGGCCGCGGTCGACGAGCACGGCGAGCTGCACGCGCTCGGGGCGGCCGTAGTCGAAGATGGCCTCGATCGCCGATCGGATCGTGCGGCCGGTGTAGAGGACGTCGTCGACGAGCACGACCGACTTGCCCTCGAGGGGAAAGTCGAGCCGCGTGGCCTTGACGACCGGCTGCGGGTGGGCCCGCTGCTCGGCGCGCAGGGTGACGTCGTCGCGGTAGAACGTGATGTCGAGCGCCCCGGTCGGCACCCGCGCGCCCGTGTACTCCTCGATCAGGTCGCGCAGGCGCTGGGCGAGCGTGGCGCCCCGCGTGTAGATGCCGACGAGGCCGAGCGCGGTGAGATCGGGGTGCTTCTCGACGATCTCATGAGCGATCCGGCGGAGGGTGCGCTGAAGCGATTCCTCGTCGAGCAGCACGCGCTCGGTCGCGGTTACGGTCATTCGAGTGCTCCTTCCCGGCCTCGCAGGGCGCGGATTAAAGGTGGCTCGTGGCTCGGAGGAGGATATCAGCGCTCGCGGACGGCCGGTACCAACGCCTGCAGACTTCGCCCCGGACGGCGGCGGCGACATCCAGGGCGGCGGCCGCGACGGCCGGCGTCAGGGGGGCGCCGACGGCGAAGCTCCCGCCCTCGATGCCGTAGACGACGGTTCGGCCCGGCAGCCGGCCGATGGCGCGGGCCAGCTCCACGGTCTCGGCGAGGCTCACGTGGTGGGTGGACGCGCGGAACGGGTCCGGCGGGAGGGCCTGATCGCTGGCATCCAGACGGTGCACGGTCCCGGCCTGCGACCCCGACGAGACCGCGTCGACGATCCACAGCGCCTCGGCCCCGGTCCCAGACGTCGATGAGGCTCGTCGGCTCGCCCTCGCGCTCGACGATGTCGACGCCCGGCGGAAGGGTGCCGCGCAGGTGGCCGGCGACCTCAAGGCCCACGGCGTCGTCGCCCCGCATCCGGTTTCCGACGCAGATGACGGCCGCCGTCACCGGCGTTCGATGTCGAGCTTCAGGAAGTGGGTCGCGCAGGAGATGCAGGGGTCGTAGTTGCGGATCGTCTGCTCGCACCTGATTGCGAGCTCGTCGTCCGGCATGTCGAGCGAGCGCTCCACCACCCCGCGCAGGTCCTCCTCGATCGTCCGCTGGTTCTGCGAGGTCGGCGGCACGATCTTGGCATCGAGGATCGTGCCGCTCGCGTCGAGCTCGTACCGGTGGTAGAGGATGCCGCGCGGAGCCTCGGTGCATCCATATCCGACGCCCGCCCGCGGCTCCACGTCGATCGCCGGAGCGTCCGGCTCCTCGTAGTCGGCGATGATCCGCAGCGCCTCGTCGGCCGCGTACACGAGCTCGACGCATCTGACGACGATGCTCCGGAACGGGTTTCGCTCGGCCGGGTCCAGCCCGACGTCGGCGGCCGCCTCGCGGGCCACCGGTGACAGGCGGTCGGCCGCGAGCGCCCACCGCGCGAGCGGCCCGCACAGGTAGGAGCCGCGCGCGATGATCTGCGAGTGGAGCGCGTTCGACCACTCCACGTGCTCCTCGGCGAAGTGCTCGTCGTAGTCCTGGACGGCGATGTCGAGCCCGCGGTTCGAGACGACCCGGCCGCGGTCGATCGGGTACTCGCCGGGATGGTCGAGCGCGACCAGCTCGTAGTCCTGCGAGTAGTCGGGGAAGTCGAAGCCCGCGGTGATGCGGACGGCCTCGAGGGCGATCTCCCGAGCACGCTCCAGGTGGGGCACGAGCGTCGCGAGCTCGCGCTTTCGGGGCGCCCGGTACCAGCCGCCGACCTTGACGTTGATGGGGTGCACCTCGCGGCCGCCGACGACGGTCATGAGCTCGTTCCCCGCCTTCTTGAGCTCGAGGGCGCTCGTCACAACCTCGGGGTTGTCGCGGGCGAGGTCGAGCGCGCTCTCATATCCCAGGAAGTCGGGTGCGTGGAGCATGAAGACGTGCAGCGCGTGGCTCTCGATCCACTCGCCGCAGTAGAGGAGCCGCCGGAGCGCGCGAAGCTGGCCGCCGACCTCGACGCCGCAGGCCATCTCCATCGCCGTCACGGAGCTCATCTGATAGGCGACCGGGCAGATCCCGCAGATCCGGGCGGTGATGTCGGGGACCTCCGTGAACCCGCGCCCGCGCAGGAAGGCCTCGAAGAAGCGGGGCGGCTCATAGATGTTGAGCTTCACCTCCTCGACCTCTCCGCCGGCGATGCGCACGATCATGGCGCCCTCGCCCTCGACGCGGGCCAGCGCGTCGGTCTTGATCGTCTTCGTGCGCTTCTCGGTCACGCCGACCGGACCTCTTCGAACCGGCGGACGTTGAAGGTGCGAAGGACGCGGTCGACGCCCTTCTCGTCCACGCCGAGGTTCTCAGCAACGGCGGAGGACCCAACTCGAACACGGCCAGTCAGACCCAACGCCTCGACTCGATCATGACCGCCATCCTGCGGTTCGATCCCCGCAGTCCGAAGACAACCGGCGGAGTGAAGGGGCTCGGCGACTACACGATTCCGATCGCCAACAAGTTCGCCACCGATCGCGACCCGAACACGCTCGGCGAGATTTATGCCTACGGCTTCCGCAACGCCCACCGCATTTCATGGGACACGGATGGGACAATGTTCGCCTCGGACATCGGCATGAACCAGATCGAAGAGATCAACATCGTCCGCAATGGCGAAAATTACGGCTGGATGAAACGCGAAGGCATCTGGGAGAACGGCCGGTGGCGTGGCGGTCCTCTCAATGAACTGTTTCCTCTTCCTCAGGAGGTCCTCGACGGGCGTGAGAAGGACGGATTCACGTATCCCGTCGCGATGTACGATCACGACGAGGGACGCGCCGTCACCGACGGGTTCGCGTATCACGGCCGGGTCGCTGCGCTCCAGGGCAAGTTCGTGTTCGGCGATATACAGAACGGACGCGTGTTTGCGGCGGATCTCGCGGAGTTGAAGAAAGCCGACGACGGAGTTCCTCAGACTGTCGCGTCGATCGAAGAAGTCCAACTCTACGTCCGTGACGCGAGTGGCAACCGCATTGGCGTGTCGATGCGGGAACTCGTCGAACGCACGATGGGGACGAGCCTTCCTCGCGTGGACCTGCATATCAGCCGATCTCGCGACGGCGAACTGCTGCTCACCTCCAGGCAGGATGGCGTGGTCCGGATGCTGGTTCCGGATTCAACCGCGACCGCAACGGTCCCGTCACGCCGCTGACAAGGCCCGGCCTCACGGGTGTCTGAGCCGATGGCTTTGTCGGACCGCAGGGGAGCGGCGTGCCGACGCGAATCGCCGAGCAGAACCGCCGCATCTGCAGCCGCGTCGCGGATGGCCGCGCCGCCGGGTCACCCGTGGCCGACGGTGTCGCGGCTCGAGCGGCACCCTGGTTCGTGTTCGCCGCCATGGTTTCGGACGACTGCGCCGCCGCACCCTTCCCGGGCCGGTGTCACATCGATCCCGGTCTGGCGGCCGCTGCCGCGCTCCTCGAGAGGACCGCCTCCCGCGCGCGCACCATGGATCAACGTCCCCTTCGTTCCCGGGTACATCCCGTAGTAGTCGTCGAACGCGTTCGATTCGATCGACGAGAAGACGATCGAACGTCGGATAGCCCCACTGCGAGGGGTCGTAATCCGGCGACGGGCTTCTCCACCTAACGCCGCGCCGTTCCGGTGCCAGGCGAGCCGCAGCTCACCGAAGGCCCAGCCGACTCGTTCTGGAACGAGTCACCACGAGCAGGCACTCTGTTCGCGAACAACATCCGCCCCGAAGAACAACCGCGCCTCATGCAGGTTGTGCGCGCGGCAACGCAGCTCGATGTTCTCCATGCTCGCCTCTCCTCCCGCGGCGTACGGCTCGAGATGATGAAACTCGAGAAACGCTGTCTCCCCGCATCGCCCTTCGGCGCCGAACGCGCGCGCCGTCATCGCGCCGCCATACTACCCGCCGCACGGAGCCGGAATGTGGCGCGAACGCGCTGCGCCCGGCGTGCAGGCGCGCGCGCGGGTGGTTTCGGCGAAGCGTTGGCGCTCCAGTCTGTCGACCAGGAGCGTCAACGCGCGATCGAAGATCTCGGCAGTGTCGCCCGATGGCACCGCATGACGCAGCAACGCCCGCGCACGCCGGAACTTGTCGTGCGTCTCGCGCGAGACGGTGAGCTGTACCCGGTAACGTTCCGGAGCGAGCGGCGCGATGCGCGCGCGGGGGTGAGCGGGGTGACCGTTGGCTGGAGCACGACTTCGGACCGAGGTTGGCCGGGCAGACGGCGATGCCGCGGCTGCTGAAACCTGGAGCGCCGTGTCTGGACACCATGACAGCGGGATCTCGTTCCTGAAGCAGAACGCGCATGGGCTGCACGTGGATCCAGCATTCGAAGAGCTGCGTGCGCCGATCCTGACGAATCTACGGATGGATCCCTTCGAGCTCGCGCAGGAGATCGACTACGGGCGCTGGTTCGTCGAGCACATGGATCTCTTCGCCTGGCGGCACATTCGTCGGTCGGTGGCTCCAGAGCTTCCGCGAGTTCCCGCCGCGGCAGAAGCCGGGGAGCTTCAACCTCGATCGCGTTATGGAGGCCGTGACGGCTCCTCACAAGGGCGCGAACTAGGCGCCCGCCCGCAATCGCTGATCGGCAGCCCACCCGGGCTGCCGATCACTTCGACAGGTCTGCATCCTTCACGTCCGGGCCTGAGTCGCGCGGAGGTTCACACGCGCCTTGGTCTTGATCGCCTCGTTCGCGCTCTGCGCCCGATCGTCCTTCCGTTATCGCTCCTTCACGCCGCAACCGAGCGGCGCCCTGCCCGTCATGCAAGGGACCCGTGCGCATTGATCGCCCGTGCCTATAAAAGGCAAATCGCAGGCCGCTCGTCACCAGCGGCCCGAACCAGTGGCAGACCCGGCTCCTTTCACTCTCGACGGGTGGTCGCGCGGCCCCTCACTTTGCGATGCTGTGCATGGCGACGGCACGCTGCAGCAGCCATCCGTTGTTCGCGGTCAGGCGGCCGCTGCGCACCAGCGCCGCGACGTGGTTCGCGAACGGTTTGTCGTGCTCCACCTTCACCAACAGGGCGTTGGCGTCGTTCTGACGCAGCGCACCTCGAAGCACCAGCCCTTCGACCAGGACGCGCAAGCTGTCGCTCCGCTGATCGCTCGTCAAGACTGTCATCCAGACCGCGGCGGTGATCTGAGCTTGCTCGGGACGGGTGGCACCGGCCACCTCGCCAACGTCGTTGCAGCCCATGTGCGAGTAGTCGGGAATGCCGTCCTCGGCGATGACGAATGGTCCGCCGCCGCCACTCCACAGCAACTGACGCGTGATCTCGTCGCCCGGGAAAGTCGACGTGGCGACGACCTGGCCGAGGCCGTTGATCCCGAACACGTTGCCGTAGTCCGACCCCACGACGAACCCGCCGGGATACCCGCCGATGTTGACGGTGCCGCCCTCCCGCGTCCACGTGTAGACGTAACTCTGGAAGTTGGAGTCCGGCGTGAGATAGCCGGCGACTTCACTGCGGTTGTTGATGCGGGAGGCGGCTCCTCCGGTCGTGCCGGGCTCGTGGATGTCGACCATTCCCGTTTCGCGCGACCAGAAGAACGGGTGCATCGCCGAATAGGGTGCGTCACTGACCGTGCTGCCCCCGACCACTTCGCCGCGATCGTTGAGGTCGAGCGCGACGCTGCCGGGACCTCCGAGACGTGCCGAGGGGGATGAGCGTGCCATCGGGCATCCTCACCGCAGCCTGACCATTCACCGAGCCGGCCATGACGCCGAGATTGTTGATAGCTGCGGGAGAGAACAACGCCGACGGGCCAAGATCGCGCATGCCCGTCGACCGCGTCCAGACGAACGCGTGCGGCGCCGCCTCGGGTGTCATGGCCCACCCGATGACCTGACCGAGGTCATTGATGTCGAGTGCCTGGCTCGCGGCGCCGCCGAGCGTGCCGATGTCGACGAAGCCGGTGCGCTCGCTCCACACGAAACGCATGATAGTCGTCGCCATCCTCCGCGACGTGCCAGCCGGCGACGTCGCCAAAATTGTTGATAGCTGCGGGAGTGCTGGGCCGGTCCGGGGTGTTATCGAGGAATCGCGGCGGGCCGACGGGTGCCGCGGTCTGGGCCGCGCCACCTGCCGGCATCAGCAGCGCCGCGACCATGAGTGCGAGGTGGATGCGCATAAAGAACCTCCGTACACCGCATCTGCAATGACGCTTACCAACAGGCAACCGCCGCCGCTGCGACGATCAGCGCCACACGGATCGCGATTCGCGCCACGAACTAAGTCGTGCGCAAGTTGACTCGCACCCTGGTCTTGATCGCCTCGTTCGCGCCGATGCAGGCGCGTGCAGAGCCGATGGCCTTGTCGGGGCCGCAGGCCAGCGGCGTGCCGACGCGAATCGCCGAGCAGAACCGCCGCATCTGCAGCCGCGTCGCGGATGGCCGCGCCGCGGGGTCGCCCGCCGCCGATGGCGCTGCGGCTCGAGTGGCACCCTGATTCGTGTTCGCCGCCATGGTTTCGGACGACTGCGCCGCCGCACCCTTCCCGGCCGGTGTCACCTCGATCCCGGTCTGGCGCCCGCTGCCGCCCTCCTCGAAGAGGAGCGCCTCCCGCTCGCGCAACATGATCAACGTCCCCTTCGTTCCCAGGTACATCTCGTAGTAGTCGTCGAAGGCGTTCGATTCGATCGAGCGAGAAGACGGCGGTGCGGCCGCCGGGGTACTCGAAGGTGACGTAGACGTGATCGTAGACTTCCCGGTTTTCCGGGAACCGGTAGAGTCCGCCCGAAGCGATCACCGCGTCCGGTGTGGCCCCCAGGAACCAGTTGGCGGCGTTGACCTGGTGGCTGCACAGCTCCGCCATCAGCCCCTGCGAGTACTTCCAATACAGGCGCCAGTTGATCAGGTGATCGAACGTCGGATAGCCCCACTGTGACGGGTCGTAGTCCGGCGACGGCTGCTCCGCCTTGCGGCGCCAGCTGCCGTTCCGGTGCCAGGCGAGCCGCACGTGGTAGATGTCGCCGAGAACGCCGGCCTTCACGATCCCGTCGTAGGCGGCCTGGTACATCGGGTTGTGATTCCGCTGGTATCCGATCTCGAGCACGCGATCGTTGCGCAGCGCCGCCGCGCGCATGCGTTCGCAGCTCTCCACGTCCCACGCCATCATCTTCTCGCACAGGACGTGCTTGCCGGCGTCGAGACAGCCGACGGCGAGGTCGGCGTGCGCCCACAGCGGCGGCGCCATGATCACCGCCTCGACATCCTCTTTCTGCAGCATCTCGCGCCAGTCGGCGTAATGGCGCGCCGGAGGCATGCCGTTCTTCGCCAGCACGCCATCCGCGAGCTTCAGCTGCGCCGGGTTGATGTCGCAGAGGGCACGCACGTCGCCGTAGCCGGGATCGACGTTGGTCAACTGCGCCCGCCCCTGCGAGCCGACGCCGATGAACGCGATCCGCACCCGGCCGCCCGGCGCCGGACCGCGGAGCGCGGCGGCCGCGCCGAGCGCCGCCATCGCCGGCGTGCCCGCCAGCACCTTCAGGAAGTTGCGGCGGCCCAGTTCCATCTGTTCGGGTGTGAGATTCATACCACTACCTCTTGAACGGAGACGGTTGCCGGACGGGAGGCAGTCCACAACAGATCCACTCCAGCGATCGACCCGGTGCGAAACGCGAGCAGCACGAGCACGGCGCACGCCTCGACCAGGTTCTTGTTGACGAGGAGATAGGTGCCTTCGGCGCGAATGTCGGCGCCGCCGGTGGGAACAGCCGCCAGGTAGAAGGTCGCCAGCAGCGCCAGCGCGCCGCCGCATCCAAGCTGGGTGAACAGCCCGAGCATCAGGCTCACGCCGACCGCCGTCAGCCCGACGGCAATCGCCAGGTCGAGCGAGCCGATCCAGCGAGGCGCTGCCCATCCAATGGAACAGCGGCGCAAACAGACCCGTCGCCGCCTTCAGGTACGCGGCAGACGACCACGGCGAAAGCGGCGCGCCCGCCTGGCTCCACGCCGGATGCAGGAGCTTCGTGTAGCCCTCGTAGAGGAAGTGCCACCCGACCAGCGTGCGCAGGATCACGAGCGAGACTTGCTGCAGCGGCGAGAGACGCGCGGTGGTCATCATCGGTTCCCTTTCCTCAGTCGCTGGCGACCCGTGCTGCCAGGTGACCTCCAACGACAATCGTCCGTTCGGCTCCATCGTCGGGCGTGATGAGCGCGAGCACCGCCGGGTGCTCGCCGCAGTACCGGCGGGCCAGATCGAGCCCGCCGACCAGGAAGGCGGTCGACAGCGCGTCGGCACGTGCCGCGTCGGAGGCGACGACGCTCGCGGAAAAGGTGCCCTCCACCGGCCAGCCGCTCCGCGGATCGATGACGTGACCGTACCGCCGCCCGTCCTGGACGACGAACTGTTCGCCGGCGCCGCTCGTCCCAAGCGCCGCGTTCCGCAGCGAGAGCGTCGCGATGGGCCGCCCTGGCCGGAGAGGCGAGACCACGTCGACCACCCATCCGTCGCCGCGACCACCCAGAGCGACGATGCTGCTGCCGCCAGCCGACAGCAGCGCGTGCTGCACGCCCGACGCGCGCAGCACCGCGCGCGCGCGATCCAGCGCGTAGCCCTTGCCCACGGCGCCGAGGCTCACCTCGATTCCGGGACGGCTGAAGGCCACCGAAGGAGGATCGAAACTCACGTGCACCGCACCGAAGCCGACCTGCCGGCGCGCGTCCTCGATCGCCTCGAGCGGCGGCACTCTCGCCTCCCGGCGCAGAAAGCCCCAGCAGCGGCTGAGCGGCGTCGTCGTGACGTCGAAGGCACCCTCGGTGTCCCGATGCACGCGCTGGCAGTCCGCCAGCAGTTCCGCCACGTATGCCGGGACCGCGACGGGACCGTTCGCCGCGTCGCGGTTCACGCCGGATATCGCGCTCGTGGCGATGAACACGCTCAACTCCTGCTCGAGACGGTCGATCTCGTCGAGCGCGCTCATCGCGGCCGGAACGAATGCGCCATCCGTCGCGGCGAGCGTGATCTCGAACCGGCAGGCCATGGCACGGCGATGGACGCGGATCCAATGGCCGCACTCCACTTCGCGCCCGACAGCTTCGCTGCGCCGAGAGAGCGCGGCGAGAAACTGACGGCGATCGGTCGGAGATCCCCGATCGAGCCCATGCCGCGGTGCAGGCGAAGAAGCCATGTCGAACCTCAGGCCGTGGCGAGCCGCGGCCGTCGCAACCGGACGAAGAGGCCGTGCAGGATGGCGTCGAGGCCCGCGAAACGGCCGGTCCCGGTGAGGAGAATCACCACCAGGGCACAGAGCTCCACGAGGTTCTTGTTGACGATCAGGTACGTCCCCTCGGTGGGGATCGCATAGAAATAGCCAATGAACGGCGGGTTGCACAGGTAGAACAGCAGGATGAAGCCGATGCCCCCGGCCGCCGCGAGTCGAGTGAAGAGGCCGAGCATCAGGAGCACGCCGACGATCGTCAGGCCGTACATCGTGATCAGATTCGCGTTGTCGAGCAGGTGCGGCTGGCTGGCAATCCACCTGAAGAACTCCGCGAGGGGGCCGCGCGACGCCTTCATGTAACCGGCCGACGACCAGGTGGTGGACGTCAGCTTCGACACACCCTCATAAAGGAAGTGCCAGCCGATGACGACACGCAGCACCGTGATGGCGATCATCGCCGTCCGCGGGAGTCTGTTCTCGTCCATGTCCTGGTGCCTCTAGACTGTGAATTCTTCGGGCCGGAACGACACGCGAGACTTCGCCTCGATCGCCTCGTTGACTTTCAGCACGGCGACGGCGGTCTCGTAGGCGACCTCGGCCGGGCAATTGAGCTTCGCCTTGCCGCGGACGGCGTCGAAGAAATTCTGCAGGTGCGGCTGGTGGTAAGGGTCGCGCAACGTGACCGGCACGGTGTGCTGGTCTGGCGCGACCGACTCGCGCACGTCGGCAATCGCCCCGGAATCGCTCTTCGCCTTCGCCTCCTGCTCTTTCGGCGCGTTCACGTATCCCTTCTGCACCCACTCGTCCCACGCCGGAGCATTCGGGTCCCGGTACAGCAGTCCCGCGTAGTTCACTTCCGACTCCGAGATCAGCAGCGTTCCCTGGTCGCCCATGAAGTTCTCGAAGTACCCCTGGCTCCCGTTGGTGGTCTGCGTCTGGTAGTACGCCTTCGCCGGCCCGAGCGGCGTGTCGTAGTCGTAGACCGCCATCACCGTGTCGTACCACTCGTGGGTGGCGCGGTCGTAATAGAGGTTGCCGCCGCTCGCCATCACGTGCGAGGGGTTGGCGCCGAGGAACCAGCTGTAGATGTCGATCTGATGCGAGCCGAGATCGACGATCGGCCCGCCTCCCTTGCCCTTGTACCAGCGCCAGTTGCGGAACTGGTGCATGTCCTTGAATCCGTATTGCTTCAGCCGCGCCGCCGGGATGACGTACCGGTCGGGAGCCCCGAGGTCCGGCGTCACGGCGCGGTTCCATTGCCCGTGGACCGTCACGATCCGGCCGAGCAGCTTCGCCTCCTGCAGGAGCTTCTCGTAGCAGTGCAGGTAGCGCGGGTTCGAGCGGCGCTGATGGCCGATCTGCAGCAGGTTGCCGCTCTTGCGTGCGGCGGCCACCATGCTCCGCGCACCCTCGAGCGTGTTCGACATTTCCTTTTCGCAGTAGACGTGCTTGCCCGCCTCGAGGCAGTCGATCGCGTGCTGCGCGTGCCAGAAGTCCGGTGTCGCGATGATGACCGCGTCGAGCGCCTTCTCCTTGTCGAGCATCTCGCGGTAGTCCTCGTAGCCGTTCACCTCGTGCTTGAACCGCTTCAGGCTGTTGACGACGCGGCGCTGGTTGTATTCGGTCCAGACGTCGCAGACCGCGCGGAAGCGGAGGCCGGGGATCCGCAGCATCGCGTCGGTGAGCACCTGGCCCTGGGCCCCGGCCCCGAGCAGCGCGACGTTGATCTCCTGCAGCCCGGCGGCGGGGGCATTCGCCGTGGCGACGGCTTCCTCCGCCCGCGATTGCTGATACCGACGCTGCCGCTGCCATGCGTAGCCGAAGAGACCGAGCGCGGGGACGGTGGACAATCCTTTCAGCACCTCGCGCCGGCCGAGGACTCTCGGCTCGTGCGGTGCCGGCTGCGCCTTCGTGTTGTTGTCATCGGGGCCGGCCATGCTGTCTCCTCAAGCCTCATCCTTCCGGCCAGATCCTTCCGGCTGAAGCCGGAAGCCACGCGATCTCTTCACGCGCCTGGGCGGAAGTCCCGGTGCACCCGCCGTAATGACGCGTGCGATCCACGCTCGCATCCTCGACGATCCACGCCTCCAGCCCGGGACTGCCTTCGCACAACTGCTCGATGTCTTCCTCAGTGAGCAACATGAATGCCGTCGCGAGCGCGTCGGTCACTGCGCCGGCCGCGGCGCGGGGCCGCGGCGCGGCGACGGTCTCAGGGACGGACTCACGGGGGCGTGGCACGCTGGCCCACGCCCCGAGCCGCCTGCGGACCGGTGTTCCGGTGCGTGGATCCAGGATGTGATCGCCCTTGCGCACGCCCGAGGCGCCGAGAGCCGTCTGTCGTATGGACAGGCGGGCCAGCTCCCGGGACGGAACACCGGGATCGCTCAGCGTCAGCGGCCAGCCGTCGTGGCCGGGCGGTGCATCGAGTGCGAGGACGGAGCTGAACCCGCCGTGCACGAGCGCGGCAGAGAGCCCCCACTCTTCGAGCACCTCCGCCATCAGATCGACGGCGTAGCCCTTGCCGATGCCACCGAGGTCGAGTCGAACACCCGCGGTGGTGGCGAGAACGAGCGATTCGTCGGGGTCGAGCTCGAGCGAGGGCAGGCCGGTCCCGATCGAGACGTCGAAGGCGCCGCCGGTCAGGTCGAACATGTGCCGCGCGATCGCCAGGCACTCCAGCGTCGTCGGCGTCACTCGCGTGCGCTCGCCGGCGGCGAGGTGATTGATCCTCGTGATGTCGCTGTTCGGCAGGAACCGGCTCAGCTCCCGCTCGAGACGATCGACGAGGTCGAACGCCGCCTGTGCGGCCTGCGCGGCGTACCGCTGATCCGCGTGGCAGGCGTAGACCTCGTAGACGGTCGCCATCGCCTCGTGCGAGAAGCGGCGCAGGTCGCGGAGGGGGCGGATCGAAGGCCCCGCGCCATCGGGAACAGCTCACTGATGTCAGCCGTCGGAAATCCATCAGCCACCTTCTGCCTTCTGCCTTCTCCCTTCTCCCTTCTAGAGCGCCCAGCCCTGGCGATAGGTGTGCTGCACGTACTGATTGGCTTCGGGGACGTTGGCGATCGTCATCGACGGTCCGTCCCAGATCAGTCGCGTGCCGGGGTAGCGCAGGGCGACGTTTCCGAGCAGCACGGCCTCGGTGAACGGGCCGGCGTAGTCGAAGTCCGAGACCGCCTGGCCCTTCTGCCGGATCGCGTCCAGCCAGTTCTTCTCGTGCCCGCCGCGGCCGCCGGGCACGCGTGGCAGCGTCTTCGGCGGGCGCTCGGAGAACGCGGTCATCGCCGACTCCGGAATGAGCCTGGGGCTCTCGGAGTAGGTCTCGCACCACATCTTTCCCTTGTCGCCGATGAAGATGGTGCCCGACTCCGGCAGCTTCCGTTCCGGCTCGAGGTCCTCGGGGCGTTCCGGCAGGAGTCCGCCGTCGTACCAGTGCAGCTTCACCGGCGGCATGTTGCCCCGGGCGGGGAACGACATGTGGATGATCGATGCCGGCGGATAGCTGTCGTTGTAGGCGACGCGCTGCCCGAAGCCGCCCTGGCCTGGCGCCGGCGGCAGGAAGTTGAACGCCTCGGACGTGACGACGCTCGTCGGCGAACCGAGCTTCAAGATCGTGAACGCCGCGTCCATGACGTGGCAGCCCATGTCCCCCATCGCGCCGGCGCCGAAGTCCTGCCACGCCCGCCAGCCGAACGGATGATAGGTGCTGTGGAAGGCGCGCATCTGGGTGGGACCGATCCACAGGTCCCAGTCGAGGCCAGCGGGAACGGCCATCGTCTCGGTCGGCCGCGGCATGCCCTGCGGCCAGATCGGCCGGTTCGTCCAGCACTGCACTTCGCGGACCTGGCCGATCGCACCGGCGTCGAGCCACTCCTGCATCAGGCGCAGCCCCTCCTCGGAGTGCCCCTGATTGCCCATCTGGGTCACGACCTTGTACTTGCGCGCGGCCTCGGTCAGGGCGCGTGCTTCGCTGATCGTGCGCGTCAGCGGCTTCTGGACGTAGACGTGCTTGCCGAGCTGCATCGCCGCCATCGCGACGACCGCGTGGGTGTGATCGGGCGTGGCGACGAGCACCGCGTCGATGTCCTTCTGCTTCTCGAGCATCGCGCGATAGTCCTTGTGAAGGATCGCCTTCGGGAACTTGTCGGCGGTGCCGCGCCGCTTCATCGCCGCGGCTGCCGCGTCGCTCTCGTCGCAATCGCAGAGCGCGACGATGTTGTCGGATTTGACGACGTTCATCAGGTTGGACGTGCCCATGCCGTGCTTGTAGCCGACGATGGCGACGTTCACGGTGTCGCTCGGGGCCTGGAAGCCCGTGCCTCCCAGCACGTGGCGCGGAACGATCATGATCCCGGCGGTGGCGCCTGCCGCGGTGCCCATGAACCTGCGGCGCGACGGCCCGGTGGATGACGGATTCTCGTTGCTCATCGTGTGCTCCCTGCGCCAGGCCGGACCATTCGGTGCGGCCGTAATTGCCGGAACGTCGCCGCCCGGGCCGACCGTGCCCGGGCGACGTCTTCAGAGGTCCGCGAATGCTGCGCCGTGCGGTCGTGCGCCAGGCGCTCGCGCCAGATGTGCCCCAGATCGACCATGGCGCGGGGAAAGTCGAACCACTGCAGCTTCGACCCTGGCCTGTCGTGCCAGGCCGGCAGCACCAGCTCGTAGATGCGATCGCGGCGTGACGGTTCGCCGGGCGCCGCCGGCAGCCGCAGGTATCGCGCGATCAGCTCGACGTCGAACACCCAGCGGCTGCGGAACGGCACGTCGAACAACGACGCCGTCGCGGCGTTCACGCGCAGCATCTTCGCGCCGCACTGCGTGTCGTAGACGGGAAGGTCGAGCGCGCGGGAGGCCGCCGTGGCGAAGACCCGCCCGAGATAGTGGCGTGCCGGCCGGCGCCGGATGTCACGTCCCATCAGCATCACGCGCGAGCCGAGCACCAGTTCGACGGCCGGGCGCGTGCGGAGCACGGCCAGGAAATCGTCCACCGCCTGCAGCGGAGTGGACAGGTCGGCATCGAAGAACCCGATCACCCGAGCACCTGCCGACAGCGCCGCGAGCATGCCGGCGCGCACCGCCTCGCCCTTGCCACGGTTGTCCGGCTGACGCAGCGTCGTCACCAACGTGGGCGCCGCGGTGCGAATCCGATCGAGGATCTCCGCGGTTCCATCCGTGCTCCCGTCGTCCACCAGCACCATCTGCACGCCAGGATGCGTCGTCAGGAAACGAACGAACGCCTCGGGATCGAGGCGGGCCGCCTCGTTGTAGCAGGGCACCACGAGCACCAGTTCCGGCGTCACGGCACGCGCTCCGCCGCAGTCCGCCCCGGTCTGAAGACCGGGGCGCCACGAACTGCGCTCAGCCGTCTGGTGGGTCGGGGTCTTCAGACCCCGGACCGGTCGTCGCGAGAACGCTCCCACAGGCCACGGTCGATGTAGACCGCCAGGAGCAGTTCGGGCCTGAGTCCGAAGTACTCCGACACGTACCGATCGCCGAGCGCCTGCTCGAGCGCAGGCGTGTGCTCGAGCGACGAGACGATGACCGGTGCCTGCAGCGCCAGCATGTCGCCGGGAGCCGTCCAGTAGCCGACGTTCGGCATGGCCCGGAGGTACCACGGCAGCGGCCACTGTTCGGAGGGGGGCGCAATCACCGACACCTGCATCCGCGCGCCATCGGGGTGGATCGCGGAGAGATTGCGGATGCGCGCCGCCATGCGGACGGCGTCGGGAACGGTCTGGGCGTAGACGTACGGATTGCGCGGATCGGCGGCGTAGGTGATCGCCGCGCGCCAGGCCTGCGCACCCAGGTGAATGGATCCGACCGCGAGGCCGCTGACCAGCAACACCCGGACCAGGCGCGAGCGGCTCTTGTTCACGAGCGCCGCGAACCCGACCCCGGCGAGCGCGAAGGCGCCGGCATAGAACGGCAGCAGGTTCCAGGGCGTCTTGTAGGGAATCGCCGAAAAGATGCCGCCGACAATGACGACGTAGCCAGCGAGGTAGCGCGGCCAGAAACTGGAGCTGGAAGAAGAGCCGTCCGATCGCTGCCAGGCCGCGATCGTGCCGACAACCGCGAGCGCGAGGACCAGTCCCTCGCTCCAGCGGAGGCCGCCGGACGCGGAGTACGTGAGCAGTTGCAGGTAGTAGTGCCAGGGCTGGATGTGGCTGGATGGATCGATCCCGCGATCGAGATAGGTGCCCGCTGCACGGAAGGGTTCGAGCATGGCTGCGGGCGCGGTGAAGAACGACGAATAGAAGAGCGCCGCGACGGCCGCGGCGACGGTGACGCTGACAAGGACCGGCCGGGGCCAGCGGCTGTCGGTCAGCGCGTTCCGCGGCCGCCCGGATCCGGGTGACCACCAGGCAATCGCGCCGGCGACCAGCGCCGCGGGCAGCACGATGGCTGCGGTCTCCTTCGTCGCGATCGCCAGTCCCGCGGCCAGGCCGGTGACAACCGTCCACGCCACTCCCCCACCTGTGACGACGCGTCCGACACCAATCACGAAGGCGAGCGCGAAGCAGGCGAACAGCGCCTCCTGGATGTACATCCGCGAGTAGAAGACCATCGCAGGTGAGAGCGCCATCAGCAGCGCTGCGGTCACGACGGCGGTGCGGCCGATCCCGACCGACAGCAGTGGCAGCAGCAGGATCGTTGCCGCGCCGAACACCACGGGGACGCCTCGGAGTGTCGCTTCGTCGAGCAACGCCAACGTGTGCTGGCCGCGCAGCCAGGCCGATGCCAGCGTCAGGTAGTAGAGCGTCGGGCCGTGGTGATCGCGAGCGTCGTAGCGGTACTCGCCGTGCTCGAGCAGTGCCCCGAACTTCACGGCCTGGTTCGCTTCGTCGTGGTGCATCGGCCGCTCGGTCAGGCGGGCGGTGCGCAGCGCGAGCCCGGCCGTCAGTGCCAGCGCGACGAGCGCACCCGCGACGGCGCGGGTCATTTGGGCAGCCCGTAGACCTCCACTTCGACGTAGTGATTCAGGTCGTTGGTCGTGTTGCCGTTCGACGAGAGCCGCACGTAGCGGCCCTTCGCACCCTTCGGATCGATCAGCTTGCCCTCGGCGACCTCGATGTACTCCTTGTCCTTCCCCACCGTCATCTTCGACGAATTGTCGTGATCGTTGTTGAAGACCGTGGTCACGCCCGTCTTGAAGGCCGGATCGTCCGAGACCAGGACCATCACATCGCGGTAGATGCGGGCCTGGCTGTGGTAGTGCCACGCCAGGATCGCGGAGAGCGCGCGCGACGTGCCCAGATCGATCTGCACCCACTGCGGACCGGGGCCCAACTCCACGAAGTAGCCGTCGCCGCCGGATTTCTCGCCATCCGTGATCATGTCGAGCTCGCCGATAACCGGCTGCATCTCGCTGGAGGTCACCTTCTTCTTCGCCGAGAGCAGGACGGTGCCCGAGGGGACGTAGAAGGGACCTCGCGACTTCCCCGTGATCGCTTCCAGGTTGGCGCTCTTCAGGTTGGTCGGCGTGCCGATGAACATCGGCTTCGGCAGCTTGAGCTTCAGTTCCTCCTTCCCGGCCGGGGCCTGGGCCGTCAGCGCGGCCAGAGTCAGGAAGAGGAACGCCAGGCTCGCGAAGAAGCGTTTCGTCATGGAGAGCCTCGAGGCTACCGCGCGGGTGCAGTCGATCTGCCCCCAGTCCTTCGACGCGGTGGAATTCGGTTGTTGACACTGGTCTTCGTCACCGGCGGGTGACGCCGTGCCCCTGAAGGCAAGTGGCGTGCCTTGGCGCGGGAGACGTGCGCTCTCGTGAAGGAGCCCGGTCAGGAACGGAAAGCCGCGTGCGCGGGTTGATCCAGGCGCTCTGAACAGGTGGTGGCGCGGGACGGGCGTCGGTTGTCCGAGGGGATTTTTTCGACCCCCAGGGAAATAGTCCGCGGTTCGTCGAAGCGGCTCCGAGCGGCGGCGGCGACAGGCACGCGCGATCGAAGGGATCGGCCGTATTCCCCGATGCGGGGATCGGCGGCCCTATTGCAGTCTGCGCTGGCGGACATTGAGAACCGAGGACATCGTGCGCTGATGTCGCTTGACGGAACAGGCTGAGAAAGCAGGCCCCGCATGCGAAAACGATGCGTTGTGTTCATCGCGGGATCGCTCGTCGGAGCGACGCTGACAATCGTCGGGGCGGGCTCCTCGACCGAGCAGAGCGCGCCTCCGGCGAAGACAAAGACACAGGAACCCGTGGTCACGCCGGTCGCAGGCCCCAGTTGGCTCAATCGCCTGGGTCTTCGGTACAACGAGACCTCCCTCGGTCGCAGCGGGGCGACATACGGTCCGCCGCCGGCACAACGTCCGTCTCCGCCAGGCGCGGTGCCGTTGGCGGTTAAGCGGCCGGTCGAACTGAGCGGCGCCGATCTGTACCGGCTGAACTGTCAGTCCTGCCACCGGGCCGAAGGCACGGGATCACCTCCGGAGATCAAGTCGGTGTTCGCGCTCGTGCAGGGATCGTCGCTCGAACTCGTGCGACAGCACCTGCAGAAGGAGGGGACGGCGTCCGCCGGATCGGCGGCGCGCGCGCAGGCCACTCGAGCGCGGGCCGATCTCTACCAGAGAATCCAGAAAGGCGGCCAACGCATGCCGGCGCTTGCACACCTGCAGGAAGCCGATATCAACGCCCTCTACGCCTACCTGACACGTGCTCGCCGGCGCCCCCGATGCGCCGCCACAGTCGCACCAGACCGCGAGCTGGGCCCGGCTCGGCGAGCACGTCGTCAAGGGCACCTGCCACATCTGCCATGATGCCGTCGGTCCTCGTCTTTCTCGAGAGGCGCTCGTGCAAGGGACGATTCCGGCGTTTTCGACGCTGCTCCAGGACAAGCCCGTCGTCGATTTCGTCACGAAGGTCCGAAGCGGCGCGCCCGTCATGATGGGCGATCCGGCTTTTCACTATCGCGGACGCATGCCAGTGTTCCCATTCCTGCAGGATGTGGAAGTGGCGGCGGCGTACATGTTCCTGGTCGACTACCCACCGCAGGCGGGAGATTCCGGGCGTAAGTGAGCCGCGCTCCGCTCGTGACACTGGCGGGGGGTGAAAGTCGTCGCGATATCTCCGCGCGTAACGACTCGTTCCGGGCGGTACGAGCGACTCGGGTGGCCCGCCGCCGCGTCTCGCATTGTCGTCTCGCGAGACGCTCAGGCGAGGCCTCGCCGTAGCGCTCCGCGCGAAGGCGGGGGAATTGGAGTTGACGTAGAATTCCCCCTTCAATGCGACACACCGGGTGGCTCGTTCTGACAGGTGCGTTGCTGGCCTCCGGATGCAACCGGCCGCCACCGCCACCGCTTCGGCCGGTCGCCGACGTCAAGCAACTGATGAAGTCCATCATCGAGCCTGCCGCGGACGAGTACTGGGATGCCGTCGGCACGATAGAGGACGCCAAAGGTGTCGTCCACGTCGCCCCGGCCACCGAAGAGGAATGGGCCGCGGTCGTCAACAGCGCGTATGTGGTCACCGAAGGCGGCAACCTGTTGATGATGACCGGCCGCGCGAAGGACAGCGGCGACTGGATGAAGCTGTCGCAGGCGTTGATTGACGTCGGGCAACGCGCCATCAAGGCAGCGGAGTCGAAGAACACGCAAGCCGTGTTCGACGCCGGTGCGGAAGTCTACGAGGCGTGCGTCGCCTGCCACGCCAAGTACATGCAGCCACAAGCCGGATCGAACCCGCGAAATAGGCGCGCGGCTATGTTGCTGCAGGTCGTCGAATGGCTGGCGGGCACGTCCTGGAGCATCGCGCTCCATGAGTCGCTCTACCTGTATCCGCTGATCGAGTCCACGCACGTCCTGACGCTGACCGTGTTCGTCGGCCTCACGGTCATGCTCGATCTCCGGCTCCTGGGGCTGGCGATGAAGCAGGTGCCAGCCTCGGACGTGATCGCGCGACTCGTGCCCTGGGCAAAGGCCGGATTCGTGATCATGGCCATCACCGGCCTGCTCCTTTTCTACGCGATCCCGGTCAGGACCTACCAAAGCATCTTCTTCCGCGCGAAGGTCGCGATGCTGATCGTGGCGGGGCTGAATGTGTGGCTGTTTCACTCCCGCGTGGAGCGGCGGGTCGGGGACTGGGATTTGACGCCGTCTACGCCGTCCGCGGCCCGTGCGGCGGCCATCGTCTCACTCCTCCTCTGGGCGGGCATCGTCGTCGCCGGCCGGATGATTGCCTACAACTGGTTCGACTGCGACATTCAGCCGCAGCCAGATTTCATCAACTGGGCCGCCGGCTGCGTCGTTCCTCCGCGGTAACGCACCCGTGGATACGTCCCTCCTCCCGTTCTTCGAATGGTGTGAAGCCACCGCGATCGGGCACGCCATCAAGGACTCGGCGTGGTTGTTTCCGGTCATCGAAGCCGTGCACCTGCTCGGACTCTCCGTCCTGGGAGGATCGCTGCTCGTTCTGGATTTGCGAATGCTCGACGTGGGGCTGCGCGGTCAGTCGGTTGCGAACCTCGCGAAGGACACCCGGGCATGGCTGCTCGGCAGCATCGCCGTGATGATCGTGACCGGCACGGCGCTGTTCGTGTCGGAGTCGGTCAAGTGTTATTACAGCCAGGCGTTCTGGCTCAAGATCACGGCGCTGCCTCTGGCGCTGCTCTTCACGCTGACCATCCGTCATCGGGTCGCAATGGCGGGAACGGGCGCGACACGTCGAACCAGGCTGGTCGCAGTCGTCTCGCTGACGCTGTGGTTCACGGTTGCGGCAGCCGGACGGTGGATAGGATTTTCGTAGCCAGGGAGCCCGTCTGAGTAACCGTCCGGGTTTCAAGGCGCGCACGGCGCGCCTGCGAGGGAGCGGAGCGGGCGTTGGGGCCCCGCGTAGCGACCGAGCCGGGGTATGGGGCGGAGCCCCATGGAATATTAGAAGCCGCCTCGCCCTTTCTTCTGTTCGATCGGATCGCGCCCGTCACGCGGCGCACCGGTTCCCGACGATCCCATGAAGATCTTGCGGCCGTCCGCGAACGTGACGTCGCGGCCGTTCGCCCGCTTGAGCGAGTGGTCCTTGGTCTGGTATCCATCGACGATGAGCTCGGTGCCATAAGTCAGCGATTCCCGCGTGAGCCCGCGGCGCAAGAGCGTGTTTGGCGTCCCCCCCTCGACCATCCACACTTCGGTCGTTCCATCCGGCTTCTTCACCTCGATATGGATCCAGGCATGCGGGTTGACCCACTCGAGCTTCACGACCTTGCCCTGCAAACGGATCGGAGCGTCCGGATCGAACTCGGCGCCGAAGGCGTGGTGACCGGCCACGGGAGTCGCGGCGCACAGGAGCCCGCAACTGGCAATCAGTATCCAGAGTCTGCGTCGCATGGATCCTTACTCCTGCTTTTTCTTCAGCTGTTCCCGCTCCCTGGCCCGTTCTCCACTGAGGATGTTGGACAGCGCATAGTTCGCCTCATGGCACGCGTACTCGTAAATGAGGTCGTCGATGCGAGTGAAGGGCACTTCGCCGCTCCAGGGGCGCGTGAACGTCGACGGATCGTCGATGGTGAACTTGTAGAGAATGGTGTCCGCGCTCACGCGAGTGAAGCGTTCGATCACCTTCAGGCTCTCGGACGCGCTCCGAAATCTCTGGAGCGGATGAAAGTTCGTGGTCTCGACGACGAGCGTATCGCCTTCCCACCGTCCGATCGAATCGCCCATCCAGGGGCGGAGGTGCGGCGGGAGACGCTCACCCCCCATCCGGATGATCCTGACATCGTGCACCATCTCGACGAGGATCATGACGTGATCCCTCGTCTGCACGATCTGATAGTTGTTGTTGTAGAAGTAGTTGGGCAGCATGGGCGGTCCGGCGTTCGAGCCGAACGACATGATGCAGCGCTCGCCGAGCGGACGGAGCTCCGGGTGGTCGTACTGGCCCCGCCCGCGCAGTTCGGCGGCGCGCGCCGCGTTCCGCTGACGCGCTTCCTCCGTGAGCGCCGGGACCTTGCCGTCGGCCGGATCCACGATGAGCGAGCTTCTCCACTCGCCGTTGACGACCGCGACGCGGTCGCCGGGATCCAGCCAGAAATTGTTGTAGCCGCCGACGTTGCCTGCCGCCCCGGTCGATCCGTCGCCACCTTTCGGCGGCGCCGGCCTGTTCGGATCGCTCGGCTCGTCGAGCTCGCTTGGCACGATCCTCGGCGCCCCTCTCGAGCCGATCGACCTCGTCCTTCGTCAACGTCACGCGCGATCCATCGGGACGCTCGAGCGGCGTGATCGTCCCGTTGGTCCACGTGCCCTGGAGATCCGGATGACCGTCGGGCGTACGTGGAGCGGTCCACGGCTTTGATTTCGCCGTGGCTGTTCTTGCAGCCGACGACCCGGGAGCCTGCGCGGTCGCCGTGATGAGTCCGGCCAGGATCGCCAGAATGGCGATCGCACATGCTCCAGCGGTCCGTGGATTCCGATCCGCGCTCCTACTTGACCGGTTCTTTGCGAAGATGGCCATACATCAGCTCTTCGACGAATTCGACGCACTTGAACTGGCCGAGGCGTGCGTCCTTGTTGACGTGCCGGTAGAGCGGCATGGCGATCTTCCACGGCCGCGTGAAGACCTTCGGGTCGTCGATCGTCGCTTCGTACTGAATATGATCCGGCTCCGTCATGGTGTAGCGCTCAGTGACCTTGAGCGCTTCGCTGTGGTGATTGCCGGCGCGATCGAACCAGCTCTGATCGTTGAATCCGCTGGTCTCGATGACGAACGTGCTCCCGTCCCACTTCCCGACCGACTGCCCCATCCACGAATCCACCTGCGGCGGACCGGGATCCTTCAGATAGATGTTCCGGACGGCGCCGGCATATTCGTGCGCGATGAAGAACGCCTTGTCGCTTTGAAAAATCTGAAACGGAAACGGCATGTATGTCGCGCGTGGAACGCCAGGCAGATAGCACTTGATCTCGGGATCGCGCGTCAGCCAGTTGTCCTGGTTCTCTTTCTTCTTCGCGAGGCCTTCCGGCGTGTAGGGTACGGGGCCGCCGACGACCACGCCCACGCCGGCAGGAACGGAGCCGACGGCTCCCAATGCGACGACCTCCCTGGCGGGCACGGGAATCACCGGACCGGGCGCATCGCGAGGGCGGGCCGCGCCAGATGCGCCTCGATGTCGTAGTTGGCGGTATTGAGCGCCTGCCAGATGCCGTTCAGATTCGGCCGGCCATCCGGCATCCGTGGAATGCGGGATGCGGGAGCCTGCCCCTCGGTTGGGGTCGCGGCGTAAAATGCGGCGGCGGTCACCGCCGCGCCGGCAAGCGCAGCCAGGACATCTCGAAGCTTGTTGCGCATCAGCGATCCGGTCTGGTCGTGGTGATTGTTGTACCTCCGATGGAGGCTGTCAAGGTCGCAGCTTCAACGGATACTTCGCCTTCGCATCCTCCCATTTGAACGGCAGGATGTCGGGCACAACGCTCACTTCACTCGTGAATTTCCAGGGATTCTTGAACCCGCTGTCGAAAACGAGCTCGACGAAGAAGGCGGTGAACCCTTCGGCCGGTCTCGGGACGCGCGCGAGGTAGACACCGGGCGATTCTTCTTTCAGCGTCGTCGACGTGTACGCAGCGCCGATGACGTCCAGCCTGAAATCGCGCGCCTTCGTGTTGGTTGCCTGCCAGAGATTGACCGAGGTCGGCCAATCCATGACCTCGACGCGTATCGATCCGTCGGCCGCCTTCGTCCACGAGAACTTCGGCCGCGGCCGGTTCGCGAGGATCGACTGGTAGAAGGTGAGAAGACTCTCGCGTGCATCGCTGCCGCCCAGGTTGTGCCGCGCGTTCGGAACGTAGCGGATGTACTTCTCACCCTCGAGGTCCTTGAAGTAGAACCGCGAGTTATCGGGGAGGAAGAACTGGTCGCCCGACGCGTGCACGAGATACTTTGGAATGCTCAGCCGGGCGCGGTGCCGGTACACATACGGATCCTCGATGTCGAGCACCGCGCGGTACTCCGGCGTGCCGATTTTGTGCGGGAAGAGTCCGTGATTCACGTAATCGTTCAGCGCCGACGAGAAGAAACCCATCGCCTCGAAGTGATGACGGGTGATCAACTCGGAATTGAGGGCGTCGATGACCGTCGGCATGATCGCGACCACGCGGCTGTCGACCGCTGCCACGAGCCACGTCGTCCAGCCGCGCTTCGATCCACCGGACACGACAAACCGGTCGACGGTCAGGCGGCCGCCGGCCTCGCTGGCCAGGAATTCCTGAATGGCGTCCATGGCGCGCACGCCGCTCTTGACCATCGCCAGGCGAACGAGCCAGGTGTCGTCTTTCGTCGAAAAGTGCCTGACCCGCGTGTAAGCAATCAGATCGTCTTCCGACCGCCGCTTATCCTTCGAGTCGGCGAACGCCAGCGGCTGATTCGGCACCATTCCCAGATCGGCGACAGCGGTGTTCGATTCGAGGGCGTAGCTGATGGTGCGTGCGTCGGCTGTGGTGGGCGCAGGATTGTCGTTGCTGCCGCCGCCGATGAAGAGCATCGCCGTGCGGCTCGTCGTTCGAAGCGGCTTGACGATTGTCAGCCAGTGCTTCCACACAGGTCGATCGACTTCGGCCGCGGTGCGCCACGTCTGCGACGTGAGCTCGAGCATGAACGCCTGGTAGCCCTCGCCGTGCGCGGTGTGAATCAGCTTCCATCCGTATACCGGATCCCTGCTGTTGACGTAGCGGTCGAGCGCGGTTTCCTGCGCCTGCGAGATGAGGATGTCCGATGCGGACAGGAAGCCGAGTGCGACGACCAGGGAGGCGAGTGTAGCCCTGGCCCCGAACCGCCGAGAGTCGTGTCTCCGAGCCGTCATCCCTGGTCAGCCCTCCCGCCGTGACATCCATCATT
>CAVPLP010000006.1:0-49064 GCA_963706075.1 uncultured Actinomycetes bacterium
ACACGGTGGTCTGGACGGCGGGCGTGCGCCCGAACCCTCTGATCGCCGCGCTCGGCCTTCCGCTCGACGATCGTGGCCGGCTGCAGGTTGACGAACACCTCCGGGCCGCGGACGCAGTGTGGGCGCTCGGCGACTCCGCCGCCGTTCCCAACGCCGCCGCCGGCGGCGCGCCCGACCCGCCGACCTGCCAGCACGCGCTCCGCCAGGCCCGGACGCTGGCGCGCAACATCGCGGCCGACGCCCGCGGCCGGCCGCTCAAGGTGTACCGCTACCGCATGCTCGGCCAGGCCGCGACCCTCGGGCGCCACAAGGGCGTCTTCGAGGCGCTGGGCACGTTCCGCTTCCGCGGCTTCCTCGGCTGGTGGCTGACACGCACCTACCACCTCTACCAGCTCCCGCTCATGAGCCGCCGGCTGCGCGTCGTCAGCGACTGGACCGTCGGGCTCTTCTTCCGCCGCGACGTGGTCGAGCTGGGGAGCCTCGGCGGCCGGAGCCGCTCAAGCCGCCGCCGCCGTAAAGGCTAGGCGGCCACCTCGAGCTCGCGGCACAGGTCACGCGCCGCCTCGATGAACGCCTCGGCCACAGGCGGCCGGTAGCGGTCTCGGTGCCATGCGAGACCGATGAGACGCGGCGGCATCCGGCCCTCGAGGTTGACGAGCGTCACGCGCGAGTCAGCCTCGTTCACCGTGAGGCGCGGGATGAGCGCGACGCCCATGCCGGCCGCCACCATCTCCTGGATCGTCGCGTTGTCATCCGACCGGAAGGCGAACGTCGGCTCGACGCCGGACGCCCGCATGCGGGCCTCGACCTGGCGGGCCCCGATGCACGACCGGTAGCCGACCAGGGGCAGGCGGCCGATCTCGCGGAAGCTGGGCGGCGTGCGACGGCGCGCCAGCGGCGAGCCGGTCTGCGTCACGAGCACGTACGGGTCGCGCAGGAGCTCGGTCGTCTCGATCGGAGCCGAGGCGATCGGCAGGACCAGGAACGCCAGGTCGAGGTCGCCCGCCTCGAGCGCCGCGACGAGCACGTCGTCCTCGGCCTCGGTCAGGCTCACCTCCACGCGCGGCCACGCCTCGGAGAACCGGCGCAGCAGCTGCGGGAGCAGGCGTGCTCCGGCGCTCTGGAACGCGCCCACTCGCAGGGCTCCCGCCTCGCCGGCGGCGAGCGCCGACAGGTCGGCGCGGGCCGCCCGGAGCCGCGCGACGATCGCGTCGGCATGGGCGAGCAGCATGCGCCCGGCCTCTGTGAGCTCCGCGGGCCTTGGCCGCCGGGCCGGTTGACCAAGCGCTGGCCGACGAGCTTCTCGAGCGTCGCCAGCTGCTGGCTCACGGCGGACTGCGTGTAGCCGAGCGCCTCGGCGGCCCGGCCGAACGAGCCGTGCTCGGCGATGGCCTGGAGTGCCGCCAGGTGGCGTAGCTCGACGCCCAGCCAGGTATCAGGTTCCATAATCGATCTGAATAGTAGCTCGATTTGAACTAATGAGCCCGGCTGCCGATGATACGGACATGGGACTGCTCTTCGTCATCATCATGATCGTCGTCGTAGGGCCACTCGCGGTCCTGTACGGCGCCGACTCGCGCCCGACCTCCGGTCGGTCGCGCGAGTGGTGGCCCGCCGCTCCGCGGTAGGTCAGCTCTCGCCGAGATACGCCTTGCGCACCTGCTCGTTCCTGCGCAGAGCCTCGGCCGTGTCGTGCAGCGCGACGTGGCCCGTCGAGCACATAGCCGCGGTTGGCCACGGCGAGTGCGATCAGGGCGTTCTGCTCGACGAGTAGGATCGCCGTGCCCGTCTTGTTGATCTCGCGGACGATGTCGAAGATCCGCTCGACCAGGATCGGCGCGAGGCCCAGCGACGGCTCGTCGAGCATCAGCAGCTTGGGCTTGGCCATGAGCGCGCGGCCGATGGCACACATCTGCTGCTCACCGCCCGAGAGGGTGCCTGCCTTCTGCATGCGCCGCTCCTGGAGCCGCGGGAACAGCTCGTAGACGTGGTCGATGTCCTCTCTCGATCCCGGCCTTGTCCGAGCGCTGGAACGCGCCCATCTCGAGGTTTCGCGCACGCTCATCCGCGAGAACAGCCGCCGCCCCTCCGGCGACTGGCTGATCCGAGCTTCACGATGTCGTGCGGGCGCCGGCCGACGATATCGTCGCCATTGAACTTGATCTTGCCGCGCTTGGGCCGGTTGATCCCCTGGATCGAGCGCAGCGTCGTCGACTTGCCGGCGCCGTTGGCCCCGATCAGCGTGACGATCTCGCCGGCGTTCACCGTCAGCGAGATCCCCTTGATGGCCTCGATGGTGCCGTAGAACGTGTGGACGTCCTCGAGCTCGAGCAGCACGGCGCCGTTGTCAGCCATCGCGTGGATCCCCTCGCCGCCGTCCGCCGTCGCGGCCGATCCCAGGTAGGCCTCGATGACGCGCTCGTCCTTCTGGATCTCCGCCGGCGGGCCCTCGGCGATCTTCTCGCCGTGGTCGAGCACCGTCACGCGCTCGGAGATCCCCATGACGACCTTCATGTCGTGCTCGATCATGAGGATCGCGAGGCCGCGCTCGTCACGCAGCCGACCGACGAAGCTCGTGAACTCGGCGCTCTCCTGCGGATTCATGCCGGCGGTGGGCTCGTCGAGGAGCAGGAGCTTCGGGTCGGTCCCGAGCGCCCGCGCCACCTCGAGCCGGCGCTGGTCGCCGTAGGCGAGGTTCATCGCGTAGGTGTGCTCGGCCTCGGCGGGGAGGCCGCAGTACTTCAGGAGCTCGCGCGCCCGGTCGGCCGCTCCGCGCTCCTCGCGCTTGAGTCCCGGCGTGCGCAGGATCGATTTGACGATCCCGCCCTTGAGGCGCGAGTGCATCCCGACGAGGACGTTCTCGAGGCCCGTCATGGTCGGGAACAGGCGGATGTTCTGAAAGGTCCGCCCCACCCCCATCTGCGTCACCGCGTGCGGGGGCAGACCGACGATCTCGTGCCCGTCGAACAGCACCTCGCCGCTCGTGGGCGTGTAGACGCCGGTCAGCATGTTGAAGAAGGTGGTCTTGCCCGCGCCGTTGGGGCCGATCAGGCTGACGATGCCGCCCTTGGGAACCGTGAAATCCACGTCCGAGCAGGCCACGAGCCCGCCGAACTCCTTGCGCACCGCCCGTGCCGTGAGCAGATCCTCCGCCATCACGCCTCGGCGTCGTAGAGCGACCCGCCCTCGACGCCGGCCTCGAGCTCGATCTTGCGTCTCGCGGTGGGTATCAGCCCCTGCGGGCGCACGAGCATCGTGGCCACGATGATGACGCCAAAGATGCCGAACGTGTACTGAGGGATGTTGAAGGTCGTGCCGGCGACGTTGTTCAGGTTGTTGCCGACCGCCTCGAGCCCCTGGTAGTTCAGGTACGAGAGCAGCGCGCCGCCGAGGCACACACCCCAGACGTTCCCCATCCCGCCCAGGATCACCATGCACAGCACCGCGATCGAGATGTTGAGCGAGAAGTCCTGCGGGAAGGTCGAGCTCTTGAAGATCGCGTAGAAGCAGCCCGCCGCCCCCCCGAAGAACGCGCCGATGGCATAGGCGAGCGTCTTCGTGCGCATGAGCGGCACGCCCATCGCCGCCGCGGCGATCTCGTCCTCGCGGATCGCCACCCAGGCCCGGCCGAGGCGCGAGTCGCGAAGCCGGATGCAGCAGAAGAGCGTGAACAGCACGAGCGCCAGGCCGGTCCAGTAGTAGTAGTCGGCCGAGTTGATCTCGAGCCGGTAGCTCGACGGCAGGAACGACGCCGCGTTGTGGATCGACACGCCGAAGCCGAGCGAGTCGATCGGCGTCAGGCCGTTCGGCCCGTTGGTGACGTTGTGGCCGAGCCAGTCGTCCCCGTTGTTCACGGCCTGCGGGATGATCTCGCCGAACCCCAGCGTCACGATCGCCAGGTAGTCGCCGCGCAGGCGCAGGGTCGGCAGGCCGATGATGATGCCGAGCACGCACGCGAAGATCGCGCCGACGATCAGGAGCAGCCAGACGTTGAAGTGGAGGCCCGGGAGCACCGGCAGCACGCCGACCGATAGGAAGTGGATCTTCTGGGGCGCGAACTGGAGCGTCGCGAACCATCCGGCGATGTAGGCACCGGCGGCGTAGAACGCGACGTACCCCAGGTCGAGCAGGCCGGCGTAGCCCACCACGACGTTCAGCCCGAGGGCCATCATGACGTAGACGCACATCACGACCATGGTCGGCACGGTCGGTGCCAGCTGCCCGGTCGTCCCGCCGCCGAGACCGTTGAAGAGATCCTGGTAGTAGTTCGGGTAGAAGACGAGGAGGAGAAGCACCGTCACGGGCAGCGCGAGCGCGCGCACCCGCTTGGGGATTCGCGCCCACGCGTCGCCCACGGATCCGGTGCGGCCGCTCATGCCCTGTCGGGGACTTCCTCGCCGAGGAGTCCCTGCGGCCGGAACACGAGCACGAGGATCAGGATCGAGAAGATCAGAGACTGCGTCCAGCTCGATCCCGGCGTGTGCCACGAGAGGCCCTCGTTGAACGCCTGGATGAGGCCGATCAGAATTGCCCCGAGCGCCGCGCCGGTCAGGTTCCCGATGCCGCCAAGCACGGCGGCGGTGAAGGCGAAGAGGCCGAGCTGGAATCCGAGGTCATACCGGGTCGACGTCTGGTACATGACGAAGAGGAGGCCGGCGGCCCCGGCCAGCGCGCCGCCGAGCGCGAACGTGAACGCGATCGTCCGATCGACGTCGATGCCCATCATCCGGCTCGCGTCCATATCCTGGGCCACGGCGCGCATGGCCTTGCCCTGCCGGGTCGAGCGCACGAGGTAGCTGAGCGCGATCAGCACCGGGATCGTGATGAGCACGATCAGGAGCGACTTCTGCGTGTAGGCGATCCCACCGATCGTGAAGAGCGCCTTGGTCGGGAAGATGTCGGGGAGCGGCTGCTCGACGAAGCCGTACACGAGCGCCGCCGCGTTCTGGAGGATGAAGCTCATGCCGATCGCCGTTATCAGCGGCGCCAGCTTGGGGGCGTTTCGTAGCGGCCGGTAGGCGACCCGTTCGATCGCGACGTTGAGCGTGGCGCAGAACGCAATGCACACGACGATCGTCACGAGGATGAGCGGCGCGGTCACATACCACGCCTGGGTGCCGTTCAGGCCGAACCAGCTCGACGAGACCGTGACGGCGACCATCGTCCCCCACATGAACACATCGCCGTGGGCGAAGTTGATGAGCTCGATGATGCCGTAGACGAGCGTGTATCCCAGCGCGACCAGGGCGTAGATGCACCCCAGGGTGATGCCGAGCAGGAACACGCTGATGAACTGCTTGGGCGCGTTGATGAAGTTGCCAACGACCCACACCACGAACACGCCGACGACCACCCACGTCAGCACGCGGTTGATCTGCTGTGAGAAACGGGGGAGCGCCGCGACGATAGGTCGCCGGGTGGTACCCGACTCGGTCGTCATCGCAGCGCTCCCCCGAGGTTGCTCATTGCGGCGGGAACGTCTCCACGAGATCCGCCTTGGGCGTCAGCACCTTGTAGGTGACGAGCTTGCCGCCCTTGACCACGTCGACCGTCATCGAACCCTGGTCGGTGTCGCCGGCGTCGTTGATCGAGAACGTGCCGAGCACGCTGTCGGTGACAGTCGTGCCGAACAGGTTCTTCGAGACGCTGGCCCGCGTGCCGTCCGAAGCGGCGATCGCATTCAGGACGACCTGAGCTGCGGCGGCCGCGTACGGCGTGTACGGGTCGATGAAGTCCGGGTTGTACTTGGCCTGGAAGTCAGACACGAACGTCGCGCCCGAGCCGGTCAGCTGATCGGTCGGGACACCCGCGACGGACGCATACAGGCCGTCGGACGCCTTGCCGGCGTCGGTGATCGTCTGGGAGGTCGTGAAGCCGTCCGGCAGGAGCAGCTTCACCTTGGTGTTATCGCCGAGCACCGCGACCTTGTCCTTGATCAGCTGGCCGCCGTTCTCGCAGATGAGGCCGCCGACCATGATCGCGTCGGGGTGCTTCGCTGCGATGCCCTGGAAGAGGGCCTGGTAGTTGGTGCCGGTCTTCGTGTTGTAGGCCGAGTTGCCGAGGACCTTGATGCCAAGCTTCTTGGCGGCGTCCTCGAAGTACGTCGCCACACCGGCGCCGTAGGCCTGCTTGTCGTTCAGGATGTAGACCGACTTCACGCCGAGACCCTGAGCGGTCTGGGCAAGCGCCGGGCCCTGGAAGTTGTCAGGGGCGACGACGCGGGCGTAGTTCCGCGTGGTGGTCGGGTAGTACTTGCTCGGCTCGGCCGCGACCTTGGTGCCCTGGGTCAGTCCGGGCCACGTGTTGGCCGGGCTCACCATGGCGATCGGGCCAGGCTGGGCCTGGTTCAGCACCGGGACCTCGAGCTCCGCGCAACCGGAGTTGAACGTGCCGATGTTCGCGATGACTGACGGATCCTGGGCGTACGCGTTCGCGTTCGCCGAGCATGTCGTCGAGTCCCACGTTCCGGCCTGCGGCGTCGAGTCGTCGCACGGCTGGAAGGCGATGGTGTACTTACCGGCCTTCCAACCGGCCTGCTCGAAGATCATCTCGATCGCCTGGTTCATCTGCGACGTCTGGTGCGACGACGATCCGTTGAGCGGCAAATCAGACGTGACCAGGAACTGGCCACTCGGGTTCACCACCGACTTGCACGTGGAGGAGTTGACCGGCGTTGCGGCACTCCCTCCTCCTCCGGTCCCGCCGCCCGTACCGTTGTTGCTGCTCGAACCGCTTCCGCAGGCTGCGGCGGTGGCTAGCACGAGAACCGCGGCCAACGCCCAGAGAGCGCGGCCAGGTACACGTCTCATCTGTTCTCCTCCCACTTCGGGTTGGTGTTTCACGCCGGTGACTGCTCCCGCACCCCGGCGCGCGACGGTCTATCTACCATCCCCGGCGGATGAGCACAAGGGTTCCAGCCCACCGACGGGACGCCACGGCGAGTCGACATCGTCGCGGCGCAATGCTACTCCTCGCGGTCGTCGTCGTGGTGGTCGCGGCCTGTGGATCCTCAGGCGCCTCCTCCGGATCCGGGCCAAAACCCAACGTCTGCCCCAAGGCCTGGGCCGCGTCGTGGCAGACGTGGGCCGACCGCGTGGGCATGACGATCTACTGCCCCGGATGGCTGCCGAGCCCAATCGACGGCGTGATCCACGGCCAGTGGAACACGGCCCGGGTGCCCGACAAGCAGTGGCAGCTCGGCTATGCGTGGCTCGAGCAGGGCGAGCTCGTGCACGTCGTCTTCGAGGGCTATCCGCCCGGCACGTTCCCGCCCGACTGCGAGGGCACGCCGTGCTTCGGGGGTCGCGAGCCCAAGACCGAGCAGGTCGGCGGCCGCACCGTCACGTGGTACGACCACAACCTCGCCTCGCACACCGGGCACATCGCGGCGATCTTCCACGCGGGCGGCAACATCTACGTCATCTCGATCCACGTGGCCTCCCCGGTCTCGACCGCGGCCGACGCGAAGACCGACCTGCGACACATCATCCGATCCCTGGCGCCCGTGCGCCCGGGAGGGTGAGCGCGATGCGCGTCTACTGGCACGACGACGCGCTCGCCCACGACACCGGGTCGGGCATGTTCGACCAGCCCTCCTCTCCGATCCTCGAGGTGCCCGAGCTCCACCCGGAGAACGCCGAGCGCGTCCGGAACATCCGCGCCGCGCTTCGCACCGGACCGATCTCCGGGCGGCTCGAGTGGCATGTCGGCCGCCACGCCTCTCGCGACGAGCTCGAGATGCTGCACCTGCCGGCGTACATCGACTCGGTCCAGGAGTTCTGTGCCGCCGGCGGCGGCTTCCTGACCCAGTCGACGCCCGTCGTCGAGCGCTCGTGGGACGCCGCGCTCGCAGCTGCCGGCACCACGCTCGAGGCCACCGCCGCCGTCCTCGACGGCGAGTGTGACCGGGCCTACGCGCTCGTCCGGCCGCCGGGCCATCACGCCCAGCCCGACCGCGCCGACGGCTACTGCCTCTTCTCGAACGCGGCGCTGGCGGCCGAGCTGGCGCGGCGGCGGGGCGCGGCGCGCGTCGCCGTCATCGACTGGGACGTGCATCACGGAAACGGAACGCAGCAGTGCTTCTGGGACCGGGGCGACGTGCTTGCCGTCTCGCTCCACATGCGGCACGGGTCGTGGGGGCCGTCGCATCCCCAGACCGGCGCGCCCGACGAGGTCGGCACCGGCGACGGCGCGGGCCGGAACGTGAACGTCGAGCTCCCCGTCGGCACCGGCGACGAGGGGTACCGCAGGGCGATGGCGCGGGCGGTCGAGCCTCTCGTCGCCGCCTTCGAGCCGGAGCTGATCGTGATCGCGTGCGGGCAGGACGCGAGCCAGTTCGACCCCAACGGCCGGATGTGCGTGACGATGGACGGCTTCCGCGACCTCGGCGCGGCGGCCCGCGCGCTGGCCGACCGCCACTGCGGCGGGCGCATGGTGCTCGTCCAGGAGGGCGGATACGGGCGCACCTACTCCGGCCACTGCATGCACGCCACCCTCGAGGGCGTCCTGGGCACGGGCCCGCTGCTCGACGACCCGATGGCGTACATCCCCGACGACGCCGATCGGGCGGACGCGGCGATTGCGGCCGTTCGGTCGGCGATCGCACCGCACTGGGACATCTGACCCGCGGAACACCTTCCATTCGCGTTCGCCGGTGTCTAAACTCCGTCGTGCGCCGTCCCCGACACCGGGGCGCGCCCCTTCGCCCGTGTCGCTCGATCTCGGCCCCAGACCCTGGACGTTTCTCCTCGACGAGCGCCCGCCCGCGCCCGGCCGGCTCCGCCTGGTCCAGGCGCTCGTCAACACCGTGAACCTCGAGACCGGGAAGGACGTGATCGACACGCCTGCCGGACTGGTGGCATGGCTCGAGGAGTTCGATCTCCTCCCGGCCGACGCGCCGGTGCTCGACTCGGACGTCGCCCGTGCGCGCGAGCTCCGCGAGGCCCTGCGACTCCTCGTGCGAAAGAACGCCGAGCCCGACCTCGATGCGACGGCGGCGGCCCAGACCGTCAGCCGGGTGGCGGCGACGGGACGCCTCACCGTCGAATTCTCACCTGAGGGGTCCGCCCTCCTCCATCCGCTCGATCGCGGGATCGACGGGTCGCTGGCGGCCGTGGCGGCGGGGGCGTTCGAGGCCATGGAGAACGGGACGTGGACGCGGCTTCGGGCCTGTCTGCGGTGCCACTGGGCGAGCTACGACCGCTCGCGGAACCTCTCGTCGCGGTGGTGCTCCATGCGCTACTGCGGCAACCGCACCAAGACGCGCGCCTACCGGCTGCGGAAGGACGCCGCGTGCTAGCCGCCCGCATCCGCCCGGCCCGCGCGCCGCTTCGCGTCGCCTGGGCGCGCATCCGGGCCCGGCCCGGGCGCGGCGTGCTGGTGGCGGCCGGCGTCGCGCTGGCAACGGCCGCGGCAGCGGGCATCGCCGGCGGCGGGATCATCACCGCCGATCTCGAGCTTCACCGCAGCCTCGCCGCCCTCCCACCGGCCGACAGGAGCATCTCGGCGACGTGGCTCGGCGCCCCGCCGGCCGGCGGCTACGGCGAGATCGACCGGACGGCGACGGCCGCACTCTCCGGGATCGAGCCGGCCGCGCCCGCCCGCACCGTCGCCTACCCGGAGCTCAACCTGAACGGGCAGCTCGTCTCGCTGGGGGCGGTCGACGATCCCGGCCGGTGGCTGCACCTGACGTCGGGCCGGCTGCCCCGGGTGTGCACGCC
Source organism: uncultured Actinomycetes bacterium (assembly GCA_963706075.1). GTDB lineage: Bacteria > Actinomycetota > Thermoleophilia > Gaiellales > JAICJC01 > JAICJC01. The sequence continues at coordinate 9,720 of CAVPLP010000006.1, forward strand.
CCGCCTGTGCGAGGTCGTCCAGGCCGGCGGCGACCGTGTCACGGTCGTGTCCGAGAACGGCGTGCGGCTCGTCGTCGTCGGTCGCATGCCCGGCCCGCTCCCGTTCGACCTCGCCAGCCTGAGCGCGGCGGCCCACGGCAAGACCGCCACGCCGCCGGTGCTCGTCGCGGGGAACGTCCAGGAGCTCTCGACGCTCCCGGTCTTCTCGGCGATCTTCCGGCGCTACGGGTGGACGGCCCCGATCGACGCAGAGCACCTCCACGACTGGCAGGTGCCGGCGCTCCTGCGTCGCGAGAGCACCGCATCGCAGGCGCTCGAGCGGGCCGGCGGGGCGTTCGGGCTGGGCGCCCCCAACACCGCGCTCGAGGCGGCGCACAGCTCTGCTCAGGTCGCCGCGCGCAGGCTCCTGCTCGTCGGCGGCGGCGCCGCGGCCCTCCTCGTCGGCTTCGTGCTCCTCGCCGCGGGCGGCCTGCGCCGCGACGCCCGGGCGGAGTTCGGGCGCCTCGAGCGCCACGGCGCGCGGGCATGGCAGCTGCGGCTCGAGGCGGCGGTCGAGGCAGGCTGGGTGACCGGTCTCGGCGTCCTCGCCGGGGCCGCGCTGGCCGCGGCGTGCATCGCGTTCGCGGCCCGACAGGCCGGCCTCGACGCCACCGCGGCGCTCCGGCACTCGCTCGTGACGCCGGGAGGGATCGGGCTCCTCCTCGCGGTATGGGTCGCGGCGACGGTGCTCCTCGTCGTGGTCGAGCGCATCGACGGCGACTCGGCGCGGCTCGGCCCCGTGCACGCGCTCGACGTGCTCGCCGTCGCTGCGATCGCCGCTGCACTGCTCGCCGCCTCGCGCGGCTCCTCGACCGAGGCATCGCTGGCAGCGGGATCAGATCCTCTGCTCGCCCTGCTCCCCGGGCTCGCCGCGATCGCGGCCGGAGCGCTGGTCGCCCGCCTCGCCGGGCCGCTCCTGCGAATGGCCGGCCGCAACGCGCGGCGCGGGCCGGTCGCCGTCAGGCTGGCGCTCGTGTCGCTCGGACGCCAGGGCGGCCGGCCGGCGCTCGTCGTCGCCTTCATCACCGCGGCGCTCGGCCTCGCGGTCTTCGCGCTCTCGTACCGGGCGACGCTGACCACGGGAGAGGCCGACCAGGCCGCGTTCGCCGTGCCTCTCGACTTCACGGTGACCGAGAGCTCTGCGCTCGTGAACCCGCTCGACGCCGCGCCGCTCAGCCGGTACCGGAGCCTCGCTCCCGGCGCGGTGGCCGCTCCGGTCATCCGCATGAGCGCCGCCGTGCCCGGCCCGGGAACCCCCGTCGAGCCGGCGCTCATCGGCGTGCCCGCGGCCGTGCTGCCCGACCTGCGATGGCGCGGCGACTACGCGGCGGCGTCGCCGGCCGAGCTCGCCAGGGATCTCCGCAGCGGTCCGGCGCCGACCCTGGCCGGCGCAGACCTGCCGCCGACCGCCACAGCCGTCTCGCTCGCCGCCGCAGGCCACGGCCGGGCCGTCGAGCTCCAGCTTGCCGTCGAGCGGCCCAACGGGACGTTCGGGGTGATCGAGCTCGGCCAGACCGGCGAGGGCGGCGTGCTCCGCGCGCCTGTGCCCGAGGCCGACCGCGGCGCCCGCGTCGTCGGGCTCCAGATCGGCCTGCGTCCCGCCGACGCCCAGGCGCTCGCGCACGCCGGCATCGAGGGCGGCCTCACGATCGTGGCACGGGGCGACGTGGACCTGGGCGAGCTCCGAGCGGACGGGGCTCCGGTGACGGCGTTCGGCGACTGGATCGCCCGAGGCACCGCGACGCGGACCGCGGGAGGCGTCGTCCACTACGAGCTCGACGGCCGCACCGACGGGCTGGTGCGGCCCGTCCAGCCGTCGGACCGCGCTCCGGTCGCGGTGTTTGCGAGCCGCGACGTCGCCGCGGCGGCCGGGCCCGGCGGCCGGCTGCATCTGGCGCTCCCGAGCGGCCACTCGATCACCGCCCGGGTCATCGCGGTCGGCACCCGCTTCCCCACCGCGCCCGCGAGCTTCGTGATCGCCGACGAGGCGGCGCTCTCGGTCGCCGTCAACGCCGACACCCCGGGGACGGCCGCTCCGTCCGAGGTCTGGCTCGGGACGCCACCCTCGGCGGTGGCGAGGGCCGCGAGCGGGCTGCGGCGGCCGCCGTTCTCCGACCTGGCGGTCCAGTCACGCGCATCGCTCCACTCGGAGTCCGCATCGCGGCCGCTGGCCCGCGGCATCCTGGTGGTGCTCGAAGGCGGCGCCGTGCTGTCGGTGCTGCTGGCCGCGGCCGGGCTCGTCCTGATCGCCGTCGCCGACCTCACCGACGAGCGGCCGCATCTCGACGACCTCGAGGCGATGGGCGTCCCGCCACGGACGCTGCGCGCCCATCTGGTGCTGCGCGCCGTCGTGCTCGCCGTGGCCGGCGCCGTCGGCGGCATCGTCCTCGGCGCGGCGCTCTCGGCGGCGGTGGTCGACGTCGTCCAGCTCGGCGCGGGCACGTCGGCCGCCGTGCCGCCGCTGCGCACGGCCGTTCCCGCAGGCGCGGTCGCGCTCGCGCTCACCGTGTTCGCGCTCGCGGCACTCGGGCCGGTCGCCGTGCTGTCGGGACGGAGAGCGCGATGACGGCCGCGGTCGACGCCCGCGACGTCTTTCGCATCCACCGCACCGCGGAGGGCGACGCCGCGGCGCTCCAGGGCCTGACGCTCCGCATCGACAACACGGAGGTCGTCGCGGTGCTCGGCCCGAGCGGCTCGGGGAAGAGCACGCTCATGCGCATCCTGGCCGGGCTCGAGCGTCCGTCGGCCGGCTCGGCGCGCGTGCTGGGCCACGACCTGACGGCGCTCCCGGCGCGGCGCTCCGCCGTGTTGCGCGCCCGCAGCATGGGCGTCGTCGACCAGCACTACCGCCAGGCACTTCCGCCCGACCTGGACTGCGCGAGCATCGTCACGCTCCAGATGGCGATGCTGGGCGCGACCCGCGCCGAGTGCACGCGGCGATCGGCGGAGCTGCTCGAGCGCGTCGGGCTTTCTGACGCCGCCGTCGCCCGCCCTTCGGAGCTGTCCGGAGGTGAGGCGCAGCGCATCGCGATCTGCGCCGCCGTCGCCCACAAGCCAGCGCTCCTCCTGGCCGACGAGCCGGCCGGCGAGCTCGACGCCGCCGGAGTGCAGACCGCCTACGCGCTGATCGGCGAGCTCGCCCGCGAGCAGTCCGCCACAGTCGTCCTCGTCAGCCACGACCCGGCCGCGGCCGGCATCGCCGACCGGGCGGTCCACATCCGCGACGGACGTCTGAGCGACGAGGCGGCGGGTGCGGGCGAGGCCGCCATCGTGGTGGGCCGCGGCGGCTGGCTGCGGCTCCCCGAGGAGCTCCTCCGCGACGCGGGCATCGGCCGCCTGGCCCGGGCGGAGCCGCACGACGCCGGCGTCCTGCTCGTGCCCGCCGGCGAGCCCGGCGAGGAGATCGCTGCGGACGCACGAGAGCCGGGCGCGCAGGTCGCCGTCTCGGGCGTGGCGGCCGAGCTGCGCGAGGTCGTCGTCCGCTACGGGCGCGGCCGCCGGGAGCGGACGGTGCTCGACAGCCGCTCGGCCCAGTTCGCGGCGGGGCGGATGACGGCCGTCACCGGCCGGTCAGGCTCGGGCAAGAGCACGCTCCTTCGCGTGCTGGCCGGGCTCGTTCGGCCCAACGCGGGATTGGTCACCGTCGCAGGCGAGATGATCTCGGGTCTCGACGCGACAGAGCTGGCGGCGTTCCGGCGCCGCCACGTCGGCCTGGTGGCGCAGGACGCCGGCCTCGTCGGCCACCTGTCGGCCGCCGAGAACGTCGAGCTCGCCCTGGCGGTCAGGGGACGTGACGGCGACCCGCGCGAATGGCTCATGCGGCTCGGGCTGGAGCACCGCATCGACCAGCGCGTCGAACGCCTTTCGGCCGGCGAGCGGCAGCGCGTCGCCATCGCCCGCGCGCTCGCGGGCGCGCCCGGCCTCGTGCTCGTCGACGAGCCGACGTCGCGCCTCGACCAGGTGAACGCCGCCGTCGTCGGGAGGCTCCTGGCGGACGCGGCGAGGCTCCACGGCGCGACGGTGATCGTCGCCACCCACGACCCCGTCGTGATCGCCCAGGCCGACGCCCGGGTCGACCTCGAAGCTCCTATTTGATGACGAGCACCGGCACGGGCGAGTGCCGCACGATGCGCTCGACCGTCGAGCCGGAGGGCGCGGCTTGTCGGCGGCCTCACAGCCGGACGACATTACCGGCCGGACGCGGCAGTGGCAATCCCTGCGCTACGGGAGGTCGTCGAGGATCTCCGCCTGGCCCGTGACCGCCGGGGCGCCCCACGCCAGGACGACCGCGTCGGCGTCGCTCTCGTTCCGCACCTGGATCTCGGTGCCGGTGCCGACACGGGCGAAGCCGCCGGCTGCGATCTCGACCATCTCGGGCGGCTCGCCGAGCGCGAGCGTGATCGTGCCCTCGAGGCAGGCGAAGACCTCCTCCTGCGCCCCCTCGCGGTGCCGCCGCCCGCGCACGCCCGGCGGGTAGCGCCAGACGGACGCCCGCGAGCTCTCGAGGCCCAGCGCCTCGGTCAGGCTGGCGACGTGCCTCGGCTCGTCCTGGGGCCGGTACGGCCGCTCGATGAACGGCAGGTCACCGGACTGGACGATCGAGTGGGCCATGGCGCGGCGGATCGTATCCACGCCGCTCCGCCGTGAGCGACACTGCGGCAGGAGGCTCAGGCGAGCTCGCGGGCGCGCGCCACAAGCGCCGCCTCCGCGGCCGCCTCGTGCTCGCGTGCGGCATCGCTCCACGCGGCGTCGGCGGCCAGCGTCGCGGCGAGCCCGTCGAGCATCGCGTCCATCGCGGCCGCCGAGGAGGAGCCGACCTGCCGGCGGGCTTCGGCGCACGCGGCCGGGTCGAGGGCTGCGCGGAGCGTCGCCTCGTCCAGCTCGACCGGCGTCCCGATCGCGGCCTCGGCGGCCGCGGACAGACGGTCAGGTGTCAGCGCCGACGGCGGCTCGCCCGCCTCGACGAGCTCGCGCACAGCGCGACCGACCACCTTGTGGGCGCTGCGGTAGTCGAGCCCGCCGACGAGGGCGAGCACGTCGGCGACGTCGGCCGCCGTGACGAAGCTGTCGCGCGCGATCTGCTCGAAGCGGGCCGGGCGGAGCTCGACGCCCTCCAGCACCGACGCCGTGAGCCGGGCAATCGCCACCGCCTCGTCGAGCGCCCGCGGCACCGTGCCGTTCAGGAGGTGGAAGTGGTCGGTGCGGGCCGAGCCGGTGTGCAGCGTCGCGATCGCCGCCGCCAGGTCGGCCGCGGCCTGACCGGCCTGCGTACGGATCGCGGCCAGGGCGTACGGGTTCTTCTTCTGCGGCATGAGCGCGCTCGCGCGGCTGTGCGCGTCGGAGAGCTCGAGCAGCCCGAACTCCTGGCTGGCGTAGATCTCGAAGTCCTGGCCGATCTGGCTCTGATGGGTCGCCGCGATCGCAAGCGTCGCGAGCAGCTCGACGTACACGTCGGCCTGCCACGCGGCGTCCTTCGCATGCTCGACCAGCCCATCACAGCCAAGCAGGTCGGCAAGGCGCACCCGGTCGAGCGCCCAGCGAGAACCGGCGCTGCCGCCGGCGCCGGCGACGCTCGCCCCGAGCGCGGCGTGCGACCCGCGCGCACGCTCGGCGTCGCGCAGGGCGGGATAGGCGTACGCCAGGAGCAGGTGGCCGACCGTGGTCGGCTGCGCCGGCTGGAGATACGTGTAGTCGGTGGCGAGCGCAGCGCGGGTGGCCTGCGCGTGGCGGACGAGCGCCGCGGCCTGGTCGACGAGCGTGTCGTGCAGCTCGCGGACGGCGCTCCTGGCGGTCAGGCGAAGCGCGACGCGGAAGGCCTCGCGGCGCGGCCGGCCCGCGCTGAGCCAGCCGGCCGCCGACCTGCCGACGCGCCGCTCGAGCTCCGCCTCGCGCGCGTTGAACGCGTCGCCGAGCGCCGGATCCCACGGGAACTCGTCACCGGGGATCGCGTGCAGCTCGAGCAGCCCACGCAGGAGCGCTCGTCCGTCGTCACCGGCGAGGTCACCGCCCTCGACCAGCGCGACGGCGTGCGCCAGATCGGCGAGAGAGAGCCCGTGCGCGAGCCGCGGCCCATGCGCGCTCTCGGCGGCGTACGCCGCCGCCACCAGCTCGCCGGCCGCGCCGCCCCGCAGCCGTCCGCCGCGTCCCAGCTCTTCGGCCCCTGTCATCGGCCGGAGCCTAGAGAAATGGGCGGTACTGGGCCTGAACGCGCCTGCTCATCGACTGTTTCGAGCGCCGCAGGGGCCACCGAGGGGGACACCACCTGTACACGGGCGAGCAGTTCCGAGCGGTTCACCGGCCTGTAGTCGACCAGCGCGTGGCTATGGCGGTCGGCCGTGACGAGCCGCGACCGCTGGCCGACACGATCGCCGATCTCCGCCCAAGAGTCGCCCTGCTTGTGGGCGAGCGAGATGTAGCGGTGGCGGAGCGAGTGCGGAGCGAACACCGGGACACCGGCGTCGCGGCAGGCGCGGCGGATCGCCATCCGCAACCGGTCGCTTGTGACGCCTGGGAAGAGCGGCGCGGTCGCGTCGCGATCCTCGGGTGCCGGCAGGCGCTCGAGGACGACGCCGAAGAGGTCAGCCGGAAGGTTCACCCATCGGGCTCGGCGCGTCTTCGAGACGGCCGCTCGGACGAGCCACGCCTGTCGTGTCTCATCGACATCCCCTACGCGCGCGGCCTCGAGCTCGCCGATACGACACCCGGTCGCCTCGAGCACTAGCATCGCCACCATGTAGGACGGCGTGAGCAGCCACGCGGCGGCTTCGACATGTTCGGCCGCCGGCGGCTCTGGCTCGTCAGGCTCAGTGAGTGGCAACCGCACCTGCACGCGGTCACGCGCCGGATTCGGAGAGACTCCGCCATAGTCGAGCACCATCGCAAGAGCGGTCACGCTCTTGCGGATCGACTCCCGAGCCTTGTCCGCCGCCGCGAGCCGTGCGACTAGGTCGGCGACATCAGCCGGCGTGATCTCGCTCACCGGCCTATCGCCGAGTATCGGCAGGACTCGGCCGAGTGCTGTTCGGTGCTGGATGCGCGTCGACTCGCGCACGTCGACGCGCGACGCCTGCCACCGCTCGGCCAGCCGCTTGAGCGTCGGCGCCGTCGGAGGAGCGGCTAGACGGGCGAGGTCTGGCACGCGGCGCGCGGCGAGCTCGCCGGCGACCCAATCCCGCCGAACTCGCGCCTCACGCATGGTGCGGAACACACCGGCGTAGAGGCATGGCGCCTCCCTCCCGCCAAGCCGGTATCGGACGCGGTAGCGGACGCTGTCGCCTGTCGCTCGCCGCTCAATCCACGCGCTGGCCACTGCTACGCAGTCACCTTCCCAGGGCTCGTCTTCGGGATCTTGCCCTTCAGCCGAGCTTGGTAAATCCACCGGCCGGCGACGTCGGGCGAAACGCCGGCGGCGTCAGCGATGGCCTGGCGCGGCTTGAGGCCGCGCCCGATCGCCTGTCGGTAGACGACGCCGACCCGCTCATAGAAGGAGTCGTTGAGTCGCCGGCCAGGCGGGCGCGTGATCATGATCGGCTCGCCGCGTCGCGGCTGACCGTACGCCTGGCGAAACCCGTCCTCGGCCTCTTCACCGAGCCGTCCAGTGAGCACACTTCGAGCGTGGTCGTCCGCTTGGACGGCGAGGACGATCTTCTTCCAAGGGACGCGGCTCAGTTCTTCGATGGGAATGTTGCCGGGGATGCTCCACTCCACGGGTCGCCAGCGCCCCTTCGCGTCCGGCTCGAAGCGGACGAACAGTCGACGGTACGCGGCGCCAACGTGGAATCGGGCCTGAACCCATCCAGCGGCGCCTGGCAGGAGGGTGATCTCGGAATCCGGCATTCACCGAGTTGTAACGCGATCGTCACCCTTAGTCAAATCCTAGGAGTTCAGCCATCCTAGGATTTCGATGTCCTTGACGGAAGTGAGAGCCGTCGTTATCCTGTCGTCATGGCTGTTGAAACCATGATCGAGAATCGCCAGCGGGAGCTACTTGAGCGCGTCCGCTCGAGAAAGGCCCTACCCGCCCCGTCCGAGCGGCGCATGATCCGCGAACGGGCTGGCGTGTCGCTGCGGGAGCTCGGAGCCGCCATCGGCGTCTCCCACGTCGCGATCACGCGTTGGGAGACTGGCGCATCGCCGGCGCCGTAGTCGGTACGCGCAACCAGACCGCGTTCGCGGCCAGCGCGGCGGTTGGGAACCTCGTCGCCGGCGGTGAACTCGTCTTGTCAGTAGCGGCCAGGGCACTACTAGCGGCGGCACTCGGATGTGGCCTTCCACAGCGCGAGGCTGAAGACGTCGTCGCCAACGGCCTCGAAGTCGGCTTGACGACGCCCCGCACGCTGGGGACGAGGAACGCGTCATGAGCTCCAACTTCGACGTGCGCGTTCAAAGCCTCGAAGAGCGGCTTGCACACGCGCGAGACGCCGCCGAGACGCTCGCACACGCGCTCGCTGAGACGCACGATTTCATCCGCCGGTATGTCGTCTTGAGCGACGACCAGGCGGTCACGTGCTCGCTGTGGGTATTCCACACCTACCTGATCGACGCGGCCGAGACGACGCCCTATCTCGAGGTCACGAGTCCCGAGAAGCGAAGCGGGAAGAGTCGTCTCCTCGACGTGCTTCAAGAGCTCGTCTGGAACCCGTGGCGTGCGGTGCTTCCGTCTGAGGCGGTCACCTATCGGAAGATCGCGGACGGCGCGACGACCCTGTTGCTCGACGAAGTCGACGCGATCTTCGGCCCCAAGGCGAAGGAACACGAAGGTCTCCGCGCGATGCTGAACGCCGGCTATCGCCCGCCGCGGCTCCGAGGTGCCGCGATGCGTGCCTCCGTCCATGAAGGTGAGGAACTTCTCGACGTACTGCGCGAAAGCGATCGCCGGGATCGGTGACCTGCCCGACACGGTTGCTGACAGGTCGATCCCGATCAGGATGAAACGGAAAAGGGCGGGTGACCATGTGGAGCGGTTTCGGTCACGCGACGTCGCCAAACCAGCCGCGGGTCTTCGCGACACCATTACCAGTTCCGTGCGCGGCCTCTCGCTGCATCTCCAGGACGCGCGCCCTGATCTTCCCGCTGAGCTCGACGACCGCGCTCAAGATGGCTGGGAGCCGCTCCTCGCCATCGCCGACCTGGCCGGCGAAGAGTGGCCGCACCTGGCCAGGAAGGCCGCCATCGCCCTATCCGCCGGCCGAGAACTCGACGAGGGGACCGGCCACAGCCTGCTCCTCGCCTGCCGTGTCGCCTTTGACGACTCCCAGGCCGAGCAGCTCACGAGCACCGACCTGATCAGCGGATTGAGTGCGATCCCTGAGGCGCCGTGGGGCGACTACGGCGGAAAACCGATCACCGGGCGGAAGGTCGCAAAGCTACTCCAGCCGTACGACATCAAACCTAGGCACAAGGAGGCCGGGAGCACCTACCTTCGAGCCGATTTCGAGGACGCCTGGGCTAGATACGGCCCGCAAACTGTCAGAAGTGTCAGCACCCGCATGGTTGAGCCAAAAACCGGCCAAGCCGAACTGTCAGCCGAATCCGCGACTGACACTTCGAGAAACGCCCGCAAACCCGCCCCCAGCCTCAAATCTGGCAGTTCTGACACTTCAAGACGCCAAGACGGCTCGACGATGCCTTCCGCCGCGGACGGGGCAGCATGAGCCGGCCGCACGCCTCGGTCCGCCTCGGCAACCCGGACGCCTTCCTTACCCGCGGCGACCTGGCCGAGTTCGGCCTCGAACGGCGCGCCGTCGACTCGATCTTCCGCGCCTGCCCCGTCGTCGCCATACCCGGCTACAGCCGGCCGCTAATCCGCGTCAGCGACTACCTCGACCTCATCGACCAGAACACACACGATGGACGCACCAGCATCCGATCGCCCGGAGGATGATGGGGCAGTTCGCGGTCGCGAACCGGTAGAGGCGCGGAGCCATGCGGGAACACGCATTCCTCCATGGTCGCCAACGCCGTGTGCGCTCCAGAATGGGGTGGCCGTGTGGTCTCGGTGTGGTCCGGTGTGTGATCCCGCCAATCAGCGTTCGCCGCCGCAGATCGTCGTAGGCGCGTGTGATCGATTGGGGTCGGCCCTGGGCTCGACAGAAGCCGTCGAGCCTGGGACGTCGAATTGCCGCTGGGGCGACGCCGCTAGGCTCCCCGTGCGAGGAACGCACGAATGCAACTGGGCATCTACTCGGCCGGACGAAGGTGATGTCCCGGGGCCATGGCGCCGCGGTGTCTGCGGGCGAGTTTCGCGCGCTCTTCGAGGAGGTCTGCACGTGGGGGCGCTGGGCGGATCGAGGCGAGCGTGGCGCTCTCAACTATCTGACCCCCGATCGGGTCGCAGACGCCGCGCGGCTCGTCACGAGCGGGGTCACGGTCACGCTCAGCCGACCGCTCGCCACCGGGCGGCGCATCGACAATCCTCACCCGGCCGATCACTACATGACGATGGTGCCGGATTCGGACGCCGGACCGGGGGCAGAGCGCTTCGCCAAGGACTACATCGGGCTCGACTACCACAACGAGGGACACAGCCACGTCGACGCGCTCTGCCACGTTGCGTACGACGGCCTCCTGTACGGCGGGAAGCCGGAGCGTTCCGTCACGGCCCGCGGTGCCGAGCTGGACGCGATCGACGTCATGCACGATGGGCTGGTCGGTCGGGGCGTGCTGCTCGACGTGCCGCGTTTGCGCGGCGTGCCCTGGCTCGAGCCCGGAGAACACGTTTTCGTCGAGGACCTCGAAGCCGCCGAGCGCGCCGAAGGCGTCACCGCCGGCGTGGGCGACATCCTGCTCGTGCGGACGGGGCACACCCGTCGTCAGGCGGAGGTCGAGCCGTGGGACACCGCCAACGCCAAGGCGGGCCTCCACCCGACGACCGCGACCTTCCTAGCGGAGCGGCGGGTGTCGGCGCTGGGCTCCGACGGCAACAATGACACCGTCCCGAGCACAACCGAAGGCGTGGCCTTCCCCATCCACGTGCTCGCCCTCAATGCCATGGGCGTCCACCTGTTCGACTACCTGCAGCTCGAGGACCTGGCCCGGCAATGTGAGGCGACCGGACGCTGGGAGTTCATGCTTGCCGCCGCGCCGCTGCGCATCGCGGGCGGAACGGGCTCCCCGCTCAATCCCATCGCGATCTTCTGACCCCGCCGGCGTCGGGTATTGATCGCATGGGCTTCTTCACACCCTCCAGGGCTCGTTCAGCTTGGCCGTCTTCGCCGAATCGCCCCGTCGCGTGTAGACGTGGGCCTTGGTGACCGTCAAGAGACGGCCGCGCGCGTGCAGCGGTAGACGGTCTTCTAGGACATCGGTTCAACTGCGCTAGGTTCTCTGGACGCGACCGTTCAGGCGAGTTGCGGGCCGCTGTCTGGACTGACAGGATCCGTGTGTAACAGGGAGGTGTCGTGGGGCGTTACGCCGGGGTGGGGCTTGATCGACCGGTGATCTTGTCCGATCTGGTTGAGGCAAGGGTTTCGGCTGATCCCGACGCCGATGCGTTGGTATGCGCCGAGTTCGTGTGGTCGTGGCGGATGCTTGACGGCGTGACCCGGCGGTTGGCGCAGAGCTACCGGGAGCTGGGACTGCAGCCGGGCGACCGGTTCGCCTCGCTGATGCCGAACCGGCCGCGGCTGATCGCCCACTACATCGCCTGCTTCCGGGCCGGCCTGGTGGCGACGCCACTCAACTACCGGTACACGGTCGCTGAGATCGATCATGCGCTGGAGGTGAGCGGCGCCCGAGCGCTGCTCGTACACGGTGAGCGGGAGCCCGATCTGGCCGAGAGCCGACTGGCCGCGGACCTGCCTTTGGGGCGGATCGGCTATCCGCGTCCGAGTAAGGACGGCGTCTCGCTCGACCAGCTCATGGAGGGTGAGCCGGCTGTGTTCGAATCGCCGCGGCCGCATCCGTCGGATCCGGCTGTGATCTTTTTTACCTCTGGCAGCACGGGCCAGCCCAAGGGCGTCACCCACACCCACGAGACGGTCGGCTGGATGCTCGCGATTGCAGCTTCGGGGCTGGAGCTAACCGCTGACGATCGGCTGCTGGCCGGGTCGTCGTTGTCGCATGTGGGCGCGTTCTATGTGTCTTTCGCCGCGCTCGGTGTCGGCGCGTGCGCGGTAATCGCCAGCAGTTTCGACGGCGACGAGCTGCTGCCGCTTCTTCGCGAGGGCAGGCCGACAGTACTGTCGATGCTGCCCTCGGCGCTGTTTGCCCTCACGCGCGACCATGGCGCCCGGCGCGAGGACTTCGCCTCGCTGCGGCTGTGCCGCGCGGCCGGCGACTGCGTCTCGGCCGAGCTCGAGCGGGAGTTCACGGACTTGACCGGGCTCGTGATCGATGAGGCGTACGGACTCACCGAGGCGGGCCTGGCCTCGGTCAGCCCACCCTCCCAGGAGATCCGCGTAGGTTCGGTCGGCAAGCCAGCGCCGGGAGTGACCGTGGAAATCCGCGGCGAGCATGGCGACGAGGTCGCCGTCGGCGCCGAGGGCCGCGTGTGGATCCGCACGCCGGCCGCCACTGTCGGCTACTGGGAGAACCCGGACGCTTCGGCGGCGTTGTTCCGCGACGGCTGGCTGGACACCGGCGATGTCATGCGCGCCGACGAGGACGAGTATCTGTATTTCTGCGGCCGTCGCAAGCAGATCATCGTCCACGACGGCTCCAACATCGCCCCCCAGGTGGTCGAGGGCGCCCTACTCGAGCATCCCGGCGTAGGCAGCGCTGGCGTGGTCGGTATCCACGACCTCGTGCACGGCGAGAACGTACGCGCCTACGTCACCCTGCGCGATGGCGCCGAACGCCCAGCAGCGCAGGACCTGATTCGCTTCGCCCGCGAGCGGGTCGGCTACAAGGCGCCCGAGGAAATCGTCTTCCTCGAGCGGATGCCCCGCACCCCCACGGGCAAGGTCAACCGGACGCGGCTCAAGCGCATGGCCGAAGCCGGGCGCTCGGCCGTCGTCCCGCGGACCGCGGTCTGACGACCGACGTCCATCGCCAGGCGGACGCGCCCCAAGAGTGCCGGCCCGACGTTCCTGATCGGCACGTAGCACTCCCCGGGCGTGCTTGCACCGGACGGCCAAACCTGCGGGATGAAGTCGTACAGTCTCGGGAGAGGAACATCGGGGGGCGCCGCGGTTCGCGGAACTTCGACAAGGACAGGAGCGATCGTCGCTTGAACTTCGGCGAGCGCCGCTTTGATGTTCGCGGCGGTCGCAGCGGCGGCGGACACTCGCCCCGCGACCCGGCATGTCAGGGTCGAGGCCAACCCGGCCGGCAACTCGGACAAAGAAGCGACCGGGTCGACAACCGAGGAGGTTAGCGCCCCATGCGCGCAACCCATCGACTCGTCGTCCTCGCGGCGGCGATCGTCGCCGCCGGCGGCGTGGCGGAGGCATCCGCTAGAGCCCTCTGCGTCAGTCGCCGACGCCCGACCTGAAATCCGCCGACGTCGCGATCGGCTATCCGACGCAAGTGAACAACTCCCAAATGAGTAGCGGAGCGTCATACCGCGAATTGAATCAGACGAGCGGCGCGCAGGCGCCCCGAGAACGGGATCGACTTCGGGCCGTGGCCGATGGCGTCAGAGGTGGTCGCGGTGGTCGCAGCTCTGACCCTTGGTCTGGGCGTTCGGGGGCAAAGGCACCAAGCAAACCGAGCCCTGGCTGCGTTCGGCTTCGGCGTGGCGATGGTCGCGCTTGTGATGCTCGGGATGGTGGCGTTCGTATTGAGCTTCAACCAGCTCTGACCGACACTGCCACGCCACGCGGCAACCCGGTGCCTGACTCTGCCGGTATAACCAGGTAGCTCTACTGCGCCGAATGTCCGGCCGCAGCGGGAGTCGATAGACCTACTCGCCGTCGAACCACTGCCCGATGGGCTCGAACCCCAGCGATCGATAGAAAGGCGCAGGCCCATCTTCGCCGGGGAAGACCGACGCGACGAGTTCCGTTGCACCGGATCTGCTCCGAACTACGTCGAACGCTGTTGCGGCGCGTCGGACGCCTGGCGCTCACCGACTCGGATAACGGGTTTGAACCGCAGCGCGCAGGCACCCCTCCAACTTGACGGCCCACCCCATATAGCCTTCGCCGTCTCCGTCGACCGGGTACCACTCGCGCGTGATGTGATCGTAGGTCCGCACGTCCCCCACGTGGCCATCGGCGGGCGCGGTAACTGTGAGCGGGCCTCGGAAGTCGCCTCGCACATTCGGACCAGGACGGCCACAAAACCTGAAGCAGGACAACTACCGTGCCAGTGTCCGTCGTGACCAGTCCCATGGTCCGGTGCTGCTCGTCCCACGTGAACTCGGCCACGCCAGCCTGAACTAGGGGCTCGCCGACTCGCCGGAACAGCGCGAATGCGGCCGCGGAGTTGTGACTGGCTTGGCGCGTCCACTCGCGTTCCCACTCCGCGCGCTCACTAGCCAGCTTCTCTGCTCGTCGCCGCTTGCGTTTGTTCCACCAACCACGCATCGGCCAAGGCTACCGCGATTCCGGTCGTGGGCCTTCTCCGGGGGTGGGGCGGTCGCGAAGACGGCCACAGCCCCCGAAATCCCATCCCAGCCTTCGTGTGACGGAAACTCGTCCGCCGCGTTTTTCGAGGATGCGCCGCGCCTCGCCCCAGAACCATCGCGCGGGCTTTCATGTGTGCGCGATCGTTTCGGGCAGCGAGAGGAGCGAGGCGCGGCATCCTCTGGCGACGAGGCCTGGGGAGGCAGAAGCCGCCGAGCGAGGAGTGGAAGGTGGCGATGCTAGCCACCTCGACAGCCGGTTCGCATCCTCGTTTCGTGGTATTCCAGACGAGCACGGGGTCGGCACGACTTCGGCGCCGGTCTATGGTGCTGTGAGGGACTGAGCGGCTCGACCCGCAAACGACGATACACCCGCCGCGGCGGCCGGTAGGGAGAAGATGCGGTGAACTGCGCCGCGGTTCACCACTCCTTCTCGGTCGTGGCGGCCAGGGTCGTCTGCGACCCACCCGCATCCATCCTCCGCGATGGTGGGCGCCATGGGGCAGACGCGCGCGGAGGCCGTTCCTATTTGGCAGGCGGCGGCCTCCGTAGCGCGGTCAGACCCGCCCCCAGCGCCGAGGGCTCGGCCACTGAGCCGTTCCCGGGCGTACAGCCGGTCGTCTCGCCATCTTCCCACTACCGGCGTGTCTATTCTTCTAGACGGGCTAGTCTAGAAAAGTGGACAATGTTGATCATCATCGAGACGAGGCACACGCCCTCGTGGCCCTCGAGCACGTTCGGACGACCGGCCAGGCGCTGGAGCTCGCCGAGATCGAGTTCCACACCGCTCTCCGCGACGCGCAACAGGCTGGCAATCCACTCCGTGAGATCGCCCGCTACGCTGGGCTCTCACACCAGCGCGTGCACCAAATCACCAGCGCCTGAACGCCACGCAGAGCCCTACCGGTCACCGGCACCGCAAAGCGCTGTTGCATCCGTTCGGAGCGATACGCCATCTGGTTGGTGTTCGCGGCCGAACTGGTCTGCATCTTGGTCGTCACTCCTCATCGGTGGCGATGGCTGCTCGACCATCCGCTCGAGCCGATCATCGTGATCTTCACGCCGCCGATAGCGCCGGCGGATGTCCGTGCAGCACAGTTGCTGCGACTGCTGCGACTGCTGCGACTGCTGCGGCTTGCCTAGGTGGCGCGGCGGTTGACTGCCGACCAGAGCGTCCGATTCGCCGCCATCCTGGCGTTGATGACGGCTCTCGACGGGGGCGCAGCATTTGCCTCGGTCGAAGGCAAGCAGGTGTCGACCTGGGATGGAGTCTGGTGGTCGATCAGCACCATGACCACGGTCGGCTATGGAGACCTCTACCCCCAGACAGCAGCTGGGCGGGCGATCGCCATCATCGTGATGCTGGTCGGGATCGGCTTCATCGCGATCCTCACCGCGTCGATCGCCCAGAAGTTCGTCGTCGTCGGCGTCACGACTGAGATCGACGCGGTCGAACTCGAGGCTGAGCACGACATGCAAGCCGTTGAAGCGCACGTGATCGATGAGCTACGTGCTCTTCAGGATCGCCTCCGCGCCTTGGAACGCGATGTCAGGCGACTGACAACGAAGCCGCCCGGGGTGTAAATGACCTCCGAGGCCGATACGGGCATTCTGGTGCCCTTGGAAGGCTGCCGCCCGTCGACGTCGCCCACCTACTCACATCCGAGCCCGTCGCCATCCGCGTCGAGCCTATACGGGTCGGACCCCGTGACGTGGATCGGCTTCTTCGAGTCGGAGATGTCGCCGCAGTCGAGGTCGCCGGTCTTGGGCAGGCAAGGCGAGTAGCCCGGCTCGCAGCCGAGTCCGGACACGCCGCCTCCCCCACTCGAGCCGCCGCCGCTCGACCCACCCGATCCGGCGGGAGGCGTGCCGACGTAGCGTCGGTACGCCGCGCCCCAGTTGTGCGCCTCGATGCGCTGGGCGTAGGCAAGCTGGACGGCTCCGGCGCAGACAAGGTCGTGCAGCCTGTTCTCGAGCACATCCTTCGTTCGTGCTCCCCAGCGGCCAGCGTATGGCTCGGGCCAGAGATTCGTGATCGCGTTTGATCCGCCTAGCTCCAGCGAGACGAGGTGGTCGACCTCGTGCTGGTAGGGGACGTGCGGGATGCCGTAGCGGGCGTAGACGGCCTCCTTCTCCGAGTCGGGGACGTCGCGGACGCTGGAGGCGTACCCCGACGTGCACACCCGCGCGGTGCTCCTCGTCAGAACGGCGCCGGGCGTCAGCGCCAGATTTGGCACGTCGACGGCTCGGAGGCCGGCGACGTGAACCGGTTTCGGATGGTGGCGATGCTGGTGATGCCGGTGCTGCGCGTGGTGGCGATGGTGGCGCGGGTGTCGGTGATGGCTTGAGCTGGTCGGCGGTGAGATGGCACTCGATTTGGCGGCCGGTGTCGACGTGCCGGTCGCGCCGCTCGAGCAGCCGGCGGTGGCCGTCGCCACGATCACGATGACCACCACGATGAGTCGCCGCCTAGTGCCCATGTCGGCAGTATCGGCCAGTCGCCTGCTCCGACACGGGCCGATGGTCTGCCGCGAACCAGGCGGCGAGTGGCGGCGGTGTGAGTGTGGGCGGTCGACGCGGTGAGGGTGCAGTGTCGAGTTCGAGTCGCCGGGGTGGGCGGAGCCTCGATTCGGGGCTCCGCCCACTGTCTCGGTTAGGCGGGCTGGATCGGTCGCCGTCGCTTGCTGGCGGCGGCGAACCCGGCCGCGGCGATCATGAGGCCCGCGGCTCCGGCCAGGGCCGCCTCCTCTGCGGCAGACAGCGATGAGCTGCCGCCACCGGACGCGGACGCGGCTCCAGCCACAGCCGTCTGCGCACCCGCCCCGCCCATCGTGGTCGCGGGCGACTCGGACGGCGCAGGCGCCTGAGACGCGGTCGCGCCGCCCGTGATGGTCGCCGGTGAGGCCGGCGTGGCGGTGACCACATCGGTGGGCTTGAGGCCGGCCCCACCGATGGTTGTTGCCGGCGCCGGAGCCGGAGCGACCGCCCCGGCCGTGTCGGCACCGCCGATCGTGGCGGCCGGAGCCTGCACCGCGGCAGGCGCCGATGCCACTGTCGCACCGCTACCGGTTGGGGCGGCGGTCGGGTGGGCCTGAGCGATACCCGCCGTCGACGCGGCCGATACCGCCACCACGGTGAGGACAAGCGCCTTCTCGCGCAGACCATGCGCCTCGACGTCGGCCTCGGCGTCGATCACCGAGGTCATCTCGTCGCGGTCAAACGCGATCGTCACCTCCTCTGCCTCACCTTCACCCAGCAGCCGCTCCAGATCGGCCGGGCTCCACTCAACCGCGATCGAGTGGGCCTCTACATCGGCCCCCTGACCGCGTCTCACGTCGAGCACAAGCTCGGCCGGCGCGACCCCGGAGCGGGCCGTCGCTTCGATGTCCGCCCGGCGAAGTGTCGCCGTCACGCCTCGAGAAGAGACGTCAAACGGCGCATCTTCCGCCAGTCGGACCGTGCGGGCTGTCCCCTCCATGCATCCCCCTTTCGGAGATCTGCGCCCTTCCGGAACGGGCGCACCAACCACCAGACGCAGCAATCCGGCGCGATCTTCCCACCGCCAAGATTAGAACGCAACAACCGTCACACAATCGACGGCCCGCTCCGCGAGGTCTCGACTGACGGCATCGACTGGCTGACTCCGCTCCCCTCAGGTGGTCGGGCATACGCTTAGAGCGTGGCGCGGCCCGACCTTCCTTCAGGAACAGTCACCTTCCTCTTCACCGATATTGAAGGGTCCACACGGCTCTTGCACGAACTCGGCGACGGCTACCCGGACGTCCTCGCCGAGCACCGGCGCGTGCTTCGGGACGCGTTTGCACAGCACGGCGGCGTCGAGGTGGACACGCAAGGTGACGCCTTCTTCGTCGCATTCGGACGCGCCTCGGATGCGGTCGCAGGCGCACAGGCTGCGAAGGATCCGCTCCAGGGGGGACCTGTCCGTGTTCGCATGGGCCTGCACACGGGCGAGCCGATGGTCGGTGACGAGGGCTACGTGGGGATCGACGTCCACCGCGGCGCGCGAATCGCTAGCGCCGGCCACGGCGGCCAGATCTTGCTGTCGCGTCCGACGCGCGATCTGCTCGATTCGACCTTCGAGCTCGTCGACCTCGGCCTCCATCGCTTGAAGGACCTTTCAGAGCCGCAGCGTCTTTATCAGCTCGGAATGGAGAAGTTCCCACCCCTCAAGACGCTCCACCAGACGAACCTTCCCGTGCCGGCGACCCCGTTCCTCGGCCGCGAGCGCGAGGTAGGCGAGGTTCTCCGCCTGCTCGGCTCGAGCCGGGTGCTGACGCTGACTGGCCCGGGTGGAACCGGCAAGACGCGCCTTGCGATTCAGGCTGCCGCCGAGGCGGCGGAGGAGTTCCCAGCAGGAGTTTGGTGGGTACCGCTCTCCGCGCTCAACCATCCCTCGCTCGTACGCGACTCAATCGCACAGGTGTTGCACGCGAAGGGGGAACTCGCGGACCACATCGCCGACAAAGATCTCTTGCTCGTGCTCGACAACCTCGAGCATCTCCTGGATGCTGCGCCTGGGCTCGCTGCCCTCGTCGAACGCTGCAAAGGTTTGCGGCTGCTTGTGACGAGCCGCGAACCGCTTCGGCTCTCCGCGGACCAGGAGTACCCGGTTGCGCCCTTCACCTCGGACGAAGCGGTCGACTTCTTCTGCGTCCGCGCCCGCGCCGCCAAGCCGGATTTCGCACCCACGGCGACGCTACCGGACATCTGTCGCCGCCTCGACAACCTGCCGCTCGCGATCGAGCTGGCCGCGGCGCGCGTGAAAATCCTGAGTCCCGACCAGATCCTCGCTCGGCTCGAACAAGCCTTGCCGTTCTTGACCGGTGGGCGTCGCGACGTGCCCGAACGGCAGCGCACGCTCGCAGCCACGATCGCCTGGAGCTACGAGATGCTGAGCGACCCGGAGCAGCGTCTACTCGACAGGCTCTCGGTGTTCGCGGGCGGCTGCACGCTCGACGCCGCCGAGACGGTCTGCGCGGCCGACGTCGACCGTCTCGCCTCGCTCGTGGACAAGAGCCTGGTCCGGCAGTCAGACACTCGCTTCTGGATGCTCCAGACGATCAGGGAGTTCGCCCTCGAGCGCCTCCGCGAGCGCGACGCGCTCGACGAGGCGCGACGCCTGCATGCGGACTACTACCTCGCCGGCGCGGAGGCGAACCACGGCCCGATGCTCGTAAGCCTGACACACGACCAACTCCCATGGTTCGAGCGTGAGCAGGATAACCTCCGAGCTGCGCTCGACCGGCTTCATGAGCCGGACACAGATCCGGACCTCGAAGTCCGTCTCGTCCTCGCGTGCGTGAAGTTTTGGATCCACCGCGGCTTCTGGCGCGAAGCGCTGCGGCGGCAGGATGCCGCTCTCGAGCGCGCCGCCAAAGTGCCGCCATCACTGCGAGCTCGTTTGCTCTGGCTCACTGCCGAGTCGGCATGGAATCAAGGCGCATACGGCCGCGGCCGTGACCTCGCCGAAGCATCGATCGACCTCCTTGATCGACTGGGGACAGAGGCCGTCGACGCCGTCGACGCCGCCGCCGCCCGGAGCGCGCTGTCCATATGCGAACACGGCCTTGGCAATAACGCGCGGGCAGCGGAGGTCTTCCAAGCCGCGGCGGGCATGGCGCGCGCGAGCGGCAACGATCTCGGACTTGCGATCGTCCTTGGCAACATCGCGAACCAGGCGCTCGAAGACCGGGACTTTCGCTGTGCGCGAGCCCACCTCGAGGAAGTGGTGGCGATCGCGCGGCGCCTGGGACAAGCGCCCCTCCTCGCCAACGCCCTGGTCGACATTGGGTTCATCGAGCTGGCGGAGTCGGCCCCGGACGAGGCTGCCGCGGATTTCGCCGCGAGCCTCGCCATCTACCGCACGGAACGCGTTACGCACACACTCGTGTGGATCGTCGAGGGCCTCGCCGCCGTTGCGCTTGCCCGCGACGCGCCCGCAGTAGCGACCCGGCTGCTCGCAGCCACAGGCTCGCTGAGGACTGAGATCGGCTTCGCCGAGGGGTACTACTCGATCGGGGACGAAGTGCGAGAGCGTACGCTCAAAGATGCGCGCGAACTGCTCGGCGACGCCGCTTTCGCAACGGCGTGGACGGACGGCGAGAACTTGTCGCTCGAGGAGCTTGCCGAAGAAGCGACCCTGGTGGATTGAGCACGTAAGCCGGTTCTGTCCGATTCCGCAAATTTCGCCCACAGGCCGACAAACCGCGATTCTTTTAGGCTGAGCGCTCGGAACACCCGCGCTATCAGGAAAATCCCTCCCCGATTTAGGTGTTCTGCGAGAGCTAGTCGGATTGATCCTGGTTGTGGCGATAATTGCTCTGGAGCGATGAGTTCTGCCGGATAAGAAGTATGGGTGGTGGCGGCATCAGAAGGTTCGGGAGCGGATGCGGGCGCGGGTGGAGGCTGGTCGGGCGGTGTGTGCTCGGTGTGGGTTGCCGATCGTGCCGGGGACGCCGTGGGACGCCGGGCATGTCGACGGCGACCCGAACAGCTACCAAGGGCCAGAGCACCGCCCTTGCAATCGTGGGGCTCGTCCGGGGAAGCCGCGGAAGCCTCGAAGTGGGGAGCCGATGCCGTGGCGGTGTTCGCGGGATTGGTAGAGCGGGGATGCCTGTCCCGTTTCGTCGGGATACCCGATTCCCCCTACTCCGTTTAATGCGACACAACGGGACAGAGCTATCTATGAGTGGTCGCGGCGGCAGGAGCGACTCGTGATCACGGCCGTGCGCGAGTTCCTGTCAGTCGCCGAGTCCGCGCAGTTGCTCGGCTGTTCGAAGAAGCTCGTCCGCGCGGAGCTCCGCCGCGGCCGGTTGCCTAAGTACCGCGTTGGCCGCCTTGTCTAGATCTGGGTCAGCGACCTTGAACGGCTACACGCGCCGAGCAGCTTCGCCGTCCCGCCAAACCCAACGAAAGCAACAATCTCATGCCTGTAAGGCGGGCCGCGAGCGTTGCTCGCGTCGCACCACTGATCCGACGCCCGCCGGTGGAGGTGGTTTGCTATGGGTGGATGATGACCGGCGTTCCCGGTTGTAGGTATCGACGAAGGACGCCGAGCGCGGCGTTCGAGACTCGCAGGCAGCCGGCCGATACCGCCCGTCCCAGCAGCGACGGCTGATTGGTGCCGTGGATGGCGAGCTGATCGCCGCCGGTCCATCCCACTGGCAGGTGGGGTTGGTGGCCGGAGAGTCCGAAGGCATACGAGCCGTACGGCCCACTCGGATCGCCGGTGGCGACCGGATCGGTGACGCTGAAGCGGCCGATCGGAGTCGGAGACGACGGCGCCCCGATGGCTGCCGAAAACGAGCGCACCACGCCGCGGCCCCGCATCAGCAGCAGGCGCCGCTGTGACAAGTCGGCCTCAACCCACACCCGGCTGTGGACGATGCCATGGCCGCCTAGCGCGATCCATCCCGTCCGCCCGTTCGGCCGCCACGGCAACACCACCCGGCCCCACCTCCCGTCGGAGCTCACCGCCACCGCCCAAAACCATTGCGGCGTACCCAACGGCGTCTGTCCGGCCAGGCTACCGATGGCGCGCCCACCCGGCGCTGCACGTACCACCACACCACCGGAGGCGTCCACCAGCGTAAACCCCGCCGCGGCGGACTCCCGTCGTGGCACGGACGGCTGCTCGGGTTGGGGCACAGCGACGATAATTGCGATCGGACGCGCACCCGCACCAGGCGCCATTGGAGCCGCCCACAGCATGCCCACTAGCACCGCCAAGAAGCACCGCGCCGCGCCGACCGAGACCAGCTACCCCACCCCCGAAACTCGAAGAGTCCGGTATGACAAACGCGGAAGGCGTCCGGCCTGTTACATCGTTGCTCTGCCTTCTTCCGCGGCATACAAACGAGGAAGTAGCCGCGTATTGCAAATGCTTCCAGGCCCGCCCGCTGGCCGCTCATCCAGGCGCTGTCAATTCGTCACACGCTCGAACCGTCGCGGACGAGCCCGACTCGAGTACGAATCCAGACAAAGGATCAAGAAGCCAGCCTTGGGATGGTTTCCGCCGTTGTTGATGCACTGGTACACGACGGGCTCCCGACGCCCGGCGATCTCCAAGGGAGGGGATCTCTTATGCGGAAGTTGATCGTGCTGCTGTCGGCGGCTGCCGGCTCGACATGTCGACCTGGAAGGCGTACTCAAGTGTGCCGCCGCCCAGCCCGACGGTGCACGACGTCCCTGCCAGTTCATCCCGTCCGCCGCCGCGGCGACACTACAACGCCGCACCCAGACCACGCCGAGCACACCACCTGGCATCCGGATGATCCACCGGCAGAATTCTCCGACCACAACGCGAGTGCCGAACAGACAGCTCGTTCTTTCTAGAGAATCCGAACCCGACAACCCGCGCACTCAGACATTTCCCCCGATTTGGTGGAGATTGAAGTAGTGCCGTCGAGAGGGACGACGACTCAGAAGGGATACGGCCATATGCACCAGCAGCTGCGGAGGCGTGGAATCTGCGGGTGCAGATGGGCGGCGTGTTGTGTGCCCGGTGTGGTGAGGCGATCGTGCCGGGCACGAAGTGGGATCTCGGGCACTTCGATGGCGACAAGAGCAGGTACCAGGGGCCCGAGCATGTGAAGTGCAATCGTGGTGCTCGTCCGGGGAAGCCGCGGGAGCCTCGGGACGGCGATCCGATGCCGCGGCGGTATTCGCGGGAATGGTAGGGCTCGCTTCACCATGAGGGCGTAGAGTCCGAGTGGTGAGAGCGGTAATCGGACGTGCTATCCGGGCGGTCAAGATTGTCGTTCGCGATGGGCGCATCCCCCGGCCGCTGCGCTGGGGCGGCGCGCTTGGGCTGCTCCCTGTGCCAGGGCCATTCGACGAGATCATGCTGCTCGGTGTGGGCATCATCCTATGGGTCTTCTACCGTGAGCAGCTTGCGGACGCCTGGCACAGGGCGGCTGCTGGCGGCTAGGAGTCCGCCCGGAGATAGGCCGCCTCGCCCTGGCCATCGCACGCCGAAACGCGGCCGGGCCATCCGCAGATTGGGTGAACTCCGGCGTCCGGGTTCGCGACTACCGTTTGTTGGAGATCGCCATCCACAGAGGGAGGTCGTTATGGGTAACGCCTGGCGGGGTTGGGTCGCATTTGCCGGATGGCTCTTGGTCATCATCGGCACCCTCGACGCGTTCGAGGGTCTGATCGCCATCTTCCGCGACAAGTACTACGTCTTCACTCCGCAGCAGGTCATCGTGTTTGACGTGACGACGTGGGGCTGGATCACGCTCGTCTGGGGCATCGTCCTGGCGCTTGCCGGTGCTGGGTTGCTCTCGGCGGCATCCTGGGCGCGCTGGATCGCAATCGTGGTCGCGAGCCTGGGCTTCATCGTCCAACTCGGGTTCCTGGGCGCCTCGGCGTATCCCGTCTGGACGCTCACGGTGTTGGGGCTGACGCTCGTCGTGCTCTACGCCCTGATCGTTCGGTGGGAGGAGGCGACGAGGCCCGTCTGAACGTCAACCGCTGCCGAGGACGGCGTAAAGGCGCCGTCCTCGGCCCGGGCCACTGGGCGGCGTTAGTCCGCCGGAGGACGAGGCCGGCAGGTTCGCGCATCCAACTCATTCGTCCAGTCGGGTGACGGTCTCCGCTGCACGGGTCGGATATCACCCCTGTGCGTGGGGTATGCCGTCCAACGACCACGCGAGCCGGTCGGGCTCGCCGACGCAGACACGCAGAGCGAGTCCGGCCGGTCACCAAGCCTGGCCGCGGTCAGCCACGCAACGATCACGCCGCCGTCCGTCGCCGCCCTTTCGATCCGAGCCGATCGGAAGATCAACGCCGCGATGGATGTTGGGCCGAGGCCCCTCGACGCTGCCCTCCGGGGCCTCGGCCGCGTGTGCCCCGACTCGGCCGAGCCCGCGGGATGCGGGGGGAGGAATGCCCGACCGCATCCGAGGACAGTGAGATTACCCAAGCGAGTGGATGATCTAACGCGGGCGAGGAAAGGGCGAGGCCCAGCCGCTCTAGACGTGTGACTGGCTGTACGCCACGATCATGCACCCGACGGCGATGGCGATGGCGATGATCATTGGGACATCCACGTTCTCTGGTTCACCTTCCTGTGCTTCGGCGGGCGTCGAGGCAGCAGATCCTCCATCCGGGTTCGGGGGGCCTCGACTGCCTGTACCCGTACATGGCCGGGCAGTGCGGCGCGGTGAGTTCGCGGTGGTCAGTGCCAAATCCGCGGCACTGACAATGCCCGGGCTGGGGCGTCAGCTAACGCGCGGCGTCTTGTTCCACCTCAGGGTTGGTCGACCGCGGCGGAGACCTCTCGGTCAGGATGCGGGGGCGAGGGTGGCGACCGCTTCGCTGAGGTTCGGGTAGGTCGGGATCAGCGTACCGACGACGAGGGCCAGCACCCGGCTCGGAAAGCTGCCAAGAGGGGCGACCAGCACGAATGAGCCTTCCTGTCGCGCCAGCGCCTGCTCACGAGCCTTGAGAAGCGCGTTGAGGATCGCGCTGTCCATAAACTCGACCTCGGTCAGATCGACGACAACGGGGGCGCCGGCATCGAATGCCTGCTCAAGCTCGTGGGCGAGATTCGGGGCGGTCGACAGGTCATGCTCGCCGTGCATGACCACAATCCAGACCGGGCCCTCCCGACGCCGCTGAATGGTGCCTGGCGAGATTCTCTCCACCGCTTCCACATTGAGTCCTATGGTGAACATACACCGTCCGGTGAGCCGGCCACCTGATTCCAGGTCGGATTGGATCGGCCGCGAAAAGGGTAGCCGCTCTGGATGAGACTGGCAGAGGTGACGGATGGCTTGTGAGTACCACGTAGCGGCGGTTGGCGGCAGCAAGGACGATGAGGTCTCCGTCGATCTAGCCGATGTCCTGAACGCGCTCGGCGCCCAAGACTGGGAGCTGAGGAGCGCGGTGCCGTTGAAGGACAGCGACACGCTGCTGCTGATCCTGAGCCGCGAAAAGCAGCCGGAGACCGCACCATGAGAAGCGTCGTAGTGCTCGTGATGACCAGCGCTGTGATCGTGCTCGATTCCGGATGGTGGCTCGCGGCGGTGGTCGTCTTGGGCGTGGTGCTGTTCGCGATGGCTTACCGTGCCGAGCATCGCCACTCGCCTTCGCAAAGGCTGGTCGTAGCAACTAGGGACGGTGGTCAGCAATGCGAGTTCGTCGATGCTCCATCACCGCGTTGATCATGCGGCGCTCCTCGCTCTCGGCATCGTTGGTTGTTGTCACGCCCTTCCTGTCAGTTCGTGCCATTTGACACGTAGCTTGGACTCTGCGACGATGCCAGGCTCAGCACCAGGGCAGGGGCCCCGAGCCAAGACATGGAATTCTCGATTCGGGCGAGGAGGCTGACGATGCGAGTCGCAAGACTGCTGTCGTTGGCGGGGGCGATGCTTGTGCTGTTGGCGATTCCGAGCGTCGCGTCTGCCGCTTCACACACCTTCTGGAGGGCAAGCGCGCCCAACCAGCTGTGGGTCGACCCAGCAGCCGGAACGGCCGGGCTGAGCGTGCTCAGCGTTCCCAACATCGGCTGCAATGCGGTCGACGCGAACGGCTTCTGCACGGGTGGCATCTATCCGTCGCTACAGGGCGCACGTTGGATCTGGAAGACGCACGAGACCGTCATGGAGCAGAACACCAGCGACTACGGGCCGGTGATCTTCGTGCGCCGCGTCGACGTGCCGAAGAGGGCCGACGAGCCGATCGATGCGCGGATCAAGATCACCGCCGACAACGCCTATGACCTGTTTGTGAACGGCACGCCTGTCGGTTCCGGGAGTGACTTTAACGTGATCAGCACGTTCCAGCTCACCGGCCCGGCCGCGCTTCACCCAGGCGCCAACTGGCTGGTCATCAAGGTGACCAACTTCGCAGGGCCAGCAGCCGCCGTTCGAAAACCCGGCTGCCCTGCTCTACAAACTTCGAGTCCACTACACCACCTAGCCGGAACGGACACGGCCGGGGTTGGGAGACATCGTCCCAGCCCCGGCCGCATCCCATCCAGCTCAGAGGCGACGAATCGGACGGACTCGGTCTGGAGGCAGAACACCAGACGGACGACCAGGCGCGCCCGCCAATCGGCCGTGCGTCGGCCGGGGGTAGGCGTGGCTCCTGGGGGCCACCGAGGGGGGCACGCCGCGAGCATTCGCGGCATTCCTGACACGTATGACCGTCCTAAGCATGCGGTTTCCGCTTGGCTCGAACGGTCTAAATGGGCGGTACTGGGCTCGAACCAGTGACCCCCAGCTTGTCGAGCTGGTGCTCTCCCAACTGAGCTAACCGCCCCGTCGTTCCTACGATAGCCGCTCGAAAGCCGCCGCGTTCACCGGTCCGGCAGAGCGCCGTCGCGGTACGGGCCGGGCTCGGACGGCGGGTACCGGGCATAGGCCACCCGCGGGTCGGGCGTCTCCTTCTCGACGCCGGCGCCATGGCGGGACGCCACCTCGTCGACCGGGTAGATCAGCTCCTCGTTCTCCAGTCGGGCGCCGACCATCAGGATCGCGCACGGCCCGTCGCCCGCGCCGACGAACACGTGGTTCGCCCAGGGCGGGCAGTGGACGAAGTCCCACGCTCGCAGGCGCCGCTCCTCGCCCTCGACGAGCAGCAGGCACTCGCCCGAGAGCACGAGGAAGTCCTCCTGCTGGGTCTCGCCGTGGTACATGCAGTTGGGCTGGCCCGGCTGGAGCACCTGGATGTTGATTCCGAGCTGGGGAAAGGGCACGTCGCCCTCGAAGACAACGGCCGAGCCGAGCTCGTCCGTGTGGATCCACCGCGCCTCGCGGGCGTTTACGACGAACCAGCCCGGGCCCTTCGGGACGAGGCCGCCCTCATTCTTTTCGAGCGGTGCTTCGGGGACGGGACTCATGGCCGCCAGTCTACCCGCCGCCCGTACGCCGGGTACGATCGCGGCCGTGGCCAGCACGCCCCGGCGTCGGGAGCGACACCTCAGTCACCGCACCGGATGGCTCCGAGCGGCCGTCCTCGGTGCCAACGACGGGATCGTCTCGACGGCGTCGATCATCGTCGGCGTCGCCGCCGCCGACTCCGGCCGCTCGGCCATCGTCACGGCGGGCATCGCGGGCCTGGTCGCCGGTGCCGCCTCGATGGCCGCCGGCGAGTACGTCTCGGTCAGCTCGCAGGCCGACGCCGAGCGGGCGGATCTCGCCCTCGAGCAGCGCGAGCTGCGCAGCGACCCGGTCGGCGAACGTGAGGAGCTGGCCGAGATCTATCGCATGCGCGGGCTCTCGCCGGAGCTGGCCGAGCAGGTCGCAGCAGAGCTGAGCGCGCGCGACGACGTGCTCGCCGTGCACGCGCGCGACGAGCTGGGCATGACGGCGCTCTCGCACGCTCGGCCGTTCCAGGCCGCCGGAGCGTCTGCGGCCTCGTTCACCGCCGGGGCGATGCTGCCGTTGCTGGCGGTGATCCTGGCACCGTCCTCGCTTCGCATCGAGGTGACGACGGCGGCAACGGTCGTCGCCCTCGCGGTGACCGGCTGGGCCGGGGCGCGCACCGGCGGCGCACCGGGCCTCCGCGGGGCGCTGCGCGTTGTCGTCTGGGGCGTCGCGGCGATGGCGTTGACGATGGTCGTCGGCCGGATCGTCGGCACCGCCGTTTGACCCGCTGGTGAGTGACAGAATCCGCCCGTGCACGTGATCGCGATCGTCAACCGCAAGGGCGGGGTCGGCAAGACGACGACTGCGGTGAACCTGGCCGCCGCGATGGCGCTCGGCTCGCGTCGCGTTCTCCTGGTCGACCTCGACCCGC
This sequence comes from uncultured Actinomycetes bacterium, assembly GCA_963706075.1. Taxonomy (GTDB): domain Bacteria; phylum Actinomycetota; class Thermoleophilia; order Gaiellales; family JAICJC01; genus JAICJC01. The sequence goes on from CAVPLP010000006.1 coordinate 38,032, forward strand.
AGGGCTCGGCGGGCCTGGCGGTCGGCGTCGCGGCCGCCGACGGCGACCGCGACGGGTCCGGCGGCATGTTCCGCGGAAAGCCTTCGTGGTCGGCGCGCCGGTCGCCCGTCCCGGCCCTGAGCGCGCTCGGCGTGGTGCCGGCCGACCAGCGCCTGGATGCCGAGGGGGCCGCCGGGACGATGGACGCCCGCCGTGACCAGCGGCTTGCGGCTGCCCTCCGCGGCGCTCGGGACGTGTGGGAGGTCGTCGTCCTCGACACGCCGCCCGGCGTCGGCGGTCTGAGCGCGATCCGCCCTGCGCGCGGCCGACGCGGTGGTGATCCCCGCCGCGGCCGACTACCTCGCGCTCCACGCGCTCCAGGGCACGATCGAGTCCGTCCGCGCGATCGAGCGGGAGACCGGCCGGCGCTACGCCCAGCTGGTCCTGCTGCCGACGTTCGCCGATGCGCGCCGATCCGGCGCCGTGGCCGCGGTGACGCTCATGCGCGAGCGGTTCGGCGCCATGGTGTCGCCCGGCCAGATCCCGCGCAGCGCCCGGTTCGACTCGGCCGCCCTGGCCGGAGTTCCCGTCGTGGTCGCGACGCCACGCTCGACGGCTGCGACCGCCTATCGCGATGCGTGCGACGACCTCATCGCCCGACTGGGGCGCAAGGCACCGAAGCGCCACGGGGCGCTCAAGGGATTCGTTCGCGCCGACATGCGCGACGCGCTCTTGACGCTGCGGAGCCACCGCGCGGAGCCGCGCGTTCCGCCGGATGGGAGCTAGGCCCGTGGGCTGCGGAAAAGCCGCACGGCCCGGACGGGCGGGATCGGTGCCCGCACCGATGCCTCACAGGGCCGGCGGCGCCATGCTGACGGTCAGTCGACGGACGGAGGAAGCGTGATGTCAGCAGCACCCGAACTGCATTCGGCCACCAAGGAGGACGTTCTGACGGCGCTTCGCACCGAGGCGTTCACCTACGCCCGATCCATGCTGTTCGCCGCAGCGGCCCGGAAGAACGGCCGCACCGAGATCGCCGATCTGTTCGAGTCGACGGCGCGGACTGAGCTCGAGGAGCACTTCGCCATGCTCGCCAACCTGGCGGGGATCGTCGGCGACGACGACGACAACCTCCGTGCGGCGATCGAAGCCGAGTCGTACGAGGTCGAGGTCATGTACCCGACCTTCGCCGAGCACGCCACGCGCGCGACGGACGTCGCGGCCGCGGAGTGCTTCAGCGAGATCCGCCGCCACGAGATCGACCACCTCGAGGCGCTGCGCGAGGCCCTGATCGACATCACCTGACCGGAGTCAGAGGCATCGGCCGGGTGGGCGCATGGCCGCCCACCCGGCTTCGGGCCGATTCGCTCCGCGTGACGGCTAGCTCACGCCCGTGGCTTGCCGCGCCTCCGCGATCCGGATCGGCTCGTCCCACCGCCTGCGCCCGAAGCGCCCGGCGCGCTCGCGCCCCTGCGTGGCGAGCGCGTAAATCTGTGCCGCCTTGGCGGGGTCATGACACTCGAGCGCCGCGGTGTGGAGCAGCTGGGCGGCGTGCTTGTCGTCGCCCGTACCCATCAGACGGCGCGCCTCCTCGAGGGACTCGGTCACAGTGTCCATCCGCACCTCCGGTGCCGGCGCCGGGCGAGCCCGGCGCGGTGATCTGTGCCCGACCATAGCCCCCTAGCGGTCCGAATTCCGCATGGTTGGGCCGAGTTGGGTGGTATCACCCACGCACCATGAGGAGCGCCGCGAGGACGACTCCGAACGTGACCAGGCACGTTGTGGCGACGATCATCGCCGCCTGTCTCACCTCCATGTGACGGCCTCCCTCCAACGCGTGGTCATGGACCCGCCTCCAGGAGCCGCGCGATCCTGTGAAGCCGGCGGCCGAGCTCCGCCGGGTCGTCCTCCCCGGGAGGGGTCGCCGCAGGCGGCATCGTGAGCAGCCGCTCCACCTGGATGATCGCCCGCGGGTCGCATGCACCGCGCTCGAACGACGCCGCGATCCGCTCGACCACATCGCAGTGCTCGCCGAGGCCGCGAAGCACAGGCGCGGTCGCGCACCGGACGGTCGCCGGGCTGCGCGGCGTGCGGTCGAGCTCGACGTGAGCTCGCAGGGCCTCGGCGAGGCTGCGGCGCTTGCGGGCCGACTCGAGCCGGGCGACCCGCTCGGCGACCGCGCGGCTCACCTCGTCGGACCGGCGCTCGTAGCGAAACCCCTCCTCGATCAGCACGTCTGCGGAGCGGTCGCCGCGGTCGCGCTCGTAGACCCACGCCACCGACACGGCGACGATCCCGACCGCGGCGCCCGCCGCCACGTACCCCAGGAGCCGATCGGGGCCCGGCGGCAGCACGAGCAGCGCCGCCGCCGCCGTGCCCGCAAGCACGACGAGCGCTTCTCGCTGTCTCTGGAGCGTCCGCTCGATCGATCTGGCGGACACGAGCTCGGCACCCGGCCACATGCGCACGAGAACGGATGATCGCAGCGCCGGATGCCGCTGCCCATACGCAATTCCACCCAACAGGCGCGCGTCTAAACTCCATGGTGCCCGGGGGTGCAGATGACAACGCTGGACGGCCGCGGGGACGATCGCCGCACGACACTCGAACGGCTCGGCCCGGCAGCTCTGCGGGTCAGCCTGTACTGGCGCGTATTCGCGGTGAACGCCGCGATCCTCTCGGCGGCGGTGGCGCTCCTCATCGTCACGCCGGTGACGATCGACGCCCGACCGACCCGTGGCCAGCTCCTCGTCCTCGCAACCGGGCTCCTGGTGATGCTCTTCGCCAACGCCTGGCTGGTGCGGTTCAGCCTCCGCCCCCTGCGCCGGTTGTCCGAGCTCATGTCCGTGGTCGACGTGCTCGAGCCCGGGAGGCGCCTCGACCCGACCGCAACCGCCGAGGTGGCGGCGGTCATCTCGACGTTCAACTCGACGCTCGACCGGCTCGAGAGCGAGCGCCGGGTGAGCATGCACCGGGTGCTCGCCGCGCAGGAGGCCGAGCGGCGCCGCATCGCCCAGGAGCTCCACGACCAGATCGGGCAGAACCTGACCGCCGTCATCCTCGAGCTGAAGCAGGTGCGCGGCCGCATCGACTCCGGCGAGGGTGAGGCGCTGGCCGACGCCCAGGAGCTGGCCCGCGAATCGCTCGAGGAGCTGCGCCGGATCAGCTACGAGCTGCGCCCGGCCGCCCTCGACGACCTGGGCCTCGCGAGCGCGCTCGCATCGCTCTGCTCCGGCATCGAGCGGCGCGCGGGCATGGGCGTGAGCCTCGAGGTCGGCGGCGACCTCCCGGAGCTCGACGCTCAGGTCGAGCTCGCGGTCTACCGGATCGCGCAGGAGGCGCTGACCAACGCCGCCCGGCACGCGCACTGCACGACGGTCAGCGTCTCGCTGGTGCCGTCGGCCGCGGACGTCCGCCTGAGCGTGTCAGACGACGGCGTCGGCATGGACGGCAGCTTCCCGGGAGGCGGGTTGCGCGGGATGCGCGAACGCGCGGTCTCGATCGGAGCGACGCTCGAGACCAGGCCGAGCGAGAACGGAGGCGTCGAGGTCTTGCTGCGAGTCCCGGTCGCGGCGGCCGGCGGATGACCGGCGCTCCGGGGCACGGGATCCGCATCCTCCTCGCCGACGATCATGCCGTCGTCCGCCGCGGCCTGCGGATGGTGCTCGAGACCGAGCCCGACATGAGGGTGGTCTGCGAGGCCGACGACGGGCTCGAGGCGGTCGATCTCGCCATCCGCGAGGAGGTCGACCTGGCCGTCCTCGACGTGACCATGCCGCGAATGAGTGGTCTCCAGGCGGCCCACGAGCTCTCGCGGCGCGTGCCGGGGCTTCGCATCCTGATGCTCTCGATGCACCACAACGAGCAGTACTTCCTCGAGGCCCTCCGCGCGGGGGCCGGCGGGTACGTCCTGAAGTCGGTCGCCGACCACGACCTGATCCGTGCGTGCCGAGCCGTGATGCGCGGCGAGCCGTTCATGTACCCCGACTCGGAGCGGCGGATGCTCGGAAGCGTCCTCGAGCTGGGCGGGGATCCCGGGCTCGCACAGCTCACCCGGCGCGAGTCCGAGATCCTGGCCCTCGTCGCCGAGGGCCACACGACCCGCGAGATCGCCGACATGCTCGTCATCAGCCCGCGCACGGTCGACCGCCACCGCGACAACCTGCTCGACAAGCTGAACCTGCGAAACCGCATCGAGCTCACCCGGTACGCCATCCGCGCCGGGCTGATCGAGCCGTAACGGATGCAGCATGACGCCGTCCTGATCCTGGTCGCAGGCGTGCTCCTGGCCACCGGCGTCTTCGCCTCGCTCGGCGCCGCCAGGGTGAGGATCCCGGCCCTCGTCGTCTTCCTCGGGATCGGCATGGCGATCGGGACGGACGGGCTCGGGTGGATCGACTTCAGCGACTATTCGCTCGCAAGGACCGTCGGCACGGTGGCCCTCGTCCTCATCCTGTTCGAGGGCGGACTCTCGACGGGGCTCCGCCAGATCCGGCCCGTCCTTCGCTCGGCGGTGCTCCTGGCGGTCGCGGGCACCATCATCACCGCGCTCGTCGCGGGCCTCTTCGCCGCGTGGCTCTTCGACCTCACCGCCAAGGAGGGCCTCCTGCTCGGCGCCATCCTGTCGGCGACGGACGGCGCCGCCGTCTTCGCGCTCATGCGCGGCTCGCACCTTCCCGCGCGGCTCGCCCGGACGCTCGAGGCGGAGGCCGGCTTCAACGATCCCGTCGCCGTCCTCCTGGTGACGACGCTCGTCGAGCTGATCCAGACGCCGGGCTACGGCGCGTTCGACGGAGTGACGTACTTCATCCGCGAGCTGGGCATCGGGACGGTCGCGGGCGCGATCGTCGGCATCGGCGGGGCCGCGCTCCTCCGCCGTCTGGAGGGGGCGCCGTCGGGTCTCCTGCTGGTCGCCTCGGCCTCGATCGCCGCGGTGGCGTACGGCGCGGCGGGGGCCATCGGCGGCTCGGGCTTCCTTGCGGTCTACATGGCCGGCCTTCTGCTGGCCGACCGCGTCATCCCGGGCGGCGAGTCGATCCGCGCGTTTCACCAGGGCCTGGCGTCGGTGGCCGAGATCGGCATGTTCCTGGCGTTCGGGCTGCTCGTCTTCCCGAGCCAGCTGGGCGACGTCCTCGTCGAGGGGACGCTGCTCGGGCTGATCGTCGCCGGGGTCGCGCGGCCGCTCGCGACCCTGCTGGCAACGGCCTTTGAGCCCTACACGGCGGCCGAGAAGGCATTGATCGGCTGGGCCGGGCTGCGAGGAGCGGTCCCCGTCATCCTCGCCACGTTCCCGGTGCTCGCCGGCGTCCCGCGAAGCCTCGAGTTCTTCAACATCGTCTTCTTCGCGGTGCTCGTCTCGACGGTGATCCAGGGCAGCACGGTCGAGCTCCTCGCAGACCGCCTTGGGCTGACCAGGAGCGCGTCCGAGACCAGCGAGGCGGCCATCATCTAGCATCGCGCCGCGTGCGCACGCCCGACGCCATCGCACCGCTCAGGGAGCGCGAGTTTCGCCTGCTCTTCGCCGGCCAGACCGTCTCGCTGATCGGCGACAACCTCGCTCCGATCGCGCTGGCGTTCGCGATCCTCGAGGAGGGCGGCTCGGCCACGGACGTCGGCATCGTCTACGCGTCCAACATCGTCGCCCGGCTCGCGTTCATCCTCGTCGGCGGCGTCATGGCCGACCGGCTGTCGCGCCACCGGGTCATGCTGGCGGCCGACGCCCTGCGGGCGGTCAGCTCGGGCGTGCTCGCCTTCGCGGTGATGACGGGCGATCCGCCGCTCGGCCTCTATGTCGCGATGGTGGCCGTCCACGGGGTCGGCGCGGCGTTCTTCGATCCGGCGTCGACGGGCCTCGTGCCGCAGACCGTGAGCGCACCCGAGCTCCAGCGCGCGAACGCCCTCCTCGGGATCGCCCACTCATCGGGAGGCGTGCTCGGCCCGGCTGCCGGCGGCGCAGTGATCGCGTTCGCAGGCCCCGGGGCGGCGCTCGCGGCCGACGCGGGGACGTTCGTCGTGAGCGCGTTCGCCCTGCTGGCGATGCACCCTCCCGAGCACGACCGCGGCGCCGAGAGAGCGGGGTTCGTCGCCGAGCTGGCCGAGGGCTGGTCGGAGTTCCGGGCGCGGACGTGGGTGTGGGTCATCGTGCTCCAGTACGCGGTCTGGCACATGCTGGTGCTCGGGCCGTTCATGGTGCTCGGCGCCGTGATCGCCCGCGACTCGCTCGGCGGCGCGGGCGCGTGGGCGCTCATCCTCGCGGCGTCGGGGCTGGGCGAGCTGGGAGGCGGGCTCGTGGCCCTCCGCCTGCGACCGCGCTGGCCGCTTCGGGCCGCCACATGGGCCGGGCTGCTCTGGACGCCGCAGGTCGCCCTGCTCGCGCTCGAGGCGCCCACGTGGCTGATCGCGGCGACCGCGTTCGTCGCCGGCGCGGGCATGTCGTTCGTCGCCGTCGTCTGGAACACCGCCCTCCACGAGCACATCCCGGCCCGTTCGCTGGCACGGGTCAGCTCCTATGACTGGGCGGGGACGCTGGTCTTCCTGCCCGTCGGATTCCTCCTCGCCGGGCCCGCGGCGGCGGCGCTCTCGACGTCGGCAGTGCTCTGGCTCGGAGTGATCTGGAGCGTGGCGGCCGCTGCGGCGGTGCTCGCGGTCCCGAAGCGTCCGCGCGATGGGCCGGGTGGACTACAGCCTCTCGAGCGGGGCGTAGCCGAGCACGAGCCTGCGCTCGGAGCCGTCGTCGCGAAACCGGATGGCCACCACATCGGCCTCGAGTCCGATGACGATGCCGTCGCCGAGCGTCGCGTGACGCACCTCGTCTCCGACCGAGAGCGCCGGGATCGGGCGGTCGGGCGTCGCCGCCCCTGCCGCTGCCGGCCGCGACCAGCCGGTTTCGCGCTGGCGCTCGATCTCGCTCTGCGGCAGCTCCGACAGGAACCGCGACGGCAGGTTGTACCCGCGGGCGCCGAAGATCGTCCGACTGTGCGCGTGCGTCAGCGTGAGCCGCTCGCGGGCGCGGGTCATCCCCACGTAGCAGAGCCGCCGCTCCTCATCCTCGGCGTCCTCCTCGAGCGAGCGCTGGTGCGGGAAGAGCCCCTCCTCCATGCCGATCACGAAGACGACCGGGAACTCGAGCCCCTTGGCGTTGTGCAGCGTCATCAGGGTGACGTCCGCGCGCTCGACGTCGAGCGAGTCCTGGTCGGAGAAGAGCGAGATCTCCTGGAGGAACGCGTCGAGCGAGGCCTCCTCCTGGCCTCGTTCCTCGTACTCGCGCGCGACCCCGACGAGCTCCTGGAGGTTCTCGACCCGGCCCTGCGACTCGAAGGTGCGCTCGGCCTCGAGCATGTCCATGTAGCCGCTCGACGCGAGCGTCTTCTCGAGCAGGGCCGCTGGCCCAGACTCGGCCGCCTCGGCCCGCAGGTCGTCCATCAGCGCCGCGAACTCGCGCACCTTCCCCGCGGCGGCCGCCGAGAGCGAGACCGCCGCCGCGTGCTCGATCGCCTCCATGAGCGACCAGCCCATGTCGGACGCGTGCTTCGCCAGCCGCTCGAGCGTCGTCTGGCCGATCCCCCGCCGCGGGCGGTTCACGATCCTCCTGAGCGACACCTCGTCGGCCGGGTTGGCGATCACCTGGAGATAGGCGATCGCATCCTTCACCTCGGCCCGCTCGTAGAAGCGCGGGCCACCGATCACGCGGTACGGCACGCCCTGGCGGACGAGCAGATCCTCGAGCACACGTGACTGCGCATTGACCCGGTAGAACACGGCGATGTCGGCCGCGCTCGCACCGCCGTCGATCGCCTCGGCGATCTCGCCGGCGACGAACCGCGCCTCGGCGTGCTCGTCGTCGGTCTCGACCACCCGCACCGGCACGCCGCCGCCGAGCTCCGACCAGAGCCGCTTCGGCTTGCGGTTCGGGTTGCGGTCGATGACCGCGTTGGCGGCGTCGAGAATCGACTGCGTCGAGCGGTAGTTCTGCTCAAGCGTGACGACGTGGGCGCCCGGGAAGTCGTGCTCGAACTCGGCGATGTTTCTGATATCGGCGCCCCGGAAGGCGTAGATCGACTGATCCTGGTCGCCGACCACCGCGATGTTCCGGTGGCGCTCGGACAGGAGCGAGACGAGCCGGAACTGGGCGTGGTTCGTGTCCTGGTACTCGTCGACCATGACGTAGCGCCACCGGTCCTGCCAGGCGGTGCGCGCCTCCTCGTCGTGCTCGAGCAGGAGCACGGCCCGCATGATCAGATCGTCGAAGTCCATCGCGTTGGCGTCGTGGAGCCGCTTCTCGTAGAGCGCGTAGACGTTGGCCGCCGCCTGCTCGAAGAACGTCGAGACCTCCTCGGCGTACGCCTCCGCCGTGAGCAGCCGCTCCTTGGCGCGCGAGATCCGCGCGTGCACGGCGCGCGGCGCGAACCGCTTCGGGTCGAGCTCGAGCTCCTCGGTGCACGCCTTGACGAGCCGGAGCTGGTCGGCCTGGTCGTAGATCGTGAAGCTCGGCGAGTAGCCGGCGCGGGCCGCGTCGCGGCGCAGGAGCCGACCGCAGGCGGCGTGGAACGTCATCACCCACATCCGCGCCGCGGTGCGGCCGCCGACCAGCCGCTCGACTCGTTCGCGCATCTCGCGCGCCGCCCGGTTCGTGAACGTGATCGCGAGGATCTCGGACGGCCGCGCGCGCTCCGACGCGATCAGGTGCGCAACGCGGTGCGTGAGGACGCGGGTCTTGCCGGACCCTGCGCCCGCCACGACGAGGAGCGGGCCCTCGGTGTGCAGCACCGCGTCGCGCTGCTCGGGGTTGAGCGCGTCGAGGAGGGAGTCGTCTGGCGTGACCGCGTGCGCCACTAACGGACGGCCCTCACGGGCGGTCGGGTGGCGATCGGAAGCGCGGAGGTGCCCACGACATGGATTCTACCGACAGGGGTGGGCGGCCCCGGCCGGAGCCGGGCCGCCCACCGCCCCTCGATCAGCGCACCCGCACAGACACCGTCGCGCTCGTGCCGCCGGCATCCCGCGCGGTCGCCGCCGCGACAGCCCGCAGGACGTAGCGCCCGGGGAGCGCCGCGATCACGGTCGCGTGGTAGGCCGACCGGGCGTTCAGCGCCGGGCGGGCCACCGTGCGCCAGCCGGCGGCCGTGAGGAGCTGGATCGAGACGCGCCCGCCGCGCCCGGGGAGCACCCGGCCGCTCAGCTGGAGGGCGCCGCCGTGCCGCATCGCGTGCCGCGACGCTGCGAGGGTCACGCGCTGGTGCACGACGAGCGTGCGCTCGGTCTGCACGCTCGGATCCGCCTCGAGCTCGACCCGGTAGACGGTCGTGCGTGTCGGCGAGACCGAGAACTCGGCCAGCCCGCTGCCCGATGCCGTAACGATCCGCGCGGGGCCGAAGGCGGCGCTTCCGGCGGGTCGTGCGGACACGAGCACCCGGGCGCCGGCCATCCCGGCCCCGTTGCTGGTTGCGGTGAACGCGAGCGTCGCGGCGTGGCCGACGACGATCGACGCGGGGCCTCCCGCCGCCGTCAGACCGAGCGAGGCCGGGTCGGCGACCGCGAACTGCCACATCACCGGGCCGGCGACGTTGCCGGCGTTGTCGGCCACCGTGACCGAGATCGTGTGCACACCGGCGCCCAGGTTCCCGGGGGCGTACGAGAAGTGACCGCCGTTCAGGGTGCCCCAGGACGCGACATCGGAGCCGTCGACGTCGACATGGAGCGTCCCGGCCGCAACACCGGTTCCCGCATCCGAGACGTCGAATGCGATCACCGTCGCGCCCGGGACGATGGAGCCCGCGAGCGGACGCTGGCCGGCGATCGTCGGCGCCTGCTCGTCGGCGACCGTGAACGACCACGTGAGCGCCGGTGAGGCGTTGCCCGCCCGGTCCGAGGCGCGGGCCGAGATGGTGTGGACGCCGAACCCGAGCGGAGTCCCGGGAGGTATGAGAACCGTCCGTCGACGAACGCGCCCGCAGCGGAAACGTCGTTGCCGTCGATCGCGACGGCGATCGTGGCGGTCGACGCCGATCCCGTCATCCGAGATCTGGAGCGAGATCGCCGGGGTGCGGTCGGCGCCCGATGAGCCACTCCTCGGCGTCGGGTCGGACAGGACGGGTGCGGTGACGTCGGCCACGTCGAACGTCGACTGGCCGGAGTCATCGCGTTCCCAGATCGGTCGCGACAGTGACCTTCACGTGGTGCGACCCGTACGCCAGGTTCGCGCCGGGACGAGCGAGAAGTGACCGGCGACCAGGGAGCCGGCCGACCACGTCGAGGCCGTCGAGGACGACATGGAGCGATCCAGAGTCGACGCCGATGCCGGCGTCGGCCACGTCAAAGGCGACCTCAGGCCGGCGGTCCTCGCCGCTTGACCCGTCGGCCGGCGTCGCGTGTGAGAGCGACGGCGGAGTCGTGTCCACGACGTCGAACGCCCACGAGCCGTCGCGGGTGTTGCCGGCTCCGTCGGTGCGTGGTAGGCGACCGTGTGCGTGCCGTACGCCAGATCTGCGGCCGGTGTGAGCGTCGCATCGGCGTCCGTGATCTGCATCGGCTTCCGTCGAGGGTCGCCTCGAACGTGCCCAGCCCGCTCGGGCGGGATCGATCGAGAACGACACGACCGGCCGAGATCGGCCGTCGGCGCGGACGGCGCCATCGCGAGCGCCGCGGGAGCGTGGGCGTCGACCTTGACCTGACCGGCGTCGTCGTGCCTCGCCGCGGCGTCGGCGACCACGACGTCGAGCGTGTGGGATCGTCGCCGAGCGCCGCCGGCTCGTGCCAAGCGCGCCGGAGCAGGCCGTCATGCCCGGCTGGGCCCGGACTGGCGGCGACCGAGTCGGAGTCGAGGACGGTCGCGCCGTCGCGGAGCGACGCGCCGCAACCCCGCTCCGGCGTCGCCGCATCGATGGTGAGGTTCACCTGCTGGACCTGGTTGAACCAGACGCCCGACGCCAGCGGGCCCGACAGCGAAACGCTCGGGCGGTGTCGTCGCGAAGCCGGCGGTGAGGTCGGTGACGCGGATCGTGTTCTTCCACTTGTCGCCGTTGGTCCGTTCGACGTCGGTCTTCCGGAAGAGCCCG
>CAVPLP010000007.1:0-77429 GCA_963706075.1 uncultured Actinomycetes bacterium
CGTGTGCTCATCACGTATCCCCCTCCTGCCGCTGAGGGGCGAGACGCGGCAGCAAATGTGGAGGGAGGGCCGGAGAGGGCGGGGGGACGTCCCCCGCCCCCGTGTTCTGAACCGATGGGCTAGGCGGGGGACTGTGGCGCCCGTAGTGGAAGGTGCGCGGCTGTCGGGTCGGGATCAGTCTGCGCCGCCAGCCAGGCCGTTCATTCCGTAGCCCGGCCGGCCTTCATGACCCCGGCGCCGGGCGTAGACGAAGGCCGCGGATCACCGTGGCGACGTCGAGCATGGGTCGCTTGATCCATGCTCAACGTGGCGTAGACGTGCAAAACAAACTGCGGTAGTCGTGGGTAGGGTGGTACCGGGGCGGGGTGTGACCCCGCCCCGTTGGTGGCGTCTGGGCGGCTTCGACCCTGTCGAGTTATCGGGGGGTGCGACGGTATCGGATGGCCGCGAGGGCGAGCCACGCGCCGCCAAGCACGCCGATGATCCACGCGCCGATCTGGTCGGGGTGGATCAGGACGATGATGGCGCCGCAGGCGGCGGCGATGGCGGCCAGGGTCAACATGTGTTGTCCGATGTAGGCGAGCATGCCTGTTTCGAAGCAGGCGATGGTTCTCGAGGCAGGCAGCCGTTTGATCGACGACCGAGTCGCCCGCCGCCTGGGCGGCGGCGTACTCTAACGGGTCTGTCCGCTCTGGGGTTTAGCGGCGGAGGGACACGATGAAGAAGTCGGCGTGGTGACCATGGCGGATGGTGAGCGTGCCGGTTGCTCCGGTATAGCTTCCTGTGCCGCCGGTGACTGCAAAGACATCGGCGCCGCCGGGTGGTGGTGCGTGGGGAAGCGTGCGGTCGAGTCCTCCGCCGTGGACGGTGATCTGACCGTTTCGAAGTACGAGCGTGATCGCACACTGCTGTCCCTGGAAGCTGGCATCGTTGATCGTGCAGACGACCAGCGCTCGCCCGAACAGTTCACCGTGCGTGCGGAGGCTCACTGCGCCGACGACCTGGTCGCCCAGCGAAAGGCCGCGGGGTGGCACGTCTACTTGATGCTGGTCGCGGGGCGCGGGCGGGGGCACGGTGAACGTCAGGGTGCGTCCGGTGTCGCCATGGGCCGCGCGGACGGCTGTGGCTCCGAACAGAGCGACGGCGCCCACCGCCACGAGAAGTAGGTACCTGGCTCGCATCTGTCCCTCCCTTGATTGTTGCAGTTCGCACATGGTACCGCCTTGCGGCCGCAGGGGAGTTGGCGCGAGTTCGCGACCACTCGCGGCTGGGGCGAGCGCGCCGTCGATGCTGACGTCGTTGACTGTCTGCGGCGAAGGGAGTAGCGTCGATGACGCGAGGCCGTTTGGGGGCATCGACGAATTTCGGGGAGGATTCTCATGCTGCGCAAACTGCTTATGACGGCTGGCGTGGGCGCGTTGGTCGCGATGGCGATCGGTGGCGCCTCGTTCGCATCGGCCTCCGGTGGGGGCGAGGGCGGCGGTCGGACGATCGTGGTGATCGAGAAGACGACGTCGCAGAAGTTCCTCGATCTTGGCAAGCCTGGGCCGACGGCCGGTGACGAGTTTTTCTTCGCCAGCCAGTTCTGGAACACGGCTCGGACGCACAAGGTGGGCTCGAACCGCGGCTTCTGCGCCTTTGAGACGCAGACGGCAGCTGATTGTGTCGGCACCGCCCAGCTGGCTGGGGGGACGCTCGAGTTCGCAGGCGAGGCGACGATCACCGGCGCCGATAGCGTCATCGCGATCACCGGTGGGACCGGCGCGTTCGACGGCGCTGAAGGACACGTCAGCATCCACGAACGCCGAACTCCGAAGGGACGTTGTCTCGCGACGTCATCGTCCTGCTCGGGTAACACAACGTGCGACTACAGCATGGCCTCGTGCAGCAGAATCCGGTCGACGGTCCACTCCCACCGCCGACCGGAGCCTGCCGCTCGGCTCGGCGGCGCTCCATCACCGCGTCGATCGCCCAGTGTTCACACTTGCGCCACTCACCGCCTGGTTCGCGGCAGAGCCACCGGCCCGATTCGGAGCAGGCGACGGTCTCGAGGCCGGCTGAGCAGCGGCCCGGTAAAGGCCGATGGAGACGGCCGCACAGCGAGCAGCGGCTCGGCACGTGGACGTCGTCCATGCGCGGAAGCGTAGGGCAGCGCGGCGGGCCTCGGAACCTTCGCCCCGGCTACCGCGCTCGACGGTCGCGCAGCGCCTGTTCTGACGGGCCCCAGATAAGGCCGGCGAGACTCTGTGACGGCTACGGGGCGGAGCATCGCTCATCACCACCGCCGGGCGCACGCCGCACTCCGACCTACCCGCGGCCCATCTGGTCGATGCAGACGGCGATCGCCAGCAGCAAGGCGGCGTCCTGCCCGGGAGCGACCTCGATGCCGTACGTGTCACGGACGCGGAACCACTTCTTGGAGACCTCGGCGACCGTTTCCTCGTCACGCTCGATCTCGTACTCATGATCGACAACGTTGCCCTTCGCCGACATGTCCTCGCCACCGTCGACGTCGATCGCATAGCGGTCGCGAATACCCACCAACGCCTTCTTCACCGTCGCTGCTGTCTTCCCGTCCCGCTCGATCTCCATCCGATCACGCACGCTGAGCTTCTTCTCCTGGATCGAGTAGAGCTCCTCGCCCGAGGGATCTCCAACACCAGCGTGTTCCGCACGCGCAGCGCCTTGCCGTTCACCCTAAACACCCGCTCGCCACCTTCAGTCTCGATCCAAGAATCGTCACCAATCGAAAGCAGCTTCTCCCGCATCGCATACCGCGTCCCGTCCAGGCCACCTCGATTTCGCAGTCGTCGCATCTCAGTCTCCTTTCGCACGGTGGGTGCCGCTGACAGATCAGCTGACCTCGGGAGGGTGCGCCCAACCGGAGCCGTGCAGGCCCTGCTCGAACGGCCTCTCTCGTTGTGGGCCCCGTGGCCCGACACTACTGGAAGCGTCTCACGCTCGCGGCGGTGTTCGTCAGGCATGTCCGTCCATCATGAACGTGGCGTAGTCGTCGCGGCTGATGCCACGCGATGCGGCCTGGGCCGGGGTGAGCGTGTCGCCGTGACGGGTGTGACGACGGCAGCCGAAGAAGCGGGCGCGACGCCTCGACGAGCCGTCGCGAGCGCCGGCGGCCCGATGCCTTGCGCCGCTCGGCCCTACACGACAGCGGGCTGCGACCCCTCTTTCCGAGGACGCGCGACTCGCCGCCGATGCGGGTTCTATCGACCCTCCTGGTGAAGTCCGGTGGCGTCACAATCAGGAGCATCGCGCGTGGTCACACCATGGTCACATCCGCCGGAAAACACCTGCAAGGAGGCACCACGCTTCGACCCGCATGGTTAGGCCAGAAACGACGCAACCGTGGTGATTTGACGCTCCGTGTCGTCTCCATGGGAGAGCCGGGAGCGGGCTCGAACCCCCGACCGCTAACCAGCGAGTGGCTTGGCGGCCGCTCGGCGGGTGGCTCTCACGGCAGCCGCTTGGCCGTGGGCGTTGGCGGGCAGCGTGGTTCGTGCGCACATTCTGCGCACACCCCACAGGCTATCGGGGGGTATGAGAGGGCATGGCGGTGACGCGGATTTGGCTCAACCATGCACCTCTCGTACCCTCTCGTACCCCCCGCTCCCCGACCTGGATCACCTTTGCAAGCTGGGGGTCACCGGTTCGATCCCGGTACGCTCCACCTCATGAAACCCCTGCAATTGCGGGGGTTTTCCGCTTCTCGGGCCACCATCCGTCCGACCGCCTGGGGGCCGATTGGCCACTTTTTGGCCACTTTCACTCCCACCAGGACGCCCTCTCAGCGGCTGGCCCTGGGGCTGGGCTCATCACACGCTGGCCGATCTGCCAGCACCCCCTACTTCGACCTCTCGATCAAATCCTGGATCAAGACGGTGAGCGCGCCTGTCGATTCGCCGCCGCCCATCGAAACGACGCCCGCTCCGATCAAGCCTCACTGAGTCTGTGGGGCTGGACGCGCCGCGAGCCATCATGCGGCCCGGTGTGCGGGGCCCTATGAGCGGCCGTGAGCGGCCAGGCACGATGGGAGCAGTTCGGCTTCCTCTCGGCTGTAGGGCTGCGGCTACCGTGGCCGTATCAAGCGAAGGAGGTTCGCGCGTGACGGTTAAGCGGATGGACAACGTGGGCATTGTCGTCGACGATCTGCCGGCGACGATCGCCTTCTTTCGCGAGCTCGGCCTCGAGCTCGAAGGGCAGGGCACGGTCGAAGGAGAGTGGGCAGGACGGGTCACCGGACTGTCCGACCAGCGCGTCGAGATCGCCATGATGCGCACACCGGACGGCCACAGCCGGCTGGAGCTCTCGCGATTTCTCACGCCGCCTGTGGTCGCCGATCACCGGAACGCCCCGGTGAACGCTCTCGGCTACCTGCGCGTCATGTTCGCCGTGGAAGACATCGACGATACGGTCGCTCGGCTCAGTGAGCGCGGCGCGCAGCTCGTCGGCGAAGTGGTCCAGTACGAAGACGTCTATCGGCTCTGCTACATCCGGGGGCCCGAAGGACTCCTCATCGGCCTCGCCGAAGAGCTCGGCTGAGCTCCAAGCGCGTGGTCCGCGCGGGCCGGGTCAGACGATCTGGAAGAGGAGCACGTCGATGGCGAGCATCACGGCGATCCCCGCGAAGCCGATGCTGCCCACCAGCCACGCCACATGCTCGTCTCGTCGATCCACGCGACGACGGTATCCGGAGGGGGTGGCTGCGGCCTCCCCCGAAAGGGGCATCCGGCACTGCGTCGCTCGGTTGGTCGCGTGTGCCCGATGAGCTCCACTCAGGGACGGCCAAGCCAGATCCAGTAAGGTCGCGGCATGCCGCTCCCCGTCATCGTCGCAGTCGACGAGGACCCGGATGTCCTCGATCGGGTCGAGGCTCAGCTCGTCGAGCGCTACGCCGGGAGCTACCGGATCGAGTGCGTCACGGGCGCAGGGAACGGCGTACAGCTGCTCGATCGGCTCGCCGAGGAGAACGCGGACGTGGCCCTGATACTCGTCGGCCGGCCGGCGCCCGGCACGGGCCCCGACGCCGTCGTCGACGAGGCGCGCCTCCTCCATCCGCTGGCCAAGCGTGCGCTCCTCGTCCCGCCGCACGCCTGGGGAGACGCCGATCGAGCCGATGCGATCCGCCGGGCGATGGCCCTCGGCCGCGCCGACCACTTCGTCCCCGAGCCCGGCTCGCCGCCGGACGAGGTCTTCCACGAGGCCATCGCAAGCTTCCTGCTCGAGTGGGCGCGTGAGCAGCGCCTCGTCCCGCAGACGGTGCATGTCGTCGGCGAGGAGTGGTCGGGCCGGGCGTACGAGCTCCGGGACGTGTTCGAGAAGTGCGCGGTCCCGCACGCGTTCTGCCTCGCCGACTCGGAGCGGGGACAGGAGCTCCTCGCGGCAGGCCGGCCCCGACGCGCGACTTCCGCTCATGGTGCTGCCGGACGGCACGGCGCTCAGCGACCCCACGAACGCCGAGATCGCCGCCGCCGCGGGCGCGCCGCTCGGAGTCGAGGAGGAGACGTTCGACCTCGTGGTCGTCGGGGCCGGGCCCGCGGGACTCTCGGCCGCCGTCTACGGCGCCTCCGACGGGCTGCGCGTCCTCGTGGTGGACTCGGGCGGGATCGGCGGACAGGCACGGTCGAGCGCGCTCATCCGCAACTACCTCGGATTCGCGAGGGGCGTGAGCGGCGGCCGCCTCGCAGAGCAGGCCTACGAGCAGGCGTCGCTCTTCGGCGCGGGGTTCCTGTTCATGCACCGCGTGACCGACCTCGCGCGCTCGGACGACGGCTTCTCGATCGGCCTCGAGGGCGGGCGGGCGATCGGCGCACAGGTCGTCATCGTCGCAACCGGGGCCAGCTACCGGCGGCTCGAGATCCCCGAGCTCGACGCGCTGAGCGGCGTCGGCGTCTTCTACGGCGGCCCGGTGTCGGAGGCGCCGACGTTGGCGGGGAAGGACGTGTACGTCGTCGGCGGGGGCAACTCCGCCGGGCAGGCCGCCCTGCACCTCGCCCGCTACGCCCGCCACGTCACCATCCTCGCCCGCGCCCGCTCGCTCGACGCGAGCATGTCGCGCTACCTCATCCGGGCGGTCGAGGCGGCGCCGAAGGTCGAGGTGCGCACCCGCGTGACGGTGACCGGCGGCGGAGGAGCGCAGCGCCTCGAGCGCCTCGAGCTGCACGACGCCGCGACCGGCCGGGACGAGACCGTGCCGGCCGAGGGCCTCTTCGTCCTGATCGGCGCACATCCCCTGACCGACTGGCTGCCGCCGGCCATGGCCCGGGACAGGTACGGCTTCCTCCTGACGGGCGACGACCTCAACGGCGCCTGGCGCCTCGAGCGGTCGCCGTACTCACTCGAGACGAGCATCCCCGGGGTCTTCGCAGCCGGCGACGCCCGCCACGGCTCGGTGAAGCGGGTCGCGGCCGCCGTGGGCGAGGGTGCCACCGCGGTGCAGCTCGTCCATCGCCTGCTCGACGAGCACGAGCCCTCGGCGGAACCTCCGCCCGTCGAGTCGCGATCCGGGTAGCGGGTCGCACACTCGACTATCTTCACGATTCATGGGCGTGAACGGGATCGGCGGTTTCATCTTCCGCGCGGCGGACCCAGACAAGCTGCGTGCCTGGTATGCGGAGCATCTGGGCGTGGGCGCCGGCGAGCACGGTGAGTGGGCGACCGCGGCGGGCCCGAGCGTCTTCATGCCCTTCCCCCGGGCCAGCGACTACTTCGCGGCGGATCGCGAGTGGATGCTCAACCTCCGCGTCGATGGACTCGACGCCATGCTCGAAGCGCTCGCCGCCTCGGGGATCGAGGTCGCGACCAATCCCGATTGGGACATGCCCGGCGTCGGTCGCTTCGCGCGCCTTCATGACCCGGAGGGCAATCCAATCGAGCTCTGGGAGCCCGACGACACCGACTGAGGTCTGAGCGGCGGTCTCGACCCGGGCCATCGCTACGCTCTGGCGGATGGAGGCGACCACAACCGCGGCCGTCGCCGCACCCGCCTCGGTGCGCCGCGAGGGACTGGTCTGGGCGTTCGCGGGGGTGCTGATGTTCTCGTTCTCCGTGCCTCTCACCAAGGTCGCGGTCGGCGGCTTCAGCCCCTTCTTCACCGCGACCGGCCGCGCGGTCATCGCCGGGGTCCTGGCCGCGGCGCTGCTCGTCGTGCATCGGGCACCGCTGCCGCCGGCGGGGCAGTTGCGCCCGCTGCTCTACACGATGCTGGGGGCCGTCTTCGGCTGGCCGATCCTGCTGGCACTTGCGCTGCAGCGCACGACCTCAGCGCACGTGGCGGTGATCGCAGCGTTCATGCCGCTCATGACCGCGCTCATCGCCGTCCTTCGCACCCACGAGCGCGTCAGCTGGCAGTTCTGGGTGGCGGCCGGCACCGGCACCGCGGCGCTGGTCGCGTTCGCTCTCCTGCGCGGGGGCGGCAGCGACGGCGACCTCGTGGCCGACGGCCTCGTCGTCGGCGCGGTCATCGCCTCGTCGTGGTGCTACGTCGAGGGGGCGTCCGTCACGCGCGCGATGCCCGGCTGGCAGGTCATCTCGTGGGTCGTGGTGCTCGCGCTCCCCGTGACCATTCCGGCCTCGGTCGTGCTGTGGTGGACGACCAGCGGTGGGTTCGACACGACGCCGGCCCAGTGGGGCGCCCTGGTGCTGCTCGGCGTCTCGTCCATGTACCTCGGCTTCTTCGCCTGGTACCGCGGCCTGTCACTGGCCGGCATCGCCCGCGGCGGGCAGGTGCAGCAGCTCCAGGCACTGCTGACGTTGCTGTGGTCGGCACTGCTGCTCGGCGAGCAGGTGACGGCACCAACTGTCCTGGTCGCCGTTGCGGTGATCGCGTCGGTGGTCTGGGCGCAACGTTGCCGGGTGCCGCGCGTGATGGCCCCGCAGGAGTAGCCCGTCCTCAGCAGTGCGAGCGCGGCCTCGCCAGCGCCGCCACGAGCCGGGCGAGCACGCCGGGATCGGACGGCAGCGAGAAGTGATCGACGCCCGGGTTGTCGGTCAGGCTGAACCGGTAGCACGCCATGGCCCGCCACGCCCGCACGGCGCCGTTCGTGATGTCCTCCTGGTTCACGTCGCCGTCCCGGGTGAAGAAGTGCGCCGTGTTCGGGTCGAGCACCTGCCCGACGTGGAGGTTCGGCAGCACCGCGCCGACGATCGTCGCGATCCCCGACCCCTTCTCGGCGTAGACGTCGACGTGCGGGAAGTGGCTCGGGTCGGTGAACTTGACGAACCCGATGTAGTGGTTGGCGATCGGGTTCACCCAGCCGAGGCCCGCGTCGCGGAACAGCCGCCGGTAGTCACGAGGCGTGTACGAGCGGCCCGTGGACGCGTCGCGGACGACGGTCTCGCGCGAGCCGAAGATCCGCGGGTCCGCCGCGCTCATGTAGCTCGACGGCGCGGTCAGGTACATCCGCGCGCTGCTCGTGGCATTGGCCGTCGTCGCCGGGAACGAGAAGTCCTCGATGTTGAGCCCGGTGAAGAGCAGCGGGTAGAGGAACCCCTGCCCGGGCAGGTTGCCGGCGATCGGCGTGAAGCCGTGGATGTACTGCCGCTTCCAGGCCCGCGACGTGTGCGTCAGGAGGTACTGCGCATAGAGCGGCCCGTTGGAGTGCCCGACGAGGTGCACGGGCGTGTGGCCGTTCTGGCGATAGGTGTTCTCGATCAGGCGCTTGGTGCGGTGCACGAACCCGGCCATGTCAGGCGTGAGCCGGGCGTCGTATCCCGCGACGCGGATGTTCTTGTTGCGCGTGTACCCGTCGGCCTCGAGCGCCTCGTACAGCGGCTCGTAGAACGGCGCGCTCTGGGTCTTGCCGTAGTCCATGATCCGCACCGAGACGCCGCGGGGGTTCGAGAACCTCTGCGACATCGGTTCGTGGCCGGCGCGGTCGTACCGAAGCGTGAGGAGCTTGTCCTCGCACACCTGGCTGAAGCGCGTGCTGGGGTGGTCGTTCAGGAACCAGTCCTGGAAGGTGCCCGAGCGCGGGCACCCGGGGGCGACCACCTGGTTGCGAACCGTGACCAGAAGCTTGGTGAAATGGAACGCCGGGAAGAGCACGACGGGCGTGCGCGGAGTGCTCGCCGGACCGGAGTCGCTCGCCATCCCGGAGGCCGGGAACACGCCGGCGACGGCGAGGCAGGCCGCCGCGGCACCGAGGAGCCGGGACATCCGCACGTGCCCACCCTACACCCGCGGGGGTGTAACGGAGCAAGCCCGTCTCGCGTTCTTCTCGGTACGGAGGGATCGCGCCGCCGCCGGTTCGTGGTTACGTGCGTTCGCATTCGGGTATCAAGCCCGCCAGATCATTCGCAGTCAATCGGTGGGAGGTTCGAATGCGTACGAAACGTCGCAAGTACCGTGCTTCCATGGGCCGGGCGTAGCCGCGATGCCACTTCTCGTATCGAACGGCCTCATCATCGCGCTCGTCATCGTTGTCGTCCTTGTGGCGGCGATCGCCCTGGCCGTCGTCTCGCGGCGACGCCGAGCCGAGCGGGACGAGGAACGGCGCACCGCCGTGGCGGCACATCGAGACGAAGCGGCCGCCAGGAGCCGGAGCGCCGAGCAGGCGAAGCTCGAGGCGCAGGAGCGGTCGGCGCGAGCCGAGCGAGAGCGTCTGAACGCCGAAGAGCAGGCGGAGCGAGCCGAGCGTGAGCGAGCCGCCGCCGAGTACCATGAGGCGCAGGCCCGGGAGATCGACCCCGACGCCGGGTAGAGGAGGGAGACGAGGAATGGCTGTCGACAACGCCCAGGAACGCGCCATCGACCCTCTGGCCGAGCAGGCGGTTGGCCTGCTCGCCAAGGCCATGGTGACGAGCCACGACCGCGACGCCCTCTGGGAGCGATTCCAGGATCGGGTCGTCGAGCAGACCAAGGAGCTCGAGGAGGCGCCCATCCGCGAGGCCCTCGACGAGATGGAGCGCCAGGGCCTGCGACTCGAGGCTGTCGCACGCGTCGTGCGCGACCGGCTCGGCGGCTAAACCCGCCCACCACAAAGGGAGGTCCACGTGGCAACGAAGAGCGCCCCACCCGACGAAGCGACCCTTCCGGAAATCGCCGTGCCACAGCCCGGGCGTTATGCCGATCAACGCGAGACCGCGCCGGCCGGGGTGCGGTGGACGTCCAGCGCCGTCGTGGTGGTTGCCGGCCTCGCCGTCGTGGCGGCGTGCCTCGCGGTCGCCCTGTACGTCTACCGAAACGTCGCCTCCGCCACGGACAGTGCGACGGCCGTCGCAACGGTGCTCGCACCCGTGACGGGCGTCATCGGCACGGTGGTCGGCGCCTACTTCGGTTTTCAGGCCGGATCGGCGGGGACTGCGATGGCGCAGAACGCCGCCGACGAGGCGCAGGCGACCGCGATGGACGCCCTGCGGCAGCTGGCGGCAATCACCGCCGTGACGCCCGCCGCCGCGTCTGACCAGATTCACGAGATCCTCGGCGTCTCGCCGCCGTCGGGTCGCGGCGGCTCGCGGACCGCCTTCTAGCTCGACGACCGGGCGACGAACGCCCGGACGACGTCTCGCACCTCATCGGGCCGCTCGTGCCAGATGAAGTGCCCGGCTCCTTCGATGACCTCGACCTCGGCGTGCGGGATGAGCTTCGCCGACTCCGTCGACGCACGCACCGGCATGGGGCTCGCAGCGCCGTGCACGAAGAGCACCGGGATCTCGGCCGGCACGGCGGGCAGTCCGCGGACGAGCGTCTCCGCCTCCGCGTGCGCGTTGACCGACGCCATCGTCCCCGCGAACGCCGGCACCACGAGCTCGATGTCCGGCATCGGAGGAGCCGTCGGCGGATCGGCAAAGTACGACGGCCAGACGATGCGCAGCGACTCCATCGACTCCTCGGCGGTCGACGTGCCCGCCTCCTCCCTCGCTTCGATCTCCTCGAAACGCGCCCGCTCCTCGTCGGTCAGGGGTGCCTCGAGCCGCTTGCCGAACTCCTCCATCACCTCGAGGTGCGCGCCGAGCGGGTCGACGATGATCGCGCCGGCGATCCGCTCCGGACTGGAGACGAGCAGGTGGAGCGCCAGGTGCCCGCCCCACGAGTGCCCGACGATCCACGCGCGCCCGCCGGCGGCCGCATCGATCACGGCCTCGGCGTCGGCGACGTTCGTCTCGACGGTGAACGGCTCGTCGATGGTCGTCGGCAGGAGCCCCCGCTGCTGGTAGAGGATCGGCGAGAAGACGCCGGCCAGAAGCTGCGCGAGCGGGTCGAGGTAGCTCGCCGACATGCCCGGGCCGCCGTGGAGCAGCACCGCCGGAGGGCCATCGCCGTCGAACCGCCGGCCGTGGATCTCACCCTCGGGGGTGGTGACGACGAGCGGCTCCATCTACGCCCGTCCCCGCGCGAGGTCGATGAGGCGCCCGAGGATGCGGTCGCCGCCGGCCCGCAGGCCGTCGTGCTGGTACTCGTTCGTGACCCACGGCCGGAGCCCGCGGACCCGGCCGGCCGTCTCCTCCGAGAAGACCCGCTCGACATACATGTCCTCGGCGTAGACGGCTGCCGCCGCCGGGACCTCGTTCCGGCCCAGCTGCTCGGCGTCGTAGAGGCGCGGCCACTCGACCTCGGCCAGAAGCTCGGCGGCCTCGCGCAGCGGCGCGAGCGCTGAGTAGTCCTCGAACATCCACGGGTACACGTGCTCCCCGGTGAAGAGCTCCGGGTCGTCGTAGGCGTCGGGCAGGAGCCGCTCGGCCGACCATCGCGTCGCGCACCCGTCGGCGTAGCAGGCCTCGTGGATCGCGGCGTAGAGCGGATTTCGCGGGAACTGGCCGGCGGCGTCGACGTCGTGCAGGAAGGCGGGCGAGTCGGGCGGCTGCTCGAGGATGTAGTGCAGGTGCTCGGCGCCCGTGCTCATCCCGAGCATGTGGCCGATCTGGCGGAAGCGGCGCCCCGTGAGGCGATCGCCTCCCGGCAGCTGGATCGTCGCCGGCATCGATGCGGCGGCGGAGCTCGCGGACGCGTCCGCGATCCGCCGGATAGCGGTCGTAGTACCGGCGGTTTCGGTCGAGCACCCGCTCGTAGGTGGCGCGGTAGACGTCGTCGACGGGGCGGCCGATCGGCGGCAGGCCGCCGGTGAAGAACGCCTCGCGCAGGCCGTCGGGAGCGAACGAGAGGTAGGTGAGGACGCAGAACCCGCCGAAGCTCTGCCCCAGGACGCTCCAGCGGTCGACGCCGAGCTCGCGGCGGATCCACTCCGCGTCGCGCACGATCGAGTCGGCGCGGAAGTGGCGCAGGTGGTCCGCCTGCTCCTCGGGCGTCTTCCCGGGCAGGCCGCCGACCGGCGTCGAGCGGCCCGTGCCGCGCTGGTCGAGCATGAGGACGCGGAACTCGGACAGCGCCCGGTCGAGCCAGAAGGGCGCGGTCGGGACCCTCGTCGGGCGCGGCGCCTCGAACCCGGGGCCGCCCTGGAGGAAGACCAGGAACGGCCGGTCGAGCCCGTCGGGGTCCGCCACCTCGCGCGCGAAGACGGTGATCCGCTCGCCATCGGGCCGGCCGTGGTCGAGCGGCACCGAGAACTCGTGCTCGGTGAGCACGAGGCCGGCGGTGCGGACGGTTTCGGGCATCGGTGGCGATTATCCCTGTTCGGCGCCGGTGGTAGGGTTGCGGCCATGGCGCTGGCCGAAGAACACCACGTGGAGGTGCTTCGGCAGGCCAAGGTCGACCTCGCCGCGGCGCTCCGGGCTGCCGCGCTCTACGGCTACAACGAGGGCATCGACAACCACTTCAGCTACGCCGTTCCGGGCAGCGACGACCTGTTCCTTCTGAACCCGTTCGGCCCGGACTGGTCGGAGCTGACCGCAGCCGACCTCATCACGGTCGACGGCGAGGGCAACGTGGTCGACGGCGACGGCGAGTGGGAGATCACCGCGTTCATGATCCACCGCGGCGCCCACCGGGCCCGCCCGTCCGCCCGCTGCGTCCTCCACACCCACATGCCCTATGCCACCGCGGTGTCGGCGACGGAGGGCGGCTTCGACACGACGCTCAGCCAGGCCGCGATGAGCTTCCACGGGCGGGTCTCGACGCTGGCGTACGGCGGGCTGGCCCGCGCCGCCGACGAGGGCGATCGGATCGCATCCGCGGTCGACGACGACACGAGCGTCGTGATGCTCGAGAACCACGGCGTGATGGTGCTCGGCAAGGACGTGGCCGAGGCCTGGTCGCGGCTGTATTTCCTCGAGCGGGCGTGCGAGGTGCAGGTGCTCGCACAATCGACCGGCCGCCCGCTCATCAGCGTGCCCGATGACATCGTGCGCCGGACCGCCGCCCAGTCGGCGGACGACCACGGCGCCCAGCAGAAGCTGTTCGCCTCGGTCAAGCGCAGGCTCGACCGCGAGAACCCCGGCTACGAGCGCTAGCGGCCGAGCCCCGATGCCGCAGGAACGAAAGACGCTGACCGGGCGCGACTACTCCGCTGCCGACGTGTTCGATCTCGAGCGCGAGCGGATCTTTGCCCGCAACTGGTTCTATGCCGGCCGCGCCGAGGGGCTCGACGAGCCCGGCGACTTCGTGGCCGTCGACGTCGCGGGCGAGAGCGTGATCGTCCTGCGGACGAAGGCCGGCGATCTGCGCGCCTTCTACAACGTCTGCCGGCATCGAGGCTCCCGGCTCTGCGACGCGGAGTCCGGCCGCATGAAGGGCGCCGTCAAGTGCCCGTACCACGCGTGGTCATACTCGTTCGAGGGCAAGCTGATCGGCACCCCGAACGTCGGCAAGGACGAGGTCGACCGCGACGCGCTCGGCCTCTGGCCGGTGTCCCTGGAGACGTGGCAGGGCTTCCTCTTCGTCCACCTCGACCCCGTCCCGCCACCGCTCGAGGATGCGCTCGCCGACCAGCCCGACGCGCCGCTCTCGTTCGCCCGCTTCAACCTCGAAGACCTCCGCATCGGCCACCGGACGGTGGTCGAGGTCGCGGCCAACTGGAAGATCCTGATCGAGAACTACAACGAGTGCCTGCACTGCCCGACGGTGCATCCCGAGCTGGTCGCCGTCATCCCCGGCTTCCGCCACGGCTCGGTGTACGACGCGCGCCGCCCCGAGGGCGGCATGGCGATCGTCGACGGCGGGAACAGCTTCACCCGCACCGGACGCTCGAACCTGCCCGTGCTGCCCGGCCTGAGCGCCCACGACGAGGTGTCGCTCTACGGGTGTGCCGTCTACCCCAACATGTTCATCGACGTGACCGGCACGGGAGCCATCTCGACCGTCCTCCTCCCTCGCGACGCCGGCCACACGACCGTTGTGGCGGAGTACCTCTTCCGGCCCGAGGTGATCGCCGACCCCGGGTTCGACCCTGCGGAGATCGTCGACTTCACCGAGCTCGTTGCCCACCAGGACTACGTCGTGTGCGAGCGGGTGCAGCGCGGGGTCAGCTCGCGGGCCTTCACGCACGGTGTGCTCGCCGAGAAGGACGGGCTGCTCGAGAGCTTCAACGCCCGGTATCTGGCCCAGCGCGGGCCCGTCGACTGACCCAGCCGCCGGGCTGAGCGCACCTACTGCTCGTAGTGCTCCACGACGTCGGCGCTGCGCGCCTGCGCCTCGTCCGGGTCCAGGCCGAACTCGCGGCGCGCCCGGCGCTGGCGCAGGAGGTCCCAGCAGCGGTCGAGCGCGACGCCGACCTCGTCCAGTCGCACACGGTCGCCCGGCTCGAAGTCGCCGCTCCCCTCCTTGTCGTACAGGCGATGCTCCTCGGCGACGAGCTCGTCGATCCGGTTCAAGATCTCGCTGTCGTTCATGGTCGTGGCTCCTCCCTCGGGGACTCGCGCCGAATCCTAGGGGCGCTCGGGCCGGGCCGGGCGCCCCGACCGTCGAAACGCGATGCCCGAGAGCGTCTCGAGCACGACCCGCTGCGCCGCCATCGCGGTGATGCCCGACGGGTCGTAGGGCGGCGAGACCTCGACGACGTCCATCGAGCACAGGTCGAGCTCGCAGGCGACCGTGCGCACCGCCCACAGGAGCTCGCGCGTCATGAGCCCGCCGGGCTCGGCCGTGCCGGTGCCGGGGGCGAACGCCGGGTCGAGCACGTCGATGTCGACGGTCAGGTACGTCCGCGGCGCGCGGGCGCGGGCGTGCTCGATCGCATCGCGCACGACCGGGCCGATGCCGCGCTCGACGATCTCGCCGGTCGTGTGCCAGCGGAACCCCGCCTCCCGCATCCACTGGAACTCCTCGGGAAACGGCCAGGCGCCGCGCAGCCCGATCTGCACGATGTTGTGCCCGTCGAGATGGCCGGCGCGAACAGCCTGGTAGAACGGCACGCCGTGGGGCGCCTCGCGCTCGTCGCTTCCCGTGTCGGCGTGGGTGTCGAAGTGCACCACCGAGAAGCCGTCACTCCCGTGGTGCGTGGCGAGCGCCTCGAGGACGGGGGTCGACAGCGAGTGGTCGCCGCCGAGGACGACCGGGATGGCGCCCGCGCCGAGGATGTCGGCCACGCCCTGGCGAAGCGCCGCGTGCGACCAGGCGAGATCGGACGGGCGCGCGTCGACGTCGCCATAGTCGACGATGTCGAGCTCCTCGTACGGGTCGATGCCAAGCTCCATGTGCGGCCGCGCGATCGGGAATGCCACGTCCTCGGCGGTGCGGATCGCGCGCGGGCCGAAGCGCGTGCCCGGGCGGTATGTCACGCCCTCGTCGAACGGGGCGCCCACGATCGCCACGTCGGCGCCCTCGAGCCCCGCGGCGTCGAGGACGAGCGGCACCCGCCCGAACGTCAGACCGACGCCCGCGTAGCCGGCTTCGTCGAGGCGGTTCGGCTGCATACGGCGCGGGTCGCTCATGCCGCGGGCGATCATATGCCCCGCGATGGAATCGGAGTACATCCTCGACACGCGACGTGGTGCGGGCATTCGTCGCCGACGTCAGGACGGCGATCGCCGCGGCACCGTCGCCCGAGGCGGCCTGCGAGGCGATCCGGCCGCGGTTCGCCGAGCTTCTGGCCGACCCCGACTGGCTCCCCGCCGAGTACCAGGCCGACGCGCCCGAGAGCGGCATGGGCGGCGGCATCGGCCAGTGGCTCCTCTACCACGCCGAGGACGGGTCGCTGTCGCTGTTCTCGCTCGTCGTCCCGTCCGGATCGCAGACGCCGATCCACGACCACCTCGCCTGGGGCCTCGTCGGCCTCTACCGCGGGAGCCAGGACGAGGAGATCTACGCCGAGCGCGACGGTGGGCTCGAGCTCAGCGAGCGGCGATCGCTCGACGCAGGGCGACTTCTACACCCTGCTCCCGCCCCGCGACGACATCCACCGCGTCCGCACGACCTCCGCGGAGACGTCGGTCTCGATCCACCTCCTGACGAACGACACCGGCTGCGTGTGGCGGCACGCCTACGACGCGGAGTCCGGAGAGGCGCGGCCGTTCCGGTCGGGCTACGTGAACGCACCCTGCGACGACGGGTGAGGCCGACCCGAAGGCCGGCCCCACCCGGCGGCCGGCTCAGTCACGGAACTCAGCCGGGAACCCGGCCGGGATCGCGACGTCAGGTTCCGTCGGGCCCATGTCGAGCCGGAACGGCGGATAGACGTCGGTCATGAGGCCGGCGTAGGCCGCAACGCGCAGCGTCCACCGGTTCATGCCCAGCACGAAATCGAAGATTCCGCGCGGGTAGCTCCCGGTGAAGAGCAGGGCGACCACCGCGAACAGCACGAGGACTGCGATCGCGCCTCCCCACTGCATGCCGTACCAGGCGCCGCCTGCGAACAGCGCGACGACGAGGTATTGCGGGAGCGCGAGCAGCCACCACTTCACGAGCACCAGGCCGCGAGACAGCTCGCCCGGATAGTCCACGGTGAGCGTCGCGGGATAGTCGGCCTCACGCAGCGTGAACGGCGGATAGCGGTCGGTCCCGTTCGCGTTGAACGCGTAGAAGCCGACCCGCCACGTCCACCGGAGAACGCCGACGTTGAAGTCGAACAGGGCGCGCGGATAGCGGCGGGTGAAGAGGATCGCGAAGAACGCGACCACGCTGACAGCGAAGAACGCGATCCACAGGAACGCGAGCACGATCGCGTGTGGGATCACGAGCAGCCACTTCGCAAGCCACAGGCCACGCGAGAGATCCGGATCGAGGCGCCCCTCCACGCGCACGGGATAGGTGGGTGCCGGAGTCGACACTCGAATCACCTCCTTTCACGTGTCACCTCTAGCGTGCCCCGCCGCCCTCCTTCCCGCGTCAGCGAAATCGCTGAACTTGGCTTCGCAGAACTACGACATCTCGAGCCGGGGTTGCGCCCGCCGTGTGGTTGACTGTTCGGGTGGAAGCGGGTCAGCGGTACTGCATGAACTGCGGCGCGGAGCTTCTGGCACGCGCCGTGTTCTGCACGTCGTGCGGGAAGGCCGTCGGCGCCGCTCCCGAGAAGCCGCCGGCGGAGCACGTGATGACCGGCCTCGCCTCCTACGGCGACCGGGTCGCGGCATGGCTCATCGACTCGGTCATCGTGTACGGGGTCGCGATCGTCGTGCTGGCGATCATCATCGCCGTCTACCTCCCCGACACCGCGGATTCGGAGCCGGGGCAGACGGGCCTCGGTTTCGTCCTGGTGCCGATCGTGCCGCTCTACTCGGCGCTCCTGCAAGGTCTCTGGCACGGCCAGACGGTCGGGAAGCGGTGCCTCGGCATCGCGGTCAGGTCGCTCGACGGAGCCGAGATCCGCCTCGGCCGCTCGTTCGGGCGGTCGTACACGAGAGCCGCCACATGGCTCTTCTTCCCGGTCTGGATCCTCGACTCGCTCTGGCCGCTCTGGGGGGAAAGACGCCGCGCCCTGCATGATCTCGCCGCCGGGACGATCGTCATCACCCGGCGGACCGACACGCGGTAGCCGTGCACGCGCGCGACGAGGCAGAGGTGGTCTGCCTGCACGGGCTGGGACGAGGCCCATCCGACTGGGACGCTGTGCGCGGTGGGCTCGAGCGGTACGGGCGAGTCTCGGCGCCGGCCCTGCCGCGCCATCCTGACCGAGCGTTCGCGGCGGCCGAGCGGGCGGTCCAGCCCGGGGCGATCGTCGTCGGTCACTCGATGGGCGGCGTCATCGCCTTGCGCATCGCGGCAGAGACGTCACGCCCGCTCGGCGGCATCGTCCTGACCGGATGCGCCTTCCCGGTCGCCCGGAACGGCCGCAGCCGCCGTGCGACGGCGGCGGACTACGCGGCCCACCGGCTCGCATTCCTCCGATCGATCCGCAGCCGCCCGCGCGGAGTCGGGCCGCGCGCAGGCACGTTCGCAGGGCTCGCGGCCGTCGCCCGGGTGCTCGGCCGGCCGGGGCGGTTCGACACCATGTTCGGCTCGATCACGGCCCCTGTGTTGATCGTCCACGCGCGAGACGACCACCACGTCCCGGTGGACTTCGCACTCGCCGCCGCCGCCCGTCATCCCGGCTGGGACATCCGCGTGCTCGAGAGCGGCGGGCATCACGCGCACCTCCGCGCGCCCGGGGAGTGGCTGGCCGCCGTCGAACCGTGGCTGGCCGGTCTAGGCGCCGGCGGCTAGGCGCTCGAGCAGGATCGCTCCGACGGTCTTCCCGTCGTCGGCCTGGATCGCCGCGGCGTTCCGGCGCATCGTCGCTGCGAGATCGTCGTCCGCCAACAGGCGGTCGACAGCTCCCGTCAGCTCCTCCGGCGCCCAGTCGTAGGTCGGAAGGCGCTCTCCGAACCCGGTCTCACGAAGGCGCTGCGCGTTGTCGTACTGATCCCAGAAGAGCGGCAGGCCGATCATCGGCAGGCCGAAGTGGAATCCCTCACACGTCGTGTTGTTCCCCGCGTGCGTGATCAGGAGGTCGCACTGGGGCAGGATCGACGGCTGCGGCAGGAACTGGTCGCCGTACATGTTCGGCCCGAGGGTCATCTCGTCCTTGAGCGGGCCCATCGAGACGATCACGCGGTGGGGCGTCTCGGCGAGGGCGTCGATCAGGCGCTGCATCAGGCCGACGTCCATGCACCCGAGCGACCCGAGCGACAGGTACACGAGCTTGCCGTCACCCGGGAGGTGCTCCTGCACGTCGAACGCGGCGTCGGACGTGCGGACGGTCGACTGGAGCCGGTGCCAGGTGTCGTCGAGGGGGCGTGACCGGGGATAGTCGGCCGCCTCGGGAAAGAGATACAGGTTGAGCGCGGGCGAGTGGGTGTTGAACTCGTCGGGCGGGCAGGGCGCGACGCCGACCGAGCGGCGAAACTCGTTGTGCTCGGCGAGCAGCTCTGCGTGGACGCGGCGGTACTCGTCGCGGAACGTCTCCCACTCGGAGCGGTCGCCGACCGGCAGCCCCGAGAGCGGCGGCGGAAGCAACGCGTCGCGCATCTCGAGCGGGTTGGCCGACACGAACCGCGCCCAGGGACAGCCGGCGATCTCGACCGACGGGAACCCCGTGACGTTGTCGGTGCAGATCAGGTCGGGCCGAACGTCGTCCCAGATCTCCATCAGCCGGTCATGGGAGTAGCGGGCGCCCGCCACGAGCGCCTCCCAGATCGGCTTCGTGACCGTCTCCTGCTGCTCGATGGTCGGCCGCCGGAACTCGGGCGCCGTCACCCGGATGAACTCGGCCCAGGGATCGGCCGTCGGATCGGCGGCCTCCTCGGCGGGTGCCATCCGCATCTCGCGCTCCTCGAACCCCCGCGCTTCGAGAACTCCGCGGAACGACTCGTCGACCACGAACACGACGCGATGGCCGCGCTCCCGCAGCACGTCGCCCAGAGCGACGCAGTTGTTGGTCGGCCCCCACGCTCCCGGCTCCGGGAAGAACACGATGGTCTTGCCGCCGGCGGACGTCATGGCAGGCGCGAATGTATCAGCCGCCGCAGAGGCCCTCCGCGACGTATCCCCCGGGCCCCGCCCCGAGCCCGCTTGAGAACCCGTACGCCCGACTTTGGATCCATTCACAAGGTAGACTTCCAGGTGGCGCCGGGGAGGCCGAGGGCGCACATTCGTACGAGAGGGGAAGACAGATGAGTTTGACGATCGGCGACACCGCACCCGACTTCGAGGCAGAGACCACCGAAGGACCGATCAGCTTCCATGACTGGATCGGCGACTCGTGGGCGGTGCTCTTCTCGCACCCCAAGGACTTCACGCCGGTGTGCACGAC
Organism: uncultured Actinomycetes bacterium; assembly: GCA_963706075.1. Lineage (GTDB taxonomy): Bacteria > Actinomycetota > Thermoleophilia > Gaiellales > JAICJC01 > JAICJC01. The sequence continues at coordinate 20,076 of CAVPLP010000007.1, forward strand.
GGAGCTTGGCTACATGGCCAAGATCAAGCCCGAGTTCGACCGTCGCAACGTGAAGATCATCGCGCTTTCGGTCGATCCCACCGGCAAGCACAGCCAGTGGGCGGAGGACATCGAGGAGACCCAGGGCCACGCGCCCAACTACCCGATCATCGGTGACACCGACTTCACCGTCTCGAAGCTCTACGGGATGCTCCCGACGAGCGTCACGGGCGAAGCGGCGGATCGCACCGCGGTCGACAACCAGACCGTCCGCAACGTCTTCGTGGTCGGCCCGGACAAGAAGGTGAAGCTGGTGCTCGTCTACCCGATGACCACCGGCCGCAACTTCGACGAGGTCATCCGGGTGATCGACTCGCTTCAGCTGACCGCGACGCACAAGGTGTCGACGCCGGTCAACTGGAAGAGCGGCGAGGACGTCATCATCGCCGGATCCGTCTCCGACGAGGAGGCCCGCGAGACCTACCCCGACGGGTGGCAGTCGCCGCGGCCCTACATCCGGATCGTGCCGGCGCCCGAGACGAACGTGGTCGCCAGCTCCTAGAGCACGACGTGCGGAGGGCCCGGGTCTCGAATGAGGCCCGGGCCCTCGGCGTTTCGGTGACCGCTTGCGTCAGGCGGTGACGGCGCGGCGGCGCACAAGGCTCAGCCCGCCGGCGCACATCGCGATGATGAGCGCGCTTCCAGCGGCACCTGCGAAGACGGCGTTCCAGTCCGTGCCGCCCCCACCGCTGTCACGATTCTGCTTCGCGGCGCCCGCCGCCACGACCGGAGTCGTCGTCGGGACGCTGACCGGGTTTGCGAGCGGCGTGTCGTGCGCGTGCCTGTCGATGACGACCACGCCCCCGCCGCCGCTGGCGGCGCCGGCGACCGCGGGCCTGGCCTGCGCGACGGGCGCGAGCAGGGCGGCCGTCGCGAGCGCGGCGGCGATTGCGGGACCGAGACGGTGAACACGAATCATGTGGCTCTCCTCCATACGCTGGTCAGGACATCCACACGACGCCTCGCCTCCGGGCGTTCTTCCCCAGACATGCGTGTGGGCCCGGGTTGTGTGACCGGGCCCACACCGCATGATGCCTGCGTGCCTACGTGGCGAGCGTGCCGCGCCGGCGGCCGACTCCGATGCCCGCGGCGCACATCGCGATGACGAGCGCGCTGGCGGTGGCGCCGGTGAAGACGTCAGCCCAGTCGGTGCCGGTGCTCGAGGCGATGCGGGTCGCCCGCGTCGGGTTGAGGACGAGGCCCGCGCCGTGGTTCAGGCCGGTGGCCGGAACGGTCACGGGGTTCGCGAGCGGCTGATCGTGGATCGTGTCCTGGACGCCGGACACGTTGCCGCCGCCGCTGGCGCCGCCGGAAACGGTCGGGCGGGCCTGCGCGACGGGCGCGAGAAGGGCGGCGGTCGCCAGGGTGGCTGCGATGGTGGGGACGATACGGTGAAGACGGGTCATTGTGCTCTCCTCCAAGTGCGACAACGAGATGCACACATGACGCGTCCGCGCCCGCTCGTCTTCCCCACGTGATGCTCGGCGGCGCTAGCCGCCGTTCGGGTTCAGGAGCTTCTTCTTCCCCTCGAAGGCGAAGAGCAGCAGGTCGACCATCCGGAAGGTGCTGGCGTTCGGCCCCAGGTCGGGCTTGAACGTCGGATCGCGGACGATCGACGTCGCGCTCCCCTCCATCGCCCGGTGGAACGTCTCGGCGACGATCCGGGCGCCCACGCCCGCGAGCCGGCCGCCATTCAGCTCCGCCTCGCGCAGGACGTAGAACCAGAGCGGTGTCCGCGCGACGATCGCATCGCGCTCGGTCTGGGTCAGGCCCGCGAGCGAGACGCCGCCGTCGCCCTGGCGGATCTGCGCTGCGGTGAGCGCCTTCACCTTGACGCCCTTGCTCTTCATGAACGCCACCATCTGCTGACCGGTGGCGAGGTTCACCATCTTGGCGCGCGTCAGGTTCCGGAACGCGAGATCGTGCCGCGGGTCCGACTTCGGCACCTTGGGCGGGCCGATCGTCTCCTGTGGCAGCTGCGCGAGGGGATTCACGAGGCTCGTGTCGATCCGCATCGCGCGGTTGAACTTCGCCGCCGGGACGACGAGGTCTTCGCGGCCGGCCTGGCCGAAGTTGTAGAGCCGCCTGAAGTCGGCGACCCAGATGAACGGCAGCGGGTTGCCGCCGCCGAGGCTGCCGCTCGTCCCCGAGAAGAAGAACAGGAGGTCGAGCGTGCCGCCGCCGTTGTCGAAGTTGACGTTCCAGTTGTAGGCCTTGCGGACCATGCTGTGGCCCAGGCGGTAGGCCGCCACCGAGAACTCGATGGGCATCGTCGGGAGCTGCGTCGGCGGGACGCCCACCTCGAACGCCTTGCGCCCGTTCGTGAAGACGTCCTTGATGACGTCCGGATCACAGATCCGCGGCAGGAAGTCGGTCTTGATCATCCACTGGTAGTGCCGCGTGACCGTCTTTCGCGCCCGCATGAACTTGACCGAGGCCGGCGTGGCGGCGGGCAGCGTGTCGACCACGCGGTTGTGGAAGCGGATGAACGCCAGGTGCGTCTGCGCGACGGCCAGGTTCTCGTCGTTTCGCGGGTCGGGGATCAGGGCCGAGGACGGAGTCGGGCCGCCGCGCGGCAGATCGAACCCGTCGTGGGGGTCGGCGTCGGTTCCGCCGGCCTTCAGGTGGAGCAGATCGGCCTGGTAGAACACCTCCGAGGCCGCGTCGTTCGGACCCTTGCCGTAGAGCGAGTCGAGGTCGAGCGCGGGCGAGCGGCCCTGGATCATGGCCGCGGGCGACTCGTTGTCGCCGAGCGGCTTCCCCGTCTTGTCCATCGTCAGGTCGTGGTCGATGAACTGTCCGAGGTACGTGAACCCGGACGGGATCTTCGAGAACGCCTTGTCGCCGACAGTCATGAGCTCCGCGAGCGCCTGGCGGGTCGGCCCGCCGAGCTGGGCGCCGGCCGCCCCGGGCGGCCCCATCCGCGAGAACCGGAACGTCGCGTCAGGCGCGCCGCCGGCCGCGTCGGCCGCCTTGGCCGCCACGATCTTCTTCCCGTCGATGGACCCCGATCGCTGCTCACCGAAGACGCCCTCGCGGACGACGTAGAACCGCCTCAGCCCGTGCCGTTTCACAGCTCCTCCTCCCCGCCCCGAGGGAGCGGCCCGGCGCGATGGCACGCCCGGCCAATCGGGTCAGCTCGATCGCGCCCGAACAATCGCACCGGCCGCAGGCCGTGTCAACCAGCCGAACGGCTAGTTTGGCGCGTCGTAGAGGTGGCGCACGGCGCGGGAGATCGTTCGGGGCGGCGCGGTCGGGTGGTATTCGCCCTGAAGCACCTCGAACGTGATGTCGAGGTTCGAGTAGCCGCGGCCACGCAGCCGATCCACCAGGTCACGGGCGTAGCCGACCTCGTCTTCCATCGGGAACTCGGCCTCGGCGCGAAGCGACGCTTCTCGCGCCTCCGGCGACATCTGCTCGCGGTGGCGATCGTCTCCCGCCGGGTTCTCGTACTCTCGATCGACACGTACACCTTGGCCGGCAGGTCGTCGTGGGTGTTCGCGTAGCTCTCCTCGGTTTCGAAGATCACTTTCGGGCCGTACCAATACGATGGGCTGCCGATCCCGTAGCGCTGAAATGCGGGCGGCCGGGTCAGCAACAGGTGAGTCGCGAACAAGCCGCCTTGGGAGATAGCCGAACACGCCGAAGTCGTCTTCGGGCGACGTCGAAGCGGTCGAGGATCCACGGCTTCAACCCCTCTTCGAGGAAGCCCGCGAACTGGTTGGCGCCCGGTATCATCGGCGGGTCGCCGTCGTCCACTTGGGTCGGCCACCGGGCTGAAATCCCGCTTCCGCCACCGCATCGTATCGGCGATGTGACTGGCCGATAGCCGACGCCGACCACCAGCAGCGGCTTGATTGTGCTCAGTCATCGCCAGCAGCCGCACCGTTTCAAGTGCCGTCCCGAGAAAAAAGAACGCGTCTAACACAACCAAGACGCCGACCCCAGCCGGAGCACCCTCACAGCCACCGACGATGATCCGAAACTCGTCCCCCACCTGCCTCGACGGCAGATAGTGCACCTGCGTGTTGGCAAGCGCCGACTCATCGTTACCGGTCACTGCACGCGCCCCATCGGAAGATCGACCACCAAGCCCGCGAGTGTAGACCGACCCGTCGCGGGCCCCATGGCGCCCGACGGTCAACGGCTCCCGGTAGCGACGCCCCGGCCGAGCCGGGACCGCCTACGGGATAGTAAAAACGTGAACGCACGGTGCAGCGCACCGCTCCGCATGGCTTCAGGCGTCCTCGTGGGCGAGGGAGGAGGACAGGTCGCGGTCGGCGTTGGCTTGAGCCAGCAGGTCGTTGGCCTTCTTCTCGAAAGCCTCCACAGCGTCGGCGCCAGCCGGGAAGCGGATCGGCGGCTCCTCCTGTCTCCCGAGCCGTACCAGTGCGTTGGCGAGCTTGGCGGGGTCACCTCCTTGCTGACCGTTCATGCTGTTCCACACTGCCACCGTCTGCGCGGTGCGCTCGGCATAGTCATCAATCGACGACTGGGCGTACTTCGTCGACTGCGGCGAGAGCAGCTCGGTGCGGAAGAAGCCAGGCTCAACGAGCATGGTGCGGATGCCGAACGGCGCGACCTCGGGGGTCAGCGACTCGATCCATCCCTCGACCCCGAACTTGGACGCGGAATATGCCGTGCAGAACTCCTGGCCCAGGATGCCCGCCGTTGATGAGATCGCGACCACGAGGCCGGAGCGCTGGGCTCGCATGACGGGAAGCACCGCGCGGGTGACGTTCATCGGGCCGAACAGGGTGGTCTCGACTTGGGCCCGGAAGTCCGCAGGGCTGATCTCTTCAAAGAATCCAGCGTAGAAGTTGCCCGCGTTGTTGACCACCACATCGATGCGTCCGAACCGGTCGAGGGCAGCCTGGACGGCCGCCTCGGCCTCGCCGGAATCTGTGACGTCGAGCTTGGCGGCCAGGATGAGATCGTCGTGCCCCAAGGCCGCTGTGACGGCGGCGGGGTCGCGACCGGTGGCGACGACGGCATCGCCCGCCGCGACGACGGCCTTGGCGATGTCGACGCCCATGCCGCGAGCGGCGCCGGTAATTAACCAAACCTTCTTGTCAGTCATGCAGGTGCACTCCCATGTCGGTCGATCCCGTGAGGTACCCGCAGTACTACCCCTTGAGCGAGTCGCGGCGGTAATGGCCCTGGGAAGTCCACGGAGTAGTGTAAATGTGCACATTGCAGCGGAGTGGCGGCGCCGCGGCGGGCAAGTGTGCAGCTAGGCACCTGGTCACAGCGGGAGCCGATAGACCTCCTCGCCGTCGAACCACTCCCCAGTCGACTCGAACCCCAGAGAACGGTAGAAGGGCGCAGGCCCCCCTTCGCCGGGGAAGATCGACGTGAACAGTTCGGCTCCGCCGGGGCTGCTCCGAACTACGTCGATCACGAGCGCCATGGCGGCATGGCCGTAGCCGCGACGCTGGTACCGAGCCTCGATGAGTAGTCGCCACAGGAAGTACCGCCATGGATACTTTTGATGCTCGGGCGGGACATCGAAGGAAAGCATCACGAAGCCGACCGGCTGATCGCCGGCGTAGATGGCGCGGTACCAGGGATGAGCGTCCGGTGACGTCGCCGCCTCGTCGAGTGACTCGCTCGCAGAAATAACGAACAGGTCTTGTCCGTACGCGGCGGCGAGTGTGCGCACGACGGCCTCGTTGTCGGGAGTGATCTCGCGCAGCGCGACCGTCTCGGGCATCGGCTGACCGTACAGCACGGCGTACGTCAACACAGCCACGGCGCCGGTATTGGTGGGACGTGGCCGGTCCAACCCACCGAGGCTCCTCGATCCGTTCGCTCCGACCGGCCGCTACGGGTCGAGGGTCGCCGTGATCGAGATCTCGACGTTGCCACGGAGGGCGTTCGACACCGGGCAGCCCTGGTCGCCCTCGTCGGCCAGGCGCTCGAACGCCTGCTGGTCGAGGCCGGGCACCGATCCGTGCACGTCGATGTCCATCCGGCTCACCGCGACCCCGCCGCCCTCGACGGGAGTCAAGTGGCAGACCGCGTTCACGGACACGCGCTCCGCCGGGCTCCCCGCCTCGGCCAGCGTGTGCGAGAACGCCATCGCATAGCAGGCGGCGTGCGCCGCCGCGATCAGCTCCTCGGGGCTCGTCTTGGGATCGGGCCGCGAGGTCCGCGCCGCCCAGGTGATGGGTGCGTCGGCGAAGAGGCCGCTCGCCGCGCTCACGACACCGCTGCCGTCGACCAGGTTGCCCTCCCACACCGCGCTTGCACGCGACTCAGCCATGAAACCTCCTCGTCTCGGACGAGGCCTGAGGATAGCCACCAGGCCTCGGAACCGGCGTCCGACCCGAAACGACGACTCTAGACTCGGAGCATGAGCACGATGTCGACGGTCAGCAGCGAGGAGCGCCTGCGCGAGATCATCGGCGGGCCGAGCGCTCTGGTCGCTGCGAAGGTGGCCGACCGCCTGAACGACCTGACACGCCAGTTCGTGGAGCGCTCGCCGTTCGTCTGCGTCGCCACGTCACGGCCCGACGGCGGCCTCGACATCTCCCCCCGCGGCGACCCGGCCGGCTTCGTCCGGATCCTCGACGACCGCCGGCTCCTGATCCCCGAGCGGCCGGGGAACCGGCTCGCCGACACGCTCACGAACCTCCTCGCCGATCCCCGCATCGGGCTCCTGTTCCTGATCCCCGGCGTCGGCGACACGTTCCGTGTCAACGGGCGCGCGGCCATCGTCGAGGATCCGGTGCTGCTCGCCGAGAGCGCCGTCGAGGGTCGGGTCCCGAAGCTCGGCGTGCTCGTCACCGTCGAGGAAGCCTTCACGCACTGCCCGAAGGCGCTCATCCGGTCGGACCTGTGGAATCCCGAGCGCCACGTCGACCGCGAGGAGCTCCCGAGCTCCGGCGCGATCCTCCGGTCGGTCTCCGACGAGAGCCTCGACGTCGAGACGTACGAGCGGGAGCGGACAGCGCGCTACGCCCGTCGCGAGGGCCTCTACTGAGCTCGCCCTGCCGATAGGCTGAGCGGATGGCCGGGATGACGGTCACCGTCCGCCTCTCAGGGGCGCTGGCACAGCGGCTGGGGAGCCGCCGGGCGATCGACCTCGCATCCGGCGCGACCGTCGACGACGTCGTGGCCGAGGTGGGGCGGCTCGCCGACTTCGAGCCCGCTGCGCTCCGCGGCCTGGCCGTCGTGTCGGAGGGCAGCTTCCTGCGGCGCGACCGGCCGGTGGCAGACGGCGAGGAGCTCGACGTGCTCGTGCCGGTCGCGGGCGGCTAGCCCCGCGACCGGCACTGAGGGTCATCGATCAGGCGCCGATCCCGTAGTGGGTGCGGACGAGCCCCTCAAGGCCGCGCGCGGCGAGCTTCGCGGCCGGCGCGAGGAAGGTCACCTGCACGACGCCGGGAGCGCGGCCGATCTCGATTGCGCCCGTGATCGTCGCGCGGTTCTTCATCTCGGGGACGGTCGCGTCGAGCAGCGCCGCAGCCCGCTCGAGACCGTTCACGACGGCGCTGTTCAGGTCGGGGCCCGTCCCGACGACCGAGATCGGGAGCGAGTCCTCGAGCGCCTCGACGCCGTTTCGCCGCGCCACCTCCTCGGCCCGCGTCCGCTCCGCGCCGGTCAGCGGACGGGCGAGGAAGGGCAGGTCCTCCGCGACCGGGAGGATGATCGGGCCGTCGATCGTGAGCCCCTTCAGCACCTCGACCTGGAGCGTCACGGTGCCCGGACACGTCGCAGGTGTGCCCGGCGATCTCGCCGTCGCCCTGCATCGCGTGCATGTCGCCGATGTAGATCCCGGCACCCGGGATCTTGACCGGTGCGATCACGACGGCGCCGGCCCGAGCCGCGTTGATGTCCATGTGTCCGTCGGTGCGGGCCTCGAGCTGGTCCGGCTCGACCGCGTGCGAGTGCGGCGCGCCGAGCAGGAACGCCCCGAAGTCGCCGGCGTTGTGCGAGTCGGGGAGGTCGACCGCGGGTGTCGTCCCGATCTGGCCCATGAACGGCCGCAGGCGCGTCGCGACGCCGACCAGGTCGTGGGGGGCAAACAGCAGGATCGGGTTCTGAACCGAGTTCTCCGGGAGCGCGGCGTTGGCGTCGGCGTCGCCGGCGATCTCCTCGGCCCGGCCCTTCCCCACCGTCACGCCGACCCGCCACTCGTCGTCGAACGCGATCGTGTAGCCGTTCGTGAACGCAAACGGCGCGGCCGGCGCGCCACAGTTCGCGCAGCGCACGCTGTCGGGGCCGATGCCCTCGACGACGGTCGCCTCGTCCTCCTGGCCGCACGACTCGCACACCTTGGCGCAGTAGGGGTCGCCGTTGAAGCGACCTTCGATCATGCGGTCGTTGCCCGAGGCCGTGGCCAGCGACGTGACCGAGATGTCGCGGATGTGGATCGCGACCGCGTCGCCGACCTCGGCCCCTTCGACCTCGACGGGCAGCGTCACCTCGTGGCCGCCCCTGATCGACGGGGTGATCATCGGCCCCCAGCAGCCGGGCGCGGTGTTCGCGACGATGTGGCCGCCGTCGCGCACCGGCCCGAGCGTCTCGGTGCTCGGCCCGATGATCCCGTCGCAGAACCGATCGACGAAGACCGTCTTCGAGCCCTGACGCGTCACAGGTCGCGTCTCGACAGCCATCTCCAACCTCCTTGGGAAGGGTCTACGAGGAAGCTATCACCACGCCGGCGGCGCGTCGTGGGCCCGCCGCCGCTCGACCGACGTCTCGCTCGGCCGGCGCACGTCCCAGGCCAGCCCGACCCGCTCGAGCCCGCGGATGACGAGGCCGGTCGCGTCGGGGTGGCGGCCCATGCCGTGGTACGCCATCGACGGGAAGGCATGGTGGTTGTTGTGCCAGCCCTCGCCGAACGCGAGCGCGGCCACGAGCCAGTTGTTGCGGCTCTCGTCGCCGGTGGCGAACGGCTGGGAGCCGAATGCGTGGCAGACCGAGTTCACCGCGAACATCGCCTGGTTGTGGACGGCGATGCGCACGATGCCGCCCCAGAGCAGGCCGCGCCACCCGTCCACGAGCGCCGGGAGCACGAGCCCGAGCGCCAGCCAGACGAGCGCCGTGCGGTCGATCAGCATGACGATCGGATCGTCGAGCAGCCGGCCGCAGTAGCGCTCGCGCTTGGCGGGGCTCACGGCGAGCATCCAGCCGATGTGCGCGTGCAGGAAGCCGTCGGCGGGGCTGTGCGGGTCGCCCTCGCGGTCGGAGTGGGCGTGGTGCTCGAGGTGGCGCGCCGCCCAGTCGACGGGCCGGCTCGGCACGGCCATCGCGCCGGCGGCGAGTGCGGTCGCCTTGATCCACGGCGTCGTCCGGAAGCTGCGGTGGGTCAGAAGGCGGTGGTACCCGAGCGACGTCCCGAGGCCCGTGATGACCGAGAGGACGACGAGCAGCACGAGGTCGACGGGCGCCAGCGACTCCCGCCAGAGCGCCCACATCGCGTAGGCCAGCCCGACCAGCGGCCCGAGCACGAAGACCAGGATCCCCGTCCGCACGACCGCGCGCGGCAGCCTCGCCTCGAGCGCCTTCACGCCCGCCAGTCCCGCGAGCACGGCGCCGACCGCGAACGCCGCCGTCACGCGAACGCCCGCTCGCCACGGAGCGCAACGAGGCCGACGGCCAGCGTGATCGGGCCGACGAGGAGGTGGAAGACGTTCTCGCCGCGGTCGAGCTTCAGGCCCAGCGGATGGTGCACCGCCACGCCGAGGACGGCGAGCGCGGTGTAGAAGACGCCGAACACGAGCGCCAGCCGGACGCAGCCGCGGTGATCGAGGCCGCGCGCGAGGAGGACGAGGATGGCGGCGCCCCAGACCACGTGGATGAGCGCGTGCCGCGGATCGGCGTTCGCGAACCGGTAGGGCATCCGGTCGCTGGCGTTCCCGCTCGCGTCGAGCGCCCACGAGACCAGCCCCTGGGCGAGCAGGCTCGCGCCGAGCACCGCGAGGAAGCCGCGCAGCGAGGCGGTCACGCCCGCTCCGGGAGGAGCGTGACCAGGACGGCCGCGCCCAGGCCGGCGAGACCGGCCACGAGCGCAACGGCCCAGACGTCGGTCGACGGCCCGCCGTCGAACTTCGCGTGGTGGACGAGCGAGACGACCGCCGTCGACGCGACGAGGACGAGCGAGCTCAGCGCGAACGGCCGCACGGCCTGAGGCCGGCGCTCGTGCGCGGCGAGTGCCGCGCCCAGCGCGAACGCGAGAAAGATCGCCGCGTACGTCCGCGCCAGCACCGGAGTGAGCGCCCACGGCCAGAGCCGCACCGCGGTGCCGGGCGCCGCGGCAAGGATGACGCCGAGCACGGCGAAGCCCACCGCCTGCGCCGCGTAGACCGGGCTCAGCCGGTGCCGGCCGGGGCGATCGGCCCGCCACAGGTCGAGCGTGTGGAGGGCAACGACGCCGAGGACCGGCTCGATCACGTACGACCCGACCCAGGGATACGGGATGCCGGCGTCGGTATAGGTCGACCAGTACCAGATCGTCGCGACGAGGAGCAGCGCCGTCACCGCCGTGAAGCCCACCAGGTAGATGCGCGTGTCGATCGCGCGGCGCGCGGCCGCCGACGCCAGGAGGCCGGTGGCCCCGGCGAGGTAGAAGCACGCCACGAACCTCGTGTTGAGCGGCGTCTCTGACAGCGGAAACCCGACGACGTGGGCCGGACGGGCGAGGCCGGTGATCGCGATCGCAAGCCCCTGCGCGGCCCCGACGAGGAGGTAGGCTCGAACCCATCCCGGGACGCCGGGTTGTGACGGTTGCACCATGGCGGACGGCTCGCGACAATATCGCACCCTGACCGCGACGAAACGCCTTCCGCCCGGCCCCGGCCCCGCGGGCTCGATCCGAGTCCTGGCCGGCCTCCACCGCGACCCGACTGCGGTGATGGCCGATCTGCGCGCGCGGCACGGCGACCTGGTCCATTTTCGGATCGGCCCGCAGCATGTGTTCGTCGTCATGCGCGCCGACCTGGCGCGCGAGGTGCTCGTCACCCACCAGCGCTCGTTCAAGAAGGGCCCGGGGTTCGAGCGGGCCCAGATCGTGCTCGGAAACGGGCTCCTGACGAGCGAGGGCGACTTCCACCTGCGCCAGCGGCGGATGATGCAGCCCGCGTTCCACCGCAAGCGGGTCGCGGCCTACGCCGACATCATGGTCGACGAGGCGGCGCGCGTCGGCGACGAGTGGCGCGAGGGCGAGGCCCGCGATGTCGCCGCCGACATGACCCAGCTCGCACTCCGGGTCGTCACCCGGGCGCTCTTCGGAGCCGAGCTCGACTCCGACGCCGAGAAGATCGGACGCGCCGTGGCCGAGGTCGGCGAGTTCTTCGACTACCTGACGATCGCGCTCCTGCCCGTCCTCCTGCGGACGCCGCTCCCCAGCGTGCGGCGGTTCAAGCAGGGCATCGAGGAGCTCGAGGGCGCGACGTCGCGGGTGATCGCCGAGCGCCGATCCGCCGGGAGCGACGACGACGGCGACCTGCTCTCGATCCTGCTCGCCGCGCGTGACGTCGAGGGCGACGGGACGGGCATGACCGACACGCAGGTGCGCGACGAGGCGCTCACGCTGATCACGGCCGGACACGAGACGACCGCCAACGGCCTCAACTGGGCCTGGTACCTGCTGGCGCTCCACCCCGAGGTCGAGGCCCGCTTCCACGCCGAGCTCGACGACGTCGTCGGCGACAGGCCGGCGACCGCCGACGACGCCTCCCGGCTTCCGTACACCGAGGCCGTGCTGCTCGAGGCGATGCGGCTCTACCCGCCGGCGTGGGGCATCGAGCGGCGCGCGGTCGCCGACCAGGCGATCGGCGGGCACGTGATCCCGGCGGGCGCGGCCGTCCTCATGCCAACGTACGTCATGCACCGCGACCCGCGGTTCTTCCCGGATCCGCTGCGGTTCGACCCCGATCGCTTCCTCCCCGACGGGAGCAGCGAACGCCCCGACTGGGCCTACCCGCTGTTCGGCGGCGGGACGCGCAAGTGCATCGGGGTCGGCTTCGCGATGCTCGAGGCCACGCTCGTCCTGGCCGAGCTCGGACGGCGGTGGCGGCTCCGGCTCGACCCGTCGCGACCCGTCGTCCCCCAGGCGCGCGTGTCGCTGCGGCCGCGCGACGGCCTGTGGATGCTGCCCGAGAGGCGGGGCGCGTGAACCCCGACCCGGACGCGCGCGGGCCGGGCCTCGTCGAGGCGCTCGCGGTGTGGGCGACGTTCGGCGTCGTCGCGGTGATGGTGTGGATCACGTATGCCCGGTTGCCCGCGGACGTCTTCTACAACGTCACAGGGACCGGCTTTCGGGCCGGCGCCTCGCGCGTCCTCGTGCTCCTCGGCTGGCCGATCTCGCTCGCTGCGGTCGCGCTCGTCGCGCGTGGCGGCTGACCGGTTCCTGGCCTCGGCGCCTCCCGCCGGCGCGCGCCGGGCGGCGATCGCCGCGGCCCTCGCCGCGACCCTGCTCTGCGCGACGATCGCATGGCCGGGCGTGATCGACGAGTCCGACCTCGACGCCAAGCAGTCGAACGGGCTGGCGGCCGTCGGTGTGGGGATCGCACTCCTCCTCACGGTCGCCGCCGCCCGCCGGGCCGGCATCGGGACGCTGGTTCGTCACCGGCCGGGCGACCGCGCGGCGGTCATCCTGATCGCCCTGCTCCTGGTGGCCGGGATCCCGTGGATCCTCGCGAACGCCGGGTTCTACGTCGGCGACATCCCGGGCCTCAGGAGCATCTTCATGTCCAAGCAGATCCTGCCCGAGCCCGGCCATCCGAACCTCCACGCCGTCCACCTCGGAAACCACGAGGGCATCGACGGCATCCTGCTCGCCGCCACCGCACTCGCGCTCCGGCGCGTGCTGCCGCAGATGCGGGCCACGCGACTGCGCGGCGTCCTCGGCTTCTACCTCGCGCTGCTCTTCCCCTACGGGTTCCTCGTCGCGCTGAACGACGGCTGGAACGAGCAGCTCGTGAAGCGCGGCTGGACCGACGTCGGCATGCCACAGGTGCTGAACCCGGGCCCGAACCCGAGCACCGCGCTCCTGATCGCACTCACGGTCGTCCTCTTCCTGACCGCGTTTCGGGTGAGGCGCGCATAGTGCCGCGCGCGGCGGTGTGCCACCGCTTCGGCGAGCCGTTTTCCCTCGAGGATGTGTCGCTCTCGGATCCGCGCGAGGGCGAGGTGCGCGTGCGGCTCGAGGCGTGCGCGATCTGCCACAGCGACGTGGCCTATGCCGACGGCGCCTGGGGCGGCCGCGTCCCCACCGTGCTCGGGCACGAGGCCTGCGGCCTGGTCGCCGAGACGGGCCCCGGAGTCACGTCGCTCCGCCCGGGCCAGCGCGTCGTCGTGAGCCTCATCCGCCACTGCGGCGCGTGCGGCCGTTGCCGGGCGGGCGAGCCGGCGTTGTGCACGGCGGCGTTCGGCCTCGACGAGCGCTCGCCGATCGCGCTCGCCGGCGGCGGCCGGATCGAGCAGGGCCTCCGGTGCGGCGCGTTCGCCGACGAGGTGGTCGTCCACGCGTCGCAGGCCGTCCCCGTCCCCCGCCACCTCCCGGCCGCCAGCCTGTCCGTGCTCGGCTGCGCGGTGCTCACCGGTGTCGGCGCCGCCGAGCGCGCCGGCGCGGTCCGGCCCGGCGACACGGTTGTCGTGATCGGGTCGGGCGGCGTCGGGCTGAACGCGATCCAGGGCGCGGTGATCGCCGGCGCCGAGCGGGTGATCGCGATCGACGTGGCCGACGAGAAGCTCGCGGCGGCGCGGCTGTTCGGCGCCACGGCGGCCGTGAACGCCCACACGGCCGACCCGGCCGCGGCCGTTGAGGCGGCCGACGTGGTGATCGCAACCGCCGGCTCTGCCCGCGCCGTCGAGCAGGGCCTCGCGCTCCTTCGGCGCGGCGGGACGCTCGTGGTCGTCGGGATGCCGGCGAGCGGCGAGGAGGCGCGCTTCGACCCCACGCAGCTGGCGCACGACGGCATGCGGATCGTGGGGACGAAGATGGGCTCCGCCCGGCCGGCCGACGACATCCCCCGCCTGGTCGCGCTCTACGAGGACGGGCGCCTGAAGCTGGACGAGCTCGTGACGGCCACGTATCCGCTCGACCGGATCAACGAGGCGGCCGACGCCATGCGCCGCGGCGAGGCGATCCGCAACGTGATCGTCTTCTGAGCCGGCTCACCACGTGAAGCCCGGCGGCGTGGGCTGGCACATGCCCTGCGCCAGCGCCCGCAGGTGGCCGAGGCGCGCCGCCTGGGCCGGATCGGCCGCGACGTTCTGCGTCTCCCACGGGTCGGCGCTCAGGTCGTAGAGCTCCTCCTCGCCGGTCGCGTACCGAACGAACGTCCATCCCTGGACGCGCACGCCGCAGTACGCGGGCACCACGACGCCGCCGCCGTGCTCGATCAGGATCTTCTCCTTCGCAATCGACCCGGAGCCGGTCACGAGCGGGAGCAGGCTCTGACCGTCGGTCGTGTATCCGGCCGGGAACGGCACGCCGGCGGCGTCCATGATCGTCTCGGCGTAGTCCATGTCGGACACCATGGCGGGAGCCGTCGTCCCCGACGTCCCGGCCGCATCCCACCGCACGATGAGCGGGACCCGGAGCGACTCCTCGTACGGGACGATCTTGTTCATCCAGCGGTGCTCTCCGAACAGCATGCCGTTGTCGGACGCGAAGAGGATGAGGGTGTTGTCGAGCCGGCCCGTGCTCGAGAGCGCGTCGACGATGTGCCCGACCTGGTCGTCGACCGAGTGCAGCGTCCGGCACGCGTCGCGCCAGTGGCCGTCCCAGACCGCCTGCTTGGGCGCTCCGAGGGTGGGCAGCGCGCGGATGTAGGCCGGCTTGTCGGACACGTCCGCCTCGTTGTAGTCCGGCCGGTGGGGCGTCGGGAACGTGGCGCAGGCGTTCGCGTAGCGCGCCGCCGGAATCGTCGGCAGGTGCGGCGCTCGCGGCGCGAAGTAGAGGAAGAGCGGCTGCGAGGCCGGAGCCTGGTCGATGAAGCTCACCGCGCGGGCGCCGAGCACCGTCGTCGAGTAGTCGGCCTGGGAGGTTCCGAGGTGGTCGAGGACGCCGTTGTCGCTGATGCACTCTCCGAAGTAGCCGTCGGTCGAGCAGCCGCCGCCCTCGAGCACGAGCGCCTGCCAGTCGTCCCAGCCAAGCGGGATGTGGCCGGCCTTCCCGGCCCCGTAGCCGTTCATGTACTTCCCGACCAATCCGGTCCGGTACCCGGCGCCGTGCAGCCACGTGGCGAGCGTCTGGCCCTCGTGCGGCTCGAACGCCGTGAACCCGCCGTCGGCCCCGTTCACGTTCCACCACACGCCCGTGTGGCCCGAGCTCTGCCCCGTCAGGATCGTCGCCCGCGCCGGGCAGCAGAGCGGGTTGTTGTCGAACGCATGCGTGAACTGCACGCCGTGCGCGACGAGGAGCTGTCTGACGTTCGGCATCGACGCGACCCCGTCGTAGCGCTGATCGTCGGTCAGGATCACGACGATGTTCGGCGGCCCGGTGGCCGCCTTGGCGGTCGGCGCAGGCCCGCCCGAGCCGATCAGGAGCGCCGCTGCAACGAGCGCTGCCGCGCTGAGTGCCCACTTCGTCATGACCGCCACCTCCCCAGGGTGCGGCCCGATCTTATCGGCTCAGCTGGCCTTGAGGTGCGCCGCGGGCGGCTCCGCGACCGGCTGCCGGAACGCGACCGCCAGGCGGTTGAACCCGTTGATCGAGACGATCACGTAGGTGAGCGCGACGAGCTCCTCCTCGGAGAACACCGCGGCCACCTCGGCGTACGCGGCGTCGGAGGCGTGGGTCTCGCCGATCAGCGTCAGCTCCTCGCACCACAGAAGCGCGGCCCGCTCACGATCGGAGTAACACGGGGCGTCGCGCCAGACGGGCAGCAGCTGGAGGCGCTGGTCGCCCTCTCCTCTGGCCCGGGCTGCGCGCACATGGGTGTCGACGCAGTAGGCGCATCCGTTGAGCTGCGACGCGCGGATCTTCACGAGCTCGACGAGCGGCCCTTCGAGAGGGCTCCGGCGGACCTCGCGCACCAGCGCGACCATCGCCTTCATCGCGCCGGGCATCACGTCTGCGTACTGCGACCGCATGCCCGGAGTATCGGCGGTGGGCGGCCCTCCCGGCATCGGGACAGGCACCGATCTCGCGATGGGGGAAACTACGGCCAGACGGCGCTGCGTTGCCACCCAGGGCGACTTGACATCGACGCTACCAGGGTGTTTCATCGCGGCGAGGACGTGGAGGCGCGGCCTGGAGCGGCCGTGCGATACGAGGAAAGGGCACCAGGGTGACGGGGAAGCTCTCGAAGCTTGTCTCCGATTCGGCCGAGAAGGTCGACCGCTCGTTCGGCTGGGCGCGGCTGCCGACGATCGCCGCGATCCCCGTCCTGATCGGGCTGCGCGACCGGCTCCGCGCGAAGAACCTCTACGACACGGGCCGCGGGCCGCTCGACAAGCCGTCCTTCGAGGATCCCGACGTCAGCCGCCACCTGGGTGCGCGGATGATCAACGGCACCTACAACGACCTCGACGACCCGCTCATGGGCTCGCTCGGAAGCCGGTTCGGGCGAAACGTGCCGCTGGAGCACACCTACCCGGACGATCCGAAGCGGCTGCTCGACCCGAACCCACGGCTGATCAGCCGCCGGCTCCTCACGCGCGAGTCCTTCCAG
This sequence comes from uncultured Actinomycetes bacterium, assembly GCA_963706075.1. Classification (GTDB taxonomy): domain Bacteria; phylum Actinomycetota; class Thermoleophilia; order Gaiellales; family JAICJC01; genus JAICJC01. The sequence goes on from CAVPLP010000007.1 coordinate 36,746, forward strand.
CCCGCGACGACGCTCAACCTGCTGGCCGGGGCCTGGATCCAGTTCGAGGTGCACGACTGGCTGAGCCACGATCCGGAGCTGCCCGACCCCTGGGAGATCCCGCTCGAGAAGGACGACCCGTGGCCAGAGCACCCGATGAAGATCCTGCGCACGAAGCCCGACCCGAGCCCCGATGCGAGCGGGCCGCCGACGTATGTCACGGGCGACACCCACTGGTGGGACGGATCGCAGGTGTACGGCGGCAAGCTGGACTTCGCCGACGGCCTGCGGTCACACGAGAAGGGGCGGCTCCGCATCGACGACCTGGGCCTGCCGCCGGAGGACCTTCAGAAGTTCGCCGACCTGTCGGGCGTGGCCGGGAACTTCTGGGTCGGCCTCGCCATCCTGCACTCGCTCTTCATGCGCGAGCACAACGCCATCTGCGAGCGGCTCGCTGCGGAATACCCGGAGATGTCCGACCAGGAGCTCTACGACAAGGCGCGGCTCGTGAATGCGGCGCTCATGGCCAAGGTCCACACGGTGGACTGGACTCCGGCGATCATCGCCCACCCGACCACCGTCCTCGCGCTCCGCACCAACTGGTACGGCCTGCTCGGCGAGCATCTCCACGACCTGGTCGGGCACGTCACCGACGACGAGGTGCTCCACGGCATCCCGGGCTCGCAGACGAACCACCACGGAGTGCCGTACTCGCTGACCGAGGAGTTCGTGGCCGTCTACCGGATGCACCCGCTGATCCCCGATCAGTTCACGTTCCGCTCGGTCGACGACGACCGCGTCCTCGCCGAGCACGAGCTGCCCGACGTCGGCGTCTTGCACGTCCGCGAGCGGCTGTCCGAGGTGTCGATGGCCGACCTCTTCTACTCGTTCGGGCGCTCGCACCCCGGCGCGATCACGCTGCACAACTATCCGAAGTACCTCCAGCATTTCGATCGCGCCGACGGCTCGCTGATCGACCTGGCGTCCATCGACATCCTGCGCGTGCGCGAGCGTGGCGTCCCGCGCTACAACGAGTTCCGCCGCCTCTTCCACATGAACCCGGTCTCGTCGTTCGAGGAGCTGACCGACAACCCGGTGTGGGCCGAGGAGCTGCGCCGGATCTACGGCGACGTCGAGCGGGTCGACCTGATGATCGGGATGTACGCCGAGCCCAAGCCGAAGGGGTTCGGGTTCAGCGACACCGCGTTTCGCGTCTTCATCCTGATGGCGTCCCGGCGGCTCGAGAGCGACCGCTTCTTCACGCGCGACTTCCGGCCCGAGGTCTACACCCAGGCCGGCTTCGACTGGGTGAACGAGAACACGATGCGGACGATCCTCCTGCGCCACTTCCCGGAGCTCGAGCCCGCGCTCGAGGGCGTCGAGAACCCGTTCGCCCCCTGGACGGCGGTCGGTGGCTAGCACCCGGACGACCAGCGACTACGCCCGGATCGCGCTCGCGACGATCCGGATCGTGAACGGGGCGAGCGCGCTCCTGGCCCCACGGCTCCTCACCCGGCGGCTGGCGGCCGACGACACCGCGGTCTACCCGTTCCGGCTCTTCGGCATCCGGACGGTCGTCATCGGCGGAGACCTGCTGCTGCGCGACAAGGAGGTGCGGGACCACGCGCTTCGGCTCGCGCTCCTCATCCACGCGTCCGACGTCGCCTCGGCCGTCGTCGCAGGCGCCCGCCGCCAGGTGCCGTTCCGCTCCGCCGCCACGGCCGCGGCGATCTCGTCCGTCAACACGGCGCTCGCACTGGTCGCGCGGACGCCGCAGACCTGACGGCCGCAATGGCGGACGCCGTCGAGTTCGACTATGTGGTCGTGGGCTCCGGCGCCGGCGGCGGGCCCGATCGCCGTCAACCTCGCCCGGGCCGGGATGCGCGTGCTGCTGCTCGAGGCGGGCGGCGACGACGAGCGCATGGACTCCACGGTGCCGGCATTCCACGGCGAGGCCACCGAGGACGAGGCGCTCCGCTGGGACTACTTCGTGCGCCACTACTCCGATGACGAGCGCGGGCGGCGCGACCCCAAGTTCGTCGCCGACCGCGGCGGCGTCTGGTATCCGCGGGCCGGCACGCTCGGCGGCTGCACGGCCCACAACGCGATGATCACGATCTCCGGGCCGAGATCGGACTGGGATGCGATCGCCGACGAGCTCGGCGACCCGTCCTGGAGCGGCGATGCCATGCGCGGGTACTTCGAGCGGCTCGAGCGGAACACGTACGTGCACTGGTGGCAGCGGCTCCTCGGGAACCGCCGCCGGCACGGCTACGGCGGCTGGCTGACGACGAGCCTGCCCGACGCCACCGTGGCGCTGCACGACGAGGCGCTCCTCGGCGAGATCGTGTCGGCCGCCCGGTCCGAGCTGCGAAGCGCCGTCGAGGGGCTCTCGCGCATCGAGGACTACCACCGCTACCTGCGCACCTGGCTCGACCCGAACGACTGGCGGGTCGCCGGCGGCAGCCTGCGCGGCCTGTGGCTCGTGCCGCTGGCGACCGCCCACGGCCGCCGGAACGGCACCCGCGAGCGCATCCAGCACGCCGCGGCCGAGCGGCACGGGAACCTCGTCGTCCGGACGCACGCGCTGGTCACGAAGGTGGTGCTTCGACGACGAGATGACGGCGGTCGGGGTCGAGTACCTCGACGTTCCGCACGCCTACGCCGCCGATCCGCGCCCGCAGATCACCCCTCGCAACCGATCGCCGCCTTGAAGCGCGTCCTCGTCCGCCGCGAGGTGATCCTGGCCGGCGGCGCCTTCTCGACGCCGCAGCTCCTGAAGCTCTCGGGGATCGGCCCGCGCGAGGAGCTCGAGGCACACGGGATCCCGGTGCGCGTCGACCTGCCCGGCGTCGGCGCAAACCTCCAGGACCGCTACGAGGTGGGCGTCGTGAGCGAGCTTCGCGACGACCGGTTCACCCTGCTCGACGGGTGCAGCTTCGCCCCTCCGGTGGACGGCGAGACGGGCGACCGGTGCTTCACCGAGTGGCGGCACGGGAAGGGCGCGTACACGAGCAACGGCGCCGTCGTCGCGATCGTGCCCCGGGCCGACCTCTTCGTGTTCGGGCTTCCCGCTCGCTTCGAGGGCTACTACCCCGGCTACTCGCGCGACCTCGACCGCCAGCGAAACGTCTTCACCTGGGCGATCCTGAAGGCCCACACGCGCAACACGGCCGGGACGGTCACGCTGCGGTCGGCCGATCCGGCGGAGGTGCCCGACATCGACTTCCGCTACTTCGACGAGGGCAGCCCCGGCGGCGACGAGGACCTCGATGCGGTCGTCTGGGGCATCGAGTTCGTGCGGCGGATGGCGCACCGCTCGGGCATGACCGCCTCCGAGCTCGTCCCCGGCGAGGCGGTCGGGACGCACGAGGAGCTGCGCGAGTTCGTGCGCACCCACGCCTGGGGCCACCACGCGTCGTGCACCTGCAAGATCGGGCGCGACGACGACCCGATGGCCGTCCTCGACGGCAGCTTCCGCGTGCGCGGGGCGCAGAACCTCCGCGTCGTCGACGCCTCGGTCTTCCCGCGCATCCCGGGCTACTTCATCGTCACCCCCACCTACATGATCAGCGAGAAGGCGAGCGACGCCGTGCTGGCCGACGCCGGCGTGCCCGTCACCGTGCCCGCCTGAGGAGGAGCTGTGGCCGACCACAACGACCCCAACGCCGTCAACTCGATCTTCTCCGACATCGACGTCAGCGCGGCGGATGTCTACGACATGTTCGGGTACCCGAGCGACGACCGAAGCGACGGCGAGCGGGTCGTCATCGCCCTCACGTTCGCGTCGGTGCCGACGGCGGGCGTGTTCGACACCGACATGCTCTACCGCCTCCAGATCACGACCGCCCCGCGGCCCGTGTGGCCCGACCACGACCCCAGCCTCCACACGCTCCTCGAGTACGTCGGCGCGGTCAAGGACAAGTACCTCGGGGAGCTGCGCGCGGCCGAGGTGCGGGTGACGGCCGACGCCGAGCGGCGAGCGAAGGTCGACTTCCTGAACTTCCCGGGCGGCAGCTTCTCGGTCACGGTCGACCTCGACTCGTCGGTGACCGAGAAGGCGCCGGACGGGAGCGCGATCCGCCTCTTCCTGGGCGGGCGCGACGACGCGTTCTTCAACGACCTGCCGGGGTTCTTCAGGTCGATCAACTACGCGCCCCAGTTCTACCACGTCCCCCACACCCGCCCCGACCTGCGCGAGCTTCCCATCCCGAAGACGCTCCTCGAGCTCGAGGGGAACCACCTGTTCAACTTCGACCCCGAGCATCCGCTCCTGGGGCACGGCGAGAAGCGCGACCTCCCGCCCGGGCCGCTCACCTGGGAGGGCGACCGGTTCGCGAAGGACGCCGACGGCAACTTCCGCTTCGTCTACAGCGGCGTCGATGCCCAGGCCGGCAGGAACGTGAACGCGATCATCCTCGAGCTGCCGCTGCGCTACCTGACGCACCAGCCCGAGCGCGATCGGATCGTGAACGTGTGGGGCGAGAGCTGGGTGCTGAAGGCCGCCAACAAGGTCGAGACGATCCCCGACCATCCGCTGTGGATCGAGCATCCGTGGGCGCTCATCGACGCCATCAAGCTCGACGACGAGCTGAAGCGCTACAAGCTCGTCGACACGGTGGGCCAGCCGTTCGCCGACGCCGGCCTCTCCGAGCGGGAGGACAACCGCCAGCTCGGCGCCAACAACTTCTGGCTCGCGCCGCACTTCGTGAAGCGGCTCGCGCACCTCGGGTGGGGGTTCGGGCCGTCGATCTCTGCGCTCGGTCTCGCGACGTCATTCGACCACGACGACTCGCCCGTCTCGGTGCACCGCACGTACTCGCTGGCCGCGACGGCGTTCCCGCGCGTCCGGCGGCTGATCTTCCAGAAGCTCAACATGCCCGACGACTCGTGGAATCCGACCGGCGCCGACATACCGCTTCGCCGGTCGTTCGAGATCTTCGTCCCCAACGTCTGCGCGATCGACATGGACACGACCGGCACGTGGCCGTTCGGAAGGCGGCTCGAGGATCAGGTGGCGACGCGGTTCCTGTCGCTCTTCCTCGACATGGAGGCCAAGCTCAACGGCCGTCCGTACCACCTCGACGTCCTGAACGACCAGGCGCTCTGGGACGCGGCGCCGATCCTTCCGAAGACGCCGCCCAACCCGCTTCGGAACGACCGCGAGTTCCTGACCGAGTTCCCCTACCTCGCCGAGCCTCATGCCGGGTACTAGCGCCACCGCCCTCGCAACGGATCACGCCCGCGACCTCGACCGGCTCTCGGCCGAGATCGCGGAGCTCGAGCGCCCGGGGCCTGCGAACGCCCAGGACGCGACCCGCCTCGCCTCCTGCCGCGTGAACCGGGCGTCGCTCTCGGGCGACCTCGCCGAGATGCGCCGGGCCGCCGCCGCGCTCGATGCGGCGCTCGAGCGGTTCGGCCCGTGGCCCGACCTGTGCTTCCTGCGCGCCGGCGTCCATCTGAAGGAGCACCGGCTCGACGACGCGGTCGCGAGCCTCGCGCTGGGCGAGGGGCTCGCCGGCTCGCCCGACGGCCGCGCGATCCAGGCCGACGTCGACCTCCAGCTCGGCCGCTACGGGGAGACGCGTCGCGCCTACGAGCGACTCGTCGCCGAGACCCACTCGTGGGCGGACCTTGCGCGGCTGGCGCACCTCGAACGGACGCTGGGCGACCCCGACAGGGCCGACGCGCTCTACGCCGAGGCCGCCGACGAGATCACCGCCAAGGAGCTCCGCCAGTACGCCTGGGTCGAGGTGCAGCGGGGCCTCCTGCACCTGCGTCACGGCCGCCTCGCCGCCGCGGAGCATCACTACGAGCGAGCCGAGGCTGCGTACTCCGGCTACTGGGTCGTCGACGAGCACACCGCCGAGCTGCGAGCCGCGCAGGGCCGCATCGACGAGGCGATCGCGCTCTACGAGAGCGCCGCCCTCCGGGCCGGGCGGCCCGAGCTGGCCCAGGCGGTCGGCGACCTCCACCGGCACGCGGGGGATCCCGACGCGGCGCGCGCCTGGCACGAGCGGGCGCTGGCCGGGTACCTCGATTCGGCGGGCCGCGGCGAGGTGCAGTACCACCACCACCTGGCGGAGTACTACGCGGATGTCGAGCACGACGGCGCCGCCGCCGTGGACTGGGCCGAACGGGATCACGCCCTCCGGCCGCACTACGCCACCGAGATGGCGCTGGCGTGGGCCTACCACCGGACGGGCCGGCACGGCGAGGCGCTCGAGCTCGCGAACAGGGCGCTTGCGGCCGGCGTCCGCGACCCGCACATGCTCCACCAGGCGGGTGTGATCTCAACGGCCGCCGGGCGCGCGAGCGACGGCGAGCGCCTGCACGCCGAGGCGGCGCGCCTGAACCCGGCCCACCAGGCCTTCCACGTCCATCGCTGAGGGGAGTTTCATGGCTGCCAACGGATCCGAAACGCTCGAGGTCAGGCTGGCGCTCGTCTGCTACGGCGGCGTGTCGCTCGCGATCTACATGAGCGGGATCACGCGCGAGATCCAGGAGCTCGTGACGGCCTCCGCGCTTCGCCTCGAGCCGGCTGCGGGCGCGCCGTCGGGGACGGCCGCGGTCTACGCGCGCCTGATCGAGGCGCTCGAGACGGACGCCACCGCGCACGGCGATCCCCACCGGATCCAGGTCGGCGTCGACATCGTCGCCGGGACGTCCGCCGGCGGGATCAACGGCATCTGCCTCGCCCGCGCCCTGGACGGCGACTACTCGCAGGAGGCGATCCGCAACTTCTGGATCGAGAAGGCGGACTTCGGGACGCTCCTCGACCCGAAGGTGGAGGCGCTCCTGGCCAAGGTGCGGGCCGAGTCGAGCCTCCACGGGATCGCGCCGCAACTCGACAAGCTCCTCGGCCCCGCTCCGGCGCACCCGTCCTGGTTCGCCCGGTCGGCGGTCGGAAAGTGGGCACACCGCGTGGGCGCGGCCCGCCGCCTCAAGACGCCGGTCATCGAATTCGTGAAGGACCCCCCGCGAAGCGCCCTCCACGGAGATCTCATGTGCTCGCTTACATGGGACGCCCTGAACGGGATGCAGAAGCGCACGCGTCCTGCGGCGGCGCCGTTCCTCTTCGCCGGGAGCGGGATCGACCTGGCGGTGACGTCGACCGAGTTCGCCGGGCACTACGACGCCGTCCCGCTCTCGCACGAGCTGGTCTTCGACGAGGCGCACCGCCACGTCTTCCGCATCCACGGAGCGGGCGGAGGATCGCTCGACCCCGACGTCGGGATGCTCGCGTTCGCCGCGCGCGCGACGGCGTCGTTCCCGGGCGCGTTCGCGCCGGTCAGCCTCGATCACTTCCGACAGCAGATCAAGGGCGCGGGCGAGAAGGCGGACTGGGACGACATCGCCCACCGCTACCTGCGCCGGTTCCCGGGCGACGACAAGGGCATCGTCCGCCGCTTCGTCGACGGCGGCGTGCTCGACAACATGCCGTTCGACGCGGCCATCGCGGCCATCCGGCGGCGCACGTCGCAGGTTGAGGTGCGCCGCGCGCTCGTGTACGTGGAGCCGTCACCCACGGTCGTCGCCTCGACCGAGCCTCTCGACCTCCCGGACCTCGACGTTCCCGAGGCCAACGTCGTCATGGAGACGTTCAGGAGCGTCTCGACGATCCCGCTGTCGCAGACGATGGGCGACCAGATCGCCAGAGTGCGCGAGAGGAACGACCGCGTGCTGGCGCTCCGGTCGGTGATCGAGCAGCGCTTCGACGCCGTCGCAGAGCGCGTCGACGACATCGCGCGCGAGGCGGCTGCCGGCGGCCCGAATCCGCTCGCCGACGCCGGCGCCGAATCCGGCCGCCGGGTGGTGGGAGGCCGTCGCAGGCGCCGCCCACGCCAGCCCCGATCTGACGTCGACCTACGGACGGATCAAGATCGGCCACGTGGTCGACCGGTTCGCCGAGGACATCGCCGACGTGTGCGGATACGCCGACGGCCTGCCGCGCGAGCTCGTCGGCGAGGTCATGCGCCGCGCCGCCGTCGCGGCCGGGCTCCTGCCCGACGTCGGCGGCACAGACGCATCCGTCCTCGGACTCTCGAACGGCCCAGGTCGAGTTCCTGCGCGCCTTCGACGTCGACTACGAGCGGCGCCGGATCGGGTTCGTACGCGACGGCGCCGCCTGGCTGTACGGCGCCGGCGAACCCGGCGGCCCCGACCGCGCCCAGATCGACGCCGTGAAGCACGTCCTCTCCGAGCGCGCGTCGGATCTCGAGCACGCGTGGGACACGCTCGTCGCCGACGACGACCTCCGAGCCCGGGCACACGCCACGTTCGGCGGCGCGGCGCTTCGGGGACTCCTCCCGCCCGCCGAGTTCGACCCGGACTGGGATCTCGAGACGAAGCTCAGCGAGTTCGTCGCCGCGAACGCCTCGGACCTCGAGGCGCTCGAGACGCTCGCGCGAGCCGTGCTCGAGAAGGCGATGGGCTCCTTCGGCGGGACGACGTTCACCCGCCTCCTCGCCGCGCTCGCCGACTGGCGCGAGGGGCGGCGAGCGGAGCTGCGCGCGGACCTGCTGCGCAGGTACATCGGGTTTCCCATCTGGGATGCGATCACGTACCCGCTCACGGTCGAGGACGGGGTCGGCGAGCGCGACGGCCAGATCGAGCTCTACCGCGTCAGCCCGCGCGAGACGCAGATCGTGCAGCCTCCCGACCGCACGAAGCCCAAGCTCGCGGGCATGGCCACGCATCATTTCGGCGCGTTCTTCGCCCGCCCCGGCCGTGAGCAGGACTACCTGTGGGGCCGGATCGACGGCTGCTGTCAGCTCGTCGCGCTCCTGATCGACCGGCTCGGCGAGGACGGCCGGGCGTCGGCGATCGACGGGAAGGCGTTCATGCGCGACGCGTGCGCCGCCGCGCTCGAGGAGGAGTGGAGCCACGTCCCGAACGCTCGTGAACTTGCCACGCACCTGTGGAGCCAGGTCACCGACAGGCCCACGCCGGCATGACCAGGAGGTCACGAATGCGCCGGTTCGCCCTGATCACGCTCCTGGCCGCGGTGATCGCCGCGGCCACGTCGGCGCCGGAGGCGGGCGCCGACCCGACATGCACGGCGTCGATCGGCCCGACGTGGATCGTCAAGGATCCCGTGGTGGGCTGGATGGTCGGCACGAACTCCGTCTCGGCGACGTGCGATCCGGCGTGGCGGGTCGCGCTCTCGCCGCAGTACCAGGCCGACGACGGCACGTGGCACGGGGGCCGGCTCGTCTTCAACCACATCTACTACCCGGCGGTGAACACGTACTTCGACGCCGGGAGCACCCAGACCCAGGATCCCACCTGCTGCGTCCTCTACTGGGACGACGGCGACGGCACGGAGGCGTTCACCCCGCTCTGCCGGAACCCGTGGCGAATCCACGCCGGCTTCTGGACCGAGACCCCGGCCGGGCCGGCGAAGTTCGCCGACGCGTACTCCGACCCGACGACGGTGACCTGCCCCGAGCCTCAGCCGCGGTCGTAGAGGGCTCCATACGCCGTTTCGGGGAGGCCCTCCGCCTTCAGGCGGTGACCCAGAATGGCCGCCACGGCGATGCCGGGGCCGCCGGCGAGCGCCGACTGACAGGGCATGCTCGCACGACTCATCGTCCTCGCAGCCGCCCTCGTGGCCGTTTCGGCCGCTCAGCCGGCGCTCGCCGCAGCCTCGTCCACGCCTCCGCGGAAGCTCCTCGTCAAGCGCATCAATCACGTCCGCGCCCAGCCACGGTCTCGCTCCGGTCAGCTCGAGCCGCGCGCTCCACGTCGCCGCGATCCGCCACTCCGACGACATGATGGGGCGCGACTACTTCGCCCACACGAGCCCGACCGGGTCGACCATGACCGACCGCATCCTGAAGACCGGGTACGTCTCTGGCTACAACTGGCTCGCCGGCGAGACGCTCGCCTGGGGCTGGGGGACGCAGTCGGGCCCGCGCGCCACCGTCCGGGCGTGGATGCACAGCCCCGAGCACCGCGCGATCCTGCTGTCACCCAAGTACCGGACGATCGGCGTCGCCCGGGCCTGCGGCCGCTTCCTCGGCTACTCCGGCGCGTGCGTCTGGACGGCCGACTGGGTCACGCGCTGGTAGCAACGAGGCGCCGGGCCAGCTCGACGAGCGCCCGGGCGGAGGATCGCTCGGCGTCGTCCATGTCGACGTCGTAGCACATCAGGTTCAGCCCGGCACAGGCCGGATGCTGGGCCAGCGGTCGCGCCAGCCCCACGAGCTCCTCGACCTCGAGGCCGCCCGGCTGCTTGACCGGCGTCGACGGGAACGCCGCGTCGGACATGACGTCCACGTCGATCGAGAGCCAGAACCGGCCCGCGGCGTCGGCCAGCCGGGACGGTCGCCGGGCCCGCCGACTGCACCTCGGGCAGTCGAGCGACACGCCGATCCCGAGATCGCCGGGCATGACGCTTCCGTACGAGCGGCCTCGTCGGTGTCGCGGTGGGCGAGCAGCGCGACGTGGCGCGGCTCGATCATCGGCACGGCCGGCCCGAGCTGACGAGCGCCGGATCGCCATGGCCGACGGCGACCGCGAGCGGCACGTCGGCCGCCTCGCCGGTCGGGCTGGTGCGGCCGTCGTAGAGGTCGAGGTGGCCGTCGATGTAGGCCAGGCCCGCGGCTCGGGTCGGCGCCCGGAGCGCGGCGGCGACGCCCGGGACGAGCGTGCAGCAGCCGCCGAGGACGACCGGGAAGGCCCCGCCGCGGATGAGCGGCGCGACGCCGTCGCGGACGCCTTCGCAGGTCGAGACGACGGTCGGGTAGCCGACGATCCCGCTCTCGGGATCGCGCTCCGTCCCCACGATGCGCACGTCGAGATCGCCGCCGTCGCGCGCGCCGAGGATCTCCACGATCCCCTGCTCGCGGAGGGCCGCGGGCGCGAGCTCGGTGCCGCCGGGCTTTCCGAGCGAGTCGATCGGGACGCCGACCACGACGACGTCTCGCCCGCTCACGTCGCTCCCAGGACGCCGCCGACGAAGGCAAGGGCGGGCAGCGTCACGCTGTCCCAGTAGACGCGGGTGTGCGCGCCGGGCGCGTAGGCGACGACACGCGGCGGCTCGGGGAGGGCCGCAACCAGCCGGCGCACGTTCGGGTAGAGCGGGTCGTCGCGCCCGCACCACACACCGAGCGGCGTCCCGGCGAGGGCTGCGATCGACGCGAACACGCCGTCGCCCGGCGTCACCGCAGGGCTGAACGCGGCCGCGCCGCGCAGGAATCCGGGCTTCACCTCGGCGATGTGCAGCACGCCGAAGCCGCCCATCGACCATCCCCACCCCGCGAGCCGGCCGGCGTCAAACCCGCGCTGCGCGGCCCAGCGCGGCAGCTCGTCGAGCACCATCCGCTCGGGGTCGTCGGCGCTCGCCGGATCGCGCTCCCAGTAGAGCAGGCCGCCGTCGGCGCCCATGAGCACGAACGGCGGCGCTCCCCGGCGCACCGCGGCCGTCAGGAACCGCGGCAGGCCGAACGGCTGGAAGTCCCGCGGCCGCGCCGTGGCGCCGTGGAGGACGAGGCATACCGGGAGGCCCTTTCCATCGCCGTACCCGTGCGGCACAGCCGTGAAGAGGTCGACGTCGCGCCCGCGGGCGGCGGAGTGCACGGTCTCGAGCCGGACAACTCCCTCGGGCGCCGACGGGATGAACGGGTCGGGGCGGCGCAGGATCCAGTCGCGGAGCTGGCGAGCATCGTCATGAAGGCCGGCCGGGCCGGCCGCCACGGCCGCGAGCACGCCGGCGCCGGCGACGCCGCCCACGCCGGCAGTGAGGAGCCGCCGCCTGGTGAAGGCCGTCACGCCCCCAACGCTAGCCGCTCAGTCTTGACGGCCGGTGACGGCCAGGCGAACGCCGAGGCCGATCATGACGAGCCCGCCGAGCCCGCCGAGCGCGGCCAGCCGGCGGGGCGACCTTCCCAGCCACACCCGGGCCGAGCCCGCGGCAAGGCCCCAGATGCTGTCCGAGACGAGGGCGATGGCCACGAACACGAGCCCCAGGAGCAGGAGCTGCAGGGGCACATGCCCCCGGCCCGGATCGGCGAACTGCGGCAGCACCGCGGCCATGAAGACCGCGGACTTGGGGTTGGTGATCCCCACGACGTACCCCTCCCGCAGGATCCTTCGGGTGCCGCGCGGCGCCGTCGCCGCGTCGATCACGCTCGCGAGCCGCTCCCTGTGCCGGAAGGCCTGCACGCCCAGGAACACCACGTACATCGCGCCGACGAGCTTGACCGCGGTGAAGAGCGTCGCCGAGCGCTCGATGAGCGTCCCGAGCCCGAGCGCGACGACGATCACCTGCGTGTATGCGCCTGCGGCGTTCCCGAGCACCGTCGCGACCGCCGCACGGCGGCCCAGCGCGACACCCCGGCTGATGACGAAGAGCACGCTCGGGCCGGGGATCACGATCAGCGCGAACGCCGTCGCGGCGAACGCGAGCAGGGAGTCGGTCGGAACCACGAGCGGGGAGGATACCGCCGTCGTGTAGCCTCACGGCGTGGAGCCGCCCGCCCCGTACGGCGTCATGCGCCTCGACGAGATCGAGGCGATCCCCGTCGCCGGCGTGCGCTGGAAGCCCGTGCGGCGGACGCTCGGAATCGAGGCCTTCGGCATCAACGCGTACACGGGCGACGCCGGCGAGCACGTCGTCGAGGAGCACGACGAGCAGGGCGGCGGCGCCGGCGGCCACGAGGAGGTGTACGCCGTCATCACGCGGCCGGGCCACGTTCACGGTCGCCGGCGACGAGATCGACGCGGGGCCCGGGACGCTCGTCTTCGTACGCGATCCGGCCGCACGGCGTGCGGCGGTCGCAGCCGCTGACGGCACGACCGTGCTCGCGCTGGGCGGCGTCCCGGGTGAGGCGTTCCGGCCGTCGCCGTGGGAGTGGTCGTTCGCGGCCGAGCCGCTCGTCCGCGCCGGCGAGCACGAGGCGGGGATCGCGCTCATGCGCGAGGCGGTCGAGCTCTACCCCGACAACGCCTCGACGCTCTACAACCTCGCATGCTTCGAGGCGCTCGCCGGCCGGGCCGACGATGCGACCGAGCACCTGAGCCGGGCGGCCGAGCTCGAGCCGAAGACGGCCGCGTGGGCAGAGGACGACCGCGACCTCGACTCGCTGCGCGAGCGGCCGGACTACCCGTTCGCATAGGGGTCAGGGGGCGGGGCCGCGGGCGAGCCAGCGGCGCTCGGCGTTCCAGCGGCGCATCGTGCGGATGCTGGGTGGGGTCGCGGCGCCGGCGGCGTGAAGGCGACGGAGGGCCGTGATGACGGCGTCGGCGGGGGTGCCCTGCGCGAAGGCGGCCTCGGCCTCATGCCGCAGCGCGGGCCAGGAGTAGGAGCCCGGCCTGGGGCGCGCCTCGGCTCCGCTGCACGCGACGAGGTGCCTGCGGAGCGCGTTCGATCGGGCGGTCGTGAGGCAGCCGTGCGCCTGCCACAGGCGCTGCAGCGTGAGGACAAGGTCTCGGCCGGAACGCTGCGTCTGGAACTCGTGCGAGGCGTGCCCTCGGCACAGGTGCACGGTGACGCCGTACCCGAGGTCGACGGCCTGCGTCCTTCCGCGCGTCCGCTCAGCGCAGATCGCACACACGATCTGCTTGGTCGGCACCTTGCGGGCCTTGTAGAGGGTGGGAAGATGGGCGGTGGGCACGGTGTGGTGAGTGTGGCGGGCGGGGTGTTGCGGGTGGGTGACGAGGCGTCTCGACTTTGGGGAGAAAGCCAATTGACACTCACGAGGTGGCCAAGTGGCCAACACGTGGGCGATAGCCGGGACGCGACCAGCGCAGCCCACCAGCGGTGGGCCGTCCTCCTCGGTGCCCGGGTGTCTCGACTTCGCGGCGAAAGCCAAATGACACTCACCAGGCGGCCAAGTGGCCATCCACCCACCACGACCCGCAGCGACCCTGCCGCCGCCGGCGCCGACCCTCGAGCGCGAGCCGTTCTAGACGGGATCGATGAGGAAGAGCGTGGTCGCACCCGCGGCGACGTTGTGGCCCTGGTGGGCGGGGCCGCCGCCGACGAGCCAGAGCGCGTCTCCGGCGGCGATGCGGAGCGGCGGGCTGCCGTCTTCGAAGTGGTACTCGATCTCGCCCTCGAGGACGAGGCCGTAGTGGCCGTCGAGGCACCAGTCCTCGCGGGCGGCGCCCGGCCCGTACTCGACGATCGCGAAGCGGCGGCCGTCGACGCCCTCGACGGCGCGGGCGCGGATGCCGGGCGCGTCGTCGGCCCAGTCGGTGCCGGAGAGCGGCACGAGGCGGCCGCCGGCGTTCATCGGCCGCTCCCCAGCGCGGCCGCCTCGCGCTCTCGCTCGACGAGGACGCGGCGCAGGATCTTCCCTGACGGGCTTCGGGGGATCTCGTCGACGGCCTCGATCCGGCGGATGCGCTTGTGCCGCGCGACCCGGTCGGCGACATACGCGCGCAGGTCGTCGAGATCCGCCTCGTCGCGCAGGACGACGAACGCCTTCGGCACCTCGCCCCCGTGCCGGTCGGGCGACGGGACGACCGCGGCGTCGGCAACGGCCGGGTGGGCCTGGAGCACCGCCTCGAGCTCGGCCGGAGCGACCTGGAGGCCGCGCACCTTGATCAGCTCCTTGAGACGGTCGACGATGAAGAGCCATCCATCCTCGTCGACATGCCCGATGTCGCCCGTATGGAACCACCCCTCCGCATCGATCGCCGCCGCGGTGGCGGCGTCGTCGCGGAGGTAGCCGCGCATCACCTGCGGCCCGCGGATCACGATCTCGCCGTCGGCGCCCGCCGGCAGCGGCTCACCCGACGCGATGTCGACCGCCCTGCACTCCGTCCCCGGAAGCGGCGGCCCGACCGACCCGGGCTTGGCCGTCATGCCCGGCCCCTCCGGCGGGAGGTGCGTCACCGGGCTGGTCTCGGTCAGCCCATAGCCCTGGACGACCCGGCACCCGATCCGGTCGGCGACCGCTCTGGCGATCCGCTCGTCGAGGGGCGCTGCGCCCGACACGATCAGGTCGAGCGAACTCAGATCGTGGCGGTCGACCAGCGGGTGCTTGGCGAGCGCGAGCAGGATCGGAGGCACGAGGAATGCGCGCGTCACCCGGTGGCGCTCGATCGTCTCGAGGAACGCCGCCAGGTCGAACCGCGCCATCGTGACCACGGTCGCCCCACGCGCCAGCGCGAAGTTCATGTTCACCGTCAGGCCGTAGATGTGGAAGTACGGGAGGACCGCCAGAAGGACATCGTCCTCGTCGCACCGGAACACGCCCTCGACCTGGACGATGTTGGCGGTCAGGTTGCGGTGGGTGAGCATCACGCCCTTGGGGAAGCCGGTCGTCCCGCTGGAGTACGGCAGCGCCGCGAGGTCTTCGGGGCCCGTCGGCTCGGGCGGAACGGGCTCGGCGCGCAGGTCAGCCGAGCCGACCACCAGCACTCGCGCGCTGCCGGCGGCCGTCGACACCGACGGCTCGAGCTCAGCCGATGTGATGACGAACCGGGCGCCGGCATCGCCGAGCTGGCGCCCGATCTCGGCGGTCGTGAGCGCCGGGTTCACGGGCGTGACGACACCGCCGTGCTCGAGCGTCCCGTGGAAGACGACCGCGAACTCCGGCACGTTCGGCAGCACGACGCCGACGACATCGCCGGGTCGATGCCCCGCGGCCGCGAGCGCCCCAGCCGTCGCGGCGATCTCGCCCGGCAGGTCGCCATATGCGATCGCACGGCCCGAGGCCGAGTCGACCAGCGCGGGCTTCGCCCCGAGCCTCCGGGCGTGGCGGAGCACGAGCGGGGTGAGCGAGCTGTCCGGCAGGTCGATCATCCGCGGCTCCGACAGTACACTTCTGCGGCGATGGGAACCAGTCATGTCACCCTGGACGAGGCAGCGGTCCTGACGGTCGGCGAGGTCATGATCTCGAAGCCGAAGACGCTTCCGCTCACGGCCACCGTCGCCGATGCGCGCCGAATGTTCGAGAGCCCGAGCGTCCGCACGGCGCTGGTCGTGGACGACGGCCGCTACGCCGGCGAGCTCACGCGCGCGGACGTCGACGGGGCGGACGACGCCGCCGCGGTCGCGAGCCTGGCGTCCAAAGCGACCGGCACCGCCGCGCAGGACGACACCGTCGCCGCCGCGCTCGAGCGGATGGACGCCGCCGGCACCGACCGCCTCGCCGTGGTCGATCCGGACGGCATCCTGCGTGGGCTCGTGTGCCTGAGCCGGTCGCGCGGGCAGCTCTGCACCGACCCGCGATGAGGCTCATCGCGCTCCGCGACGCCGTCAAGTCGTACGGCAGCCGGACCGTGCTCCAGGGCCTCGACCTCGAGGTGGATGAGCGGGCCCGGATCGGCGTCATCGGCCAGAACGGCTCCGGCAAGAGCACGCTCCTTCGGATCCTCGCCGGACTCGACGAGCCCGACTCCGCCCCGGCCGTGCGCCGGCGCGGGATGGTCGCCTCCTACCTCCCCCAGCTCGTCGGCCCCGACCCTCGGACCCCCATCGAGATCTGCCACGCGGCCCGGCCCGACATCGCACGCGTCGAGCGGGAGCTCGAGGAGTGCGCGGCCCGGCTGGGAAGCCCCGAGGCGATGGCCGACATGGCCGTCATGCAGCGGGCGATCAACCGGCAGGAGCGACTCATCCAGGAGTACGACCAGCTCGGCGGCCACACGTTCGACGGCACCGTGCGCGGACACCTCGAAACGCTCGGCTTGACCGACGACGAGGTCGAGCGCCCGCACGCCGAGCTCTCGGGCGGCAAGCGCAAGCTCGTCGCCCTCGCCGCCTGCCTGGCCCAGGAGCCCGACCTCCTGCTCCTCGACGAGCCCGAGACGCACCTGGACGCCGTGCGCCGCAGCGGGCTCGAGGAGCTGGTCGACGAGTTTCCCGGGGCGGTCGTCATGGTGTCGCACGACCGCTACCTGCTCGACGAGACCGTCACCGCGATCGCCGAGCTCGACCGCGGCGTCATCCGCATGTGGCCCGGCAACTACTCGGCCTACCAGGCCGCGCGGGAGCTCGAGCTCCACCAGCAGGCGGCCGCGTTCGCCGCGCAGCAGAAGGAGATCGCCCGCCTCGAGGAGGCGATCCGGCGCTACAAGCAGTGGGCGAGCATGGTCGACGACCGCCGTCACACGATCCGGGCCCGCAACACCCAGCGGCGGATCGAGCGGATGGACAAGGTGGAGCGGCCGGTGTTCGAGCGGCGCAGGATCGGCCTCGCCCTGCGAAGCGGCGAGCGGGGCGGAAAGCGCGTCGCGGAGATGCGGGGCCTCACGGCCGCGTTCGACGGCGACCCCGTGCTGCTCGACGTCGACCTCACGATCTTCCGCGGCGAGCGGATCGGCGTCATCGGGCGAAACGGCAGCGGGAAGAGCGTCCTTGTGAAGTCGCTCACCGGCATGCTGCCACCCGCCGACGGCGAGGTCTGGCGCGGCCCGTCGATCCGCATCGGCTACCTGGCCCAGGAGCACTCACCGGCGCCGCCGGGCCAGACGCCGGTCGACATCCTGCGCGCCCAGAAGCCGTGCACCGAGGAGGAGGCCGTCCAGGCCCTCCTGCGGTTCCTCTTCACCTACGAGCAGTGCCGCCAGCCGGTCGCCTCGTTCTCGGGCGGCGAGCGGACGCGGCTCGAGCTGCTCCTGCTCATGCGCGGCGGCGCGAACTTCCTCGTCCTCGACGAGCCGACGAACCACCTCGACATCGACTCGGTCGAAACGCTCGAGGCGGCGATCGAGAGCTACGACGGCACCGTCGTCGCCGTGTCGCACGACCGCTACTTCCTCGACCGGATCGCCGACCGGATCGTCGACGTCTCGGGCGGCGAGGCGCATGCCTACGAGGGCGGCTACTCGACCTGGTACGCCCGCCACCGCGCGCCGGCGGCGTAGCCGTGCAACATTGGGGTCTGACCCCGTTGTTGCGTCGGTGAAAAGTTGGTGCCTGGCACCGTTATTGCACGCAGACGAGGTTCACGGTCGCCTGCGAGGCCGGGAGCCAGCTCGCGGGGCGCGAACGCGATCACGCACCCGCCGAAGCCGCCGCCCGTGAGCCGGGCGCCGTACGCGCCGAGGCCGACCATCCGCTCGACCAGCGCGTCGAGCTCGGGCGTCGAGACCGCGAAGTCGTCGCGCAGGCTCTCGTGGCCCTCGTGAGGACGGCGCCCGCCTCGACGAGGTCGCCCGCACGGAGCGCGCGCACCATGCGGTGGACGCGCTCGTTCTCGGAGACGACGTGCCGGGCGACAGGGTCGTCGGCCACCTGCTCGGGCTTCGCGTCCCGAAGCGACCCGACGCCGATGCGCGCGGCAGCGGCCTCGCACGCGGCCCGGCGCTCCGCGTAGCGGCCGTCCGACAGCGACCGGCGAACGCCGGAGTCGACCACCGCCACGGCCAGGTCCTCGGGGAGGGCGACCCGCTCGACGTCGGCATCGCGGCAGTCGATGAGCAACGGCTCGCGCGGCCTGCCGAGAGCCGACACCATCTGATCCATGAAGCCGCACGGCACGCCGGTCGCGCGCTCCTCGGCGCGCCGGCAGGCCTCCGCGAGCACCGCCGGCTCGAGCGCGAGCCCGGCGACCCGGCACAGCGCCAGCCCGAGCCCGATCGAGAGCGCGCCGCTTGACGCCAGCCCCGCGCCCATCGGCACGGTCGACGCCAGAGCAGCGTCGATGCCGACGGGCTCCCGGCCCTCCTCCGCCAGCGCCGCCAGGAGCGCCTCCGTCCAGGGCGCGATGTCGTCGGGCGCGTCGAGCGAGACGACGTTGACGACGCCGTCGGCGCGCCGGCGGTATCCGACCAGGCAGTCGAGCTCGAGCGCCATCGGCAGCACCCAGCCGTCGTTGTAGTCGGTGTGCTCGCCGATCAGGTTGACGCGGCCGGGTGCGCGCACGAACGCCACGTCGCCGCCCCCGAGGGCGGCGGCGATGGCGTCGGCGCGGCGATCCACCGCGCGAGCGTATCCGCCCGATCTACCTCTTGGCGAGGTGCGCGCCGACCCGCACGCGCAGCTCCTGCGGCGAGAACGGCTTCGTCAGGTAGTCGTCGGCGCCGAGCGAGAAGCCGGCGTCGACGTCGCGGTCCTGCGCGCGGGCCGTCAGCATGATGACCTTCATGTCGCGATACGCCTCGTCCTCGCGCAGCGCCTTCAGCACCTCGAAGCCCGAGCGCTTGGGCATCATCACGTCGAGCACGCACAGGTCGGGGTGCTCGGTGCGGGCGAGCTCGAGGGCGGCCTCACCGTCGGTTGCGGTGATCACGTTGTAGCCCTCGCGCTCCAGCCGGAACTTCACGAGGCGGAGCAGATGCGGCTCGTCATCGGCGACGAGCACCGTGGCGGTCTCGGTCATGGTCGACTCCTCTCGGGATTGGCTCATCGCCGCCTTATCGGCCAGACTAGCCTCCGAATGAAGCGCCGACCAGGACGCGGCGCGCCGATCGACGGAGCAGACGTGTACGAAGACCGCAGGAAGTTCCTTCGCGTCTCGGCCCATTTCGGGGTCGAGGTGCAGCCGCGGAGCGGCGGAGCCCCGTTCTCGGCCAGCACGGTGAACATCTCTGCCGGTGGCGCCAAGATGGTCGCCGACGAGCCCGTGGCCCTGCATGAGCAGCTGCGGCTCGAGATCCGGTTCGAAGGGCCGACCTTCCTGGTCTTCGTCGATGCGAGTGTCGTTCGGATCGAGCGGTCGCACCCGCGATGGGTGTTCGCCGTCCAGTTCCACGGCCTCGACCGCTACATCGAGCAGCGGATCGTGCGCTGGGTCTTCGCCGAGGATCGCCGCGCCGCGGAGCGCCGCGCCGCCGTGCGCATCCCGGTGAACGTCCTCGCCTGGTGCCGGCCGTCCGGCGGCCGGGAACGGTTCCGCGCGGGGACGATCGATCTCGCCGCGGACGGGACGCGCATCATCACGCCGCGCCCGGGGACGGTCGGGGAGCGGATCCACATCGAGTTCGACGTCGACGAGCCCGCCTACCACGTCGAGGCGCTCGCCGAGATCGTCTGGGTGGATCAGATGCCGGACGGGCGCTGGACGTACGGACTGCGCTTCGAGCAGCTCGACCGCATGATCCAGCGGCAGATCGTCGAGCACGCGCTGCGCGCCACGGGCGGCCGCCCTCCCCCATCCGGGGGAGGCCCGCGATACGCCGAAATGATGATGGCGCCGGTCTTGGGACTGCGTCGATGAAGCCTGAGCATGGCGGCCCCCCTCCTCGCATCCTTCGCGCTCGTCGCGATCGGGCTTCTCTTCGGCGTGCTCATGTGCGCCCGCCGCATCCACGCGCAGCGGCTGGAGCGTGAGGAGCTCGCCGCCCGCCACCGCGCCGAGCCGGTGCTGCACGCACTGCTCGACGGGGACGAGGTCGATCGCGACGCCTCCGCCGACGACGCTGCGCTGGCGGCGATGCTGGCGGAGCTCTCGCCCTCGCTCGCAGGCGAGACGCGCACGGCGATCGCGGAGTACTTCGAGTCGACCGGCGCGATCGGCCGCGCCACCCGCGGCGTCGGCCATCCCCTGGCCCACCGGCGCGCCGAGAGCGCGGCCGTCCTCGGGGACATGTGCAGCGACCAGGCCGAGCCCGTCCTCCTCATGGCGCTCAACGATCGCGACGCGGACGTCCGGCTGGCCGCCACACGAAGCCTCGGCCGCCTGCGCTCCCGCGCGGCGGTCATCCCGATCCTGCACTCGCTCGCCTGCCGCCACGTGCCGCGGGCGGTCGCCGCGAACGCCGTCCTCACGATCGGCGTCGCCGCGCTGCCGGGCATCCGGACGCTGATCACCACCGAGCATCCGGCCACCCGCGCAGCGGCCGTCGAGATGCTCGGCCGGCTCGGGAACCCCCGCGACGGCGAGTCGCTCCGCGACCGCCTCACAGACGAGGCGCCGCTCGTCCGCGAGCGGGCGTGCGAGGCCCTCGCGCACCTCGGCTCCGGGGACGCCGGCCAGGCGCTCGAGGATCTGCTCGCAGACGACGAGCGCGACGTGCGGGCCGCAGCGGCGGCGGCGCTCGCGACCGTCGGCGGGCCGAGCAACGCCGCCCGCCTGCTCGAGATCGTGCATCACGACTGCGCCGAGGTGGCCGAGATCGCAGCGGCGACGCTGGCGACGATCGCGCCCGGCCTCGTGTCGCGGGTGGGCGCCGAGGAAGACGCGCATCCGAAGCTGCGCCACGCGGCGAGCATGCTCCAGGCCGGCCTGGCGTGAGAACCGCCGTCGAGGTCGTCGGCCTGATGTCGGTGGCCTACGCCGCGGCGATCAACCTCTGTTACCTGATGCTCTGGCCGCTCGCCCGGCACGGCATGAAGAAGGCCATCCGGCGGCGGGGGTGGGCCTGGCACCAGGAGGCGCTCTCCTCGCCGCTCACGCCCGGTGTGTCGATCGTCGTCCCGGCCTTCAACGAGGAGGCGGTGATCCTCGACTCGGTGGCGTCGCTCCTCGGCCAGCGCTATCCCGTCTTCGAGATCGTGATCGTCGACGACGGCTCGACCGACGCGACCGCCGCGCGGATGATCGAGGAGCACGGCCTGCACCGGGTCGAGCCGGCGCCGCGGAACCTGCTCCAGTACGAGCCCGTCCGCGAGCTCTACCGCGGCGGCTCTCCCACGGACATCACGCTCGTGCGCAAGGACAACGGCGGCCGCGCGGATGCGCTGAACGCCGGCCTGGACGTGGCCCGCCACCCGTACGTGTGCGTCACCGACGCCGACTCGATCCTCGACCCGGACGGGCTCACGGTCATGATGCGGCCGGTGCAGGAGGATCCCGAGCGCGTGATCGCAGTCGGGGGCACGGTCCGCGTCGCCAACTCGTCGCGTGTCGAGTCCGGCCGCGTCGTCGAGCCGCGCATGCCCTCGGGGCAGATCGCGGGCTTCCAGGTCGTCGAGTATCTCCGCGCGTTTCTGTACGGCCGTGTCGCCTGGGACTCGATCGGAGCGCTCTTCATCGTCTCGGGCGCGTTCGGCCTCTTCCGGCGCGACGTCGTCGAGGAGGTCGGCGGCTACTGGGTCGACACCGTGGGCGAGGATCTCGAGCTGACCGTGCGCCTGCACCGTCACATGCGCGAGCTCGGCCGCCCGTACCGGATCACGTACGCGCCCGACCCGTGTGCTGGACAGAGGCGCCGGCGGACATGGCGACGCTCGGAAACCAGCGGCGCCGGTGGCACCGCGGCCTGTGGGAGTCGCTGTGGCGGCACCGCTCGATGATGTTCCGCCGGCGCTACGGCGCGGTCGGGATGCTGGCGCTCCCCTACTGCCTCGTGTTCGAGTTCGGAAGCCCGCTCATGGAGGCCGCGGCGTGGATCGCGTTTCCGATCGGGATCAGCCTCGGCGTCATCGACGTCCAGATCGTCGTTCGCGTACATCGTCTGCGCATGGCTCTTCGGCACGGTGATCACGATGATCGCCTGCGGGCTCGAGGAGCGCGGCTACCGCCACTACCGGCGCAGCGCGCGACCTCGGCCGCATGTTCGTGGCTGGCGCTCTTCGAGAACGTCTGGTTCCGCCAGCTCGTCGACATCTACCGCCTCCGGGGCGTGTGGGACATCGCCCGCCGCCGCGACGGCTGGGGCACGATGAAGCGCCGCGGCTTCGAAGCCGCCTAGGGGCTGCCGGCTGCGTCCGTGAGGATCGTCGTGCGATCGGCCGGAAGCAGGCTCGCGGGGTAGCGCGGATCCGGCCCGCGGAGCACCGCCGCGATCGCCTCGGCCTTCGCCTCGCCCGGCGCCAGGATCAGGATCGACGCGGCGCGCTCGAAGACCGGGAACGTGAGCGTGATCCGGCGCGGCGGCGGCTTGGACGCCGTCACGGCGACCGCCGCCCGATCGCGCACCTCCAGGGCGGGGCTCTCGGGGAAGAGCGATGCCGTGTGGCCGTCAGGGCCGAGCCCGAGCACCGCCAGGTCGAGCGAGAGCCCTGCGATCTCGCGGGAATATGCGGCAGCGGCCGCGTCGGGCTCGTCCTCCCCGCGCATGCGGTGAACGTTCCCGGCCGGGATGTCGATCCGGGAGATGAGCGACTCGTGCGCCATCCGGTAGTTCGACTCGGGGTCGTCGGGCGGCACGCAGCGCTCGTCACCGAACCACAGATGGACCTGCGACCAGTCGATCTCCGGCATCGCCGCGACCAGCTCGTACGCCGGCCGGGGGGTGTTGCTGCCGGCGAGCGAGATGCCCCCGCCCGTCCGCGCGGCGGCCGCCATCGCCGCCGCTGCCCGGACGGCGACCTCCTCCGGATCGGCGGCGACCGCGAGCTGCACTAGACCGAGCGCGACGCGCGCCGGCTGCGCGGCCGGGCCCGCAGCCGAGCCCGCCGCATGAGGACGGCATGGCTCCCGCGCTTGGTGCCCGCGCCGCTCGGGGCGAAGCCGCGTCCACGACCCGTCCGCCTCGAGCACCCAGGCCTGCGTGCGGTCGCCGAGCAGCGTTTCGAAGATCGTCGAGATCTCGTGCCGGAGGCGGGCGTCCTCGACGGGGGTGAGCACCTCGATCCGGTGGTCGAGATTGCGCGGCATGATGTCGGCGCTCCCGAGCAGGTAGGTCTCGTCGTCGCCGGCCTGGAACGCGAACAGGCGGCTGTGCTCGAGGAAGCGGCCGGCGATCGAGCGCACGTGGATCCGCTCCGAGAGGCCGGGGACGCCGGGCCGAAGCGAGCAGATCGAGCGGGCGATGATGTCGACGCGCGCGCCGGCCTGCGATGCGCGGTAGAGCTCCTCGATGATGGCGGGATCGGTCAGCGAGTTGACCTTCATCCGGACCGTCGCCGGCTTGCCGGACGCCGCGGCGTCGGCCACCGCGCGGATGTGGTCGATGAGCCGCGTGCGCAGGTTGAACGGCGCCACGAGCAGCTTGCGGAACTTCTGGGGCCGGCCGAACCCGGTCATGTGGTTGAAGAGGTCGGCGACGTCGGAGGTGATCGCCTCGTCGTCGGTGAAGAGGCCCAGGTCCTCGTAGAGCCGCGCGGTGACGCCGTTGTAGTTCCCGGTCCCGATGTGCGCGTACCGGCGCAGCACACCGCCCTCGCGCCTGATGACGAGCGTCGTCTTGGCGTGGATCTTGAGGTCGCGGAACCCGTGGACGACGTGCACGCCGGCCTGTTCCATCGCCCTTGACCACTCGATGTTCCGCCGCTCGTCGAACCGGGCCTTGAGCTCGACCAGGCACACCGCCTGCTTCGACCGCTCGGCCGCCTCGATCAGCGCCGGGAGGAGCGCGGTGTCGTCGGACGTGCGGTAGACGGTCGTCTTGACGCCGACGACGCCCGCATCCTTGGCGGCGGCGCGGACGAAGGCCTCGACCGACGTCACGAACGACTCGTACGGCAGGTGCACGAGCAGGTCGTCCGACGCGGATCCGGGCGAACAGGTCTCCCGACGCCTCGGGATCGGCCAGCCGCGCGCGCGTGACCGGGATCCACGGCTCATGCTTCAGCTCCGGCCGGTCGAGATCCGCGATCTCGCCGAGGTCGGCGAGGTCCATCAGGCCGGGCGTCTCATAGACCTGCGCGTCGGTCACGCCCAGTCCGCTGCAGAGGCGCTCGCGCATGCCCGGCCGACATGTCGTCAGACACCTCGAGCCGCACCGCATCGCCGAACCGCCGCCGGCGCAGCTCCGACTCGACGGCCTCGAGCAGGTCGTCGGCCTCGTCCGAGAGCTCGAAGTCGGCGTCGCGCGTGACCCGGAACAGGCTCTGCTCGACGATCTCGATCCCCGGGAAGAGGCGCGCCGCGAAGTGCGCGATCACCTCCTCGACCGGCACGAGGCGCGTGTCGCCGCCCTCGCCGACCGGCACGAACCGATCCAGCCCCTCGGGCACCTTCACCCGGGCGAACCGCTCCTCGCGGGTCACCGGGTCGCGGGCGAGGAAGCCGAGGCTCAGCGACAGGCCCGAGATGTACGGGAACGGCTGGCCCGGGCCGACCGCGAGCGGCGTCAGCACCGGGTACACGTTGCGGTCGAACCACTCCCCCACCGCAGCGCGCTCGGTCGCCGTGCAGGCTTCGAACGTGCAGATCTCGATGCCCTCGGCGCGCAGGGCGGGCATCAGGACGTCGCGCCACAGCGCGACCTGGCGCTCTCGGAGTGCGATGACGCGCTTTCGGATCTCGGCCAGCACCACGGCCGGTGTGCGCCCGTCGGCCGAGCGAACGGCCAGGCCCGCCGCGATCTGGCCCTCGAGGCCGGCGACCCGGATCATGAAGAACTCGTCGAGCGTGGCCGCGACGATGGAGCACATCCGCACGCGCTCGAGGAGCGGCCACGACTCGTCCTCGGCCAGCTCCAGGCACCGCCCGTCCCAGTCGAGCCACGAGAGCTCTCGGTTCAGGTAGCGGTCGCCGGGCGCCTCCGGCGGCCGGATGACTGCGGCCAGCTCATCCATGAATCTGCGTGTCCCTCGTGCCCCGGGGTCCGGCGACAGGTGGGACCTAGTCCCAGGAGAACTCGGTGGCCTGGGTGGTCTCCATCCACCCTCGCGGCTGGGTGTCGGCGGGGCTCACGGCCGGCATCGACTCGGTGTCCTCGCTCATCTCGGGGACCGCGGGATGCTCGCCGGTCTCCTCCTCCTCGCGTCGCGCGTCCGCTTCGGTCTTGAACAGCGGATGGTTGTCGAACGGGTCGTCCTCCCGGAACTCCTCCAGCGGAAGATCGTCGTCAAGATGCTGATTTCGGCGCTTCAGCTCGAGGTGATGCTCGATCGCGGAAGCAAACAGAGAGCCGCTCGTAGTCATCCACCGTCCTCCCGATCAGTGGTGGTCACTGGCACGAAAACGCGGCGCCAAGTGTACCAAGCGAGCGCGCTATCCGTCCGGTTCGGGACGTCCATGGCGATCATTCTCCATTCCTTCACCACGCCTCGGCGACGGTGACGTGATTCTTGCCGTCACGCTTGGCCTGGTAGAGCGCCGCGTCGGCCGAGGCGATCAGGTCGATCTGGGTCATCGAGTCCTCCGGGCCCGCGGCCACACCGAAGCTGGCCGTGATGCCCTCGATCTCGTCAGGCCCGAACCGTATCGGGCGCGAGGCAATCTCGCGCCGGAGCCGCTCGGCCAAGAGGGCCGCGCCCTCCTGAGCGGTCTGCGGCAGGAGGATCGCGAACTCCTCGCCGCCGTACCGCGCCGCCATGTCGATCTCGCGGATCAGCTCGGCCAGCGTCGCGGCGACCCCGTGCAGCACGGCGTCGCCGGCGAGGTGGCCGCGCGAGTCGTTGATCTGCTTGAAGTCGTCGATGTCGAGCAGGATCAGCGAGAGCGGCGTCCCGAACCGCTGCGAGCGCTCGTACTCCCGCCCGAGGACCTCGTAGAACTGGCGCCTGTTGGCGAGCCCGGTGAGCGCGTCGGTGACCGCCTGGCGCTCGACGACGCGGTGCAGGCGGGCGTTCTCGATCGCGACCCCGGCCTGGACGGCGAGCGCCGACAGCGACTCGATGTCGTCGTCGCTGAAGCCGCCGTCCTCCGGATCGACCGTCGTGACGAGGCCGAGCAGCTGGTGCTCGCGCAGGATCGGCACGGCCAGCATCGCGCGCGGCGCCTGGACGACACGCGGCTCGTGCGCTGAGAGCGCCTCTCCCTCGAGGCCGATCCCCGCCGCGACGACCATCGGCAGGTCGGTGCGGGACCCGCGGGCGGTGCCGATCCGGGCCTGTTCGATCGCCTCTCCGCGTTCGGGGTCATAGAGCAGCAGGCGGCCGCCGCGGGCCCGCGTGGCCTGGACGGCGGTGTCGAGGACGGCTCCGACGAGCGCGTTCAGGTCGTGCGTCGCCGCCAGCGTCTCGCCGTAGCGTTGCAGCGTCTCCTTGAACCGGCCCCGCTCCGCCTCGAGCTCGCCGACCCGCGACGAGAGCTCGCTCGAGATCTGGTCGATGGCGGCTCCGAGCTGGTCGAGCTCGTCGCCGCGGGCACCGCCGCGGGCGAGCACCATCGCGCGCTCGGCCAGGTCGTTCAGGGCACGGGACATCCAGTCGGCGGCGGCGAAGGCCAGGACGCCGATGATGAGCGCCAGCAGGATCAGCGGGACGATGATCCGCAGGCGCTGCGAGTCGATCGCATCGTTGAGCGCCGAGCTCGGGTACATCGCGACGACCTGGCAGTTGGTCGCGGGCGGGTCGCCGCACGGGACGCCCATCGACTGCGCTCGAACCGAGACCCCGTTGACCTGGATGGTCTGTGGCTCACCGACCCGCAGCCCGAGCACCGGCCCTGCCAGGTTCCCGGACGAGACGAGCTGCCCTCCGGATACGAGCCCGAGCTGCTGGATCGGGTTCACCACGCCGCTCTTCTGGAGATCCGTGATCAGATCCTGGTCGAACGGACGTGAGACGACCACCCGGCAACCGGGGCACTTGTCGATCTTCACAGACGCCGCCAGGAACGGCGGCTGCGGTATCTGGCCACCGACCTTCTTCTTTCCCTTGTAGAACGTGACCGAGAGGGGTGACGGCAGCTCAGCCGCGGAGACGCTGGAGCATCGACGGGTCTGTCGTGCTCTCAGCGCCTGCTGCACGTCGGATCGTCCGGCGATGTTCGTCGCCACCGTCGTGGCGTCCGCAGCCTGGGTGAGGTAGGTCTGGCCGGCGGCGGCAGCAGCGGTCGTGAGCCCGCTGTCCACGCTGGACACCTTGTCCTGCTCGAGGAGGCGAAGGACGAGCACGCCGGCGGCTACCAGCGGAACCAGCGCCAGCCCGATCAGCACGATGGAAAGCTTGTGACGAAACCGCAACTTCGGCGCTCCCGGAAGCCCCTCCATGGGCTGTTCGATTATATGACGCGATGCGCAAGCCGCCTCACCCGGACGGGGGATGCCCATACGGGGTTTGACCACGGAGGTCAGGTTCCTGCCCGCCCGGGCGGATCAGTACGCGGCGAGCTCGCGGGCCGCCCGGAGGATGTCGTCCTCGGTCGGCAGATACTCGTGCTCGAGCACGGGCGTGAACGGGATGGGAGTGTCGATCGCCGCGACCCGCGTGACCGGCGCGTCGAGCTGCTCGAACGCCTCCTGGGCGACGATCGCGGCCACCTCGGCCCCGAACCCGCCGGTGAGGTTGTCCTCGTGGACGATCATCGCCTTGCCCGTCTTGCGGACCGACGAGAGCACCGCCTCGCGGTCGAGCGGCACGAGCGTGCGCAGGTCGATCACCTCGACCGAGGTGCCCTCGGCCTGGAGCGTGTCTGCGACCGCGAGCGACAGCTGCACCGTCGAGGCGTAGGTGATGATCGACAGGTCGGTGCCGGGCCTGGCGATGCGCGCGGCGCCGATCGGGACGATCCGGCCGTCAGCCCCCGTGGGGACGTCGGCCTTCTCGCGCCGGTAGAGGAACTTGTGCTCGCAGAAGACGACCGGGTTGGGATCCTGGATCGACGCCCGCAGAAGCCCGTAGGCGTCCGTGGCGGTCGCGGGGCAGACGATCTTCAGGCCCGCGTGGTGGTGGAACCAGGCCTCGACGTTCTCGGAGTGGTACGGCCCGCCGCCGACGCCGCCGCCGTTCGGGCAGCGGACGACCATGGGCACCGCCCAGCCGATGCGGTAGTGCATCTTGGCCGCGCAGGTCACGATCTGGTCGAAGGCGATCGAGACGAAGTCGCCGAACTGCATCTCGGCGACGGGGCGCTGGCCGGCCATGGCGGCGCCGATCGCGACGCCCGCGATGCCCGCCTCCGCGACCGGGGTGTCGATCGAGCGAAACTCGCCGTAGGCCTGCTGAAGCCCCTTGGTGGCGCCGAACGCGCCGCCCTGGCGGCCGACGTCCTCGCCCATGCAGAACACCCGGGGGTCGGCCTCCATCTCGTCGTGGAGGGCGGCGTTGATCGCCTCGAGGTAGGTCAGCTCGGGCATGTCTATGGCGCTTCCTCGGCGAAGACGCCGATGTGCGCTTCCTCGGGGGACGGGTAGCCGTCCTCCTCGGCCTGCTCGACCGCCGCCCGCACCTCGTCGCGGACGCGCTCGCGGATCTGCTCGAGCCGCTCCTCGGAGACCTCGCGCTCCTCGAGCAGCGCGGCCTCGGCGCGCTTGATCGGATCCTTGTCCGACCACTCCGCGAGCACCTCCATCGGCATGTAGCTCTCGTACTTGTCGTGCGCCGCGTGCCCGCCCATGCGGTAGGTCTTGCACTCGACGAACTGCGGGCCGGCACCGCCGCGCGCCGCTTCGACCGACGCCTTGATCGCCGCGTACACCGCGAACACGTCGTTGCCGTCGACCGAGACGCCGGGGATGCCGTACGCCGCGGCCTTCTTGTGCAGGTCGGTCACCTTGGTCTGCTTCGAGATCGGCGTCGAGTAGCCCCAGCCGTTGTTCTCGGCGACGAACACGGCGGGCACCTCGAGCACGGCCGCGATGTTCAGGCCCTCGTGGAAGTCACCGCGCGAGGTGGCCGCGTCGCCGAAGCTCGTGAGCGCCACCCGCCTCTCGCCGCGCTGCTTGTACGCGAGGGCGGCGCCGACGGTGAGCGGGATCATGTCGGCCATGTGCGACACCTGGCACGGGATGTTCCACTCGCGGCCGCCGATGTGGAGGTTGCCGTCCTTGCCGCGGGTCGTCGAGCCCGCCTTGCCCATGAACTGGGCGAAGATCCGCCACACGGGCACGCCGTGGACGAGGTAGGAGCCAAGGTCGCGGATCCAGGGCGAGAGCCAGTCGCCGTCCTCACCGCGCTCGAGCGGGAGGGCGATGCCGACGGCGATCGCCTCCTGGCCGCGGCCGGTGTAGTAGCTGCCGGGCAGCTTGCCCTGGCGATACAGGTTGAGCGCCCGCTCCTCGACGCCGCGCGTCAGCGTCATCCAGTAGTACAGGTCGAGCGCGAGGTCGTCGGAGATCTCGACCGATGGAAGATCGGGGACAGCGGAGATCTTGCGGGCGGGGGACGTCACAGGCGCGTTATCGGCAGATCTGCCGATGAGACAAGTGGGAGTGTAGTGGCGGCTCCTGTCGGGCTCTCCGGACCCGCCACAAACATCCCTACGGCTAAAGCGGCGGACCGGATGGCCGAATACGCAGCCGATGGCGCTTCGCACGTCCTCCCTCCCGTCGTCCACCGCCGCTCCCACCCCCGCGCTCGACTGGCGCGTCCGGGTGCAGCAGACCGTGGCCGGTGCCGCCGCCGCAATCGCGGCCGGCGACCTCGACCGCCTGGCGACCTCGTTCGCCGAGCTCTCCGAGTGGGACGACGCCCACCGCGCCTACCAGGCCCGCTGCGGCATCATCGAAGCCGTGCTCGCCTACCGGCCCGCGTCCTCGGACGGATGGGTCGGCCCCTTCGTCGTCACCGCCGCAGCCCTGCTCGAGGCGCTCGAGGCCGAGCCGCGCGAGCCGACGCTCCTGAACCACGCCGGCGTCTTTCTCTACGAGCTGCTCGAGGCGGCGGCGGCCGAAGATCTCTTCAAGGCGGCCCTCCGCCTCGATCCCGACCTGCCGTACGCGGCCGCCAATCTCGAGCAGGCGAAGATCCGCAAGGGGGGGGGCCGCAGCCCGAGCCGCCTGAAGGGCGCCTTCGGAGCGCGCATGCGCGGCCTCGGCGCCCGCGGGCGCAAGGTCGCCGCCCAGGCCCGGCCCGTCTCCGGCCTTCGGCTCTCGCTCTGCATGATCGAGAGGGTCTTGGACGGCCGTTCGGCGCGCCGTCCGCGCCGGGCGTGAAGGACGAGGAGGGGGAGATGCTCCCCGGGTGCCTCGAGCCGCTCCGCGGCGTCGTCGACGAGATGATCGTCGTCGATACCGGCTCGAGCGACCGCACGGTCGAGATCGCCGAGTCGTTCGGAGCGAAGGTCGTCCACTTCCCGTGGAACGGCTCGTTCGCCGATGTCTGCCGCCGCAACGTCTCGATCGACAACGCCACCGGCGACTGGATCATGTACCTCGACGCCGACGAGCACCTCGAGGACGAGGACGCGCCGAGGCTGCGCGACCTCCTCGGGCGCACGTGGCGGCGAAGGCTTCAACCTCGTCGAGACCAACTACACCGGCGGCGAGGACACGGGGTCGGCCACCACCCACCTCGCCCTTCGCCTCTGGCGCCACCGCCCGGAGTACCGCTTCGAGGGCCGTATCCACGAGCAGAAGACGCACACGATGCCGATGTACCTGCCTGAGCGATTCGAGACGACGACGATCCGCGTGCGCCACTACGGCTACCTCAACCAGCGGATCGCCTCAAGGAGAAGTCGCAGCGCAACATCGAGCTCCTCGAGCAGGAGGCGCGCGAGAACCCGAGCCCGTTCAACGACTACAACCGCGATGCCATGGCCGGCATCCTGATCGTGGCCATCAACCTGCTCGGCGGCATCGGCGTCGGCGTCCTCCAGCGAGGGATGGGCTTCGGGGGGGCCGTGCACACCTTCCCGCTGCTCACGATCGGCGACGGCCTCGCCGCCCAGACGCCCGCCCTCCTGATCTCCACCGCCATGGGCATCATCGTCACGCGCTCGTCGAGCGAGTCCGACCTCGCCCTGGAGGGCG
The DNA here is from genome assembly GCA_963706075.1 of uncultured Actinomycetes bacterium. Taxonomy (GTDB): domain Bacteria; phylum Actinomycetota; class Thermoleophilia; order Gaiellales; family JAICJC01; genus JAICJC01. The sequence continues at coordinate 68,096 of CAVPLP010000007.1, forward strand.
ATGTCGGACTCGTCGCCGGTCTGCTGGAGGGGGCCCTGCTCGAGGCTCGTCACGATGCGTACGACGTGAGCGCCCATGCTCAGGGACCCGACCGTCTGGTCGGTCTGGGAGTTCTGGAGCAGCATGTCGGCAAAGCTCGCCTGCGCCGAACGATCGGCCTTGTAGCCGGGCGTGGAGCGTGGCGAGGTCGTTGGCGATCTGATCCTGCCGCACCTGCTCGGCGAGCATGCCCGAGGCGGCGATGTAGAGACCGCGTTCCATTCGGAAGTTCCTCTTCTCGTGGTCGATAACTGGACCAGGGGCGGCCTGGCCAGACCCGGTAGTCGTCGCCTCCGACCACAAGTTGAGAAATGCAAACCTCCACGATCACCCTGAAGGCAGTCGCACCGGCGGGTACGGCCCCGCGGGTGGGGCCGCGCCTTGAGCCGGGCTCCGACCTGGTCGCACGGCTGATCTCGGCACCCCAGAACGGGGGCCGCGGCCTGATCTCGATGGCGGGGATGATGCTCGAGGCGCAGCTTCCCGGGGGCCTCCTGCCGGGCCAGAAGCTCCACCTGAAGGTGGTCGAGGCCCAGCCTGAGGTCCTGCGGGTTCGCATCGTGACGCAGTCCGCCGAGGCCGACGAGGTCACCGACGTGGTGACGAAGCTGGCGGGCGAGCTGGCCGCCCGCGGTGACGGCGCGCTCCTGCGGGCGGCGCTCCACTTCGCCGACGGCTCGCCGCTCTGGCTCCCCGGCGGCGTGGCCGCCCAGATCCACGTCGACCCCGAGGCGCAGGGCGAGGCGAGCGCGGATGATCCCTCCCGCGGGCCCGCCGGCGAGGCGGGCTTCGTCCTTCATTCGCCCGACCTGGGCGCGATCGAGGTTCGGCTGCGCATGGCCGAGGGCGCGGTCAGCGCGACGGTCGTGACGGCTCCCGGGGCGGCGTCGCAGCTCGCCGCCGAGGGCCTGCCCGACCTGGTCGCGGCCCTGGAGCGGGCCACCGGGCGCCCAGCCGTCGCGATGGCCACCCCGCGGGAGCCGGCGAAGGCCGCCCCGCCGCCGCCGCAGGGAGCGTTCGATGGCTACGCCTGAGCAGCCGCCCCGCGCCGCGGCGCTCCGCTACCAAAAGGGCGAGACGGCGCCGTCGCTCGTGGCCTCAGGCCGCGGCCACGTCGCGGACGCGATCCTCGCGGCGGCGGAGGAGGCGGGCATCCCGGTCCGCGAAGATGGGCCGCTGGTCGAGGCGCTCGCCCACCTCGAGCTCGGCGACCGCGTGCCGCCCGAGCTCTACCAGGCGGTGGCGGAGGCGCTCGTCTGGGCGTACGGCCTCACCCGCCGCCGCGCCTGAACGCAACAACGGGGTCAGACCCCAATGTTGGCGCGTAGGATCGGCGGCGTGCGCGACTACGACGTCGTGATCGTCGGAGGCGGGGTCGTGGGGTGTGCGATCGCCCGCCGGCTCTCGTTCACGACCGCCCGCGTCGCGCTCGTCGAGGCCGCGGGCGACGTCGGCGAGGGCGCATCGAAGGGCAACACCGGCATCGCCACGTGCGGGGCCGACTGCCCGCCCGGCTCGCTCGAGGCCGAGCTCGTCACGCGGTCGAGCCCGGGCTGGGAGGCGCTCTGCGCCTCGCTCGACACGCCGTTTCGGCGCATCGGCAGCCTGGCGGTCGCCCGCACCGCCGAGGAGGAGGCCCGCCTCGACGAGCTTCGCGCCGGCGCGCGCGCCAACCGCTGCGAGGCCGAGATCGTGACCGGCGAGCGGGCGCGCGCCCTCGAGCCGATGCTGACGCCGTCGGCACGGGCCGCCCTCCACGTGCCCGGCGACGGGATCGTCGATCCCCTCCGCCTCACGATCGGGTACGCCGAGCTCGCGGCCCGAAACGGCGTCGAGGTGCACCTCGACGCGCCGGTCACCGGCTTCCGCATGCGCGGCGAGCGCATCACCCATGTCGAGACGCCGGGCGGGGTGATCGCCGCCGGGTGCGTCGTGAACGCCGCCGGCATCGAGGCCGACACGGTGTCGCGGCTCGCCGGCGGCGAGCCGTTCACGACGTGGCCGCGGCAGGGGCAGTACTGGCTGCTCGACCGCGAGGTCGGCTCGAGGTTCCGGGCGATCGTGGGCGGCGTCCCGACGGCCGAGAGCCGCGGCGTCTACTGCGTCCCGACCACGCACGGGTCGCTGCTCCTCGGCCCGACGGCGCGCGACGGGACGGACCGGCGCGACCGGGCCACGGACGCGGCGACGCTCGACGGTGTGTTCGACGCGGCCCGCCGGCTCGTGCCGGAGCTCGACCGGCGGTGGGCGATCAAAACGTTTGCCGCCAACCGACCGGCGTCCGAGCCCGGCTACCGGATCGGGATCGACCGAAACCGCGCCAACCTGGTGCACGCCGCCGGCATCCGCTCGACCGGCGTCTCGTCGTCGCCGGCCGTCGCCGAGCTGGTGCACGAGATCCTCGCCGCGGCCGGCGCGCCGGTGCAGGACGAGCGCCCGGGGGCGGCGACCGCTCTGGAAGCGGTCCCGCGACTCTTCGGACACCGCGACCCGGCGGCGCTCTTCGCGGGCGACCCGGCCTACGGCGACGTCGTGTGCCCGTGCGAGCAGGTGACCGCGGCCGAGATCGCGGCGGCGCTTCGGATGCGCGTCGCACCCCGCTCGGTCGACGGCGTGCGCAAGCGCACGCATGCGGCGGCCGGCCGCTGCCAGGGCGCGATGTGCCTCGGCCGGATCGCCGGCCTCATCGAGGCGCATGGCTAGCGTCGTTGCGATCGTCGGCGCCGGGGAGGCCGGCCTGGCGTGCGCCCGTGAGCTCGCGGGCCGAGCTCGCACGGTCGTCGTCGACCGAAGGCCCGTGGAGGGAGCCGACCACGAGGCGACGGCGATCCGCTGGGACGGGGCCGTGCTCCTGGCGATGGGTCCGGCGGGGCCGGTCGAGATCGCGGCGGACGCGCTCGTCATCGCGACGGGGACCCGGCCGCTGGGGCGAGCGGAGCTGGGCCTCGTCGGCACGCGACCGGCCGGCGTGATCTCGGCTCCGGCGGCGTGCGAGCTTGCCGAGCAGGGGCTCGTGCGCCCCGCCCGGCCGGCGGTGATCGGCGGAGGCGGCTGGGCCGCACGGGCCGTCGCGGCGCTCGTGGGTGCGGGCGCGGAGCACGTCACGGTCGTCGCGCCCGACGGGATCCTGACGCCGCTTCCGCCATCGGACCGGATCTCGATCCACGAGGGCCTGGCGCCGCTCTCGGTTGGCGGCGACCCAAGAGGTCGAGCGGCTCGAGTGCGACGGCGCGGCGTTCGACTGCGACGCCATCGTCCTGGCGCACGGCCTCGCGCCGGTGCGAAACGTGGACGGCGCGGTGTCGGAGGGCGTCCGCACCGTGTACGCGCAGCCGCTCGAGGATCCCCGCACCGAGGACGGCGCCCGGCGGGCCGGAGCGGAGGCTGCGCACGCAGCACTCGCGCTCACCGGCGGCCAGGCTACAATTGGGCCATGGTGGAGCTCACCGAGTTTGCCGCCGAGCGCGTGAAGGCGCTTGCGGCTGCCGATCCGGAGGCCAAGGTCCTCCGCCTCGCCGTCGAGGGCGGCGGCTGTTCCGGCTTTCAGTACGCGATCGGGTTCGACACGGGATGCGAGGACGGCGATCTCGAGATCGACTCGCACGGCGTGCGCGTCGTCATCGATCCGATCAGCCTCCCCTATCTCCAGGGATCGCTCGTCGACTTCAAGGACGGGCTCATGGGCGCGGGGTTCAGCTTCGAGAACCCGAACGTCCAGTCGACCTGCGGCTGCAACTCGTCGTTCCAGGCGAAGGCCGAGATCGAGGGCCCGTACTCGCCGAAGCCCGACGGCTGCGGCTAGCGGCTCGCGGGCCGAGCGACGATCGGCGGGCGGCGTTTCGTCGACGCGGCAAGGACCAGGGCGACCCCTCCAACAACCACACCGCCGGTCCACAGCAGCTCGGCGCGCAGCGGGTGGAGGCGCTGCCCGACAGGCGCGACCGGGACCCGTTCGCAGATCGTCCCGAACGTCGGCTTCGATTCGACGCACGGGGTGGCGTGCGGCCGGATCCTCCACACCGTCGTGCCCGCGACGAGGAGGATGAGCGCCACCGACGCCAGGCAGGTGGCGAGGAACGTGCGCCAACGGTGACCCATGCCGCACCGGATCGTACCTGCTAGCGTCGGTCCGATGGCGGTCTCCGACGAGCAGATCGAGGCGTTCCGGCGCGACGGCGCCGTCTGCGTGCGCGGCGCCTTCACCGCCGACGAGGTCGCCCTCGTCGAGCGCGGGATCGAGCGGAACCTGGCCGATCCGAGCCCGCGGGCGCTCGTCGCCAGCCGCCCGGACGACACCGGCCGCTTCGTCGAGGACTTCTGCAACTGGGACCGGATCGGCGAGTACGAGCGGGTGATCCGCGAGTCCGCCGCGGCGAGCATCGCGGGCCGCCTGATGGGCGCCTCGACCGTGCGGCTCTACCACGACCACATGCTGGTCAAGGAGCCGGGCACTCGCCAGCCGACGCCGTGGCACCAGGATCAGCCGTACTACAACGTCGACGGATCGCAGACGTGCAGCGTCTGGATGCCCGTCGACCCCGTCTCGCGCTCGTCCACGCTCGAGTTCGTGGCCGGCTCGCACCTCGGGCCGTGGCTCATGCCGCGGACGTTCATGGACGGGCAGGCGCGCTGGTTCCCGGAGGGGAGCCTGGCCGACCTCCCCGACATCGAGGCCGACCGGCCGGCCTTCCAGATCGTCGGCTGGGAGCTCGAGCCGGGCGACGCCGTCTTCTTCCACATGCTCGCCCTGCACGCCGCGGGCGGCGCCGACCGCCGCCGCCGGGCGTTCTCGATCCGCTTCCTCGGCGACGACGCCGTCCACGCGCCGCGCGCCTGGAAGACCTCGCCCGAATTTCCCGGCCTCGTCGACGAGCTCCCCGCGGGCGCACCGATGGAGAACCCGCGCTTCCCGGTCGTCTGGCAGGCCTGAAACACCTGTACCAGGTACACATGTTTCACGAAATCCGGGAACCGACGGCCGGCGTACCACGTCCTAGAACCATGCGACTCGTCCCCGCACTCGTCGCAGTCCTCATCGCCGCAGGCTGCGGCGGTGGCGGAGTGGTCGGCGGCCAGCCGCCGCACGGATGGGTGGCGGGCGTCGTCTGGGGCGGCAAGCCGGTCTGCCCCACGCCGACCGGCAAGGACTCGCTGACCTGCCATCCGACTCCGCTTGCAAACGGCGTCTTCGTCGTCTCGAGCGGCGGCACCACCCGCCGAGTCCGTGCCGACGCCAAGGGCCGCTTCCGCGTGGCGCTCCCTCCCGGGCGCTACGCGGTGCGGCCGGGCTGGTCGCGGCCGCGGAGCATCCAGGTCGTGGCCGGCCGCGTGGCCCACGTCCGCGTCGGCATTCTGCGCGCGACGACCGGCGGAGAAGGCTGACCCCGGGGCGGCGCGAACGCCGCCCCGGGGCAGGTCGTCAGCGGACTAGTTCACGCACGGATTGCCGTGCAGATCGCGGTGGAAGACCTCCGCGAGCGTGATCGGCTGGAAGCCGGCGTTGGCGTAGGTGTTGAACCCGACCTTGGTGCCGTACTCGGTGGCGGAGCTGCCACCGAAGGTGTTGGTCGTGCCCGGGATGTGCGGACCGCCCTGCTGGAACCAGCAGCGGCCGTTCGCCCGGGTAAGGGTGTAGATCGGATAGAACTTCGCTCCGATCGGTGGATTGGTGCAGTGTGCGCCCGTGGCGCTGTCGCACTCCGGCTGATGGTTGCCCGGCTCGCCGCGCTCGATGCGCGGCAGGTCGTTCTCGAACGACACGTTCTCGAGCAGCTTGCCGTTCGAGCTGGGCGGCGTGAACATGAACGCCGTCCCGTGCAAGCGCCGGTCGACGCGCGGCTTCAGGAACGTGCCCGGCCAGGTGTTCTGGTAGGCCGGTCCGTCGAAGTCGCCGTCGTCGAGCACGCAGCCGATGATGGACTGCACTCCCGGGTAGTTCGAGCCGTCGAGGCAGAACTGATCGTCCTCGTCGAGCGTGGGATCGCCGGCGCCCGGGTTCGAGCACGCACCGGTCGACGGGTCGATCGCGTCGCAGTACTCGAAGTGACCGATCTCGTCGGAGGCGCCAACGTTGGTGTTGTGGGCGCCCCACAGCGACCCGCGCGGCACCGCCGAGTTGTACATCGGGTGGAACGCGTACGGAGCGACGTGGCAGTGCTTGGCGTTGGGCTGGAACAGGATGTGCCCGAAGCCGTTGGCGATGCTCGCCGTCATCGAGCCGCTCTGGCCCGTGGTCATGTCGGTGATGTCGACCCGGTATCCGACCGGCGTGTCGTGCATGTGCACGCGCAGGACGTCACCGGGGTTGAACAGCAGGACCTTCGCCGGATCGACGCTGAGCCCCGTCCCGTTCCCGTCGGACAGCGACAGCGGGTTGGCGGGCGCGAGCGACTTGCCGCTCTTGGTGATGTACGCCCAGTTGATCGGCTCCTCGCCGACCAGGAAGTGGTTGTTCAGGCAGTCGGCGTTCTGCGAGATGCCGGTGTTGTCCTGATCGGAGAGGCTGTCGATCGTCAGGTTGGCGCACCACTTCGTGGCGGTGCATCCGAAGCCGTCGAACTGCGGGACCCAGCCGGGGCCGTAGAACTGGAGCTCCATGAATGCGCTGCCAGGTGCCTTGCCGAGGTAGTGCGGCGAGTTGCGGGTTCGGCACTCCGGAAGCGCGCGTTCGCGTCGCTGTTCGGCGTGCACTTCTTCGTGAAGTTCGGGGACGACTCCGTGTCGCACATCGTGATGCTGAACCAGAACGTCGCGCGGCGCTGGAAGTCCCACGTCCCGCCGGTGCCGTTCTGCTTCGGCTTCGCCGGCGCGTTCACTGGGCAGCTTGACGTAGTAGAGGAGGTCCTTACCTCCGGTGCCGGGCCGGTGCGAGGAGAACTGCACGGTCGGCTCGTCGTGCCCGGTGTACGCGCCGTTGTCGCCGATCGAGTGGTACGGATCGAGGCACATGAACGGCCGTTCCTGGCACAGGGTCTCGCCGTAGCTATCAGCCTTTGCGACCGCCGGCCCGGCAAGGGCCGTCAGGACCACAAGGGCCAGCGCGACGATGCGTTTCATCCTTCCCTCCAAGGACAAGTGCTGCTTTCCGTGCGTGGCCGGCGACCGGCCGCACACGGCACGACGCTGCCTACCTGCTCCGAACGCTCAGAGGCCCACCCCCTCACGTAGACCACCGGCCACTCTATCCCCGGTGTACCCGCGGGGCAACAAAAACCGGTCACACTTCTGTGTGGGACACTGCACGGCGGTGGGGATCCGACTCTGCGTGCTGACCGCGACCGGCCTGTCGGTGATCGCTCTGACCGTGCCGGCGGCCGACGCCGCGTCGATCCGCGTGCCTCGCCGCAGGGGTAGCGCGCGGTTCTAGTAGATCCCGGCCGCGACCCTGGCGAACGCGAGCGGGCTCGTCGCCGTCAGGTCGATCGCCGGCTCGACCGTCGAGTAGGACTCCACGTTGTCGCGGTAGACCGCGCTCGAGTTGAAGCGCGCGAACGCGTCGCCGCCGCCCGCGGGGCATGCACGCATGTGCGGGAGCCGGCCGGTCGTCGCCTCCGAGTTCGGTCCCTCGACTGCGGCGCCCGCGAGGACCGGCGCGATCCCGTCGAGCGAGCCGACGATGTTCGCCACCTGGTGCTGGGTGCAGTGCGGGAACACCTGCCCGTCGCCGAGGATGAACGACGACCCCCAGGCGTTCGCGCCGAGGACGTTCCCCAGCCAGCGCATCCCGACCGCCGCGTAGCGGTGCGAGTGCGTGAGCTGGTCGTACAGGCTCGCCGTGACGGCCAGTCCCGTGCCGTGCGTCGTCGTGTCGTACTGGGCCCAGCCGTAGCCGAAGCCGAACGGGTCGGTGCGGCCCTGGTCGATGCCCCTGGCAAGCTGCCGGCGCAGGTCGGCCAGGAGCCCCGCCCGGGTGACGGCAAGCCCGTGGCGGGCGCCGCGCATGGCCCGGATCAGCTCGGCATGGCCGAGGGCGCTCACGTCGTACAGGTTCAGCGTGTCCGCTGCGTCGTTGGGCCCATGGATGTACGCGTGGGCCCAGTGCGCGGCCAGCTGCACATAGTGGCGTGAGTCGCGGTGCGGCACCCCCCGCGGCGCGCCCGGCTGCTCGAGCGCGAGCGCCAGCTCCGCCGCGCCGAGCTCCATGTCGTCGCGCCACTCGGACTCCGGGTAGAAGTCGAACGGGATGGCCGTCGTCAGACGCCCGGTCGGCGTGGTGTCTGCGAGGTCGAAGATGTGCTCGGCCGAGACGAGGCAGTTCCGCGCGAGCCCGCGGTCGGTCATGCGGTACACCTGGTAGCAGAGCGCCAGCGCCGCGGCGTCCCGCCCGGCGAGGTTGGGGCTGACCGGCGAGCCCGGCGGCCCTGCGCGGAAGACCGGCCGGTGGCGGATGTACCGGTACGCCGGATCGTGCCCGCCGTAGGTGTCGTCGTCCTGCGGCAGCCGCCAGATGTCGTGGTCGCTCACGATCGAGTCGTTGCCGTTCCCGATGCCGACCTGGTAGTAGAGCGTGCGGGTCCGGTCGTCCCACATCCGCAGGAGCCAGCGGGCGCCGAACTGCGCCTCGGCGTCGAAGTCGGCCTGACCGGCGCGAGCGCCCATCTGCGCGGGAAAGTCGCGGACGCCCATGAGCAGGACGGCGTCGGTGTAGGTCGTCGTGTGTACGAACTTCAGGTAGTCGCCGGCGTCCCACCAGCCGCCGGCCGCGTCGGTCCGCACGCCGAGCGGAGAGAGGTCGCCCTTGAACGCGCCGTCACCGTCCACCTTCGGCGTGCGGTACGTCATGGCGTCGGCGTCGTTCAGGTGCGACGGCGCCGTACGAAGCGCGGAGCGCACGATCGCCGGCCCATCGCGCTGGACGCGGTAGAACGAGAGTGCGTTTCGGATGGGAGCGGCATAGAGCGACGCTCCGCTCCCGACGCGGACGATGGCCCGGGCCGGCGCCGGACCGCCGATGCTCAGCGTGAACGTCCCCGCCCGGCGCACACGCGTGAAGTCGACGGGATAGACGTGCGGGTAGCGCCGGCTCCAGCGGCCGAGGTCGGGGCCGACCCGGCCGGCGGCGACCGTGCGGCCGTCGCCGTCTGTCACCGTGAACGGCGCGCCGGGCGCGGGGACGCTCGCCATGAGATACGCGCGCTTGTCCGCGGCGAGCGGATAGCCGACCTGGTTCACGCGGACGTGGCCCTCACCCGCGGCGCTCCCGACGGCCGGCGAGCGCCCTCCGAGCAGCACACCGTACGCGCCGACGCAAAGCGCGCCGGCGGCGATGGCCGCCGCTATCCCCCTCCTACGCACC
>CAVPLP010000008.1:0-111552 GCA_963706075.1 uncultured Actinomycetes bacterium
TGGCAATGGGTCGGGGCGACAGCGCCCCGTCGATCGCCGAAGGAGGGTCGCAATGACGGACACAATCGCCGATCGGGCGCTGACACGGGCGTCGCTGATGCGCACGGCGGGAGCGGCGGGAGCCGGTCTCGCGCTCGGGAGCCTGCTGGAGGCGGCGCCGGCCCGGGCGGCGGGCCTGACCAAGGGCGACACCGACATCCTGATCGCCGCCGAGATCGCCGAGGCGCTGGCGGTGACCACGTACACCAACATCATCGACCGGGCGCCGTTCTTCCGCCGCATCGAGGCCGACGACCAGGGCTACCTGCGGGCGGCGCGGCAGGAGGAGATGTCGCACTACGCGCTCGAGAAGTCGGTCACCGGCAAGCCGTCGCCGTTCACCACCTTCTACTACCCCCACCACATGTTCGGGAACGCTCGCGTCACCCTGAACACGCTGGTGACGCTCGAGGATGCGTTCATCGCCGCCTACCTCGTCGGCGTGCGCAACTTCTCAAACGCCGATCTGCGCGTCACCGCCGCCCGGATCATGGGCATCGAGAGCGACCATCGCACGCTGGCCCGCGTCGTCGCGCCCGGCGTCGCCAAGCGTGACGGAGGCCCGATCGAGTTCGTGAAGGGCATCCAGGGCGTGGCTGAGAGCGTCGACCCGCCCAACAACAACGGCTATGAGCGCACGCTCAAGTGGACGAACATCGGCCAGGCCGTCGACGCTCTCCTCCCGTTCGTCGACAAGACGGCCGCCCAGAAGGCCGGCTTCGACACCAGCCGCGCCTTCCACTTCCACCCGTTCACGCCGAAGCTCCCCAACTCGCTCGGCGAGTTCCACGGCTTCGGAGGCTGAGCGGGCGACTCCGCAGCGGCCGGGCACCTCACGGATCGAGGTGCCCGGCCGTGGCGGCTGCCTCCAGCTCCCGGGCCGACTGCGGTAGCAGCAGCACTGCCCCGATCAGGAAGCAGAGGCCGCCGAACGCGGTCGCGAAGTTTGCGGCGGCGAGATCGATGACGCTTCCCGTGGACGGAACGACGTACGACGCGACGGCGGCGATTCCGAACGCGATGCATCCGAGGAGGTTCACCGCGGCGATCTGCCACTCGGGGCTCCGCCGCCGCCAGCAGGCCGGCCCGGAGCAGACCGCGATGAACGCCAGGTATCCGGAGATGAGGAAGCAGGCGGATCCGACCGCGTCGGGCGTCCAGACCAACCGGTCGTAGCGGACGTCGTCGAACCCCGTTTGCAGCGCACGGAACGTGTCGACGTTGAACAGGAGGGTGCCGGCGAACTGGATGACGCTGCTCCACCAGTCGATCCGGTGATCGGCGTTGTACGTCTCCCGGCACTGGAGTGCCGCTGCCGTGGTGAAGAAGATCGAGCCGACGAAGAAGATCGCCGCGTCGACGCCCGACCCGAAGAGCTGGATGACGCCCGGGAACGGGGCGACGAGGAAGCAGGTGGCGCCGATCGCGAAGAGGACGCCGATCCACCACGACGCTCTGCGGGGCGCCCACCAGACACCCGGCGTCTCGGGGATCTCCGCCACCCCGCGATCAGGCGCGCGCAGAAGCCGCAGGCCGCGGGGTGAAGGGGCGCAGCTCGTCCTGCCCCTCGCGGATGACGCCGCAGCTCGACTCCGGAACCTCGTTCCACGCGCCGGCGAGGTCGCCCAGCGGCTCCGAGACGACGAGCCTTGCCTCGGCCGAAAGCTGGTGCAGCACCGGATTGTCGGGATACTGGTGCTTGAGCGTGGTCACGTCCGTCGAGAAGAAGAGCGAGCGCGACCGGCCCTCGCTCGAGTACCGGAACACCCAAAGCTCTGTCCCGTCGGTCGTCGCCACCGTCATCTGGATCGGATGCTCGACGCCGTGCCGCCGCCCGGTCTCCTCGATGAGCCCGACCGCGCGCTCGACGGCGCCGGGCGGGTCGTCCTCGAGTCCCAGCGTGAGGGCCAGGTGGAAGAACACCTCGGAGTCGGTCGACCCTTCGATCTCGGGGTAGAGGGCCGGGTCGACGGCGAGCGCCAGATCGCGCTTGACCGTGGGGAACTCACCGATGAGCCCGTTGTGCATCCAGAGCCAGCGGCCGTGCCGGAACGGGTGGCAGTTCGTCTGCTGGATCGGCGACCCGGAGGAGGCCCGGATGTGGGCGAGCACGAGGGGAGACTCGATGTGACCTGCGACCTCCCGCAGGTTCCGGTCGTTCCACGCCGGCTCCACGCTGTGGAAGACGCCGGGCGTCTTGCCGACGCCGTACCAGCCGATGCCGAACCCGTCGCCGTTCGTGGTCTCGGCTCCGAGCTGGGAGTGGAGGCTCTGGTCGATCAGCGAATGCTTCGGCGTGTAGAGCAGCTCCTTGATGAGCACCGGAGAGCCGGAATATGCGAGCCACCGACACACCGAGGCACGCCCCTTTCTAGTGGTGGAAGCTGGAGTCGGTCGTGCTGTCGTGCACCGGCGCCTGCTGCTTCTGGAGGCGCGGCAGCTGTCGCTGGATGTCCTTCACGAGCAGGTCCGCCAGGTCGTGGGTGAAGCCGCGCCTGACGACGACCCGGAGCGCCGCGAGGTCTTCGCGATTCGCGGGGAACGTGTACGCGGGCACCTGCCAGCCGCGCTCCCGCAAGGCGTTCGAGACGTCGAAGACGGTGTAGTTCTCGACGTCGGACCGCAGCGTGAACGCAAACACCGGCAGCTCGTCTCCGCGGGTGATCAACTCGAAGGGCCCGAGGTCGGCGATCTGCGCCGACAGGTGCGTCGCGACGTCACGCGCGTAGCCGTGAACCTGCTTGAAGCCGTCGAATCCCAGGCGGAGGAAGTTGTAGTACTGGGCCACGATCTGGGCGCCCGGCCGCGAGAAGTTGAGCGCGAAGGTCGGCATGTTGTCGCCGAGGTAGTTGACCCAGAAGATCAGATCCTCGGGCAGCGACTTCGCGTCGCGCCAGACGATCCAGCCGACGCCGGGGTAGACGAGCCCGTACTTGTGCCCCGACGCGTTGATCGAGGCGACGCGGGGGAGGCGGAAGTCCCACTCGAGCTCCGGATCGACGAACGATGCGACGAATGCCCCGGACGCGCCGTCGACGTGGACCGGCACGTCGATCCCCGTGTCGGCCTGGAAGGCGTCCAGCGCATCGCAGATCTCCTTCACGGGCTCGTAGGAGCCGTCGAACGTCGAGCCCAGGATGGCCACGACACCGATCGTGTTCTCGTCGCACTGCGCGACCGCCTCCTCCGCCGACAGGTGGAACCGGTCTCCCTCCATCGGCACGAGGCGCATCTCGACGTCCCAGTAGTTCGCGAACTTCTCCCAGCACACCTGGACGTTGATGCCCATCACCAGGTTCGGCTTGTCCGCAGGCTTGCCCGCCGCCTTGCGGGCGTGCTGCCATCGGCGCTTGAGCGCAAGCCCGCCGAGCATCGCCGCCTCGCTCGATCCCGTCGTCGAGCATCCCGTCGCCTCGGCGGCGTCCGGTGCGTGCCACAGCCGGCTCAGGATGTTGACGCATCGCATCTCGAGCTCCGCGGTCTGCGGGTACTCGTCCTTGTCGATCATGTTCTTGTCGAAGCACTCCGCCATGAGCCGCTCGGCCTCCGGCTCCATCCAGGTCGTGACGAACGTTGCGACGTTCAGGCGCGCGTTCCCGTCCAGCATCAGCTCGTCGTGGATGATCTGGTACGCGACGTCGGGCGAGAGCTGTCCCTCCGGGAGAGCGTGACGCGGGATGCTCGTCGTCTCGAGCGTGAACAGCGGCGGCACGGACAGGGTCTCCTTGGCCGTCGCCGGTGCTTTCGGGTGCTTCAACGTCACGGTCGTGCCCCTTTCTCGGCGGACGCTGAGTATCTCTCACCCGGCCGCCGCCGCCGCGGGATGCGGTCATCCTGTCGGGGTGATTCGCGAACGAGAACGCCGTCTCAGAGCCGCGAGCCGCGAATGCCAGCAGGCGCCGCCCCTCGTCCTCGAGCTCGCGGCGCGCGGCGGCCGAAAGCCGCTCGAAGGGCGCCACCTCGAGCGTTGTCGAGCGGCCGGTCGCCCGGAGCCGCCAGGTGCCCGCCACGAAGCCGTCGACCAGGAACGCGGGGCGCAGGCCGTTTCCGAGCGCGAGCAGCGACATCGTGCCCTCCGGCAGGATCCGCTCGCGGCGCGCGTGCGAGAGCAGGATGTTGTCGAACTCGGGGAGGAACCGGGCCGGCGGGCGAGTGCGCGCCGCCGGGCGCGGGGCGTCCGGGAGGTCGAACAGCTCGCCGCCGCTCTCATCCCGGAACGTCGCGAGCTCCGGGCGGAGCTGCTCGAAGACGTCGCGAAGCCCGGTGAGGCCGGTGAACGCCTGGGCGTCGAGCACCGTCGCCGGGCCGTAGGCCGCGAGATAGCGGCGGACGAGCCCCGCCATCGAGAGCTCGTCCTGCGCGACGCCCTTGAGCCACGTCTCCGCGGTCGCGACGGTGGGCACGCCGCCGCGATGCCACAGGCCGCGCGGCGGAACCTGGACGAGCGGCACCAGCTCTCGCACCCCCATCGCGAGGGCGTCGGCGTCGCACGCAGGCCACCGCTCGCGCAGGAGCGATCCCAGCTCCCGCATCGAGCGCGGCTCGGCGTCGACCAGCGCGCGCCCCGCCCGTTCGAGGTCGGCGTCCGCGACGCCGGCGGCACGGCGCGCGGCGGAGTGGCGCGACGTCCGGACGATGGCCGGGCGGACGAGTCCGCGCAGGGCGAGGCACTCACGCGCCGAGACGAGGTGGATCGTCGAGCGCATGAGGGCCACGCGGACGACCGAGCGGTCGAGCATGAGGCGCTCGAGCGCCTCGGGCCGGAACCCCGCGACCCGCGTCCAGAGTCCGATATAGGCTGCCCGCGGCGCCTGGGACTGGATGCCGACGAGGTGCTCGACGGCGTCGAGCACCGTGATCCGCCGCCGCCGCAGGAGCAGCTGCCGCGCGAGCAGCGCCCGGTTCAGGCGGGCGGTCGAGAGCACGGGCGTACTCGCCATCGGGCGGGAAGGCTACGCGGTGGCCACGGCGCGCCGCTCGCCTCGCCGGCCAAGGCCCGCGAACACCGCGGCGCCGAGAAGGATGGCGAGGATCGGGACGAGCTCGACCAGGAAGAACCCGAGCCGGTCTCCTGCGAATCCCTCTGGAAGGTAGGCGTCAGGCGGCCGCCGGGCTCCGGTCGACGGGGATCCAGAGCCGCACGCGCGTTCCGGCGCCCGGCGAGGAGTCGATCGCCGTCTCGCCGCCGGCTGCCCGGACGCGCTCGACCATCGAGTCGATGCCGGCGTGCAGGGCTGCGTCGGGACGGGCGCGGACGGTCGCGGGGTCGAACCCCCGGCCGTCGTCTGCCACCTCGCACAGGAGTGCCCGGCCGTCGTCCTCGAGCGTGATCGAGATCGCGGTCGCCTCGGAGTGCTTGCGGGCGTTGACGAGCGCCTCCTGGATCGAGCGGTAGGCGAGCTCCTCGACGTCGTGCCCGTAGCGCGGGGGCCGGCCGAAGACGGTCGTCTGCGCGCCGGTCTCGCGTCGCGTCTGGTCGGCGAGGACGCTGACGGCGGCGACGAGGCCGTGCTCGTGCAGGATCGCCGGCCGGAGCTCGAACATCAGCCGGCGGGCGCGCGCGGTCGCCTCCTCGAGCGTGGCACGGGTGAGCGTCACCGCCGACTCGATGCTCGGGTTCTCGGATCGGCGCGCGACCAGCGCGACCCGGTCGAGGGCGAAGAGCGACGCGGTCATCACCTGGACCGTGTCGTCGTGGAGCTCCGTGGCGATGCGGCTTCGCTCCGCCTCCTCGGCTCGGAGCATGCTCGCAAGGATCTCCATCCGGCGGCGCTCGCTCTCCTTGAGCGCGATCTCCATGGCGTGCCGTCCGCTGACGTCGCGCGAGATGACCGAGGCGGCGACGACCTTCCCACCGCCGTCGTGCACCGGCGAGACCGAGAGCGACACGTCGACGAGCGTCCCGTCCTTGCGGCGGCGAACGGTCTCGTAGTGCTCGACGCGGCGGTCGGCGGCGATCTCCCGGAGGATCTGGCCGATCTCGCTCGCGTTCTCGTCGGGCACGATCAGCGCGATGCTGCGGCCGATGGCCTCGGACGCCGAGTAGCCGTACAGGCGCTCGGCTGCGGCGTTCCAGGAGCGGACCGTCCCGTCGAGATCCTTGGAGAGGATGGCGTCGTCCGACGAGGTGACGATGGCCGACAGCTCGCGTGAGAGCCGATCCCGTGCGGCCCGGTCGGAGACGTCGGCGAACATGCATCCGACGAGCTCGACGCCCCCGCCCGTCAGGCTGACCGGCCAGACGTCGATCGCGAAGCGGCGACCGCTCTGATCGGGAACCTCGAGCCCCTGCGAGGCCTCGCCCGTCTCGAACGCCCGCTCGATCGCCGTGACCACCTCGCTCGAGGCATCCGGGAAGGCGTCGGCGAGCCGGAGCCCCAGATGCTCGCGGCGGAGCCTCGACGTGCGCTCAGCGGCGCGGTTGACCGCGACGATCCGCAGGTCGCGATCCCAGAGGATGATGCCGGTCGGTGCCGCGTCGAGGGCTGCGGCGAGGAGGTCGTCGGGTGCCTCGAACCCCGTGCCGATCAGAGCCCCTTCAGGGTATGCGCGGCCAACCCCCAGCCCTGCGCGCCATTGCCCGAATGCCACCGCCGTGCGCTCGGCATCCGGAGGATGATACACCTGTCACGAACCGTCCTCTTTGTGCCTGCGCGATCAGCCGGCGGCGGGCCGGGCTGCGTTCAGGAGGGCGCCGAGGATCTCACGGGCCGGCGCGCCCTTCACGACGTAGGCGACGGCTCCGGCGCCGCGCATCTCCTGCATCCGGGCCTCGTCCTCGTACGCCGAGAGCGCGACGACGCGCGTCGCCGGTGACGACGACCGGATCCCCTCGGCCGCGGCGATGCCTCCGCCCTCGGGCATCCGCACGTCGAGCAGGGCGACGTGTGGATGCAGGTCGCCCGCCAGGCGCGTCGCGTCGGCGGCGTTCGCGGCCGACGCGACGAGCTCGAAGTCGGGCGACGATCCGATGACCTCACCGAGCGCCTGGAGCAGCAGCGGCTCGTCGTCAGCGATCAGAACGCGAATCGGCTGCATCGCGTGCTCCTTGATCGTCCGCGGCCGAGCTCTCCGCAGGGTGGCCGCTGTTCGAGGAGCCCGGCGTCCACGCGACGACGGTCGTCCCGGGTGCGGGCTCGTTGCTCTCCACCCGGCACCATCCGCCCGCCATCGCCGCCCGCTCGGCCATCATCGAGAGACCGAAGTGGTCGCTGGGCGCGAGCTCGCGCCGGCCGCGGAGGCCGACGCCGTCGTCGGCGACGCGGAGGACGTACCCGGTCGCGTCGTGCTCGAGCTCGACGGCGACGTGCGACGCACGGGCGTGCTTGCGGACGTTCGCGAGCGCCTCGGCCGCGATCCGGTAGAGCGTCGTCCGAGTGAGCGTGCCCGGGCTCGCCGCGCAGCCGGTTCTCGAGGGTGTACGCGGTCTCGGTCTGGCGCGCCCCACTGCTCGAGGTGCTCCTGGATCGTGGCGGCCAGCCCGGCGGTGTCGAGCATGGCCGGGCGCAGCTCGAAGATCATGTGCCGTAGCCGGTCGATCGACGCCCGCAGCGCCTCGTCGAGCTTCGCGAGGGTCTCGGCGTGGGGGTCGTCGCCGAGCCCCTGGCGGACCAGCTCGACGCGGAGGTACGCCGCGGTGATGACCTGGATGGAATCGTCGTGGATGTCGCCCGCGATCCGCCTGCGCTCGTCCTCCTGCGCAGAGACGAGGCGCTCGAGCAGGAGCTGCCGGGCCCGGTCGGCGCGCTTCAGCTCCTCGAGGCTCTCGTCGAGGTCGCGCGTGCGCTCGCGGACCTGCTCGTCGAGCGTGGCTGCGAGCGCGCGGAGGGCGTCGTTCGACTGCTGGTAGCCGCGCAGCGCCATCTCGACCGGCGCGATCGTCTCGGCCAGGAATGCCCACGCGCCCCGGTGGATCTGTGCAGCCTCCCGACCGTCGCGCGCATCTTCGAGCAGCGTCGCGACCGCTTCGCGGTGCACGGCGCCGAGCTCCAGCACGCCGCCGCCCGCTTCGAGGAGCTCCCGCCCGTACTCGTACGCCCAGAGGAGTGCGCTCTCCTCCGCGCCGCGCAGATACGACCGAAGCGCGGCGACGTAGGCAGGTGTGGGCACTGCGTCCGTCATCGGCCCAGGCTGAAATGCCACGGGTGATGCTAGACCGGGCCGTACCCCGTGCGCATACCGCAAATCGGGGATTCACGGGCGATGAACGGCGGCTAGCGTCCGGGACGGGCCGACGAAAGGAGCCGACATGGCGGTCACCACGTCCACGCGTGCGCGAGGAGGGCTTGGCCGAGGCCATCGGGCTCGGGGCCGACGAGCTCGCGATGCGCAAGCGCTTCCTGGAGTTCGACGACGACGATGTCCGTCGCCTCGAGGGGATGTACGACCTCACGCCAGGAGTACGTCGACTCCGTCATCGAGGCGTTCTACGACCACCTTCTCAGCTTCCAGGAGACGGCCGCGTTCTTCCGCGACCCACGTGTCCTGGAATACGTGAAGGGCCGGCAGAAGGAGTACTTCATCCGCCTGACGCAGGGCGACTACGAGGAGGAGTACGTCGACGATCGGCTCCGGCTCGGGAGCATCCACGAGCAGGATCGGGCTGCCGGTTCGCTCGTTCCTCGGGATGTACGCGCTTCTACCTCCGCCAGATCGCGGCGCGGCTCGCTCGACGAGTACGCGGGCGTCCGGAGCAGGCGTTCGATGCGTTCCACTCGCTGACGAAGCTGCTCTTCTTCGACATCGGCCTCGCGGTCGACACCTACATCTACCAGCGCGAGCGCACGATCGCGAACCAGCAGGAGGCGATCCGCGAGCTCTCGACGCCTGTGCTCCGGCTGCGCGAACGGCTGCTCGTGCTCCCGATCATCGGGATCCTCGACACGTCCCGGGCGCAGAAGCTC
This sequence comes from uncultured Actinomycetes bacterium, assembly GCA_963706075.1. GTDB lineage: Bacteria > Actinomycetota > Thermoleophilia > Gaiellales > JAICJC01 > JAICJC01. Next base: position 8,943 of record CAVPLP010000008.1, read on the forward strand.
ACCGAGGACCTGCTCGCGAGCATCCGCGAGAGCCGCGCGCGGGTCGTCATCCTCGACGTCACCGGCGTGCCGGCCGTCGACTCCGCCGTCGCGAACCACCTGCTCCAGGCCGTCGAGGCGTCGCGGCTCATGGGGGCGAAGGTGATCGTCACCGGCCTCTCGTCGAACGTCGCCCAGGCCCTCGTGACGCTCGGCGTCGACCTGACCAAGATGAACGCCGTCGGCGACCTCCAGGGCGGGATCGAGGTGGCCGACCGGATCATGGGATATCGCGTCGTCGCCGACGGCGACGAGATCCCGGAGGTCGTGGATGCCCGTCCCGATTCTCAAGCAGGGTGACTGCCTGATCGCCTCGGTCCAGTCGGCGCTGTCGGACGCCGACCTGCTCGAGCTGCGCGACGACCTCTCGGATCGCGTCGGGCGGTTCCGGTCGAAGGGCGTGATCATCGACGTCACCGTGCTCGACGTCCTCGACTCGTTCGCGTCGCGGACGCTCCGCACGATCGCCGAGATGGTGCGGCTCCGCGGCGCCGAGACCGTGATCGTGGGCATCCAGCCCGACGTCGCGTTCGCGATGGTCCAGCTCGGCCTCACCCTCGACGGCGTGACGACCGTCCTCGACCTCGAGGAAGGCCTCGCCCATCTCGAGCGGTCGCGGCGGAGCCAGGCAGCCGGCGCCCGTGGTTGACGCCTGCGTCCCGATCCGCGAGGACTCGGACGTCGTGGCCGCGCGCAGCGCGGGGCGGTCGGTCGCCGAGCACGGCGGATTCGGCGGCTCGGACATCACCATGATCGCGACCGCGATCTCGGAGCTGGCCCGGAACATCCTCAAGTACGCACGCGAGGGCGAGATCGTGGTCGAGGGGGTGCAGCAGAACGGCAGGGCGGGCGTGTCGGTGATCGCACGCGACGAGGGGCCGGGGATCGCCGACGTCGGGCTCGCGATGCAGGACGGCTACTCGAGCGGGAACAGCCTGGGCCTCGGCCTCCCGGGGACGCGCCGGCTGATGGACGAGTTCGAGATCGTCTCGGCGCCCGGCCATGGCACGACGGTGACTGCGATCAAATGGCTGCGGCAGTAGGGGCCTCTGCGCTCGCGGAGTGGGGTGCCTCGGCGCGGCCGATCCCGGGCGAGACGGTCTCGGGCGACGACCACGTCGCCGTGGCGCTGCCGTCCTGGCTCCTGTTCGCGGTCGTCGACGGGCTCGGGCATGGGCCGGAGGCCGCGCCGTGCCTCCGCCGCGGCGGTGCGGATCCTCGAGTCCGACCCGGGCGCCCGTCCCGAGGAGCTGATCCGCCGCTGCCACGAGGCGCTCAGGCGGACCCGTGGTGTGGCGATGACGATCGCCTGCGTCGACGCGGTGGTCGACGAGGTCGTCTGGTTCGGGGTCGGGAACGTGCAGGCGGCGCTGCTTCAGCCGGAGAGCGCCGATGCCAAGGGGCGCCAGTGGGCGCCGCTTCGGGGCGGCGTCGTGGGCTACGTGCTCCCCTCGGTGCGTCCGACCAGGACCCCGATCAGGCGCGACGACGTGCTGGTCTTCGCGACGGACGGCGTCCGGCCGGTCTTCGGCGGCTGGCCGGCACCGAGCGAGGCCCCGGGCGATGTCTCGGCGCGGATCCTCGACGACCAGGGCCGCGAATCCGATGACGCCCTGGTGCTCGCCGTCCGCTACCGCGGCGGCGGATCGCCGGCGAACGCCGCGTAGAGCCGCTCGGCCCGAGCTCTCCGTGCCGCCAGGCCGGGGTCGCGGTACCGCGCGACCAGCGCCGCCCGCACCTCCTGGCGTGCCGCGGACGGTCGGGCCACGCGGTGCTCGAACGGGACGGCGCTCCGCCGGCCTTCACCGACGCTCGAGCGGCGCGCATCGTCGAGCTCCGCGGCGGTCTCGAGGCCCGACATGTAGCGGCCGATGTGCTCCTCGTACGCCGGCCGTGTGGCGCGCTCCTCGATGAATGCGAACACACGCTCGACGTTCTCGGGAGTGTGGTCAAACGGCGTGAACGTCGTGCCGAACCGCCCGTTCAGCTCCTCGATCAGCGACCCGAGATCGGTGGTGACGCGCGCGAAGTCTCCGACCACCATCCCGTCGCGGTGCGGCAGGAGCTTGCTGTAGAACCGGGTCCACGCGTCGAGCACGACGGCCGGCGAGAGATAGGGCTCGCGGATCACGCACGACACGACCGCGGCCTCCGGCTCGCGCACGGTCACGAGGCACGGCAGGTCTCGCTCGACCGCGGCGATCAGGTGCGATGGGGCGTGGAGGAGGTGGGCGAGCCGCACCGGGTGCGGCTGCGCCTGCTGGAAGGCGACGGCGGCGAACACGCACGCGCTGCGCGTGAAGCCGTCGATCACCGCCTCGGTGTCGTCCGCCACGGCCATGTGCCCGTACTTCCGGCGGGCCAGCGGGAGGTACGCCGGGGTGCCCGCCACTCGGCTTCGGAGCGCCCACCGTAGCCGGCGGACCGGCGTCGAGAACCGGCCGTTGGGGCCTGCGACCACGGTGCGAGGGTACGATGGCGCGTCGCGGGCGTCAAGCAACCGGTCCCGTGTGAGGCGCGTTTGAAGTTTTCGTAAGCCTCCGGCGTGCGCCTGGCCGCGCCGCACGGTCGCCGGTATCGTCCCGCGAGCTTTTCGTACTGGAAGGAATCACCATCTCTGCATTTCGCCTCCACACTCGCCGCGGCGCGGCAGGAATCGTCGCAGCCTTCGCCCTGATCGCCGCATACGCGGCTCCAGCACCCGCATCGTCGGGGCCGCATGTCGCGCAGAGCGCGGTTCGAAGCTGGCAGGTGCCGGCTCCCGACTGGACCCCGAGCAACAAGGAGGCGGGCCGCGTCGACGACCTGCTCCGAGTCGGGCGGCGGCTCTTCGTCGCCGGGAACTTCACCGAGCTCTCGAACCACGCAGGCAAGTCCGTGCGCAGGACGTACCTCGCCTCCGTGCGGGCCAGCACGGGCAAGCTCGGCGGGTTCGCACCGCGGATCAACGGCCGCGTGTTCGCGCTTGCCAAGGCGCATGGGATGCTCTTCATCGGCGGCGCGTTCTCGGCGGTGAACGGCCACGCCAGGCACAATCTGGCGGCGTTCAACCTGCGCACCGGGCACCTCAGCCGGCGGGTGCGGGACCTCCGCATCCGCGGGGCCGTGGAGTCGCTGGCGGCGACGCGGCGGGCCGTGTACCTCGGCGGCTCGTTCTCGTCGGTCGGCGGCCGCCGGCGGGCGAAGCTCGCCAAGCTCACACGGCGCGGCGGCCGGTATCGCGTCGCGCGCGGCTGGAAGCCGCAGGCCAATGCCGCGGTTCGCGCGATCGTGGTCGTCTCGTCACGCCGGATCGTGGCCGGGGGCGACTTCACGACGGTGAGCGGCCGGTCCGAGCACTACATTGTGGCCCTCGGCGGCGGCAAGCGCGGGCATGTGAAGCGCTGGGCCAGCCATCCGAAGGCCGAGATCCTCGATCTCGCCCGCTCCGGCAAGGCGATCTACGCCGCGGAGGCGGGATCGGGTGGGACGGCGCTTCGCTACGGGGCTCGGCGCGGCGCGCAGAAGTGGTTCTACAAGACCGACGGCAACGTCCAGGCCGTGACGGTCGTCGGCGGGGCCCCGGTGTTCGGGATGCACGGCGACAACGTGGCCCCGCGCAAGAACCGCGACATGTCCGAGTTCGGGCACAGCAGCAGGATCGAGCGCCACAAGATCTTCATGCTCACCCGCAAGGGGAAGCTGCGGCGCTGGAACCCGAATCTGACCTCGACCGAGGGCGTGCTCGGCGTGTGGGCGCTCTGCGCCGGGAGCGGCAACGTCTACGCCGGAGGCGACTTCACAGCTGTGCACGGCGCGAACCAGCAGCGGCTGGCGATCTTCAAGCACGTCTGATCCGCCCGCGCGTGGGCGCTACCGTTGGGGGATGCCCGGCCCCAGGTTCCGGCTCTCGGCGCGCGGCGCCCTCTTCGTCGTGCTCGCTCTGGGCTTGCTCGGGATCGCCGCCACGGCCGCCACGGCCGGCGAGTGGGCCGTCGCCGTCGCGGCGGCGGTGCTGGGAGGATGGATGGCCGATCTCGCGCTGCGAGACCTCGGTGTGCGCGGGCGAGCGTAGGACTCGAGTCGCGCGCACCGAAATGGCAGCGAGGGCTCGAGGCGATAGAGTCTTGTTGCACGCCATGCAAACGACACCGCCCGCACTCCGCCCGCCGCTCGATGCCTACATGGCGTGGATGCGCGGCCGGGGCGCCTCGCCCGCGACGCTTCGCGCCTATGCCGCCGACCTGCGCCAGCTCGACCGGTGGCTCGAGGCGGCCGGCAGGAGCCCGGAAGCGGCCGACGATCTCCTGATGCGGCGCTACGCCGCCCACCTCGGGACGCTTCGCTACGCGCCGGCGACGTCGGCGCGCAAGCTCTCGGCGGCGCGCGGTGCATACGCGTTCATGCTCGACCGGGGCGATGTGGCCCGAAACCCCGCCGCGCTTGTCCCCGGCCCCCGCCGGGTGCGCAAGCTGCCGGCCACATTGTCGGAAACCGAGATGGAGCGGCTGCTCGACGCGGCCGGTCGCGCAGGAGCCGCGCCGGTTGCGAGACCGGGCGATGATCGAGCTCCTGTACGGCTGCGGACTGCGGGCCGCCGAGGCGTGCGGGCTACGGACGGGCGACGTGAATGCCGATGAGGCCACCGTGCGCGTGACCGGAAAGGGCGGCAAGGAGCGGATCGTGCCGCTCGGCGGCGCGGCCGCCGGCGCCCTCCGCCGGTACCTCGTCGAGGGTCGTCCCGAGCTGGGCGCCGCGACGACCGACCACATCTTCGTGAGCGTCCGCGGACGGCCGCTGGGGCCGAGCGACGTCCGGCGGGCGGTCCGGCGTGAGCTCGACGCAGCGGGGCTCGCCGAGCGTTCGCCGCATGCGCTTCGCCACACGTTCGCCACCCATCTGCTCGAGCACGGTGCCGATCTGCGCAGCATCCAGCACATGCTGGGGCACGCATCGGTGGGCACGACGCAGGTATACACACACGTGAGCGTGCGCCACCTGCGGGCCGCGCACGCCGCCTCCCACCCTCGCGCATGATGGCCGACGACTCCGTTTCGATCTGGGACGACTACAAGCGCACGGGCGACAAGCGCCTGCGCGACCGCCTGATCCTGACGTACGCGCCGCTCGTGAAGTACGTCGCCGGGCGGCTCGGCACGGGCCTTCCCGCCCACGTCGACGAGGGCGACCTGGTGTCGTACGGGCTGCTGGGGCTGATGAATGCGATCGAGCGGTTCGACCCGCACCGCGACACGAAGTTCGAGACGTACGCGATCAGCCGGATCAAGGGATCGATCATCGACGAGCTGCGCTCGATGGACTGGGTCCCGCGGTCGGTGCGAAGCAGGGCCCGCGAGATCGAGCGCGGCATCGTGGAGCTCGAGCATCGCCTCCACCGGCCGCCGACCGACGAGGAGATCGCGGCCCACCTGGGGATCACCGATACGGAGTTCCAGGACAGCCTGACGCAGATCTCGCGCTCGTCGGTGGCGGCGCTCGACGAGCTGTGGACGATCTCGTCGTCGGGGGGAGACACGGTGTCGTTGATCGACACGCTCCAGGATCCGAATGCGGATGACCCCTCCACGGAGATGACGCGGACCGAGGTGCGCGAGGCGCTGGCGGGGGCCATCGGCAGGCTGCCGGACCGCGAGAAGACCGTGATCACGCTGTACTACTACGACGAGCTCACGCTGCGCGAGATCGGCGAGGTGCTCGGCGTCACCGAGTCGCGCGTCTCGCAGCTCCACACCAAGGCGATCCTTCGCCTCAAGGCGAAGCTTCAGGGCAGCCTCGAGCGCGCCTCGGCCGAGCGGTTCCGCTAGCTCCGGCCCGTCGCGGCGCGATAACCTCCGGGCGTACCTGTCTGATTCGGCTGGGAGGCCATGCATGCCTGGAACGGAGCCCGGAAAGATCCGAAACGTCGCGGTGATCGGCCACCGCGGCACCGGCAAGACCTCGCTGGTCGAGGCCCTGCTGTTCGAGACGGGAACCGTGAACAGGCTTGGCAGCGTGGCCGAGAAGACGACGGTGACCGACCACGACGATGAGGAGCGCCGGCGGGGGATGTCGATCTCTGCGTCGGTCACGCACCTCGAGTGGGAGGGGCGGACGATCAACCTGATCGACACGCCGGGGGAGCCCAGCTTCCAGGCCGACGTCCTGGGCGCGCTCCGGGTCGTGGAGGGCGCCATCGTCACCGTCTCGGGCGTGATGGGCGTCGAGGTCGGAACCGAGCGGCTGTGGAAGCGCTCCGAGGAGCTGGGGCTGGCGCGGCTCGTGCTCGTGAACCTGCTCGACCGCGAGCGGGCCGACTTCTTCACGACGCTCGAGGCGCTCCAGACGCGGCTCTCGCCCAAGTGCGTGGCCGTCGAGCTCCCGATCGGCCGCGAGCACGAGTTTCACGGCGTGATCGACCTCGTCCACATGGTGGCGTACGACCACGGCGAGGGAGCGGGGCGCGACGAGCCGATGGACATTCCCGAGGATCTGCGCGCGACCGCTGACGAGTACCACGACAAGCTGATGGATGTCGTGTCCGAGACGTCGGACGAGCTGATGGAGCGCTACCTGGAGGGCGGCGAGATCAGCCGCGAGGAGATGGCGGAGGCGCTCAAGAAGCTCGTCACCGAGGGCGAGCTCTTCCCGGTGGGGTGCGGCGCGGCGACCCGGAACATCGGCTCGCACGGGCTGCTCGACCTGATCGTCGAGGGGCTGCCGTCGCCGCTTCGCGCGAAGAACCTGCCCGAGGTCGGCGATGCCGGCACGGTCGCGTACGTCTTCAAGACGATCGCTGACCCGTTCAGCGGCAAGCTGAACCTGCTGCGCGTCTTCGCCGGCGAGCTGCGGTCGGACTCGACGCTCGTCAACAACCACAGCCGCGCCAAGGAGCGGATCGGGCAGCTGCTCCTGATCCAGGGCAAGGAGCACACGCCGACCGAGGCGCTCTGCACGGGCTCGATCGGCGCGGTGGCCAAGCTCAAGGAGACGGGGACCGGCGACGTCCTCTCCGACTCCGACGCCGCCGCCGACATCGAGCCGCTCGGCGTGCCCGCCCCGGTCGTCTCGTTTGCGATCGAGCCCAAGCACAAGGGCGACGAGGAGAAGGTCGTGACCGCGTTGCGGCGGCTCCAGGAGGAGGATCCCGCCCTCGACGTGCACCGCGACTCGCAGACCGGCGAGCAGATCGTCGCCGGCCTCTCGCAGATGCACGTGGAGGTGGTGCTCGAGCGCATGCACCGCCGGTTCGGCGTCGAGGTCACCCTGCACCCGCCGCGCGTGCCGTACCTCGAGACGATCCGCAAGCAGTCGCGCGCGCAGGGCCGCTACAAGAAGCAGACGGGCGGGCGCGGGCAGTTCGGCGACTGCCACATCCAGCTCGAGCCGCTTCCCAGCCATGAGGGCTACGAGTTCGTCGACAAGATCGTCGGCGGCGTGATCCCGCAGGGGTTCCGGCCGGCGGTCGACAAGGGCATCCAGGAGGCGATGACGCGCGGCGAGCTGGCGAACTGCCCGGTCGTCGGCGTGAAGGTCACGCTCTACGACGGCTCTTACCACACCGTGGACTCGTCGGAGATGGCGTTCAAGATCGCGGGCTCCATGGCGTTCAAGAAGGCCTTTGGCGACGCCGACCCGATCCTGCTCGAGCCGATCATGAGCCTGCACATCACGGTGCCGGACGAGTCGGTCGGCGACGTGATCGGAGACATGACGGGGAGGCGCGGGCGCGTGCTCGGGATGGATCCCGGCGCGGGCGCGACCACCGTCCACGCCGAGGTGCCGATGGCCGAGGTGCTCGCGTACGCCCCGGATCTCAACTCGATGACCGGCGGTCGCGGCGACTACTCGATGAGCCTCCTGCGCTACGACGAGGTTCCGGCCCACGTCGCCCAGGGCCTCATCGCTGCGGCCAGCAAGGAACGCGAGCTGGCGAAGGCCTAGTCGCGGTCGCAGGCCCCTACGTGGGCTGCGAGACGATCTCGATCCGCACGCGCTGCCAGCCCACGAGGCCGATGATGCGGGCCGCGTGCTGGGAGAGGTCGAGCACGCCGCGCCCGAACGGGCCGCGGTCGTTCACCCGGACGGTGACCGTCTTTCCGGTGACCGTGCTCGTCACGCGAAGGATCGTGTTGAACGGGAGCCAGGGGCTCGCCGCCGTCAGCTTGTGAGGATCGAAGATCTCGCCGCTCGCGGTCGGGTCGCCGGCGAACCCCGGGCCGTACCACGTGGACTCGCCGTAGAACACCCGGCCGGTCGGCGTCCCTCCCGAGGTCGTCCCGCCGCTCCCCTGAGCGAGGCGGTCGCGGCGGGCCTGTTCCGAGGCGATCCGTGAGCGCATTCGCGCGGTGATCTGGGCCAGCACGTGCTGCCGGGCGGCGATCGCGCCGTCGATCTGCCTGCCGGCGGCGTCGATGGCCGCGATCTGGGCGTGCTGCGAGTCGATCTGGCCCTTGAGGCGGCTCTCGGTGGCCGCGAGCACGCGGGTCTCGTCGGCGATCCTCCCGATCAGCGCCGCCTCGCTTGCGTCGATCCTGTCGAGCAGGTCGACCCGGTCGACGAGGTCGGTGAACGAGACCGAGCCGAGGACGTATGCCGTGGTGTTCGGGGTCTCGGCCTTGTAGTTGCCGATGACCTCGGCCGCGAGCGCCGACCGCGCCGCGGCGATCTGGGCCCGCTCATCGGCGATCGTCGCTCGTGCGGCGCCGATCGCCGTCACGAGCCCGTCCAGGCGCGTGCGCGCGGTGCTGCGGCGGTTTGCGAGCTCCGCGCGGCGCGCGTCCAGGCGGTCGAGCTGGCGCATCACCAGGGCCGCCGCGGTGCGATCCGACTGCACCGAGCCCTGTGCGTGCGCCGGGAGAAGCGCGCAGCAGGCGACGACCCCCACCGCGAGGAGCCGCCATCTTCCGGCTTTCCGTCTCTCGTGCGCCAACATCCCCCCTCGGACGGCTCCGGACCCTACCATCGGCCGCGCCGCGGGCACGCGGTCTCCGGGACCCAGATCCGCACGTTACGGCACAATTGTGCCCGCTCGGTATACTCGGGGGCCCTGTCCGGATCACTGCGTGGGCGCGCGATGAATCGCATTCACCGGAACGACATCGAGACCATGTGCGCCGTCTGCGGACGCACGATGCTGCTTGGCGAGCGGCTCGTGACCTTCCATCGACCGGAGGGAGGCGACGCCCGTGTCTGCGAGCTCTGCATCGACGAGGCCGACGTGCGCGGCTGGGCGCGCGAAGGCACGCCGACGGTGCCGCTCCAGGGCCTCGAGCCACTCCGGCCGAAGGGCCTGAAAGCCTTCCTGGGGCCGCGGCGGCGGCCCACGTCGCCCGGGCCGCTCGACCCGGACGAGCTCCCGGACGACCCGCGCGGCGCCGTCGAGGCCGGCCTCGAGCTCTTCAACGAGAGCGGCCACCCGCGCACCGTGTCCGGCATCGCCCGCACGCTCGGAGACCCGCGGGTGAGCGTGGTGCAGCGAAATGCCAGCGAGGTCGTCGTCACGGTCGCCTGGGACCTGTCCTGGTACCAGTACCGGGTCGACATGCTCGGGCCGCGGCCGGTCACGCTCCACCGCCGGGGCGAGGAGCTGGCCGAGATCGAGTCGCGCTTCCAGGCATGGAACGCGACGGTCGAGGCCGACGGTACCGTCGCCCTGGCGAGCTAGCAGCTAGCTGTCGGACTCGTGGGCGTCGATCCGCGGGAACGTCCCGAGCGCCCGCGGCCGCCGCCGGTCACGCGTCTCGCGGCGCTCGTCGACGGTATCGCCGGGCCCGTGGCGCCGATCGTTCTCGCGGCCCACGCGGCGGTCGACGATGACCTCCACGTTCGGGTTCTCGGCGTAGTGCTCGGTCATCCGATCGAGAAGCTCGCCCTCGAGCTCACGCGGTATCACGCAATAGATCACCCATGAAGTAGACACCGTTCGACCCGTCGGCGTCAAGGGGTATGCTCGCGGGATGGCCGTGCCGAGCGGACTGGAGTGCCTCCGCTGCCGTAGGCGGTACCCGATCGTCCCGATGCCGGCGGGATGTCCGTCGTGCGCGACCGAGGGCACTCCGTCGAACGTTGCGCCGGTGTACGGCCGGATGACGCCGCTTCGCCCCGGGAAGGCCGCGGGGCCGGGGATGGCCCGCTACCTGACGCAGCTCCCGGTCGGCCGAGACCGGCTCGTGACCATGGGCGAGGGCGATACGCCGCTCCTCGCGACGCAGGCGCTCGGCCCGCAGCTTGGCCTGCGCCGCCTCCTCATCAAGGACGAGCGCCAGAACCCGACGGGCAGCTGGCGCGACCGCTTCGCGGCGCTCGCCGTCTCGCAGCTCGAGGACTCGACCGTGACGATGGGCACCGCCGGCGACGAGGCCCAGTGCATCGCGCTCGCGAGCTACGCGTCGCGGGCCGGCCTGCGGTCGGTGAGCCTCGTCGACCCGGCCGTGTCGGAGCGGACGCGCGATGCGATCGAGGCGGTCGGCGGCCGGATCGTGGCCGTGGCCGATCCCGAGATGCGGTGGCCGCTCCTGGCCGACGCCGAGCGAACGCTCGGCTGGCGGGCCGTCTCGAACCGGGCCTCGCCTCCGATCGGGAGCGATCCGCTGGCGATCGAGGGATATCGCACGATCGCCTACGAGATCGCCGAGCAGCTTCGCTTTGGCGCACCCGACCTGGTCGTGGCGCCGGCCGGGCTGGGCGACGGCCTCCAGGGGATCTGGCGGGGGTTCCGCGAGCTGGTCGCCTGGGGCCTGCTCGACCGGATCCCGCGCATGGTCGCGGTCGAGGTCGGCGGCGCCGTGGCGAGCGCGCTCGCGAGCGGCAAGGACTGGGTGGCGCCGACGGGCTACGTCGAGACGCCGGCGCGGTCGCTGGCCGGTGTCACCGGAACCGTGCAGACGCTCCACGCCGTCGTCGAGTCGGAAGGGCTGGTCGTGCGGGTGTCGGACGCCGAGCTCGAGCACGCGCGCATGCAGATGGGCGAGCTCGAGGGGACGTGGATCGACCTCGCCGCGGCGGCGCCGATCGCCGCGGTCGTCAAGCTCGCCCAGCGCGGCGACGTCCCCGCCCGGACGGTCGTCGTCGCCGTCGTCACCGAGCACGGCGTCCACGACGAGTCGTCGGTTGCCGGCGGGACGCTCGAGACCGTGGACGGTCGCGTCGACGATCTCCTGCGCGTGCTGGCGGTCAGGGGTGAGTGACGTCGTACGGCTCTGGGTCGACGGCGGCTCGCGCGGGAACCCGGGGCCCGCGGCGACGGGCTACCGGATCGAGGACTCGGGCGGCGTCGTCCTCGCGGAGGGCGGCGAGACGATCGGGGTTGCCACCAACAACGTCGCCGAGTACCGCGCCCTGATCGCAGGGCTCCGCTCGGCCCTCGATCTCGGCGCGCGCGAGGTGGAGGTGCGAGCCGACTCGCAGCTCCTCATGCGTCAGATGACCGGCGCCTATCGAGTCAAGAACGCCGCGCTGCGTGAGCTCTGGATCGAGGCCCGCCGTGTCGCCTCCGCATTTGACCGGGTCGGTTTCGTCGAGATCCCGCGCGCCGAAAACGCCGCGGCCGACCTCCAGGTGAACCTGGCGCTCGACGCTTCGGCCTCCTGACCGCGGGTATACTGGGCGCTCTCCAGCGGCTGTAGCTCAGTTGGCTAGAGCGTCTGCTTGCCATGCAGAAGGTCGAGGGTTCGAGCCCCTTCAGCCGCTTTTTTCCGCTCAACCAAGCCGATTGTGGCGATTCTGTCGGCGTTCTAGATTCCCCTTCGGCGGTCCGGAGATGCAGGCGGCCGCATCCGGGGGATGGCGAGGTGCTCGCGGCCGGCCTCCGATGAGTTTCCGGTGGGCCGACGGTCTGCATCCGAGATGACCTGACGCAGACGAAGGAGATGAGCATGAGTGCAACGCCGCCGATCGTCGACCGCGAGACATGGCAGGAGCAGATCGACGAGGTCCGCGTCCGCGAGAAGCTTCACACCCGTGAGGGCGACGCGATCGCCGCTGCCCGGCGACGACTGCCGATGGTCGAGGTTGACCCGACCGCTCCGCTGGTCGGACCGGCCGGCGATGTCCGCCTGATCGACACGTTCGAGGGGCGTACGCAACTCTTCGCGTCGTACATGATGTGGTACGACGGTGCCCCGGCCGCCGGTCAGTGCGAAGGCTGCACGAAGGACAACGCTCAGGTGCGCGAACTGTCCTTCCTGCACTCGCGCGACGTGACGTTCGCGGTCTTCTGCCAGGGACCGTTCCCGGAGAGCGACCGCTACCGGGAGTTCCTGGGCTGGGAGATGCCGTTCTACTCGGTGCCCGAGACCTCGCGCGACGCGCTCATCGCCGGTCGGCACTTCGGAATGAACGTGTGCTATCTGCGCGACGGCGACCAGGTGTTCGAGACCTATTGGACCACCGGCCGGGGAAACGAGACGATGGGTAGCTCGTACGCGATGCTCGACCAAACCGTCTATGGTCGCCAGGAGTCCTGGGAGGACTCGCCGGAGGGCTGGCCGCGGCTGTACCTCGGCACGCGCAGCGAGCAGATGCGCACGGATGAGCAGGGCCGCTCTGTGGGTCGGCCAGGCGGACGGCCGATCACGCAATGGCCGCGCCTGGCCGCCGGCCATTCCGACGGCCTGGGCTCAGCCGCCGTCGCCAGCGACACCCAACACCGCCACTAGCGGCGTAGTTCAATCGGGCTAGCACGGGAGCGCGACGGTGGCGGGGTGGCCCACGGTGACGGACCGACCGGGAGTGGCCCGAGGGTTCGAGCCCGTTCAGCCGCTTCTAATCCCTGTCGCGCCCGTGCCACGGGCCCCGATGTCGACGCTCTCGATCATGCCCCGCCGCCCTCGATGGCGCCGGCCGCCTTCAGCGCCGCGTGGGCGGCCAGGAAGGCTTGCCGGCCGGCCGGCGTCCCGCAATAGACGGTCGCATGGAGCAGCACTTCGCGGATCTCGTCGACCGTCACGCCCGACTCCAGCGCACCCCTCACATAGATACCCAACTCCTCGTACCGCCCCAGCGCCGTCAGCATGCCGAGGTTCAACATGCTGCGAGTGCGCCGGTCGAGCTCCGGCCGGCTCCAGGCGTACCCCCACGCCCACTCAGTTAGCAGTTGCTGGAACGGCAGCATGAATTCGTCCGCGCTGGCCATGCTCGCGTCGACGTACTCGGCGCCAAGCACCTCGCGTCGAACCTCCAGCCCCCGCTCGAACAGATCACCCTCGGGCATGGTGCCTCCTCATCTCAACCGACGATTGTGGCCTCGTGCGTCAACGATGGCACAACGGAACACCGGTGGAGTCCAGGCGAGGGTTCGAGCCCTTCAGCCGCCGTCTTCCGCTTCACCCGGCCGTTCATTGTGGTTGACGACCTCGACGTTGTGGCCGTCCGGGTCGAGCACGAACGCGCCGTAGTACGCGGGGTGGTACACGGCGCGCTCGCCGGGGGCGCCGTTGTCCTCGTAGCCCGCGGCGAGAGCGGCGGCGTGGAAGTCCCGCACCGTGGAGTCTGCATCCGCGGGGAAGGCGAGGTGGACGTGCTCGGTGAGCGGGCGCTCGTCGCGCACGAGCGAGAACGAGAAGTCGGGGCCGGAGAGCTGGACGCGATCCGGCGCGTCGTGCGCGAGCCGGAGCCCGGCGTACGGCGCGACCGTCATGTAGAAGCGCCGCGACGCCTGCGGGTCGCGCGACGCGGAGCCACAGGTGGTCGATCCACCCGGCGGGCACGGGGCGCTCGCGGTCGGTGTGGACAGCCTCGACGCTGTTTCCGTCCGGGTCGAGCAGGAAGCCGCCGTAGTAGTCCGGGGCGTAGACCGTGCGCGGCCCGGGCGCGCCGTCGTCCGGGTGGCCGGCGTCGACCCCCGCCTGCCAGAAGGCGTCGACGGCCGCGCGGTCCGGCGCGCGGAAGCCGACGTGCAGACCCCGCGTCACGGGGTGCTCGCGGTCTGTCGGGCCGATCCACCAGTCCTCCCACCCGACCATCTCAGCGTCCGCGTGGCTCGGCTCGAGGCCGAGCGCGGAGAGCACCGTGCGGTAGAAGCGCTCGGAGGCGGCGAGGTCGGAGACGGCAACCCCCACGTGGTCGAACATGGCACCGAGGCTACCAGTGCGGGGAGGCCGGCCGGCGGGTGGCTACTCGATCGGGATCTCGAAGCGCGTGATGATGCCCGGATCGCCGCCCTGTTCGAGGAGCTTGGGATCGGGATCCCGGGTCGCGACCCACGCATAGCCGTCTTCGGGATAGGCGACGACGTCCGGGAAGCTGCCGGCACTCATCGCGAGGATCCGAACGGGCTCGTCAGTCGGGTTGCTGAACGTGTGGAGCCCGGCCCGTCCCTCCGGGCAGAAGACGAAGTCTCCTCGGGCGAGCTCCTCGACGCCGTCCTGGTTTCGGAACGATGGGCGGCCGTCGAGGACGAAGAACATCTCCTCGGCTCCAAAGTGCATGTGGATGCGGCTCTCCGGCGCGCCGGGGGCGAGCTCGTAGAGCGTTGCCCCCATCCGAGCGTCGTCCGGCCGCCAGAACACCCGGTATCGCGTTCCAGCCTCCCGGTCGTCTCCGTCCCAGACGTTGGAGAAAAGGTTCTGCCGTGTCATGAGTGGCCTCCGAGGTTCGTCGCGGTGGCGCGCGGCGATTCGCCGCCGACGAAACGTACATCCGGCGCGGGTGATTGATTTCGAGCTCGGCGTGTGACACGTTCGGCCGCGACAACTGCGACAAGGAGAAGGTCATGGCGAAGTTCCTGGTGAAGGCGTCGTATACGGCGGACGGCGCGAAGGGTGTTCAGACCTCCGGTGGCACAAGCAGGCGAGATGCCGTGGCCAGGATGGCCGAGGGGCTCGGAGGGAGCCTCGAAAGCTTCTATTTCGCGTTCGGAGACACCGACGCCTACGTCGTGCTGGACCTGCCGGACAACCAGACCGCAGCGGCGGCGTCGATCGCCGTCAACACCGCCGGAGGAGCGAGCTCGGAGGTCGTGGTGCTGCTCACGCCGGAGGATGTCGACGCGGCGGCCCGGCTCTCGGTGGACTACCGGCCGCCTGGATCCTGACCGGCCGCGCCCGACGGCGTAGGATGCTCCCATGCGTCTCACCGAGCTCCACGCCGACCTCCAGGCCCTGCGCGAGAACCTGGCCGACGAGCTCCTCGCCATCAACCGCTACGAGGAGCAGGCGTTCTCGCTTTCCGACGAGGAGGCGAAGGAGCACGTGCAGCGCATCGTCGACGAGAAGAAGGAGCACGTCGCGCGGCTCCTGCGCGTCATCCAGCGCCTCGACGTGAAGCAGCGCGAGGCGATCGAGCGGGCCTAGTCCGCCGCCGTCTCAGGCGACGTCGAAGACGATTCCCTGCGCGAGCGGCAGCTCGGTCGAGTAGTTGATCGTCGCGGTCTGGCGGCGCATGTAGGCCTTCCAGGCGTCCGAGCCCGACTCGCGGCCGCCGCCCGTCTCCTTCTCGCCGCCGAACGCTCCGCCGATCTCGGCGCCGCTCGGGCCGATGTTGACGTTCGCGATGCCGCAGTCGGATCCCGCGGCCGACAGGAACCGCTCGCTCTCGCGCAGGTCGCCGGTGAAGACGCACGACGAGAGGCCCTGCGGGACGTCGTTGTGGATCGCGATCGCCTCGTCCAGGTCGGAGTACGTCACCGCGTACAGGAGCGGGGCGAACGTCTCCTCGCGGACGAGATCGGTCTGGTGCGGCATGCGGGCGATCGCCGGCCGCACGTAGTACGCCTCGGGCCACTCGTCGGCGAAGACCCGCTCCCCGCCGGTGATCGTCGCGCCGTCGCCCCGGGCGCGGTCGAGCGCCGCCTGCATGTCGGTGAACGCGCCCTCCGAGATCAGCGGGCCGCAGAGCGTGCCCGGCTCGCGCGGGTCGCCGACCGCCACGCTGGCATATGCCCGGTCGAGCCGGTCGAGGAGGCCGTCGGCCACGTCGTCGTGCACGATCAGGCGCCGCAGCGACGTGCACCGCTGGCCCGCCGTCCCGACGGCCGCGAACACGATGGCCCGCACCGCGAGGTCGAGGTCGGCGGTGGGCGCCACGATCATCCCGTTGTTCCCGCCCAGCTCGAGCACCGACCGCGCCAGCCGGCCGGCGATGCGCGGGGCGATCGTGCGCCCCATGGCGGTCGATCCGGTCGCGGAGACGAGCGGCAGCCGCGGGTCGTCGACGAGGACGCGGGCCGCGTCGCCCACGACGACCTCGATGAGGCCGTCCGGTGCGTCGCCGAACCGCTCGGCGGCGCGCTCGAAGATCGACCGGCACGCGAGGGCGGTGAGCGGCGTGAGCGATGACGGCTTCCAGATGACGGGGTCGCCGCACGCCAGCGCGAGCGCGGTGTTCCAGCTCCACACGGCCACCGGGAAGTTGAACGCGGTGATGACGCCGATCGGCCCCAGCGGGTGCCACGTCTCGAACATGCGGTGGCCGGGCCGCTCCGAGGCGATCGTGAGCCCGTAGAGCTGCCGCGACAGTCCCACGGCGAAGTCGCAGATGTCGATCATCTCCTGCACCTCGCCGAGGCCCTCCTGCACGATCTTCCCGGCCTCGAGCGTCACCAGCGCGCCGAGCGCCTCCTTCTCGCGTCGGAGCTCCTCACCGAGCAGACGAACGAGCTCGCCGCGGCGGGGCGCCGGCACCTGGCGCCACGCCTCGAAGGCCGTGGATGCCCTGGAGACCGCGGCGTCGACCTCGTCCGGTGTGGCCGTTCGAAGGCGTGCGAGCGGCTCCCCGGTGATGGGCGTTCGCACCTCGAGGTCGCCGTCGCGCATCGACGCGGGGTCGAGCCCCAGGCGGGTGAGGATGGCGTCGGAATCGGGCATGGGGCTGGCTGCTCCTTCGTCTCGGCGGGCGATCGGCCCGAGTGTAGATGCTTGGTCGCGAATGGATCCCCCGTCCGGGGAGTGGGAGTGCCCGCCGGCAGGGGCCACGATGTGAAGAGGCGCATTCCCCCGATTGCGACCGGCGCCGAGCTTTGCCCGAACCCCCACAGCCCGAAACAGACACCCAGGCCGCGCGACTGCGGTCGTACGAGACGCTCATCGATGTCTCGCGCATGCTGCTGGGCTCGGCGAGCCTCGACGAGCTGTTCGACCGGGTGACGACGGAGCTGCGCCGGCTTGTCGGCTACGACGCTGTCACGATCTACGGCGTGGACGAGGTGCGCGGGCTCGTGGTGCCGCTGCACTCCGTCGACATGTGGGCCGACGAGATCATGGGGTCGCCGCTTCGGATCGGCGAAGGGCTGACCGGCTGGGCGATCGAGCACTGCGCGGCCGAGAACCTGCCGTCGACGCACGCCGACACGCGGATCCAGGTGGTGCCGGGAACGCCCGCCGACGAGCGCGAGGCGCTCGTGGTCGTCCCTCTCATCGTCCGCGACCGGCCGATCGGGGCGCTGAACGCGTACCGGCTGGGCGAGGTCACGGCGTTCTCTGACGAGGAGTTCGACCTGATCCGGCGGTTCGCCGACCTCGTCGCGCTGGCCCTCGACAACACGCGGATCCGCCACCAGCTCGAGCAGGAGGCCCAGACGGACTGGCTCACGGGCCTCGGAAACCACCGCCTCTTCCACGAGCGCCTGCGCCAGGAGATGGATCGCGCCGAGCGCTACGGCCGCCCGCTCTCGCTGATCGTGTTCGACCTCGACGACTTCAAGTTCCTGAACGATCTGCACGGCCACCAGGAGGGCGATCTCGTGCTGCGCCGCGTGGCGGCCGCGGCGTCGGAGGACCTGCGTCTGAGCGACATGGCCTGCCGGATCGGCGGCGAGGAGTTCGCCATCCTGCTTCCCGAGACGGGCAAGCGCGCCGCCCGGGCGGCGGCCGACCGGCTGTGCGCCCGCGTGCGCGCGCTCCCCGCCGGCGTGCGGACGACGACCGTGTCGTGCGGCGTCGCGTCGTTCCCGGGAGACGCCCCGAACGTGACGGAGTTCCTCGCCGCGGCCGACGCGGCGCTCTACGCGGCGAAGGGGAGAGGCAAGGACCGCGCGGCGAGCTACACCCCGGCCGTCCAGGCCGGTCGAGCGTACGGCTCAGGCGGGCCGGTGCAGGTCGAGTCGCTGAAGCAGCTGCGGCTCCTGGCCGGGCTGGCGGGGAAGCTCAACCGGCTGAACGACATCACCCAGATCGGCGAGACGATCGTCGCCGACCTCGCGGGGATGGTCGACTACCACAACGCCCGGGTCTACGTCCTCGACGACGACGGCGTGACGCTCGAGCCGGTCGCGTTCCGCGGCACGATCGACGAGTACGAGGACGAGACGCTGGAGGGTTTGCGCGTCTCGGTGGGGGAGGGCATCACCGGTGCGGCCGCCGCTCGCGGCAAGACGCTCAACATCCCCGACGCGAGCGAGTGCCCGTTCGCAGCTCAGATCCCGGGGACCGACGACATCGACGAGTCCATCCTCGCGGTGCCGTTCGTCTACGACCGCCGTGCCACGGGCGTGCTCGTGCTCGCGAAGCTGGGGCTGAATCAGTTCTCGGCTCTGGCAGTGCGCCAGGTGGAGCTCCTGGCGGCCCACGCCTCCGTCGCGCTCGAGAACGCCCGCCTGCTCGCCGAGGAGCGGCGCGCGGCGGCCACGGCGGAGGCGCTGCTCGACATCGCCACCGCCGCGTCACGCGAGGCCTCGCCTCAGGTTGTGGCGCGCCGCGTCGTGGCGGCGGCGCACCGGCTGGCGGGTGGGGCCGGCGCCGCGCTCGTCGTCGAGCGCGGCGGCCGCCACCGGGTGCTCGCAGCGTGCGGCGATGCGGCGGCCCGCTCGGTCGGCCTCGCCGTGGCCCGTGGCGACACCGCCGACGGCGTTGCCGTCATCGCGACCGGCGACCTGCCCGCGCTTCCCGTCTCGGCGTCAGAGGCCGCGCGGGTCGCGGCGCACGTCGGCGTGCACGGGGGAACGCTGGTCGTCGTCGGCAACCGATTCGGACCGGCGGCCTGCGAGACGATCGCGACGATCGCCGGACAGGGGTCGCTGGCCCTCCAGAACGCCGCGCTGCTGCGCCGCCTGCGGGAGGGCTATCCCTCGTCGCTTCGACGGTCGAGCTGAAGCGCGCATGAGTTGATGCAGTAGCGCTTGCCGCTCGTGCCCGGGCCGTCGTCGAACACGTGCCCGAGGTGCGATCCGCAGCGGCGGCACGTCACCTCGGTGCGGACCATGAAGTGGCTTCGGTCCTTGTGGAGCTCGACGTTCTCGGCGTTCATCGGGTCGGTGAAGCTCGGCCAGCCGGTGCCGGAGTCGAACTTGGTATCGGACGAGAAGAGCTCGGCGCCGCAGCCCGCGCAGACGTACGTGCCGTCGTCCTTGGTGTGGACGAGCTCGCCGGTGAACGGCCGCTCGGTGCCCTTGCCGCGCAGGACGTCGTACTGCTCCGGCGTGAGGCGGGCGCGCCACTCGGCGTCGGTTGTCGGGACGGATGGAGCCTGGGGCGTGCGATCGGTTGTCATGAGGGAAGTGTACGTATGTACCGATTCGCCGCGAGGAGCGACGCGAGCAGGAGCCCGGCGATGGGCACCGGCGCCCAGCCGCCTCCGGTGAACGCCGTGGCGAACGTGTTCTGCGTCCCGTGCAGGCCGATGCCGGTGAGGATCGACCCGGTCCGCCGGCGCACCCACGCGAGCAGAGCGCCCTCGACCGTGAAGATGATGAGGACGGATGGGGTCAGGTGGATGCTCGCCCAGACCAGGCCCGAGCCGAACGCCCCGATCCAGAAGCCGAACCGCGACCAGAGCGCGCCGAGGAGCAGGCCGCGGATGGCCACCTCCTCGATCCACGGGGCCACGAGCACCGCGAGCACCGCGACCACCATCCGGGCCCGGAGCGGCCGGTCGGCGGTGTCGATCGACGTCGACCCGTGGTCGAGCCCGATGGCGCGGGTCAGCACGATGCCGATCGGCGTCACGACGAAGAACGCCACGATGTAGATCGCGACCGTCGACGGGATCTTGCGGCTGGCGGCGAGGCCGATCGCCGCGATGTTGGGGCGGCGTCCGGCGAAGGCGACCTGATAGGCGGCCACCAGCGCGCAGGCGTTCACGCCCACCCACGCGACCGCCACGATCATCGATCTCACCCAGAGCGGGTCGAAGCGGGGGATCACGACCGCCGAGCCGAACACCAGGATCGCGGCCGCGAAGTCGAACAGGATCAGCGCCCCCGCGGCGAGGGCCAGCCGCGTCCACGCCGGCGGGAGCGGTTCAGACACCGATGGCGTGAGGGTCTCCAACAGAGGCGACGACCGGAGTCGAACCGGTGTGCACGGCTTTGCAGGCCGCTGCCTAACCACTCGGCCACGTCGCCGCGGCGAGCGGAAGGCTACCAGCCGGCCCGCTCCGGGCCGGCTCCGACCCGGTCGGCTACTTGCCTCCGCCGAACGTCTGCAGCAGGCTGATCGCGGCCGGCCCGAGGGCCACCACGAACATCGAGGGGAAGATGAAGACGACCGTCGGGAAGAGCATCTTCACCGGGGCCTTCATCGCCTTCTCCTCGGCCGAGAGCTGACGCCTGATGCGCATGTCGTGCGACTGCACGCGCAGGATGCGCGAGAGGGCGATGCCCAGCTGGTCGGCCTGGATGATGGCGCGGCAGAACTGGGCCACCTCAGGGACGTCGACGCGGTCGGACAGGCTCTTGAGCGCGGCCGAGCGGCTCTCGCCGATCCGCATCTCGTGCAGCACGAGCCCGAACTCGTCGACCAGCGGGCCCTCCATCCGCTCGCTCAGCTTGCTGACCGCGGCGTCGAACCCGAGGCCGGCCTCGACCGAGACGCAGAGCAGGTCGAGCACGTTCGGCAGCTCGCTGCGCATCAGCTCGCGGCGCGCGCGCACGCGGCTGTTGATGTAGAAGTCCGGCGCGATGAAGCACAGGGCGCTGCCGCCCAGGGCGATCATGAGGCCCATGATGGCGGGCATCGCTCCCGAGGCAGCGATGATGATGCCCAGGACGAGCGCCGTCGTGACGAGGCCGCCCTTGAGCGCCAGGTACATCTGCGGCGACATCGAGCGCGAGAGCCCGGCCGCCATCAGGCGCCCGTGGATCTCGTTGGGATCGGCCTTGGGCAGGATCTTCTGGGTGATGTCGGCGATCTGCTGCGTGAGCGGGCCGACGATGCGGTCGTTCACGCTGCGGCGGGTCTCGATCTCGCGCTGGTCGCGAGTGCCGTAACGCTTGGCTTTGCGCAGAGTGATGGCGATCTCGCGCTGCTTGACCGTGAGGCCGCTGAGCAGCATGTAGATCGATGCGCAGAACATTCCTATGGCGAGGATGATGATCATGCGGCTACCCCTTGAAGCTCACGATCTTGCGGATAATGGCCCCACCGATCGCCATCATGACCAGCGAAATACCGATCATGACCTTGCCGGCGCTCGACGTGAACAGCACCGACATGTACTTCGGGTTGAGGGCGAAGATGGCGAGGCCCATGAGGAACGGCATCGCGACGAGCACGTAGGCGGACATGCGGCCCTGGGCCGTGAGCGCCTTGACCTTGCGGCTGAACTGCTGACGCTGGCGGACCGTGTCGGCCACCATGTCGAGGATCTCGGCGAGCGAGCCGCCGACGGTGCGCTGGATGTTGACGGCCATGACGACGAACCCGAAGTTGGTCGAGTCCATCCGCTTGGCCATCGCCTCGAGAGCGGCCTCGGACGGCATGCCGAGGGCGATCTCCTGCGAGACGCGTGCGAGCTCCTTGGACGTGGGCTCCGCGCCCTCCTTGACGACGCTCGAGAGAGCGGCGTTGAAGGCGTGACCGGCCTTCAGCGAGGCGGCCATCGTGATCAGCGTCTCCGGCAGCTGCGCCTCGAAGGCGTTCAGGCGCCGGCGAGCCGAGAACTTCACGAAGAGCCCGGGGATCGCAACCCCGAGGCCGAGCGGGATCAGGACGAAGAACCCGTTCAGGTGAAGCGCGACCTTGCCCACGATGCCGAGGAAGAGCGACGCGCCCATCTGGATGTACATGACCTCGGCCGTGCGCAGGGGCAGGTCGGCCTGCTCGAGGCGATAGGTCATGCGCTTCCAGTAGTTGAACGAGCCGGCGATCTTCTCGGTCGCGATGTAGAGCTGGTGCAGCACCGAGATCTTGGCCGGGCCGAAGCCCATGACCTCGGCGGCCTTGCGCTTCTGCTCCGTGTACGGCGCGATCCGCTTCGTGGCCGAGACGCCGGGCTTCGACGACAGCACCACGAGGCAGCCGAGCAGGACGAACAGCGCGGCGACGCCGGCGATCATCGCGCGGCCTGCCGGGCTCGTCGGGAGCTTCACGACCGGGCCGCCGCCGGACGAGCCGGAGCCGGGCGTGCCGGGGATCGTCAGTGACGTCGTGCCGGGGCCCATGCCGGGAGCGCTCACCTCGACGTTGATCTTCGAGCCCTTCTGAGCCAGGCTCGAGTAGGTGAAGGTGAACGTCGAGCCGAGGTTGTCGGCGATCTTCTGGTACGCGGCGTCGAGGGCCGACGTGTCGACGGCGGCGACCGTCTCGCCGCCCGTCGGGCCCGTCAGCTGGCGCAGCTCCGACATCGCGGTGGCATTGCCGCCGATCGAGACGGCGTACACGGTCGCGTGGGCGGCCTTGGCAGCCGCGGTTGCGTCCGCGAGGCTCGCCGTGTCGTTCTGCGACGCGCCGTCCGAGAGGACGATCAGCACCTTCTTGCCAGCATGCACCTTGGCCAGGTCCTGCGCGGCCATCTGGACGGAGCCGTAGATCGCAGTCCCCGGGTCTCCGCCCGTGCCGAGCTGGGTCAGGGCGGTGGCCGCCGTGACCGGGTTGGCCGGGAACGCCGTGCCCACGTAGGGCTTGGCACCGAAGCCGTAGACGGCCAGGACGTCAGCGGCCGGAAGCCCCTGGACGAACCGGGCGGCGGCGGCCTTGGCGGAGCGGATCTTGTCGCCCGCCATGCTGTTCGACGTGTCGATCGCGACGGCGATCGCCGCGGCCGCGCCGGAGTTCTGCAGCGTGACCGGCGCGTCGAGCCCGTTCTCCTTGACCGTGAAGTCGGGAGCGGGGCCCGGCTCGGGCGTCTGCACCGTCACCGAGACCGCCGGGAAGCGGTGCGTGTCGACGGACTTGACGACGATGCTCGGCTGAGCCGCCGCGGAGCTTCCCGCGCCGACGAGGGCGCAGAGAGCCGCGACCGCCAGCGCGGCCGTTGTGCGCCGCGCGCCCATTACTCGCCGACCGCCCGTCCGAAGATACCGCTGGTCGATGCCGCCCGCTCTCCGCCCTCTTCCTGGAAGAAGTTCGGAGGCAGGTTGACGCCGTTCGAGGCCATCTTGTCGAGGAAGTGGGGCTTGAGCCCCGTCGAGGTCAGGGGGCCGAGGAGCCGGTGGCCGGCATCCTGGTTCGCGCCGGCCTCATCGACCGCCTTGGCGATGAAGATGTCCTGGAGCGTCACGACGTCGGACTCCATCCGGAGCACCTCGGTGACGTGCGTGATGCGGCGTGTCCCGTCCACGAGGCGGTTGACCTGGACGATCAGGTCGAACGCGCTCGAGATCTGCTCGCGGATCGCGCGCAGCGGGAGCTCGACGCCGGCCGTGAGGACGAGCGTCTCGGTCCTCGACAGGGCGTCTCGCGGGTTGTTCGCGTGGATCGTGGTCAGGGAGCCGTCGTGGCCCGTGTTCATGGCCTGGAGCATGTCCACGGCCTCGGCGCCTCGGCACTCTCCGACGATGATCCGGTCGGGGCGCATACGCAGGGTGTTGCGGACGAGGTCGCGAATCGTGACCTGGCCCTTGCCCTCGATGTTCGCGGGGCGCGACTCGAGCGTGATCACATGCTCCTGCTTGAGCTGGAGCTCGGCCGCGTCCTCCACCGTGATGATGCGCTCGTCGGTGGGGATGGCGGCGGAGAGCACGTTCAGCGTCGTCGTCTTACCGGAACCGGTACCGCCCGAGATCAGGACGTTCAGCTTGCCGCGGACGCACGCCTCGAGGAACTGGCCCGACTTGTGGGTCAGCGTGCCGAACTTGATCAGGTCGGCCATCGTGAACGGGTCACGGCGGAACTTTCGGATGGTGAGCGACGATCCGCGGACTGCGAGCGGCGGGATGATGGCGTTGACACGCGAGCCGTCGGGCAGGCGGGCGTCGACGTACGGCGAGGACTCGTCGATCCGGCGGCCGATCCGGCTGATGATCTTGTCGATGATCCGCAGGAGGTGCGCCTCGTCGACGAACTGCGCGTTCGTCTTCGTGATCTTGCCGTGACGCTCGATGTAGATCGTCTTGTGGTCGTTGACCATGATTTCCGTGATGGACTCATCGCGGAGGAAGGGCTCGAGCGGCCCGTAGCCCAGGATGTCGTCCGTGATCTGCCGGATGATGTCCTGGCGCTCCTGCCGGGTGAGCGGCGTCTTCTCGACCGCCAGCACCTCGGTCACGACCTCGTTGACCTTCTCCTCGAGGTCCGCGTCGGTCTTCCCGTCCTGGTTGAACAGGCGGGGGCCGAGGCGCGGGATGATCTCCTTGTGAACCCGCGTCTTGAGCTCGGCGAACGGGTCGGCGACGACGGAGGCGCGCTCGGCGGCCTCCTTCGCCTCGGTGGTCTCGGGCTCGTCGGACTGGCCCGCGACCTGGATCCGGGAATGCAGCGACATCGTCTACCTACCTTCCGAGCCGCTTGGGCTTCTTCTTCTCTTCGGTCGACGGGACCCGCATGGGCACGAGCTTGTCCGCGATGTCGCCCAGCGACTTGACGACGCCGGCGCGCGGGTTGGAGAGAGCGATCGGCACGCCGCGGTTGATCGACACCGGGACGTCGCGCTCGCTCGGCACCTCGAACTCCACCTTCATGTCGAGGGCTCGCTCCACCTCGCCCGGCCGCAGGCCGACCTTCGAGCCGGTGCGGTTCAGGAGCAGGTGGCGCCGCTCCTTGGGGTAGTGGAGAAGGTCGAGCGTCTGAAGCGTGAGCTTGATGTTCTTGATCGCCGGAACGTCGAGCGACGCGACGAGCAGGAGCTGGTCGGTGCGATCGAGCGTCGAGAGCACCGGGCCGTGGAAGAACGGCGGCGTGTCGACGACGATGACGTCGTAGCTCTCCTTGGCGACCGCGAACAGGTGGCCGAGGCGCTCCTCGGTCACGAGCTCGGCATCCTCGGGGCGAAGCGGGGCCGGGAGGACGTGCACGCCGGACTGGTGAGCGGTGACGTATCCCGCCAGAGCGTCGGAGTCGAGCTCGCGACGCGCCATGACGAGGTCATAGATCGTCTTCTCGGGCTCGATGCCCATCATGATGGCCGCGTCGCCGAACTGGAGATCCAGGTCGAGGAGCAGCGTGCGCCGCTCCTGCTTGCGTGCGAAGACGACCGCGAGGTTCGAGGCCAGGACGGTCTTGCCGGCGCCGCCCTTGGGGGCGAACACCGTCACGACCTTGCCCTCGACGTGCTGCGAGGCCTTCCCGGGCGCGCTGCCCGAGCGGCCCGCCGCCAGCGAGTTCGCCTTCTTGATCGTGAAGACGACGCTGTCGGTGAGCTGCGGCAGGAGCACGACATCGAAGATGCCGGCCTGCAGCGCCTCGGACAGGATGTGGTGCGCGGACGCGGAGGTGACGAGAACGATCGGGGCCGCGGTGACGGCACGGATCGCCTCGATCTCGGCGGTCGGCACATGATCCGTCGCGGTGGTGCCGTGAAGGATCACCTGGGCGGCGGACTCGGCGAGCTTGCCGCCGGCCTTGCCCGGGTCGGCGGCCGTGCCGACGAGCTCAACCTCGGGGTGATCGGCGAGACCCTCGCGGACCTCGGCGAGCCCGTTGGCTGCACCGGTAATGAAGACCTTGATCGGGGACGGATTGCTCATTGGTTACTTCACACCCTTCGCAAGGCAGATGGGCAGGTAGGACTTGACCTGGGTAAAGCTGAGGCCGGCGCCGAAGACGCTGCACGGAGTCGCGACCGCGACGTTGGCGTCCTGCGAGCCGCTGGTGGGCCGCACGGCGTACCAGAGCTTTCCGAGCTCACGCGCGAGGTTGAACGAGGAGAGCTGCTCCTGCGGGATCGCGAGGATCATCGCGGCGCCCTGGGTGCCGTCGTCCGAGCCGTCGCCGCCGCTCGTGTCCGAGTCGGCCGTGAGGGCGGCCGCGGCGACGCCGTCGGCCTTCGTCGAGAGCACCTGGACGTTCGTCATGAGGACGCGCGAGGCATCCACGCCGGTGTAGTTGCTGTTGTTGAGCGACGACTCGATCCGCATCTCGACGATCACGTCGACGTGGTCGCCGGCGTGCAGCGTTCCGTCGAGCACCCGGTTCGGGTTGTACGCGACCTGGACGGCGCGCATCGTGCCTGTGATCTGCGAGGCGATCGGAGCGCTCGTGCCCTCGGTGAACATGGAGGGCGTGATCTGCGAGCCGGCGGTGATGGGGCCGGCGGTCGCGAGGTCGCTGTTCAGCGCGGAGACCGAGGTGTATGCACCCGGCACGACGTCACGCTGGACGACCTGGCGCGTCTCGAACGCGTTCGTGCTGACGAGATCCTTGACGGGGCTGCCGGCTGCGATAGCCGACTTGGCCACGACGACGGTGACGTTCTGCTGGCTGTCGTGAGCCTGCTTCTGGACGTTGCCGGTGTAGAGAATCACCAGGCCCGCCGCGACCGCGGCCAGGACGAGCGCGATGACGATATTGCGGACGCTGTAGGTCATGCGGCAGCCTCTCGTGGAGAAAGATGACGGGACGTAGCGAATCTGCTATCGGCAGGCGCGGGCGGCGACTTTAGGCTGCGCACGTCGGCCGTTGGGACCTCTCACATAGGTGTGAGAGCGGACGAGCTGACGGTTCCGGGGGACGTAATTCGGGACCTTCCGGGACCGGTACTTCGGAGGGTGCGGCGGGGGTGCCGCGCCCGGCTTACTCCTCGCGCATGGTGGTCGAGGAGCGGAGGCTCCCCGAAGCCACGACCCTGCCGAGGATCGACACTGCGTAGGGATATGTCACGGTCACCGTGGTGTCCGTTCCCGGCGCGTAGGCGTTGTTGGTGCAGGTGGCCGTAACGGTCACGGCCATCTTCGACTGATCCAGTCCGGGCGCCGAGGCGCGAGCCGCCGTGATGGCGATCCCCTGGACGGTCGCGCAGTTGCCGTTCGCACGGCTGACGGCCGCCTTACGGGCGCCCTCGCGGGCGGCCGCGGTCACCTGGATGTAGTTGTTGAACACGACCCCGAACTGGTAGATCGCAAGCAGGACGAGCAGGAGGACGGGCAGGATGACCGCGAACTCGGTCACCGCCTGGCCGCGCTGGTTTCGTAGCGTGCGTCGGGGCATGATCGGAAACTGTTTCGGCATCACACGTCTCTTAGTTGAGGCCCGATCGGGGGAGATGGCCTCCCGCGGTCGGCGGGGGTGCCGGCCGGGGTTCCCACTCAGCGTCGGATACGGGCGGCAGTTACGCAAGACCTTGCGCTCGAAGATCCCCCGTTCGGGGGACCCAGGCGCCTGAGATATGGTCTGCCGCCATGGCGGCGATCATCGACGGCAAAGCGGTTGCCGCAGACGTGCGCGCTCAGGTCGCCGTCGACGCGGCGGCCCTGGCCGAGCGCACGGGCCACCGCGCCGGTCTGGTGACGATCCTCGTGGGCGAGGATCCGGCGTCAGAGGTGTATGTGCGCAACAAGATCGCCGCGTGCCGCGAGGCCGGCATGGAGTCGTTCCACGAGCCGATGCCCGCGACGTCGACCCAGCGCGAGGTGCTCGAGATGGTCGACCGGATGAACGCCGACGACCGGGTCGACGGCATCCTCGTCCAGTCGCCGCTTCCGGCCGGGCTCAACTTCAAGGAGGTGCTCGAGCGCATCGACCCCGCCAAGGACGTCGACGGCTTCCACCCCCTGAACGTCGGCCGCCTGGTGGCGAACCAGCCCGGGATGGTCGCGTGCACGCCCAAGGGCGTCATGGAGCTCCTCGATCGCACCGGCGTCGAGATCGAGGGTGCGAACGCCGTCGTCGTCGGCCGGTCGGACATCGTCGGCAAGCCGGTGGCGCTCCTGCTCCTGCACCGAAGCGCCACCGTCACGGTCTGCCACTCGCGCACACGTGACCTCCCCGCGGTGACCCGCGAGGCCGACATTCTGATCGCGGCGGTCGGCCGCCCCGAGATGATCACGGGCGACATGGTGAAGCCCGGCGCGACGGTCATCGACGTGGGCGTGAACCGCACCGACGACGGCCTTCGCGGCGACGTGCATTTCCCGTCTGCAAGCGAGGTTGCGGGGGCGATCACACCCGTGCCCGGAGGGGTCGGTCCGATGACAATTGCGATGCTTCTTCGCAACACCGTGGACGCAGCCACGGCCCGCCGTACAGCTTGATATGCTCGCCGCGACCGGCGGATGGCCGGGAGTTCGAGGAAGGACTGCAAGGTGGCAGAAGGCACCGTTAAGTGGTTCAGCAACGAGAAGGGATACGGCTTCATTTCGCAGGACGGAGCCGAGGATGTGTTCGTCCACTTCTCCGAGATCCAGTCGGACGGGTACAAGACCCTGGCCGAGGGCCAGCGCGTCGAGTTCGAGGTCGTGCAGGGCCCCAAGGGCCTGCAGGCCAGCGCCGTCCGCGCCCTCGCCTGATCAGCTGATTCCCGTCCTCTCGGACTAAGCTGCCGCCGATGGCGATCTCCGACGCCGACGTCCTCCACGTCGCCCGGCTGGCGCGCCTGAGGCTGGACCCGGACGAGGTCGGGCGCATGCGCGAGCAGCTCTCGACGATCCTCGGCCATGTCCAGGAGCTCTCGAAGCTCGACCTGGGCGACGTCGAGCCGACGGCGCACGCGCTCGACATCTCAAACAGCGTCCGCGCCGACCGGTCACGGCCGTCCTGGCCGCGCGAGGACGTCCTGCGGGGGGCCCCGGATCCCGCGGATGGCGGCTTCAGGGTGCCGCCGACGGCATGATCGACACCGCCGGGCTCTCGGCCGAGCGGTGCGTCGAGCTGCTCGACGCCCGTGAGGTGAGCTGCCGCGAGCTCGTGACGGCGTACCTCGACCGGATCGACCGCGAAAACCCTGCGCTCCACGCCTTCCTGCGCACGCGCCGCGACGCCGCGCTCTCGGAGGCCGACGCGCGCGACCGCGACGGCCGCTCGGGGCTCGAGGGCGTCCCGATCGCGCTCAAGGACATCCTCTCCACCAAGGGCGAGGAGACGACGGCCGGCTCGCGCATCCTCGAGGGCCACGTCCCGATCTATGACGGCGGGTGCGTGAGCAGGGTCAAGGGCGCCGGGCTCATCTCGCTCGGCAAGACGAACATGGACGAGTTCGCGATGGGCTCGTCGACCGAGAACTCGGCGTTCGGCGTCACCCGCAACCCCTGGGATCCCGAGCGCGTGCCCGGCGGGTCGTCGGGCGGGTCGTCGGCGGCGGTCGCGGCCGGGTTCGCGCCGCTCGCGCTCGGCACCGACACGGGCGGCTCCATCCGCCAGCCGGCGGCCCTGTGCGGCGTCGTCGGGATGAAGCCGACGTACGGCGCCGTCAGCCGCTACGGCCTGATCGCGTTCGCGTCGTCGCTCGATCAGATCGGCCCGTTCGCCCTCACGGTCCGCGACTGCGCGCTCCTGCTCCAGGTCATCTGCGGCAAGGACGAGTGCGACGCGACGTCGGTCGAGCTTCCCGAGCCGATCGCCGTCCCCGACGCGTCGGATCTGCGCGGTGTGCGGATCGGCGTGCCGGCCGACCTGCTGGCGCAGGGCATCGAACCGGGCGTGCGCGACGCCTTCGACGCAGGCCTGCGCGCCGCCGAGGGCCTCGGCGCCGACGTCGTCGAGGTCGCCCTGCCGCACGCCGGCTACGCGCTCCCCGCCTACTACATCATCGCCCCCGCCGAGGCTTCTGCGAACCTGAGCCGGTTCGACGGGGTGCGCTACGGCCTGCGGCTCGAGGAGGACGGCGACACCATCGTCGACATGTACGGACGCACCCGCGCGGCCGGCTTCGGCGCCGAGGTGAAGCGCCGGATCATGCTCGGCACCTACGCGCTCTCGGCCGGGTACTACGACGCGTACTACGGGATGGCGCAGAAGGTGCGAACGCGCATCCGCGAGGACTTCGACACGGCGTTCGGGGACTGCGACCTGATCGCGATGCCGACGTCGCCGACGGTCGCGTTCCGGATCGGCGAGCGGGTCGACGACCCGTGGGCGATGTACGCGTCCGACGTCCTGACGGTGCCGGTCAACCTGGCGGGCCTGCCGGGCATCTCGCTCCCCTGCGGCCTCTCCGAGGGCCTGCCGGTGGGGTTCCAGCTGGTCGGCCCGGCGTTCTCCGAGAACCGGATCCTGGCCGGCGCCCATGCGCTGGAGCAGGCGCTGGGCTTCGATCCGCGCCCGCCCGCGGCCGCGGAGGCGCGGGCATGAGCGGCAACGACCGCTGGGAGCCGGTGATCGGCCTCGAGATCCATGTCCAGCTGAACACCGACTCGAAGATGTTCTGCCGCTGCGAGAACCGCTTCGGCGACGAGCCGAACACGCGGACCTGCCCGGTCTGCCTGGGCCATCCGGGGGCGCTCCCCACGATCAATGCCGGGGCGGTCGAGAAGGCGATCCAGATCGGGCTCGCGCTCGACTGCGACGTCGCCGGCCGCTGCCAGTTTCACCGCAAGAACTACTTCTATCCCGACAGCCCGAAGGCGTACCAGATCAGCCAGTACGACCAGCCGATCTGCGAGCACGGCCACCTCGACGTCGACGGCGACCGGATCGGGATCACCCGGGCGCACCTCGAGGAGGACGCCGCCAAGCTCGTGCACGCCGGTGGGGCCGGCGGCCGCATCGCGGGCGCGGAGTCGTCGGTGGTCGACTTCAACCGCTGCGGCACGCCGCTCGTCGAGATCGTGACCGAGCCCGATATCCGCTCTCCCGAGCAGGCGCTGGCGTTCCTCGGGCTGCTCAAGAACACGCTCCAGACGATCGGCGTCTCGGACTGCGACATGGAGAAGGGGTCACTGCGCTGCGACGCCAACGTCTCGGTGCGTCCGCGCGGCGAGACGTCGCTCGGGACCAAGACCGAGCTCAAGAACATGAACTCGTTCAAGTTCCTGGGCGAGGGGATGGCGGCCGAGATCGAGCGCCAGATCGGCCTTCTCGAGGCGGGTGAGCCCGTGCTCCAGGAGACGTTGCACTACGACCCGGCCGGGCGCGAGCTGCACGCCCGCAGGTCGAAGGAGGAGGCCGACGACTACCGGTACTTCCCTGAGCCCGACCTCGTGCCGCTCGAGCCGTCCGCCGCCGACGTGGAGCGCCTCCGAGAGGCCCTGCCCGAGCTTCCCGGGGCGCGGATCGCACGGTTCCGCGACGACCTCGGCCTCGCGGCGCACGATGCGGTCGACCTGAACGCAACGCCTGCGATCGCCGCGTACTTCGAGGACGTCGTCGCGGCGGGCGCCGATCCAAAGGCGGCCTCCGACTGGGTGCGAAACCAGCCAGGAGCGGTCGAGAGCGTGCCGCCCGCCCGGCTCGCCGAGCTGATCGGGCTCATCGGCGCGGGCACGATCACCGCCACGATCGCAAAGCAGGTCTACGCGCTGCTCGAGGCCGAGCCCGGCGCGTCGCCGGCCGAGCTCGTCGAGCGCGACGGCCTGGCGACGGTGGGCGACTCGTCCGAGCTCGATGCGCTCGTGGCGCAGGTGATCGACGCGAACCCGGCGCTCGTCGAGCAGTTCCGCGGCGGCAAGGACGGCGTCATCAACGCGCTGGTCGGCCAGGTGATGAAGGAGACCCGCGGCCGCGCCGACGCCCGCCAGGTGCAGGAGCTCCTCCGCTCGCGACTGTAACGACGTGTGCCGACGGCACATCAGCCGCCGGCCGGCCGGATCCGCGGGTATTGGCACCAACCCGCCACACGTGTGTCAGCCCGCCATACGTCGAACCTGGAGGAATGCGGGACCGCCCACGACCATCAGCCCTGCGCACCGCTGACCGCGGCCGCGACCTGGGCGGCCTCGGTACCAGGTACCACACAAACGGGTGTGGCACTGGCGGCACGGGCGCGTTGCGGTCCGGCGTACGATTCGCGCCGGTGTCAACCAAGCGCTACCTGATCACCCCGGGCCCGACGCCGATCCCGCCGGAGGTGGCAGCCGCAGCGGCCGCCCCGATGCAGCACCATCGAAGCCCCGAGTTCCGGGCGCTCCTGCTCGAGACGCTCGTGCTGCTCCAGCGGGTCTTCGCGACCGAGAACGACGTGCTGCTCTTCACCGGGTCGGGCACCGCGGCCATGGAGTCGGCGGTCGCGAACCTGCTGTCGCCCGACGACCGGGTCGTGGTTGCCTCGGCCGGCAACTTCGGCGAGCGATGGGTGAAGCTGATCCGCGCGTACGGCATCGAGCCGGTCCTGGTCGAGCAGCCGTGGGGCGAGAGCCTCGACCCGGGCCGGATCGCAGCCGCCGCGGCGGAGGCCGGGACGGCGGCCGTCTTCGTCACCCACTCCGAGACGTCGACCGGAGTCGTGCACGACATCGAGGCCATTGCGGCCGCCGTCGCTCCGACCGGCGCCCTGCTCGTCGTCGACGCCGTGTCGAGCCTGGGAGGCGTCGAGCTTGCCACCGATGCCTGGGGCGTCGACGTCGTCGTCTCGGGGTCGCAGAAGGCGCTCATGTCCCCGCCCGGCCTGGCCTTCGCCTCGGTCTCCAAACGGGCCTGGGAGCGGGCCGAGCACGCCCGTCTCCCGCGGTACTACCTCGACTGGCGCCGCACGGCCGACTCCCAGGTCAAGGGCGACACCGCCTTCACGCCCGCCGTGAGCATCGTCGTCGCGCTCCGCACCGCGCTCGACATCATCCTCGAGCGCGGCCCCGCGAACGTGTGGGAGCACAACCGCCGGCTGGCGCGTGGGGCCCGCGCGGGAGTGAAGGGCCTCGGCCTCGGCCTCTTCTCACCCGACGACGACTCGGCGGCGATGGTCACCGCCCTGCTCATGCCCGAAGGCGTCGACGGGCAGGAGTGCTACACCGTCCTCCGCGACCGCCACGGCATCGTCCTGGCCGGCGGTCACGGGCCGCTCCGCGGGAAGATCATGCGGATCGGCCACATGGGATACATGAACGAGTTCGACATCGTGACCGCGCTCGCCGGCCTCGAGATGGCGCTCGTCGAGCTCGGCCACACGCCGCCGGTTCCGGGCGGCGGCGTGGCCGGTGCCACCGCGCTCTTCGCGGCGGAGCCGGTGCCCGCCGATGGATAGCGTCCTCGTCACGGAGGAGATCGCCGGCGCCGGCGTCGACCTGCTTCGCGAGCGGTTCACGGTCGACGTCGAGCTCGGCCTGCCGGCGGACGAGCTGGCGAGCCGGATCGGGGGGTACGACGGGCTGATCGTGCGCAGCGCGACCCGCGTCACGTCCGACCTGATCGACAAGGGCCGGCAGCTGCGGGTGATCGGCCGGGCCGGAACGGGCGTCGACAACGTCGACGTCGCCGCCGCCACGCGGCGCGGGATCATCGTCGCCAACGCCCCCGGCTCGAACATGGTGGCGGCCGCCGAGCACGCGATCGGCCTCCTGGTCGCCCTGGCCCGCAACATCCCGCAGGCGCACGCGGCCCTCGTGCAGGGCCGATGGGAGCGCCGCCGCTACGCCGGCGTCGAGCTGGCAGACAAGACGCTCGCGGTGATCGGCTTCGGGCGCATCGGCCAGCTCGTCGCGGCCCGTGCGCGGGCGCTGGGGATGCGGGTCATCGTCCACGACCCGTTCGTGTCGGCGGAGCGCTGCCGCGAGCTCCAGGTGACCTCAGGCTCGCTCGAGAACGTGCTCCTCCAGGCCGACTTCGTGACGCTCCACGCCCCGCTGACCGACGACACGCGAAACCTGATCAACGCCGAGCGCCTCCGCCTGATGAAGAAGGGCGCGCGGATCGTGAACGCCGCCCGCGGCGACCTTGTCGACCTGGACGCGCTGGTCGACGCGCTCGAGTCGGGGCACGTCGCCGGGGCGGCGCTCGACGTGTTCCCCGAGGAGCCCTACACGTCGGGGCGGATCCTCGAGCTCGAGAACGTCGTCGTCACGCCGCACCTCGGGGCGTCGACCCAGGAGGCACAGGACCGGGCGGGCGTCATCGTCGCCGAGCAGGTCGCCGCGGCGCTCATGGGCGACTTCGTCTCGAACGCGGTGAACATCCCGCACGTCGGCGTGGAGGAGATGGAGGTGCTGGGGCCGTACCTACCGCTCGCGAGCCGGCTCGGGCAGCTCGTCGCGGGCCTCTCGGACGGCGGGTTCGACCGCGTCGACGTGACCTGCGCGGGCGCGCTTGCCGAGCACGACACGCGGCTCGTGACGCAGGCCGTCCTCTCGGGCGTGTTCGGCGCGCTGTCCGACGAGCCGGTGAACCTCGTGAACGCCCGCGCGGTGGCCGAGGGGCGCGGGATCGAGGTGGGGGAGGAGCGCACGCGGACTCCGGGCGACTACACCAATCTCGTCCGTGTCGCATGCGGCGAGATGTCGGTGGCGGGCACGACGATCGGGCGCGAGCAGCGGCCCTGGCTCGTCGAGGTCGACGGCTACCGCGTCGAGATCGAGCTCGCCCCGGCGCATCTGCTGGTGATGATGAACGACGACAGCCCGGGGATGATCGGCCAGGTCGGGATGCTGTTCGGCGCCGAGGGCGTCAACATCTCGAACATGAGCGTGAGCCGGAGCGGCCCGGGCACGCGGGCGGTGATGGTGCTCGCCGTCGACACCGATCCCGACGAGGGGGCGCTCGAACGGCTCCAGGCTCTGGGCGGGATCCACCGCGTGCGGCTGGTCACCGTGAACGGCAGAACCTGAGCGCCACCGTCGTGTAGGGCATCGCGAACACGGGCTGCTCGTGCAGGTCGGGATGCGTGCGGGCGAGCTCGGCCACAGCCGTCAGCAGCGCCTCGCGCTCGGCCTCGGGCCGCGTGGCGACGCGGCTCGTGGACGCGGCCCAGTCGACGAGCCGCGACGGTGTGAACGCCACGGGGTTCGGGAAGCTCCGCCGCCCGTCCGCCGTGAACGCCGGGTGCCGCTCGATCTCCTCGAAGCTCAGCTCGCCGGCTCGCGCGACGACGTCGGCGGGCCAGTCGAGCAGCCGATCGAGGTCGGCGACCCACGGCACCGACCCGTCGCGCAGGTTCCACACGAGCCCGAGCACGCCGCCCGGGCGCAGGACGCGCGCGATCTCGGTGCACGCCGGCCCCGGCTCGAACCAGTGGAACGCCTGTGCGACGAGGACCGCGTCAGCGCTCGCATCCGGCAGCGGGATCGACTCGGCCGTGCCCGCCAGCGCCTCGACGTCCGGGAGCCCGGCCCGGAGCGTGGCGCGCATCTCGTCGTCGGGCTCGACCGCGACGACCGACGCGCCGCTCTCGACGATCGCCTCGGTCAGCTTCCCGGTTCCGGCCGCGAGATCGACCACCTCACGGCCGGGCGCGGCCTCGAGGAGCCACTCGACGGCGGCCGTCGGGTACCCGGGCCGGGCCCGTGCGTAGCGGTCGGCGACGGCGCCGAAGGAGCGGGCTCGGCGGTCGCGATCCTCCATGGCTTTCACCCTACCGTCTGGCCCGCCGCCGTCCGGTACCATCAGGCGCATGCAACCCACCGAGAAGATCTGGCGCAATGGCAGCTTCGTCCCGTGGGACGAGGCAAACGTCCACATCCTCACGCACGCGCTGCACTACGGCACGGGAGTCTTCGAGGGCATCCGCGCGTACGACACGCCGCGCGGCACCGCGGTCTTCCGGCTCACGGATCACCTCCAGCGGTTCCGCCGCTCGGCCGCGCTCTACGAGATGGACCTCGGCTACTCGGTGCCCGAGCTGGCCGCGGCGATCCACGAGACCGTCGCCGTCAACAACGTGGCGTCGTGCTACGTCCGGCCGATCGCGTTTCGCGGGGCCGGGCCCATGGGGCTCTACCCGCGCGACAACCCGGTCGAGATCGCGGTGGCCGTCTGGCCGTGGGGCGCGTACCTGGGCGAGGAGGCGCTGGAGCACGGCGTCAGCTGCAAGGTGTCGAGCTTCCGCCGGATCGGCCCCAACACGCTGCCGCCGACCGCCAAGGCGTCGGGCCAGTACATCAACTCGGTGCTCGCGAAGCTCGAGGCGAGCCGCGCCGGCGACGACGAGGCGATCCTGCTGAACGAGGAGGGCTATGTCGCCGACGGCTCGGGCGAGAACGTGTTCGCCGTTCGTGACGGCGTGCTGCACACGCCTCCGACGACGTCGTCATGCCTCCCCGGGATCACGCGCGACACCGTCATGCGGATCGCCCAGACGCTCGGGTACGAGGTCCGCGAGGTGAACCTCGTTCGCACCGATCTCTACTTC
This sequence comes from uncultured Actinomycetes bacterium, assembly GCA_963706075.1. Lineage (GTDB taxonomy): Bacteria > Actinomycetota > Thermoleophilia > Gaiellales > JAICJC01 > JAICJC01. The sequence goes on from CAVPLP010000008.1 coordinate 45,192, forward strand.
GCCGACGAGGTGTTCCTCTGCGGGACGGCCGCCGAGGTGACCCCGGTTTCGGCCGTCGACGGCCAGCAGATCGGCGGCCGCGGACCGATCACGAAGGCCGTGCAGGACACGTTCTTCGCGATCGTCTCGGGCCGCGACGAGCGCTTCGCCGACCTGCTCGAGTACCCGGTCCGAGCCGCAGTCTGATCCGCCGGATGGTGGCCACCCGGTCGATCCCGCTCGCACGACCCCTCATCGGGGAGCGCGAGCGAGAGCTGGTGATGGACGTGCTGCGGTCTGACGCACTGGCGTGCGGAGAGATGGTGCCGGCGTTCGAGCGGTCGTTCGCCGAGCGGGTGGGCACACGGTTCGCCGTCGCCTGCTCGAGCGGGACGGCCGGCCTTCAGGTCGCGCTCAACCGCCTCGGTCTCGAGCCGGGGGACGAGGTCGTGACGTCGAGCTTCTCGTTCATCGCCTCGGCCAACGTGATCCTGCACGAGCGGGCAACGCCCGTCTTCGCCGAGATCGACGAGCTGACGCTGAACGTCGATCCCGCTGCGGTCGAGGCGGCGATCACGCCTCGCACGAAGGCGATCCTCCCGGTGCACATCTTCGGCTACCCGTGCGACATCGAGGCGATCTCACGGATCGCCGCGGAGCACGGCATCCCCGTCGTCGAGGACGCCTGCGAGGCGCTCGGGTGCTCGGTGGCCGGCCGCCGCGTGGGGACGCACGGCAACCCCGCGGTGTACGGCTTCTACCCGAACAAGCAGCTGACGACCGGCGAGGGCGGGATGATCACGACCGACGACGAGGACGTCGCGCTCGACCTGCGCAGCCTCGTCAACCAGGGCCGGTCGGACAACGGCGACTGGCTCGTCCACCAGCGGATCGGATTCAACCAGCGGATGGACGAGATGTCGGCGGCGATCGGGATCGCCCAGCTCGAGAAGCTGGACGCCCTGCTCGAGGCTCGCCGGAGCGTCGCGGAGCGCTACGACGAGCTGCTCGCCGGGATCGACGGCGTCGAGCTGCCCTACCGGGGCCCCGAGGAGCGAAGCTGGTTCATCTACTACGTGCGGCTCGCCGCCGGGCTCGATCGCGACGCCGTCGCAGCCGGCCTCGCCGCCCGCGGCGTCGCCACGCGGCCCTATCTGCCGGCGATCCACCTCCAGCCGCCGTACCGCGAGCGGTTCGGCTTCGCGGAGGGCATGCTGCCCGTCACCGAGCGCGTCAGCCGCTCGACGCTCGCCCTCCCGTTCTTCGTCCAGCTCGAGGACGACGACGTGGCGCACGTCGCCTCCTCGCTCCGCGAGGTGCTCCAGGAGCTGTGACCGCTGTCGGGGCGCCGATGGTGTTCCTTGGCTACGGGAAGTACGTCCGCGCCGACCGCATCTACGCCCTCGAGCCGATCGAGGCCGACGATCGCGGCGACGGCCGGCGCACGCGGGTGTGGGTCGAGGGGATGACCGAGCCGCTCGTCGCCTCGCGCACCGAGCGCACGATCCTGGCCGACATGGGCGAGTCCGTCGCCCTTGCCCAGGAGCTGCGCCGAAACCGCAAGAGCCAGATGTCGCTCGATGTCTGACTGGGACGTGCAGCTGGTCTCGGCCGGGTCGCTCCCGATGCAGGGGGCGTTGCTCGGGCCGGAGGGCACGTTCGCCGACACCAGGATCTGCTCGAACGTCGTCCTCCTGCGCGGCGGCGGCCGCACCGTCCTGATCGACACGGCCGCGGGCCAGCTCGACAGCGAGTGGGAGGGGGCGACCAGCAACCTCGCCGAGGCCCTCGCCGGCCACGGGTGCGCGCTCACCGACATCGACACCGTCGTCCTCACGCACCTCGACTTCGACCACTGCGGCGGCGCTCCGGACGTCCCGGCACGGCGGGTCGTCGTGACGAGGACCGCGGCAGAGTGGGCACGCGCGCTCCCGGCCGACCGCAGCGCCCGGCAGGTGCTCGAGGCGATCGCGGGGCGGCTGGACGAGGCCGACGACGGCGCCGAGGTCGAGCCCGGGGTGCGGATGGTCGAGGCTCCCGGCCACCGCGGCGGCCATGCATGCGTCGAGATCGGCGTGAACGGGTCGCGGCGCGTGTTCCTCGCCGACGTCATCCACCACACGAGCCACGTCGAGCATCCCGAGTGGGATCGCGAGTTCGACACCGACCCGGAGACCGGCCTCGCGACGCGGCGCCGCTGGCTCGGCGCGCTGTCCGGGACGGGCGTGGCGTGCGCCGCCTCGCACATCGACGGGTGGGGCACGATCGAGCCGGACGGGGACGGATACCGCTGGCAGCCGGCCGGCTGACGCTCGACCTCGAGGGCGACCCGGTCGCGGCGGCCCGCGCGATCATCGGCTGGACGCTTCTCATGGACGGCGTCGGCGGCCCGATCGTCGAGGCAGAGGCGTACGCGCCCGACGATCCCGCTTCGCACGCGTTCCGGGGCATGACCGCCCGGAACGCCGCGATGTTCGGCCCGGCGGGGAGGCTCTACGTGTACCGCTCCTACGGGATCCACTGGTGCGTCAACGTGGTCTGCGGGCCTCCCGGCGTCGGCGCCGCGGTGCTCGTCCGCTCGCTCGAGCCGGAGCACGGGATCGAGACCATGCGGTCGCGCCGCGGGCGCGAGCCGCTCACGACCGGCCCGGGGAACGTCGGCCAGGCGCTCGGAGCGACATCGGCGCAGAACGGCGAGCCCGCCGTGCTGCATCCCCCGGACCGCATCCGCCGGGTCGAGACATCGACCCGGATCGGCATCACCAAGGGCGTCGAGCGTCCCTGGCGGTTCTTCGACCCCGATTCGAGCGCGGTGAGCCGGCCGATATCATCCGCGGCCCGTGGATCTCGCCGCACTCACGCGTAACGCCGTCAAGGTGCTCCCCGAGGGGGAGCTCGAGCGCAAACTCGCGCTCGGCCGTCCGCTCAGGGTGAAGCTCGGCATCGACCCGACGGCGCGCGACATCCACATCGGGCAGGCGATCCCGCTCCAGCGGATGCGGGCGTTCCAGGACCAGGGCCACACGGGCATCCTGATCGTGGGCGACTACACCGCCCGGGTGGGCGACCCGTCGGGGCGCTCCAAGGAGCGACAGGTGATGTCCGGCGCGGAGATCGACGAGAACGCGGCGCGCTACTTCGAGCAGGCGCTTCGCATCCTCGATCGCGACCGCAGCGAGCTTCGCTTCAACAGCGAGTGGCTCGGCAAGCTCGACTTCGGCGAGATCCTGCGGCTCACACGCACGATCACGGTGTCCCGCCTGCTCGAGCGAAACGACTTCGAACGCCGGTTCAAGACCAGCCAGCCGATCTCGGTCTCCGAGTTCCTGTACCCCCTGATGCAGGCCTACGACTCCGTCGCGATCCAGGCCGACGTCGAGCTCGGAGGGACAGACCAGGAGTACAACCTGCTCACGGGCCGCGACGTCCAGATCGCCTACGACCAGCAGCCGCAGGTGGCGCTGACGACGCCGCTCATCAACGGCCCGAACGGGGTCGACAAGATGAGCGCCTCGCTCGGCAACTACATCTCGATCGCCGACCCGCCGGCGGAGATGTACGGCAAGGCGATGAGCTGCGTGGACGAGCTCATGCCCGACTACTACCGCCTCTGCCTGGAGGCCGACGGGCCGCCGCCGTCTGACCCCTATGCGGCCAAGCGCGAGTTCGCCCGGCGGCTGGTCGAGCGCTGGCACGGCGCGGAGGCCGCGGCGTCCGCTGAGGCCGGCTTCGACCGCATGTTCAAGGACAAGCGGGCCACCGACGACGCCCCGGTGCTCGAGCTGCCTGACGGCGATCCGGTGCACGTGCCGGCGCTCCTGGCCGACCACGGCCTGGCCGGGTCGCGCGGCGAGGCGCGGCGCCTGATCTCGCAGGGCGGCGTGCGTCTCGACGGCGAGCCGCTCGGGCCCGACGAGCTCGACGTCCCGCGAGCCCGGATCTCGGGAGCGGAGCTCCGCGTCGGCCGCCGGTTCGCCCACGTCGCGGGGTAGACGTGTCGACCGACGGAGAGATCCGGGAGCACTACGGCCGCGGCGAGGAGCGTGACCGTCTGCTCAGCCCGTTCGGCCAGGTCGAGTTCGCCCGGACCTGCGAGATCGTCGAGCGCCACCTCCCGCCGGCTCCGGCCGTCGTCGCGGACATCGGCGGTGGGCCGGGGCGCTACTCGCTCTGGCTGGCCGAGCGCGGATACACCGTCCATCACCGCGACCTGATCGATCTCCACCGCGAGCAGGTCGCGGCCGACGCCGCGGAGCGAGGGGTCACCATCGATTCCGCGATTGCCGACGCGCGCGCCCTCGATCTGCCCGATGCGTCGGTCGACGCGGCGCTCCTCCTCGGCCCGATCTACCACCTGCCCACCCCGGCCGACCGCGTGGCCGCCCTCGTCGAGGCGGGGAGGGTCGTCCGGCCCGGAGGCCCGATCTTCGCCGTGGCGATCTCGCGGTGGGCCCCGAGGCTGCACGGCCAGGTCGCGGAGCGCCTGGCCGAGACCTATCCGGCGATCGATGAGGTGGTCGCCGTCGCCGAGGGCTCGGGCCGGCTCCAGCCGCTCTACGAGGGCTCGTTCAGCGGGTACTGTCACCGGCCGGACGAGTTTCGCGGCGAAATTCGCGCCGCCGGGCTCGAAATCGTCGATCTCGTGGGCGTCGAGGGGATCGCGTTCGCGCTCGCCGACCTCGAGGAGCGCCTGGCCGAACCGGCGGCGCGGGCGGTCGTTCTCGACGCGGCGCGAGCACTGGAGCGGATTCCGGAGCTCCTGGGCCTCAGCCCGCACCTCCTGGCGACCGCGCGACGGTCCCAACTTGTGCTTGGGTAAGCGGTTCGCTAGGCTTCGAGGTCGCGCTCAAGACGCGTGGTGGTCTTTGAAAACTCAGCAGTTTGGCAATCGACCGGGCCTCTACAGGTGGCTGCGGTCGATTGACGTCGGGTTCGTCCGCACCCGTTTCGACGGGTAGCGGAACCTGCCGGTCATCCTCCGCGGCCGCCCTCGGGCGGTTCACGATGGGTGCACCGGCCTTTGAGAGCAGGTCGGGGCTTGCCCCGGCCGCAGACTCTCCTTCATGGTCAGAGACCGGTCGTTGAAGCCGCCCTTGCGGCGGTGGAGGCCGATTTCGCAACCTGTTCTCGGAGAGTTTGATCCTGGCTCAGGACGAACGCTGGCGGCGTGCTTAACACATGCAAGTCGAGCGGAAAGGCCCCTTCGGGGGTACTCGAGCGGCGAACGGGTGAGTAACACGTGGGTAATCTGCCCTGGACACAGGAATAACCAGTGGAAACGCTGGCTAATGCCTGATGAAGTGCCGGCCCCTCGGGGCTGTCACCAAAGGTAGCTTCGGCCTCCGGTCCGGGATGAGCCCGCGGCCCATTAGCTTGTTGGCGGGGTAACGGCCCACCAAGGCGACGATGGGTAGCTGGTCTGAGAGGACGATCAGCCACACTGGGACTGAGACACGGCCCAGACTCCTACGGGAGGCAGCAGTGGGGAATCTTGCGCAATGGGCGGAAGCCTGACGCAGCAACGCCGCGTGCGGGAAGAAGGCCTTCGGGTTGTAAACCGCTTTCAGCAGGGACGAAGGCGAGCGGGTTAATAGCCCGTCAGTTGACTGTACCTGCAGAAGAAGGTCCGGCTAACTACGTGCCAGCAGCCGCGGTAATACGTAGGGACCGAGCGTTGTCCGGAATCATTGGGCGTAAAGAGCGTGTAGGCGGCCCCTTAAGTCCTGCGTGAAATCCTGCGGCTCAACCGCAGACGGTCGTGGGAAACTGGAGGGCTAGAGTGCGGGAGAGGAGAGTGGAATTCCCGGTGTAGCGGTGAAATGCGCAGATATCGGGAAGAACACCCGTGGCGAAGGCGGCTCTCTGGAACGCAACTGACGCTGAGACGCGAAAGCGTGGGGAGCAAACAGGATTAGATACCCTGGTAGTCCACGCCGTAAACGATGGACGCTAGGTGTGGGCGGTGTCGACTCCGTCCGTGCCGAAGCTAACGCATTAAGCGTCCCGCCTGGGGAGTACGGCCGCAAGGCTAAAACTCAAAGGAATTGACGGGGACCCGCACAAGCAGCGGAGCATGTTGTTTAATTCGATGCGACGCGAAGAACCTTACCTGGGCTTGACATGCGCCTGTAATCTCGGGAAACCGAGCCCCTCTTCGGAGCGGGTGCACAGGTGGTGCATGGCTGTCGTCAGCTCGTGTCGTGAGATGTTGGGTTAAGTCCCGCAACGAGCGCAACCCCTGTCCTGTGTTGCCAGCGGTTCGGCCGGGAACTCACAGGAGACTGCCGGTGACAAACCGGAGGAGGGTGGGGATGACGTCAAGTCATCATGCCCCTTATGTCCAGGGCTACAAACGTGCTACAATGGCCGGTACAGAGGGCTGCGAAGCCGCGAGGCGGAGCGAATCCCAAAAAGCCGGTCCCAGTTCGGATTGGAGGCTGAAACTCGCCTCCATGAAGTCGGAGTTGCTAGTAATCGCGGATCAGCAACGCCGCGGTGAATACGTTCCCGGGTCTTGTACACACCGCCCGTCACACCACGAAAGCCGGAAACACCCGAAGTCCGTGAGCCAACCCGCAAGGGAGGCAGCGGCCGAAGGTGGAGTCGGTGATTGGGGTGAAGTCGTAACAAGGTAGCCGTAGCGGAAGCTGCGGCTGGATCACCTCCTTTCTAGGGATGCGGCGGCTCCAACCGCCGCGGGCGCCCGCCCTGTCGATGGCAGCACTTGTGCCGTCCAACGTGCGGGCTCGCCTGGAATCTACGTCGACACCGTACGTTCGGGCCTCGGCCCGGCCAGACTGCTGAGTTTTGAGAGACCGCACGGCCGCCTCGAGCGGCCTTATGCGTTTCTCGCGCACGGCGGGCACTTTCCGCGCGCACCTTGAAAACTCCAGAGCGGTTCGTGGTGTTCTCTATTGAATCAAGTGAACAAGGGCACACGGTGGATGCCTTGGCACCTGGAGCCGATGAAGGACGTGGGCGGCTGCGATAAGCCCCGGGGAGCTGCTGACCAAGCTTTGATCCGAGGATTTCCGAATGGGGAAACCCACCCGTGGTAATGCGCGGGTACCCCCACCTGAACACATAGGGTGGGCGGAGGTAAGTCGGCGAACTGAAACATCTTAGTAGCCGGAGGAAGAGAAAGAAAAATCGATTCCCTGAGTAGTGGCGAGCGAAACGGGATCAGCCTAAACCGTGTCGGCGTGACAGCCTGCGGGCGTTGCCGGCATGGGGTTGTAGGATCTGTCTTGATCGTCCCGCAGGGCGGTCGGGGAGTTACAAAACGACGTGCTAGCGGAAGACGGTGGAAACCGTCGCCAAAGAGGGTAAAGGCCCCGTACGCGAAAGTGCGTCGACTCCCTGGACAGGCTCCTGAGTACGACCGGGCACGGGAAACCCGGCCGGAACCCGCGGGGACCACCCCGCAAGGCTAAATACTTCCAGGTGACCGATAGTGAACTAGTACCGTGAGGGAAAGGTGAAAAGCACCCCGGAAGGGGAGTGAAATAGTACCTGAACCCGTGTGCCTACAAGCGGTCGGAGCCGGCTTTGTCCGGTGACGGCGTACTTTTTGCATAATGGGCCAGCGAGTTAGTCGTCTGTGGCGAGGTTAAGGAAACGGAGCCGTAGCGAAAGCGAGTCCGAATAGGGCGTTTTAGTCGCAGGCGCTAGACCCGAAACTGGGTGATCTATCCATGGCCAGGTTGAAGCGGGGGTAAGACCCCGTGGAGGACCGAACCCACGTCGGTTGAAAACGGCGGGGATGAGCTGTGGATCGGAGTGAAAGGCTAATCAAACCCAGAAATATCTGGTTCTCCCCGAAATATATTTAGGTATAGCCTCGTGCGTTCAGTACCGGCTGTAGAGCACTGTTTGGCCTAGGGGCCCTACCAGGTTACCGAAGTCAGGCAAACTCCGAATACCGGTACTCCAGAGCACGGGAGTCAGACTGCGGGGGATAAGCTTCGTAGTCGAGAGGGAAACAGCCCTGACCGCCAGCTAAGGTCCCTAAATCCTGACTAAGTGGTAAACGATGTGCGGATGCACAGACAACCAGGAGGTTGGCTTAGAAGCAGCCACCCTTGAAAGAGTGCGTAATAGCTCACTGGTCAAGTGTTCGCGCGCGGATAATGTAGCGGGGCTCAAGTCAGGTACCGAAGCTGCGGATTCCGGCCTAGCCGGAGTGGTAGGGGAGCGTCCCGATGCCGACTGAAGCGGCGGGGTAACCCAGCCGTGGAGGCATCGGGAGTGAGAATGCTGGCATGAGTAACGAAAGAGGGGCGATGAAACCCCTCCGCCGAACGCCCAAGGGTTCCTGAGTAAAGCTAATCTTCTCAGGGTTAGTCGGGACCTAAGCCGAGGCCGAAAGGCGTAGGCGATGGACAACGGGTTGATATTCCCGTACCACGTCGGAACCGTTATTACCGATGGGAGGACGGGGTAGGACAAGGGATCCCAGCCGTTGGTTGAGCTGGGGCAACTGCGTAGGCCGGCCGGGCGAAAACCGGCCATCAAGGCTGAGACAGGATGCGGTGACGTAATGTCGGAAGTCCCTGAAACCATGCCCCCGAGAAAAGCCCCTAGGGAGGGTCCGCGTGCCCGTACCAAAACCGACACAGGTGGGCGGGTAGAGAATACCAAGGCGATCGAGGAAACCCTCGTTAAGGAACTCGGCAAAATTGCCCCGTAACTTCGGGAGAAGGGGCGCCCCGTTAGGGTGTAGGACTTCGCGTCCGAAGCCCGAGGGGGCCGCAGTGAACCGGCCCAAGCGACTGTTTATCAAAAACACAGGTCTCTGCTAAGTCGTAAGACGACGTATAGGGGCTGACGCCTGCCCGGTGCCGGAAGGTCACGAGGAGAGGTTAGCCTTCGGGCGAAGCTTCGAATCCAAGCCCCGGTAAACGGCGGCCGTAACTATAACGGTCCTAAGGTAGCGAAATTCCTTGTCGGGTAAGTTCCGACCTGCACGAATGGCGTAACGACTTGGGCGCTGTCTCAACGAGGGACTCGGTGAAATTGTAGTATCGGTGAAGATGCCGATTACGCGCAGCAAGACGGAAAGACCCCGTGAACCTTTACTGCAGCTTGATATTGGAGTCTGGGACATTTTGTCCAGGATAGGTGGGAGACTTTGAAGCGGGGACGCCAGTCCTCGTGGAGTCAACCTTGGGATACCACCCTTGGTGTTCTGGGCTTCTAACTCCGTTCCGTAATCCGGACGGGGAACAGTGTCAGGTGGGCAGTTTGACTGGGGCGGTCGCCTCCTAAAGTGTAACGGAGGCGCGCAAAGGTTCCCTCAGCACGGTCGGAAATCGTGCGTAGAGTGTAAAGGCACAAGGGAGCTTGACTGCGAGACCTACAAGTCGAGCAGGTACGAAAGTAGGCCTTAGTGATCCGGCGGTAGAGAGTGGAATTGCCGTCGCTCAACGGATAAAAGGTACTCCGGGGATAACAGGCTCATCGCTTCCAAGAGTCCACATCGACGAAGCGGTTTGGCACCTCGATGTCGGCTCGTCGCATCCTGGGGCCGAAGTCGGTCCCAAGGGTTGGGCTGTTCGCCCATTAAAGCGGTACGCGAGCTGGGTTCAGAACGTCGTGAGACAGTTCGGTCCCTATCTGCTGTGCGCGTTGGAGAGTTGAACGGAGTCGACCCTAGTACGAGAGGACCGGGTTGAACAGACCTCTGGTGTATCAGTTGTCCTGCCAAGGGCACTGCTGGTTAGCTACGTCTGGATGGGATAACCGCTGAAAGCATCTAAGCGGGAAGCCCACCGTGAGATGAGCTCTCCCATCCCCTTGAGGGAGTAAGGATCCTGGAAGACCACCAGGTTGATAGGCGGGATGTGTAAGCGCAGTAATGCGTTCAGCAGACCCGTACTAATCATCCGAGGACTTGATTTGAGATCCCACGAGCCGCTATGGAGTTTTGAGGGTGCGTGCGCCTGCCGGCGCAACGCAGCTTCCACAGTTTCCGGTGGTCACAGCGAGGGGGAAACACCTCTTCCCATTCCGAACAGAGAAGTTAAGCCCCTCAGCGCCGATGGTACTCGACGTGAGAACGTCCGGGAGAGTAGGTCGCCGCCGGGATTAAACTGAGCCGCCTCCGGGCGGCTCAGTCATTTAAGGCGGCTAGCTGGGCTCGTCGGGCCGCTCATCATCCTCGTCAAGCAGCCCTCGCGGGGGCCAGTCGTCCTGGGCGTCGCAGCGGCTCGTGCAGTGCAGCGACGCCACGTTCTGGAGCGGGACGAGGATGTGGCCGTTGAGCTCGATGTGCGGGACGTCGGCGACGACGCAGTACGCGGTGAGCACGCCGTCCTGATACTCGCCTCCGAAGAGCGCGAGCTCGACCGCTTCGCCCATGTACCGCGACGTGTGGTCGTCCATCGCGGCGGGAGTCTAGACGAGATGCTCGAGATGCCCGGAATCGTTGAGCGACACGAGAACCGTCCGCCCGCGCTGCTGCTCGACGACCGTCAGGGCGCCGTTCGGCCCGGATGCGATCCGCCGGCGCTCGTGGGCGCCGAGGCCAAGCACGTGCAGGACGATCGCGCGAATGATTCCGTTGTGGCAGACGGCGACCGCCGTCCCGCCCGCGTGGCGGTCCGCGATCCGGTCGAAGGCGGCCAGCGCTCGCTTGTGCAGATCGGCAAACCGCTCCCCGCCCGGGTAGCGGTCGTCGGTTCCCTCCCGCCACCGGGTGTACCACTCGGGATAGCGCCGCCCAGCCTCCGCCCGGTCGAGGCCGGCGAGGTCGCCGACGTCCACCTCCCGCAGGCCGGGCGTGAGGATCGCCTCGAGCCCTGTCTCCCGCGTGACGTCGGCGGCCGTCTCCGTCGCTCGACGGAGGTCGCTGGCGTAGACCGCATCGAGCTTCTCGCCGGCGAGGCGGCGCCCGAGCGCCTCGGCCTGTGCGATCCCGGTCGCGTTGAGCGGCTGGTCGGAATGCCCCTGCCAGCGGCCCTCGCGATTCCAGTCGGTCTCGCCGTGCCGCGCGAGCAGGATCCGGGTCATGGGCCGAGATCATAAGATCCACCCCCAGATGGACGAGCCTCTCGACGGGATCCGCGCACTCGTGACCGGCGGGAGCGCCGGCATCGGCCTCGCCACGGCACGCCGCCTGGTCGCCGGCGGCGCCCGCGTTGCCATCGCATCGCGCGATCCGGCTGCGGCCGCCGGCTGAGCTCGGCGCCCACGCCGTGGCGGCCGACCTCGCGACGCCGTCGGGCCCGGCAGACGCCGTCGACGCGGCGGCCGGTGCGTTCGGCGGCCTTGACGTGCTCGTGAACAACCTGGGCGTGGCCCGCATCGCCACGTGGCACGAGCTGACCGACGACGAGTGGCAGGCCGCCTGGGACACCAACGTCATGGGCTACGTCCGGGCGATCCGGGCGGCGCTCCCGCACCTCAGGCGGTCGAGCCACGCATCGATCGTGAATGTCGCGTCGACGTCGGGCAAGCGGCCGTCGGTCGGCATGCCGCACTACTCCGTCACCAAGGCCGCCGTGCTCTCGCTCTCGCGGCTCGTCGCCGACGCGCACGCCAAGGACGGGATCCGCTGCAACGCGGTCTGCCCGGGCCCGACCCGCACCCCGGCGTGGCTCGACGAGGGCGGTCTCGCCGACCAGACCGCCGCGCTGGGCGGCCGCGACCGGGACGAGGTGCTGGACTCCGTCGGCAAGGGCCGGCCGATCGGCCGCATGGCGGAGCCCGACGAGATCGCCGCCGTGATCGCGTTCCTGGCGTCGCCCGAGGCGTCGTACGTGACGGGTGCCGCCTGGAGCGCCGACGGCGGCACGGTCCCCGTGATCATCTGAGCACTCCCTCGCCACGCCGGCGCGGCCGGGCGCCGGACCGGCGCGGGTAGACTCGTTCCAGATGCCGCACCCAACGGGCCCCGTCGCCGCCGCCTTCGCCGAACGCATCCGCCGCCTCGAGGCGGAGGCGCTGTCGGAGCGCGCGGTGCGGTCGTACGAGACCCGCGGACGGGAGCATCCGGACGAGGGCGAATGCTCGCTGCGAACGCCGTTCCAGCGCGACCGCGACCGGATCGTCCACTCCAAGGCCTTCCGCCGCCTCAAGCACAAGACGCAGGTGTTCATCGCCCCCGAGGGCGACCACTTCCGCACGCGCATGACCCACACCCTCGAGGTGACGGGCATCTCGCGGGCCGTCGCCCGGGCGCTCCGGCTGAACGAGGATCTCACCGAGGCGATCGCGCTCGGCCACGACCTGGGCCATCCGCCGTTCGGCCACACCGGCGAGGAGGCGCTCGACCGCTGCCTGCGCGACCACGGCTCGGAGTTCCACCACAACGAGCACTCCGTGCGCGTGGTCGAGGTGCTGGAGCGCGACGGCCGGGGGCTCAACCTGACGGCCGAGGTGCGCGACGGCATCCGCCACCACACCGGGTCGGGGCGGCCCGCCACGCTCGAGGGGGCGATCGTCCGCCTCGTCGACCGCTTCGGCTACGTGAACCACGACATCGACGACGCGGTCCGCGCGGGCATCCTCGACGCCGGCGACCTCCCGGCGGAGCCGCTGCGCCTGCTCGGCGCCACGTCGTCGGCCCGGGTCGACGCGCTGGTGCACGACCTCGTCGAGACGAGCGACCGCGCGGGGGCGATCGAGCAGTCCCCGGACTACGCGAGCAGCCCTCTCCGAGCTCCGCCGGTTCATGTTCGAGCACGTCTACCTCGGCCCGCCGGCGCGGGCCGAGAGCGCGCGGGCCGCCGCCGTGGTCGAGGATCTGTTCCGTCACCACCTGACCGGCTCGGATCCCGTGGCGGCGACTGACTGGGTCGCCGGCATGACCGACCGCTATGCCCTGCGGGCGCACAGGGCGCTCGCCTCCGCCGCGTGAGCACGATCACCCGGGAGAGCCTCGAGGCCCTGGAGGTCGCGGTCGACATGGTCGACCTGATCGGCGCCCGCACGCCGCTTCGCCGCTCGGGCGCCCGGTACGTCGGACGCTGCCCGTTCCACGACGAGCGCACGCCCTCGTTCTCGGTCGACCCGGTGAAGAAGGTCTACTACTGCTTCGGCTGCCAGAGGGGCGGCGACCACATCGCGTTCGTGCGCGAGACCGAGAACCTCGACTTCGCCGCGGCGGTCGAGACGCTGGCCGACCGCTACGGCGTCCGGCTCGAGTACGAGCAGTCGTCGCCCGCCGACGAGCGCCGCCGTGCCGAACAGGGCAGGCTCTTGCGCCTGCTGGACGATGCGGCCGGCTTCTACTCCCGGTATCTGTGGGAGTCGGCCGAGGCCGCGCCCGCGCGGACGTATCTCGAGGAGCGGGGGATCACCGAGGCGACCGCCCGCGACCACCGCCTCGGGTTCGCGCCGTCGGCGTGGGACCGGGTGTGCGCCGCTGCGCTCGCCAAGGGCTTCACCGCCGCCGAGCTCGGCCAGGCGGGGCTCTCGGGGCGTGGCCGCCGCGGGCCGGTCGACCGGTTCCGCGGCCGCCTGATGTTCCCGCTGGCCGACGTCCGCGGGCGGGTGCGGGGGTTCGGCGCCCGTCAGATGCCGGGCGGCGAGCCACCCGAAGTACCTGAACTCGCCGGACGGCCGGCTCTTCCACAAGGAGGACATCCTCTACGGGCTCGACCGCGCCCGCGAGCGCGATCGCCAGCGGCCGGACAGGCCATCGTCGTCGAGGGCTACACCGACGTGCTCGCGCTGCACCAGGCCGGGACGGCGAACTCCGTGGCATCGATGGGAACGGCCCTCACGAAGAACCAGGTGACCGAGCTCAAGCGGGTGTGCTCGACGGTGCTTTCTGGCGTTCGACTCCGACGCGGCGGGCGAGGAGGCGTCGCTGCGAGGGATGGCGCTGGCCGAGGCGCAAGGAGCTCTCGGTCCGGGTGGTCGCGCTGCCCGCGGGCAGCGATCCGGCCGACGTCGTGCTGGCCGACCCGGCCGCGTTCGCGCGCTCGCTCGAGTCGGCGGCCGGCGTGCTCACGTTTCGCGTCGGCCGCGCGCTTGCGATCGGCGGGACTCGCGACGAGATGTACGCGCGCGCCTCGGGGATCATCGCGGCGGCCGCGCCGTCGGTCGAGCGCGACGAGCAGGTGCGGCTCGTGGCCGACCGCCTGCGCCTGACCGACGACCTCACCGCCCGGCTGACGGCCGCGAGGCCGCCGGCACCGGCAGCGGCACCGCAGGCGACGCAGGCGCCGACCCGCCTCCGCCGATCGCCGTGGGAGCAGGACGGCCGCCTGTTTCTCGGTATGGCGTTGGCGTTGCCAGAGCGTGGGCGGGAGCTGTTGGCGGAGATGGATGTGGCATACTTTCCAGACGAGCCGCTGCGGGAAGCGGCCGGGCACATACGTCGGCTTCTGTCCGGCGAGGGGGAATCCGAGGACGCGGAAGGTTGGGCGCCCCGCATGGCTGAACTCAATGCCGTGGCGGCGCGCGAGGCACCCTCGGAGTCGGCTCTGGAGGAGCTCTACTGGAAGCTGCATCTGCACCGGACCGAAGACGAGCTAAAGACCTTGGGGCAAAACGCCGACTTGGAGTTGAGTCAGCAGCAGGAGCTCCAACGGCTCGAGGAGTTGAGGCTGAGGTTGCTGGCGACCCTCGAGTCCGTTCGCGCCCACGCGCCCGATCGTTAGGTCCCACACAGATGGCCGAATCCGCCCCGGATCCCACGGGGTTCGACTCCCACGAGGAGGAGCCCGACCTGGAGGTCGAGGCGTCGCCTGGTCCCACCGAGGACACGGTCGGCCTCTATCTCCGCGAGATCTCCCGGGTTCCGCTTCTGACCGCCGCCGAAGAGGTCTCGCTCGCGAAGGCCCTCGAACGCGGTGACGAGCGCGCCCGCCGGCGGCTCATCGAGTCGAACCTGCGGCTGGTCGTCTCGATCGCGCGCCGGTACTCCGGCCGCGGCCTCAGCTTCCTGGATCTGATCCAGGAGGGGAACGTCGGCCTCATGAAGGCCGTCGAGCGCTACGACTGGCGACTCGGCCACCGGTTCTCGACCTACGCGACGTGGTGGATCCGCCAGGCCGTGACCCGCGCGCTCGCCGACCAGGGCCGCACGATCCGCGTGCCCGCCCAGGTCGTCGACACGATCAACCGGATGGCGCGCGTGGAGCGGCAGCTGACCCAGACGTTCAACCGCGCACCGACCCACGACGAGGTCGCCGAGGCGATGGGCCTGAAGACGACCAAGGTCGAGGAGCTGAAGCGCGTGTCGCAGGAGCCCGTGTCGCTCGCCGCACCCGTCGGCGAGGACTCGACCGAGCTCGGCGAGATGATCGAGGACGAGCACCAGCGCGGACTCGGGTCGGACATGGCCGCCGACCAGCGCGACGCGCACGTGTCCGACCTCGTGAGCCAGCTGCCCTACCGCGAGCGGCTCATCCTCGAGCTCCGCTACGGGCTCTCGGGCAACCGCCCGCACACGCTGGAGGAGGTCGGTCGCCGCTTCGGGGTCACCCGCGAGCGCGTCCGCCAGATCGAGACCCGCACGCTCCGCAGGCTGGCCGCCGCCGGCGAGAACGCCGAGCTGCGCCTCTTGATCGACTAATCGATCGTCTAGACTGCTTCACCCGATCCGCGGTAGCTCAATGGCAGAGCATCCGGCTGTTAACCGGAGGGTTGTAGGTTCGAGTCCTACCCGCGGAGCCTCTCTGTAAGCAGATTCAGGCCGGTGTTGGCCGGGCAGACGGGACCACTGCCACGCGCTCTGCGTCCGATGCGCCGAAGCGCCGACGCTGGCGCGCGCGTAGAGGAAGAGGACATCGTGCGCAGGCGTCTTGTGCGTATCCGTACGTTCCTGGAGGAGGAGAGCCAGATGTTTCGCATAACCCGTATCGTCCCGACCACCGTCCTGACCGTCGCGGCGTTGGCGCTTGTCGCGCCTGCCGCGCAGGCCCGGTCGACCCAGGACTGGGCCGCGCACCGTGGCACACAGGTCCACTCCGTCGTCGTCACCACCGGCGACACGCCGCGCGCCAATCCTGTGCAGCTCCCGCAGAACCTGACCGCCGGTCTCATGCACGCCACCGGCGAGCTCATGCACCCGAGCACCGTGCAGGTGCCGATCGACAAGATCCCGGCCACTCCAGTCACCGTTCCCGATTCGTCCGGGAATGGCTTCGACTGGACGGCGGCCGCGATCGGCGCCGGTGTCAGCGGCATCCTCATGCTGATGCTCGTCGGCGGCGTCGGCTTCCGCCGCCGCGGACAGCTGGCCGCCTGAGCCGAGGGGCAGCGACTCCGAGGTGGTCCGACCCCAACTGGGCCGGACCACCTCGGCCTGATCGGAGACCGTGGCAAGGGTCGGAGGTTCGAGTCCTACCCGCGGAGCCTCTCTCCAGGCCGGCCGGTCGTGGCGACGACGAAGGCGGCGGCCGCGAGCCAGGTGGCGAACATGACAGGGCCGCCCGCGTGGACGTAGAAGAGGATCGCAGCCAGCGTTCCCGCGGGAACCAGCGCGGTGAGCCGTCCGGTTCCGTGCGCAGTCGTGGCGATCGCCGCGGTGAGCGCGACGAGGCCGAGTCCGAGAGCTCCGGTGCCCAGGACGAAGACGAAGAACGCCCAGTCCATGTGGAGGCCGTCCTCGACGATATTGGCGGCACTGCTCAGGGCAGCACCCGCGGCAGCGACCAGCGAGACCCGGAGCACGCCTCGTTTGCCGACCAACTGCGCAAACATCGGAAGGGCGACCGCCAGGGAGAGCAGCGCCGCGCTGAACCCGAGCACGTGGCGCCAGTCATCCTGGGTGTCGGACGCCTCGAAGCCGGGGTCGGCCAGAACCCAGTGCAGAAGGAACGCCACCCCGACGAAGGACGAAGAGCGCAGCATCGAGCACGGTCTCCCGGCCGAGCTTCTCCGGCCTAGGTGTCGAGCCCGACTCCCGGAGGGAGATCCCACTGGTGGCCGCAGCTGCCGCAGGTCGCCTCCAGGCGCGTCGGCTCGTCACCCGCAGCCTCGCCGGCCGGCGGTGGGCGGGGCGTCCACTCGAGCGGCTCGCCGCATCCTCCGCGGACGATGGGGCAGTAGTCGACCTTCTCGTACAGCAGTGTCCGCCGTGGCATACGGGGAACGTACCGCGCCCAGCCGTTCCGCGCAGGGCGAGGCGGGGCCGGTGTCTCTCGACGCTGGCCCCGCCGTGGGGTCAGGCCGGACGTCACCGATTCGGCGGTAGGCGACGCCCGGCGCTCCTCATTCGCCCAAAACGCCGGGGCGGTTCATTCGGGCCGGGGAGGATCTAGCGCGACGGATCGCCGGCGGGCAGCGTGAATCCCAGACGCTCGCCCTCGACCAGGAGGCGCGCCTCGTCGACCGCTCCGCCGACGGCGGTCGGCGTCGTCACCGAGAGCGCCGAGTAGAGCACCGCCCAGCGCAGCCGGTCCTCGGGCGTCATCCCGCGCAGCTCGGCCCAGATGTACGCGGCGACCAGCAGGTCGCCGGCGCCGGTCGTGTCGACGGCGTGTCCGACCTCGACGCCGGGCGCAGAGACGCGCTCACCGTCGATGATCCCCATCGCGCCGGCGGCCCCCAGCGTCACGACGACCGACCCCGCGAGCTCGACGAGGCAGTCGGCGGCCGAGTCGAGGTCGGCCTTCCCCGAGAGCGTCAGCGCCTCGCGCTCGCTCACGAAGAGCACGTGAACCCCCTCCAGCTGGCGCAGCGGCTGGCGCGCGAACGCGCGGGCGTCGTCGTCGCCGCAGGTCACGTACGCCGCCACTCCATCGGGAACGGCGTGGAGCATGTCGACGTTGGCCGCGACCGTTCGCGGCTCGAGGCCCGCCACCACAGCCGCGCTGGCACGGACGCCGGGATCGAGCGTGACCATGGCCCGTTCGTTGCCGACCGGCATGACGACGGTCGTCGCGGTGCGTCCCGCCCAGCGCTCGACCAGGGTGACGCCCTCGGCGCGGAGCGCCTCGCAGAGAAAGTCGGCTGCGTCGTCGCCGCCGAGCGGCGTGGCGAGCGCGGCAGAGAGGCCAAGGCGCGTGCTCGCAACGGCGTGGATCGCGCCTCCACCGGGCGAGCGGACGAGGTCTCCGGCGAAGCGCTCCTCGCCCGGGCCTGGCAACGCCTCGAGTCCGACGAACGTGAGATCCAGAAACGCGGGGATCGCGACTGCGACATCGACTGGCATCTGAGCGAGGATAGCGGCACCTCGGGTGCCCCGGAGCACCCCTCCGGCTTCCGGCAGGAGTATTGTGCGCGCGACGTCGACAGGAGGGTGTCATGAGCGGAACCGAGCACTACGAGGACTTTCACACCGGGGTCGAGTTCGACCGCGAGACGCGCACGTGGCGCGGCTTCATCAAGCACAACGACGGCGACCAGATGCACCTCACCGACGAGTCCTATGCCGACAAGGGCGACGCCGCCGTCGCGGCGAGCGATCTCCTCACCGCCGCACGCCACGGGAAGCTCGAGAGCGCGTAGCGGTGGCGGACCGGAGCGAGGCGCGCCTCGTCACTCCTGAGAAACGGCCCGTGCCGGCGTGATCTTCGCGGACGGCGTCGAGGACTATCTGCGGTCGATCATCCCTGCGCCCGACCCGGTGCTGGCCGAGATGATCGCCCACGGCGAGCGCGACGACGTCCCGATCGTCTACCCCGAGACCGGCCTCCTGCTCGAGGTGCTGGTCGCGCTCACGGGCGCACGCCGCGCGGTCGAGGTGGGGACGGCCATTGGCGTCTCGACGCTCCACATCGCCCGCGCGCTCCAGGACGGCGGCAGCGTCACCTCGTTCGAGGTCGACGCGGCCAGGCACGAGGCGGCTCGCGGATATCTCGACCGGGCCGGGCTCTCGGATCGGGTCGACCTGCGCCTGAAGGACGGCGCCGAGGGGCTCGCGGAGCTCGAGGGGCCGTTCGACTTCGCGTTCATCGACGCGCTCAAGGGCGACTATCCCCGCCACCTCTCGCTGGTGGTGCCGCTCCTGCGGCCGGGCGGCGCCGTCGCTGTCGACAATGTGCTGCTCTCCGGCGCGGTGGTGGAGGGATCGCGGCCGACCCACTGGTCGGACGAGGATGTGCTCACGATGCGGGCGTTCAATGCCGATCTGTTAGCTGACCAGGGCCTCACCGCCACCGTGCTCTCGGTGGGCGACGGTGTGGCCGTGGCCGTACGTCGCTAGAGATCGACCCGTCTATGCTCCAAGCTCTGCGCCCGTTTTCGGGCCGAGCTCCACACGAAAGGAACCCCCTCGATGAAGCGCGTTCTCGCACTGCTGCTCGTGACCGTTCTTACGGCCGCTGCGTGCGGCGGCGGATCCAGTGGATCCGGCAGTGGTTCCGGGGGCTCCTCGTCGGGGCAGAGCGCCGCCGACATCCTGAAGGCGAGCCAGGACGCGCTCAAGGGCGCGAAGTCCGCCTCGTTCGACGTGACGGTCAGCCTGAAGCTCGACGGCAACCTCCAGGGCGCAGGCGCGGGTGCAGCACTCCTCCAGGGGCCGCTCAGCCTGAGCCTCAAGGGGCAGGCGGGCACCGCCGACGCGGGCTCCGGCAAGTTCGACGTCCACTTCGCGCTCAACTTCACGGGTGGGTCCTTCTCCGGCGAGGCGCTGTCGCCCGACGGCAAGACGGCCTACATCCAGATGCCGACGCTGCTCGGCCCGGGCTGGAAGTCGATCGACATCTCCAAGCAGACGTCGTCCTCCATGGGTGGCTCGGACGGCTCGACGAACCAGGGCCTCGACCAGCTGAAGGCGCTCGGCGTCGACCCGACGAAGTGGCTCAAGAATCTCAGCGTCTCGACCTCGGGCAGCACCGACACGATCGCGGCGGATCTCGACGTCGCCGCTCTGATCGCCGACATCTCCTCGATCTCGAAGTCGCCGATCACGCCCAAGGAGCAGAAGCAGCTCGACGAGGTCGTGAGCGGCATCAAGACCGCCCACGCGTCGGCGTCGTTCGACCAATCGTCGCACCTCCCGAGCGCCCTCTCCGCCGAGTTCGCCGTCACCATCCCGGCGGATCTCCAGAAGGACGCGAGCGGCCTGACCGCCGTCGACTTCAAGGTGGACGCGACGTTCAGCGACTGGAACTCGGACTTCTCGGTCTCGGCCCCGTCGGGTGCGACCCCGCTGAACGCCGGCGGCCTCTTCGGCGGCCTCGCGCCGGCCGCCTAGCCTCGCGGGCCCCATGGGGGCGGCTGGATTCGAACCAGCGACCAAACGATTATGAGTCGTCTGCTCTCACCGCTGAGCTACGCCCCCGTGCGCGCAGTCTCATCGTAATCACATACTGGCGGGCCGCCGTTCAAACCATTCCGCCCCGCGGGCCGTATTACCGGTTACATGAGCCAGACCGCGGACAGCCTCTCCTCCAGCGAGCTCTTCGAGGGCCTCACCGACGCCGCCCTCGCCGATCTTGACGGCCGCCTGCGGGCAGCCGGCTTCCGGAAGGGCGAGCTCATCTACTCGCCGTACGACCGCGGCGACGCGCTCTATCTGATCGAGGCGGGCCGGGTGCGCCTCTACCGAAGCGCGCACGACGGCCGCCAGCTCACGCTGGCGATGCTCGACGAGGGCGAGGCGTTCGGCCTCGTCCCCCTGAACGGCGAGGACCTGCACGACGCCTACGCCGAGGCGATGAGCGACTGCATCCTTCGCGTCGTCCCCGCGGCCGACCTCGAGCGCACCGCCGCCGAGCACCCGCAGGTCGCCATGAATCTGATGCGGTCGCTCTCCCAGCGGCTGCGAAGCGTCGAGGACCGGCTCGAGAGCCTGGCCTTCCGCGGAGTCGCGGCGCGCCTGGCCGGCCAGCTGCTCGAGCTGATGGATCGCTACGGGCGGGTGACGCCACAGGGCATCCGCATCGACGAGCGTTTCACCCACATGCAGCTCGCCGAGATGATCGGCACGAGCCGCGAGACGCTGACGAAGGTGCTGAACGAGCTGCGCGAGTCGGGGCTGATCGACGTTCGCGAGCGGCTCGTCTGGGTGCTCGACGCCGACGGCTTGGAGCACCTGAAAACCTCCGGATAGCTACACTGTCCCCTGGAAGTTCGAGTCTCGAGCAGGGGTGTGTGACGTGAGCGAAACCGGAACCATGCGGGTCAAGAGCGGCCTCGCCGAGATGTTGAAGGGCGGCGTGATCATGGACGTCACCACCGCCGAGCAGGCCCGCATCGCCGAGGACGCCGGCGCGTGCGCCGTCATGGCGCTCGAGCGCGTCCCCGCCGACATCCGGCGCGACGGCGGCGTGGCCCGCATGGCGGACCCCGCCAAGGTGCGCGAGATCCAGGAGACCGTGACGATCCCCGTCATGGCCAAGGCCCGGATCGGGCACTTCACCGAGGCCCAGGTGCTCCAGGCGCTCGAGGTCGACTACATCGACGAGTCCGAGGTCCTGACCCCCGCCGACGAGGCGAACCACATCAACAAGTGGAAGTTCACCGTGCCGTTCGTCTGCGGCGCGACGAACCTCGGCGAGGCGCTCCGCCGCATCAGCGAGGGCGCCGCGATGATCCGGTCGAAGGGCGAGGCCGGGACGGGCAACGTCGTCGAGGCCGTGCGCCACATGCGCTCGATCCTCGGCGAGATCAAGCGGCTCGGAGCGATGGACGAGGACGAGCTCTACGGCGTGGCGAAGCAGCACCAGGCCCCGTACGAGCTGGTGCGCTACTGCGCCGAGAACGGCAGCCTGCCCGTCGTGACGTTCACGGCCGGCGGCATCGCGACGCCCGCCGATGCCGCGCTCATGATGCAGCTCGGCGCCGACGGCGTGTTCGTCGGCTCGGGCATCTTCAAGAGCTCCGACCCGGCCGCGATGGCCACGGCGATCGTCAAGGCGACGACGCACTTCGCCGACCCGCAGATCGTCGCGGAGGTCTCGTTCGGGCTGGGCGACGCGATGGCGGGCACCGAGATCGCCGCGCTCGGCGAGAACGGCCTGCTCCAGACGCGTGGCTGGTAGGGCGGGAGTCCTCGCCCTCCAGGGCGCCTTCCGCGAGCACTGCCGGGCGCTGCGCGACGTCGGGCTGGACGCGGTCGAGGTGCGCGTTCCGGCCGACCTGGACGGGCTGGACGGGCTCGTGATCCCGGGCGGCGAGTCGACCACGATGTCGAAGCTCATGGAGGCGTACGGCCTCGAGGAGCCGATCCTCGACCTCCACCGGCGCGGCGGAGCCCTCTTCGGCACCTGCGCCGGGATGATCGTGCTGGCCCGCGGTGCGGTGGACGGGCGGCCCGACCAGCGGTTCCTCGGCCTGATCGACCTCGACGTGCGCCGGAATGCCTACGGGCGGCAGGTGTCGAGCTTCGAGGCGCCGGTCAGGATCGCCGGCGAGGACCTGCCGATGCACGGCGTCTTCATCCGTGCGCCGCGAATCGAGCGGATCGGCGACGACGTCGAAGCGGTCGCGACGCTCGACGGGGCCCCCGTGGCCGCTCGCCAGGGCTCGGTCATGGTCGCCTCGTTCCACCCCGAGCTGACGTCGGACCGGCGGCTGCACGCCCGGTTCGCGTCGATGGTGATGAGCCGCGGGGTGGTGGCCGCATGAGCGGGCACTCCAAGTGGTCGACCATCAAGCGCAAGAAGGGCGCCGAGGACGCCCGCCGCGGCAAGCTCTTCACGAAGCTCTCCCGTGCGATCATCCTCGCGGCCCGGGAGGGCGGCCCTGATCCGGTCGCGAACGCCACGCTTGCTGCTGCGGTCGCGAAGGCGCGCTCCTACTCCATGCCGAAGGACAACATCGAGCGGGCGATCGCCCGCGCCACCGGCGGCGCCGAGGGCTCTGATGCCTACGAGGCGATCGTCTACGAGGGCTACGGGCCCGACGGCGTGGCGATCATCGTCGAGGCGCTGACCGACAACCGCAACCGCACCGCGGCCGACGTCAGGGCGGTCTTCTCGAAGCACCACGCGAGCCTCGGCGCGCCGGGGTCGGTCGCCTGGCAGTTCGATCGCAAGGGCGTCATCGAGGTGCCGGCGGAGGGGACGACCGAGGACGACGTCGTCCTGGCGGCCGCCGACGCGGGGGCCGAGGATGCGGCCCTCGACGGCGGCGCCTGGCAGGTCACGACCGCGCCGACCGAGCTGGCGGCGGTCCGCGACGCCCTCGAGGCGAACGGTCTCGCCGTGGAGTCGGCCGAGCTGCGGCTGGTTCCGCGGAGCACGGTCGGCCTCGACGAGGACGGCGCGCGCAAGCTCCTGCGCCTCATCGACGGCCTGGAAGATCTGGACGACGTCCAGGACGTCTACGCCAACTTCGACATCCCCGACGCTGTGCTCGAGGCGGTCGCCGGGTGAGGCCGGCTCAGCCCCGGCCGACGGTGCGGTTGTAGGCGCTCCACGCCCGGTCTGCGCGGCGGGGCTCCGAGAGGCCGGCGACGAGAAGCGCGTGGAGGGCGAGCACGCCGAGCGACAGCGGGAGGGCCAGCACCCAGAGCCCGGGCTCGATGCCCGGTGAGGCGACCGTCGAATGGACGGGCCGCGCGAGCACCGCGGCGACGGGCAGGACGCCGAGGACGCCGGTCAGGACGCCGGCTCCAACGGCACGCGGCAGCGAGATCGCAAACGGGGTCAGTGCGCCGACCACGAGCTTGATGAGCGCCGCCTCGACGATCACCGCCACGAGGGCGTACGCCGCGAGCGCCGACGTGGCATCCTCGGGGCGGGCCGTCGACACGAGCGCCTGGCCGCGCGCGACGAGCGTGCCCGCCACGAAGATCACCCCCACCGCGTGCATCACCACGCCCGTGGCGATTCCGCAGAGGACGACCATCCCCAACGCGACCCAGAAGCTCATCCGTTCCCCCATCTCGACTCCAGTGTGCGCGGGGCGCGGGAGGCGGTCAACGGGGGGTATTTCGCCCCGAACACCCGTTCGACCGGCGTCCGCTCCCACGGCTAGACTGGCCCGCATGATCGTGCTCGGCATCGACCCTGGCATGGCCGAGACGGGCTATGGCGTGATCGCCGTCGAAGGCGGCCGGATGCGGGCGCTGGACCACGGCGTCGTGGTGACGCAGGCCCGGCTCCCTGCCGCCCGCCGGCTCGCCGCCGTCTACGACCGCATGGCCGAGCTCCTCGAGCTCCACCAGCCGCACGCGGCCGCGCTCGAGGATCTGTACGTCGGCGCGAACCCGCGCACGATCCTCTCGGTGGGCCAGGCGCGGGGGGCGGTGCTCGCCGCCTGCGGCCGCGCCGGGCTCGACGCGGCAGGGTATCCGCCGGCCGAGGTGAAGAAGTCGGTGTGCGGATTCGGGCGTGCTGACAAGGGACAGATGCTGCGCATGGTGACCGCGATACTCAAGCTCGACCCGCCGCCCGAGACCGACCACGCGGCCGACGCGCTCGCGGTGGCGGTCTGCCAC
The DNA here is from genome assembly GCA_963706075.1 of uncultured Actinomycetes bacterium. GTDB lineage: Bacteria > Actinomycetota > Thermoleophilia > Gaiellales > JAICJC01 > JAICJC01. Next base: position 69,457 of record CAVPLP010000008.1, read on the forward strand.
GCGACGCGGACTCCGGCGTCCGCCCGGCTGGCGGCCGCCGGATGATCGCCTCCCTGCGCGGCCACGTCGCCGCCACCCGCCCCGGCGCGATCGTGCTCGACGTGGGCGGCGTGGGCTACCTCGTCGCCGCCACCGCCTCGGCCGTACGGCGGGCGGGCGACGCCGACGGCGGCGAGATCACGGTCCACACCCACCTCCACGTCCGCGAGGACACGCTCCAGCTCTACGGCTTCGCCTCGACCGGCGAGCGGTCGCTGTTCGAGCTCCTGCTCGGCGTCTCCGGCGTGGGGCCCAAGGCTGCGCTTGCGATCGTGTCCGGCTATGCGCCCGACCAGATCAGGCGGGCCGTCGCGACCGGCGACCACGCGCTCTTCACGTCGATCCCGGGCATCGGGCGGCGGACGGCCGAGCGCGTCATCGTCGACCTCAAGGACAAGGTGGGCACGGTCGAGGTCGCCGACGGGCCGGCCGACGCGGGCGGCGACGACCATGCCGCTGCGCGCGACGCCCTGGTCGGGCTGGGGATGTCGGTGGCCGAGGCCGAGGCGGCGCTTCGCGACGTCGACGAGGACATCCCGATCGAGGAGCGCGTCCGGCTCGCGCTGGCCGGGTCGCTCACCGGGGCCACGTGAGCGCGACGCCCGATGTCCGCATCCCCGACGCACTCGTGGCGCCGGGCGAAGAGGAGTTCGACCGCTCCCTGCGGCCCAGGAGCCTGGCCGAGTTCGTGGGTCAGGCCCAGATCAAGGAGCAGCTCGGCATCTTCCTCGAGGCGGCGCGCCGGCGCGGCGAGCCGTGCGAGCACGTGCTCCTGGCCGGGCCTCCGGGCCTGGGCAAGACCTCCCTCGCGGGCATCATCGCGACCGAGATGACCTCGACGCTCCGGGTCATGTCGGGCCCGGCCGTCGACCGCAAGGCCGACATGGCCGCGATCCTGACGGCACTCGAGCCCCAGGACGTCCTCTTCATCGACGAGATCCACCGCCTGAACCGGGCCATCGAGGAGCTCCTCTATCCGGCGATGGAGGACGGCTGCATCGACATCGTCGTCGGCCAGGGCCCCGGCGCCCACTCGCTGCGCCTCGAGCTGAAGCCGTTCACGCTCGTCGGCGCGACAACGCGCACCGGGCTTCTGACCACGCCGCTCCGCGACCGCTTCGGCATCACCCACCGGCTCGACTACTACGAGGCCGCCGAGATCGAGAGCATCGTCCAGCGATCGGCCCGCCTCCTCGACGTGAGCGTCGACGCCGGAGGGTGCAGCGAGATCGCACGCCGTTCGCGCGGCACTCCGAGGGTCGCGAACCGCATCCTTCGCCGGGTGCGCGACTTCGCGCAGGTGCGCCACGCCGGCGACATCACGCACGCCGTGGCGATGGAGGCGCTCGACCTGTTCGAGGTCGACCATGCCGGGCTCGAGCGGATCGACCGCGCCATCCTCGTGGCGATCGCCGAGCGGTTCTCGGGCGGGCCGGTCGGCCTGTCGACGCTGGCCGTCGCCATCGGCGAGGAACCCGACACCATCGAGGACGTCTACGAGCCGTACCTGCTCCAGCTCGGCCTCCTCCAGCGCACGCCCCGCGGCCGGATCGTCACGCCGGCGGGCTACGCCCACCTGAAGCTGCCTGCGCCCAAGCGCGACCCGCGCCTGTTCTAATCCGGGCATGTGGCGGAAGGCGCGTCCGTGGATCCCGCTCGTTCTCGGGGCCGTCGTGCTCCTGGTGGCAGCGTCAGCCGCCGGCCTGAGCGCGATCGAGAGCGCATCGAAGGGGCCGGCGTTTCGGCTCGCGGCGACGTGCCTGCGCGTGAACGGGCCGGCACGGCGGCTGCTCGGTGTCATCACGGGCTCCGGGTTCACGGTCGAGGGGTCGGTGATCGAGAACGCCGACGGCACGGGCTCGGCCAAGATCGACTTCCACGTGAACGGGTCATGGCGCGGCGGCCACATCCACCTGCGGGCGGTCGAGCGCCGGCGCGTGTGGCACCTCGTGGGCCCCGCCACGCTGCGCGTCGCCGGCTCGACGTACCACATCGACCCCGGCCGGGTGCGCGCGCTGGACGCCCGGCGATACTCCCGCCTGTGCGCACCGCTGAGCTCGACTACGACCTTCCCGGCGACCTGATCGCGCAGACGCCGGCCGAGCCGCGCTCGAGCGCGCGCCTCATGGTGTACGACCGCGCGACCGGCGAGGTGCGCCACCGGGTGTTCTCGGACCTGCCCGACGAGCTCCGCGACGACGACCTGATCGTTGTGAACAACACGCGTGTCCTGCCCGCGCGGATCCACGCCCGCCGCGCGACCGGCGGCGCGGTCGAGCTGCTGCTGCTCGAGCAACGCCCGGACGGTGCGTGGGACGCCCTGGCGCGCCCCGCCCGCCGTCTGCGCGCCGGCGAGACGCTCGACGCGTCCGGCACCCCGATCCTCGTCGCCGAGGTGTTGCAGGAGGGTCACGTCACCGTCACGCTCGATGGTGCCGTACCTGACCCCTCCGTGCTCGAGCGGATCGGCGAGATGCCCGTGCCGCCGTACATCCACCGCCCGCTCGAGCGCGCGGATGACTACCAGACCGTGTATGCGCGGTCGCCGGGGTCCGCCGCCGCACCCACCGCGGGCCTCCACTTCACCGCCGAGATGTGGGCCGAGATGCGTCGCCGGTACCAGGTACTCGAGGTGACGCTCGCCGTCGGGCTCGACACCTTCCGGCCGGTGAGCGCCGACGACCTCGCCGACCACGCGCTGCACACCGAGGCGTACGAGGTGGCGGAGGAGGCCGCCCGGGCGATCGATCGCGCCCGCGGAGAGGGGCGGCGCATCGTGGCCGTCGGCACCACCTCGGTGCGGGTGCTCGAGACGATCTGGGGGGCCGTGCCGGCCGGCCCGCTCTCCGGCCGGTCGGGACTCTTCATCACGCCCGGGTACGCATTCGCAGCGACCGGCGCGATGGTGACCAACTTCCACCTGCCGCGCTCGACGCTGCTCGCGATGGTGATGGCGTTCGCCGGCATCGACGAGGTGCGCCGCCTCTACCGCACCGCGGTGGACGAGCGCTACCGGTTCTACTCGTTCGGCGACGCGATGCTGATCGCGTGACAGGGCAGTTCGACATCGTCGCCACCGACGGCGCCGCCCGCGCTGGGGTGCTCCAGACGGCCCACGGCCCGGTCGAGACGCCCGTCTTCATGCCCGTCGGCACGAAGGCCTCGGTGAAGGCCGTGATGCCCGGAGAGCTGCGCGACCTGGGGGCCCAGATCGTGCTCGGGAACTCCTACCACCTCTACTTCCGGCCGGGTGCGGAGCGGATCGACGGGCTCGGCGGCCTGCACAGGTTCATGGGATGGGACGGCGCCATCCTGACCGACTCCGGCGGGTACCAGGTCTTCTCGCTGCGCGACACCGCCACGATCGACGACGCGGGCGTCGACTTCCGGTCGGTGTACGACGGCTCGCAGCACCGGTTCACGCCCGAGCTGGCGATGGAGATCCAGCGCCTCCTCGGGTCGGACATCGCGATGGCGTTCGACGAGTGCCCGCCCGCGGGCGTCGAGACCGCCAAGCTCGAGGACGCCGTCCGGCGGACGTCGCTCTGGGCCGAGCGCTGCCGCGCGTGCACGCCGGCTCCGGGACAGCTCGTGTTCGGCATCGTCCAGGGCGGCATCGACCTCGAGCTCCGCGAGCGGAGCGCTGCCCACATCGTCTCGCTCGGCTTCGACGGCCACGCGATCGGCGGGCTGACCGTGGGCGAGAGCCGCGACGCGATGTTCGCCACCACGCGCGCGACCGCCGAGATGCTGCCGGCCGAGCGGCCGCGCTACTTCATGGGGATCGGCGATCCGGAGGGCGTCATCGAGGCGATCGCCGCCGGGGTCGACATGTTCGACTGCGTGCTTCCCACCCGCCTCGGCCGCACCGGCTCAGCGCTCGTCGCGGGCGGGCGTCTCAACCTGCGAAACGCGATCCATGCCGACGACGAGCGGCCGCTCGAGGAGGGGTGCACGTGCCCGGCCTGCGCGACCTTCTCGCGTGCCTACATCCGGCATCTGATCACGCAGGACGAGATCGTCGGGCTGCGCCTGCTCACGCTGCACAACCTGCACGTGCTCTTCGAGCTCGTCCGCGGCGCGCGCGAGGCGATCCGGGCTGGAACCTTCTCCAAATATCGCTCGACTAGACTTTCCGCCCCGTGAGCGAGTCGCGCCGCAACCTGTCGATCATGGGCCTCGTGGTGGCGCTTACCATCGCGGCCGGCGCGGTCGTCGCCGTCAAGGGATTCACCCTCGGGCTCGACCTCCGCGGCGGCCTCGAGGTCGTCCTGAAGGCGCGTCCGAAGCCCGGCCAGTCGATCTCGGCTGACACGCTCAGCCAGGCCGCCGACGTCATGCGCAGGCGCATCGACCCGCGGGGCATCCTCCAGCCCGAGATCCGCACGTCGGAGGGCGACCAGACGATCGACATCTCCATCCCGGGCGTCAAGAACCCGAACGCCGTCGCGAACCTCCTCGTCGCCGGCCAGCTCCAGAGCTTCGCCTTCTACGACGCCCTGACGCCGGTCTCCACGCAGAGCGCGAACGTCGCGAGGCCGCTCCCGTCGCTCTACAGCATGCTGAGGGCGGCCAAGAAGCAGATCCCGACGGGCAAGCCCGCGGGGTGGGCGCTGTTCTCGGCGGCCGCGCCGCACAACCTCGTGAAGGCCAACGGGATCGTCTCGCGGATCGAGCCGGAGCAGCAACAGGTGCTGGGGGACATCCACCTGAAGACGAAGCCCGCCGGCGCGATCTGGCTTCCGGTGCCGGCCGGCACCGAGGCCGTGAGCTGTGACACCAGCTCCGGCTGCCCCGACGCCACCACCCGCGGGACCGTCTGGTACCTCTTCCGGCTTCCAACCCAGGACTCGGAGATCGTCACCGGTGACGAGATCTCGAGCGCCAAGGCCGACGTCGACCCGCAGGGCCAGCCGATCGTCTCGCTCTCGTACAAGAACGGCGGCGACCAGGACTTCACCAACATCACCCGCCAGATCGCGCAGGCCGGCGCGGCTGCCCAGCGCGACCTGCTGAACGCCATCGTCGTCGACAGCAAGCTGGTCGCTGCGCCATCGGTGAGCTTCACCCAGTTCCCGAACGGTATCGACGCGACGCTGAGCGGCGGCAGCGAGATCACCGGCGTCAGCTCGAGCGACGCCGCGCGGATCGCGCTCGAGATCACGTCGGGGACGCTGCCCGTCAAGTTCACGCCGCTCTCGCAGCAGCTCGTCTCGGCGACGCTCGGCGAGACCTCGCTGCGCGACGGCCTGATCGCGGGCGCCGCCGGCCTCGTCTTCGTGATGATCTTCCTGGTCGTCCTCTACGGGTTCCTCGGCGTGATCGCCGACATCGCGCTCATCATCTACGGCCTGCTCCTCGCCGGGATCGTGGCGGCCCTGCCCGTGACGATGACCCTTCCGGGCATCGCAGGCACGATCCTGACGATCGGCGTCGCCGCCGACGCCAACATCGTCATCTTCGAGCGCATCAAGGAGGAGGTGCGGGCGGGCAAATCGATCCGCGCCGCGATCGCCACGGGGTACCGGCGCGGATTCCACACGATCATCGACGCCAACGTCGTCACGCTGATCACCGCGGGCATCCTGTACGCGGCCGCGACATCGTCGGTGAAGGGCTTCGCGCTGATGCTGCTTGATCGGTGTCGCGACGTCGATCTTCACGGCCGTTGTCGCCACGCGCGCGATGCTGGGCCTCCTGAGCGGGTTCAGCTTCATGAGCTCTCCGCGGGTGCTCGGGTCGATCGGCACCGGCGATCGCTGGAAGAAGTACGACCTGATCGGCAGGACGAAGCTGTGGTTTGCGATCTCGGGCGTCGTCCTCACGATCGGCGCAATCAGCATCGTCACGACGGGCCTGAACGAGGGGATCGACTTCACGGGCGGCTCCAAGATCGACTTCAGCACCGGGAAGCCGGCCACCGTCGCCGAGGTCGCGAGCGCGGCCACCGCGGCGGGCGTCTCGGACCCGGTGGTGAAGGGGCTGACGGCGACCGGCGCATCGCAGGGCAACACCTTCAACCGCTTCGAGGTCGAGTCGCACTTCCTCCAGAAGTCGACCTCGGACCGGCTGCAATCCGAGCTCGGAGCCCGGTTCGGGTCGATCAGCGGGGTCGACTCACGCGACGTCAGCTCGTCGTTCGGCCAGTCGGTGCTGCACTCGGCGTATCTGGCGATCGCGTTCTCGCTCATCATCATCTTCATCTACGTGTCGTTCCGGTTCGAGTGGAAGTACGCCGTGCCGGTCATGGTCGCGCTGGGCCACGACATCCTGCTCACGATCGGCGTCTACGCCATCTCCGGGAGGACGGTGACTGCAGATACGGTCGCCGCGGTGCTGACCGTGCTCGGCTACTCGATGTACGACACGGTGATCGTCTTCGACCGCGTGCGCGAGAACATCCCGATCCTGCGGCGGATGACGGCGAGCAAGATCGTGAACGAGTCGCTGGCCGAGACCATCACCCGATCGCTGAACACGACGCTCGTGACGCTGATCCCGGTGGTGCTGCTCTTCGTCTTCGGGTCGGGCTCGCTCAAGGACTTCGCGTTCGCGCTGATCGTCGGCATCGCGTCGGGCGCCTACTCGTCGATCTTCATCGCGGCGCCGATCCTGGCGATCCTCATGGAGCGCGAGCCGGGCTTCCAGAAACGGCGGGCCGACCTCGCGAGATCGGGCGATCTCGAGCCTGCCGCCAAGCCGAAAGCCGCCCCGACACCGGTGCCCGTGGCCGCCGAGCCGGCCGACGGGGCGCCCCCGCCGCCGCCGGCACCCACTCGCCGGCGCCGCCGCCGGGCCCACGGCCGCACTCGGTAGCGAAACGCTAGCGCGTTTTCCCGTCAAGTTTCGGCCGCCGTCGCCGATATCTCGGGTACCCATGCGTGCCGGGAGAGTCCCTGCTGACCGCCGTTTTTCGGACCTTATCGCCGTTATCAAGGCGACCGGTGCCCTGCGGTCCGCCGGAGACACCAGCGAGGCGATGGCGATCTTCGCACGTGAGCTGACGTTGCTCTTCGGCGCATCCGCCTGCCTCATCTCGACGTTCGACCCCAAGACGCAGATGGTGACGGACTGGGCGGCGCACGTCGTGCCGCCGGCCAAGCTCAACATCGCGGCCGAGGACTACCCGCTCGACGACTACCCGACGACGAGGCGGGTGGTGACCGAGCTGGTCGAGGCCTCGACGACGATCGGCGACGGCGGCGACTCCGCCGAGCACGCCTTCCTCGTCGAGATGGGCTTCCAGGCCAACCTGCTCGCGCCGCTCGTGATGGGGACGCACGCCTGCGGCCTGATCGAGCTCCTCGACACCCGCCGCCGCGTCTTCACGGCCGAGGAGCGGCAGTTCTGCCGCCTTCTGGCCGACCAGGCCGGGATCGTCCTCGGCGCGGCCCAGCTTGCCGAGACGCTCGAGGAGCAGCACCTCGCCACCGTCGCAGCCCTGGCGGCGGCGCTCGAGGCGAAGGACGCCTACACCGGCGGCCACGCCCACACGATCGCCGAGTTCGCCGTTCTCGTCGGCGAGGAGCTCGGCCTCTCGGGCCGCGACCTGAAGGCGGTGCGGATGGGCGCCCTCCTGCACGACGTCGGCAAGATCGGGATCCCCGAGGCGATCCTGAACAAGCCCGGCCCGCTGACCGACGCGGAGTTCACGGTCATGAAGCGGCACACGGTCATCGGCGCCGACATCATCTCCGGCATCCCGGGGATGGACGAGGTCGTGTCGCTGGTTCGCTCCTCGCACGAGCGCTGGGACGGCGTCGGCTATCCCGACGGACTGGCGGGTGCCGACATCCCGCGCGGCGCCTGCGTGATCGCGGTCTGCGACGCCTACCACGCCATGACCGAGGATCGCGTCTACCGCAAGGCGATGTCGATCGAGGGCGCGCTCGCGGAGCTGCGCCGGTGCATCGGGACGCAGTTCATGCCCGCCGCCGTCGACGCGCTCGAGACGGTCGTCGCCCGCGGCGGCCGCCGCCGCGTGCGCTTCACCGACGCGGCGTAGCGGCGCCGTCGAGCCCGACCGCTTCAGCGGCCGTGCACAGGCGCCCGCCGCGCTCGCGCACCCACCCCAGCAGGCGGTCGTAGGCGCGGTCCCACCCGCGTGCGTAGGCGGGGTCGAAGCGGTCGTTGTGCCAGAGCACCGAGACGGCGCCGCCGGCCCGGGCGGCCCGTTCGAGGACAGCGATCGCGCGGTCGAGCCCCGCATCGGCCCCGAGGCCGAGGTAGCGGTCCTCCGCAAGGGTGGCGTCCATGACGACGAGCGGCAGCTCGAGCATGTCGAGCGGCCGGTCGGCGGCCAGGTGGTACGGCCGGTACGGATACGACAGGCCGGCACGCATGCCGGGCCCGTCGGCGTACCCCTGGCTTGAGTCGTATGCGAACCCGAGCCGGTCGAGCTCCGGCAGCGTCGCATGGGCGTCGTGGCGCAGGTAGTGGAACCGGACGCCTCGGACAGGCCCGCCGGCCAGCCCTTCGAGGCGCGCCCGCTCCTCGGCGATCAGGCTGAGATCCTCGGATGCCGTGTAGCTCGGGTGCAGGCCGAGCTCGTCGCCCTGCGCGGTCACCTGGGTGACGATTGCCGGCCGGACGCGCTCGTAGACGGCGGGCGCGGCGCCGTCGGCGGGGTGGTGGTGGCCGGCCAGGACGAAGTACGTCGAGAAGGCGTCGTGCGATCGCTCGATCTCGGCGATGCGCTCGAAGCACCAGTTCGGGTCGGTGCCGCGCGCGCGGTGCCGCGGAAGCTCCGCCAGGCCGCGCAGCTCGCGGACGAGGTCATGCCGCCGGCGTCCCGTCGCAGCGGCCTTGGCTCGCGCCGCGGCGCCGGCAACGGCGCGGAGCCCGCTCCACCGCACGGGCGTGTCGATGTCGTGCGTGAGCGCGACCGTCAGCGGGCCCGGCGGCGGCGAGCCGGCGATCTCGCGGAACCGCTCGACGAGCCCGTCGGCCGCGGCCTCCTCGGGGTCGAACAGCGCCGCCGACGCCGGGAAGCGGCCGCGCTCGTCGCGGGCCGACCCGGCGCGCTCCTCCCACCGCGCAAGATGCCAGAACGTGCTCATGGCGATGTCGGCGACGCCGTCGCCGAACTCGACCATGCCGTCGTCGCCACGGCGCGGCGGGGGCGCATCGGCGCCGGCGAAGAGGCGCCAGGCCGCCTCCGAGGCGGGCAGGGCCTGGGAGGGGTACGAGAGCGGGGCGGAGGCGCCGCCGCAGATGCGTGCCAGCTCCTCGAGGGCGTAGCGCGCCTTCGCGGCGACGTCCGCCGGCGCGTCGACGGCGATCGTGGCCGCCGGGGTCACACCTGGGGCAGGTCGCGCAGCAGGAGGTCGATCATCGTGTCGGAGCGCAGCCCAAGGCGCAGCGTCTCGAGCGGGATCACGTCGGCGGCGGCGATGTTGCCGAGATTGACGTCGGCGCCGAAATGGCGGATGAACCACGCCTGCTGCTCCTTCTGCGGAGCCTCGAACAGCAGCTTGTTCAGGGGCACCTCGTGCACGATCTCGTCGATCAGCCCGGAGCGCACCTCGCCGCTCTGGCGGAAGATCCCCGACGTGCCGGACTCGCGAGCCTCGGTGATCACCTTGAAGGCGCCGGCCTCGAGCTCCTCCTTGATCCAGGCCACCCACTGGTACGGGGCGTAGATCCGCTCGGAGTCCTTCGTGCCGACCTCCGACAGGACGACGTAGTCCTGGGCGAGCGATGCGATCAGCTCGACCTTGCGGCCGCGCTCGAGGTCGATCGTCCCGTCGGAGACCTCGATGTGTGTGAAGCCGTGGTCGGCCGTCCAGCGCCGGAACTCGTCGAGACGGTCGCGGGCGATCGCCGCCTCGAGGAGCGTGCCGCCGGTCATGATGGGGATGCCCGCGTCACGGTAGAGGCGCAGCTTCTCGGCGAGCTTGCCGGCAACGTAGGAGGTGCCCCATCCGAGCTTCACGATGTCGATGTAGTCGCCCGCCAGCTCGAGGACGCCGCTCACCTCGGTGAGCGTCAGTCCCTTGTCGATGACGTGCGTCCAGCCCCGTTCGCGGGGCTTGGGCGGCCGAGCCGGCAGTCCGAGGAACTCCTCCATCCCTACAGCTTCGCAGCCAGCGACTCGGCGATGCGGCGGCGGGCCTCGACCTGCACGTCCTCGTAGAGGCTCTTGCCGTGCGAGTCCATCGCCACGATGAGCGGTCCGAAGTCGGCAACGCGGAACCGCCACAGGCACTCGGGCATGAGATCCTCCCACTCGACCTGCTCGATCTCGACGATCTGGGTGGTCTGGAGCGCGGCCGCCCCGCCGACGATCGCCAGATAGACGCCGCCGTGCTCGGCGAGCGGGTCGAGCGCCTCGGGGAGGAGCCCGCCCTTGCCCATGATCGCGCGGGCGCCGTGGTCGCGGATCAGCGGCTCGGTGAAGCGGCTCATCCGGGCGCTCGTGGTGGTGCCGATCGAGAGCGGCTCGTAGCGGCCGTCCGGGAGCTTGCGCACGTTGGGGGCCGTATGCAGGAGCGCGGCGCCCTCGAGCGACATCGGCGGCTCCTGGCCCTGGTCGAAGATCCGGATCTGAGTGGCGTCGCGGATGCCGATGATGTGGCCCTGAAGCGTGACCGTGTCGCCGGCCTCGAACGAGCGCACGGTCGCCTCGTCGGTCGGGAAGGTGATCTCGTGGTGGGCCACTACGCGTCCCTGTCCAGCTCGACAGCGCCGTCGGCCGAGACGTGCGCCGTCGCCCGGCGGGCGGCCCAGCACTGGTAGTTCACGGCGACGGGGTTGAGCGTGATGTGGGTGTGGGCCTGCTCGACGTGCACCGAGAGCACGGTCGTGTCTCCGCCGAGACCCATGGGGCCGACACCGGTCTCGTTCAGGAGCTCGAAGAGGTCGCGCTCGAGAGCCGCAACCTCGGGATCGGGGTTCTGGGTCTTGACCGGCCGGGCGATCGCCTCCTTGGCCAGGTGCATCGCCAGGTCGGCCGAGCCGCCGATCCCGACGCCGACGATGCCGGGCGGGCACGGCTTCCCGCCGGCGCCGACGACCGACTCGAGCACGAACGCCTTGATCGCCTTCACGCCGTCCGCCGGGACGAGCATCTTGAGGAAGCTCATGTTCTCGGAGCCCGACCCCTTGGGCACGCACTTCACGTCGAGCCCGTCCCAGTCGGGAACGAACTCCCAGTGGACGTGGGGGATGCGGTGGCCGGTGTTGTCGCCCGTGGGCTTCCGGGTCAGCGTGTGGACGGTGTTCGACCGCAGAGGATGGTCGAGCGTCGCCCTGCGCGTGCCCTCGCGGAGGGCCTCCTCGATGCGCACGGGGTGGAGCGGGAAGTTCTCGCCGACGCGGACGTAGTAGACCGCGATGCCCGTGTCCTGGCACACCAGGCGCTTCCCCTCGTCGGCGACCTCCACGTTGGTGTGGATGGTCTCGAGGATGCGCTTGCCGACCGGGTGCGTCTCGTGCTCGAGCGCATCGCCGAGCGCGTCGCGCAGGTCGGTGGGGATGTCCTTGAGCGACCAGACGTAGAGCTCGGCGGCGGCGTCCTCGACGGCCTGGCCCAGCGTGGTTTCGATCGTTGCGCTCATGAGCTCTTCAGCCTGCCGCCGCAGCGGCCGCACGGCCGGCGCGCCTGCCGTACACCGCGCAGTCAAGGAGCGAGTTTCCCATCATCCGGTTTCGGCCGTGCACCCCGCCGGTGATCTCGCCGGCGGCGAAGATCCCCGGCACCGTCGTCTGGCCGTCGGCGTCGATCACCAGGCCGCCGTTCTGGTAGTGGAGCACGGGGTAGGTCAGGATGGGCTCGGTGAGCGGGTCGACTCCGTTGGCCCGGTACCGGCGGAGCATGTACGGGATCACCTGGGCCGCCACGTCGGGATCGATCAGCGTCGTGTCGAGGAGGACGGCCGGGCGCCCGTCCGGCGTCTCGAGGCCGCGGCCCTCGCTGCACTCCCGCACGATCGCGGCCGCGACGGTGTCGCGCGGCGCCAGCTCGTCGACGAACCGCTCGCTCTTTGCGTTCAGGAGCAGCGCGCCGTACGCACGCGTCGTCTCGGGGATCGAGTAGCCCTGGAGCGGACCCGGCCAAACGCCGCCGTTCGGGTGGTGCTGGAGCGCGTCGTAGTCGCGCACCTCGGCGCCGAGCGCACGGGCGATCTCGGTCGCCTCGCCGGTCGCGCCGGGCTGGTTCGTCGTCAGGATGCCGGCCTGCTTCGCCTCGGCGTAGCACCGTCCGCCCGCGGCGAGGATCACGGTCCCGGCGTCGACGTGGACGGTCTCTCCGCCCTGATCGAGCTCGACCCGGAAGTGACCGTTCGTGCGCTCGAGGCCGACGAGGGCGGTGTGGTCGTGGATCCGGCCGCCGTCGGCGTCGAGCGCCTTTCGGAGCGCGGTCGCGATGGCGTGGCCCGTGCGGTCGCCCACCTGAAGCAGCCGCCGACGCGTGGCTCCGCCGCAGCGGGCGAGCCGGTAGCCGTCGCCCTCGCGCGAGAACGCCACGCCGAGCTCCTCGAGCCATGCGATCGCGTCCGGGGCCTCGGCGGCCAGCACGCCCGCAAGCGCGGGGTCGGCCGTGTCGTGCGACGAGGCGACGATGTCGGACGCGTGCTGGTCTGGCGAGTCGTCGTCGCCGACCGCCGCCTGGATCCCGCCCTGGGCCTTGGCCGTGTTGCACGACGCCTTCGAGCCCTTCGTGACGTGCAGGACATCGGCGCCGGAACGGCGTGCGGACCAGGCCGCCGAAAGGCCCGCTCCACCCGCTCCGACCACGAGCACATCGGTCGTCTTGCCAAGCTCTGACACGGCGCAAAGTGTACCGAGGCGGCCCGCCGCACCCGGCAGGCGAGTGCGGCATCAGGGGCTCTGAATCGTGTAAGAACGCCCGCGGTGAGCCCGCTTTCCCGCACCGATCGGAGCCGTCTCGAGCAGGCCGCGAACGCGTCGCAGCCGGCGGCGATCGTGCTCGAGTGCTCGTACGTGAACGGGCTCTCGGCGATCCGCTCGCTCGCGGCCCTGGACGTGCCCGTGATCGCGATGGATCACCGCCGCCAGGCGCTCGGCCTGCGATCGCGGCTCGCGGCGCCGATCGTCTGCCCGCACCCGCACGAGCGGCCCGACGAGTTCGCCGCGCTGCTTAGCCGAGATCTGCGAGGCGCTGCCGCACGGCGCGGTCGCCTTCCCGACCCATGATGAGTACCTCGTCGCCGTCAACCGATCGGCGCCCACCTCGCTGCGGCTCCCGTTCGGCCCGCGCGAGCTGATCGAGCCGATCCAGGCCAAGCGCTTCCAGTACGACGCGGCCGGGCGTGCCGGGGTGCTCCTGCCCGCGACGTTCCACCCGGCGGACGAGGACGCAGCCGCCCAGGCGGCCAAGGTCATCCGCTACCCGGCCGTCATGAAGCCGTCGGAGGGCGCGGGGTTCAAGCGCCGGCACGGGATCCCGCTCGTGGTCGCCGAGACGCCGGGCGAGCTGATCGCGGCGTACCGGCTCGGCGCCGAGTTCGCGCCGATGCTCCAGGAGCAGATCCCGGGCGGTGACGACTCGCTGTGGACGGTCGGAAGCTACGTCGACGCCGGAGGCGGTGTGCCCGGCATCTTCTGCGGCCGCAAGCTGCTCCAGGCGCCCGCGGGGGTCGGCACGTGCCGGGTCGGGGTGGCCGAGTGGGACGACGAGGCGGTCGACGGCGCCCGCCGCCTGCTGCACGCGCTCGGGTTCCACGGCATCTCGCAGGTCGAGTACAAGCGCGACGCGCGCGACGGGACGCTCCGGCTCATGGAGGTGAACGCGCGCCTGTGGCAGTGGCATTCGCTGGCGGCCGCGTGCGGCGTCGATCTCGTGCAGATGGCCTACCGCGACGCGATCGGCGAGCCGGTGGCGACGCGGACGAGCCGGGGAGCCGGGCGGCGCCGGTGGGTCGCCGTCGTTCGACACCTCCGCGAGAGCCGCCGCGAGAAGCTGGGGCTGCGCCGCACGCTGGCGCCGCTCCGCCCGCCGTTCACCGAGCCCGTCTTCTCACCGCGCGACCCGATGCCCGCAGTCCACCAGTTGCTGGGCGCCCTCCGCTCGTCGTAGTGAAAAATCGGTGCCAGGCACCAATTTTTCAGCCCCAACGGCTACTCGTAGCCGAGGTCGCGCAGGCGCTCGAGGATGCCGGCCTCCTCGTCGGCCGAGTAGACGTCGGCATCGCCGTCCGATGACTCCGCAGCGACGCTGACCGCCTCGTCGGCCTCGGCGAGGATGGCCTCGATGGGCGGCTCGAGCCCGGCGCTCGAGAGGCCGTGCAGCCGAAGCACCGTGGCGGCGAGCTGCGTGATCTCGCTGCCCTCGGGGACCGTGCCGGGGCGGATACCCGGTCCCGCCGCGGCGATGATGCCGGTCACGCCGTGGTGGCCCGAGTAGCCGTAGAAGTGCTCGGGGTCGAGCGTGTCGTGGTGCATGAAGACGTCGGGCCAGTCGCGGCGTGACGACTCGACGTGGACGCGCTCGTCGCGCGGGATCAGCACCAGCTCGGGCGCCCGGTCGAGGTGCGGCCCGTGGTAGATGTCGCGCTTTCGCAGCACCTCGAAGAGCGGCTCGCCGGTCTCGGGGTGCGGGATCGCCTCGAAGTCGCGCGCGAGCCGCTCGGCGAAGGCCGCGTCGTCGCGCGCGCCGGTCGCCTCGCCCAGGTAGATCTGGCCGCCGGTGGCGAAGCAGTAGGCGCGCGTGCGGCCGAAGTCGACGTCGGCGAAGGCGCGGTCCGCCGGGGGCCGGGGAACGAGCGGCACGAGGTCGAGCAGCCTGCCGTACCAGGTCGTCGTGCGCGCCAGCCGCCCGTCGGCCAGCGCCACCTTCCGCAGCCCGCTCCGCAGGAAGCGCTGAAGCGAGCGGCGCCGGTAGCGCAGGTGCCCGGCCCGCCGCAGCCACTCGTTGGCATGGAACGTCCAGTAGATCGGCTTCATGCCGTGGTCGGACATGATGATTGCCGTCGGCTCCTCGCCGTAGCGCTCGCGAGCCGCGTCGATCAGCTCGCCGCAGACGCGGTCGACCGCCTGGTACACCTGCACCAGCTCATCGCCGGACGCGGCCGGGTCGTGGGCCGGATGGGCCGGGTCGAGGCGGGCGTAGCCGAGGTGGCCAGCGAAGTCGGTGCTCATGAAGTCGACCGCGAGGACGCCGAGGTCCGGCTCGAGCTCGAAGCACGTCCGGCACGCCTCGCCGATCTGGTCGACGTGGGCGATCAGCGTGGCGGCGTAGCGGCCGAAGTCCTCCCACCAGCGCTCCTTCATCGGATGGTGGGCCGTCACGAGCCCGGGGACGCGCTCCTCGATCACGCGCGCCGCCGTCTCGGGAAGGATCTCGGGCTTCTCCGGCCCGCCGTAGCCGCTGACGACGACGCCGTCGAACGCCTCCGGCGGGTACGTGAACGGCACCGTGACGAAGGCCGAGCGGACGCCGCCCGCACCGAGCAGCCGCCACAGCGGCGCGCCCGACCGGCTGGCCGCGCTCTCGACCCGCGAGCGGCCGCGGTTCGGATTGGACGAGAAGTTGAAGATGCCGTGCCCGGCCGGGTTCAGGCCGGTGAGGAACGACGACCATGCCGTCGGCGTGACCGCCGGGATCGTCGAGCGCAGCGGCCCGTACGCGCCGTCGCGCGCCAGGCGCGCCAGCGTCGGGAGGCGGCCCTCCGCCAGGAGACGGTCGACCAGGTCACGGTCGGCCCCGTCGAGGCCGAGGACGAGCACCCTCATGGCGGCGATTCTACCGACGGGCAGGCCCGCCACCCGCCGGTACCATGCCCGCGATGTCGACCGCCAAGAAGCTCATGGTCGTGGGCCTCGACTGCGTGCCGCCCGAGATCGTCTTCGACGACATGCGCGACGAGCTGCCCGTGCTCTCGGGTCTCATGGACCGCGGGGCGTGGGGGAGGCTCGAGTCGTGCGACCCGCCGATCACCGTGCCGGCGTGGTCGTGCATGATGTCGTCGAAGGATCCCGGCACGCTCGGGTTCTACGGCTTCCGGAACCGCAAGGACCACTCGTACGACGGGCTCGCCTTCGCGACGTCCGACAAGGTGCGCGTCGACCGGCTGTGGGACATGCTCGGGCGCGAGGGCAAGCACGTCGTCGCTCTGGGCGTGCCGCAGACGTTCCCGCCGCGGCCGGTGAACGGCGAGATGGTCAGCTGCTTCCTGACGCCGAGCACCGACTCGAAGTTCACCTACCCCGAGGAGCTGAAGGACGAGGTGCGGCGGGTCGTCGGCGACTACATGGTCGACGTCCCCGACTACCGCACCGACGAGAAGGACCGCATCCTGCGCGACATCAACGAGATGACGCGGCGCCGGTTCGCGCTCGCGCGCCACCTGCGCGACACACGGCCGTGGGACTTCCTGATGCTGGTCGAGATGGGGCCGGACCGCCTGCACCACGCGTTCTGGCGCTTCTACGACCACGACCACCCCGACTACGAGCCCGGCAACCCGTACGAGGAGGGGTTCCGCGCCTACTACCGCTATCTCGACGGCGAGGTGGGGGCGCTGATCGAGGGCCTCGACGACTACGACCGCGCTCCTCGTCGTCTCGGACCACGGAGCGCAGGCCATGCACGGCGGGATCCAGGTGAACGAGTGGCTTCGGCAGGAGGGCTACCTGAGCCTCATCGATCCGCCGACGACGCCCACGCCGTTCGGCAAGGTCAAGGTCGACTGGCCCAACACGCGCGTGTGGGCCGACGGCGGCTACTACTCGCGGATCTTCATGAACGTGAAGGGCCGCGAGCCGGAGGGCGTGATCGACCCGGCCGACTACGAGGCGCTGCGCGACGAGCTGATCGCCAAGCTCGAGGCCCTCGGCGACGAGGACGGAAACTCGATCGGCACGCGCGTCTTCCGGCCGACCGACCTCTACCGCGAGGTGAACGGGGTGGCGCCCGACCTGATCTGCTACTTCGGCAACCTGGCCTGGCGCTCGATCGGCTCCGTCGGCGACGGTCGCGTGCAGGTGCGAGAGAACGACACCGGCCCCGACGACGCCAACCACGCCAAGTACGGGATCGCCGTCATGGTCGGCCCCGGGATGCCCGACAGCCTCCCGGACGACGCGCACCTGTTCGACATCGCGCCGACGCTCCTGACGGCGCTCGGGATGGACGTCCCCGCCGACATGCAGGGCCGTCCGCTCCAGCGCGTGCCCGTCTAGCCTTGCACCCGGGCGGACTGGCCCGGATACTGGCCCTTCAGTGTCATACACCGACCGAGACACCGCGCACGTCCTCGCCGCCCTGATCGTGCTGCTCGTGAGCGCACACACCTGCGGCTATCTCTTCGCGCGCTTCCGGCAGCCTCCCGTGATCGGCGAGATCGTCGGCGGGATCCTCCTCGGCCCGACCTTCCTCGAGCGCGTGTGGCCCTCGGCGTACGACTGGCTGTTCCCGTCCACCGGCGCCGTGCCGGCGGTGCTCGGGGCGGTGTACCAGCTTGGCCTCCTGCTCCTCATGTTCACCGCCGGAACGCAGATGCGCGGGCTCATCAGCCGATCGTCGACGCGCGTCGTCAGCACGGTCGCCGTGGCGGGCCTCGTGGTGCCGTTCATCGTCGGAGTGATCGCGTTCACCGCGATCGACTTCACCCGCTTCGAGGGAACCGCGCAGAACCGGACGGCGCTCCTGCTCGTCTTCGCCATCGCGATCGCCGTGACGAGCATCCCCGTGATCTCGCGGATCATGCTCGACCTGGGGCTGCTCCAGACCCGCTTCGCCCGCATCGTGCTCTCGGTCGCCGTGATCGAGGACGTCGTCCTCTACGTGGTGCTCGCCGTCGCGATCGGCATCGTCTCCGGGACGGGGACGGCGCAGTTCGGCCTCGCCGGCCAGCTGGGCTGGGATCCCGGGTCGGGCGCGAACTACGCCTACCACACCTTCGCGACGATCGGGTTCCTCGGCCTCGGCCTCGCAATCGGGCCGCGCCTCTACGGAGCTGCGCTGCGCTCGAGGTACAACGTCATCAAGCGGCGCAGCCAGGTGGCGTTCCAGCTCGTCGTCGTGATCGCGATGAGCGGGGCCTGCCTGCTCCTCAGCATCGTGCCGCTCTTCGGGGCGTTCGTCGCCGGCATCATCGTCGTCACCGCCTCGGGTGAGCGCGCCCAGACCGCGCGGTTCGAGATCGGCAACTTCTCGCTCGGGCTGTTCATCCCGCTCTACTTCGCGATCGTCGGGCTCCAGCTCGATCTCGTCGACCACTTCGACGTGCTGTTCTTCGTCGCGTTCCTGCTCTTCGCGTGCCTCGTGAAGTCGGTCAGCGTCTACGTGGGCGCCCGTGTCGGCGGCGAGCCCCGGTCGAGCGCAGTCAACCTGGCCATGGCGATGAACGCGCGCGGCGGGCCGGGGATCGTGCTCGCCTCGACCGCCTTCGGCGCGGGAATCATCAACGACAGCTTCTACACGACGCTCGTCATGCTCGCGATCGTCACGTCGATGATCGCCGGGACATGGCTCCAGCGGACGATGGCGGCAGAGCCGGCACCGGCACACGACAGCGCCGACGCGCTCGCCACGGGCTGAGATCCCCTCTTTCCGGGCGCGTTCCTGCCGATAATTGGCAGGTGAGGATGATCCGGCATCTGAGGACATGGCGCGCGGCAGCGCTCGCCACCGCGCTCGCGGGCGTGGTCATCGGCCCGCAGCTTCCGCGCGAGCTGGTCATCCTGCTTCCGCCGGTGCTCGTGGCGGGCTTCGTGCTCGGCTACGCCAGCGCTCTCCGCGAGATCGCCGCCCGCCGCACCTCTCAGTAGACGATCACCGAGCGGACGGCCTCGCCGTCGCGGATGCGGTCGAAGGCGGCGTTGATGTCGTCGAGGGTGCAGGTCTCGATCAGGGGGTCGAGCCGCAACCGGCCTGACCGGTAGAGCGAGACGAGCATGGGGAAGTCGGCCTGGGGCCGGCACGAGCCGTACCAGCAGCCGCGAATCGCCTTCTCGTCCATCGTCAGCGAGAGCGCGTCGAACTGCGGGCGCGCATCCGGTGGCGCCATGCCGACCAGGATCGCCTGGCCTCCACGGGCGACGAGCGAGATGGCGAGCTCGATCGTCCGGAGCGGGCCGACGGCCTCGAAGCTGTGGTCGACGCGAACCGACTCCGCGGCCTCCTCCGGGGAGCACGCCCGCGTGGCGCCCATCTCGCGTGCCAGCTCGTGCTTGGCGGGGCTCGGGTCGACCGCAACGATCTCGCCGGCACCGGCGACCGCGGCCGCCTGGACGATGTTCAGGCCCACGCCGCCGCACCCGACGACGGCGACCGAGTCGCCGGGCCTGACCCGGGCGGTGTTCAGCACGGCGCCGAAGGCTGTCATGACCGCGCACCCCATGAGCGCCATCTCGCTGAGCGGCAGGCTGGGGTCGATGGGGATCGCGGTCTGCGCCGGTACGACCGTCCGTTCGCCGAACGACGAGGTCGTCGAGTGGTGGATCGCCATGCCGTCGCGATGAAACCGGGTCGTCCCGTCCATCATCAGCCCGGCGTCCGACCATGCGAGCTGCTCGCAGACGTTGGGCCGGCCCGACACGCAGAACCGGCACCGGCCGCAGTGCGGGAGCCAGCTCAGGATGACATGGTCGCCGGGCGCGACCCCCGCGACGCCGTCGCCGACCGCCTCGATCACGCCGGCGCCCTCGTGGCCCAGGATCGCGGGCCGCGGATGGGCGTGGATGCCGTCGATCACGTGCAGGTCGGAGTGGCAGACGCCGCTCGCGGCCATCCGGACGGCGACCTCCCCGGCTCGGGGCGGATCGACCTCGACATCCTCGACGCGGAGCGGATCTCCAGGCTCGTACAGAATCGCAGCCCGCACACGCTTACCGTACCTGCGGTGAAACACCGGTGCCTGATGCCAATGTTTCACGCGCCCGGCTGAAACAGATGTACCTGGTACCGCTGTTTCACCCCGTGGGGGGCCAGACCCCGGTGGTCCGCGTACCATTGCGCTCATGGCCAGCCTGTCGGAGCGGCGCCAGACGGTGGGACGGCTGCGCGAGATCGCGCAGGTGGCGACGCGGCACGGCTTCGGGTTCGTGTTCGAGCGCCGGGCGCTGCGCCGCTCGGCGGTGATCGACGACCAGAACCTGCCTGCCCTCGGCCGGCACCTCCGCGAGATGCTCGACGAGCTCGGCCCGTCGTTCGTGAAGTTCGGCCAGCTCCTCTCGACCCGTCCCGACATCGTGCCGGCCGAGATCCTCGTCGAGCTCCGCCAGCTCCAGGACGCGGTCACGCCGTTCCCGTACGCCGATGTCGAGCGGATGATCGAGGAGGACCTGCGGGCGCCGATCGACAAGCTCTTCACGTCGTTCGACCCGATGCCGGTCGCGGCGGCCTCGATCGGCCAGGTGCACCTCGCCGAGCTTCCCAGCCGCCGCCTTGTCGCCGTCAAGGTGCAGCGGCCCGGTGCGGCTCGCCAGATCGAGCGCGACCTCGCGCTGCTCTATCAGGTCGCGCGCATCGTCAAGCGCCGCGTCGACCGGCTCGACTTCATCGACCCGGTGGCGGTCGTCGACGAGTTCGCCCGGTCGATCCGCCGCGAGCTCGACTACCGCATCGAGGCGCGCACGGCCGAGATCTTCCGCGAGAACTTCGCCTCCGACCCGCGCGTCGTCATCCCCAAGGTCTACGGCACGTACTCGAGCGGCCGGGTGCTGACGCTCGAGCGGCTGGAGGGGATGCAGCTCGCCGACCTCGACCTCGACGCGACGCCCATGGACGAGCGCCGCCGGCTCGCGATCCTGATCGCCGAGACGTGGCTCGAGATGATCTTCCGGCACGGCCACTTCCACGGCGACCCGCATCCGGCGAACATCTTCGTGCTCGGCGAGGGCCGGCTCGGCCTCGTCGACTTCGGCATGACCGGCTCCCTGACCGACGGCGACATGCGCCGGCTGACGCGCCTCCTCCTGGACGCGGTGAACGAGAACGTCGACGCGCTGCCGCGCCGGCTCTACGAGCTGGGGGTGCGCTTCAACCGCGAGCAGGAGGAGGAGCTCCGGATCGAGCTTCGCGAGGTCTACTACCGCTACTACGGCTCCTCGATGGGCCAGATCGATCCGCTCCAGGTCATCCGCGAGGCCTTCATCCTCGTGTCGCGCATGCATCTGCGCCTGCCGACCCGGTTCGCCCTCCTCGACAAGGCGCTCGCGACCCTCGGCGGCGTCGGCACCGAGATCTATCCCGACTTCAACGTGTTCGAGGTCGCCGAGCCGTACGCCGCCGAGCTCGTCCAGAAGCGGTACTCGCCGCGGCGCCTCGCCGAGCGGGGTTGGGAGGAGGCCGAGAGCTACAGCCGGCTTCTCATGGAGCTGCCCTACCAGGTGCACGACACGCTCGAGCAGTTCCGCGACGGCGAGGTCGAGGTGCAGTTCCGGCACAAGGGGCTCGACCAGCTCACGAGCCAGGCCGACGTCGTGGCCAACCGGCTCGTGATCGCGATCGTCATGGCGGCGACGATCGTCGCCTCGTCGCTCATCGGCATCTCGGCCGACGGCGGCTGGCACATCTTCGGCATCCATGTGCTCGCGTTGGCAGGCTTCGTGTTCGCGGCCGGCCTGGGGATCGTCCTCGTCGCGTCGATCGTGCGCTCGGGCCGGCTCTGAGGCCGCGTGTCACGATAGGCCACGTCCGATGACCGTCCTAGCATGGCTGGATGGCCGAGCCCTCGTCCCCCTGGCTGGTCGACCCGTGCCCGCCGGAGGATGCTGACCGGCTTGCGCACGAGTTGGGCATCCGGCGGACGACCGCCGAAGTCCTGATCCGGCGCGGCCATGCGACCGCCGACGCGGCGCGGGCGTTCCTCGACCAGGACGGCCCGGCACACGATCCGATGCTCCTGGGCGACATGGCCGCCGCGTGCGAGCGCCTCGAGCGCGCGATCTCGGCCGGCGAGCCGATCTGCGTCCACGGCGACTACGACGCGGACGGCATCTGCGCGACCGCGCTTGCCGTGACCGTGCTGCGCGGGCTCGGCGCCAAGGTCGAGTCGCATCTCCCGAGCCGGTTCGACGAGGGCTACGGCCTGGCCGTCGAGACGGTCGAGCGGCTGGCGGGCGAGGGCGTTCGCCTGCTCGTCACGGTCGACTGCGGCATCACGGCGGTCGACGCGGTGGCCCGCGCCACGGAGCTCGGGGTCGACGTCATCGTCACCGATCACCACCGGCCGGCCGACGCGCTGCCCGCGTGCACGCGGGTGTGCACCCGACCCTCCGAGTATCCGTTCCCCGAGCTGTGCGGAACGGGGGTGGTGTTCAAGCTGGCCCAGGCCCTGCACGCGCGGGCCGGGCGCGATGCGTCCGAGCTCGAGAACCACCTCGACCTGGTCGCCCTCGCGACGATCGCCGACGTCGTTCCCCTCCGCGACGAGAACCGCGGCCTCGTGCGCGCGGGCCTGCGCCGGCTGCGGCGCACGTCGAAGCCGGGCCTGCGCGCGCTGATGGCGGTGGCGCGCGTCGATCGCGCGCACGCCTCGTCGACCGATGTGGGATTCCGGCTCGCGCCACGGATCAACGCCGCCGGCCGGCTGTGCCATCCCGACCAGGCGCTCGAGCTCTTGATGACCGGCGACGACGTCCGCGCCCGTGCGCTCGCCGAGCGGCTCGAGGCGCTGAACCGCGAGCGCCAGGCGGTCGAGGACGGCATCCTGCGCGCGGCAGTCCTCCAGGTCGAGGAAGCCGATGAGGAGTGGCGTGCGCGCCGGGCATACGTCCTCCACGATCCGGACTGGCATGAGGGCGTGATCGGCATCGTCGCGTCGCGTCTCGTCGATCGCTACGCGCGGCCCGTCGTCCTGATCGCAGGCGACGGCGACGAGGTCAAGGGATCGGGCAGGAGCGTCACGGCGTACGACCTCCACGCGGGACTGACCGCGACCGCCGCGCACCTCACCCGCTTCGGCGGGCACCGCGTCGCGGCCGGGCTCACGATGCGCGCCGATCGCGTCGAGGCGTTCTCAGCGGCGCTGGCTGCGCACGCGGCCGAGCACCTCGCCGACGCCGACCTCCAGCGCAGGCAGCGCGTCGACGCCGTCCTGGCACCGGCCGAGGCCTCGCTCGAGCTGGCCGATGAGCTCGACCGGCTCGAGCCGTTCGGCCTCGGGAACCCGGGCGTCACGCTGCTCGCCCCGGCGGCGGCCCTCCACGCCGTCGAGCGCATCGGCGACGGGCGGCATGTGCGCATGGCCGTCGAGCTCGGCGGCCTGCGCTGCGGCGCCGTCTGGTTCGGGCACGGCAGTGCGGCCGCAGAGCTCCGCGAGGGCGGCCGGTTCGACGTCGCCTACCGGCTCTCGCGCAACGAGTGGAACGGCGCGGCGTCGGCTCAGATGCTGGTGCGGGCGGTCGCCCCCGTGGTCGACGGCCCCGAGCCGGTGCCCCACGTGAACGGGATGCGCGATGCGGCGGCCTGCGGCAGCGTCGAGGACGCCCGCGGCGGCGGCCTTCAGATCGCCACCGTCGCGCGCCTCGTCGCGGCAGGGGAGCCGGTGCTCATCCTCGTCGCCGACGTCGTTCGCCGCGCCGGCATGCTCCGCGGCGTCCTTC
Organism: uncultured Actinomycetes bacterium; assembly: GCA_963706075.1. Lineage (GTDB taxonomy): Bacteria > Actinomycetota > Thermoleophilia > Gaiellales > JAICJC01 > JAICJC01. The sequence continues at coordinate 93,010 of CAVPLP010000008.1, forward strand.
GGGCCGAGCGGCTCGGCTCCGGGCTGGGTCGAGCTCGCCGAGTACGACCCCGCCGATGCCGACCGGATCGCGTCGCGGTTCCATCACGTCGTGGCTCTCGACCCGCCGGCCGACGCGGCCGGCGGCGAGCTCCTCGCCGAGCTCGGCTCGAGGCTCCACGTCCATCTCGTCTGGGGGCCGGCCGAGGTCGAGTTCGCGCGAGAGGTGGTCGAGCTGCGCGCGCCGCTCCGCGACGCGCTCGCAGCCGTCTGGCGAGCCGACCGCGACGGCGCCGCGCCGGCATTGCCGGCCGAGACCGTCGAGCGATGCCGTACCGTGCTCCGCGAGGTTGGCCTCGTCCCGGGGGCCGGTGCCGCCGCCCGCGTCGATCTTGAGGCGTCGCCGACCTACCGCGCCGCGCAGGAGCAGGTCGAGCACTCGTACGCCTATCTCAGCGGACAGGCGGGCGGGCCAGCAGGAACTCCAACACCCCTCCACTAACATGTGGGTATGGCAACGGTGCCGCGCAGCGCCGAAGCCGAGCGGCACGACCCACTCCTGGCCGAGCTGCTCGGCCGGATCTCGGAGTACAACCCGAACGCCGACGCCGCTCTGATACGGGCAGCGTTCGACTACTCCTGCCTGCATCACAAGGGTCAGCGGCGAAAGAGCGGCGAGGAGTTCATCCACCATCCGGTCGCCGTTGCGACCATCTGCGCAGAGCTGAAGCTCGACACGGCGACGATCGCCGCGGCGCTGCTTCATGACGTCGTCGAGGACACGCCGGCCGAGCTGGACGAGGTCCGCGAGCGGTTCGGCGAGGACGTCGCCGTCCTGGTCGACGGTGTCACGAAGCTGACCCGGATCAGCTTCGCGAGCCGCGAGCAGGCCCAGGTCGAGAACTACCGCAAGATGATCGTCGCGATGGCCCGCGACCTGCGGGTGATCCTCATCAAGCTCGCCGACCGGCTCCACAACATGCGCACGATCTCCGCCCTGGGAAAGCAGAAGCAGGTGCAGACGGCGAAGGAGACGCTCGAGATCTACGCCCCGCTGGCCCACCGGCTCGGCATCCAGTCGATCAAGTGGGAGCTCGAGGACCTGGCGTTCCACACGCTGCATCCCCGCCGGTACGCCGAGATCGAGTCCCTCGTGAACCAGGCCGGCGACGAGCGCGAGCGGTTCGCGAACGAGGCCGGGACGATCCTGAACCACGAGCTCGAGCACGCCGCGATCGAGGCGGATATCTCGGGCCGGGCCAAGCACCTCTACTCGATCTACACGAAGATGGCGCAGGGCGGCAAGGAGTTCAACGAGATCTACGACCTGACCGCCGTCCGCGTCCTGGTCGACTCCGTCAAGGACTGCTACGGCGCGATCGGCGTCATCCACTCGCTGTGGAAGCCGATGCCCGGGCGGTTCAAGGACTACGTCGCGATGCCCAAGGTGAACCGGTACCAGTCGCTGCACACGACCGTGATCGGGCCGCAGGGGAAGCCGCTCGAGATCCAGGTCCGCACCGAGGACATGCACCAGACGGCCGAGTACGGCATCGCCGCCCACTGGCTCTACAAGACCGGGCCGCACGGATCCCGCGAGGCGGTCAGCGCCAACGAATGGGTCGCGCAGCTCGCCGACTGGCAGGGCGATGCGAGCGATCCCAAGGAGTTCATGGACACGCTGCGCGTCGACCTCTTCTCGGACGAGGTCTACGTCTTCACGCCCAAGGGCGAGGTCAAGAGCCTGCCCGCCGGCGCGACGCCGCTCGACTTCGCCTACGCCGTCCACACGGATGTCGGCCACCGCTGCGTGGGCGCGAAGGTCAACGGGCGCATCGTGCCGTTGCACTACACGCTCCAGTCCGGCGAGTTCGTCGAGGTCCTGACGTCGAAGCAGGAGCGGGGGCCGTCGCGCGACTGGATGAACCTCGTGAAGACGTCGCGAGCGCGCAACAAGATCAGGCAGTGGTTCACGCAGCAGGCCCGCGAGGACCTCGAGCAGAAGGGGCGCGACTCGCTCCAGCAGGCACTCAAGTCGAACGGCCTGCCGCACCAGAAGGTGTCGGCGTCGCCGCTGCTCGCCGGGATCATCCGCGAGATGGGCTTCAAGAAGGCCGACGACTTCTACGTCGCGATCGGCGGCGGGAAGATCCAGGTCGGCCAGGTGGTGACCAAGCTGATCGGCCGGCTCAAGACCGCCGAGGTCGTCTCTCCCGAGCATGACTTCACGCCCAGCCGGCGACCGCAGAAGCGGCCGGCGGCATCGTCGTCGTTCGGCATCGTCGTCGAGGGCGCGACCGACCCGGACGTCCTGGTGCGGATGGCCAAGTGCTGCACGCCCGTCCCGGGCGACGAGGTCGTGGGCTACATCTCGCTCGGGCGCGGCATCACGATCCATCGCGACGACTGCCCCAACGTGCGCGCGCTCAAGCGCACGCCTGAGCGGTTCACCGCCGTGAGCTGGGACGACTCGGAAGGGGCCACGAGCTCGTTCCGGGTCACGATCGCGCTCCAGTCCTGGGATCGCCCCCGGCTGCTCGAAGATGTCGCCCGGACGTTCGCCGAGCACGGCACGAACATCGTGGAGTACGGCGGCCACGTCGCCGACCAGATGGCGCGCAACTGGTACACGGCCGAGGTGGGCGACGTGAAGGAGCTGCGCGCGCTGCTTCAGGCGCTGCGCAATATCGACGCGGTCTTCGACGCGTATCGCGTCACCCCCGGCGGATAGACTCCCGCCGCGATGAGTGCCGAGAGCGAAATCACCGTCTGGGAGGGGCATCCCAGCTGGAAGTCGATGCTCCTGTTCTACGTCAAGTGGACGCTGCTGTCGCTCCTGGCGGTCGGGGTCTGGGCGGCGCTGACCGCAGGCGGCCAGGACGTCGGCGTGACGTGGTTCACGGTCGTGACCGGCATCGGCCTCGTGCTCACGTACATCGTCGGGTGGATCCGGCGCCGCACCACCCGCTATCTCGTCACCGACCGCCGCATCCACATCCGCACGGGGCTGATGTCTCGCAGCGAGCGGACGACCCATGTCGACCGGGTGCAGAACGTCCACCTGAGCCAGAACATCGCTCAGCGTTTGCTCGGCATCGGCGACGTGGACTGGGACACGGCCGGCACCGACGCCTCCGACAGCGATTTCACGTTCCGCGGGATCGACGACCCCAGCGCCCTCGTGCGCGCCGCCGACCGCTTCTACGGAGTCGCGGCGGTTCACGAGACGGCCCAGCGCGAGCTCTAGTAGCCTGCGGGCGGTGGACACCGCCGGCAGCATCCGCTCGTTCGCGCTCGCGTTTCCGCAGGCTCGTGAGGACCACCCGTTCGGCCCCGACGCCCACGTCTTCAAGGTCGGCGGCGGGAGCACGATGTTCGCCATCCTCGGCGACGGCCCGCCGGTCACGATCACGCTCAAGCTGACGCGCGAGGAGCGCGAGGTGGCGCTCGAGATGCCGTTCGTCTCCGAGGCCCGCTACGTCGGCCGCTACGGCTGGGTCACCGTCCGCATCGAGGACGAGGACTGCCTCGAGGCGGCGCTCGAGTGGATGCGCGAGAGCTACTGGCTGAAGGCACCCGCGGACGTCCGCGAAGCCGCCTGGGCCTGACTAGCCCTCCACGCGCATCGCGCGCTCGATGCCGTCCGGGCCGATGTCGACCAGGTAGCCGCGCAGGATGCCGTGGTTGGCCTCGCTGCCCGGGTTGATGCAGAGCGTCCGGCCGATGCGGCGCTCGCCGCCCGACTCGTGGATGTGGCCGTGGATGCCGAGCAGGGGCTCATACCGCTCGATGATCCGCCGGACGGCCCGTGAGCCGACCGGGCCGCGCAGGACGTCCCCCGCCGAGATCGTCGGCCGCAGGTTCTCGTCGAGGATCGGCGCGGTGTCGAGGCCCGAGTCGTGCGGCGGGACGTGGATCATGAAGATCGAGCGGCGCGGGTCGCGCACCTGGGTCGCCAGCGCTTCGAGCCGGGCCTCGAGGACCTCCTCGGGCTCCTCGCGCGGCGTGTCCCACGGCGTGATGTTCGACCACCCGGACGCGAGCAGCTGGAGGTCGCCGGGGACGTCGACGACCCGCCCGTCGACGTTCTGGGCAAACGCGCCCTCGCCGGTTCAGGATCGGGTCGATGGCGAAGTCGTCGTCGTTCCCGGGGATCAGGTAGAGCGGGACGGCTCCGCCTCCCAGCCGCTCGTCGGCCAGGTCGAGCCACTCGGAGACGCGCTCGTTCATCAGGTCGTGGAGCAGCTCGCCGCGCGCCTCCGGGTCGGTGGCCAGCCGCTCGGCCTCCTCAGCGGTCGAGATGAACGAGTAGAAGCCGACGTCGGCGATGTCGCGCTGGAGGACGGCCAGCTCATCGTCGCTCCCCGCGCGCCGCCGCACGCCGAAGAGCTCCGCCTCGTACGCCCCGCCGCGCCGGACGATCGGCACGATCGCCTTGCCCGTGAGATCGCCGGCGACCAGGGCGACGTCCGCCTTGTAGACGTTCAGCTTGATCGCGTTCAGGAACTTCCGCCACGCCTTCTCGGCGGCGTGGAAGTCGCTCGCGAGGTAGATCCGCACCCGCTAGTCCGGCGGGATCTCGGCGAAGAGCATGTTCGTGTCGACGCCCGCCGCCTTCGATCGCATCCGCATCACGAAGTAGATGACGACGCCGATCCCGTAGAAGATCAGCGCGTCGAGGATGCCGTTCGTCTCGAGGTAGGTCAGCTTCGAGACGCCGGTCGCCGTGAGGCTGTCCCAGATCGGCTTGATGATCCCGAACGCGTACACCCACAGCGGGAACACGAGCCACGCCAGGCCAACCCACGGGAGCGCCTTGCCGAACGGGGCGTTGCGGACCAGGTCCGGCCGCCGAGCCCGCACGAGGAGCGCGTTCACCCCCGGCATCGTCCACGTGAGGATCGCCATCGTGATCGAGAACCACGCCGTCCCCGCCAGGTTGAGCTTGTTGCCGCTCGTGGCGAGGAAGTGGGGCAGCGCGTTGTAGCTCTGGAAGAAGAGGAAGAGCGCGGTCAGCCCGAGCGTCGCCAGGATCGCGTTCAGCGGCGCGCGCAGCCGCTCGTTCACCTCGCCGAACCACTCCGGGAGCTGCCGGTCGAGGCTCCACGCGAGCTGCATGCGGCTGATGAAGTTGATGTAGACGGGGCACAGCAGGAACGGGAAGATCGCCCCGGCGAAGCTGATGAGCGCCCAGATCGGCCACAGGCTCGAGTTGGCGATCACCCCCAGGAGCGGCATGGCGTTCGGCTGCCCCATCGGCAGCACCGGGAGGTTCTCGTTGAACCCCCAGTACGACGCCCCCCAGCTGACGTTCATGTCGAAGCCGAGGTGCTTCGAGATCGTGTCGACGTACACCGAGTTCGCGATGACGCCGATCAGGAGCGCGCCCAGGAGCGCGACCAGGACGCCGCGGCGGACGTTGCCGCGCACCTCGCCGGCGATGTACGCCGAGTACTGGAACCCGATGTACTGGAAGAGCAGGATCGAGAGCATGATCGGGAAGACCGTGTGCGAGAACAGGTCGCCGAGGATGTCGTGCGTCTCACCCGGGAGGAAGGTGGGGTGCCCGGACGCCGCGATCTTGGCGGCCGTGACGCCGCCCGTGTACTGCGGCAGGTTGTGGTTGAAGTCCGCCCGGCTCGTCGCCAGCAGGCCGAACACGAACATGGCGACGAACGCGGCGACGCCGAAGATCGCAAGCGCGGTCACGACCCGGTGGAAGGTGCGCGTGGGGAGGAGGACGACGCCCGCGATGATCGCGAGCACCACCAGCGACCCGATGAACCCGGGCGTCCCCGTGATCCCGCCGGTCGAGTCGGTGAACCACGTGTTCGCGTCCTGGAAGAAGCTGCCGCCGGCGCCGATGCCGATGATCCGCGCCGTGATCTGGAGGTTGCGCAGGACGAGCGGCACCTCGAAGGCGATGATGAGCACCGAGGCGATGACGAGCGTCCATGCCTCCAGCCAGCCGAGGAACGGGTGCGTGATGCGGCTCGTGAACACGTAGTCGCCGCCGGAGCGGGGCATGACCGATGTGAGCGACGCGAAGATGATCGCGAGCAGGACGCAGAAGATGCCCGTCACGATCGCCGCCCAGCCGTACTCCGAGAACGGCCCCCACGTCCACACCGGGATGAACCCGAGCGAGTAGAAGATCGGATAGAGCGTCAGGCCGACGCCGACGAACGCGGCGACGTTGAAGAACAGCGCGTTCGTGACGCTGACGTCACGAACGAGCCCCGACGACTGGCGTACGAAGAGCTTCGAGCCCGTACCCGAATCAGCCATGTCCGTCATGCTTTTTGCCCTCCTCTCGGACCGTCGGCCAGTTCTACCACACGCCCGGCGTCAGCGGCTGTCCTCCCAGTTCTCCGGCGCCTCCCAGTCGACGCCGCCTGTGTCCCAGCCCACCAGGCAGTGCTCCGCGATGACCGCCGCGACGCGCTCGAGGAGCTCACGGTCGGCGTCGCCGAACGCGGCCGGCGTGTCGGAGTCGATGTCGATCTCGGCAACCACCAGGTGGTCGTAGATGATCGGAACGACGATCTCTGACCTGGTCGAGAGGAAGCACGAGAGGTAGCGCTCGTCGGCGTTCACGTCGTCCACGATCTCGGTCTTGCCGCTCGCGGCCGCAGCGCCGCACACGCCCTGGCCGACGGGGATCCGCACATGCTCGGTGGCCTCGGGCCCCTGCCAGGGACCGAGGACGAGCTCGTCTCCCTCGACGAAGTAGATCCCGACCCACGAGTAGGTCTCGACGCGGTCTGCGAGCAGATCGACGACGCGGCGCAGGATCTGGTCGGACGACTCGTCGCCGCCGGCGATGCGCTCGATCTCGGCCAGCACGTCCGCGGTCACGACTCGGCCCCCGGGTCGAACGCGAGGACCGCGGACCGCATCGCGTCGTCGACGGGAACCGGCCGCCGTTCCGTGACGTACACCGCCGTCTGGGTCGACGTCGCAAGGTGCTCGTCGGAGGCGGCGTTGTACGCGTCGAACTCCCAGGTCACGCTCGTGCGTCCGAGCCGGCGCACCCGGACGAACACCTCGAGCTCGTCGTCGAACCGCGCCGGCGCGTGGTACTCGACGTGCTGGGCGCGCATCACGAACTCGGCGCCGCTCGACCCGGGGCGGAGCAGCCCGAGGTGGCGCAGGTACTCGACCCGGGCGCGGTCGAAGTAGGGCATGTAGCGCCCGTAGTAGACGATGCCCTGGGCGTCGGTCTCGTCGAATCCGACCCGCGTCCGCACCGCGAACCGAAACGGCGGCCTGCGGTCGGTCACGCTCACCCGCGGATCAGGTCGAGCACCTCGGCGAGGCGCCTTTCCATCGTCGGGCCGTCGAGCGCCTCCAGGTTGAGCCGGAGCAGAGGCTCGGTGTTCGACGGGCGGACGTTGAAGTGCCAGTCGTCGAACTCGAACGAGATGCCGTCCATGTGCGAGACGCGCACGGCCTGGCTCGAGTAGCGCTCCTTGAGCTGCTGGAGCTTCACCGGCACGTCGTCGACGGTCGAGTTGATCTCGCCCGAGATGTGGTACCGCTCGCGGAAGGGCGCGAGGAGCTCGGACAGCGGCTTGCCGGCGACCGACAGGAGCTCGAGCATGACGAGTGCAGGCACGACGCCCGTGTCGCAGTAGTAGAAGTCGCGGAAGTAGTAATGGCCCGAGACCTCGCCGGCGAAGACGGCGTCCTCCTTGCGGATCCGGGCCTTGATGAAGGCGTGCCCGACGCGGTTCTCGAGCGCGGTCCCGCCCGCCTCGGCGATCGTGTCGCGCACCGCCCACGACGCCCGCAGGTCGTAGACGATCGTCGAGCCCGGGTGCTTCTCGAGCATCGTGCGGGCGATGAGGGCGGTGATGAGGTCGCCCGGCACGAACTCGCCGGTGTCGTCGATGAAGAAGCAGCGATCGGCGTCGCCGTCCCAGGCGATGCCGAGGTCTGCGCCGTGCTCCTTGACCTTCCCCATGATGAACTGGCGGTTCTCCTCGAGGAGCGGGTTCGGCTCGTGGTTGGGGAAGTGGCCGTCGGGCTCGAGGCTGTAGGGGTGGACCGTGACAGGGAGCCGCTCCAGCGTCGGTGCGACCATCGGGCCGGCCATCCCGTTCGCGCCGTCGAGGACCACGTTGAGCGGCTTCACGGCATCGACGTCGATGAACCCGAGCGCCCGGTCGTGGAACTCCGCGTAGACGTCGCGCTTCGAGATCTCGCCGGGCGAGCCGGCCGGCACGGGCGCAGGGCCGAGGGCGCGCGCCTTGATCTTGTCGAGGCCCGTGTCGCCGCCGACCGGCAGGGCGCCGCGGCGGACGATCTTCATCCCGTTGTAGGCGGCGGGATTGTGCGATGCGGTGATCTGGAGGCCGCCCTCGTAGCCGTACTCGCCGACGGCGAAGTACAGCATCTCGGTGCCGATCTGGCCAAGGTCGACGACATCCGCGCCGGAGTCGGCCGCACCCCTGATCGCAGCGGCCGCGATCTCGGGAGACGAGAGGCGCATGTCGCGCCCGACCGCCATCACCTTCGGCTCGAACGCGGCCACGTAACCGCAGGCGATCGCGTATGCGCCCTCCGCGTCGAGCTCGTCTGGCACGATTCCGCGAACGTCGTAGGCCTTGAACACGGAGGGCGCCAGCATCGCAGCATGAGTCTAGTCAGTGTCTCCATACGTCCCTTGCAGGTGCACGACGCCGACATGCTGGCGGCGCTCTACACCGCGAACCGGGAGTTCCTCGAACCGTTCGACCCGCCGCGGTCGGAGGGGTTCGCCACGGCGGCGTCCCAGCGGCGCGAGCTGCGCGCGCTCGAGCAGGAGCGGGCCGCCGACCGGCTCGAGCGGTTCCTGATCGAGGCCGACGGCGAGCCGGCCGGAGTCATCTCGGTGTCGCGGATGTCGCGCGGGCCGTTCCAGAACGCCGGGCTCGGCTACTGGGTGGTGCAGCACCTGAACGGCCGCGGGATCGCCACGGCAGCCGTCGGCCACGTGTGCGAGTGGGGGTTCGGCAAGGCCGGCTTCCACCGGCTCGAGGCGGCGACGCTCGTCGACAACACGGGCTCGCAGACGGTGCTGCGGCGAAACCGGTTCACCGAGATCGGGCTCTCGCCGAAGTACCTCTTCATCAACGGCGCCTGGCGCGACCACATCCTGTTCGCGCGCACCGCCGAGGACTAGCGAACCGGTCACAGCTTCGCACCAATCGAGTTGACCGGCATCACGGGGTCTGACCCCTGTGGACTTCCGCGAGCGTTTCTTGGCTGCGGTGTGACCAGATGCGCGTGAATCGGCACGCTTGCGCGGACAGCCGGGCCGATTGCCTCGGCCGTCGGTATCCCAAGCCCCAGCGCTAGCAACCCATGGGGTTCAGGCGCGCCAGGCGTCGCGCAGCTTGGCCGCCGTCCGCGTCAGGTGCTCCGGCATCACCTTGACGTCGGCCAGCACCGGCATGAAGTTCGTATCGCCGTTCCAGCGCGGGACGACGTGCAGGTGGATGTGATCCTCGACCCCGGCGCCCGCGACCCGGCCGATGTTGATCCCGGCGTTGAAGCCGTGCGGCGCCATGACGTCGGAGAGGACGCCGAGCGACCGGTCGAGCAGCGCCCACATCTCGGCGCGCTCACCCTCGTCCAGGTCGCCGGGCGCCGCGACGTGCCGGTACGGCGCCACCATCAGATGCCCGTTCGAGTACGGGTAGAGGTTCATGAGCACGTAGGCCCGCTCGCCGCGGTGGACGATCAGGTTGGCCTCGTCGTCGCCGGCCGCCGCCTTGTCGCAGAAGATGCAGCCCGGCGCGTCGGCACCGCCCTGGATGTACTCCATGCGCCAGGGCGCCCAGAGGCGCTCGGTCATGGCGCTAGATCCACCGCTTGAGGCGGAAGAACGACAGCATCACCACGAGATCGCCAGCCATGATGCCGACCGTCGCGACGAAGGCGTGGTAGTCGTGCTGGAGAACGGGATGTGCTGCGAAGTTCATGCCGAAGAGGCCCGTGATGAGCGTCAGCGGCAGCAGGATGACCGAGAAGATCGTCAGCAGCCGCAGGATGTCGTTCTGCTTGTGGGCGATGACCGACTCGTTGGTCTGCTCGAGCGCCTCGACGACCTCCTTGTAGTTGTCGAGCTGGTCCCAGATGCGCTCGGCCTTGTCGACGATGTCGTCGAAGTAGACCTCGAGGTCGTCGGGCAGGTAGCGCGTCCGCTCGAGCAGCGCAGCGTCGAGCGCTCGGGCTTGATGACCTTGCGGTAGGAGACGATCTCGTGCTTCACGTCGGAGATGTCGCGGACGACGTCCTCTGACCGGCGCTCGGTGAAGATCGCCTCGCGCATGCGGTCGAGCTTGAAGCCGATCTTGTCGAGGATCGGGAAGCAGTAGTCGAACAGCTCCGAGAGGATCTCGTAGAGCATGTATCCCGGAGCCCTTGCGCGAAGTACTCCTCGCGCCGCTCCTGGTTGTCCTCGAGCTGCGCGAACAGGCGCCCGAGCGGCTTCAGCGGCACGTTGGGGAGCGTCACGATGTAGTCGTGGCCGATGAAGACGTTCAGCTCGGCCGCATCGAGGCGCGCCCGCTCCTTGTTGTAGTGGGGCACGTGGAGCACGATGAACATGTAGTCGTCGTACTCGTCGATCTTGGGGCGCTGACGGGTCGAGAGCACGTCCTCGAGATCCAGCTCGTGGAACTCGAAGTTCTGCGCCAGCCAGGCGGTCTCGACGGCGGTCGGCTCTTCCAGCTGAAGCCAGCGAAGGCCGGCAGCCTCGATCTCAGCGATCCGGGGCTCGGAGCGCTCGACCGGCCGCTGCGGCGCGCGATGGCGCCGTCGTACTGTCCTCGGGATCCGGGGCAGGTTCGGCATCGCGGGTCACCTTCGCGGTCAGGGCGTCCATGCCTCCCATTCTACCCTCCGGAACGGCCGTACGCACCCCTGTGCGACCCCGTCGGTGCGGTACGTTTCGGCCGATGGCAGGCGATGCGATCCAGCCGCGACACCGCCCCACCGAGGACGAGCGGCTGCTCGGCCGCCAGGACTCGTCGTTCATCCACACAGACCCGTGGCGGATCCACCGGATCACGTCCGAGTTCGTCGCTGGATTCGACGCGTTCGCGGAGGTCGGGCTCGCCGTGTCGATGTTCGGGTCGGCGCGGACGAAGCCCGGCGACCCGATGTACGCCGCCGCCGAGGCGACGGGGGCGGGGTTCGCCCGGGCCGGGTACGCCGTCATCACCGGCGGCGGCCCCGGGATCATGGAGGCGTGCAACAAGGGCGCCCGGGAGGCCGGCGGCATGTCGATCGGCGCCGGCATCGAGCTGCCCCACGAACAGCACCTGAACGCCTACCTCGACCTCGCGCTCGACTTCCGCTACTTCTTCGTGCGAAAGACGATGTTCGTGAAGTATGCCGAGGCGTTCGTCATCTTCCCGGGCGGGTTCGGCACGCTCGACGAGATGTTCGAGTCGCTCACGCTGATCCAGACCCGCAAGGTGCGGATGTTCCCGACGGTGCTCTACGGCAAGCGGTACTGGTCGGGCCTCGCCGACTGGATCCGCGAGACGGTCGTCGCCGCAGGCAACGTCACCGAAGAGGATCTCGAGCTGCTCCAGATCGCCGACTCTCCCGAGCAGACGGTCGAGATGGTCATCGCATGCACGACCGGCACCTGCGGTCACGCCCGCCACGCGCGGGCCGCGGCTACCTGATCGGTATCCCGAACCGCACGCGAGTGCCGGCGCCGGGCGACGACTGGATGGTCATCCGCCCGCCGACGGAGTCGAGCCGCTGGGCCAGCGAGAGGAGGCCGAGCCGGGCCGGATCGTCAAGCACCGCCGTCGGATCGAACCCGATGCCGTCGTCCGCGACCTCGCCCGCCAGCTCGCCGTGCTGCTCGTGCACCGCCACGCTGACGTGGCGTGCATCCGCATGGTCACGGGCGTTGCGAAGGAGCTCCTCGACCGCCCGGTAGCAGAGGAACTCGCTGCTGTTCGCGTGCCGCGTCGTGACGACGTCGCTCGTCACGTCGGCCTGCATGCCCAGAGCTTCGGGAAGCGCGCGCAGCGCCCCGGTGACGCCGCCCTCGGCGAGGAGCGGCGGCACGATCTCGAAGGCCAGGCGCCGTGTGCGGTCGATGGCCTCGCTCACCATCTTGCGGGCGCCCTCGACGGCCTGATCGGCGGCCTGGTCGTCGCCGCGCTGCCAGGCCGCTGCGAGGCGGTCGATCGTGAGGCGCATGGCGGTCAGCGTCTGCAGCGTGTCGTCGTGGAGCTCGGTCGCGACGCGGACGCGCTCCGCCTCGGCTGCCGCCAGGAGCGCGGCCACGGCCGCAGAGCCCCGCGCCTCGCTCGCGCCGACGGCGAGAGCGGGGGCCAGCACGCAGGCCACGGCCTCGACGAACGCCACCTCGGCCGAGCCGAACTCGCGCGGCGTCCGCGTCCAGGCGTCGAGCACGCCCAGCGGCCGGCCGCCGTCCTGGATCCTCACGGCCATGCCCCCGATGACGCCCGCCGTCTCCGCAGCTCCCAGCGTCCGCAGGCGGGGATCTGTCGCCACGTCGCGCGTCACGAGCGGCTCGGTATGCATCAGGGCGTACCCGGCGGGGGTGCCGTCGCCGGCGGTGGCCCGCACCCGGCCGACGCCGCCCGGAGGCCAGCCGACGCCGGCGCGGAGCACGACCGACTCCCCGTCGCGTGCCAGGCCGAGCACGCCGACCCGCTCCACGCCGAGCACCGACGCGACGACGCGCGCGGCCTCGGTGAGGAGCGTCGAGCCGTGGGCCTCGAAGCCGCGCACACCGAGGTCGGTCGCACCCATGACGGGCAGCGCGGCGATGACCGGCGGCGTCATCTCCTCGGCCCGTTCCTTGAGAGCGCTGTGCATGCGCTCGAACCCCATGGCCGTGCGGTCGATCACGCGGCCGAACAGCCGGACGAGCAGGCCCCGGTACCAGCCTCGGTGGACGACCGTCGAGCCGGTCTCGTCGCCCGTGATGACGTAGGCGTGCTCGCCGGTGAAGAGCCCCAGCGGCAGCGCGCCCCGCCAGCGCAGCTCTCGCGCCGGGTCGGCGACGACCACCGACGGCGAGACCACGATCCGGCGGCCGTCAGGCGGAGCGAGCTCGATCCGAAGCTTCCTCCCGACGACGGCGGCACCGTCGACGCGGCGCATGAAGGGGTTCCAGCCCTCGTAGGCGTCGAACCCCGTGAGCGCCTCCCAGATCTGCTCCGGCGTCGCATCGATATCGATGGTGTGCTCGAGGACCCGGCGCACGCGGCTCTCCCGGCTCTAACGCGTTTAAGGCTTTCGACCCTGTTGCACCGGTGAGAACGGCGGAGTCTCTCGGATGCACGCATCATTCTAGGCCGGGTCGGGCCGTCTGGAAATACCCTCGAAGCAGGAAGTTCACACATCCTCGCCGGCTCGGCTCAGCGGCGCTCACCACTCCCAGGACGCGGGTGAGAGACTCCGGCGGAGGCGACGTACGAAATACTCATACTCTTCGATATACTGACCGGGCAGTGAAGCCGCTCCCGGTCATCAACTGCTGCACGCCGCTCCAGGGCTCGTCGCTCACCGACGGCCAGGCGATCGATCTCGAGCGCCTCTTCCGCGTCCTCGGCGACCGGCACCGGCTCAAGATCCTGAACATCCTGCTTCGGGCGGGCGGGGAGGCCGTGTGCGTCTGCGAGTTCATCGACCACCTCGGCCTTGCTCAGCCGACGGTCAGCTACCACCTGAAGCAGCTCACCGACGCAGGGCTCCTCGACCGCGAGAAGCGCGGCACGTTCGCGTACTTCACGGTACGGCCCGAGGCGATGGAGCAGCTGCACAGCCTGGTCGAGCCCGCGGCGCTGGCGGAAGCGAGCTGATGGCGACCGACGTCGACCGGATCACCGTCGACTCCATGGCGGTCGCCGACTGGCCGGCGGTCGCCGAGATCTACCGCCAGGGGCTCGAGACGGGCGAGACCAGCTTCGAGACCGAGGTGCCGGCCTACGACAGGTGGGACCGGGCGCATCTCGAGACGCCGCGGCTCGTGGCGCGACTGGACGACGCCATCGTCGGCTGGGCTGCGCTCTCGCCGGTGTCCGACCGGTGCGTGTACGGCGGTGTTGCCGAGGACAGCGTGTACGTCGCCACGCACGCCGCCCGACGCGGTATCGGACGCCGCCTCCTGACCGAGCTGGTCATGCGGGCCGAGGCGCAGGGCATCTGGACGATCCAGGCCGGGCTCTTCCCCGAGAATCACGCGAGCCTGGCGCTGCACGAGGCCTGTGGATTCCGTGTCGTCGGCCGTCGCGAGCGACTCGGGAAGCACCATGGAGTGTGGCGCGACGTGCTGCTCGTCGAGCGCCGGAGCGGGGCGATCGAGTGACGGGCACCGCCCGGTCGCTCGCCGCCGAGGCGGTCGGGACGTTCGCGCTGGTCTTCGCCGGCTGCGGCGCCATCATGGTCGACGAGACGACGCACGCGCTCGGCCATGTCGGTGTTGCGATCAGCTTCGGCCTCGTCATCATGGTCATGATCTACGCCCTCGGCCACATCTCAGGGGCGCACTTCAACCCTGCCGTGACGCTCGGGTTCGCCGTGACCCGTCGCTTCCCGGCGACGCGCGTCCCGGCCTACTGGGCGGCCCAGCTCGTGGGCGCGCTCGCCGCCGCGCTGGTGCTCCGCGCCTCGCTCGGCGACGTCGCCCACGTCGGTGCCACGCTGCCGGCGGGCTCCGACGGACAGGCGTTTCTGTGGGAAGGGGTGCTCACCTTCTTCCTCATGCTCGTGATCATCGCCGTCGCAACCGACGTGCGCGCGGTCGGAGAGGCGGCGGCGATTGCGATCGGCGGCACCGTGGGCCTCGATGCGATGTTCGGCGGCCCGATCACGGGGGCGTCGATGAACCCGGCCCGGTCCCTCGGCCCGGCGATCGCCGCGGGCGACTACGCCTCGATCTGGGTCTACCTGGCCGCGCCGGCTCTGGGTGCGGTGCTCGCCGTGGTCACGTACGGGTTCATCTCGGGACAGGAGGCGGCGACATGAGCCGCGTCCTCTTCGTCTGCATCCAGAACGCCGGCCGGTCGCAGATGGCACAGGCGCTGTTCGAGCGCGCCGCTCCGGGGCACGACGGCCCGCTCGGCGGGCAGCCGACCCGCGGCGCACGTCCACCCGGAGGTGGTCGACGCGATGGGCGAGCTCGGCATCGACCTCTCGGGACGCACGCCCCACCGGCTCGACGACGCGGACATGCGCTGGGCCGACCTGGTCGTGACGATGGGCTGCGGCGACGAGTGCCCCTACATCCCCGGCAAGCGCTACGTCGACTGGGAGCTCGACGACCCGTCCGGACGACCGCCCGAGGAAGTCCGCCGGATCCGCGACGAGATCGCCCGCCGGGTCGACGCGCTGGTGGCGGAGCTCTAGCGGGGCGGCGCCACCAGCCGGTGGCGCCGCCCCACATCCGAGCGGGCTGTCAGGCGTGGCAGCGGCCGGCGAACTGCGCGGCCTCGGGGCGCGACTTGTGCCCGGCCTCCTTCATGATCGGCGGAACGGTGGGGTCGGACACGAAGCTCTGCCAGCCCTGCTCGTCCCAGTCGAAGATGACCCAGACCCGATCGGCCTCGGAGGGGTCGCGGAAGACGAGCGCGCCCTTGGAGCCGTGCTCCTTGCGCTTCTCGGCGCCTCCGGTCGAGAACACCTCGAGGAACCGGTCGAAGTCCTCCACCTGTGTCGTTGCGAGCAGCATGTCGATCTCCTTTCGTCGGTGTGTGGTCGTGTGTTGGATCCGGCGCCGGGCGTTCAGCCCGCGAGCACCGGCATGTCGACGAGGCGCTCCTCGGGATCGATCGCCCCCAGGTCCGTGGCGATCTCGAAGCGCCCGTCTCGAGCCTGGGCGATGTACATGCTCATGCGCACGTGGTGCTGGCCCGGCACCATCGCCGCGGGCCCGCCCGGGCCGTCGGCGATCTGGGCATGATCCAGCGCGGCGATCACGTCCGCCTGGGTGAGCGAGCCTGCCTCGGCGACGGCAGCCGCCCAGAGCCGGAGCCCCCGGTAGAGGCCCGACGACCCGCTGCCGCCCGTGAACTTGGCGCTGGCGGGGTAGAGCGCGTCGTACTGCGCGAGGAGCTCCCGGCTGAACGCGTCGGGGACCGTCTGGTAGTAGTCGAGGCAGCTGTAGACGCCCTCGGTGTGGGCGGCCGGCAGCGCCGCGAGGAGGTTCTCCTCGAAGTACGTGCAGACCACGTGCCCGCCGCGCTCGCCGAAGCCCGAGTCGTGGAGCTGCTCGAGGAACGGCATGACGCCCGGGGGCACCGTCGTGTTGAACACGACGTCGGCGCCGGTCGAGGCGATCCTGTCGACGGTCGCTGCGTAGTCGGTGTGGTCGAGGGGGAAGTACTCCTCGCCCACGATGCTCCCGCCGTTGGCCGTGACGACCTCCCGGACGCGCGCGTTCATCACGCGCGGCCAGATGTAGTCGGCCGACGGGAGGTAGAACGTCCGCGCCCCGGTCTCGTGCATGAACCACGGGATGAAGGGGTCGACCTGCTGCGCGGGCACCGGCCCGGTGCAGAAGATGAGCGGGTCGGACTCCTGCCCCTCGTACTGCTCCGGGTAGATGTAGAGCGTCTTGCCCTCGACCACGGCCGGCCCCTTGATCGCCTGCCTGGTCGAGCTGTAGATCCCGCCGAGGATGACGTCGACCTGATCCTGCTCGACGAGCTTCCGCGCCGTTGGCGGCCGCGACGTCGTCGTCGCTCGCGCTGTCCTCGAGATACAGGTCGAGGTGCCGTCCCAGGAGGCCGCCCTTGGCGTTGATGTCGCCGATGACCATGCGGGCGACGTTCGCGTTTGCGACCCCGATGATCGAGAGCGGGCCGGTCTGGTCGGCGATGACTCCCACCCTGATGGGATCGCCGTCCGGAGCTGGTGATGCGGTCATGCTGGTCTCCCTTGATGAGCGTTCCGCCGCTTGTCGCGGCGAGGATCGACGCGTCGTGGGAGGATTGTGTTCGGCCGCAGCGGCCGATACATCGGGAGATCGCCCCATTTCCAGCGCAGCACCGCCCCTTCGCCTCGGTGAGCTCGTGGCCACCCTGGCGCTCGCCCAGGACAACGCATTCGGCCAGCCGCTCGAGTCGCAGCTGCGCTCGTGCCTGCTCGCGACGTGGATCTGCGAAGCGGCAGGGTTCGACGAGGAGCTGCGCGAGACCGTCTACTGGGTGGCGCTGCTCCGGTACGTCGGCTGCACGGGTCACGCCCACGAGGTCGCGACCGTCTTCGGCGACGAGATCGCGATCCGGGCGCAGACGCTGGTGCACGACGCCGCCAACCCCGCCGAGGTGATGCGGGACGTCATGGCGTACGCGACGGCCGGCCACACTCCGGAGGAGCGCGACGAGATCGTCCGGATGATCCAGGAGACGGCCCGCGAGTGGGCGGTCTACAACTTCTCGTCCGGATGCGAGGTGGCCGACATGCTCGTCGAGCGGCTCGACTTCGGCCCCGACGTGCGCGAGGCGCTGCGCTTCACGTTCGAGCGCTGGAACGGAAACGGCTATCCGGCCCATGCGAAGGGCGAGGCGATCCCGCTCGCCATGCGCGTCGTTCACCTGAGCCACGACATGGAGGCGATCGGCCGCCTCTTCTCGCCGGAGCACGCCCTCGATGCGGCTCGCGATCGTCGCGACGCGACGTACGACCCGGCGCTCGCCGATCTGTTCATCGAGCACGGAGGCGGCTGGTTCGATCGGCTCGCAGAGATCGAGCCGTGGGACGCCGTGCTCGCCCTCGAGCCCGAGCCCCACCGCATGCTCGCCGGCGCGGAGCTCGACGACGCTCTGACGGTGGTCGCCGACTTCATCGACCTCAAGTCGCCGTACATGGGCGGGCACAGCCGCCGCTGCGCGGACCTCGTCCGCCGACGCGGCGCAGGTGCTCGGGCTTGACGACGACTCCGTCGACGGCGCTCCGCCGGGCGGCGCTCGTCCACGACTTCGGCACGACGATCGTCCCGAACTCGATCTGGGACAAGCCCGGCCCGCTCACGCGCTCGGAGTTCGACCGCGTCGAGCTGCATCCGATGCTGACCGAGCAGATGCTGCGCCGCTCGCCTGCTCTCGGCGTCCTGAACCCGGTCGCGTCCACACACCACGAGAAGGGCGACGGGTCGGGATACCACAAGCGCGTGCCGGCCGACGCCGACGATCTCGGCGCACGCGTCCTGGCGGCGACGGAGATCTACGTGGGGCTGACCACCGAGCGAGCCGACCGGCCGGCATTCCCGCCCGACGAGGCGGCGACCGAGCTGCGCCGGCTCGAGTCAGAGGGCGTGGTCGAGCCGCGCGCCGGCCGGGCGGTGCTGGTGGCCGCGGGGCACGGCGAGCCGCGCGGAGCGCCCACGGGCAAGCGGCCGCAGAACCCGGGTGGGCTCACCCGTCGCGAGGTCGACGTGCTGCGGCTCGCGGCCCGGGGGCACACGACCCGCGAGATCGCCGATCGGCTCTTCATCTCTCCCAAGACCGCCGACCACCACATCCAGCACATCTACGGCAAGATCGGCGTGTCGACCCGGGCCGCCGCCGCGCTGTGGGCG
>CAVPLP010000009.1:0-113227 GCA_963706075.1 uncultured Actinomycetes bacterium
CGCTCTCGCTCACCGGCACCGACGCGACCTACGACGTCCGCGCGCGCATCGACGGCGGCGGCATCTCGGGCCAGGCGGGCGCGCTCCGGCACGGGATCTCGAAGGCGCTCATCGAGGCCGACGCGAACCTGCGCACCGACCTGAAGAGGCAGGGGTTCCTGACCCGCGACGCCCGCCAGGTCGAGCGCAAGAAGGCCGGCCTGAAGAAGGCCCGCAAGCGGCCGCAGTTCTCGAAGCGCTGATCCCGAGCCTTTGACAGCGCTCCGCAAGCTGTTCGGGACAGACGGCGTGCGGGGGGTCGCCGGCGTCGATCTGACCGAGGACCTCGCCCGCGAGCTGGGGGCGGCGGCGACCGCCGTCGCCGGCCCGGGTTGCAGGGTCGTGCTGGGCCGCGACACCCGCGAGTCGGGCCCGGCGCTCGAGGCCGCCCTCGTCGATGGCATCGTCGCCGGCGGAGGCGCCGCGCTCACGGCCGGGGTCATCCCGACTCCCGGCGTCGCGATCCTGGTGGGACAGCTCGGCGCCGACCTGGGCTGCGTCATCTCGGCATCGCACAACGCGTACGCCGACAACGGCATCAAGTTCCTCGGCGCGGACGGGCGCAAGCTGCCCGACGCCGCCGAGGCCGACGTCGAGGCGGCGATGGGCTCGGCCCCGGGCCCGGGCGGCGGCAGCGTCGAGCCGGTCGAGGACGCCGTCGAGCGCTACGCCGACTGGCTGCTCGAGACGTACGGCGAGGGCGTGCAGGGCGATCGCCTGGTGGTGTTCGACTGCGCGAACGGGGCCGCCGCGGCCGCCGCCCGCCGGCTCGCCGAGGGCGTGCACCTCGACGCCCGGTTCATCGGCGCCGACCCCGACGGCCGGAACATCAACGACCGCGTGGGCTCGACGCACCTCGGCGCCGTGGCCGCGGCCGTCGAGGCCGCCGAGGCGGACTGCGGCATCGCGTTCGACGGCGACGCCGATCGCTGCCTCGCGGTCGACCGTCGCGGCCGGCCCGTGAACGGCGACGCCATCATCGCGGCGCTCGCGATCGAGCGCCACGGGCGCCACGCGCTCGCGGGCGAGCGGGTCGTCGTCACGTCGATGACGAACCTGGGCTTCCACCGCCTGATGCGCGAGCACGGGATCACGGTCGAGGTGACCGACGTCGGCGACCGCTACGTGCTCGAGCGGATGCTCGAGACGGGCGCGACGCTCGGCGGCGAGCAGTCCGGCCATGTGATCGACCTCGAGCACCACACCACCGGCGACGGGCTCGCGACGGCGCTCATGCTGCTCGGCGTGCTCGACCGGCTCAACGTCTCGATGGAGGAGGTCGTCGACCTCGTGCGGCCGTTCCCGCAGAAGCTCGTGGCCGTGCCTGCCGATCGGGCCGCGCTGGAGGGCGCCGACCGGATCTGGCAGGAGGTGCGGGCCGCCGAGGCGAAGCTTGGGGAGGATGGCCGGGTGGTGCTTCGCGCGTCGGGCACCGAGGCCGTCGTACGGGTCATGGTCGAGGCCGCCGATGCGACCGAGTGCGAGCGGCTGTGCGACCATCTTGTCGACGTCGTTACCGCCGAAATCGGAGGGACAGCCTGATGTGCGGCATCGTCGGATACGTGGGGTCGCGGCCCTGCAAGGAGCTCCTCCTCCAGGGGCTCGAGCGGCTCGAGTACCGGGGCTACGACTCGGCCGGGATCTGCCTGATGAACGGCCAGGTCGACATCGTCCGGCGGGTCGGCAAGGTGTCGGTGCTGCGCGACGCCGTCGGGCCTGATTCGCACCCCGCGACGATGGGGCTCGCCCACACGCGCTGGGCCACCCACGGCGGCGTCATCGAGGCCAACGCGCACCCGATCGAGGCGTGCGAGGGCTCGGGCGTCACGGTCGTCCACAACGGGATCATCGAGAACTACGCGACGCTCCGGCGCGAGCTCTCCGACGCCGGCCACGAGTACCACTCCGACACCGACTCCGAGGTGATCGCGCATCTCGTCGAGGACTCGTACTCCGGCGATCTGGTCGAGGCCGTGCGCGCGGCATACGCCCGCCTCGACGGCCACTTCGCGTTCGCCGTCGCCCACCGCGACAGCCCGGAGATCCTCGTCGCCGCCCGCCGCGGCTGCCCGCTGGTGGTCGGTGTGGGGGAGGGCGAGATGTTCATGGCGTCGGCCATCCCGGCGTTCCTCAGCTCGACGCGGCGGGTGCAGTACGTGCACGACGACGAGATCGTGGTGGCGCGCCCCGGCGGCGCGACGTTCCTCACCGGCGCGGGCGACGTGATCGACCGCGACGTGAGCGAGGTGGACTGGGACGAGGAGGCGGCCGAGAAGCAGGGCTACGAGACGTTCATGCTGAAGGAGATCGAGGAGCAGCCCGACGCGATCGCCGAGACGATCGGCGAGCGGCTCTACCACGGCGAGCTCCAGCTCGACGGCCTCGAGCTCTCAGACGAGCAGGTCCGCGACCTGTCGCGCGTCGTCTTCCTGGCCTGCGGCACCTCGTACCACGCGGGACTGATCGGCCGGTACCTGCTCGAGGAGTGGGCCCGCGTCCCGTCGGAGTCGGACATCGCGAGCGAGTGGCGCTACCGGCATGCGGTGATCGACGAGCGGACGCTGGTGATCGCGGTGGCCCAGTCGGGCGAGACGATCGACACGCTGGCGGCGATGAAGGAGGCACGGGCGCGCGGCGCCCACGTCCTCGCGGTCACGAACGTGATGGGCTCGCAGATGACGCGCGAGTGCGACTCGGTCCTCTACACGCGCGCGGGGCTCGAGATCGGCGTCGCGGCCACCAAGACGTTCATCGCGCAGGTGACGCTGATGTATCTGCTCGCGCTGAAGCTGGGGCTGATCCGCGGCACGATCGACGCGACCCGCGCCGAAACGCTGCTCCAGCAGGTGCGCGACCTGCCCGACCTCGCGCGGCGGACGCTCGCACGGCGCGAGCTCGTCGAGCCGATCGCCGACCAGTACCACGCCAACGAGTTCTTCCTCTACCTGGGCCGCAACATGGGCCTCCCGATCGCGCTCGAGGGCGCGCTCAAGCTGAAGGAGATCTCGTACATCGCGACCGACGCCTACGCGGCCGGCGAGATGAAGCACGGCCCGATCGCGCTCCTCGACGACAGGACGCCGGTCGTGGTGATCGCGACCGACTCGCACGTGTACGAGAAGGTCGTCTCGAACATCCAGGAGGTGCGCGCCCGCGGCGCCCACGTGATCGCCGTCGCCACCGAAGGCAACGAGTCGATCCGCGACCTGGCGGAGCACGTCCTCTACCTGCCGCGGACCGAGCCGGAGCTCCAGGCGGCGCTGGCAGTCCTCCCGCTCCAGCAGCTCGCCTACGCGATCGCGACCCGGCGCGGGCTCGACGTCGACAAGCCGCGGAACCTGGCGAAGACCGTCACGGTCGAGTAGCCGGCCAGGGATGCCCGCCGGCGTGGCGGTGGTCAGGGCCGATTCGCCAACGACCGGCGCGTCTCCGCCTCGTAGAAGTCGAGGTGCTCGCCGACCAGCCGGCCCGCCGCCGCCGAGTCGCGCGCGACGATGGCGTCGCGGATCTCCCGGTGCTCGTTGACCAGGCGATCCGTCCGCCCCATGCGTCGCTCCTCGGCGGTGATGAGCGTGAGGCAGAACGTCAGCTCGGAGCGGATGCTCTGGAACGTGCGCAGCAGCCGCGGGCTCGTGCGCAGCGCGACGATGCTCTTGTGGAATTCGAGGTCGGCGTCGCAGATCGCCGCCCAATCGTCGATCGCGGCGGCGCTCGGAACGACACTGACCAGCTGGTCGCAGGCCGCGTTCACGCGCTCCACGTCGCCGTCCGCGACGGCGTCGAGGTCCTCGACCGCAGAGAGCTCGAGCAGCCTGCGCACCTTGTAGAGATCGGCGACGTCCGCGTCCGTCAGCTCGGCGACCGTCGCGGTCTTGTTGCGATCGACGTTGACGAGCCCCTCGCGGGCGACCGCACGCACGGCCTCGCGGATGGTGTTTCGCGAGACGCCGAACTGGCGCGACAGGCCGACCTCCGGCAGCGGCGCCCCCGGCGGGAGCTGGCCCGTGAGGATCCTCTCGCGGAGGACCGAGACCACCTGCTCGTTGACGCTCGCAAGGTGGATCGTCGGCTCAGCCATCTGATTTCGAGGATATCGCCTGTTGAATTGTTCCGCAACCCTGTTGTTGACGTGCTCATCGGCAGGTGGTACGGTCGGCGCCCCGCACCCCGAGCGATCGGAGCCGCAGATGTCACCGAACCGGAGTGATCACGGTGAGTCTTGATCCGCCCACCGAAGCGAGCCCAGGCGGCGGCGACCACCTCTTCGTCCGCCAGGCCACCGGGCTCGTGCGCGAGCTCTCACTCACCGACAACGTCGTTCTCTCGGCGAGCTACATCTCGGTCTTCCTCGGCGTTACGTATCTGACGCTCGTTCCGAGCACCTTCACCGGCGCCAACATCGCGCTTGCGTTCGCCCTCACCTTCGCGCTGTGCGTGCCGCACTTCGTCACGTACGGGTGGCTGTCGAGCGCGATGCCGCGGTCGGGCGGTGACTACCTGTTCCTGAGCCGCGTGGTGCACCCGCTGGCGGGGTTCATCGTCAACGGGATCATCTCGCTCGTGTTCATCGCCGGCCTGGGCAACGTCGCCCTGACCGTGCCCCAGTTCGGGCTTCCGGCGATGTTCGAATCGCTCGCGTTCATCACCGGCAGCCATCGCTGGGACACCTACACGTCCGACGTGACGTCGCAGGCGGGCCAGGTGTGGATCGCCGGCGCGCTGATCGTGATCACCGGGGTGATCAGCCTGTTCAGCGTCCGCGCGGTCGCGCGCTGGGCGATCGGCCTCTTCATCGTCGGCCTCGTGGGGGCCTTCGCGGCGGTCATCAGCCTGCTCACGGTGTCTCCGAGCGACTTCGTGCGCGACTTCCAGCGTGTCGGGTCGGTGCCCAAGATCGTCGCCGCCGCCCACGGCGACGGCGTCTTCCCGAACCACGCGGACACCGGAGCGCTCTTCGCGTCGTTCATCATCCTCAGCGTCGCGATCGGCTACGGCTACATCCCGACCTACTGGGGCGGTGAGGTCCGCCAGGCCAGAAGCAAGATGCTCCCGGCCATGCTGGCGGGTGCCGCGCTGGCGACGGGACTGCTCGTGCTGATCGCCATCCTCGCGGTGCACGTCATGGGCGCGGACTTCCTCGGCGCCGCCGGCTACGTGACCTTCGCCCACCCGGACGTGTGGCCGTTCCCGTCGCAGCCGGCGCTCTACGCGCTGATCACGATCTCGCACCCGCACTCGTGGCTCGCGGTGCTGCTGGGCGTGTCGTTCGTCGCCGGGATCACGGGAACGATCCTTCCCAGCTATCTCATGCTGACCCGGAACAGCCTCGCCTGGGCGATCGACCGAGTGGTGCCGCCGATCTTCGGCGAGGTCAGCCCGCGCACGCACACGCCGCTCTTCTCGACCGTGTTCATGATCGTCGTCTCGGTCGGCTACCTCCTGCTCGCCGTGTATCACTGGGCGAGCGACATCGTGCTGCTCTTCGCGATCGTGGCGCTGATGGCGATCTTCGTCTGGATGTGCACCGGGATCGCGGCCGTGCTGTTTCCCTACACGGCGCGGAAGATGTTCGAGGACTCGCCGGTCAACCGGCGGGTCGGCGGCATTCCGCTCCTCAGCATCGTCGGCGCAATCGATGCGGCCATCATGGCCTACTTCATCTACATCACGATGTTCACTCACTGGGGGGAGCTCGCGGGCCTGAAAACGAGCACCGCCGTCGAGGTCATGGCGATCGAGATCGGCGGGCTGACCGCGATCTGGCTCGTGGCGTTCGCGGTGAGCAAGCGCCGCGGGATAAGCCTGACGCTCGCGCAGCAGGCGCTGCCACCGGAGTAACGCTTGGCACAGCAGCGGATCTTCTTCGCCACCGATATCCATGGGTCTGAGACCTGCTTCCGCAAGTTCCTGAACGCCGCCGTCGCGTATGACTGTCGCGCCATCATCCTGGGCGGCGACATCACCGGAAAGCAGCTCGTCCCGATCGTCCGCCATCCCGACGGGTGGGAGGTGAGCGAGGGCGGCGTCGCCCGCGTGATGGAGACCGAGGAGGCGCGCGACGAGGCCGCCCGGCGGGCGCGCGCCAGCGGGGGGTACCCCGCCTTTTTCACGGTCGAGGAGCGCGAGCGGCTGGTCACCGACAAGGCCTACCGCGAGGAGCGGTTCCTCGAAGCGATCCTGGACGTGATGAGGGCCTGGGCCGACCTGGCGGTCGAGCGCCTTCAGCCGCTCGGCATCGAGTGCGTGATCAACCTCGGGAACGACGATGACCCGGAGGTCGCCCGCGCCCTGCGGGAGTCGCCATGGGTGCGCTTCGCCGAGGACGACGTCTACGACCTGAACGGCGTCGAGGTGGTGAGCTGGGGCTGGTCGAACAGGACGCCTTGGCACTCCCCGCGGGAACAGGACGAGGACGCGCTCGAGGAGTCGATCATGGCGGCCGTGGCGAAGGCCCGCGACCCCGAGCATGCGCTCTTCAACCTCCACTGCCCGCCGTACAACAGCGGCCTCGACATCGCGCCGGCGGTGACCGAAGACTTCAAGGTGCGCACCCGCGGCGGCGCCCCGATGACGATCCCGGTCGGCAGCACGGCCGTCCGCAGCGTCATCGAGCAGGTGCAGCCCCTCGTCGGCCTGCACGGGCATGTCCACGACTCGCGCGGAGCGTGCAAGCTCGGCCGGACGCTCTGCATCAACCCGGGGAGCGACTACCCGCACGGAATCCTGCGGGGGGTGATCCTCAGCATCAAGAACGGCAAGGTCAAGGGCTGGACGATGTCGAACGGCTGACGCTCGCCGTCGTCGAGCCACCGCGCTACCCACGGAAGGACGCACTCACGTGAAGCTGTATTCGTTCAAGTGCGGCGGCGACTACGCCGACCGGGCCCTGCAGGATCCGCTCGATGCCGACGTCGGCACCAAGCTCTACGAGCCGTGGACCGCCTACGTCGTCGATCACCCGCAGGGCCCCGTCCTGTTCGACACCGGGATCCCGCCCGAGATCCTCACGGACCCGATGGGCGTGCTCGGACCGTGGGGCGACATGTTCGATCTCCAGATGGACGAGAACGACACGATCGCGGCGCTGCTGGCGACGATCGGCCTCGAGCCGGCGGCGATACCGAAGGTCGTCATGTCGCACCTCCACCACGACCACGCCGCGGCGCTCCCGCTCTTTCGGCACGCCGAGATCTACGTCCAGGAGCGGGAGATGGCATTCGCCCGCAATCCGCCGGTGTATCAGGCCAACGCCTACATGCCCGATCAGTTCGAGGGCGACTACCGCTGGCAGCTGCTCAGCGGCGAGCACGACCTGTTCGGAGACGGGCGGATCGTGCTCTTCCCGACCCCTGGCCATACGGCCGGCCATCAGTCGGTGCGCGTGACCCTCGACCGCGACACGGTCATCGTGATGTTCGATGCGACGTACTCGATCGACAAGATGCGCGAGCGGCTGCTGCCGGGCATCCTCTGGAGCCCGGACGACCTCGTGGCGAGCTGGGAGAAGATCGAGGCGCTCGAGCGGGAGCACTCGGCGATCCTGCTTGCGACCCACGACCCCAACGTCGAGCGGGTCCGGTGGGCCCCGAGCGAGTGGTACGAGTGACGTGGTTTCAGACCGAGGACGTCGGCGACGGCGTGACGCTGGTGACCGAGCCGCACGCCGCCGAGTTCATCCGAGGGAACTTCTTCATCGTCGACTGCTCGGAGGCGACCCTGCTCGTCGACAGCGGCCTCGGCCTCGCGAGCGTCGTCGCGGAGCTCCCGGGTGAGATGCGAGACCCGGTCACCCTCGTCCTGACCCACGCCCACAACGACCACCGCGGCGGTGCCCCCGAGTTCGACGTTCGGCTGGCACACCGGCTCGAGCAGGAGGTGCTGAGCGAGCGGGTGCACGGGCGCACCCGCCCCGGCGACTGGCCGGCGGAGAACCTGCGCGCCGCCAAGGCCTCCGGGTACACGTTTCCGCCCTACATGCTCGATCGGGCTCCGCACGCAGGATTCGACCCGGAGGACTACTGGCTCGAGCCGGCACCGGCGACGGCGTTCGTCGACGAGGGCGATCGCCTCACGATCGGGAGCCGGGAGTTCACTGTCCTTCACCTCCCGGGCCACACGCCCGGCGGGATCGGGCTTCATCGAGGAGGCAACGGGAGTCTTCTTCAGCGGAGACCTGCTCTACGACGGCCCACTGGTCGACGGCCTGCCGGAATCGAATGCCGCAGACTTCGCGGCGTCGGTCGCCCGGATCCGCGACCTGCCCATCGACCGGCTGCATGGCGGGCACGGGCCGAGCGTCTCCCACGACCGGGCGGTCGAACTGGCCGACCGCTACCTCGCACGCACGGAGGGTGCCGCGAAATGATCACGAATCCCATCACGGACGCCGAGCATGCCGGCCGGATCGCGGCGCTGCGCGACGCGCTCGACCGGCAGGGGCTGGACGCCATCGTTCTGTACGGCGCCCATCGCGACTATCAGCCCGCCGACCTGCGCTACTTCGCCCGCTGGTACTGCGTCGAGGAGGAGACCGCGGCGCTCTTCGTGTCACGGGACGGCCCGGTCGTGCTCATGACCACCGCGGGCTGGGACGTCGAGCGTGCGCAGGCCGAGGCATACGCCGACGACATGCGCCTCACCCGGGACATGGGTGCAGACCTGGCCGAGCTCGTACGCGAGCACGGCGGCGCGAGCGCGCAGGTGGGGATCGCGGGCTACGGGTACTTCCCGGCGCCCGTGTACCTGACGCTCGCCGATCGCCTTCCCGACGTGACGCTCTACCGACGCCGGCGAGATCACCGCCGCCCTGCGGATGGTGAAGAGCCCGGCCGAGCTCGAGCTGATGCGAGCCGCCTCCGGGATCTCTGACCGAGCGATGGCTGCGGGCCTCGCGGAGGTGCGTGACGGCGCGTCGGAGATCGATGTTGCAGCGGCCGCCGAGGAGGTGATCCGCCGCGCCGGCGCCGAGCCCTCGTTCGTGACCGAGATGGGGAGCGGCCCCCGCACCGCCCTCGGAACGTTCCTGCCCGGAGCGCGGACGCTCGCCGCCGGGGAGTTCGCCGTGCTCGACTGTGGCGCCCGCGTGCACGGCTATCACGGGGACATGTGCCGCACCGTTGTGGTCGGCGGCGCAAGCGCCGCCCAGGCGGACAAGCTCGAGGCGGTGCAGGCGGCGGTGAACGAGACGATCGCAGCCGTCAAGCCCGGCGTCACCGTCGGCGCGATCCGCGACGTCGCTGCGAGCGCCATCGCCCGCGCCGGATACGGCGACAACTGGTGGGACGCCTTCATGCCGCACGGCAACGGCGCCGGGCAGCACGAGGCGCCCAACGCGAAGGAGCACCCCGATCAGCCCCTGCTCGAGGGCATGGTGCTCTGCATCGAGCCGGGCGTGACGTTTGCCGACGAGGGCGCGGTGATCATCGAGCAGATGATCGCCGTCGGCGTGTCCGGCGCCGAGGTGCTGAACGCCCTGCCGACCGACATGTGGGAGCGGCGATGAGGCTCCGGGTCGAGCTCCCCGAGGTGGGCGTGACGGCCGAGGCGACGCTGTACGACCGGGCCGCCCCGCGGGTGTGCGCGGCGATCTACGCGGCGCTCTCCACGCCGCTCGAGACGCACACCTCGCACGCGTGCTTCGACGGCCACGAGGTCTTCTGCTTCCTGCCGCCGTTCCCCGAGCCGCCGCCGGTCGAGAACCGGACGATGCGCCCTGAGCCGGGAGAGCTGATGTTCTTCTACGCCGCGCCGAATGAGTTCGCCAGCCTGGCGAGTGACCGTCTGAGCGGTGGAGCGGACGCCGTCCACGAGCTGGCGTTCATGTACGGCGACGTCGACCTGCGCCACTTCTGGGAGGATGGGTTCCACGGATCGCTCGTCGGCCGCATCACCACCGGCCTCCCGGAATTCGCGGAGGCGTGCGCGCAAACCCTCTCCAGCGGCCGGACCCGGCTCCGCCTGAGCCAGTCCACCGACGGGTCGTAACCTGGGCGCTCGTCGACGAACCCGCCGCGCCATCAGTGTGTAGCGGTGCGTGACCGGGGCACTGGTGCTCGAGCCGAGCGTGACGACCAGGCTCATCCGCCCGCTCGGCTGACTCCCCGACCCCGAGCAGGCGGGCAAGACGAGCGCGAACAGCGTCAGCGCCAAGAGCGGGCGGCCCATCGTGCTCTACGGTAGCCGTCGCCGCAGGCGGTCGCCGCTATGCCGCCTCGGGCGTGATCTTGTACGCGAACACCCACGCGCCGATCACGGGCAGAAGGCCCGCGAGCACCGCCAGGCCCGTGCGGTCGAACCGCTGGCCGATCTTGACCCACAGGAAGACCGAATAGCCGAGCGCGATCAGGCTGCCGAGCACCGGAATGACGGCGAGCAGCAGAACGAGCATCGACCACGCGCTGACTCTCGCGATCCGGCACATCAGGACCGTGCTCAGGATCGGGATCCACGCAAGCGCGGCCTCGCCGGCAAGGTCGTGGGTCGCCTTCGCGACGCGGTAGACGGGGTAGACGGAAAGCGCGTAGAAGACGGCGCAGATGACGAGGATCGTCATCAGCTGGCCGGCGCCGGCTGAGAGCGGTGACATCGGAACCTCCGGTAGGGGACCGCGCGCCGAACGCGCGTGTCTCCTCAACATCACTCGTCGGCGGAGCGCGCGCGTCCCCCGATCGGGGTCACAGGTTCCGGCGAGGCGCCGTGCGCCTCCGGCATCCGCCCGGAACCGGTGCATGCAGTGCTCGGAGCAGAAGTAGTACGTCGTTCCGCCGTGCTCGAGCCGATGCGGCGTCGAGCGGTCGACCCTCATGCCGCAGACCGGGTCGGTCGCGCCTCGGCGCATCGTGAGCCCAAAGAGCGCGGCGAAGACGATCAGCCCGAGCACGTTCAGCACCAGCTTGTAGTCGAGCTGGATCGAGCCGAAGATGTCGTCGCGGGTGGGGCGCACGTCGGGCACCAGGCCGAGCGCGGTGAAGGCCGCGTCGACGATCAGCGCCGCCGCCGCCATCGTGATGAACATGAGGGTGGTGATGCGGACCGTGAACGCCCAGCCGTAGTACTTGCGATAGATGGCGATGATCGGCAGCACGATCAGGTCGGCGAAGATGAACGCCATCACGCCTCCGAAGCTGATCCCGCCTGACCAGAGGACGGCCGCCAGGGGCACGTTCCCGACCGAGCAGACGAACGAGAGGATCGCGATCACGGGGCCGACGATCACGTTCTCGACGGCCGCGACCGGGCCGGAGGCGTCCGACAGGAAGAGCGCGTTGAAGAAGTTGTCCCCGAGCAGGCCGACGAATCCGGCCAGCACGAAGCCGGCGATGATCTCCTTCCACAGCATCTGCCAGTCGCCGCGGAAGTTGTGGGCGACGTCCGACCAGGCCGAGGCGCTCGTCAGCCGCTGGCGCAGGGTCAGCTGCTCGCCGGCCGCGTGGTGCTGGTGGCCGGTGTCGGCCTCCTGGGCGTTGCGGCGGGCGGTCTCCTCGAGCCGGGGTGAGACGAAGAACCGGAAGAGGAGCGCCATGAGCGCGATCATCACCAGCCCGCCGACGTACTGCGCGAGGGTGAACTGCCAGCCGATCAGCACCCAGAGGACGAGCCCGAGCTCCCAGACGAGGTTCGTCGAGGCGAACTGGAAGGCCAGCGCGGAGATGGCCGACGCGCCCTTCTGGAAGAGCGACTTCCCGATCGCGACCGCGGCGTAGGAGCACGAGGACGACGCCGCGCCGAGGCCGGTCGCCCAGAGGAGCGGCCGCGGGCCATCGCCCGCCAGAGCCGACTCGATGCGGTGCCGCGGCACCCAGGCCTGCACGATCGCCGAGATGGCGAAGCCCAGCACGAGCGCCCACCACACCTGCCAGGCCATCAGGAGCGCGTCCTGCAGCGCGACGCCGACCTGGGAGATCACGTAGCTCATTCGGCGATCGCGTCGAGCGCGCCGAGGAGCGCGTGCCCCTTGTCGGTCAGCGTGTACATGGTCATCTTGCCGTCGCGCCGGGAACGCACGACGCCCTGGGCCTTGAGCGCCTTCATGTGGTGCGAGACCAGGTTCTGCGGGCGCTCGGCGATCCACGAGAGATCGCAGACGCACAGCTCGTGGCCGTCGCGGAGCGCCAGCGCGAGCGAGAGCCGGGTCGGCTCACCGAGGGCGCGGTAGCCCCCGGCGAGACGCTCGGCGTCGTCAGGCGCCGGACGGGCGGCGCGCAGCCGCCGGCCCTGCGATGCCGTGATGTGCAGCAGCTCGCCGAACATGAACACATCCTAACATATGTTGATATGTTATGGCGACCGGCCGGGGCGCGAGCTTCGTACGACGCCGTTCAGGTGTCGCCGGTATCCGAAGGCTTCGATCCACATCCATACGACGTGATCGACGCCTCCCGCCGGGTCGGCCACAGCCGCGATGATCATGCGGTCGGCGCGCCAGTCCGGCGACTCGGATCGCATGTCCACCCGCGACGCGCGTCCGCAGGCGACTCGGTGCAGGGCCGCGACGACATCGTCGGGCACGCCCGGCCACGCGTCGAAGAGCCGCCGGCCGACATCCGCCGCCCCGAGCGGACCGTCCGACTCGGCGGTGAGGCTCATGCGTGCGATGCGCAGATCGCGGTCGAGCACGATCACGCCGATGGGCGCCGCTCGCAGCACCGCCTCCAGGATCGCGCCGTCCGGTGACCGGACATCCGCGCGCGCCGTCACTCCAGCGCCTCGGCGCTCAGCCCCCTCCGCAGCA
Organism: uncultured Actinomycetes bacterium; assembly: GCA_963706075.1. Lineage (GTDB taxonomy): Bacteria > Actinomycetota > Thermoleophilia > Gaiellales > JAICJC01 > JAICJC01. The sequence continues at coordinate 12,770 of CAVPLP010000009.1, forward strand.
CTGACCGATCGATCGTCATGCAGCGGGCCCGGCGGGATGCTAGCACCGGGAAGTGCGGAGAATCAGGTCCCGGACGTCACGCCGACGAGTACTCGAACGTGGCCTCGTAGCCGCACCGTCCCGAGTAGCTGAAGTCGAGGTACTCGTTGTGCACCTCGAGCGCCTCGGCGACGACCTCGCGGCCCGTCCGGTCGTGCCCCGGGATGATGCACGTGACCGGGCTCTGTGTCTCGTACGGCGCCGCGATCCTCACGCTCACGCTCGAGCCGGCCCGGAACCAGCCCCGGCCGGGCGTGTGGTCGATCTCGATCCGGCTCGGCACGACCGCGAGCAGGTTGCTCGGCTTGAACGCCCACGGGAACTGGCTGAGAGGAGTGCCGCCCAGCCGCCCTGCGAATACGTCCTCGAGCGCAGCCCGGCGTGGCTCGTCGGCCCGCTCGTCGACGTGGAGCACCCAGCGCCACGGCGATCCGGCCTCGTCGTCGCTGTACCAGGTGGCGAGCACGACGCACAGGTCGGACATGTCGAGGCCGTTCACGGAGCCCTCGAGGATGCGCCATGAGAGTGCGCCGGTGCACTCGCCGTAGGTCGACCGCCCGCCCTGGGCGCCGTCGATCCGCCGGCATGGGCAGATCGCGTCGCAGTTGCACACCTCGAGGTATGTCCCCGAGATCCGCCAGGGGATCGACGCGGGTGCCGCGCTCACATCGAGTCCATCGACATCGGCGAGTTGTGGAGCCCCGGGACGATGCCGGGATGCGACGGCACGGCCAGCCCGAGCGCGATCAGGCCGATGCCCGCGGCGAGCGCGACGACCCGCCCGTAGCGCCAGAGCTTCTCGAGGGTGATGACGACCGCGAAGGCGACCATCCAGCGCAGATCCATGATGCCGAGCGCGATCAGCGCGACCATGAGCGACCAGCAGCACGCGACGCAGTAGGCGCCGTGGTAGATCCCTGCCCGGACGTGGCGCGACGGCCCGCGATACGCGCCCGTTCGCATCAGGAGCTGGAGCGGCGAGCGGCAGGCGACGAGGCAGCGGTCCTTGAGCGTGCTCAGCTGGTAGACGCCGGTGCCGACGAGGACGGCAGCGCCGATCCAGGTGGCTGCGGACTCGTTGCGGTCGGCCAGATCCTTCGCGGCGATGCTGAGCGTCAGGGCGAGCACGCCGAACGCCGCCCAGACGATGAGATACCCGGCTACGAGCCCGCTCGTCCTCGCGACCCGGCCCTCGCCGTCGCCTGCGTAGAGGACGCCGACCGGCGCCAGCGCCGGCAGCATCATCGCCGCCATCATCATCGTCCACAGGCCGAGGAACGCGGCCGCGCCGAGGCCCATCGTCCCGGGCGCCGACTCCATGCCGCCCGCCTGCGCGACGACCACGAGCCATGCGACCGCCGCCGCCGCGAAGAGGCCGGCGGCCACGGGGACGGACGACGTCGTGGCGCGGATGGTCACAGGGTTCCCGGGTCGAAAGATACCGCTCGCCCGGAGGCGGAGCACCACTTCGAGGCGTGCTGTCCGTGCTACGTTCGGTGGCGATGACGCGGTTTGCGACCAACCGGCCTCGACCATGTCGCGCTCGTCGTGGCGGACATGCAGCGCTCGATCGCGTGGTACGAGGACGTGCTCGCGATGGAGCGCCGGTTCGCGGACGTCTGGAACGGTCAGGGCGATCCGGTGGTGCTGTGCAACGGCGACGCCTGCGTGGCGCTGTTCGAGCCGGTCGAGGGCGATGCGATCGCCGCCGACGGCGTGAACCGCCACTTCGCGATCCGGCTCGACCGCGCGAACTTCACCGGCGTGCGTGCCGCGCTTGCCGAGCGCGGGATCGAGGCCGAGCTGTGGGATCACACGATCTGCCACTCGCTCTATATCCGCGACCCCGACGGCCACCAGATCGAGCTCACCACCTACGACGTCTGAAAGATCGGGGTCAGACCCTAATTTTTCGCGGTGGGGTGGAGGAGCGGCACCGCTCCGTCCCATCCCGCCCGCAGGACGCCCATGAGCGACGGCGGCGTGATCGCGCGAGCCCGCCCGCCCGGCCGTCGAGCCCGGCGGTCGTACCCGGCGGGCGTCCAGTGGAGGAGCGCCGTACCGAGCACGAGCCACGGCTCGCCGTCGTGCAGGACGAACGCGCCGTCCGGCAGGTCGTCGAACGCGACGTCGTGCAGCCGCCGCTGCCGCCCGCCCGCTGCGAGCCGCTCTCCGTGGAGCTGCAGGTCGATGGCGTCGGCGCCCGTCTGCCCGGGGTGGAGGTCGTGCCAGATCGCCCCCAGACGGTTGTAGTCCTCGCGCCGGCAGAGCGCGCACGCCCTGTGCCCGGCCGCCATCGCCGTCGCCTCGTCGAGGAAGAAGAGCTCCGTGAACTTCCCCGGCCGGAGGAGCGGCCCTCGCTGCCAGCCCCGGAACTCGAGCCGGCAGGCGATCCAGCGCCGGGTGGCGTGGCCGCGGCGGATCCGGCCGGCGTCGTCGTGGAGGCAGCCGCGGTTGCCGTAGACGAGCCCTCGCGCCGGATGTGCGACGAGGTCGCTGAGCGGCGTCACCCGGTTCTGGAGCGGCACGCCGGGTAAGACGGCTGCGCCCTCGCGAAGTTTCCCGACCGCCGCCGGCTCAGGGCTGAAACAGCGGTGCCTGATGCCAATGTTTCACGCCTTCAGCCCCGAGGCTGATCGGCGTGATCGATCGCGCGGGCCCGTCGACGATCACCGCACACGCTCGGCCTCTTCGAGCAGCGATCCCGCGTCGACGAGGGTCAGGCCGCCGATCGCCCAGATCGCTGGGCGGTGGCGATGGCCCTTCACGACGACCCGGGGTTGCCTGTCGCGGAGCAGCGACTGGAGCTCGTCGTTCACCTCGAGCGCGTAGCCGTAGTCGTCGGCCGTGATCTTGTTCATGTCGTTGTCGAGCAGGCCATGACAGAGGAGGACGTTCGGGCCGCCGGCGAGCGGGATCTCGAGGCTCCCGGGGAGTGAGCGGAGGTACCCGACAGTCTCGGGCGCCAGCACGTCGAGCGCGTGCGCGTCCGGGAGATCGCGCAGGACGCCTTCGAGCACCCACCGGTCGTGGTTTCCGCGCACCGTGGCGACACCGTGCGACCGAAGAAGGGCCGCAGACGCGTTCGGGTCGCCGGGCCCGTCGACGATGTCGCCCACGCACGCGACCAGGTCGAGATCTTCCAGACGCAGGTGTGACAGCAGGAGCTCGAGCCGGCGGTCGCACGCATGCACGTCACCGATGACGGCGATCCGATTCGGGCGCTCCATGCGACATCCATCGACGCAACCTGGCCGGAGATGAAACATTGGCATCAGGCACCGGTGTTTCACCGGCCGGTGCCAGCTCGCAGAGGGCCCCGGCCCGACGCGAGGCGGTACGCGCCGAGCCGGGGCGTGTGCGACCGGTTAGGCCGTGACTGGCACGGTCCCCGGTGCGCTCTTCTTGGCGGCTGTCGTCGCAGGACGAAGCGCGCCGAGTGCAAGCACGATGAAGCCGATTCCGCTCAGGAGCAGCGCCGCACCGACCACGATGCCGAAGAGCGACAGCTTGTCGGCCATGTAGGCGCTGTTGAGCGCGCCGGCGAGGGCGGTCTCGTTGATCCAGACGTCGCGGACCGGGTTGCTCACCGGCTGGCCGTTCGCGTCCTTCGAGGCCAGGGCCGGATCGTTGGTCCCGCTGCCGTCATCGGTGGCGTACCGCGGCATCTGGGCATAGACCTGGCCGCCCGTCGCCTCGAGCGCGTGGATGCGCATGTACGACGCAAAGCAGTGGGCCCTGTCGCCGCTGTTGACCGCCAGGCCGGCGACCGAGCACGTCGGCAGATTGATGCTCGCCGGGAGATGGGCGGCCTTGGCCTCAGCGGCGATCCCCTTCGGAGTCATGTCGGGCGTCCCGACGATCTGCTCCTGTTTGAGGTTGTCGCTGACCGTGCTGCGGCCGTTCATGCCCATGACGATCGCAACGATGCCGAACGCCACGAGCACCACCCCTGAAACGATTCCCCCCATTCGAGCACACGACGCATACCGGTTCCTCCTTTGGGAGACGGACAAGCGCGGATAGTGTCCCGGCGCGTGGGCGCCGACCGCATGGGGGTCGACCCGGAAATCAGCGTGGTGGAACCCGCGAGGCGGGTGCGGGAAAGCCGCACCGGGCCACCAGAACTTGACAGGCGCTTGCATCGTCGTAGGCTTGCGGGATAGGCATCTAGGAGGCATGACTGTGGGTAGGACGACCCTCTTCAAGGCGGCGCTTGCCGTCACTGCGTGGGCGGCGATGGCCGCACCCGCGCACGCTGCGATCGTCGGAAGCACGCCGTCGCCCTCGTGGCAGACGAACGGCCGTGTCACGACGATCACGGTGAGCGGCACCACCGCCTACATCGGCGGGAAGTTCACCTCTCTACGGCCGTCGGGCTCGCCCGCGGGCTCGGGCGAGGTCACGCGCAACCACGCTGCGGCGATCAACCTCACGACCGGTGCGCTTCTGCCGTGGAACCCGAACGTGAACGGTCTCGTGAGCGCGATCTACGTGAACGGGAACAACGTGTATCTCGGCGGCGGCTTCGGCACCGTCGGCGGCGTGTCTCGCAAGAAGGCCGCAGCCGTGAACGCCAGCACCGGAGCGCTCAACACCGCCTTCCGGATCACCGGCCTGAACGGCGAGGTGCGCACGATCGACCTCTCCAACGGCCACCTGTACCTCGGCGGCGCCTTCACCGCGCCGCGGAACTACAGCGGCACGTTCGACCCGGCCAGCGGCGCGTTCCAGTCCGCCTGGGCGCCCGTCACCGACGGCCCGGTCGATGCGATCCTGACCACGAATGACGGCTCGAACCACGTCGTCATCGGTGGCGCGTTCAACACGCTGAACGGCGTGTCGAGCAACGCGATCGGCGCGGTCGACCCGAGCACCGGCGCCTCGGTGACGTGGAACTGGCACGGCCCCACGCGTGGGTCGTTCCGCCCGTTCGACGTCGTCGGGCTCTCGAACTTCGGCGGCTTCATGTACGGAGCGGGCACCGGGAACGGCGGCTCGTTCATGAAGTTCAACCCGGCCACCGGCGATCTCGTCTGGATCGAGGGCGTGACCGGCAACGTCGAGAACGTCGTCGTCATCGACGGCATCGCCTACGCGGGCGGCCACTTCGAGGCCTACTGCGGCGCGATCCCGGGCAACAACTTCTGCACCCGGGTCGCGATGCGAAACCACCTGATGGCCGTCGACGACGCCACCGGCGTGCTCCAGTCGTGGCACCCGGCTGCCAACAGCAACCTCGGCGTCTTCACGATCGCCGCCGGCCCGGGCACGCTGGCGGTGGGAGGCGACTTCACTCGGCTGGGTGGACAGTCCCAGCAGATGTTCGGCCTCTTCAAGGAGTAGGACGAACGCACGCGCACCGTCGCGGCGGCCTAGCCGTCGCGGCGGTGCACTCCCACTCGCCACGCGTACGTATCGCGGCGTGACGGGAAGAAGTCGGGCCAGTCCTTGGCCATCATCCAGGCGGCGACCAGGGCGACCGCCGTCTCGAGGCGGCGGTGGGCCGTGTGGTTCGTCGCCTCCGCGGCGAGGAGCGCGATCGACGCGGCGAAGCCCGCCCAGCACTCGTGCACCCTGAGGCCGCCCACGTAGACGCGAGGGCCGAGGGGGTGTCGGCGGATGTGGACGATGCGCGCCACATGACCGTTATCGGCAGGAATGGCGCGGACGAAAGATCTTCAGGCCGAAATTGTTGCGCCGGCCGCCTCGCAGGCCAGCTTCACGTTGGCCCCGTGGGCCACACGGTCGTATGGCCCGCCGCCCCTGAACGGCACGGCGATCTTCTCGGCCTGGTCGGCCGGGCAGCCCGCGTCGGCGAACGCCAGCACGGCATCGACGTAGTCGAGATCCTCGTCGGCGATGGCGAGCGCGCGCTCGGCGGAGTGCGGCCGGCCGTGCCCGACCACGACGAACTCGGGCTGCTCACGCTCGATGACGCCGATCAGCGTCTGGAGCGTCTCCTTGTAGTCGCGGACCGACGAGTAGGCGAACGGGATCTCGAGCTCTGACAGGTAGTCCCCGATCACGAGCAGGCGCTCGTCGGGGAACCACGTCAGGAGGCCGTCGTCGGTGTGGCCGCGGCCGGCGCGGCAGACGGCGCTCCACGGCCCGAGCGTCACGTCGGCGGGCGGCTCGACGACCTGGTCGCAGTGGAGCGCGTCGAGGGCGTCGTAGGTCACGTACGCCTCGACCGACTCCTTCACGATGTCTGCCTTCGCGTCGCCCGACCGGATGCGGTCGGCAGCGCCGGTCGATCCCGTGACCTGCGCGTCGGGGAGCACCCCGAGCGCCATCACGTGATCCCAGTCGGCGTGCGTCACCAGCACCTGCGTGACCGGATCGGATGCGGCCGAGACGACCTCGTCGATCTCCCACGGCGAGATGCCCGGATCGACCAGAAGCCGCTCGCCGCTTCGGCGCAGCTCGAGCGTCGTCGTCTGGTACAGGGTGCTCGGCCACCACGTGGCGGTGGGCGTCAGGGGAACCGCTCGTGGCACGGGCCTAGCATAGTATGGCCGCCATGCGGGTTGGGATCGACCTGATCGAGATCGACCGGGTTGCGCGTGCCCTCGTCCGCCACCCCCGGTTCGTCGAGCGCGTGTTCACGCCGGCCGAGCGCGAGTACTGCCTGTCGCGCGCCAACCCGCCGCAGCACTTCGCCGCCCGGTTCGCAGGCAAGGAGGCCGTCGGAAAGGCGCTCGGGTTCGGCGTCCCGTTCACGTGGCGCGAGATCGAGATCGTCGGCCGGCCGAAGCCGGGGGTCAGCCTCACCGGCCGGACGGCGGCGTGGGCGGCGCGGGTCAGCGCCGGCGGCATCGACCTCTCCATGACGCACTCCAAGGGGATGGCGGCGGCCGTCGCCATCGTGCACGACGCATGAGCGGCCCGCTCCCGCTCTACACCGCCGACGAGATGCGCGCGGTCGACGCCCGGGCCATCGGCGAGCTCGGCATCCCGGGCGCGGTGCTCATGGAGCGCGCGGGCCTCGCAGCCGCCGACGAGATCCTTCGCCTGGGAGGCTCCGGAAGCGCCGCCGTCGTCTGCGGAGCCGGCAACAACGGCGGCGACGGGTTCGTCGTGGCCCGCCACCTGCACGCCGCCGGCTGGGACGTCGAGTGCCTGCTGGCCGGCGACGTCCGGAAGCTGCCGCCCGACGCGCGCCTGAACCACGACATCGCCAAGCGCCTGGGGATCGCGGTCGTGGACGGCGTCCGCCGGGCGCGGCTCAAGCGCGCGGACGTCGTCGTCGACGCCCTCCTCGGAACCGGCTTTCGCGGCGCGCCGCGTGGAGCCGTCGCCCAGGCCATCGAGGCGATGCGGCCGCCGATCGGGACGATCGTGGCGCTCGACGTGCCGTCGGGGGTCGACGGCTCGACCGGGCGCCGTCGTGGGAGCCGCGGTCCGCGCCGACGTCACGGTCTGCTTCCACGGCCGCAAGCTGGGGACGGCCGTGGAGCCCGGCCGGAGCGCCGCGTGCCGGGTCGTGGTGGCCGACATCGGCATCCCGCGCGAGGCCGACCAGGGGACTGCGGCGACGCTCCTCACCGGTGCCGAGACGCTCGCGGCCGCCTGGCCGAAGGCAATCCAGGGCTCGAAGTACACGGCCGGTGCGGTGCTCGTGATCGGCGGGGCGCCCGGGTACGTCGGCGCCCCGCTCATGACGGCGCTCGCCGCGCTTCGCGCCTCGGCGGGAGTGGCGTGGATCGCGGCACCGTCCGACGTCGTCGCGGTGCTCGAGGGGCGCGTCCCCGAGATCATGGTCAGGGCGCTTCCCGATGCGCTCGAGCTGCTCGACAAGGCCGACGCGGTCGCGCTCGGCCCGGGCCTCGGCCGGTCGGACGACGCGGTCGCGCTGGCCCGCCGTGTCGCTGCGGACCACGCGGGGCCGGTCGTCATCGACGCCGACGGGCTCTTCGCGTTCAACGGCAAGCTGGGCCGCCTGCGCAAGCGGCCGGGCCCGACCGTCCTCACGCCGCACGAGGGAGAGATGGCGCGGCTGCTCGGCGTCGAGCCGGACTGGGTCCGGGCCAACCGGCTGGAGGCGGTGCGGAAGGCCGCGAGCGCGAGCGGCTGCGTCGTCCTCCTCAAGGGCTCCGACACGCTGATCGCCGGCCCGGACGGCCATGTGGGCGTCTCGCACGCCGGCCCGCCGGGCCTCGCGACGGCCGGCTCGGGCGACGTCCTCACCGGCACGGTCGCCGCGATGCTTGCGAAGGGAGGCGACGCCCGCACCGCAACGTGCGTCGCGGCCGAGGCGCACGGACTGGCGGGCCGCCGCGCGGTCGAGCACCGCGGCCCGTCGGGCATCATCGCGACCGATGTGATCGACGCCCTGCCGGAGGTGATCCCGTGATCGGCACCGCCCGCGCGAGGGCGACGGTCTCGGTCGACCTCGCTGCTGTCGCCGCGAACGTCGCCCGGCTCGTCGATGCCGCGGCGCCCGCCGAGGTGTGGGCCGTCGTCAAGGCGGACGGCTACGGCCACGGCGCCGCCGCGGTCGGCCGCACCGCGCTCGCGTCCGGCGCGCAGCGGCTGTGCGTGGCGACGTGGGACGAGGCCCGCGACGTGCGCGACCAGCTCGGCGACGTCCCGGTGCTCGTGATGGGGCCGCTCGTCCCGGGTCAGGAGAGCGAGGTGGAGGGCGTCGACGTGACGGTCACGTCGGTCGAGGGGTTCACGCGCCTTCGGGCCGCGGCCCGCTCGCCGCTCGGCGTCCACGTGAAGGCCGACACCGGCATGGGGCGCTGGGGCATGGCCGCCGACGACGCCCTTCGGGTGGGCGAGCAGCTCGCGGAGGGCGACGTGCTCGCGCTCGCGGGCCTCATGAGCCACCTGGCCGTGGCCGACGCCGACGAGGCGTTCACGCGCGGGCAGGTCGAGCGGTTCGCGGCGCTCGCCGACCGGTTCCCCGCCTGTCCGCGCCACATCGCCAACAGCGCGGCCGTCCTGCGCCATCCAGAGGCCGGATTCGACGCCGTCCGGTGCGGGATCGCGGTCTACGGCCTCTCGCCGTTCGCGGGCGATCCGGCCGCCGACAGCCTCCAGCCGGCGCTCCGGCTCGAGAGCTTCGTGGCCGACGTGAAGCTGCTTGCGGCCGGCGAGAGCGCCGGGTACGGCAGGCGCTTCGTCGCGCCGGAGCCGACGTGGATCGGGCTCGTCCCGGCCGGCTATGCCGACGGCGTCCCGCGCGTCCTCTCGGGCCGGGCCGACGTGCTGGTGCGCGGCCGCCGCCGTCGGATCGCCGCCACCGTCAGCATGGACCAGCTCACGTTCGTGATCGGGCCCGACTGCGACGTCGAGCCGGGCGACGTCGTGACGCTCATCGGCGAGGACAGCGGCGAGCGGATCCTGGTCGAGGAGTGGGCCGGGATCGCCGGCACCATCAACTACGAGATCGTGACGTCGCTCGCTCCTCGGCCACGGAGGGTGGAGCATGTCCTCCGAGGTGCTTGACGAGCTCGGGCGCCTGGTCGGCGACGACGGGGCGTACTTCGTCGGCGGGTGCGTCCGCGACGTCCGCCTCGGGCTCCCGGTGACCGACGTCGACGTGGTGGTGCCCGGCGACCCGGCGACCGTTGCCCGGCGTCTCGCCCGCGAGACCGGGGGATCGCCGTTCGCGCTCTCCGAGGCCCACGGGGCGTGGCGCGTCGTGCTCGACGGCCGCACGCTCGACATCACCGCGCAGCGCGGGGGAGATATCCTGGCCGACCTGGGCGAGCGCGACTTCACCGTGAACGCGATGGCGATCCCGGTCGACGGCGAGACGGGTGTCGTCGACCCGTTCGGCGGCCTCGGCGACCTGGCGGAGGGCCGCCTGCGCCTCGTCTCGGACCGGGTCTTCACCGACGACCCGCTCCGGCTGCTGCGCCTCGCCCGGATCGCGCACGAGCTCGGGTTCGAGGTCGACTCCGACGCCGAGCGGCTGGCCCGCCGCGACGCCCACCTGGCCGACCGGCCCGCCGGCGAGAGGATCTACGCCGAGGTGCGGCGCCTCATGACGCCAGACCATCCCGACGCCGCCGTCCGCCTGCTCGACGGGCTGGGCGTGCTCGAAGTGATCCTGCCCGAGGCCGCCCCGATGCACGGCTGCGAGCAGAGCCCGTTCCACCACCTGGACGTCTTCGAGCACACGCTCCAGGTGCTCGACGCCTCCGCCGACATCGCCGCGCACCCGGAGCACTACCTGCCCCGTCACGCCGAGGCGCTGCGCGCCGCGCTCGACCAGACCGTCGGCGACGAGCTCGACGCGCGTACCGCGCTCAGGCTCGCCGTGCTCTTCCACGACATCGAGAAGCCGAGCACGCGCACCGTCTCGGACGACGGCCGGATCGGCTTCATGGGGCACGACCGCAAGGGGGCCGAGACCGCCGCGCGCATCCTCAAGCGCTGGCGGGCGGCGACGTCGACGATCCGCTTCTGCGCGCTCCTCGTCGCCGAGCACCTGCGGCTGGGCTTCATGGTGCACGACCGGCCGATCGACCGCCGGGACGGCTACCGCTACCTCAAGGCCACGGCGCCGCACACCCATGCGAGCGTGGTCGTGTCGCTCGCCGACCGCTTCGCCACGCGGGGCGTCCGCGCGCGCCAGGCGTACGTGCGGGCCCACACCCAGACGGCCGACGAGCTGCTCCAGGTCGTCGCCGAGCTCGAGTCCGAGGATCGCGAGCCGCTGCTTCGCGGCGACGAGATCTCCGAGATGACCGGGGCCACGGGGCCGCGGATCGGACAGCTGGTCGACGCCCTTGCCGAGGAGCAGGCGGCGGGTGCCGTGACGACGCGCGACGAGGCGGTGGCGTTTGTCAGCGGGTAGCCGCTTCGACCGCACCGCCGACCGCTATGCCGCGATGGCGGCGGGGCGCGACTGGTCGGGTCTCGTCGGGTGGTGCGAGCCGGCGTCCGGAGACCGGGCGCTCGACGTCGCCGGCGGGCCGGGTGCGCTGGCCGCAGCGCTCCTTCCCAGGGTCGGGGCGATCACCGTGCTCGACACGTCGGCGCGGCTCCTCGAGTTCGTGCCCGACGGCATCGGGCGGGCGCTCGGCCGGGCCGAGCAGCTGCCGTTCGACGACGGGAGCTTCGACCTCGTGACGTGCATCAACAGCCTCCACCACATCGCCCGGCCGCCGCGCGCGCTCGACGAGATGGCGCGGGTGCTGGCCCCGGGCGGACGGATCGTGCTCGAGGACTTCATCGCCGACGACGACCCGGCCCGCGCCCGCCGGTGGGAGGAGATCGAGCGGCTCCGCGACCCCGAGCACGGCCGCCTGATCACCGCCGGCGAGCCGCGCGTCCCGCTCCTCGGTGCGGGCCTCGAGCTCGACGCCGAGGAGGTGTGGCAGCGCCTGTTCGAGGTCGATCCCTGGCTCGAGCTCGCCGGCTGCACCGGGTCGGCGGCGGAGCACGCCCGCGAGCTGATCGGCGCGCCGACGTTCGAGCTGCGCGTGTGGCGCGCGCGGTTCCGCCGGCCCGAATGACTCAGACGGGTCCGAGCGGCAGCGAAGCGACGGTCGTGTAGCGCGACCCGCCGCGACCGGGCTCCGACCGCAGAAGGGCGCACGCCTCGACCGCGACGGCCGTTCCCGCCGCTTCGAGCGGAGGCAGGGCCGTCCCGCGCGGGGGCGGCCGCCGGAGCCGGGCGAGCGTCACGTGGGCGTTCCCGGTCCGCGGTGCGCGCGCGTCGGGCGCGAGGCGCCCGGCCGCGTCGGCCAGCGCGCGCGCCAGCTCGCCGAGACCCTCCGGAGACTCGAGCCTCGCCCACACCATCCGCGGCCGGCCCTGCGGCGCGAGCGCCGCGTCGGCCACCTCCAGCGAGAACGCGGGGAACGCCGCGCACACGGGCGCAAGGACGTTCGTCAGCGCGATCGCGTCGACGTCGCGGACCGAGCCGAGGAAGTGCACGGTCGCGTGCAGGTTCTCGGCCGGTATCGGCCGCGCTCCGAGATCGCGTGCCGCATGCTCGGCGTAGACCGCGAGCTCCTCCCTCAGGGCGTCGGGGAGGGGAATGGCGACGAACGCGCGCACGGCGACGCCACGGTACCAGTGCGGGGGCGAGGATCAGGCGGCGGCGCGGATGCTGCCCGCTTCGACCTCGCGCATCAGCTCTGCGAGCTTGCATTCGAGTTCGTTGGGCGATCGCGCCGGGTAGCCGTGCTGCCACTGGCCGGCAGTCTCGGCGACCCGGATGCAATACATCAGCGTCTGGATGTCACGCTTGTCAAGCATCGTGATGTTCGGCTCGGCGTTCGACGCCGCCCTTCGTATCCCCTGCTTGCGGTATTTTGCCCGCGCCGCCCCACCCGATATAGTGCGCGCGGCCATGATCAAGGTCCTCGCTGCCGGGCTCATCGGAACTGTTGGAGGTGTGGTCGCGATGATCATCGTGATCGTCCTCGCGGGCACCACGACGAGCGGCGCATCGAGCGTCGGCCTGGGAGCGTTGCCGCTCTCGACGGCGTCGCTCTCGAGCGGCCCGGTCTCGACGCCCACCTCGACACCCACCTCGACGCCGCCCCCGGACACGGGCGGCGGATCGACGGGCGGCTCGACGGGCAAGGCGGCCGGGAACGCTGACAACGGCAAGGCGCTCTTCACCGGCGCCGCCGGCTGCGGCAGCTGCCACACGCTCGCTGCGGCAGGCACCACCGGCACGGTCGGCCCGAACCTCGACAGCCTGGCCGGCGACGCTCAGAAGGCCGGCGAGCCGCTCGACGCGTTCATCAAGTCGTCGATCGTCGATCCCGGCGCGTATGTCCCCTCGGGGTACAGCGACGGCGTCATGCCGACGACCTTCGGGACGTCGCTGTCCGCGTCGGACATCGACGACCTCGTGGCGTTCATCTCCGCCTCCCAGAAGTAATCTCCCCCGCGTGACCGTCGCGCCTCCAGCCGTGCGCACCGGAGCCCACGTCCTCGTCGAGGCGCTCGAGGCCCACGACGTCGAGGTGGTGTTCGGGCTGCCGGGCATCCACGCTCTCCCGATCTGGGACGCGCTGATCGGCTCGCCGCTGCGCCGGGTCGTCGTGCGCCACGAGCAGGCGGCCGGGTTCGGAGCGGTCGGCTACGCGCGCACCGGCGAGAGGCCGGGCGTGTACCTGACGTCGACCGGGCCGGGGGCGTTCAACTCGCTCGCCGCGCTCTCAGAGGCCGACGCGTCGAGCGCGCCGGTGCTCCACCTCACGTCGCAGATCCCGACCGACCTCGTCGGCGCCGGGCGCGGCTACCTGCACGAGAGCCGGGGCCAGTCGCAGGCGTTTGCCGCCGTGTCGCGGTTTCACGCCCGCCCGACGACGCCCGAGGCGCTGGCCGCCGCGGTGGCCGAGGCGTTCGCCCACATGGCGCTCGACCCGGGGCCGGCCACCATCGAGATCGCGACCGACGTGATGGCGGCGGCTGCGCCGGACGGCGCTCTGCCCGTCGCGCGCGTCGCGCTGCCCGGGCCCGATCCTGCGGCGGTGGCGCGCGTGCGCGAGATGCTCGACCAGGCGCAGGCGCCGATCGTGTGGGCGGGCGGCGGCGCGCGCCGCGCGGCCGACGCTGTGCGCGCGCTCGCCGAGGCCCTCGACGCCCCGGTCATCACGACGTACAACGGCAAGGGCACCCTGCCGACGGGCCATCCGCTGCACGCGGGGTCGTCGGTCGAGGAGCCGTCGATGCGCCATCTGGTCGAGCGCGCCGACCTGTGCCTGGCGCTCGGCACCCGGTTCTCGCAGGAGACGACGGCGAACTGGACGCTCCCGATCCCGGCGGCGCTCGTCCACGTCGACCTCGACGCCGGCCGGTTCGGGCGCACCTACCCGCCGGCCGAGGGGATCGTCTCGGACGTCGGCCTCTTCTGCCGGGCGCTCCTCGACAACGGCTTGACCGCCGGCTCGCGCGACGGCGAGGCGGCCGTGCGCGCGGCGATCCAGGGGCGGAACTCCGAGGTCGCCGCCCAGGGCGTGCCCGACGAGATCGAGCTGATGCACCTGCTCCACGACACGCTGCCCGAAGACGCGATCGTGATCGCCGACATGACGGTCTGCGCGTACTGGGCGGCCCTCTACCTCGACGGGAAGCGGCCCGGCTCGTTCGTCTACCCCGCCTCCGGCGCGCTGGGATGCGGCGTCCCGCTCGCGCTCGGCACCGCGGCGGCCCACCCCGACCGGCCGACGGTCGCCATCGTCGGCGACGGCGGGTTCCTGATGGGCGGCCACGAGCTCCTGACGGCGTCCGCCGAGGGCCTCCCGTTCGTCACGCTGGTCGTGAACGACTCCGCCTACGGGATCCTGCGCAACTACCAGGAGACGATGTTCGGGCGGACGGTCGCGGTCGAGCTGAACGCACCTGACTTCGCCGGTCTCGCCGCGGCGTGCGGCGTCCGCTACATCGCGGCGGACGGCATCCGCGGCCTCGGATCCGCGCTGGGCGAGGCGCTGGCCGACCGCTCGGGCCCGGTCCTGGTCGAGCTCAAGGCCGCGCTGAAAGCACCCGGGCAGTCGGTTTAGGGATGAAGGCCCCCGAGCGCACCGACTACTCGATGACCGCCAGCCCCGGCGAGCCGCTGCCGGTCGCGGTGCGCGGTGAGGGGTGCTGGATCGAGGACGCGGACGGGCGCCGCTACCTCGATGCCTGCGGCGGCGCGATGGTCATGCTCCTCGGCCACTGCCACCCGCGGGTCGTCGAGGCCCTTCGCGCGCAGGCGGGCGAGCTGACGTTCACCTACAGGTTCTCGTTCCGGAACGAGCCGATGCTCGACCTCGCCGAGCGGGTCGCCCGCATCGCGCCCGGCGACCTCGAGTGGTGCTTCTTCAACTCGTCAGGCTCCGAGGCGAACGAGTCGGCGCTGCATCTCGCGGTGCTCTACTGGGAGCTCCTGGGCCGGGCCGGCAAGGTGGAGTTCCTCTCGCGCGTCACCTCGTACCACGGTTCGACGATGGGCGCGCTCTCGCTCTCGGGCTCGCGCTGGCGGGCGCCGTTCGAGCTGCTCCTGCGCAAGTACTCGGTCGTGCCCAACAGCGACACGGCGGAGGAGGGCGCGGCGGCCCTCGAGGCGGCCATCCTCTCGCGGGGCGCCGAGCACGTCGCCGCGTTCGTCGTCGAGCCCGTCACCGGGTCGTCGGGCGCCGCCGTGCCGCTCCCGGACGGCTACCTCGCGGCGGTGCGCGAGGTGTGCGACCGGCACGACGTGCTGCTGGTCGCCGACGAGGTCATCACCGCCTTCGGGCGCACCGGGCGCTGGTTCGCCGTGGAGCACGACGACGCCGTGCCTGACGTCATCACGTTCGGGAAGGGCATCGGCGGCGGGGTCATCCCGCTCTCGGGGATGGTCGCGTCGAGCCGCCTGCGCGACGTCATCGAGGGCGCGCCGAACGGCTTCTCCTACGGCCACACGTTCTCGGGCAACCCGCTCGGATGCGCCGTCGGCTCCGCGGTCATCGACACGATCCAGGACGAGGGCCTGGTCGAGGCCGCCGAGACGCGGGGCGCGCGGCTGCGCGAGCGGCTCGACGAGCTCCAGGCGCGGCACCCGATCGTCCACTCGCTGCGCGGGCGCGGCCTCCTCCAGGGGATCGAGCTGCGCGCGCCGGATGGCGAGCGGTTCGCGGCCTCGGCCGGCGTGTGCGGCCGCGTCGCGGGCGAGGCCAAGGCCAACGGCCTCATGATCTACTCGTGCCCGACGCCGGTCGGCACCGAGCACATGGACGCGCTCATGCTGGCGCCGCCGCTCGTGATCTCGGACGCCGAGATCGACGAGACGGCCTCCCGCCTCGACGCCGCGTTGACGCGCGTCGAGTCCACGCTGTAGACCGTTTCCAGTCCGTCCGGTCCGGCTTCTAGCCTTGGTTGCCGGATGCCCGTGGTCGCCATCCCGCTCGCGCCGCTTCTGGGTGCGCTTCTTGCCGTCGCCGCGATCGCGAAGATCGCGCGCTTCCGGGCGTGGCGGGCTGCGCTCGACGGGTACGGCCTCGTGCCGGCCCGCGGAGCAGTCGCTGTCGCCGTTCCGGCGCTCGAGCTGGCCCTCGCGGCCGGGCTCTTCGCCGGCCTGAGCTGGGCGGCGTGGGGAGCGGCCGCGCTCCTCGGCGCGTTCACGCTCGTCCTCGGCGCGGAGCTCGCCCGCGGCGCGGCGCCGCCGTCGTGCGCGTGCCTGCCGTGGTCGGGCCGCCCCGGCCGGATGACGCTCGTTCGGAACGCCGCGCTCATCGCCGTCGCCGTCGCGGCCGCCGAGGGCGCAACGCCCCAGCTCGGCCGGGCGTTCTGGGAGGTGTCGTACGCCGTTCTCTGGCTGGGCGTCGCAGCGCTCGCCGTGCTCGTCCTGTCGCTCTACCGCCAGGTCGGCGTGCTGCATCTGCGGCTCGGGCCGCGCGGCGCGCTCGAGGAGGAGGGGGAGGGGCCGGAGCTGGGCGTGCAGATCGACCACCCGGAGGTCCCGCCCGGCCGGGCGACGCTCGTCGGGTTCACGTCGGCCGGGTGCCCCGTGTGCCACCAGATCGTCCCGGGTCTCAGGGTGCTCGAGCGCGATCCCGCGCTGGCCGTCGTCCACGCGGCGTACGAGGATTCGGGCGGGCCCGGAGCTCCACGCCGCCTTCGACATCCCGGGCACGCCCTACGCGGTCTACCTCGACGCGGCGGGCGTCGTCCGCGCCAAGGGCACCGTGAACACGCTCGAGCAGCTCGAGAGCCTCGTCGCCGCCGGCGGCACCCGCGCCCGCGACGCGGCGGTCGGCCATGTGGCGTGACGGCGAGGACATGGCCCGGGGCGTCGCCTCGCGGCACAGCCGCTCCGGCTTCCTGAGCCGGGTCGCCGCGCCGATCATCGCGTGGGTGGCCGGCCCGCTCGCGGGATCGTCGTCGCTCGGGCCCGAGAGCACCCGGTACTACGGCTTCTGCGGCCACACCTTCACGACCAAGCCGTGCCCGCACCCGTTCGCCAAGCTGCCGCGGATCGACCGGCACGGCTATCCGCTGCGGCCGTCCGACGGGCACGCGGTCGACGACCTCGGCCGGCCGGTCGACGCGTCCGGCTACGCGCTCGACAGCGCGGGAAACCGCCGCGTCGGCCCGACGGGCGAGCCGGTGCCGCGGGCGCCGCGCACCCGGCCGTGTCAGGACTGGGTGCCGAACATCTACGGCTTCCACACACGCTTCGACGGCGCCTGGTACCGGTGCTGCTCGGGCCAGATCCGAAAGCTCGTCGACTGCTGCGCCCACCACGACAAGCGGATCAACGGCGACGCGGCGCTCGTCGGCTACTGCTTCCACGGCCGCAAGGTCTTCTGCGTCCTCTACTACGACACCGAGGTGCCGTGCTGAGGAGGCTTGCCGCGGCGGCCGGCGCGGGCGCGGCCGGGATCGCGCTCGGCGCCGGCCTGACCCCCGACCCCGACGCCGCGATCGTGGCGTGCGCCCTCCTGGCGGGCGTCTCGGGCGCCTGGTCGCCCTGAGGGCTGGCCGTGGCCGAGACGGTCGCCCCCGTCGTGCACGGGGTGAGGAGATGGCTGGTGGCGGTGGCGGCCTTCGCGGCGGGAGCGGTTGGGGCCGGCGCGGCGCTCGGCTGGGCCCTCGGCTCGGCCTCGTCGTGGGCCGGCGGCGGGAGCACGCACGCGGTGTGGGCGGCCGCAGCCGTCGTGGCGGCCTACGCCGCCCGTGAGGTCGGGCTGCTGCGACTCCCGATCCCCCAGCTCCGCCGCCAGGTCCCGCAGCGGTGGCGCGAGGTGCTCCCGTTGCCTGCGACCGGGTTCCTGTACGGCGCCGGGCTCGGGCTCGGCTTCGTCACGTACGTGCCCGTGGCGACGTTCGCGGCGGTCGTCGCCGCCGTCGTCCTCGCCGATCCGGCCGCCGGTGCGATCGCCCTCGGCGCATTCGGCGTGGGCCGGGCGGTCGCCCTGATCGCCGCGACCGCCGGACTGCGCGACTGGGACGCCGCGGCCGACCGGTACGAGCGCGCGGGCCGGTGGCTGCGGCCGCGCGGCGGCGGCCTTCGCATCGCCAACGCGAGCGCGATGGCGGCGCTGGCCGGGGTGCTCGTTGCGACCGCGACGCCGGCCGCAGCCGTCGCGGCGGTGCGGCTCGACCTCGGCTCCCATCATGTCGCCGATCCGTCGGCGGGGCCTGCCGGCGTGCTCGCGTGGGACGAGGTGACCGGCGGCGTGCTCCAGGGCAAGCTGCGCGTGAACGGCGTCATCAACGACCTCCCCGGCAAGACGCCCGACGTTGACGGCACCCGGGTCGTCGTCGATACCGGCTCGGAGTTCGAGATCGTCGACACCGGCAGCCTCGCCGTCCTGCGCACCCTCCAGCTGAAGGGCACCGAGCCCGCGCTCTTCGACCACTGGCTCGTCTACCGGCGGGTCACCACGCGGCGCCGCCTGATCCTCTACGACCTCAGCACCAACCAGTCGCGGGTCATCGCGACGGTCAAGATGCGGAGCGATCTGGGAGAGCCCGACATCTCGGGGCGCCGGGTCGTGTTCTCGGTGACCGGCAGGGGCCGGAGCTCGATCCGGGTCTACCGGTGGGACGTCCAGACGACGCGCCGGGTCCTCCAGACGCCGATCTGGTCATACAGCCACGCCTCGATCAACGGGACCACCGTGACGTATGTGCGCCAGGCCTCGAGCGGCACGGCCGTGTGGCACCTCGACCTCGCGAGCCGGAGGACGCATCGGGTCTACCGGATCCCCGGCGGCACGGGCCACGCGCTGTGGTCGACGGCCACGGGAGCGTCGTCCACCTACTTCACGGTCTACACCAAGTCGGAGTCGCTCATCTGGCATGCTTGAGGCGTGGCAACCGCGCCTCCGACGTCGGGTGAGCTGCGCGCCGCACTCGAGCAGGCGGCGGAGTGGTGCGCGGGCTATCTCGACCGCGTGGGCGACCTGCCCGTGCTCGCCCAGGTCGAGCCGGGCGACATCGCGGCGGCGCTGCCCGAGCACCCGCCCGAGGCGGGCGAGCCGCTGGCCGACATCCTGGCCGACGTCGACCGCGTCCTGATCCCGGGCATCACGCACTGGAACCACCCGGGCTTCATGGCCTACTTCGGGATCAGCGGCTCGCCGCCGGGCATCCTCGGCGAGACGGTCGCGGCCGCGCTCAACGTGAACGCGATGCTGTGGCGGACGTCGCCCGCGGCCACCGAGCTCGAGCAGCGAGTGCTCCGCTGGGTCGCCGAGATGACCGGCCTGCCGACGGGGTGGTTCGGCGAGATCACCGACACCGCCTCGGCGTCGACTCTGTATGCGCTCGCGGCCGCCCGCGAGGCGGCGGGGCTTGACATCCGCACGCGCGGGATGGCCGGCCGGACCGACCTGCCGCCGCTTCGGGTCTACACGTCGGACCAGGCGCACTCGTCGGTCGAGAAGGCCTGCATCGCCCTCGGCCTCGGGCAGGAGGGGCTGCGGAAGCTGCCGACCGACGCCGGGTTCCGCATGCGAGCCGACCTGCTCGCCGAGGCCGTCGCGGCGGATGTCGCCGCCGGCGTGCGGCCGATCGCGGCCGTCGCCACCGTCGGCACGACGTCGACGACCAGCGTCGATCCGGTCGCGGCCGTGGCCGACGTGTGCGAGCGGCACGGCATGTGGCTGCACGTCGACGCGGCATACGGCGGGGCGGCGGCGATCCTCCCGGAGATGCGCCACGTGCTCGACGGCTGCGACCGGGCCGACTCGCTCGTCTTCAATCCGCACAAGTGGCTCTTCACCCCGGTCGACTGCAGCCTGCTCTACACCGCGCGGCCGGACGACCTCAAGGCGGCGTTCTCGCTCGTGGCGCCGTACCTGACGACGCCCGAGGACGGCGTCGTGAACCTGATGGACTACGGGCTCTCGCTCGGCCGCAGGTTCCGGGCGCTCAAGCTGTGGATGGTGATCCGCGCATACGGCGTCGAAGGCCTGGCGGCGCTCATCGCCGGGCACATCGAGCTGGCCCGCCGCCTCGAGTCCGTGATCGACGCCGAGCCCGGCTGGGAGCTCTTGGCGCCGGTCCCGTTCTCGGTGGTCTGCTTCCGCCGCCACCCGCCGGGCGTCGACGACGAGGACGAGCTCCGCCGCCTGAACACCGACATCATCGAGCGGGTGAACGCCGACGGCCGGGCGTTCATCTCGCACACCGACCTGGGCGGCCGCTACGCCATCCGGGTTGCGATCGGGAACATGGCGACGACGGCCGAGCACGTGGACACGGTCTGGGAGCTCGTGCGCGAGGCTTCAGGCTGACCCGGGCTCGGGTGAAACATCTGTACCCGGTACAGGTGTTTCACCGACTCCCTGCCGAAGCTCGCGGACCACGAGCTGGATCGAGCCGGCGATCGGGATCGCGACCAGCGCGCCCAGCACGCCCATCAGCTCCCCGCCGATCAGGACGGCGACGAGCACCAGGAACGCCGAGAGCTGCACCGTCTTTCGGTAGACGATGGGCTGGAGGATGTGGTTCTCGAACTGCTGGTAGACGACGTTCACGACGATCATCACGATCCCGGCCGTGACCCCCTGGGCGGCGAACGCCACGCCGATGGCCGCGAGCGCGCCGACCGTCGCCCCGACCAGCGGCACGAGGTCGCAGACGCCCATGAAGACGGCCAGCGCGGCGGCGTAGGGGACACCGAGGATCCAGAGCGAGAGCCCGACGGTCGCGCCGGCGATCACCGAGATGGCGAGGTTCCCGAGGACGTAGCCGCCGATGCTCCGGTTCACGTCGGCGGACACCAGGCGCACCCTGGCCGCCTGTTCCTCCGAGAGCAGCGAGAGCAACCCCCGGGACATCGTGGGCAACTCGAACATCAGAAAGAGCGTGAGGAAGAGCACGGTGAGCGTGGCGACGACGCCGTTCACGAACCGCCCGGCCGCGCCGAACACCTGCGCCGGAGCCTGCTTGGCGGCGTCCTGCGCCTTCTGCACCAGCTTGTAGCGGCTGTTCAGGTCGCGGATCGTCTGGTTTCGCTCGAGCCGCTGGAGGTAGCCCGGTGCGGCATCGCGCAGGTCGTCGATCTGGGTCGCGATCGGGATGATCAGCACGGCCAGGAAGAGCGCCACGAGCCCAAGGAGCCCGGCAAAGACCGTGAGCACCGCCCACGTCCGGCTCATCCAGCGCTCGGTGACGCGCACCACCGGCTCGAGCGCCACCGCCAGGAAGACGGAGACCGCGATCCAGGTGAGCACGTGGCTCACCGCCGCGACGATCTTCACGGCCGCGGCGGCCACGAGGACGAGCGCGATCACGCGGACGATCGTCCGCGTGGGCACGTCGATGACGATCCGGCGATGGACCACCCACCGGCTTTCGACGCCGGGCGCCGAATCCCGCCAGGGGGTTTCAGCCTGCGACGGCCGGGAGGCCGTCGGAGCCGAGCAGGATCGCGACACCTCCGGCGGGCGGCGTCCCGAAGCCGGTCACGTCGGCGATGGCGACGGGTGCGGGGAGATGGAGGCGCTTGGCGACGACCTTCGCCTCGGGCAGCTTTCCGGGTGCATAGACGACGACGGTCTGCGTGATCGATGAGGTCGCTGCGTTCGAGGCCGCGATCACCTTCCACCCCTGCGACGTGAGCTGCTGCTGGGCGGCGCCCGCGGCCCCGGTTGCGCCGTAGCCGTTCAGGACGGTGAGCGGGACCGTCCGCCAGTCGATCTTGGCGCCGTTCTTCGAGCCGCCCTGCTTGCCCGTGGATGTCGGCGTCGACGCGGGGGGCTGCTGCGTGGTCGTCGGCGCTGCGCTCGTGCTGCTGCCGCCCGTGCCCGAGATCACCCAGTACAGCGCGCCGAGCGCGACGACCAGCCCCAGCACGGCCAGGATCCGGGCCGTCGGGAACCCGGCCCGGTTGGCCACGATCCCCTGCGCCTCGAGGCGGCGCGCGAACCAGTCGTCGAGGCCCTCGTCTCCGCGGGGCGGATCGAAGCCACCCCCGCCGGTGCCTCCCGTCCCGCCCGTGGTCTCCAACTCGCTCATGGTTCCGTCGAACCTTACACGGCGCATACGATCCCGCCGTGGCGCTCGAGATGGTGGATACGTGGGTGGACGCGGCCGGCGTCCCGGCCGTCGCGGCGGCGATCGTCGGGCCCGAGGGCGTCCGCGAACAGCGGGCCGCGGGCGAGGCAGAGCCGGGGAGCCTCTTTGCGCTCGCGTCGCTCACGAAGCCGATCGTCGCGCTCGCCGTGCTCGTCGCGGTCGAGGAGGGGGCGGTCGACCTCGACGAGCCGGTCGGGCGGCATCTGGCGGCATACGCCGCCGGGCCGCGTGCGGCGGTGACGCCGAGGCATCTGCTCTCGCACGCGTCGGGCCTGCCCGAGTCTGGCCCGGCCGGCGTCCCGGCGCTCGAGGTCGAGCTCGCGCGCCCCCCGGCGACGCGCCGCGTCTACTCGAACGAGGGCTACGCCGTGCTTGGCGAGCTGCTCGCTGCGGCGACGGGCATCCCGCACCCGGACTACGTCCGCCAGGCGGTGTTCGAGCCGCTGGGCATGGACGCGTACCTCGGCCTGCCGGAGCACGAGGACGCCCGCGCGCTCCGGGTGCGCGAGCCGGGGATGTGGCGGCCCGGCCTCCAGCTCTTCAACTCGATCGAGTGGCGCCGGCGGGCGACGGCCGCGGGCGGGGCGTTCGCGACGGTCGACGCGTACGCCCGCATCGTCCAGGTGCTCCTGTCGCGCGGTGCGCCGCTCATCGCGCCCGAGACCGCGGCCGACATGGCGCGCGCCCAGTTCCCGGGCATCCCCGGCGGGATCGAGTCGTTCCAGACCTGGGACGTCGCAGACTGGGGACTCGGCTGTGACATCCGCGACGGGAAGGAGCCGCACTGGCTCTCGGCCGCCTGCTCGCCGTCCACCCTGTCGCACTTCGGCGCCGCCGGCACGGTGATGTGGGCCGACCCGGTCGCGCGCGTCGGGCTCGTGTGCCTGGCCAACCGGGGCACGTACTCGGGCTGGATGATGCAGCCCGGCGGCTGGCCCGACCTCTCGGATGCCGTCCTCCGCGAGGCGGCGTGAAGGACTGGCGCGTCTGCCCGCGCTGCGCCGCCGGGCTCCGGTTCGGGCCCGTCCAGGGCGAGGATGCGGACCGTCTGCACTGTCCCGCCTGCGGGCTCGTCCTGTACGAGAACCCGGCGCCGACGGTCAGCGCCATCGTCGAGCGCGACGGGCGGGTGCTCTTGACACGGCGTGGGATCGAGCCGCGCCTCGGGATGTGGGACACGCCCGGCGGCTTCATCGAGGCGGGCGAGGAGCCGCCGGACGCGCTGCGGCGCGAGCTCCTCGAGGAGACCGGCCTCGAGATCGAGGTCGGCGACTTCCTCGGCATCTACCCCGACCGCTACGGCGACGGCGCGCCGACGCTGAACGTGTTCTACGCCGCCCGGGTCGTCGGCGACGGAGACGGCCGGCCGCGCGACGACGTGACCGAGATCGGCTGGTTCGAGCCCGACGCGCTCCCCGCCGAGCTCGCGTTCCCAAACGGGGAGCGGGCGCTCGCCGAATGGCGTGTGTGGCGTGCAGCCAGATCTGCAACGGATTTGTGACGAAAACGTAAAGCTTGCCGGGCTCTCGGCCGATTACTTGTCCATCGGCCGCCACCACCGAGACAGGACTCCGACGGTGGAGGCGGAAATCGCATCACCCAGCCGGACAGCGGCCCTGTCTGGAGGAAGTGCCATGGATGAGCTGCACGAAAAGCATGTGGAGATCGACGAGCGTTGGCTGTCGGAGTGGTTCGAGTTCGGTTTCGCCGAGCTGTCGAGCTACCTCGCCAAGCACGCCGCGTTCGACGACTTTCTGCACAAGCACGAGATTGACTAGCTCGTACGTGAAGCGCGTCCACGCCTGCCGGGAGGCCGGCAGGCGCTGAGCGAGGAACGGGCCCGCGCGGAATAGACTCCCGCGGATGCCGCCCTTCCAGCCGGTCCCCGCGAAGCCCGACCACGTCGCGCTCGAGCACTCGACGCTCGCGCGGTGGGAGAGCGAGCGCACGTTCGAGACGCTCCGCGACCGAAACCGCGGCGGCCCGACGTTCAGCTTCATCGACGGCCCGATCACGGCCAACAACCCGATGGGCGTCCACCACGGGTGGGGCCGCACGCTCAAGGACATCTGGCAGCGCTACGCGGCGATGCGGGGCTGCGACCTCTTCTACCAGAA
Source organism: uncultured Actinomycetes bacterium (assembly GCA_963706075.1). Taxonomy (GTDB): domain Bacteria; phylum Actinomycetota; class Thermoleophilia; order Gaiellales; family JAICJC01; genus JAICJC01. Next base: position 36,901 of record CAVPLP010000009.1, read on the forward strand.
CGGCTTCGACTGCCAGGGCCTGTGGGTCGAGGTCGGCGTCGAGAAGGAGCTCGGCCTCAACTCCAAGCGCGAGATCGAGGAGTACGGCCTGGAGCGGTTCGCGCGCGCCTGCCGCGATCGCGTGGCGCTCTTCTCGGGCCAGCTCACCGAGCACTCCAAGCGGCTCGGGCAGTGGATGGACTGGGAGCGGTCGTACTACACGATGACCGACCCCAACATCTCCTACATCTGGGGCTTCCTCCAGGTCTGCAACGAGCGCGGCTGGCTCTACAAGGGGCACCGCTCGATGCCGTGGTGCCCGCGCTGCGGGACGTCGCTCTCCCAGCACGAGCTGATCGACTCCTACAAGGACCTGACGCACCCGTCGCTGCACGTCCGCATGCCGCTCGCGGGGCGCGACCGCGAATACCTGGTCGTGTGGACGACGACGCCGTGGACGCTCCCGGCGAACGTCGCCGCGGCGGTGCGGCCCGACGCCGACTACGTGCGCGTCGAGACGGCGTCCGGGATCGCGATCGTCGCGGCGGCGAGGCTCGAGGCGAGCCCGATCGTCGGAAGGGTCCTGGGGACGGTGCGCGGGTCCGAGCTCGTGGGGCTGACCTACACCGCGCCGTTCGACGAGCTCCCCGCCCAGGGGAGCTTCGAGAACCGGGTCGTGGCCTGGGACGACGTGTCGATGGAGGAGGGGACGGGCGTCGTCCACATCGCGCCGGGCTGCGGCGAGGAGGACTTCGAGCTCGGCAAGCGCGAGGGCCTCGAGGCGCTGATCCCGGTTGACGAGGCCGGCGCGTTCTTCCCCGAGTACGGCTGGCTGCACGGCCACGTCACGGCCGAGGCGGCGCAGATGATCGTCGACGACCTCGGCCAGCGCGGCCGGCTCGTCGAGGAGGGCGAGATCACCCACCGCTATCCGGTCTGCTGGCGCTGCGGCACCGAGCTCATCTACCGGCTCGTCGACGAGTGGTTCATCGGCTGCGACGAGATCCGCGAGCCGATGATCCAGGCCGCCCGCGGGGTGGAGTGGACGCCGCCCCAGTACGCGAAGCGCATGGAGGACTGGCTGCGCAACATGGGCGACTGGTGCATCAGCCGCAAGCGCTACTGGGGCCTGCCGCTGCCGTTCTATCTCTGCGACGACGGCCACCTGACCGTGGTCGGGTCGAAGGCGGAGCTGCTCGAGCGGGCCGTGGGCGGCACCGAGGGGCTCGAGGAGCTGCACCGGCCGTGGATCGACGACGTCGTCATCCGCTGCGGCCAGTGCGCCGGGGACGCGCGCCGGGTGGCCGACGTCGGCGACGCATGGCTCGACGCCGGGATCGTCCCGTTCTCGACGCTCGGCTGGCACAACGAGACGTTCGTCGAGGCCGGCTATGCCGAGGGCGCCGGCGTCGGTGTCACGGTCGCCGATCTGCCCGACCACGCGCACTGGGAGAAGTGGTACCCGGCCGACTGGGTGTCGGAGATGCGCGAGCAGATCCGGCTCTGGTTCTACTCGATGCTCTTCATGGGGGTCGCGTTGGACGGCCGGTCGCCCTACCGGCGGGTGCTCACGTACGAGAAGGTGAACGACGAGACGGGCCGGCCCATGCACAAGTCGTGGGGGAACGCGATCTGGTTCGAGGACGCGATCGAGGAGATGGGCGCCGACGTCATGCGCTGGATGTACGCCGCCCAGCCGCCGGCCCAGAACCTGAACTTCGGCTACGGCCGGGCCGGCGACGTGAAGAAGCGGCTGCTCACGCTGTGGAACACGTACGCGTTCTTCGTCACCTACGCCGGCATCAACGACTTCCAGCCCGACGCTGCGACGCTCGCCGCCGGGCCGGGGCCGGAGGGGATGCAGCCCCTCGACCGCTGGGTCGTCGCGCGCACGCAGGCGCTGGTGCGCGAGTGCCGCGCGGCGCTCGACACCTACGACTCGCCCGCGGCTCGTGAGGGCGTTCGAGGCGCACGTGGACGACCTCTCGAACTGGTACGTGCGGCTCTCACGGTCGCGGTTCTGGAAGTCCGACGACGAGGCGTCGACCCGGGCTGCGCACGCGACGCTCTGGTACGCGCTCGTCCAGGCGATCCGGTGCGTCGCGCCGGTCATGCCGTTCCTGGCCGACGAGATGTGGCAGAACCTCGTGCGCGGCCAGTGTGCCGATGCGGAGGCGAGCGTCCACCTCGCCCCCTACCCCGAGCCGGTCGACGCGCTCGACGACGCCGGCCTGGTCGCGTCGCTCGAGTCGGTGCGGACGGTCGTCGAGCTCGGCCGCCGGGCCCGCTCGGAGGCGAACCTGAAGCTGCGCCAGCCGCTCGCCGAGGTCATCGTCGCGACCGACCACGCCGACCGGCGGCGCCAGATCGGCGAGCACGTCGACCTGATCGGCGCCGAGCTCGGCGTGAAGGCGGTGCGCCTGGCGACCTCGGCCGAGGAGTTCGCCCAGACCGAGGTCGTGCCGATGCTCAAGGTGCTGGGGCCCAAGCACGGCCGCGACCTGGCGATGATCCGCGGCCTCCTGCGCGAGGGCCAGTTCGAGCTGCGCGGCGACTCGGTGCAGGTCGGCGACTGGACGCTCGAGCCCGGCGAGTTCGAGCTCCGCAGCCGCGCCCGGGAGGGGTTCGCCGTCACCGACGGTGAGGGCTTCGTGGTCGCGCTCGACACCGAGATCACGCCGGAGCTCAAGCTCGAGGGGGTCGTGCGCGACCTGATCCGCCAGATCCAGGACATGCGCAAGGACGCCGGCCTCGAGATCACCGACCGCATCCGGCTCACCTATCCGGAGCGGGACGGCGACGTGACGCGCGCCTTCGCCGAGCACGGAGACTGGATCGCAGCCGAGACGCTCGCCGTCTCCGTCGAGCCCGGGCCCGAGCTCGGGATCGCGAAGGCGTAGCCCGTGCGGCTCCTCGTCATCGGAGGCACGCACTTCCTCGGGCGCCACCTGGTCGACGCGGCGCTCGCGGCGGGCGACGACGTCACGCTCTTCCACCGCGGACAGACGAACCCCGAGCTCTTCGCCGGGCAGGTCAGGCGCATCTCGGGCGATCGTGACGGCGGGCTCGACGCGCTGGCAGGCGGCGAGTGGGACGCCGTGGTCGACACCTGCGGCTACGTCCCGCGTGTCGTGGCCGCGTCGGCTCGCGCGCTTGCGGACCGGTGCGGGCACTACACGTTCGTGTCGAGCGAGTCGGTCTACGGCGACGTCGGTGAGCCGGGCCTCGACGAGGCGGCGCCGGTCGCAGTGCTGGACGATCCGGCGACCGAGGTGGTCGACGGCGACACCTACGGCGGCCTGAAGGCTCTGTGCGAGGAGGCCGCCGAGGCCGCGATGCCGGGCAGGGTGCTGAACGTGCGGCCGGGGCTCATCGTCGGTCCCTGGGACCCGTCGGACCGCTTCACGTACTGGCCGCGGAGGATCGCCGCCGGCGGCGACGTGCTCCTGCCCGGCGGCCCGGAGCGCCCGGTCCAGTTCATCGACGGGCGCGACCTCGCAGCGTGGATGCTCTCCGCCGCGCACCGCGGGCTCACCGGCGTCATGAACGCCTGCGGCCCCGCCGCGCAGACCGGCATGGTGGAGCTCTTCGACGCGTGCGCGCGCGTGTCCGGCTCGGATGCGCGGCCGGTCTGGACGGACGAGGCGGCGCTGATCGAGGCCGGCGTCGAGCCGTGGAGCGAGCTGCCGCTGTGGGTGGGGGAGGGCGCCAACCCGACCGACGCCGGCTTCATGCAGATCAGCTCGGCCCGGGCGATCGCGGCGGGGCTCGCGTTCCGGCCGATCGACGACATCGTTCGCGACACGCTCGCCTGGGACCGCGAGCACCCGGAGGTGCGGTCGGCGGCCGCGCTCACGCCCGAGCGCGAGGCCGACCTGCTCGCGACGCTCGCCGTCTGACGCAATCGCGGAGCCCGGTCCGGACATAGAGGGGGGACTGCCCCCGAAGACGGAGGACGGGTTTGACCGATGACAGACGAGAGGCACGGTTCACGGCGCTCTTCGACGCGCATCGCGAGGCGGTGCGTGCGTACATGTGGCGGCGCGATCCGGAGCTGGCCGATGACGTCACCGCCGAGACGTTCCTGGTCTGCTGGCGGCGGCTCGACGCGGTGCCGCCCGATCCGCTCCCGTGGCTCCTCGGAGTCGCCCGCAACATCCGGCTGAACGAGCGCCGAGGCGAGCGCCGTCGCGGCCACCTCGAACGCCGGCTGCGCATCGGAGCCGGCCGAGTCGCGCGACCCGGCCGCCGCGGTCGGCGAGCGCGACGCGATCCAGGCTGCGCTCAGGAAGCTCGACGAGCGCGACCGCGAGGTGCTCCTCCTGACCGCCTGGGACCGGCTCGACCGCGACGCGATCGCGGTGGTCCTCGGCTGTACCCGCGCCAACGTCGCCGTCCGGCTCATGCGTGCTCGCCGGCGGCTGGCCCGCGAGCTCGCCGCGGCCGACGGGACGGCAGGCGCCGAGACGCTCTTCTCCCACGGAGGACTCTGACCATGGCTCACGACCTCACGACGACGCTCCGCCGCCACGACCCCGCCGCCGCCCTGCGGCCGCTGCCGGAGGCCGAGGCCGGCGCCATGCGCGCCGCGATCCTGCGCTCACCGGCCACGGCCGGGAACCGCCGGCGGCGGTGGCCGATCGCCGCGGCGATCGCGGCCGCGGCCCTGCTCGCCGGCGGGGCCACGGTCTACTCCTCGATCTCGACCGACGACTCCGCGCCGACGGTGCGCCGGCAATACACCGCCGTCAAGCGGACGATCGACCTGCCGGCCGGCTCGCACTGGCAGCCGATCGACCTCCCCGCGAACTCGCTCTACGGCAAGCACTACGCGCTGGAGTTCGCGCTCGGCCAGGCGCAGTGCGCGTGGTACGGCAACTGGGTGGGCGCGGCGCAGGCGGGCGACGACGCTGCGGTGGCGCGGTCATACGCCGAGGCCCTGCGGCTGCGGCGGATGATGCCGCTTCACCGGCCCGGGGAGCTCGAGGATGCGGGCGGATACACCCGCGGCGCGCTCGCCGCCACGGACCGCGAGATCGCCGCGGCCCATCGCGGGGACTTCGGTCTCCTCAGGGAGTTCCTGCGGGCGAACTGCTAGGCCGACGCGGCCCGGCGCAGCTCGATCGGCAGCGAGAAGTGGACGTCTTCGTCGACCAGCTCGTGCGACTCGACGAGCTCGGTGCCGAGCGCGCGGAAGTGGTCGACGACCCGCGTCACGAGCGACTCCGGCGCCGATGCGCCCGACGTGATGCCGACGGTGTCGACCCCGTCCAGCCAGGCGGGGTCGATGCCCGACTCGTCGTCGATCAGATGGGCCGCGACGCCCATCTCGCGGGTGACGTCGACGAGCCGGTTCGAGTTCGAGGAGTTGCGCGACCCGATGACGAGGACGAGGTCGACCTCGCGGGCCAGCTCCTTGACCGCGTTCTGGCGGTTCTGGGTGGCGTAGCAGATGTCGTCCTTGGCGGGCCCGATCACGGCCGGGAAGCGCTGCCGGAGCGCAGCGATGATCTCGAGCGTCTCGTCGACCGACAGCGTCGTCTGGGTGATGTAGGCGACGCGCTCGGGATCGGGGACGTCGAGGCCGTCGATCTCGTCGACCGAGCCGATCAGCTGGATCGACTCCGGCGCCTCGCCCATCGTGCCGACGACCTCCTCGTGGCCCTCGTGGCCGATGAGCACGATCGTGTATCCGCGGGCGGCGTAGCGGCGCGCCTCGGCGTGCACCTTGCTCACGAGCGGGCAGGTCGCGTCGAGCACCCTGAGACCGCGCGTCTTCGAGTTGCGGTAGACCTCGGGCGCGACGCCGTGGGCCGAGAGGACGACCGCGCCGCCCTCGGGTACGTCGAGCTCCGAGTCGACGAAGACGGCGCCGCGGTCGGCCAGCTCGCTGACCACGTGCCGGTTGTGGACGATCTCCTTGCGCACGTAGACCGGGGCGCCGAAGTGCTCGAGCGCCCGCTCGACCGTGTCGACGGCCCGGTCGACACCGGCGCAGTAGCCGCGTGGCGATGCCAGCACGAGCTTTCGGGGAACCATGCGGCCTATGGTAACGGAGTACCCCGTGGTCAGACCCCGGCACACTCTCGTGTGCGCATCGGCGCCGGCCTGTGACGCGTGTGGCCGGAATGGCGCAGTCGGCGCCCGGTCCCTGGCGAGCCGCTAGCGGTGGCCCCAGTCCACGGTCCACACCGAAGCGCCCGGGTGGCCGAGGAAGGTGCCGTACGCCCGGCCGATGCCGACCAGGTGATATCGCGACGAGAGCATGATCGCCCGGTGCTCCGGGCTCTTCAGCCAGGCCTGGACGACGCCGGACGGATCACCGTACGACCCGCTGCCCCAGGCGAGCGTCTCACCGGCCCACCACTGGCCGTACGTGATGAAGCCGGACGTCATCACCCGCTGCGTCAGCGTCGACCCGGTCGGGCTCGTGTGAGCGAAGTACCCGCGCCACAGCATGTCGTGCGAGTGCCGCCTGGCGGCGAGGTGCAGCCGCGTCGAGACCACGATCGGGTGCAGGCCGTGGTTCGCGCGCACCTTGTTGATCGCGCGAAACAGACCCATCCACCGTGGTTGAGATGCACCCTGCGCCGGCACCGCAGCGATCATGAGGACCCCCGCTGCGGCGACGAGCGCGATCACCCGCCGACCCGTTCCCATACCGTCCGTCATCGGCCGTTGCCAGAACGGTCTTAAGTGAAGAAACTGTAATTATCAGGCCACGGCGCGCCAGCCGCCGGAGCCGCCGGCGAGCCGGAGCGGCGCGCCCGCGTGCACCTCGCCCGTCCAGCCGGGGGCCGTGATCGCGGCGGTCCCCTCGGCCGCTTCGACGAGCAGCTCGTCGCGCGAGACGGTGACGGTGAGCGGGGTGCCGCGGTGGATCCAGCGGAACCGCAGGCGATCCCATCCCGCGGGGAGATTGGGATCGAGCCGGAACGACCCGTCGTCCAGGGCGCGGGCTCCCGCACAACCCAGGACGACCGCCTGCCAGAGGCCGCCCTGGGTCGCCATGTGGAGCCCCTCGGCGCGGTTGCCGCGGCTGTCCTCGAGGTCGATCGCCGTGGCGCGTCGCAGGTAGTCGTCGGCCTCGTCGTCCATGCCGGAGCGGCGGGCGACCAGCGAGTGCACGGCCTCCGACAAGCGACGAGAGGTGGCGGGTGAGCGGCTCGTACAGGCGATAGCTCGCCGCGCGCTCGGCCGCGTCGAACTGCGGCTCGAGAAGCGCCATCAGCATCACGATGTCGGCCTGCTTGACGTCGCGCCACTCCATGCGGTCGCGCTGCCAGGCGAGCTCGTCGCGACCGGCCCGCTCGTCCGGCGGAACGGGCAGCGGCAGCTCCATGAACCCCTCGTGCTCCTCGATGAGCCCGTCCTCTGTCCGCAGGATCACCATCCGGTCGGCCGCCGAGCGCCACTGCTCGGGCTCGCCGGGCTCGGCCGGGGCGTGCCCGGAATCGGCCAGGTCGGCGGCCCGGCGCAGCGTCCACGCCGCCATCGCATTGGTGAATCCGCTGTTGTTCACCTGCTCGTGGAGCTCGTCGGGGCCGATCACGTCGTGGATCTCGAGGCCGCGGGCGGTCTCGACCGCCCGGCTCACGAAGAAGCGCGCGCACTCGGCGGTCACCTCGCCGCCGCCGGCGTCGAGGAACGCCTCGTCGCCGGACGTGCGCACATACGTCTCGATGGCCCACGCCACGTCGGCGACGACGTGGATCTCCCGGTGCCCGGTCAGCACCTCCAGACGGCGGCCGCCCGGCCCGATGACGAACGACGGGGTGACGTCCTCGCCCGAGGCCGCGCTCTCCCAGGCGTACCACGCGCCGCGCAGGCCGGCGCTCTCGGCGTTCCGGCGGGCCGTGTCGAGCGTGAGCACGCGGTACTCGACGATCCGGCGCGCGATGTCCGGCCTGACGGCTGCGAAGAACGGCAGCTGGAAGATGTCGGTGTCCCAGAAGACGTGGCCCTTGTAGCCGTCTCCGGTGAGACCCTTGGCGCCGATCGACGACCGGCTGCTCTCGGTCGGGGCGGCGGCGATCAGCTCAGCCGCCGCGAACCGCACTCCCACCTGGGCATCCTGGTCGCCCTCGATCTCGACGTCGGCGAGCTCCCACACCTGCGCCCATGCCGCCCGGTGGGCTTCGAGGAGGGCGTCGAAGCCCGCCGCCTGCGCCGATCGGGCGGCCCTGACGGCCGACGGCCCCGGCAGCGCGACCTCCCGCTCGGTGTGGACCACGACGAACCGGTCGACGCGCAGCTCCTCGCCCGCCGCCAGGTCGCACTCCACGGCCCTGCCGCACATGTCGTCGCCGACCGTGTGCTCGGCGGCGACGGGCTCGCCGCCCGAGAGCGCACTCACCGCGAGCGCGTGATCGACCGCGACCCGGTTGCCCGGCGTGCGCGCGTGCAGGACCTCGATCTCGCCGACGCTCCCGGTCGCGACCAGCTCGACATGCGGCAGCGGCCCGTGGCTCTCGTGGGTGCGGAGGGCGGCGACCACCTCGACGCGGGCTTCGGGCCCGTCCTCGAGCGCGAGCTCGAGCCGGATCGCGCCGACATGGCGGTCGGCGAGGCTCACGAACCGCTCGGAGTGGAGCCGCCACGTGCGGCCGTCGGGATCGACGCAGCGCAGCGTGCGCTCGAGGCGGAGCGCCCGGAGGTCGAGCCGGCGGGTGTTCTCGAGGACGTGCCACTCCCACGGACGCAGGGCCCGGCCGGCGACCGAGATCTCGCTGGCGGCCCAGTCGGCGATCACCACCAGGTCCTCCTGACCGGCCGTCGTGCCGTCGAAGAGGCCCGCGACGTACGCCCCAGGAGCCGCGCCTGGACCGCCCTCGTCGGCCGTCCCGCGAATCCCCATGAACCCGTTCCCGAGCGCGAACAGCGTCTCGGATGACGCCTCAGACACCGCGTCGTACCCCGTGCGCTCGACCACCCACCCGTCGGGCGGCGGCAGCGGCCCGGCGGGCTCCTCGGGCGCGGGCGGCGCCGGGACAGGGGCGACGCCGAGATCGGCCTGCGCGTCGAGAAGCTCGACGAACGCGGCCGGCCCACCGCCCAGGTGGACGACGCCGGGCGGCACCCCGTTCGGCTCGCGCCCGACCGACACGATCGTCGCGCCCTCCGCGAGGCGCGACACCATGCGGTAGTCGGAGCCTTCGAAGCCGGCGATCGGTCCGAACTCGTCGCCGGCCAGCAGGACCTCGGCCGGCAGGATGGCGCGGACGGGCGCGAGCCTTCGCATCACGTAGGCGATCGAGTCGGACTTGTCCGTGAGCCCGACCTCGACGTGCTTCACGTCGGTGGTGATGCGCGGGTCGCGCAGGCCCGCGGCCTTCGCCGCGGCGTCGGTCATGTCGATCACGGCGCCGATCCCGCCGGGAACGGGCTTCAGCCGCTCCTCGACGGCTGCGAGGAGCTCGCCGATCCGGGCCTTGGGCGGGTCGGCCCACTCCGGCGTCGGGATCAGGTCGAGCTTCCGCCGGTTCAGGCGGTTTCGGATGATGTCGATCTCGATCCCGTGGTCGGCGGCGAGCCGGTTTCGGACGGTGTCGGCCGCGCTGTCGAGGGCGGCGTCCTCCTCGGACGACGCCTCGCGGCCCCAGAGCAGCGAGCGCGTCCCGTCGGCCTCGTGTGCGTACACCTCCGAGCCGCGATTCACCATCATGTAGAGGCGGGAGAGGGCAGCCGGCGTGAGGAGCGGCGCGATCTGGCCGCCGACGTTGTCGGCGTTCGTCCCCGTGATCACGACCAGGAGCGAGCCGGCGTCGAGGAGCCGCTGCATCGCGCGGGCCAGCTCGGCCGGGTGCTCCTTGCGGTCGGTGACGGCCGTGCCGTCCCAGTCGAACGCGATCAGCCGGTAGCGATGATCGCCGAGAAGACCGTGGACGTCCACGGCGGCTCTAGCGGATGGCGACGCGCGTGCCGACGGTCGCGAACTGGTAGACGACGATCGCGTCGCGGTCGAAGATGCGAATGCACCCGTGGGATGCGGGATATCCGGGCACGGACGGGTACTGGTGGAATGCGTCGCCGCCGTAGAAGTAGCTGGCGTAGGGAAGCCACACGTGGAAGGGCTTCGACCAGGACATCAGCTCTTTCCGGTAGATGTGGAAGTGCCCGGAAGGGCGTGACGTGGCCCGGCGCGGCGGTGGAGACGTGGATCGCCCGCGTGACCTTGCCGCCCTTGCCGATCAGGAGCGCGACCTGGCGATCCTTGTGCACCTCGATGTGCTTGTAGACGCGCGACCACGGGGTCGGCCGGTGCTTGGCCTTGTGCAGGCGCTGGAGGGTCGTCGGGCCGGCGACGCCGTCGCGGGTGAGGCCCACCCAGCCCTGGAACGCCATCACGGCCTGAGCGGTGCGGGCGCTGTAGACGCCCGTCAGCCCGGACGGGCCCAGATAGCGGAGCTTCACCAGCTTCTTCTGGAGCGCGTGTACGGCGGGCCCGCTCGAGCCGATCGACAGCGATGCGTAGGCCGGCGCCGGCAACGCGAGCGCCGCAAACATGAGGACGGTGACAACGATTCCGCGGCGCATGCCCGGCGGATAATAGGGTCTATTTCGGCCGGACGCCTAACCATGCAACATCGGGGTCAGACCCCGATGTTGCGCGCGTCGACGTTGAGCGCGACCAGGCGCGGCGGCGACTCGTCGAGCGCGACGACCGCACAGTGGCAGTGGTCGAGCCACATCCGCCGGTGAAGACCGGGGTCGATGCCCAGGATCGACCGCCGTCACGAGCACGCGCGCCAGGGAGCCGTGGGTGGCCGCGAGCGTCGTCCCGGGCAGGTCGCGAACGTCGCCGAAGAACGACCGTGCGCGGGCGACAGCCGACTCGTAGGTCTCGGCGCCGTCCGGAAACTCGGGGTCGGTCTCGGATCGCCATCGGTGGAACTGCCTCGGCCAACGGCCCGGCCTCGATCTCGGCGCCGGTCAGGCCCTCGAACGGGCCGGCGTCGATCTCGCGCAGGCGCTCGTCGATGGTCACGGCCGGTGGCCCGGGGGCCGCCGCGGCGATCGCCTCGCCCGTCGCGCGCGCCCGGAGAAGCGGCGAGCACATCACCCGTTCGATCCCGATGCCGGCAAGCGCCCGCGCCGCCGCCTCGGCCTCCTCCCGCCCGGTGGGCGAGAGCTCGACGTCCGTCCGGGTCGTGAACCGGCCCTCGGCGTTCCAGGCCGTGGCGCCGTGCCGCACCAGGATGAGCCGGTCAGGCAGCGGGCTGCCAGAGGCTCGAGGCATCGCCGATCGCGCTGCGGCGGATCGCGCCCGACTCGGCCAGGCTCACGAGCGCCGCCTCGGTGCCGGCGATGTCGGGCGGGTCGTTTCGGCCTCGGCAGACCTGCGCGACCTCCACCGTCGTCAGGCCGTCCGGGTACTCGGCGAGGAGCTCGAGCGGCTCAGGAGGCGGGCGCCGCGGAAGGCCGGGTGCGAGGTTGGCGACGCAGACGTCGTAGGCCTCGAACGACTGGAAGCCGCCGGCGACGAGCGTCCGGCCCTCGTGGCGAAAGACGAGGCTCGGCGCGGTGAAGCGGGCGCCGCCGTCGAAGAGCGCCGCCCGGTCCTGCGCGATCGCGGGGTCGCCGATCCCGGCTGCCGACCGCGCCTCGGCGCGGTCCGCCTCGTAGGCGTCCTCGACGGCGCCCGCCGTCAGGTCGCGCACCAGCCGCTCGGGGTCGAGCCCGGGCACGCCGGATGCGATCTCGGCGAACGCCTCGTCCTCGTCGAGGAGGAGCAGCGACGTGAACCACGCCATCCGAACGCCCCGCAGCATCCCGCGCTCCTGAGCGGCCCCCTGGAGACCCGCGGCCTTCACGGCGCGGCACATCCTGCCGGACGCGACGAGCCGGGCGCGGGGGGTCGTGAGGAGCGGCATCCCGAACGTGTCGGCGAACCACCGCCAGCCGTTCACCCGCGACTCGGGCGTCGTCCCGGAGCTCACGAGGCTGGACGTGTCCTCGCGGAGGCCGATCGTGACAAGCCGCCAGGCGAGCCCGTCCCCGTAGCGCCACTCGAGCGCCCGCATGAACGGCTCGGCCGAGTACGCCCAGGGGCAGCTCGGATCGGTGTAGTGGACGACCTCGACCTGCTCCGCCATCGCCCGAAGACTAGAGAGGAAACCGAAACGGCGTCGCCGCCGCCAGGACCGGCGGCGGCGAGTGGCCGTAACGCCCACTGATCCTGCGGAAGTGCCTCCCCCGGGATCCCGCGGCGATCATACAGGTTTTGCCAATAATCGGGAAAGTCCGCACGGGAGTGTGACCGCGCTCACGTGCGAGAATGCCCGCGTGCCCACCTACGTCGCGCTGCTTCGCGGGATCAACGTCGGCGGCCATCAGAAGATCCGCATGGCCGACCTGCGGACACTGATGGAGGGCCTTGGCCACGAATCGGTCGAGACCTACCTCCAGAGCGGAAACGCCGTCTTCCGGTCGTCGAGGAAGAGCGACGCCGCTCTCGCCTCCGCCATGGAGGAGGCGATCGCGGCCGAGCTGGGGCTCACGGTCTCGGTGCTCGTCCGCACCGGGGCCGAGCTGGCCCGCGTCGTCGACGGCACGCCGTACGGGGATCGCGGCGCCGACATGAAGCAGCTCCACGTCGCGTTCCTGTCCGCGGCGCCGACCGCCGCGGCGGTCAAGAAGCTCGACGCCGCCCAGTTCGCGCCGGACGAGCTCGAGGTGGCCGGCCGCGAGGTGTACCTGCACTACCCGGACGGCCTCGGCCGCTCGAAGCTCACGAACGCGGTGCTCGAGCGCCGGCTCGGTGTGGCCGCCACGATGCGCAACTGGCGCACGGTGACGACGCTCGCCGAGCTCGCCGCGGGCGGCTAGCGGCCGGCGTACTCCACGGTCTCGAACGGCCACGCCTCGGCCAGCCACGCCGCCACGACCTCGGCGAGCGGGACGTCGAGGTCGGCCCGGTCGGCGCGCACCCACGACGTGACGCGCGCCCCGGTCGCCCCGTCCTTGCGCGGGTAGATGTAGAGGCACCCGATGACGTCGCCGTCCCCCGGATCGAGCACGGTGTACGTGAACCCGGTGCGGCCGGCGAAGTCGCGCTCGTGCCGCTCGAGGTCGGCGCGGTTCTCCTCGGGCGTCATCTCGTGGGGCCAGCTGCTCCCGACGAAGCCGGGTGTCGCATGGATGTGCTCGGCCGACGACGTCCAGGCGGCGTAGTCGCGCTCGTTGTGCTGCGGCCCGAGCGGCTCGAGGACGAACCGGGGGTCGGCGAGACCTCGCGGCGGGACGAACTCCGGGGGGACGAACGGGGTTTCCGTCATACGTCCAAGAGCGTACTGCACGGCGAACCGCGTAGGGTTCGCGCGTGGTCGAGCTCCCTCCAGGCTGGCTCCAGTCCGCCGGCCGGATCATCGAGCGCCTCGACGCGCTGTTCGAGATCGGCCGCGACGCAGGCACCAACAGGCCCGGCCTCGGTGAGGGCGAGCAGCGCGCCCACGACCTCGTCGCCGGCTGGATGCACGAGGCGGGGCTCGCCGTGACGGTCGATCGCGCGGGGAACCTGTGGGGGCGCGCGGCGGGGGCCGATCCGTCGCTGTCCGAGGTCTGGAGCGGCTCCCACCTCGACACGCCGCCCGACGGCGGGCGCTTCGACGGCGCGCTCGGCGTCGTCACGGCGCTCGAGGCCGCCGCGGCGATCAAGGCGTCGGGCGGTGCCCGGCGGACGATCGCCGTCGTCGCCTTCCGGCTGGAGGAGGGCCCACGGTTCGGCCGCGGAGTGTTCGGCTCGAGGGCGCTCTTCGGCGAGCTCGAGGCCGACGAGGCCGATCTCGTCGACGCCGACGGGGTCACGCTCGGCGAGGCGTTCACGGCGCTCGGGCTGGGGCAGAGCCTGCCCTCGGAGGCGATCCTCGACCGTGCGCCAGCGTGCTTCGTCGAGGCGCACATCGAGCAGGGGCCGTCGCTCGCGGCGCAGGGCGCGACGCTGGGCGTCGTCACGTCGATCGCCGGGATGGCCGGGATCGAGATCGTCTTCGCCGGCCGGCGCGGCCACGCCGGCACGGTGCCGATGGACCTGCGGTCGGACGCGCTCGGCGCAGCGGCCGGGTTCGTGCGCCGGGTGCACGATGCCGCGCGCAGCCTGTCCGGCGCCGTCGCGACCGTCGGCCGGCTGGACGTGTCGCCGGGCGCGACCAACACGATCCCGGGGCGGGTCGAGCTCTTCGCCGATCTCCGCGCGCCCGACAGCGATCGGCTGGACGCGCTGGTCGCCGCGCGTCGAGCGCCGCCCGCCATGCCGCCGACGGCGCCTCGTGCCAGGTCGAGGTCGTCCCGCGCTGGCGCTACGAGCCCGTGGCGATGGACCCCGAGCCCTCGGACGCGCTCCGGCGGGCCATCGCCGGCGCCGGTCTCGAGCCGGTCGAGCTGCCCTCGGGGGCCGGGCACGACGCGGCGATCACGGCGGGGGCGGGCGTGCCCGTCGGGGATGCTCTTCGTACGAAGCGACGCCGAGGGCGTGAGCCACGCGCCCGAGGAGGCGACGGGCGCCGACGCGGTTGCCGCGGCCGTGGGCGTGCTCGAGGCGGCGCTCCGGGAGCTCGCCGCATGACGGACTGGACGCGGATCGCGCGACCGTCGCTCGCCGAGCTGACGCCGTATCACCCCGGGCTGACCCGCGACGAGCTGAAGGAGCAGCTCGGCCTCGACGAGCTCGAGCCGCTGAACTGGAATGAAGACCTGTTCGGGCCCTCGCAGGTCGTGCTCGACGCGGCGGCGGCCGAGCTCCGAAACGCGGCGTTCTATCCCGAGCGGGCCTACGCGGACTTCGTCACCGCCGCGGCGTCGGCGCTCGGCGTCCCGGCCGAGTGCGTCATCCCGGCGCACGGCGCCCAGGCGCTCATCGCGGCGCTGGCCGCGACGTTCCTCGAAGCGGGCCGGACGGCCGTGGTGCCCGAGGTCACCTACGGCCTCTACGCCCACATGTCGGCGGCCGCCGGCGCGCGCGTCGTCAAAACGCCGATGGCGGGCCTCGACTTCGACCTCGCAGCGGTCGCGGAGGCCGCGCGGGCCGAGCGCGCGACCGTCGTCTGGATCTCCGACCCGAACAATCCGACCGGCGCGCTGATCGACCGCGCGGCGTGGCGCGAGCTCCTCGACGGCCTGCCGCCGGACTGCGTCGTCGTCGCCGACGAGGCCTACATGGACTTCGCCGAGCCGGACGTGCGGGCCGACCGGCTCCGGGACGTCGCCGAGGGACGCCCGGTCGTCGTGCTGCGGTCGTTCTCGAAGTCGTTCGGCCTCGCCGGGCTGCGGCTGGGCGTCGCGATCGCCGACCCCGCCGTGGCCCGCCTGCTCGACGTCGTCCAGGAGCCGTTCAACGTGAACCGGGCCGCCCTCGCAGCGGGCCGCGCCGCGGTCGGGCTCGACGGCTTCCTCGCACGGCGCCGCACCGAGGTCGCCGCCGCGCGCACCGCGCTGCGTGCCGCGCTCGACGCGCGCGGGCTCGAGAGCCACCCGTCGCACGCCAACTTCGTCCTCGTCCGGCTCGGCGTCGACGACGGCCCGGTGTGCGAGGCGCTGCTCGCCCGCGGCGTCCTCGTCCGCCCCGGCTCCGGCCTCGGGCTGCCCGGGTACGCCCGCGTCACGGTCGCTCCGGAGCCGCTCATGGAGCGGGTCGCCGCGATGATCGCCGAGGAGGTCGGACGGGCGAAATGAGTATGCCGTATGATGGCGTACCAATCCATGCTGGTTGCTGACAGGATCGCCGGGCTGCTCCAGCGCGAGGGAGCGGAGCACGTGGTCGGGTTCCCCGAGAACCGGCTCATCAACTCCGCCGCCGCGCTCGGCATGCGCCCGATCATCACCCGCACCGAGCGCGTTGCGGTGAACATCGCCGACGGCTTCGCCCGCGCCACGAACGGCGAGCGGCTCCTGCCCTGCGTCACCCAGTACGGGCCGGGCACCGAGGCCGCATTCGGGGCGGTCGCCCAGGCCCACGGCGACCGCAGCCCGATCCTGCTCGTGCCGACGGAGTACGCGGTGGAGGAACAGGACGCGGGCCCGAGCTTCCGAAGCGAGCAGGCGTACCGGCCGATCACCCGCTTCGCGGCGACGGTCAACAGCGCGGCCGCCGGGCCGCAGACGTTCCGCCGCGCCCTGAACGCGGTGCTCGGCGTGCGCGACGGGCCGGCGCTGGTCGCCGTGGCGAACGACGTGATGAACGGCGATCCCGGCGACGCCGACTGGGACGTGCGGTCGGCGCGGCCGCGCCTCACGCAGGCCCTGCCCGACGACGTGTCCGAGGCCGCGAGGCGCCTGGCCGCCGCGCGCCACCCGGTGATCCTGGCCGGCCAGGGCGTGCTCTACGCGGGGGCGACCGCCGAGCTGGTCGAGCTGGCCGAGCTGACCGGCGCCCCCGTCGCCACGACCCTGAACGGCAAGAGCGCGTTCCCCGAGAACCACCCGCTGTCGCTCGGGACGGCCGCCCGCACGCGGCCCGCGATGGTCGACGAGCACTACGCCCGCGCTGACCTGATCCTCGGCGTCGGCACGAGCTTCACCCGGTCGCTCTACATCACGCCGCTTCCCGGCTCGGCGGCGCTCGGCCAGATCGTGAACGACCCGCGCGACCTCGCGACGGGCTACGACATCGCGTTCGGCTGCGTCGGCGACGCCCGCCTCGTCATGCGCCAGCTCCTGGACGAGCTGCGCGGCGCGGACTCCCCGCCGCGGCCGTCACCGGCTGCCGAGCTCGCCGCCTCGCGGGCCGCCTTCGCCGAGCGGTGGATGCCGAGCCTGACGTCCGACGCGGCACCGCTCAGCCCCTACCGGCTCGTGTGGGAGCTGATGCAGGTCGTCGACCGCAGCCGCACCGTTCTTGACGCACGACGCCGGCCACCCCCGCGACCAGATCGTGCCCTTCTACGAGACGATCGTGCCGCGCGGCTACCTGGGCTGGGGCAAGTCGACCCAGCTCGGCACGGGCTTCGGCCTGACGCTGGGCGCGGCGCTTGCGAGGCCCGACTGGCTCGCCGTCAACATCATGGGCGACGCGGCGTTCGGGATGATCGGGATGGACTTCGAGACCGCCGTCCGCGCCCCGATCCCCATCCTGACGATCGTGATGAACAACGGCATCATGGGCGGGTACGGCCAGTGGATGCCCGACGCCGTGTCGCGCTACTCGTCGAGCAGCCTCGGCGGCGACTACGCGGCGGTCGCGAGGGCGCTCGGCGGCCACGCCGAGCACGTCCGCGAGCCCGCCGAGCTGCGGCCGGCGCTCGAGCGCTCGATCGCAAGCGTCGCCGACGGCCGCGCGACGCTGCTCGAGGTGATGACCCACGAGGAGCCCAACCAGCCGGTGGGGGGCTAGGGCTCCTGGTCGCTCTCGTGATCCGCCCACGTCGCGACGACGTGTCCCAGGTGGTCGCGCATCGCCTGGCGGGCGGTGCGCGGCTCGTGGGCGGCGATGCCGTCGCGGATGTGGCGGTGCATCTCGACGACCAGCCGCCGCTCGTCGCGGCCCTTCGACAGGTTGCGCCTTCGCACCTCGAGCAGCATCTCGCCCATGCTGTCGTGCAGGACCAGGAAGAGCTCGTTGTGGGTGGCGGTCGCGATCGCCCGGTGGAAGGCGAGGTCGTGGCTGACGCTCTTCTCGAGGTCGTGGCACTCGTTCTCGAGGGCGACGATGGCCGCGTCCATCGCGGCGATGTCGTCCGCGGTGGCCCGTTCCGCGGCGATGCCTGCGGCGGCCACCTCGAGCATGCGCCGCACCTCGTCGACCTTCCCGTAGTCGAGCTGGCTGCCGTGGACGAAGTGCCGCATCGACTCCCGGACGGTGCCCTCGTCGACCGCCACGATGCGGACGCCGCTTCCGCTTCGGACCTCGAGCATGCCCTTCGCAGCCAGCGCCCGCACGGCCTCGCGGATGACGGTGCGCGAGACGCCGAACTGGCGCCCGAGCTCGCGCTCCGGCGGCAGGAGGTCGCCCGGCTTCAGCTGGTTGGACGCGATCGTCTCGAGGATTGCGGCCGTGACCTTGTCGGACAGCCGTGCCTCGCGGTTGACCGTCTGGAACACCTGAGCGCCGCCGTTGCTCACCTTGTCGCTCACTCTAACCGAACTCGACCCTCCGAGCCCGTGAGGGGCGGGTAGACTCGCCGGCGATGGGCTCGCTCAACGCCTCGGCCAAGCTGCGCTGGAAGGGCTACCTCGGCCAGATCGAGGGCAGCTCCGGCGCGCTCGACGTCGCGACCGCCACGCAGTCGGAGCTGGGCGGCCCCGGCGGCAAGTCAAACCCCGAGGAGCTCTTCTCGGCGGCGCTCGCCAACTGCTTCACCTCGACGCTCACGAGCATGGCGCGGGCTCGTGAGATCCCGCTCGGCGAGATCGAGACCAGCGTGACGACGCGGCTGGCCTGGGGCGAGGACGAGGGCCATCACCTGTCCGACGCCGACCTGCACACGCGCGTCGCCTCGCCGGCCCCCGAGGCCGACGTCAGGGCGCTGATCGCCGACGCCGAGGCCCACTGCCCAGTCTGCCAGGCGATCTCGGGCCAGATGGCGCTGCGCGTCACGGCGGACGTGGTGCCGGGATGAGCATCGTCCTCTACTCGAACCCGGCGTCGAGCAACGCGATGAAGGTGCGCTTCCTCCTGGCCGAGCTCGGGCTCGAGTACGAGCGAGAGCACGTGCCGCTCGCCCGCCCGCGGCCCGACTGGTACCTCGAGATCTACCCGTTCGGGACGATCCCGTTCATGCGCGACGGCGACCTCGAGCTCGGCGAGTCGAATGCGATGCTGCGCTACCTGGCAAACCGGGAGGGGCGCACCGATCTCTATCCGGCGGAGCCCGCCGGGCGGGCGCGGGTCGACTGGGCGCTCGACGCGTGGAGCACCCAGTTCCGCGGGACGTTCTTCCCAGCCGAGCAGATCGCGCTCATGCAGACGCCGATCGACGAGGGCGGAAGCCGGGCCGAGGACGCCGACCAGGCCAAGCTGGCCGAGGCGATCGAGGCCGTGAAGCCCAAGCTCGACGTGATGGAGCGGTTCGTCGCCTCGAACGGCACCGTGCTGGGCACGTTCACGATCGCCGACTGCGCGTTCGCGCCGGTGCTGTGGCGCTGGTACCGGCTGCCGCTCGAGTTCGACCCGTGGCCGAAGGTCGCGCTGCTTCGCGACACGGTCACGGCCCGCCCGGCGTTCTCGGCGATGGAGCCGCTCGCGTGACGATCCCCGACGCCGTCCGGGCCCGCGACCTCGTGGGCTACGGGCGGACGCCGCCGAGGTGGGAGTGGCCGGACGGCGCGAAGGTGGTCGTGAACCTCGTGCTCGTCTACGAGGAGGGCTCGGAGTACTCGGTCATGTGGGGCGACGACCGAAACGACGGCTGGGGCGAGTACGCCGACCCGGGCGTGCAGCCGCCGCAGCGCGACCCCGGCACCGAGTCGCACTACGAGTACGGAAGCCGCGCGGGCGTGTGGCGGCTGGCGCGCATCTTCGACTCGTTCGACGTGCCGGTCACGGTGTCCGCGGCGGCCGTCGCGCTCGAGCTCAACCCGGCCGTGACCGACTGGATGCGCGAGCACGACCACGACCTGCTCGGCCACGGATGGCGCTGGACGGAGGCGTGGACGTTCGACCGCGACGACGAGGGCGCCTCGATCCGGCGGGCGATCAACACGTACGAGCGCGTGCTCGGCTCGCGGCCCGACGGATGGAACTCGCGCGGCTGGCCCAGCGAGAACACGCGCGGCCTCCTGCGTGAGATCGGCGGGTTCCTCTACCACTCGGAGGGCTCGGCCGACGACGTGCCCTACTACGAGGTCGTCGACTCCGAGCCGATGCTCGTCATCCCGTACTCGAAGACGTACAACGACTCGCGGTTCCTGATGAACCCCGGCTTCGCGAGCCCGCGCGACTTCCTCGACACGATGGTCATGGGCCTCGACGAGCTGCTCCGCGAGGGCGAGGAGCGGCGGACGATGATGACCGTCGCCGTGCACGCGCGCTGGAGCGGGCAGGCCGCGCGGGCGGCGGCGATGCGCATGTTCCTGGAACACGCGACGCAGCAGCCCGGCGTCGCGTTCCTGCGCCGCAGGGACATCGCCCGCTGGTGGCTCGACACCTACCCGCCGGGGTGACGCCGCTTCGGGCAGGGATCATCGGCGGCGGCTGGATCGCCCGAGTCCACGTGCCGGCGATCGACGCCGCGCCGGGCGTCGAGCTCGTCGCCGCCTGCGACATCGACGCCGACCGGGCCGAGGCGATCGCCGGCCCGCGCGGCGCTCGCGCGTACACGCGCTGGGAGGAGATGCTCGAGCGCGAAGAGCTCGACGTGCTGTGGGTGTGCCCGCCGCCGCTCCACCACCGCACGCCCGTCGAGGCGGCGCTGGCCGCCGGCGTGCACGTCTATCTCGAGAAGCCGATCGCCCGCACGCCGGCCGACGCCGACGCGATCGTGGCGGCGGCCGAGGCGAGCCCGGCGGTCTGCGCGGTCGGGTACCAGTGGCACGCGAGCGAGCTCCTCGAGGAGGCACGCGAGGCGCTCCGCGGGCAGCAGATCGCCATGCTCGTCGGGCGGAACTTCGGCCCGGTGGCCGGCCGGCCGTGGTTCATGGACCAGGCCCAGGGCGGCGGGCAGATCCTCGAGCGTGGAAGCCATCACATCGACCTCCAGCGGGCGCTGGCGGGCGAGGTGGCGTCGGTCGAGGCGCTGGCCGGGACGGTCGGCCTGGCACAGCCCGAGCCCGGGTCGGTCGCCGACGCGATCGTCCTCGTTCTGCACTTCGCGAGCGGCGCGGTCGGCACGATCCATTCGGCCTGGTCGCGCGACGGCCAGCCGGAGCTCTACGCGACCGACATCCTCGCCACCGACGCGACGATCAACCTCGAGTTCGGGCCCGAGGCGTTCCGGGTCGGCGGCGTCGCCGGCGGGCAGGCGCTCTCGAGCGAGCACGGCGACCCGATGGGGCGGTCGATCGCGCGCTTCCTCGACGCCGTGCGCACCGGCGACCGCGATGCGGTGTTCTGCTCGCCGGCCGATGCCCGGCGGACGCTCGCGGTGGCGCTCGCGTGCGAGCGGTCGCTGGAGCAGGGGAGGAGGGTCGACGTGTGAGGCTCGGCTTCGTCGGTGCGGGAGCGATCGCCCGGCGCCATGTCGAGGTGCTGGCCGGGCATCCCGACGCGATCGTGGCGGCGGTGTGCGACGCGCAGGTCGACGTCGCAGCGGCGATGGCGGCGGCGACGGGCGCGACGGCGTACACCGACTGGGAGGCGATGTTCGAGGCGGAGCCGCTCGACGGCGTCTTCGTCTGCACGCCGCCGGCGGTGCACCTCGGCCCGGCCCGCGCCGCGTTCGAGCGGGGCGTCCCGGTGTACCTCGAGAAGCCGCTGGCGCGGTCGCTCGACGACGGCGAGGCGATCGTCGCGGCCTGGCGCGAGAGCGGCGTGCTGTGCGCCGTCGGCTACCAGTGGCGCAGCGTCGACCTGCTCGACCGCCTTCGCGCCGAGCTGGGCGGAGCTTCGCCGGGCCTGCTCGTGAGCCGGAGCCTCGGGCCGACCGAGCGCGGCCGGGCCGGGCAGTGGTTCGGCGACGCGCGGGAGAGCGGCGGCATCCTCTTCGAGCTGGGAAGCCACGACATCGACCTCCAGCGCGCCATCGCGGGGCGGGTGACGGCGGTCCAGGCCGCTTCGGCTGCGGGCCTGCTGGCGACCGCCGCGGAGGGGGCGCCCGCGCTTGACGACGCCGTCGCGATCGTCATGCACTTCGCGGGCGGCGGCCTGGGCGTCGTCGCGCTGGGGTGGACCGAGGCTCAGGATCCGGCGGTCTACTCGCTCGACGTGATGGCCGGTGACGTGGCGCTCCGCCTCGACGACCTCGATCCAGGGTTTCGGCTCCACGGCCGAGCGCGCGGAGTGGAGGTCGACGCCACGGCGGCTGACGACCCGCGTCGCTCGTCGATCGCACGCTTCCTGGATGCGGTGGCGGGCGGCGGCCAGGCGGCCGTCCCGTGCTCACCCGAGGACGCGCTGGGCACGCTCCGTGTGGCGCTGGCCGCCGAGCGGGCGGTGGCGACGGACGTGACCGTGGACGTCAGCGGCGGCTAACCGCATGGGGCAGGCCCCATGCGGGGCCAGGCCCCGGTGGGTCGGTTACCCCGGGGTCAGACCCCGGCACACTTCGGTGCGTGGATCGGCGCGGTTCTGTGACCGTCGACCGGGGCCTGCCCCATGGGGCCTGGCCCCGGTGGTTGGGCTACAGCCGGCCCGGCAAGAGCGGCAGCGGCCCGTCGCGTCGGTCTCGACGCTCCAGAACGAGCCCGTGCGCTGGTCGGCGTGGATCTCGGCCACCTTCGTCGCGGTGACGTAGAGCGTCGACCCGGCGAAGATGCAGTTCGTGGCGTGCTCGCCGAGCGAGATCTCCTCGAGCACCTCGCCGTCGGCCGAGAGCACCGTGACGCCGCCCGAGATCGTCGTGCAGACGAACGCCCGCCCGTCCGCTGCGAACGCCATCCCGTCGGGCACGTGGCCGTCGGAGAGCTGGCAGAAGGTCGTGGCCTGGCCGTCGTCGAGCCGGCACACGCGGTGGGCGGCGGACTCGGTCCAGTAGAGGCGCCCCTGCGAGTCGAAGGCGATGCCGTTGGGATAGACCTCGGCGCGCTCCATCAGGAACTCGCCGGCGCCGCCCGAGCCCAGGACGAAGAGCCGTCCCGGCGCGCGCTCCTCGGCCGGGAAGCGGTCGTCCTGCTCGGTGCCCGAGTCGGTGAACCAGAGCCGGCCGTCCGGGCCGAACGCGAGGTCGTTGGGGCCCGCCAGGGTATGCCCGCCGATCTCGGTCGAGAGCATCTCGACCGAGCCGTCCGCGTTCACCCGCTGGATGCCTGCAACGGCGCTCTGGTCGGGGCTGCCCGGGACGTTTCCGCCCTGCGTGACGTAGACGGCGCCGTCCGATCCGAGCACGGCGCCCCACGGCGATCCGCCGGTCGTCGCGAAGGTTCCCATCGATCCGCCGTCCCAGCGGAGGAGCTCGCCGGTGTTCCCGTCGCACAGCACGATCGAGCCGTCCGGCATGACGACGGGGCCTTCTGGAAACCCGAGATTCGAGGCGAGCAGCGTTCCTTCCACAGGGAAAATCCTCTTTCGGTCGGCGTCAGATTGGTCTGATAGCATACCGCCCCCTTGGTCGAGCGGCGTACCCGGATCAGCAGCCTACCCGCGTCGCTGCGTCGGCCATTCATGCGCGCGAGGAGCGCCGCGGCCCGGGTGGAGAGGTGGGCTACCGCGCAGTGCGAATCGTTGTCGCCTCCGCCACTCCCCCTCGTCATCCCCGTATGCGAGAGTGGGCGTTGCGTTCCTGCTGGACGAGAGATCTGGAGGAGACGGTGACCGACCCGAACGACCCACACGCACTCTCGGGCGAAGACTCGGAAAGCTATCGGCTGTCGCGCGCCAAGCTGCTCCGCGGCGCGGCAGTGGGCATGGTGGGGATGTCCCCGCTCCTCGCCGCGGCCTGCGGCGGCAGCGGCGGCTCCGGCTCGACCGGGGGCGGCAGCTCGACCGGCGGCGCCGGCAAGCCGGTCCGCGGCGGCACGCTCAAGGCCGGCTTCGTCGGCGGCGGCACGGCCGAGACGCTCAACCCCTACGCGGGCGTGACGCCCATCGACGAGTCGCGCGTACAGAACCTGTACGACCCGCTCCTGATCCTGAACCCCGACCTCTCGACCAGTCCCGGCCTCGCGATGGAGATCAACGCGAACGCCGACGCGACCGAGTACGAGATCAAGCTCCGCCCGGGCGTCGAGTTCCACAACGGCAAGTCGTTCACCGCCGACGACCTGATCTACTCGATCCGGCTCATGTCGAAGCCGGCCAACTTCGCGTCGGCGCCGTTCGTCGCGGGCATCAACCTCGACGAGCTGAAGGCGGTCAACCCGACCACCGTCCGCGTCCCGCTCAAGTTCCCGGACGCCGACCTCGGGGCCAACTTCGTCTACTGGAACACGTGGATCGTGCAGGACGGCGAGACCGACTTCACGAAGCCGGTCGGCACCGGCCCGTTCATGTTCGAGTCGTTCGAGCCGGGCACCCAGAGCACGTTCAAGGCCAACCCGAACTACTGGGTCACCGGCAAGCCGTACGTCGACTCGCTCCAGATCACCTCGATCGACGACAACACGGCCCGGCTGAACGCGCTTCTCTCCGGCCAGATCGACGCCATGGCGCAGCTGCCGACGGCCCAGGCCAAGGCCCACCAGGACACCGGCGACATCACGGTCCTGATCGCCCCCTCGCCCCAGGCGATGATGTTCTACATGGACACCACCCAGGCGCCGTTCAACGACGTCAACGTGCGCCAGGCGATCAAGCTCATCGCCGACCGCGAGGCCCTGGTCGCGAGCGCGATCAACGGCTTCGGCACGGTCGGGAACGACATCGTCGGCAAGGGCCTGCCGTTCTACGACAACGACCTGCCCCAGCGCGTCCAGGACATCGACCAGGCCAAGAGCCTGCTCAAGAAGGCCGGCCAGGAGAACCTGACCGTGCTCCTGCGCACGTCGCCGATCTTCCCCGGATTCGTCGAGGCGGCGACGCTCCTGTCCGAGCAGGCCAAGGCGGCCGGCGTCACGATCCAGCTGAAGCAGGTTCAGCCGAACTCGTACTACAACCCGTCGCTGCTCTACCTGAAGATGGCGTTCGCCGAGACCCAGTGGCCGATCCCGTCGCTCAAGTTCTTCTACCTCCAGTCGCTCTCGGCCACGGCGCCGTACAACGAGACGCACTGGAAGGACAAGTCCTGGAACGACCTCCTGTTCAAGGCCATCGGCGAGACCGACGCGACGACCGCCCAGGCCACCTGGAACCAGGTGCAGCAGATCCAGTACGACCAGGGCGGCTACCTGAACTGGACCAACGCGGACTGGGTGGACGGCGTGTCGACCAAGCTGAAGGGGCTGGCACCGCACCCCGGCGGCGTGCTCGGCAACTACCTCTTCATGAACGCGTGGCTCTCGGCCTAAGGATCAGATGACAACGGTGGCGGAGCCTCAGCGGGGAACCCGCGAGGCCTCGCCCGTGCTCGCGTTCGTCGGGCGGCGGCTCCTCGGCGCCGTCGGGGCACTCTTCGTCGCGTCGCTCCTGATCTTCGCGGGCACGGCGATCCTGCCCGGCGACGCCGCGAGCGTCGTCCTGGGGCGTGGCGCCACGCCCCAGGCTGTGAAGGAGCTCGACCAGCAGCTGCACCTCGACCGGCCGCTCCTCACGCAGTACACGACCTGGCTCGGCGGCTTCATCCACGGCGACCTCGGCGACTCGTCGGTCGGCCTGGCGCAGGGGCAGAAGGACGCGCCCGTCTGGGACCTCATCTCGAGCCCGGTCAAGAACTCGCTGATCCTGGCGCTCGTGACGGCGATCTTCATGATCCCGCTCTCGCTGGGGCTGGGTGCGCTGGCGGCGGTCTACGCGGGGCGGCCGGTCGACCACGCGATCTCGATCGGGTCGCTGGCGGCGATCGCGCTCCCCGAGTTCGTGATCGGGTCGCTCCTGATCGGCGTCTTCTTCGTGTGGCTCGACGTGCTCCCGCCGGTCGCCCTCATCCCGCCGGGCGAAAACCCGCTCAGCGATCCGTCCAAGCTCGTGCTGCCGGTGGCGACCCTCCTCCTGGCATCGCTCGCCGCCGGGATCCGGATGGTGCGCGCGGGCATGGTCGAGGTGCTCCAGACGGAGTACGTCCAGACCGCCCGCCTGAACGGCCTCGCAGAGCGGTGGGTGCTGTGGCGCTACGCGATGCGAAACGCGCTCGCGCCGAGCGTGCAGGTCCTGGCCCAGAACCTCCAGTGGCTGATCGGCGGGATCATCATCACCGAGAACGTCTTCGCGTATCCCGGCATCGGCTCGACCCTCGTCACCGCCGTCGGAAACCGCGATCTGACTCTGGTCCAGTCCGTGGCGATGCTGATCGCCGTCGTCTACGTGCTCCTGAACCTCGTCGCCGACCTGCTCGTGATGCTGCTCGTCCCCAAGCTGCGGGAGCCGGCATGAGGTCGTCGTTCCGGTTCCTGCGCATCCGCTCGGGCGCCATCGGGCTCGGCATCGTCGTGCTCGTCGTCCTGGTCGCGTTCTTCGGCCGCTACATCGCTCCGCACGACCCGAACGTCCCCATCGGGACGCCTCTCGCCGGCCCCTCGTCCGCGGCCCGCCTCGGCACCGACTTCCTCGGCCGCGACGTCCTGAGCCGCCTGCTCTACGGCGGCCGCTCGGTGATCGGCCTCGCCGCGGCGGCGACCCTCCTGGGATACGTGGTCGGGCTCAGCATCGGGCTGATCGCCGGCTACACGCGCTCCAGGGTCGACCCGCTCCTCATGCGGACGGTCGACGTCATGCTCGCGTTCCCGCCGCTCCTGTTCCTGCTGATCCTGATCACCGGCGCCGGCACGGGGGTCGGCGTGCTCGTCATCGGCGTCGCCGCGATCCAGGCGCCGGGCATCAGCCGCATCGTTCGCACCGCGACCCTCGAGGTGTCGGTCCGTGGCTACGTCGAGGCGGCCGTTGCCCGCGGCGAGCGGGCCGCCGCCGTTGTCGTTCGCGAGGTGCTGCCCAACATCCTCGCGCCCGTGCTGGTCGACGCCGGCCTGCGCTTCACCTACTCGATCCTGATCATCGCCTCGGTCAACTACCTCGGTCTCGGGCTCCAGCCGCCCAGCTCGGACTGGGCGCTCATGATCAGCGAGAACCGCGAGTACATCTCGCTGAACGTCTGGGCGGTGCTCGCGCCCGCCGCGATGATCGCGCTGCTCACCATCGGCGTGAACCTGACGGGCGACGCGATTGCGCGCAGCCTCGGCCGCTCGTACGTGCCCAAGACGGCCCGGAGCGTGCCGGCGTGAGCACCAACGGCGGCGAGCCCGTGATCCGGGTCGAGAACCTCTGCCTGGGCCTCGCCACGGGCGAGCCGATCGTCCAGGACGTCAGCTTCTCGGTGAAGTCGGGCGAGATCCTGGGGCTCGTCGGCGAGTCCGGGAGCGGCAAGACGACCACGGCGCTTGCGCTCCTGGGCTACACCCGCCACGGCGTCGTCACGCGGAGCGGCTCGATCGAGGTCGGCGGACAGCAGGTGATCGGGCGCGACGCCCGCGCGATGCGGAGCCTGCGGGGCCGGGTCGTCTCGTACGTCCCGCAGGATCCGGGCGGCGCCCTCAACCCCTCCCTCCGGGTCGGTGACGCCATCATGGACGTGCTGCGCGCCCACCGGTCGGAGTCCGCGTCCGACGACTCCGTGCGCTCGGCGCTCGAGCGCGTCGAGCTCGGCTCGGATCCGCGCTTCGGCCGCCGCTACCCGCACCAGCTGTCGGGCGGGCAGCAGCAGCGCGTGACCATCGCGATGGCGTGCGTCTGCGGGCCTCCGGTCGCCGTGCTCGACGAGCCGACCACCGGGCTCGACGTCCTCACCCAGGACCGCATCCTGACCGAGCTTGCGCGCCTGCGGAGCGAGGAGGGGATGGCGATGGTGTACGTGACGCACGACCTCGCCGTCGTCGCCCGCATGGCCGACCGGATCGTGGTCATGTACGCCGGCCGGGTGGTCGAGAACGGGCCGGTCGACGAGGTGATCGGCAAGCCGCGGCACCCGTACACGCGCGCGCTGGTCGGGGCGATCCCGGACTTCCGGCGCCCGCGCGCGCTCCAGGGGATCCCCGGCGTGGCCGTCGGCGTGGGCGAGTGGCCGTCGGGCTGCGCGTTCGCACCGCGGTGCCGGTTCGAGGAGGAGCGCTGCCGCGCCGCGGTGCCCGAGCTCGAGATGGCCGTGCCCGACCACGCCGTCCGGTGCGTTCGGTGGAGCGAGCTCGAGCTGTCGGAGACCGGACCGGAGGGCGCCCGGGCCGCCAGTCCGGCCGGTGACGGCGTCTCGCTCCTCGAGGTCTCGGGTCTCGAGGTGGAGTACCGGACGGGCCGCACCCGCAACGCCGCGGTCCGCGGAGTCTCGTTCGGCATCGAGGCCGGCCGGTGCGTCGCCCTCGTCGGCGAGTCGGGAAGCGGCAAGACCACGATCGGCCGCTGCATCGCCGGTCTGCATGTGCCCACCGCCGGCCGGATCGTGTTCGACGGACAGGAGCTCAACGGGGCCGCGCGCACGCGGACCCTCGACCAGCGGCGACGCATCCAGATCGTCTTTCAGAACCCGTTCGAGTCGCTGAACCCACGTCACCGGGTGGGTGCGTCGATCGAGCGGCCGCTGCGGGTCCTGCGGAGGCTGTCGCGCGGGGACGCCGCCCGCGAGGTCGACGCGCTGCTCGAGCGTGTGCGGCTGCCGGCGCGGGTCGCCGGTCGGTTCCCCGTCGAGCTCTCGGGCGGCGAGCGCCAGCGCGTCGCCATCGCCCGGGCGCTGGCCGCGAAGCCCGACCTGCTCGTCTGCGACGAGGTCACCTCGGCGCTCGACGTGTCGGTGCAGGCGGCTGTCCTCGAGCTGCTCGCCGAGCTCCAGCGCGACCTGCGGCTCTCGATGCTCTTCATCACCCACAACCTCGGCGTGGTGGCGTGCATCAGCGACTCGGTGCTCGTCATGGACAAGGGCGTGCTGTGCGAGGCCGGCGGCGTGCGCGAGGTGCTCTCGACACCGTCCGACGACTACACCCGGCGGCTGCTCGACGCGGCACCGTGCCTGCCGGACCGGGCAGCCGGGTAGGGGGCCGTGGCGACGGCGATCGTCGGCGGAACCGTCGTCGGGCCGGACGGCTCGGCGAGTGCCGACGTGCTGGTCGACGACGGCGTGGTCGTCGAGGTTGGCGACATTCGACGCGACGAGCGCCGATGTGATCGACGCGACGGGCTGCCTCGTCCTCCCCGGGGGCGTCGACGTGCACACCCATCCCTTCGGCGGCGTGCGGGCCGACACCCGCTCGGCGCTCTGCGGCGGGACGACCTCGGCCCTCGCATTCGTTGACGCGCTTCCGGGCGAGACCCCGGCGGAGGCGGCGCGCCGGACGCTCGCCCACGAGATGCCCGAGTCGCACATCGACCTCGCGTTCCACGCCGTCATCTGGGAGCCCGAGGCGTATCGCCGCGGCGACCTCGCCGAGGCCGCGGCGCTCGGCGTCGGCAGCGTCAAGCTGTGGCTGGCCTACGTCGAGCTCGGCATCATGGCCGACGACGACGTGGCGCTCGCGGTGATGCAGGAGGCCGCCGAGCTCGGCGTCGTGGCGCTCGCGCACTGCGAGAATGGCCGCGCGGTCGACCTCCTGACGCGGCAGTGCGTTGCGGAGGGCCGGCTCGGCATCGAGTCGCTCCCCGCCAGCCGGCCGATCGAGCTCGAGGCGGAGTGCGTGCACCGGTTCCTGGTCCTGGCCGGGCTGGCCGGCGCCACGCCGTACGTCGTCCACGTCACGGGCCGCGAGCCGCTCGACGAGATCCTGGCGGCTCGGAGGCGCGGGCAGACCGTGCATGCGGAGGTGTGCTCGCACCACCTGCTCTTCGAGCGCTCGCACCACGAGGGCCCGGACGCGCTCCGCTATGTCATGACGCCGCCGCTGCGCACGGCCGCCGATCGCGCGGCCCTCCTGGAGGGTCTGCGGACGGGCGATGTGACGACCTACGCCTCAGACCACTGCCACCTCCGGCTCGACCGCGACAAGGTGCCGGTGCAGGACGACTTCACCAAGATCCCGACCGGGCTCCCCGGGATCGGCGCGCGGCTGCCGCTCGGGTTCGCGCTCGGCGGAGCGGACAACCCGCTCCCCGTCGAGCGGCTGGTCGACGCGGCCTGCACGCAGCCCGCGCGCATCTTCGGGCTCTATCCGCGGAAAGGGATCGTCGCGCCTGGGAGCGACGCCGACATCGTCGTCTGGGATCCCTCGAAGCCGACCCGGCTCACGCTCGAGCTCATGAACGACGGGCTCGACTGGACGCCGTACGACGGCATCGAGGTGCCGGGGCGGGTGCGCGACGTGCTGGCCCGCGGCGAGCGGGTCGTGGCTGACGGCCGCTGGGTCGGCGACGAGCATCGCGGCGAGTACCTGCCGGTCGCGCGCGTGCTCGAGACGGCCTGAGTGCCTACCCCGCCGTCCAGCCGCCGTCGACGGGGACGATGCTGCCCGACATGAACCCGACCTCGTCCGACAAGAGGAATGCGATGGTCGCGGCGATCTCCTCGGGCCGGCCGGAGCGGCCGGCCAGGTTTCGGCCCTGCGTCCGTGCGCGCTCGCGCGCGGTCAGCTCCGGCGTCGCCGCCGTCCACGCGAGCATCGGCGTGTCGATCGGGCCGGGGCAGACGCAGTTCACGCGGATGCCCTCGGAGGTGTGGTCGATCGCCATCGCCCGCGTCAGGCCGATCAGCCCCGCCTTCGATGCGCAGTACGCGGGGCTTGCGAGGCACCCGACGAGCCCGAACTGCGAGGCGACGTTGACGATCGCTCCGCCGCCCGCCGCGCGCAGATGCGGGATCGTGGCCCGCGAGATGTGGAACGCGCCGGTCAGGTTGACGGCGAGCACCCGCGCCCACTCGTCGAGCGCGATCTCGGTGACGTCGCCCGTGAAGTCGCCGACGCCGGCGATGTTGGCGACGGCGTCGACCCCGCCCAGATCGGCCACGGCCGAGGCCACTGCGGCCTCGACGGCGGCCAGGTCGGTCACGTCGGCCGTGAGCGGCACGGCCTTGCCGCCCGCGGCGACGATGGCGTCGACCGTCTCGCCGAGCCCCGCGGCGTCCACGTCGACGCACGCCACCGCCGCGCCGCGCTCGGCCAGGAGCGTCGCCGTCGCCCGGCCGATGCCCGACGCCGCGCCGGTCACCAGCGCGCGCGCCGTCACGGCGTCACCGGCAGGACTCGGCGAGGAACGCCCTCAGGTCGTCGGCCGTCTCGGGATCGAAGGCGGGCGGTGCCGCGACGCCGACGCGGGCCAGCGCCTCATCGAGGCCCGGCCGGCCGCGGATCACCGCGAGCGTGTAGCCGTTCCGCGCAAACTCCTCGACGTGCTCGGCGACCTGCTCCAGGAGCGGCCCGGCAACCTCGTCGGGGTACTCGGCCGAGGGGAGCTGGATCGCGCCCCATTCCTCCTGCTCGAGCACCGCCAGCGCGTCGACGTCGCCCGCGGCCGGGTTCAGGAGCTCGCCGGCGACGAGCGCGACGCGGAAGCAGCGGGTGTCGGCGTCCACCTAGCCCGCCTCCATCAGGTCGCGAAGCGCGGCCCGCTCGGCGGCCGGGTCGTGGTCGGGGAGCTGGTGCGAGATGCCCATCGCCCGCGGCGTCTCGACGCCTCGCTCGGCCAGCTCGGCGGTGATCTCCTCGATGAAGATGCCGCTCCCGGGCGAGAGCTCGTCCGAGCCGTCGGGCCACTCCGGGCGACCGCCGCGCTCGGGGTCGGAGCTCGTGACGTGCACGCCCATCGACGGGCTGCCCTCGATCCCCACCAGGATGACGTCGTCGCCGCGGCGGACGTGCACCTCGATCGCGGCGGCCACGGCCGCTGCGATCCGGCGGCAGTGGCGGCGGTAGGCGGCGGTGTCGAGCTGCTCCTTCACGGCCCAGAACCGGTGCAGGCCGGTGAAGGCGAGCTCGGGGCAGGGCATCTGCTCGATCCGCCAGCCGCGCTCACGGAGCTCCTCGACGAGCGGCGAGTAGATGCCCGGGCAGCGCGCGCCGCCGTGCGTCTTCGAGTTCTGGTTGAGCAGGCAGTGAGCGACGAAGGCGACGCCGGGCATGGCGTCAGTATGAACCAGGGGGGACATCCATGAGTCAGCGCAGCGCCGTCGTGACGGGAGCCGCATCGGGGATCGGCCGGGCGGTCGCAATCCGGCTCGCCGAGGACGGGTTCGACGTGATCCTCGGCGACATCCGCCGCGACCCGATCACCGGGGGCGAGCCGACCGAGGACGTGATCCGCGCGGCCGGGCGGAGCGCCGTGCACGTCGATGCCGACGTCTCCTCGGCGGACGACTGCGACCGGCTGGTCGCGGCGGCGGTCGAGCGGACCGGGTCGCTCGACGTCATCGTGAACAACGCCGTCCTCGCGGGCGACCACTCGAAGCCTCTGCTCGAGACCGAGCCGGAGGACTGGGACGCGATGATGGCCGTCAACCTGCGCGGGCCATACCTGCTCTGCCGCGCCGCCGTACGCCAGATGCTGGGCCAGCCGCTGGTCGGCGACGCTCGGGGCCGGATCGTCAACATCACCTCGCAGCACGGGATGGTCGGCTGCCCGGGCCACTTCGCCTACAGCGTGGGGAAGGGCGGGCTCGTGCAGATGACCCGCCAGATCGCCGTCGACTACGGGCCGCAGGGCATCCTCTGCAATGCCGTCGCCCCGGGCAAGATCGTGACGGGGACGGCGGGCGACCTCTCGGCGAGCGAGGAGGGCCTGGCCTATGTCCGGTCGCGCACGCCCTTCGCGCGCCTGGGACGGTCCGAGGATGTCGCCGCGGCGGTCGCCTACCTCGCGGGCGAGGCCAGCTACACGAGCGGCATCAACCTGATGGTCGACGGCGGCTGGATGGCCTACTGATGCGGGCGATCGTCATGCAGAGGCACGGCGGGCCGGAGGTGCTGGAGCTCGTCGATCGACCCGCCGCGGCGCCGGGGCCGGGCGAGGCGCTCGTCCGTGTCGCGGCCGTGGCCGTGAACCGGCTCGACATCTGGGTGCGCCAGGACGTCGGCCATGCGTACGGCGCGACGCTCCCGATCGTCCCCGGCTACGACGTGGCCGGCGAGGTGATCGAGGTCGGAGACGGCGTCTCGGAGGTCGCGCCGGGGGCCAGGGTCTACGTCCACTACGACTTCTCGTGCGGCCGCTGCCCGTACTGCCTCGAAGGCGATGAGGCGGCCTGTGCCGACTACGGCGTGATGGGCGTGAACCACGACGGAGGCTATGCGGAGCAGATCGTGTCGCCCGTGCGAAACCTGTTCGCGCTCTCCGACGCCGTCTCGTACGAGACGGCCGCCGCGGCGGGGTCGGTGTACCTCACCGCGTACCACATGCTGTTCTCGCGCGCCGGCCTCAGGGCGGGCGAGACCGTGCTCGTGACCGCAGCCGGATCGGGAGTGGGGGGCGCCGCGATCGCGCTCGCCAGGTTCGCGGGCGCCCGCGTGATCGCCACCGCCTCGACCGCCGCGAAGCGCGAGCGCGCCCTCGCCGCGGGCGTCGACGGCGTCGTCGACTACACGCAGCCCGGCTGGGGCGAGGAGGTGCGCCGCCTCACCGGTGGCCGCGGCGTCGACCTCGTCGTCGACCACGTCGGCGCGGCGGCCGTGCCCGAGGCGCTCACTGCGCTCGCCAACAAGGGCCGCATCGTCATCTGCGGCGCCTCGTCCGGCCCGCGGGTCGAGCTCGACCTGATCGACCTCTTCGCACGCCAGATCACGCTGATCGGCTCGAGCGACGGCTCGCGCCGCGAGCTGTGGGAGATCTTCCGCCTGCTCGGCGAGGGCCTGATCGACCCGCCGGCGATCGAGGCCGTCCTCCCGCTCGAGGAGGCGGCGCGGGCGCAGGAGCTCCTCGAGACGCGCGCGCATTACGGGCGCGTGCTGCTCGCTCCGTAGAGCCGGCGGCGTGGTGGGCGGCGGTTGTCTGCGCGGTGGTGGCCAATTGGCCGCGCGGTGAATGCCATTTGGCTTTCGTGACACTCTCGACCCAGGCTGCCTCGCCCAGCCAGCCGTCTAGTCGGGCCCCGGTGTTTCCTCTCGGTAGGCCGCGAGCCATCGCCGCAGCTCGTCGGTGAAGACGACGTCGTACGGCAGCGCTCGCAGGTCGTCCGCGGTCACATCGAGACCGCGAGACCGCGCGAGGTCGGACAGCCACGACCAGGGGTGGGGCTCGGGGTCGTCGTCGTCATCGGGAAGCACAACGGTCAGCACGTCGCTCGCGAGCTGCTCAAGAGTGAGGCGCCAGCGGACGTCAGGAGCCTTCCACCCGCCGGTCGACCTGACACCGCTCGTCGTGAGGCCGCGGCCGCCGTCGTGCAGGAGCACCCGGCGGCCGTCTTCCAGCGTGACGAACTCGCTCACCAGGAAGCTGAAGCTCTCCCGCGGAGTCGGCGTGATGCGTGCGCAGATCGCAGATCGCACCCAGTCCGACGACGCGGCCCGGCTCGACGGGCGGCAGCCGAAACGCCGCCTCCCCGTCCCGGGCTCCCGGATACGGCTGCCAGCCGCCCTCCACGCGGTCAGTATGCCATCCACCCGCCGTCGACCAGCAGGTTCGTGCCGCTCACGTAGCTGCACTCGTCGGATGCCAGGAAGACGGCCGCCGCGGCCACGTCGTCGGGCCGCCCCAGCCGCGCGAACGGCGTCCGGGAGTGCGAGTAGGCGAGCACCTCGGGCGAGTCGGGCTCGTCGGCCGGCCGCGTCAGGATCTTGCCGGGCGCGATCGCGTTCACGATGATCCCCTGCGGGCCGTAGTCGACGGCGACCTGCCGGGTCAGGTTGACGACGCCGCCCTTGGCGGTGCAGTAGGCGACGGCTCCGGGCGCGCCGACCATGCCGTGCTGCGACGACAGGTTGATGATCCGTCCGCGCGCCTCGGCGACCGGCTCCTGCCCGAGCATCTGCTGGACGGCGCGCTTGCAGCACAGGAAGACGCCGCGCAGGCCCACGTCCATGATCGCGTCCCAGTCCTCCTCGGTCGTCTCGAGAAGCCCCTTCGAGTGCGGTCCGGCCAGGATCGCGTTGTTCACCATCACGTCGAGCCGGCCGCGCCGCTCGACCGCCGTCCCCACCAGACGATCGATGTCGTCCCAGCGGGCCGCGTCGGCCTCGACGAAGACGCCGCTCCCGCCCTGCTCCTCGATCAGCTCGACCGTCGGCCGGCCGCCCTCGCGCGGATCCACGCGGACGTCGCCGATCACCACGTCGGCTCCCTCGGCCGCGAACGCCAGCGACATCGCCCGCCCGAGGCCCGACGATCCGCCGGTGACGACGATCGACTTGCCGGCGAGGCGGCCGCTCAGCTCAGGAGCCCCTTCGCCAGTCCGCCGTCGACCAGGATCGTGATGCCGTTCAGGTAGGCCGCCCGCGTCGAGCAGAGGAACGCGCACAGGTCGCCGACCTCGGCCGGGTCGCCGAACCGCCGGGCCGGGATGATCCCCTCGTCGCGGCGGCGGTCGCCGTCAGGATCGGCCCCGCCGGCGTAGAGGTTCTTCATCCGCTCGGTGTCGATGTAGCCGGGAGCGATGGAGTTCACGGTGATGCCGTGCGGGCCCTCGTCCTGCGAGAGCGTCTTGGCCCACCCGATCACGCCGGGGCGGTAGGTGTTCGAGAGGAGAAGGCCCTCGTTCGGCTCCTTCACCGCCGACGACGTGATGTTGACGACGCGCCCACGGCCGCTGCGGCGGAGCTCCGGCAGGGCGAGGCGCGTCAGCCGGAGTGTCGACATCAGCGTGTTGTCCCACGCCGCCCGCCACGCCTCGTCGTCGAAGTCCTCGAAGCTCCCCGCGGGCGGGCCGCCGGTGTTGTTGACGACGATGTCGATGCGGCCGAAGCGCTCGAGCGTGCGCGCGACGAGCGCCTCGAGGTCGGCCGGCCGGGACGAGTCGCCGGGGACGGCGAGGGCCGCCGCGCCCGTCCCGAGCCCCTCGATCTCGGCGACCGCCTCGTCGAGGAGCTCCGCGCGGCGGGCGAAGACGGCGACGCTGGCACCCCTCGCGGGCGAGCGCCACGGCGCATGCCCGGCCCATTCCGGACGACGCACCGCCGACGATCGCAACACATCCGTTCAGCCCGAAATCCATGGTCTCCCGTCCATAACAACCATTATGATGCCCGGCGAGTCTACCAACCCCCGAATGCCAGAGACGACGACCATCCCGCATGCAGAGCGGGCGATGGAGAGGCTCGACCTCCTCGCCCGGATCGGAGCCGTGAGCGCCGACGGCGGCATCACGAGGCCCGGCCTGAGCACCGCGGAGGACGAGGCCCACGCGCTCGTCGCCGGGTGGTGCGAGGAGGCCGGGATGGCTGTCTCGCGCGACCGCGCCGGCAACCTCTACGCGCGGCCGAGCGGATCCGAGGCGGCGGCCGAGATCTGGTCGGGCTCGCACCTCGACACGGTGCCGTCGGGCGGGCGCTTCGACGGCGCCCTGGGCGTCGTTGCCGCGATCGAGGCGGTCGCGGAGGTCGCCGCTGACCGGCCCGGCGCACCCCTCGCCGTCGTCGTCTTTCGCGACGAGGAGGGCTGGCGGTTCGGGGACGGATGCTTCGGCAGCCGGTGCCTCGCGGGCCAGGTCGGCGCCGAAGACCTTGCACGGCGCGACTCCGCCGGCGTGTCGGTGGCCGAGGCGCTCGCCGCCCTCGGGCTCGCCGGTCCGCCCGTCGAGGTCGCGCTGCCCGCGGCCTACGTCGAGGCCCACATCGAGCAGGGGCCGATTCTCGCCTCGGCCGGCGCCGCCGTTGGCGACGTCGCCGGGATCGTCGGGATCGCAGGCTTCGACCTGACGTTCCACGGCGCGTCCGGCCATGCGGGAACGGTGCCGATGGCGGATCGCAACGACGCCTTCTCGGCGTGCGCCGAGCTCGCGTTGCGCCTGCGCGAGCGCGCGCTCGAGATCCCGGGCTCGGTCGCGACGATCGGCGACGTCTCGGTCGCCAGCCCTGCGGCGAACGTCATCCCCGGCGCCGTCCGCGCGACGGTCGACGTCCGCGCCCCGAGCCGCGAGGCGCTCGACGCCATCGCCGCCGCCGTGCCCGCCCTGGCCTCCTACGCCGCCGACCGGCACGGATGCAGCGTCGACGCCACCCGCGGCTGGCGCTCCGAGCCGGTCGAGCTCTCGGGCCGCGTCCGCGACGCCGTCCGCGCAGCGGCGGGAGGGCTCGGGGTCCCGATCGCCGAGCTCGTCTCGGGCGCCGGCCACGACGCCGGTGTCCTTGCGGCTGCCGGGGTCGACGCCGGAATGCTCTTCGTGCGGAGCCTGAACGGCGGGGCGAGCCACCGCCCGGACGAGCTCTCCGACGAGGCCGACGTCGCCGCGGCGATCGCGGTTCTCGCCGAGACGCTGAGGTCGCTTCTGTGAGCGCGTCGCATCCCTCGGCGAGCGAGCGGTTCGAGCGGCGCCGGCGCGAGGTGTGCGAGGCCGCATGCCGGGTCATCATCCGAAACGGCCTCGAGACCACCACCATGCGCGACATCTCGCGCGAGGGGGGCTTCACGACGGGTGTCCTCACCCACTACTTCCCCGACAAGCAGGCCGTGATCGTCGGGGCGTTCCTCGCGGCGTCGGAGGACTGGTTCGCCGAGCTGCACAGCCGGCTGGCGTCGGCGGGCGCGCCCGAGGAGCAGCTGGTGACGCTCGTGAACCTCGCGCTGCCGGCCGACCCCGCGCGCCGCGCGGAGTGGCGGCTCTGGTCCGAGATGTGGACGTACGCCGGCCGCGACCCCGACTTCGCCGCCCAGCTGGTCGAGACCGACGGCCTCTGGGAGCACGAGATCCGGGGCGTGCTCGAGCGGGCCCGCGAGGCCGGCCTGCTCGCAAACATCGACGCGGTCGCCGAGGCCGCGGTGCTTGCGCGCCTGATCGACGGCCTCGGCCTGCGCGCGTGGCTCGGCGACAGCTGGGAGGACGCCCGCGGGCGGCTCGTGCATCACATGGGCACGCTCGGGGTGCCCGGCCCGGTGCTGCGCAGGATGCACACCGGCGAGGGCGGCGGATGAGCGACCAGCGCACGCTGATCGCCGGCGGGACACTCGCGACCGCCGAGGGGGTGCGTCGGGCCGACGTCGTGATCGAGGGCGGCCGTGTCGCCGCGATCGCCGACCCCGGAACGGCCGGCGGGGTCGACGAGCTGATCGATGCGTCCGGGCTCGTGGTGATGCCCGGCGCGATCGACATGCACGCCCACTTCGAGGATCCGGGCCACACCGAGCGCGAGGACTTCACGACGGGCACGATGGCCGCCGCGGCCGGCGGCTTCACGACCGTGATGGAGCACCCGCTCACCTACCCGCCCGTCACGACCGCCGAGCTCTACCGCCAGAAGCGCGAGATGGCGCGCCAGAAGGTCGTCGTCGACTTCGGGCTCTGGGGCGCGCTCACCGAGCCGTCCCTGCCCGAGATCAGCGCCCAGTGGCAGGAGGGCGCCCCTGGCTTCAAGGCGTTCATGCCGGTCTCCGACCCGTCGTACCCCAACGTCACCGACGCCGAGTTCCTCGAGGGCATGCGGCGCGTGAGGGAGGTCGGCGGCCTGGTGCTCGTCCACGCCGAGAGCGACTCGCTGCTCCAGGACGGGATCGCCCGGATGGCGTCCGCCGGCCGGCGCGACGCGCTGGCACATCACGAGGCCCGGCCCCCGTTCGTCGAGGAGGAAGCGGTCCACCGCGCGCTGTACCTCGCGGCGCATGCCGGGGTACGCATCCAGATCGTCCACGTCTCGAGCCCGGTCAGCGCAGATCTCGTCCGGCGCGAGAAGGCGGAGGGACGGCCCGTGACGATGGAGATCTGCCCCCACCACCTGCTGCTCGACCTCGACGACCTGGCCCGCCTCGGCCCGTACGGCGTCTGTGCGCCGGCGCTGCGCGACCGGGCCCTCGTGGAGCGGCTGTGGGACTCCGTGCTCGACGGGACCGCCGACTGCCTCATCTCCGACCACTCGGCCTACACGCTCGCCGAGAAGGAGCCCGGCTGGGACAACATCTTCGACGCCCTTCTGGGATGCCAGGTCATTCAGGAGACCGTGCCGCTCGTCCTCGACGAGGCCTACCACCGGCGCGGCATGCCGCTCGACGCGTTCGCGCGTTTCTCGTCGACGAACGCCGCGCGGATCGCCGGGCTCTACCCCCGGAAGGGGTCGCTGCTCCCGGGCGCCGACGCCGACCTCGCCATGTACGACCTCGAGGGCGAGTGGGTGGTCGACGCCAAGAGCCAGCAGCTCTCGAAGAACCCGTGGTCGCCGTTCGACGGGCGCCGGGTGCGGGCCCGGGTCGTACGGACGGTCGTGCGCGGCGAGACCGTCTACGCCGACGGCGAGATCGTCGCCGAGCCGGGCTTCGGCGCGTTCCTGTCGTGCCACGACGACTACTCCCTCGGCGGGCACCTCGAGCCGGCGGTGAGCGGCGAATGACCGACGTGTTCCGGCTCGCGCTTCTCAACCCCAACACCGACGCCCGCCACACCGAGGCGATGGCGGAGGTGGCGCGCGAGACCTTGCCGGCGGGGTGCGAGGTGACCGCGGTGTCGCCCGAGCGCGGGCCGACCTCGATCGAGAGCGAGGCCGACTCCGTGGTCGCCGCAGCGGAGGTGGCGGCGCTCGTCCGCGAGCTCCCCGCCCACGACGCGTATCTCGTCGCATGCTTCGGCGACCCGGGTGTGGGCGCCGCACGCGAGCTGACCGAGGCCCCGGTTGTGGGGATCGGCGAGGCGGCCTTCCAGGCGGCCGTGACAATCGCCCGCCGCTTCGCCGTCATCACGACGCTCAGGCGGAGCATCCCCGAGCTCGAGGACATGCTCGACCGCCACGGCGTGCGGAACCGCTGCGTGGCCGTCGAGCCGCTCGACATCCCCGTCGCCGACCAGGGCAGCCACAACCCCGACACGACGGCCGCGATCGTCGCGGCAGGCCGGCGCGTCGTGGCCGGCGCCGGCGCCGAGGCGCTCGTCCTGGCGTGCGGAGGCATGGCGGACGTCGCGGCGGCCGTCCGGCGCGACGTCGGCGTGCCCGTCTGCGACGGCGTCGCGTTCGGCGCCATGATGGCCTTCTCGCTGTGGCGCTGCGGGCTCTCGACGAGCAAGGCGGGCGCCTACGGATGGCCCGAGCCCATCGCGTATGCCGACATGCCGGGGTTCAGGGACTGACATGCGGGCAGCGACCTTTCGCGACTACGGCGGGCCCGAGGTGATGCTCTGGGAGGAGCTCGACGACCCGATCCCCGGCGCCGACGAGGTGGTGATCGAGGTGCGGGCGTGCGGCCTGAACCACAGCGACCTCGACTCCCGGGCCGGCACGTCACGCTGGCCGTTCACCATGCCGTGGGTGCTCGGGGCCGAGTTCGCGGGCCGGGTCGCCGCAGTCGGGGCCGACGTCGAGGGGATGGCGCCGGGTGATCCGGTGACCGCCTACCAGCAGTACTCGTGCGGCACCTGCACCGCGTGCACCCGGTGGCGTCAGGACCTGTGCGAACGATTCGTCGTCTTCGGCACCGATCGCTGGGGCGGCTACGCCGAGCTGGCGACGGTCCCAGCGCGCGCGGTCATCCCGCTCGAGGGCGAGGACGAGTTCATCCCCGCCGCCGCCGCCCAGTGCGTCGCTTCGACGGCGTGGTCGATGGTGACGAGCGTGGCCGCCGTGCGAGCCGGCGAGACCGTGCTCGTGCCCTCGGCATCGGGCGGTGTGGCCGGCGCCGCGGTGCAGGCGGCGGTGATCGCCGGCGCGCGGGTGATCGCCTCGGTCGGCGCGTCCGAGAAGGCCGCCGCGGTCAGGGGCCTCGGCGCCGACGTCGTGTTCTGCTATCTCGAGACGCCTGTCGCCGAGGCTGTCGCCGAGGCCACGGGCGGCCGTGGCGTCGACGTCGTCGTCGACACGACCGGCGGCCCTCGCTTCTCGGAGCACCTGGCGGCGATGGCGCCGGACGGCCGCCTCGTCACCTGCGGAGCTCACGCCGGCGAGGTCGTCCCGCTCGACATCGTCGAGCTCTTCCGGCACGGGCACCGCATCCTCGGCTTCCGGGTGGCGACCCCGGACGAGATCCAAACGGCGCTCCAGATGGCGCTCGACGGGCGGATCTCCGTGCCCGTCGACCGCAC
This sequence comes from uncultured Actinomycetes bacterium, assembly GCA_963706075.1. Taxonomy (GTDB): domain Bacteria; phylum Actinomycetota; class Thermoleophilia; order Gaiellales; family JAICJC01; genus JAICJC01. The sequence goes on from CAVPLP010000009.1 coordinate 77,544, forward strand.
GTTCCCGCTCTCGGAGGCGTCGGACGCTCATGCGTACATGGACGACCGCCGCCACGTCGGAAAGATCGTGCTGGTGCCATGAAGACGGTCTGCTACCTCGCGCACTGCCTCCTGAACGCCAACGCGAAGGTCGACGAGGGCGCGCGCTGCGCGGGCGTGTACTCGCCGGTGCTCGCGCTCCTGCGCGACCACGGCTGCACCATCCGCCAGATGCCGTGCCCGGAGCTGGCGTTCGGCGGCACGCAGCGGTTCTGGGCGGTGCGGGAGCAGTACGACACGCCGGTCTACCGCGCGCACTGCCGCCGCCTGGCCGAGCCGGTGGCCGCGCAGATCCGGGCCGACCTCGCCGCCGGCGCGCGGGTGATCATCGTCGGGATCGACGGCAGCCCCAGCATGGGCGTCGAGCTGACCGCCGCGAGCGAGGAGTGGGGCGGGCGTCCCGACAAGCCGCGCGACGAGGACTATCCCGTCACGCTCGGGACAGGCGTCTTCACCGAGACGCTGCTCGACCAGCTCTCGGGGGTGGTGCTCGACGTCCGAACCGTCGGCATCGGCCAGGACCTGTTCGACTACGACGAGGCCTCGGAGCTCGCAACCCTCGACGCGGTCCTGAAGAACGGGAGCGTGAGCGATGCGAGGTGACGGCAGGTCGCGCCGGGTGGTGGTCGTCCCCGACGTGGTGGTGAACCCGCCGCCCGGGGCTCGCGACCGCCTGGGCGAGCTCGCCCTGGGCGGGTGGGGCGTCGTCGCGCTCCCGCCGCCGGGTCTGCCGGCGGACATCAGCCATCCGCTGGTCGCCGCGGCCGTCGATCAGGTGGTCGCGTTCCTCGACGGCGGATACGAGGTGGCGCTCCTGCCGGCGGCCGACGACCCCGGCATGCGGCGGTTCGTCACGGCCCTGGCGGCGTCGGGTCGCACGGTCGCCGACCTGGCGTAGCCTACGCGCGCCGGCGCGCGTCGAGCCGGATCGTCCAGGGCTCGATGACCGCGATCTGGAGGTGGGTCTCGCTCCATGGATCGCGCGCGAGGGTCGAGCGGACATCCTCCTCGGACGCGGCCTCGACGACGTGCACCACGCGGTACTCGTCGGAGAGCGGCCCGCCCAGCACGATGAACCCCTGGTCGACCAGCTCCTCCATGAAGTCGGCGTGCTCGATCCAGCCGGACTGCTCCTCGAGCGGCGCCGAGCTCTTCCACTCCGGGCCCGATCGGTGCACCACGACGTGGAACGTGGCCATGGCGGGATCTTACGACCGGCGGGCCGAGGCCAGCGCAGGCGCCGGCTCGGCCTCGCCGATCGTCCGCGGCCCACCGCGCATGAGCGACGCAGCCGCCGCCACGAGGCAGGCGGCGATCGAGAACGTGAAGGCGGCGTGCAGACCGTCCCGGAACGGCCCGGAGATCAGGTTGGGGAAGAACGACGGGCCGGTGAGCGTCGCCTGGTTGTGGGCGGACAGGGCGTGAAGCCCGCCGGGGCCCAGCAGGTGCTCGATGGGGTTGTACCCGAGGAACGCCGCGAACAGGATCGAGACGGGCGGCAGGTGAGCGACGTCGCTCGGCCGTGGCGTGCGAGACGCCGTGGGCCTGCAGGCCGCCGAGGAGCGTGTCGGGCAGCGTCGCCGCCAGGCCGAGGATCATGAGCGTGAAGAAGATCCCGATCGAGAGCACCTGGGCGGAGTTCTGGAACGTCTGGTTCATCCCGCCGCCGGCGCCGCGGTCGGCAGCCGGGAGGCTGTTCATCACGCCCGCGCGGTTGGGCGACGCGAACATGCCCATCGAGATGCCCGTGAGCGCCAGGATGAGCGCGAACTCCGGGTATCGGAAGTCGGTCGGGAGGAGCATCAGGAGCCCGAAGCTCACGGCGGCCGCGACCATGCCCGCAGTGGCGAATGGGCGCGCGCCGAAGCGGTCGGAGAGATAGCCCGACGTCGGTCCCGCGACGAGCATGCCGACCGTCAGCGGAAGCATGTAGATCCCGGCCCAGAGCGGCGTCCGCTCGAAGCTGTAGCCGTGCTCCGGGAGCCAGATGCCCTGGAGCCAGATGATCAGCATGAACATGAGCCCGCCCCGGGCGACCGCCGAGAGGAACGTCGAGAGCGTGCCGAAGGTGAACGCGCGGATGCGAAACAGCGGCAGCCGGAACATCGGTTCGGGCACGCGCTGCTCGGCGATCGCAAAGACCGTGAAGCTCACCGCCGCGCCTGCGAGCAGGACGACGACCCGGGTGCTCGTCCAGCCCGTCGAGTGGCCGCCGGCGGGCCGGATGCCGTAGGTCACGGCCACCATCACGAGCACGAGGCCGAGCGCGAAGGTGATGTTGCCCCACCAGTCGACCCTGGCCCGCCTGGGAGTGCTTCGCTCCTCGAGCTTGAGGTATGCCCACACGGTGCCGAAGAGGCCGACCGGCACCGAGATCAGAAACACGAGCCGCCAGTCGATCGGGGCCAGGATCCCGCCCAGCACCAGGCCGACGAACATCCCGCTCACGCCGACGATGTTGTTGATGCCGAGCGCCATCCCGCGCTGGTTCTGCGGGAACGCGTCGGTGATGATCGCCGCCGCGTTCGCGAGCAGGCAGGCGCCGCCGAGTCCCTGGACGATGCGGAACACGATCAGGTAGGTCGCCCCGTCGCGCCCCGTCATCCAGTCGATCGTGAGCAGGAGCGACGCCACCGTGTAGATGACGAACCCGAGGTTGTAGATTCGCACGCGTCCGTACATGTCGCCCATGCGGCCCAGGCTCACGATGAGCACGCTCGACACGACGAGGTAGCCGAGGATCATCCACAGGAGGTAGAAGCTGTTCGACGGAACCAGCGGATCGAGCTTGATCCCGCGGAAGATGTCGGGCATCGCGATCAGCGTGATCGACGCGTCGAGCGTCGCGAGGAGCACGCCGAGCGTCGTGTTCGAGAGCGCGATCCACTTGTAGCGTCCCGAGTCCATGCCCTGTCCCAACTCTACAGGCAAACTGTTGAGTTAAGCTGCATACCGTGACCGAGCCCGCCACACTCGCCAGCGACCTGCGGGTCGTCATCGGCCAGCTGATCAGGCGCCTGCGCGCCGAGCGCCGCGACCTGTCGCTGGCGCAGGTCACCGTCCTCGGCCGCCTCGACCGGCTCGGGCCGGCGGGCGTCAGCGACCTGGCGGCGGGAGAGCGCGTGCGGCCGCAGTCGATGGCGAGCACCGTCGCCGCGCTGCTCACGGCCGGCCACGTGTCGCGGGAGCCGGACGCCACCGACAAGCGCCGAGCGCTGATCGGGCTCACGCCCGCCGGGCGCGAGGCGCTCGCGGCTGACCGCCGCCGCCGCGAGGGCTGGCTGGCGGATGCCATCCAGCGCGACCTGACCGCTCGGGAGCGAAAGGTGCTGGTCGAGGCGACGGCGCTCCTCGCCAGGATCGCAGAGGGTCGTGACGGCCCGCGTGGCTGACGCGTCGCTGTCGCTCGCCGAATGGTCCGTGCTGGCGCTGCTCTGCGAGGGCGATGCGCACGGCTGGCTGCTCGTGCGCGCGCTGGCACCTGACGGCGAGATCGGCTCCGTCTGGACGGTGCGCCGGGCGCTCGTCTATCGCTCGATCGACGTGCTCGAGGGCGCCGGCCTGATCGCCGCGACCCGGAGCGAGGCCAGCCCGCGCGGGCCGGAGCGGTCGGTCTACTCGCCCACCCGCCGCGGGCGGGCGGCGGTGCGCAGGTGGCTCGAGGAGCCCGTCCTCCACGTGCGCGACCTGCGTTCCGCGCTCCTCCTGAAGCTCGTGCTCGGCCGCCGCGCGGGCGTCGACCAGCGTCAGATGCTCGAGGAGCAGCACCGCGTGCTGGGCGAGATCGAGGCATCGCTCGCCGTCAAGCGCGCCGAGGTCGACGGCACGGAGGAGCTTCTGCTCGCGTTCCGGCTCGAGACCACGAGGGCCGCGTCGCGCTTCGTGGACGCACGGCTCAACACGAAGGCCGCCCCACGGGCGGTGGAGGCGGCCTTCGAAGCGGAATAGCCTTGTAGTCAAGATTAGACTACCGGGCGTTCCGAGGAAGATACCGCATCATTCAACCGAGGGAGGCACCATGAAGCTCAGCGCCAGGAACCATCTCACCGGCACCGTCACGTCGATCAACCGCGGCGAGGCCATCGCCAACGTCGTGCTCGACGTCGGCGGCCAGCGGATCGTCTCGTCGGTCACCGTCGAGGCCGTCGACGAGCTCGGCCTCAGGGAAGGCAGCACCGCCACGGCGATCATCAAGGCGTCGGACGTGATGATCGCAACCGAGGTGTAAGCAGCGGAGTCGGTCATGGCCGCGCGCGTCCTTCTCATCTCCGGCAGCACGCGCGGCGGCTCGACGAACACGGCCCTTCTGCGCACGGCCGAGGCCGCGCCGCCGGCCGAGGTCGAGCCGGTGCTCTACGGCGGGATGACCGACCTTCCGCACTTCAACCCCGACGATGACGTCGACCCGCTGCCGGCGGCCGTCGCCGACCTGCGCGCGCAGATCGGCGGGGCGGCCGCCGTGCTGTTCTGCACGCCCGAGTACGCGGGCGCGCTTCCCGGGACGTTCAAGAACCTGCTCGACTGGACGGTGGGCGGGCCCGAGATGTACGGCAAGCCGGTGGCATGGGTGAACGCGTCTGCCTCGCCGACGCGTGCGGCCCAGGCCCACGCGTCGCTCGAGACCGTGCTTCGCACGATCCACGCCGACGTGGTCGCCGAAGCGTGCGCGCACATCGCGGTGGGCCGCGGCGGGGTGAATCCGGACGGGCTCGTCGACGACCCGGATGTCAGACGGCGACTCGCCCAGGTGGTCGAGACGCTCGCGCGATATGCGGTCACGCGGACCGAGTGGGATCCGGCGTCAGCCCGGGGCGCTAGAGCCGGCTACAGGTCTCGCATCGCGGCGATCCGCCCGGTCCGCACGGCGTCGACGAACGCCGAGTAGTCGCGCTCGTTCTGATCGGCATATGCGACGGAGAAGCGCCCGATCGCTCGATCGAACGAGTCGCTGCGACCGAGGTACGACGCGATGGCCACCCGGTCGCCCGAGCGCGCGTGCGCACGGGCCAGGACCTCGCCGCACATCCGCGCGTAGATGTCGAAGCTGGCCGCCAGGATCCGCTCAGGGTCCGCCGATCCCTTCCAGTCCCACAGCTGGCGCACGTAGAAGTCGCGCACCTCGCCGTCGAGCGTGGTGGCCCGCAGCCAGCCGAGGAAGATGTCGCTCGCGGCCTGCATCAGGCGCTGCCCTTCGACGACCCGGCGGCCCATGTTGCTGAAATCGCTCTTCCCCACGTACGGCTCGAGCACGGACCGCTGCGCTTCCTTGCACTGCAGGAAGAGCGGCTCGTTCATGTCGCGGCCGATGAGCAGCACGACCCAGGCGCGCGTCCCGACGCTCCCGACGCCGACGACCTTGCGCGCGAGGTGCGCGTACTCGTAGCGGTCGAACAGCAGGCGGTGGTGGTTCTGGAGCGTCGAGCGATAGCTCTTGATCCGATCCCGGATCCAGCCGTCGACCTGGTCCGCCTCGGCGTCCGTGAGGAGGTCCTCGATCGGCACGATGAGTGGATGGTCGGGGAGGATCCGTGCCGTTCCGTCGACGGTTGCGGTGAGCTTCTCGAACGCGCGTGCGCTGTCCTTCCGGCGCGCCTTCAGGACGATCTTCCGAAGCCGTCTGACCTGTCGGGGCGTCCCCTGCGTCCGCACGGCGCGCACGAGCTCGCCGGCGTCCACGTACGTGTTCCACACCTCCTGCTCGGTCATCCCGGCGAGCCGCAGCATCGCCTGGCGGTACGAGCGCGCCGAGATCTCGGCCAGCTCGCGACAGCGCTTGCCGGGAAACTCCCGGTGGCGGCCCGCGACCGTGAAGCTCGCGGCGAGCCGCTTCACGTCCCACTCCCACGGCCCGGGCAGGGTCTCGTCGAAGTCGTTCAGGTCGAAGAGGAACTTTCGTTCGGGCGAGCCGAATGACCCGAAGTTGGACAGGTGGGCGTCACCGCAGAGCTGCGCGCGCATCCCGGACCGGGGAGTCGCGGCGAGATCCGATGCCATGAGCGAGGCAGCGCCGCGGTAGAACGCGAGCGGCGAGGTCATCATCCGGCCGTGGCGGATGGGCACGAGCTCCGGCACGCGGCTCGTCGTCTGCGCCTCGAGGATGCCAACGGGATCGGGACGGTCGGAAGCGGGCGTCCACTCTGCGTGGCTCGAGCGCGGAACGTCGGCTCGGGCCTCTCGTCCGCGCGCCAGGCTGTCGTCACGATTGGCGGTCATCGCTGGGCTCCAGTCGGGGAGATGTAGCATCATCTCGCATCGGGTCCAAACGCGGAGATGGACGATCACCCGGGCGCGTCTGGCAGTGGTGCGTCGGCGCCGCAAGCCGGGTCGTGGGTGTCCTCATGACGGCGGTGGATCGCTACTTCGCAGACAGGTGCCCGCAGCTTGCGGCGGGCATCGCCTACCGGGTCCTGTTCTCGATCGTGCCGCTGGCGATCGTGATCGTGTCGATCTTCGGTCTTGTCCTGGGGAACCAGGAGGTGAACGACGTCGTCGTCGACACGATCACCCGGGCGCTCCCGTCCACCGCGGCCAGCCGGCAGGACGTCGCCGACGCGATCACCGCGATCGCGTCGCCCTCCGGCGTGCTCGGCCTGATCACCTTGGTGCTGTTTGCGTGGGCGGCAACAGGCATGATGGCGTCCATCCGAGCGGGTCTTGAGGTGGCATTTCATGTCGAGCATTCGCGCCCGATGGCGCGCGGGAAGCTGGTCGACCTGGCGCTGGTGGTCGGGACGGCGGTGCTCGTGCTGGGCATGGCGGGCCTGACGCTGCTCGACAGGCTGGCGCAGCACACCCTGCGGCGGGTGGACTCGGCGACCGGCCTCCAGCGAGACGCAGCTCGGGACAATCATCCCCCGCACGGTGGCGGTGGCCCTGTCGGTGGGGATCGTCATGCTGCTGTACAGGTTCGTCCCCGGTCGCCGGCTTCGCCTCCGCGACGCGCTCGCCGGCGCGATCACAACCGCGATCCTCCTGCTCGTCATCTCGTTCGCCTCGAGCCGGATCTACGACAACGTGACGCGCCTCAGCATCGTGTACGGATCGCTCACAGCCGCGCTGGTCTTCCTGTACTCCGTCTACCTGTACGCCTCCGCGCTGCTCTTCGGCGGTCAGGTCGCTGCGACGTGGTCGACACCGGCGGATCCCGGCGGCGGAGCCGGCCATCACCCAGATCAAGCGCGCGCTCTGGGGGCTCGTCAGGACACCGAGCGACGGCGGGGCGGGGCGATGACGACGCGGGCCCGAGTCGCCGTGCTCGCCGCCGTCCTCGCCGCCACGTGGGTGTCCGCGCCGGCGGCCGCCGCCTCTGCGCCGGCGGACGAGGCGGCGCTCGCGGCGCGCTACGCCCCCGTCGTCCGGCTCGTCGATCAGCCCGAGCGCTGCGGCCCCGGGGAGCCGTACGTCCCGATCGACGTCAATCTGCTCTTCGACGAGCCGACGGTCGCGCTGCGCGGGCCGTGGACGGGCGCCAACCTCGTGAAGGTCGGGCCGAGCGCCGGCGACCTCGGGGCCGGGCTCTACGAGTATCACCTCGACTTCCCGGGCGACGCGCTCAACCCGGGCTGCGACTACCTGAACTGGTCGCGGCACATCAACCAGGGTCACCAGCCGACGGTGTACGCGCACGTCGTGACCGACCCCGGCTACCCGGGGCAGATCGCGCTCCAGTACTGGATGTTCTACGTCTACAACGACTGGAACAACCTCCACGAGGGCGACTGGGAGATGATCCAGATCAACTTCCCCGCGTCGACGGCCGCCGAGGCGCTGAACGTGACGCCCGAGCGAGGTCGGCTACAGCCAGCACGAGGGCGGCGAGCGAGCGTCGTGGGACGACCCGAAGCTCGAGCGCGTGGACGGGACGCACCCGGTCGTCTACCCGGCCGACGGCTCGCACGCCAACTTCTACGGAGCGGCGCTGTACCTCGGAGCGTCCGGCTCGCAGGGCGTCGGGTGCGACGACACTCGAAATTCCGGCCTGGTCACCCGGCCGGCGGACGAGGTCATCCCGAGCGACCCGGCCCAGGCCCGCGCCGACTTCCCCTGGATCGCGTTCGAGGGCCGCTGGGGCGAGCTCCAGCCGGCGTTCTTCAACGGCCCCACCGGGCCGAACCTGAAGACGCAGTGGACGGAGCCCATCCGCTGGTCGCAGGACTGGCGCGACCGGGCCTACGCGGTGCCGGCCGGCGGCGCGCTGGGGACGCGGACGACCGACTTCTTCTGCAGCGCGATGGCCCGGGGCTCGCGGCTGCTCTGGGTCGCCGTGGGCGACCCCTTGCCGACCATCGTCGGCGTGCTGGCCGCCGTCGCGCTTCTGATCTACGCCCTCTCGCGGGCGACCTGGCGCCCGACGGCGCCGTTGCGCGTGGCCCGCCGGCGTGCGTGGGGGCAGATTCTGAGCGGCGCCGCTCGCATGTACGTCGCCCAGTGGCGGCTCTTCATCGGCATCGGAGTGCTCCTGCTGCCGGTCTCGGTGCTGATCACGATCCTCCAGGCGATCGTCTTCCACGCCTCGAGCTTCGCCGGTGTCGAGACCGAGGGAGAGGCCGCAGGGGCGTTCGTGCTGGTCGTGGTCGCGATCGGCACCGCACTGACGCTGCTCGGGTTCGGGATCGTCCAGTCGGCGACCGCGCGCGCGCTGGTCGAGATCGACGACGGCCGGCCGGTCGGGGCCGTCCAGGCCTACCGGATGGCGTTCTCCAGCCTGGCGCCCGTGCTGGGAGCGGTGGTGATCGCGGTCGTCATCGTGTCGCTCCTCACGTCCTCCGGCTTCCTCATCCCGGTGGCGATCTGGCTCGCCGTGCGCTGGGCCCTCGTCGCGCCGGTGGTCACGCTCGAGAGCGTGGGGTCGGTGGCCGCTCTCAGGCGGAGCAGCCGGCTGGTGCGAGGAGATTGGTTGAAGGTCGGATCGCTCACGATCGTGAGCGCCGCGGTCGCTCTGGTCCTGGGCCCGATGATCGGGACGGTGCTGATCGTGCTGACCGACGCGCCGCTCTCGCTCCTGAACGTGGTTGCGGGTCTCGTCTACATGCTGACGATGCCGTTCGTCGCGCTCACGACCGTGTACGCCTACCTCGACACCAGGGTCGGCGACGAGCTGGCGCCCGAGCGCGATCCCCCCGAGTTGCCGGCGCAGATCGACCTCTCGCCCGGCTAGGGCTCCTCGGGGGCGTCCTCCCGCGCCTCGGGCACGGCCTCCGACGGCGGCGGCTGCGGCATCGGCGGGTACTCAGGCGGGGCGGCCGCCGATGCCACCTTCGGCGCCGCGAACCGGGGGTGCGGCTCGACGACGGGGTGGTCGAGGCGCAGCCGTTCGAGCGGCTCGGGCTCACCCTTCGCCGCCGGCGCCGCGACCGGGTCATACGCCGCGAACCGTTCCGCGGTGACGTCGCGGCGGCGGGCCAGGAGGCGCCATCCGCAGGCGACGGGCTTCTTGCGCTTCTTCTTGCCGGCGAGCCGGATCTCGAACGATCCGGCGTCGCGGCGGGCGACGTACGCCCGCACCGGTGCGTACGGCGAGAGGAACACCTGGTAGCCCTCGACGTCCGCGATCGCGGCGAGCCGCTCGTCGATCGCCACCTCCGCCACGCCGTCGACCAGCTCCACCTCGCCGGCGTCCTCGATCCACGCCTCCGGCATCTCGGTGCAGTAGACGCGCCGATGCCCGCCGTCCGGGGTGACGACGGCGGCCGACTTCGCGCCGCCGACCACGATCAGGTCACCCGAGATCTCGACATGGCCGACGAACTGGGCCGCGTGCGGGAGCTGGGTGACGCCCGTGCGCGTCGCCTCGACCAGGAGCGGCAGCCCGGGCGTGCCCGTCGCCGGGTTGACGCCCGCCGTCGCGTACACGCCGGTGCCGCCGCCGTCGGCACGCGCGCGAACCGCGGCGCCCTGCTGGCTGACCGCCTCGACGCCGCTTCCGGTGTCGGACTGCCCGAGCACGCCGGGATAGGCATCGCTTCGTCCCATGACGCCCGCGCGGACGATGTTCAGCGGGTTCGGCCCGCCGCAGCTTCCCATCACGCCGCTCGCCTGCTCCGACCACGCCGCGAGGCCCATGCGACGGGCGGTCACGTAGAGGGCATCGCCGACCTCGGAGCGCGCATCGAGCGCGCGGCCCGCGTTCGACCATGCCCGGACCGCCGTCCCCTGCTCGGCGGCCGCCGAGACCGCGGTGCTCGCGACCCCGCCGGTTGCCGTCGCCTGGACGGCGGTGCCGCTCGCCTGCGAGGCGACCCCGATGGCACCCTCGGCTGCGACGCCGGTGCCGGTCTGGGAGACCCCGTGGACGGCGGTGCCCTGGGCGGACTCGCCCTGGACGCCGACCGAGCCGCCGCGGCCCACGACGCCGGTCGTCCCGCCGGTGGCGTCGACGCCGGTCAGGCCGCCGGTGCTCGCCACGCCGACGCCGCCGGCTTCGCCGTGGTCGTCCGGGCCGGGCGCGGAGGCGCGGACGCCCGCCAGGCGCCCGTTGGCCGTCACCGCGTCGTCGCCGGCGACGATGGCACCGAACTGGTTGCCCTGGGCCATGATCGCGGTGCGGCCAAACGCCGCCAGGCCGTCCGACCACACCAGGTCGCCCGCCGCCTGGAGCGCCCACCCGCCCGACGGGGTTGCCGACCAGCTGCGGGCGACGATGCCGTTTCCCGCCCGCTTGCCGATCGGCTCGACGTAGAGCACGCAGTCGAGGGCGCTGCGTGGCTCGGCGGACAGGATCGTGGCGTCGCCGAACCCCACGTCGCCGCGGTTGGCGTTGCCGACGAGGATCGGATCTCCAGTGGCCATGGCGTGCCTCCTAGGTCTGGGACGGCGATCCTAACGGATAGCCTACGTGCTATATCACTCGTGCGAAGGCTGCGCGCGGCTACGGTAGGCGCGAAGGAGGGACCGATGCTCGAACCCACGCTTGCGCCAACGAGGACCATGGCGGACGGTCACGCGATTCCCCAGCTCGGCCTGGGCACGTGGCCCATGGACGACGATGAGGCGTTCGCGTCCGTCGGCGACGCATTCCGGGCCGGATACCGGCTCGTCGACACCGCGGCAGCGTACGGCAACGAGGCCGGCGTGGGGCGGGCGGTCGCCGCGTCGGGGCTGCCGCGCGAGGAGCTCTTCGTGACCACCAAGCTCGCGGGTGCGCAGCACGGACGCAGCGAGGCCCTCGCCGGGCTCGACGAGAGCCTGGCCCGCCTTCGCCTCGATTACGTCGACCTGTACCTCATCCACTGGCCGCTGCCGGCGATCGGCAGGTACGTCGAGACGTGGGAGGCGCTGGTCGACCTGCGCGCGCAGGGGAAGGCGAGGTCGATCGGGGTCTCGAACTTCACCCCCGCCCAGGTCGACGAGATCGTCGAGCGCACGGGCGTCTGGCCCGCCGTGAACCAGGTCGAGCTGCACCCGGAGTTCAACCAGTCGGAGCTCCGCGCATGGCACGACCAGCGCGGCATCGTGACCGAGTCGTACAGCCCGCTCGGCCCCGACACGGAGGTGCTCGACAATCCGGATGTCGCCGCAGTCGCCGCGGCGCACGGCCGCACCCCTGCGCAGGTGATCCTCCGGTGGCACAACCAGATCGGTGCCATTCCCATCCCCAAATCTCGAGACCCGACGAGGCTGCGACAGAACCTCGACGTCTTCGGCTTCGAGCTCGACGCCGACCAGATGGCCGTCCTGCACGGCATCAATCGGGACAACCGCACGGGCGGCGATCCCGAGACCAACGTCGAGCTCTGAGTCCCGCGAAGATAGCCTCCCGACATTCCCGGGCATACACCCGGGCACAGGGCACCGACGAAGGGTGGCGACACGATGATGCAGCGCGCACTTCGAGACCTCCAGGTCTCTGCGATGGGGCTGGGGTGCATGGGCATGTCCGCGTTCTACGGCTCGACGGACGAGGACGAGGCGATCCGGACCATCCGGCGCGCGCTCGAGCTGGGCATCACGTTCATCGATACCGCCCAGCTCTACGGACCGCTTACGAACGAGCTCCTCGTCGGCCGCGCCGTCAAGGGGCACCGCGACGAGTACGTGATCGCAACGAAGTTCAACCGCCGGATGGACGAGGCCGTCCCCGGCGAAATGTCCACCGTCGGGAAGCAGGACGGCTCGGCGGACCACGTCCGCAGCTCCATCGAGGGATCGCTCGCGCGGTTGGGGACGGATCACGTCGACCTCTACTACCAGCACCGCATGGATCCCGCGGTCCCGATCGAGGAAACCGTCGGCGCCATGGCGGATCTCGTCAAGGAGGGAAAGATCCGCCACATCGGCCTGAGCGAGGCGGCGCCCGAGACCATTCGGCGTGCGAACGCCGTTCACCCGATCACCGCCGTCCAGAGCGAGTACTCGCTGTGGACGCGCGACCCGGAGGCGGAGGTGCTGCCCACCTGTCGTGAGCTCGGGATCGGGTTCGTGCCCTACTCGCCGCTGGGGCGCGGCTTCCTCGCCGGGCGCTTTGCCTCGCCTGAGGAGCTCGACGAGAACGACTTCCGCCGCAGCGGCCCGCGCTTCACCGGCGAGAACCTCGACGCGAACCTCCGGCTCGCCGACAAGGTCAAGGAGATCGCAGTGGAGAAGCGCATCACGCCGGCCCAGCTCGCCATCGCATGGGTGCTCGCTCGGGGCGATGACCTGGTTCCGATCCCAGGCACGAAACGCCGCACCTACCTCGAGCAGAACGCGGCCAGTCTCGAAGTCGAGCTGACCGCCGACGACATGGCGCGGATCGATGCCGAGCTGCCTGAGGTCGCCGGCGAGCGATATGACAAGGCGGGTATGGCGGCCGTGAACCTCTAGAGCGGGCGAGGAGAATCGAACTCCCGTCTTGAGCTTGGAAGGCTCTTGCTCTGCCATTGAGCTACGCCCGCGCTGCGCTCCATCCTAGTATGGCCGACGATGACGGCCGGCCTCGGAGCGGACGCCGCAGCCTTCGCGGCCATCGCCGTGCTCGGCGGGCTGGTCTGGATCGCCGGATCGGCCGCCCTCGGCCCGGCGCCGGCGGCTGAGCGGGTCGGGATCGGCATCCTGTGCCTGGCGGCCGCCGCCTGGCTCGTCATGCTCCAGCCGCTCGCCGGGGTCTCGGTCGTGGGGGCGCCGTGGGTGCTCCGGGCGGTCCTCGTGGTTGTGCTGGCGTTCGCGGTCGTCCGGCGCTCGTCGCTGCGGTTGTCGGGGATCGGTGTCGCGCCGGCGGTCGCGATCACGGCCGCCGGCCTCGTCGTCTCGGCGGCCGCCTGGCTCGTCCCGGGCGACGACTACCCGGCCCGCTACACCGACATCCTCTGGCACGAGGGCTGGATCCGCCAGCTGGTGGGCGGCGGGAAGGCGACCGGCGGGGTGTACGCCGACGTGCCCAACGCCTATCCGTGGCTCGAGCACGCGCTGGCCGCGCTCATCATGTCGACCGGCGGGCTCGCGATGACGCCCACCCTCATCGCCGTCGAGGCCGTGATGCTGGCCGCCCTCGCCACCGGCACCTGGCTCCTTGCGGTCGAGCTCGAGCTGGGCCCCGCGGCGTCGGCGTGGGCCGCCGTCCTGGCGGTCGCCGGCGGCGGGATCGGATGGGCCCAGGCCGCCGGGCCCGCCGCGGTCATCACCGCTTCGCGTGCCGACCCGGCCTCGACCCCGGCCGGCCTCCTGCGGTTCCAGCGCGGACTCGGCCACTACGGCGGCGACCTCCTGCTCTCGCCCGCGCCGACCCCGGCGCTCGGCAACGTGCCGCCCGCCATGCCGCGCGAGCTGGGGATCGCGTTGCTGCCGCTCGCCGCCTGGGCCGCCGTCCGCGCGGCGCAGCGCTCGTCGCCGCGCTGGTGGGCGGCGGCCGGTGGTGCCGCGGGGCTGGCGTTCCTCGCGTCGCCGGTCGCGGGCATCGTCGCGGTGATCGTGGCGATCGCGGTGGCGGCGGTCCACCGGTCGCGCGCAGCGGTCGTCGCGATCCCGGTGGTCGTCCTCGTGACCGCCGTCTGGCTCGGCCCGCTCGCGTGGCACACGGCGGATCTGGGCGGGCTCGTGAACACCACCCGCGGCGTGCCGATCGAGCCGACGGCGATCCAGGCCCTCGACGCCCTCGCCGTGCTCGTGGCGCTCGGTGCCGTCGGAGCGGTGCTCGCGGCGCGGTCACACGCCCCCGACCGGCGGTCGCTCGCGGCCGTCACGATCGCCCTCGTCGGTCCGGCGGTCGCCGCGGCTGCGATCCCCGGCGTCGACGCGGTTCCGGCGCTGACGCGGGCGCTCCACTATCTCCCGGCGGCGGCGCTCGGCCTCGCGCTCCCGGCGGGCTTCGCGGCGGCGTGGCTGGTCGGCAGAGTCGGGCGGAGGTGGCGCATCGCCTGCGCGGCGGCGATCGCGGTCGTTGCGACCGCCTCGGCGGCGACGGCCTCGGCGGGCATGGTCGAGGTGCTCGACTGGACGGGCGACCATCCGCTTCTCAGCTGCACGGCGACGCCCGGAGGATCGGGGACGGTGGCCGTCGTCGGCTCGCCGGGCATCGCGCCGAGCGATCCGCTGGCGCTCACGGTCTTCGCCCGCACCGGTGCGCCGCTGCTCTACATCTCGCGGCCCCGGATTCGCTTCCCCGACGTCTACCTCCAGACCTCGGCCCAGGGGCCGCGGTTCGACGCGCTCCGCACGGTCGCGCGGGGCGGCGTACCGCCCTCGGCCGTCACGCGGATCCTCGCGCCGGCGGGCGGCCCCGTGCCGCCGGGGTTCCGCGCCGACGCCACGTGCCGCGTCGCCACGTACGGTGCCGGGACGACCCGGATCGTGCCCTACCGCTGGTACGTCCGCGGCTAGCTAGGCTCGGACCCGGAGGTGGTCCGGGTCGTAGAGCACATCCTCGGCGACCTCGGCGTCGACCATCTGGCCGAGCACCTCGACCTGGACGCCGGTCGTCCCCGGGCCGATCTCCGCCGGCAGATAGGCATAGGCGACGTTCCGGCCGACCGTGTGCCCGAACGCGCAGCTCCGCACGCGCCCGGCGACCGACCCGCCCGCGTGCACCGCCTCGCCGCCGTAGAGGTTGAGGTACCGGCGGCCGCCCACCAGCAGGGTGCGGATCCTCCGCTCGGGCACGGGCCCCGCCGCGGCCAGGGCGTCGCGGCCGTTGAATGGGCCCTTGTCGAGCGCGACGCAGAACGAGAGGCCGGCGTCGTACGGCGTGTCCGACGCCGTGAGATCTGTGCCCATGTAGCGGTAGCCCTTCTCGATCCGCAGCGAGTCGAGCGCGCGGTAGCCGGCCGGCGCGATGCCGTGGCCCGCTCCGGCCCGGACGAGCGCGTCCCACACCTGCACGGCCGACTCCGGGCCGACGTAGATCTCGTACCCGAGCTCGCCCACGTAGGTGATGCGCTGCGCGGTCACGTCGGCTCCGGCCACGTTCAGACCGGACGCCGTGCGAAACGGGAACGCCTCGCCTGAGACATCGTCCTCGGTCGCGCCCTGGAGCACCTCGCGGGCCGCCGGGCCCCACATCCCGATGACCGCCAGGTCGGTGCTCCCGTCTCGCAGCGCGACCGGGCCGTCCTCGGGGTCGACGTTCGCCCGCAGCCAGCCGAGGTCCGAGTCGACGACGCCCGCGCCGGTCACGACGCGGAACCGGTCCTCGCCGAGCCGCGTCACGGTCACGTCGGCGACGATCCCGCCGCCGCCGTTCAGGAACTGCGTGTAGATGACGCTTCCCGGATCGCGGTCGATCCGGTTGCAGGCCACGCGCTCGAGGAGGGGCAGAGCGCCGGGGCCCTGGACATCGATCTTGCCGAACGAGGTCATGTCGATCAGGCCGACGCGATCGCGGATCGTGGCGTGCTCCGCGGCCACGTTCTTGAACCACGGCGGCCGCACCCAGCCGAACTCACGCTGGTCGGCTCCCGAGCGCCGCCAGGGCTTCCCCGGGTCGAGGTGGTCCGCGCGCTCCCAGCCGTTCTTGGCGCCGAACGCCGCCCCGGCCTCCTGGAGCCTGCCGTGGAGCGGCGAGAGCCGGTTCGGCCGGCCCCACTCGTCGGTGTCGAGCGGGTAACGGAGGCGGTAGTAGTACTTGTAGACCTCGCGGCCGGCGGCCTCGACCTGGGCGGGCGCCCGGTACGCCGCGCCGAACCTCCACGCACGGTGGCCGCTCGTGTCGAGCTCGGTCTCGCCGGTCGTCATCCACTCGGCGATCGTCTTTCCGATGCCGCCCGCGCCGCCGAAGCCGTTCAGCGAGAGGCCGGCCGCCATCCAGTAGCCGGGCGTGCCCGGCATGGGGCCCAGCAGCGGGTTGCCGTCGGGCGTCATGGCGTCGGGGTGGCAGACGAGCGCCACCACGCCGGCGTCCTCAAGGAACGGGAACCGCCGGACGGCCCCGGCCATCAACTGGGCGAAGCGCTCGTGATCCGGAGGGAGCGCCCGCGCGCCGTGATCCCACGGGACGCCGTCGACCCAGCGGGCGACCGGATCGGGCTCGTACCCGCCGAAGAGCGCACCGCCAGCCTCGGAGCGGCCGTACACGAGGTTGTCGGTGTCGCGGAAGCACGGCATGTCGCGCGGCAGCTCGTATCCGTCGACGGCCTCGAGTGCGATGTGCTGGTGGTCGACCGGGACCGACGGCGTGAACGCGCCGACCATCGCCGAGACCTGCGGCGCCCACATGCCGCACGCGTTCACCACCGCCTCGGTCTCGATGGGGCCGTCGGTCGTCTCGACGCCGGTCACCTCGTGGCGCGGGCCCAGCCGGATGCCCGTCACGCGCCGGCGCGTGCGGATTTCGACGCCCAGGGCGCGGGCGGCGTCGGCCAGCGCGTAGGTGGCCGTGTGCGGGTCGACGCAGCCGTCGTCGCCCACCCACACCGCACCGTGCAGCGACTCGGCGCTCGCCTGCGGCATGAGCGCGAGCGCCTGCTTCGGCCCGACGACGTCCACGTCGAGGCCGATCCCACGGGCGCGGCTCGCGCCCCGGCGGAGCTCCATCAGGCTCTCCTTGCTGGAGGCGATCCGCAGGCTGCCAAGCCGCTCGAACACGCCGAGCTCCTCGTAGAGCTCGACGCTGTAGCGGCGAAACCGCATCATGGTCGGCGACGGGTTGAACTGCGTGACGAGGCCGGCGGCGTGGCACGTCGAGCCGCTCGTCAGCTCGCCCTTCTCGAGCAGGACGACGTCCGTCCAGCCCGCCTTCGCCAGGTGGTAGGCGACGCTGCACCCCGTGATGCCGCCGCCGACGACGACGACTCGGGCTCGGTCACCCTCCATGTATGCCCCGCTCGTTCAACCGGTCTGGACCACTCGGAAGCCGGTGACTATAGTGGCGCGGCGATGTCGGACCTCGACGGTCTTCTCGATCTCGTCCCCGCGCTCCGCGAGCGCCGGTCGGTGGCGGAGCTCGCCGGCGGCCTGACGAACACCAACTACAAGGTCGACACCCCCGAGGGCGCCTACGTCGTACGCGTCTCGGCCAAGGACGCCGGGCTGCTCGCAATCGACCGCGAGAACGAGTACCTGAACACGGTCGCCGCGGCCGACGCCGGCGTGGGGGCGGCGGTCGTCGACTACCTGCCCGAGCAGTCGCTGCTCGTCCTCGAGTTCATCGAGGGCACGACCCAGACGTCCGAGGACATGCAGCGCGGCGACCGGCTCGACTGGGTCGCCGAGGCCTGCCGGCGCCTGCACGGCGCGCGCGCGTTCCGCGACGACTTCAACATGTTCGACATCCAGCGCCGGTATCTCCGGCTCGTGCAGGACCGGGGGTTTCGCCTTCCCGAGCGCTACCTGGAGTTCGAGCCGCAGGTGCGCAGGATCGAGGCGGCGATGGCCGTGCGCTCCGAGGCAACGGTGCCGTGCAACAACGACCTCCTGGCCGAGAACTTCATCGACGTCGGCGACGGGTTCAGGCTGATCGACTACGAGTACTCGGGGATGAACGACGCCTGCTTCGAGCTCGGCAACATCTGGAGCGAGTCGAACCTCTCGCTCGAGCCAGCTCGACGAGCTCGTGGGCCACTACTACGGCGAGCACCTCACCAACAAGGTCGCGCGGGCCCGCCTCTGGGGCCTCATGTCGAAGTACGGCTGGACGCTCTGGGCGTCGATCCAGGACGGCGTCTCTGACATCGACTTCGACTTCTGGACGTGGGGGATGGACAAGTACGACCGCGCGGTCGGCGAGTTCGACGGCCCCGACTTCGACCGCCTCATCGACGACGTCCAGCGCGCGGACTGAGCCCGCCGGCGACGGCCGTCTTTTAGGCCGTTCGGTATACTCGCCTCCTGCCTGACTGACTCATCAGTCAGCCCTGGAGGAGGTCTTCGTTCATGCTCGATGTGGTCGTCGTGGGAGGCGGCTTCGCCGGAGTCACGGCCGCGCGCGAGACAGCGCTCCGCGGCGCGCGCACGCTGCTCGTCGAGGCCCGCGACCGGCTCGGCGGCCGCACATGGACCGCGCCGTGGAGCGGGCTCGACATCGAGCTCGGCGGCGGATGGGTGCACTGGCACCAGCCGCACACGTGGTCCGAGATCGTGCGCGCCGGCCTCGAGGTGGAGGTCGGAGACGAGACCGAGATCGCGGCCTGGTACGTCGGAGACGAGCGCCGCACGGGCACGATCGCCGAGCGCGATGCAATCGCGGAGCGGGGCTGGAACGCGTTCGTTCAGGGGGTCGAGGACGTGCTGCCGCTCCCGCACGACCCACTCGCGCGGATCGACCGCCTGGCCCGGCTCGACGGCATGTCGATCACCGAGCGGATGGGCGAGCTCGAGCTGACGGATGAGGAGCGCGATGTGCTCGTCGCCGAGCTCGAGTCGCTCGCGAGCGGCCCGCTCGCCGAGTCGGGCGCCGTCAGCGTGCTGCGCTGGCACGCGCTGGCCGGCTACAGCCTGGCGCTCACCCAGTACACCGGCGGGAGGGTGACGCTCGTGCGAGGCACGGGCGCGCTCCTCGCGGCGATCGCAGGCGGAGCCGAGTTCGACGTGCGGCTCGAATCGCCGGTCGCGGCCGTCTCGCAGTCCGGGTCCGGCGTCGAGGTGCGCCTGCGCGGCGGCGAAACGATCGCGGCCCGATCGGCGATCGTCGCCCTGCCGCTGAACGCTCTGCCGTCGATCGAGTTCGACCCGCCGCTCTCGGAGGGCAAGCAAGCCGCGATCGCCGCCGGGCAGGCGTCGACCGGCATCAAGGTCTTCATCCGGGCGAGCGGGCCGGCGGTGCAGCAGAACGCGATCCGGCCGGCGCATCCGTTCGGCTACCTCGCCACGGAGTACATGCTCGGCGACGGCGAGCAGGTGATGATCGGCTTCGGGATCGACGGGCGGGCGTTCGACGCCGCCGATCTGCCGTCGGTCCAGCGCCAGCTCGACGACATCATCCCCGGGTACGAGGTGGTCGACGCGACCGCGAACGACTGGCTCGGCCAGGAGTTCTCGCGCGGCACCTGGGCCATCCACCGCCCGGGCTGGTACACGAACCATCACACGGACGCGCGCCGGCCCGAGGGCCGGATCGCGTTCGCAGGCTCCGACATCGCCAACGGGTGGTCGGGGTTCATCGACGGCGCGATCGAGTCCGGGTTCCGAGGTGCGGCGCTCGCGCTCGACGCGATGACAAGCCATCGGAGGGCTGCATGAAGACCTACCCGACCACGACGACTCTCTACTTCGGCCCCTGGTACCGGCGCTCGCCGTTCTTCGACGGGACGCAGCGCGCCGGGTGCAAGGCCTATGACATCTACAACAAGATGTACCTGCCGGCCGAGTACGACGATCCCGCGGTCGAGTACCAGGCGCTCCAGGACGGCGTGACCCTCTGGGACGTCGGAGTCGAGCGCACCGTCCAGATCAGCGGCCCGGACGCCGACCGGCTGGTCGACTCGATCACCTGCCGCGATCTCACCCGCTGCGCGGTGAAGCAGTGCAAGTACATGCTCGTGACGGCGCCCTCCGGCGGGATCGTGAACGACCCCGTGCTGGTCCATCCCGAGGAGAACGTGTGGTGGATGCAGCTGGCCGACTCCGACGCCGGCCTCTATGCGCTCGGCGTCCTGTCGCAGCTCGATCTCGACGCCGAGGTCACGTATCCCGACGTCCACCCGTGCCAGGTGCAGGGGCCGCTCTCCGGGCGGACGCTGGCGAAGCTCGTCGGCGAGAGCATCTTCGACCTCAAGTATTACTGGTGCGACCACTTCGAGATCGCCGGCGTGCCCGTGGTGATCACCCGGACCGGCTGGTCGGCCGTGCCCGGGTTCGAGGTGAACCTGCTCGACGGCTCGCGCGGCGACGACGTGTGGGACGCGATCATGGGCGCCGGCGAGGAGTTCGCGATCCGGCCGATCGCACCGAACGAGGCCCGCCGCGTCGAGGCCGGCATCTTCAACTGCGGCTCCGACTTCACGCTCGCCGACACGCCGTTTCACATGACCGGCCTCGAGCGGCTGGTCGAGGAGCAGCCGCAGGACTACGTCGGCAAGGAGGCGCTCGAGCGGATCCGCGCCCAGGGCGTCGACCGGAAGCTGGTCGGCATCGAGTTCGAGTCGCGAGAGCCCCTCACCGGGATCACCGTGACCTGGCCGGCTCACCACGACGGGAGCTTGGTCGGGCGCGTCACGGACGCGGTCTGGTCGCCCGGCCTCGAGCGCAACATCGGCTACGTCTGGGTGCCGATCGACCTCGCATCTCCGGGCACCCGGCTCATGGTCGAGTCCGAGCACGGCGACATGGCGGGCACGACGGCCGAGATCCCGTTCGTCGACCCCCGCAAGGAGCGGCCGGCCGGGCCGCTCATCCGCGCGGCCGGGTAGCCCGCGCCCGTCCGGCGGCCGGCGCCCCGATGGCGACGGCCGCCAGCGCCGCGAGGACGGCGAGCAACGCGTACGAAGCCCGGTCGCCGACCGCCTGGGCGATCCCGGGGCCGGCCACCGGGCCGACGACCGCGCCGATGCCCCAGGTGAGGTTCACGATCCCGATCGCGATCCCGTGCCCGAGCCGCGCGCGGTCAGCGCCGTCGGCGCTCAGCGGATAGCCGACGGCGTAGAGGACCGACTGCACCGGGCCGGCGGCGATCACGACGGCCACGACGAGCGCCGCGCTCAGCGGGAGCGCGAGCAGCCCGCTCAGCACCGCCAGCGTCGTGCAGGCGGCCGCGGCAAGCGGGATCCGGCCCACCCGGTCGCCGAGCCGGCCGGTGGCGAGGATCGCGACCGCGCCGAGCATCGCACCGACCGAGTACGCCGCCCCGATTCCCGATCGCTCGACGCCGACGGCCGAGAGGTGGAGCGGCACGAGCACCTGAAGCGCGCCGCCGATGACGGCCACCGCCAGGATCATGATGACGCTCGCGAGGATGAGCGACTCCGACAACGCGGCTGTGATCGCCGCGCGGACACCGATGCGGCGCTCGGCGGCGGCCCTCGCGTCGGGCTCGACGAGCGCCCACCCCGCCAGCGCGAGCGACACTGCGGCTGCGGCCGTGAACGTCGGCCTGACCCCGAACGTGCTGGTGGCGATGCCGCCGATGAAGGGACCGGCGATGACGCCGACGATCGCCGCGGCGTTCGAGAAGCTCACGGCCTGGCCGCGGCTCCCGACGGGGGCCCGGGCGGCCACCCACGCCACCCCGGCTCCCCAGACCGCTGCGTCGCCGACGCCCTGGACGGCGCGGGCCGCGAGCAGCGCCCAGAACGAGCCGGCGAACCCCAGGCCGAGCGTCGCGACCGCCATCGCAACGGCGCCGGCCGCGACGACCCGCCGGGCGCCGATGCGGTCGGCGAGGTGGCCGAGCGGGATCGACGTCGCCACGACCGCGATGCTGAACGCTGCGAGGAGCCATCCCGACTCGACCTTGGTGAGGCCGAGCTCGGAGCGGTAGTAGGGGAGGAGCGGCACGATCGCCGACCACATGGCGAGGTCGACGGCGACGAGCAGCGAGACGAGCGCGATGAGGCGGCGCAAGGGGCGTCGATGGTATCTGCGACCGCCCCAGGGGTTTACAGCGCGGGCCCCCCGGGCACGGGGTGAGCCATGTGGCTTCTCCTACTTCTCATCCTCGCCGTGCTCATCTTCGGCGTCTGGGGGGCGGTGAAGGTCGCCTTCTGGGTGCTGCTCATCGCACTCGCCGTGGCGGTCGTCGCCGGCTTCCTGGGCCGGGGGCTCTTCGTACGGCGATCGAGTCTCTAGCCCTCGCGGGCTAGTCGGACTCGTGGTCGCGCGCCTCGAGCAGGTCCATCGCGGTCCTGCCTCGCGGCGTCAGGCGGACGGTGCGGTCGAGATCTGACGTGCCGTCCGCCTCGTCCCACCGCTGGCCGTAGCCGACCAGACCGCGGTGAAAGAGCGACTTGACGGTGATCGGCGCGCGCGGCAGGCGCTCGCTCAGGTCGCGCAGGCTGACGTCGCGGCCCTCGGCGAGCCAGTCCATGACCGACCGCTGGTTGCGCGTGAGGCGCGGGAGCTCTTCGATATGGGCTGCCTCCGAGATCGCTCGCACGGGAGCCGCGACGACCGCCGGTCCCGACAGGTCGCCGTTGTGACCCCACTCGGTCACCGGCGCCGTTTCATGCCCCCACGCAGATTCCACGTCCTCGTTTTGCCGCGTTCCCGACGCTGGTGCAAGCCCTCGCGGGGTTCCCGAACACAACCTTTACCGCGTACCCCGAATACAGCACTGTAAACACCCGTCCGGGCGCTCCCGGCGATTACCAGGCGATTCGGCGGCGGCGGCGCGAGGTGAGCACGACGACGGCCTCGGCGATGGTCGCGACGACGACGATGACGGCGAGGGTGAGGCACACGAAGACAGGGTTTCGGAACATGCGGCCATGATCGCGTTCGGAGCTCGTCGCTCGCGATGGGGGTGGCCCGCCGGCCATGGGCGGTTAACCCCACGGTGTCCGACCCTCCTTCGTGCGTATTGACGCCATTTCAGACCATGGGTACGCTGGTAATGGTTGGGGGATGACAGGCTGCCTCGTACTCACACGGAGGGCAGCGGCCGGGATAGGGCTGCTGCTCGTTCTGCTCGGCGCGCTGCCCATCGCGGCGTTCGCCGACGCGACGGCGCGCGGCTACCAGCCGGCGCCCAACCACATGAGCGTGGTCGTGACCACGAACCAGGTCTACGTCACATGGACCGACCCGCCCGGCGTGCAGCCGACCCACGTCTTCGCGTACCGCGGCGACGGCTCCGCGTGCCCGACCGGCTCGACCGACGGGACGCCGATCGGCGCCCATTCGGTGACGAACCACCTGATCGACGGCACGGTCAAGGCCGGCAGCGCGTACTGCTACACCATCTTCGTCTCCGATCCGACGGGCACGCTGGTGAAGGTCGGAAGCACCGGATCCGTGCCCGTGCCCGACCTGAACGCGCCGCCTCCGGCGGCCGCCCCGAGCACACCGACGGTCCAGCCTGCAAGCTCGAGCTCGAGCGGGCTGAACGCGACCCAGAAGAAGGCGATCGTCGGGTCGGCGGGCGGGCTCCTGGCAGTGGCGCTGCTCTTCGTCATCGTCAGGCTGCTGCGACGATCGCGAACCGAGGAGACCGGCCTTCCGGTGTGGGGCACCGAGCTGCGCCTGTCGTTCACCGGGCTCTCCGCGTCGGCGCTCATCATTCCGGCGGTCATCGCGCTCGCGTGGGTGCTCGTCGTCACGGCACTGGTGGTGTTCAGGTAGACCGTGCATGACCCCTCCCTGATCCGTGGGATGACCCAGCGCCGTCTCTCCCGGCGCGACCTGCTCGCGCGCGGCGCGGCGGGTGCCCTGGCGCTCTCACCTCTCGCGGCGGCGTGCGGAAGCACATCGAAGTCGCCGCCGCCGCAGGTCGGCGACCCGGCATGGTGGCGGGCTCAGAAGTCGACAGGCGAGCTCATCTTCGCCAACTGGCCGCTCTACATCGACTACCGAAACTGGCTGAAGGACAGGCCGACGCTGAACGAGTTCTCGCGCCAGTCGGGCGTCATGGTGACGTACGAGGAGATCATCGAGAACAACGCGGACTTCGCCGACAGGATCACCCCGATCCTCTCGAGCGGGCGACCGACCGGCTACGACATCGTCGTCCTGACGAACAGCTGGCAGCTGACGGAGCTCGTGAAGAACGGCTGGCTCGTCCCGCTCGATCACTCGCAGCTCGGAAACTTCGCCACGTATGCGAGCCCGCTCGTCAAGAGCCCGGCCTACGACCCCGGCAACAAGTACACGGTCGCCTGGCAGTCCGGGTTCACGGGCATCGCCTACGACCCGAGCAAGACCAAGCGCAAGATCACGAGCATCCACGACCTGTGGGATCCCGCATTCAAGGGCCGGGTCGGAATGATGACCGACCTGAACGACTTCGGGAGCGCCGGCCTGCTCTACGTCGGCGCCGACGTCACGCGATCCACAGAGGACGAATGGCATCAGGCGGGGGCGGCGCTCCAGGCGCAGAAGGACGCGGGCATCGTCCGGCGCTACTACGACCAGCACTACATCGATGCGCTCGAGAGCGGCGAGATCTGGATCTCGCAGGCCTGGTCGGGCGACGTCTTCCAGGCCCGGGCCAGCGGCTACCCGAACCTCGAGTTCGTGGTGCCGCAGGAGGGCGTCATGCACTGGACGGACAACATGATGATCCCCATGCACGCCTCCAACCCGCAGAGCGCGATCATGTGGATGGACTTCTACTACCAGCCCGAGGTCGCCGCCCGGGTGGCGGACTGGGTGAACTACATCACGCCCGTTCCCGACGCCAAGGCGATCATCGCGGGCCCGCTCGACGATCCGAGCGTCGCCCGGAGCGACCTCGTCTTCCCGACCGCCGGCATCAACGCCCGCGACTACCGGGTGTTCAGCGGCAAGGACGAGTTCGAGGCCTGGAACGGGATCTTCGCGCCGATCGCCAGCAACTGACACCCGTCCCCATGCGCCGTCACGCGACCACACCGTCCGATTTACGTCACTTCGGGCGCGCGGGTACGCCAAACCGGGGATGGCGGCACAGGCGGCCCGACGGGAGGATCGTCCGTGTGACAACGGATCGCCGCTCACGGGGGCTCGCCAGGTCGATCGCGCGCGGCGCGATCGAGGGCGACTCGGTGCGCCTCCACGGCGCGATCGTCGCGACGCTCGAGCTGTACACGATCGCCGATGCCGCGAGCTATGTGTTCGACACGGCGATCGAGGGGCTGCTCGACCGGCCCACCTCGCGGCGCGCGGCCGAGGCGGCCATCCGCAGCCACACGACGGCGTACCGGCACGAGGGCATCGCCGGCCGGCGTCGCGCGCTCGCGGCTCGCAGGGCGAAGACCGCGACGAACGCCGCCGGCCGCTGATCTAGCCCGGCGTCCACTGCGGCCGCCGCCGCGAAATACCGCAAACCGTTCCCCGAATCACCGCCCTGAGGAGTGATCGGCGAAGGCCGCCGCCGATCTCCGGGGAGTGACCCCGGACGCTCCGCGCCCGCCCACCCCAGGCAGCATGGCCCCGCTCGGTCTGACCGAAACGAGCGAGGGGCTCGTCCGCGCGCTCACCGAGCGGGTGCCGGTCGGCATCTTCGTCACCAATGCCGCGGGTGAGTGCGTCTACGGCAACGAGCTCGTGCTCCGCCTCACCGGCCAGACGCTGGAGGAGTCGCTCGGCTACGGCTGGATACGGGCGCTGCATCCCGAGGACGCCGAACAGGTGCAGCAGGCGTGGTCCGACGCCGCCGCCGGCCGCGCAGAGTTTTCGCTCGAGTACCGCTTCCTGCGGCCCGACGGCGGCGTGGCGTGGGTCGCCGGAACGGCGTCGGACGTCCGCGATCCCGACGGTGCACTGCTGGGCTGGGTCGGCGTCTGCGTCGACGTGACCGAGCGCAAGCGGAGCGAGGAGCGTCTGCGCGACATGTTCGAGCACGCCCGCGATGCGATCTACACGTGCGATCTCGAGGGGCGGTTCACCTCGGCCAACCTTGCCGCCGAGCGTCTGACCGGCTACTCCCGCCAGGAGATACTCCAGATGCGGGTCGTCGACCTGATCGCTCCCGAGGACATCGATCGCGCCCGCACGTTGATGGCGCGCCGCCTCGAAGGGACGCATCACGGGATCACCGACATCCAGATGGTGCGCAAGGACGGTGCCCGGGTATTCGTCGAGATCTCGGGCCGGCGCGTGTTTCGCGACTCCGAGGCGGCCGGGGTCGAGGCGATCGTTCGCGACGTCACGGCCCAGCACGAGCTCCAGCGGCGCCTCGAGTATCAGGCCTTCCACGATCCGCTGACCGGCCTTCCGAACCGGGCGCTTCTCCGCGATCGCCTGAGCCAGGCGCTCGTACGGGCGACGCGGTCCCAATCGAAGGTCGCCGTCATGCTGATGGACCTCGACAACTTCAAGCTGGTGAACGACACCCTCGGCCACGCCGCCGGCGACGAGCTGCTAATGGCGATCTCGCCCAGGCTGCACCAGGCGATGCGCGGCGGCGACACCGTCGCGCGGCTCGGCGGCGACGAGTTCGCGTTCGTCCTCGAGGGCGTCGCGGGAGAGCGTGACGCGGTCGCCGTCGCCGAGCGGGTCATTGCCGCCTTCGACGAGCCGTTCCCGACGAGCCACGGCGAGGAGCGCATCGGTGCCAGCCTGGGCATCGTGATCGCCGAGCCCGGCGCCGATGCCGACACGCTCTTGCGAAACGCCGACACCGCCATGTACGCGGCCAAGGCGACGTCGAAGGGCGGCTACCAGCTCTATGACGACGAGCGCCGGCTGCGGATGGTGCGCGAGGTCGAGATCACGAACGCGTTGACCGACGCGCTTGCGCACGACCGCCTCGAGGTGCACTACCAGCCCATCGTGTCGCTCACCGACGGCCAGGTCCTCGCCGTCGAGGCGCTCGTGCGCTGGCACGACGCGGACGCAGGCTGGATCTCGCCGAGCGAGTTCATCCCGATCGCCGAGGCGAACGGGCTGATCGGCTCGCTGGGACAGTTCGTGCTCGAGCGGGCTGCGTGTCAGATGAGCACGTGGCGCTCGGAGTTCCCTGGGCAGCTCCCGCTCGGAGCGTTCATCAACGTCTCGCCGCACCAGCTCGCACAGGCGGGCTTCGTCGACCGCGTCGCCGGGGTGCTCGAGCACCACGGCCTCGGCACCGGCGACATCGGGATCGAGGTCACCGAGGGGGTCTTCATCGACGATACCGGAGGGACGGTCGGGGACAACCTCGCCGAGCTCGCGCGACGGGGCGTGCGCCTCAGCCTGGACGACTTCGGCACCGGCTACTCCGCGCTCGCATCGCTCAAGCGGTTCCCGTTCTCGATCCTCAAGATCGACCGCTTCTTCATCGGCTCGATCCGGCGCCCCGACGACGCGGCTCCGATCACGTCGTCGGTCGTCGCGCTCGGCCGCACGCTGGGGATGACGGTCGTCGCCGAGGGCATCGAGTCCGACGCACAGCTCGAGCTTCTGCAGGGGCTCGGCTGCGACGCGGGGCAGGGCTACCTGCTCGCGCGGCCGCTCGCCGTCGACGAGCTTGACCGAGCTTCTCGAGACGACGAATGGCCGAATCGCCGCAGTCCACGGCGGCACATCGCGGCGATCGGCCGCCTGAGATGCGCCCCACCGTGAGCTCGGACTTCGATCGCCGCGGCCGTTGCGCTCGACCCGCCGCACGACACGTGGGTGCTCGACGACGGCAGGCGACCCGAGATCGAGAAGCTCGCCGCTGATCTCGGCGCGCGGTATCTCACGCGGCCCACGAACGAGCACGCCAAGGCCGGAAACGTGAACCACGCCCTCGGCCACATCGACGCCGACATCGTCGCACGAGCGCGCTTCTGCGAACGTCGGCCCTCGCATCGGTCGGCGGCGTCGCCACCGGAACCGTCACCGAGGACATCCAGACGACCGTGCGGATGCACAAGCTCGGCTGGAAGACGATCTACCACAACGAGGTCCTCGCACGGGGGATGGCGGCGCGCACCGCCTCGGAGTACATGCTTCAGCGACAGCGGTGGGCGGCCGGAGCGATGCAGGTGCTGCGGCGCGAGGGCATCCTCACACGGCGAGGTCTGACGCTGGGCCAGCGACTCGGGTACGCCACCACGCTCTGGGGATGGTTCGACGCCTGGCGGAGCCTGGGGTACCTCACGCTGCCGGTGGCGGTCATCGCGACCGGGGGCATCCCGATCTCGGCTCCGCTCTCGACGTTCGGCCCGCTCTTTCTGGCGACGCTTGCAATCCAGTTCGTCGCTCTGCGGCTGCTGGCGCGTGGCCACTATCCACCCGTCCTCTCGATCATGTTCGAGTTCCTCCGGATGCCGGCCGTCCTCGTCGGGACGCTCGCGCTGGTGGGTGTCGGGGGACGGGCGTTTCGGGTCACGCCGAAGGGCGCCGTCGCCGGAGGCCGGAGACGGGCACCGGTCCCGCGCCTGACCATCGCGCTCCTCGTCGTGTCGGCCGTGGCGGCCGCATGGTTCGCGCTCACGCTTGCGGGCCGGACGCCGTTCGCCTACCCCGTCCCCGCGGTCGCCGAGGGCGGATTCCTCTTCCTCGGCGTGAACGCGGCGTTCCTCGCCGGCGCCGCCATGCGCATCCGTGCGCCGGAGTTCGCGCCAGAGCGGCGCGACGGCGTGCGCCTGCCGGTCGTCCTCCGAGGCACGGTGGACGGCGTGCTCTGCGAGATCGCCGACCTGTCGCTCGGAGGCAGCAGCGTGCATCTGCCCTCGAGCGCGGCGCAGGTCGGCAAAACCGTCGAGTTCGTCGTCCTCCTACCCGACCGCACGGTCACGCTCGCTGCAACGGTCCGACGGCGCACGCCGGGTGACGAAGCTCTTGAGCTCGGGCTCGAGTTCGCGCCAGACCAGGCCGTCGACGTCGCCGACCTTGCCCTGGCGCTGCTCTCGACCGACGTCGCCGGCCTCGAGGACGCGCAGGTGTACGAGCCGGTCGTGCCGGCCGAGCTCGACCAGGCTGCCTAGACGAACGATCTAGAACGGCTCGGCGATCAGCGCGTCGAGCGTCGTCGCAACCTGGCTCACGAGCTCCCGGTTGGTGCGCTCGGCTTCCTTGCGCCAGTACCGTCGCGAGAGCCATCCGTGCGACGGATCGCCCGCCTCGTCGGCAGCCGTGCGGGCGGCCTCGGCCGACACCATGATCCGCATCACGGCCGGAGCCGTGCGGTTGGTGTCGAGCACAAGGCGGAAGCGCGACACGAGCTCGGCGAAGGCATCTTCGTCCAGCGAGACCTGCGAGCGCATGTCGCCGATCGTCGCGTCGATGACCTCGAGGTTCTCGTCGGCGTTCTCATATGCGTCGCTCGCGGCCAGCGCGAGCGCGACAGACTCGTAGCGATTGGACCCCATCGCTTCAATATCGGTCGAATGGGCGGACTCCTTTATCGCAAGCTCGTCGCCGGGCGCTGCGAGCGCCTACCATGAACGCCGTGCAGGATTCGTCGATTTCCGCCCGGCCGGGCTCCCGTGAGGTCGAACGCGAGCTCGAGGAGCACCGGGCCGAGCTGACCGGCTACTGCTATCGGATGCTCGCCTCGCCGTTCGAGGCCGAGGACGCCGTCCAGGAGACGTTCATCCGGGCGTGGCGCGCCCACGACCGGTTCGAAGGCCGCTCGTCGCTCCGCTCCTGGCTCTACCGGATCGCGACGAACGTGTGCCTCGACATGCTGAGCGGGCGGGAGCGGCGCGCTCGGCCGATGGATCTCGGTCCGGCCGTCGAGCCCGACATCTCGAACCTGAACGTGCTGTCCGAGGCGACGTGGGTCCAGCCGGCGCCGGACGCCCTCCTGGTTCCCGAGGGCGACCCGGCCGACGTCGCCGTCGCGCGCGAGAGCATCAAGCTGGCGTTCATCGCTGCGCTCCAGCATCTTCCCGCCCGGCAGCGGGCATCGCTCATCCTGTGCGACGTCCTGCGCTGGAAGGCCAGCGAGGTCGCGGAGCTCCTCGACACGAGCGTCGCCTCGGTCAACAGTGCCCTCCAGCGCGCGCGCACGACTCTCGCGGCGACGGACTCGGCCCCCGGCGACCCGCGCCCGCCGCTCGACGCGGCCGACACGGCGCTCCTCGAGCGGTACGTCGCGGCGTTCGAGCAGTACGACATGTCGGCCCTGACGTCGCTGATCCAGGAGGACGCGAGCCAGTCGATGCCGCCGTACGACATGTGGCTGCACGGCCGCGACGACATCTTCACGTGGTGGTTCGGGCCGGGGATCGGCTGCCAGGGCTCGCGCGTGCTCCCCGCGCCGGCCGCGTGCGGATCGCCCGCGTTCGGCCAGTACAAGCCCGATCCCAACGGCGGCCACGAGCCGTGGGCGCTTCAGGTGCTCGAGCTCTCAGGCGGGCGGATCGCCGAGCTCACGTTCTTCCTCGACACCGACACGCTGTTCCCGCTGTTCGGCCTGCCTCCCCGGCTCGATCCGTAGCACGCCGTCCAGCCCGACCAGCGCGATCAGGCCGCGCAGCTCGTCGGTGACGTGGCGAAGCACGACCTGGCGCCCCAACCGCCCGGCCGCCAGCTGCATGCGTGCCAGGGCGTCGAGCGCGACGGCGTCGGCGCGGAGCGCACCGACGTCGCACAGCGCGATATCCGCCCCGGAGGTTTCGAGCAGCGCGGCGACGCCCCCGCAGATTGCGGGCAGGTCGGCACGGGCCACGGGCCCGGCGACGGCAAAGACGACGGTGGACGGCCGCGCGGACGGCATCTGTGAGGTTTGACCCGCTGCCGGCGGGGGAACTCATCGGCGGGCGACCGATGAGTTCCGGGCGGCCGGCCCGTCTAACGCTTCGAGAACCACCTCGAAAGGACTGACCCCCGATGACGATGAACAACCGCACCCGCTGGTTCGCCCTCTACGTCCTGTGCCTCGGAAGCCTGATGATCGTGCTCGACGCGACCATCGTGAACGTCGCGCTGCCGTCGATCAGGAAGGACCTCGGCTTCTCGCAGACGTCGCTCGCGTGGGTCGTGAACGCCTACCTGCTCACCTTCGGCGGGTGCCTGCTCCTGGGCGGACGCCTCGGCGACCTCTACGGCCACCGGCGGCTGTTCCTCATCGGCATCTCGCTGTTCACGCTCTCGTCGCTGGCCTGCGGGCTTGCGGCGAGCCAGGAGGTCCTCATCGGCGCCCGCGCGGTCCAGGGCGTCGGCGGCGCCATCGCGTCGGCGGTCTCGCTCTCGCTCATGATGACCCTCTTCACCGAGCCTGCCGACCGGGCCAAGGCGATGGGCGTGTTCGGGTTCGTGGCAGCCGGCGGCGGCAGCATCGGCGTCACGCTCGGCGGCGTCCTCACGGACTCCCTCGACTGGCACTGGATCTTCCTCGTCAACTTCCCGATCGGCCTCATCGTCGTCGCGCTCTCGCTGAAGCTCCTGCCGGCGGCGCGCATCGAGGGCGCCCGTGCCCGGCTCGACGTCGCGGGTGCGATCACCGTGACCGCGTCGCTCATGCTCGCCGTCTACGCGATCGTGAACGGCAACCAGGAGGGGTGGACCTCGGTGCAGACCCTGGGCCTGCTCGGTCTGGCGGCCGTGCTCCTGGCCGCCTTCCTCGGCATCGAGTCGCGCGTCGAGGCGCCGCTCATGCCCCTGCGCCTCTTCCGCCTGCGCAACCTGGCGACGGCGAACGTGGTCGGGATCCTCTGGGCGGCGGCGATGTTCGCGTGGTTCTTCCTCGCGGCCCTCTACATGCAGCTTGTCCTCGGCTACACGCCGCTCGAGGTCGGGCTCGCCTTCCTGCCCGCCAACCTGATCATGGGCGCCTTCTCGCTGGGCCTCTCGGCCAAGCTCGTGATGCGCTACGGCATCAAGCCGCCGCTCGTCGTGGGCCTGCTCGTGGCCTCCGTCGGGATGGTGCTCTTCGTGCGGGCGCCGGTCGACGGCAGCTTCGTCTCGGACGTCCTTCCCAGCATGATCCTGCTCGGCTTCGGCGCGGGCACCGCGTTCAACCCGGTGCTGCTGGCGGCGATGAGCGACGTGGATCCCAGCGAGGCGGGGCTCGCGTCAGGCGTCGTGAACACCTCGTTCATGATGGGCGGCGCGCTCGGACTGGCCGTCCTCGCCAGCCTGGCGCAGTCGCGCACCGACAGCCTGCGCGCGTCGGGCGACGACGTGCTCACCGCCCTCGCCGGCGGCTACCACGCGGCCTTCCTGCTCGGCGCGGTGTTCGCGGCCGCGGCGGCGGCGCTCGGGGCGTTCCTGTTGAACCCCGGTCCGCAGTTCGCGGGCGAGCAGCATGAGGGCGCACCGCACGGGCAGCCGCTCACCGAGGCCGAGTAGCCGTCAGGCGAACTGGCGCGCCTGATCGAGCGCGATCGTGTCCCTCGGCGTGTCGCCGAACCGCCAGACCTGCGGGCGGCCCGTCGGGGGCACGATCACGCCGATCGTCCCCAGCGGTTGCGCGGGGTCGGCGTCGTCGAACACGCTCGTGTAGTGGATCCCGAGGTCGCAGTCGTCCTTTCGGTCAGGGACGATCTGCGATGCAACCGGCTGGACGCCTTCGCGGAGCGCCTCCTGCGCAAGCAGGTGCGGGAAGTTGTACTCGCCGCCCTGGGCGACCGACGACACGAGGCTGATGCCCGGCGCGATGCGCTCGATCAGCTCGAGGTTGACGCCGTGCTTCGAGCCGTGGTGCGAGACCTTGAAGACCTGCGCGTGCAGCGCGTCGTCTCCGAGCGCCATGCGGAGCGCGTCGAAGGCCGGTGACGGGTTCTTGACGAGCTCGGGGAAGTCCTCGATGACGTTCCCCCAGGCCCGCGTCTGGGCGTCGCCTCCGAGGATCAGCCGCTGGGTCTTGCCCTGGAGGCGGACGTACTCCCGCTTCGTCCCGCCGTCGTCGGTCTTCGCGACGACCCACGCGGCGGGGAACTCCAGCCGCAGCACGATCGAGGCGTTGTTCGGGTCGACGCCGTACGTATCGAAGCTGTTGCGAAGCCGGATCGACGGGGAGAGCGCTTCGATCTTGACGTTCCCGACCCACCGCGTCATCCCGCTCGTCGGCTGCGCGTACGGGATCGCGTGCGTGTCGATCGCGGCCATCATGTCGAAGTAGGACTGGGTGGTGTAGTAGAAGCCGCTGTCCCAGAACTCGGTGATGCCCGCGAAGAACGTGTTCAGAAGCTCGGGCATCCCCCCGATGTGGTCGTTGTGGGGATGGGTCGCGACGACGAGCGCGATGCGGGGGTCGGCGCCAAGGACCGCCTGGGCCTGGAGCGCCGCGATCAGCGCCGGCAGCTTGTGCGTGGTGGCGACATCGACGACGAGCAGCGAGCGGACGCCCTCGTGCTCGGGGAGCAGGATCAGCTGGGTGTCGCCGTCCCCGACGTTGACCAGGAAGTAGACGAGCCGATCCGGGGTGCACTCGGCGACGAAGTTCCCGGCCGTCAGCCTGCCGACGGGGATGGCCTTGGGCGCGGCCACGTCAGGGCCTCCGGTCGCCGCTCTGCGCCTCGAGCGCGGCGGCCAGGTCGGGCGGGAGCGGTGTCCCGACCACGCCGAAGAACGCTGCCTTCGCCGCGTCGCGGGCATCGGCCGTGACGTCGTAGACGGGCGCAACGATCCAGCTCCCCGGGTCGCGCCGCTCGCCGGCGTCGAGCTCCTCAGTGCCGGTCGTGCGCGCGGCGAAGGCGTCGCCCTCGCGAAGCGCCCGGTCGGCCAGGTCGCGAGGCCGGCGGTGCTCGGCCAGGAGCGCCTCGAACGCCGCCCTGTCGACGTCGACGGCGACCGGCTCGGGCTCCGGGAATCGCAGGCGCCCGCTCTCGTCCAGCTCGGGCCACTGCGACACGATGAGCGTCACGAGGCCGTCCCCGATCTCGTCGATTGCGATGTAGGAGAGCTCGGCGACGCTCTCGATGTCGGGGTGCGCGGCGACGTGCGCCGTCAGCGACTCTCCCTCCGCCTCCACCGCGGCCGGGAGCCTCGGGTGCCAGTGCCGGCGCCTGGGTGCCTTCGGCATCCAGGTGAAGATAGAGCACCGCCGGAGCTCGTGCCTACGGGCGCCGGGCGCAGATCGCGGAGCGGTCGCCGACGGTCCGCCGCACGTCGATGTCGACGAAGCCGGCCGCGCGCATCAGCCCCGCGATCTCCTCGACGCCGTAGCAGCGGCCCTCGGTCGCGTGCATCAGAAGGACCGAGTAGGCGGCCACCGCCGGCTCGCGGGGCGAGTCGAGGTGGGCGTCGTAGTCGACGACCCGGCCGCCGGAGGGCAGCGCGTCGAACGACGAGCGCAGGAGCGCCTCGACGGCGGCGATGTCCCAGTCGTGCAGGACGTGGGCGTAGAGGTGCAGGTCGTAGCCGGCCGGGAGCACCTCGAACATGTCGCCGGAAACGACGTCGACCGAGTCGTATCCGCGCCGTCGCAGGAGGGTGCGGGCCACCTCGTCGACCGGCGGCCGCTCGAGCACGGCGACCTGAAGCTCGGCCCGGCCGTCGAGGAGCGCGCACCCGTATGCGCCCGACCCGCCGGCGATGTCGAGCACCCGCCGCGCCGGCACGTCGGCCAGCGCCTGAGCGAGCGCCGGCGCCAGCACGCGGGCGCGCGCGTCCATCGCCGCTGTGAACTCCTCGGCGAACCCGGGGTCGTCGAGGCGCCCGGCCCAGTCGTCGCCGGCGGCGGCGCTCGCCCACGCGGCCGGCCTGCCCGTCCGCAGCACATCGGCGAGCTCGCGCACCGCCGGCCGCTCCCGCAGGGATGCGAAGTAGGGGCGCAGGTCGCCGGGCGCTCCGGCGACGAGGTGGGCGCGCGCGGTGGCGCTCGCCGTCAGCTTGCCGCCGTCGCGCTCGAGCAGCTCGAGGGTCTCGAGTGCCTCGCACATCACCGCCGTCGCCCGCACGTCGAGGCCGAGCAGCGCCGCGATCTCCGCCGGCGACCGCGGCTCGTCGCCCAGCTTCGTGAAGAGATCGAGCTCGGCGATCGCCGCGATCACGAGGTCGCCGAGGTAGACGCCCTCACGCAGGCGCAGCAGGGCGGTCGGGTCGGGTAAAGCGGTCATCCGATCCGTGGTTCGCGGGAGGCCGCTGCACCTCCTTCCATCGGCGAACGTCGTCCTGTAATGTGACAAGTCCGCTGGGTGCCTCGTCCCGACAGCGAGCGCCGAGCGCGCCGCGTCTCGTCCGCCAGACCGACCGTCGGATCTGCAGCTGGGCCAGCAGCAGCCGTCGTCCTTCCCACTGGTGACGGGGCGCGGCGGCCTGCATCCGCTCCCACTTCCTGGCAGGCGAGAGGCTTGACGCCTCCCCGGACCGCGTGTGCAATGGCGGTAGGGCACGGTCGGGCTTTGCGTCAAGGAGGGACAAGTGGCAGACGACGCCCACGAGAAGGTCAGGCGCTTCGGCAGAAGGAGAGGGACGATGTCGGTGACAGAGGAGACCACTCAGCAGCAGTCCAGGCGCGATCCGCTCGTCGAGCACGTGGTGCCGCTGCTCGCCAAGGCGATGACCGCCACGCAGGACACCGAGGAGCTCTGGAGCTACATCCAGGAGCGCGTCCAGGCGGAGTGCCGCCGCATGGAGGACGATGCGGTGCGCGAGGCGCTGGAGCCTCTGCGTGAGCGCTTCCCGATCGAGACGGTCGCACGTGTTGCCGCCTCCATGGCCCAGCAGGCCGTGGTGGGCGAAGCGCAGGTCGCGTAGCCGGAGATCAGCCCAGTTGGGCGGTGCGCGGAGGCGACGAGAGCCGGAAGGCCCACCACAGCACGGTCACCTGCATCGCGGCGCCGACCGCGTCGCACACGATCAGCGGCATG
>CAVPLP010000010.1:0-31400 GCA_963706075.1 uncultured Actinomycetes bacterium
ATGGAGCACGCCGTCGTCCAGTAACGGAGCGGAATGGGAGATCCGGCCGCTCGCAGACGGCGACGCCGACGTCGTCGGAGCCGTCCTCGGCCTGGCCCGTCTGCATCAGGGCAACGGCCTCTATCTGATCGCATGGGACGGGTCCGAGCCGGTGGGCCACGCCCACCTCGCGCTGACCGATCCGCCCGAACTGCAGGACGTTGAGGTGCGCGAGACCCACCGCCGCCGTGGGATCGCCTCGGCGTTGACCGCGGCGGTGAAGGCGGAGGCCCGCGTCCGCGGGTACGCGACGCTCCGCGTTACGGTGAGCGTGGACAGCCCGGAGGCCCAGGCGCTCTACCGGAAGCTGGGCTTCGCCGACACGGGCATCCCGCCCAGGCGCGTCCAGGGGACGGTGCAGATCCGCACCGGGCCGCTCGAGGTCGACGACACGCTGGTCACGTGGGAAACGCCCCTTCACGGGTAGCCGCCCGCTCCAGGATCTCCGCGTACAGCGCCGCGATCTCCTCGGCCGGCAGCGCCAGCGTGCTCTCGCCGACGGTCACCTCGTGCTTGTGCCAGGTGGGAGACGTCGTCCTGTCCGGGTCGCTGAACAGGAACACTCTGCGCTCCTCCGCGACCGTGAGCGCCGCGTCGCTCAGCCGCTCGCGCTCCCCGCGCAGCAGGACGTGGAACATGGCGGTCTGCGGAGGGTTCGGCACCACCTCCACCCCGTCGACGCCGGCCAGCGCGGCGCCGATCGCGAGCGCGTGCTCGACGTACGCGGGGATTCGCGGCAGCTTCTCGTCCAGACCGAGCTCGGCCGCGACGACGAACGGGTGCATCGTTACGAGGTTCCCGCCCTGGCGGCGCAACCAGACGCGGGCCTCGGCCACGAGCGCGGCGTCGCCAGCGAGCGCCGCGCCCGCCAACCCGCCGAGATCCTTGTAGAACGACACATAGACGCTGTCGAAGAGCCCGGCGATCTCGGCGTACGGCCTCCCATAGAAGGGCGCGACCTGCCAAAGCCGGGCGCCGTCGAGGTGGGCGGCGATTCCCCGCTCGCGGGCCCAGGAGGTCTGGGCCACGAGGTCGGTCCAGGCCGGCAGCCTGCCCCCGATCTCCCGCTGCGGCAACTCCAGCAGCAGGGCGGCGAGCGGCTCGGCGACCGCGTGGAGGTCGTCCAGGGTGATCAGGGCGTGCGGGTTGCCGACCGGTCGAGCCCGCAGGCCGTGCAGTGCCTGGTACCCCCGCTGCTCGTGGATCTCCACGTGGCAAGTCGGATGCCAGGCGATAGCCGCCACGCCCTTGCGCTCGCTCCAGATCCGAAGGGCGATCGGCTGGGCGGCCGTGCCCGACGGCATGAAGACGGCCGCTTCCGTGCCGAGAAGCTCGGCGACCCGCGACTCCAGCCGTGCGACGCGCTCGCCCTCCCCGTAGGTGTCCGGTCGCTCATCCTCGGGCGTCGCATGGGCCACGGCGTCGAGCCGCGCGCGCATCGATGGTCCGGCGTGCCACGGGTTCAGAAACCGCTCGGCGTGGGCGATCGCCGCGATCGTGCGTTCGTCAGGCACGGCAGCTCACCGTCAGGACGGGCTCGAGCGGGCGACGCGAGGAGCGCACGGGCCGGGCAGGCTATCAGGCCGGATCGTCGGGCCACGGTGGCCCTGTTTCGTAGTGCGGGTCAGCACGCCGCCCTCATTCACCAGCCGCTCGGCGACTACTACAGCGCCTGGCGCGCGATGCAGAACTTCAACCGAGACGGTCTCGCCAAGGCCATCGGCGTGGCGAACTTCTACCCTGACCGGCTCGTCGACCTCGTCGACCACAACGAGATCATCCCGGCGGTCAACCAGATCGAGACCCACCCGTTCTTCCAGCGCACCGCCGACCAGGAGCTGATGCGCGAGCGCGGCATCCAGATCGAATCCTGGGGCCCATTCGCCGAAGGCAAGAACGACCTCTTCTCCAACCCGCTGCTCAGCGAGATCGGGGCGGCCCACGGCAAGTCCGTCGGTCAGGTCGTCCTCCGGTGGCTGATCCAGCGCGGTGTCATCGTCATCCCGAAGTCGGTACGCCCCGAGCGCCAGCGCGAAAACATCGACATCTTCGACTTCGAGCTCACGGACGAGCAGATGACCAGCATCGCCGGTCTCGACACCGGCGGCTCGCTGTTCTTCGACCATCGCGACCCCGCCATGGTCACGTGGCTCAACGGCCGCGCCGAGTGAGGCGGCCACGCGCCCGTTGCCAGGTCTGCGACCCGGATTGCCTGGAGGGATAGCAACCATCTGGAAATGGGTCGTTCCCGCTCGGATGTGCGTGCGAGGGGCCTTTTCAGTCCGCGTGGGGGCAACCGGTAGGGGCACCAGGCGGGCTTCTCGTCTGGTTCGTAGACGACTGTCTGCGGCGCATATCCGTCCCGCCCGGCGGCGCGATTGTCCATCCACTATGGCCGAAAGCCACAATGCACTGGGCTGCGCTGCCAGAAACGCAGTCGCCATGCGCACGTTCGCAGATCGACGCGGGGCAGGTCATCGCTTCTGCGCCAGGACGTCAAGGCGGATCGTGGTCGCACCCGGATGGGACGCTGTGACGCTCCAACTCAGGTCGCAGACGCCGCCGCCGAAGACCGCGGCCGGCGCCTTGGCGCGGAAGGCCAGACCCTCGACAGCCTCGCTGGTTGAGCGCGTCAGCTTGGAGTGGCGGGTGATACCCGCGTGGTGGCACGTCTGTGTGAAGCTGGCGCTGACGTGGGACGGGCCAGCGTCCAGCGCCGTCAGGTTGTCGATGATCACCACCAGCCGGTAGGCGTGCGTGTGGCGGGTGTACAGGTGCCCACTTACGGAGACGGAGCTCCCGTCCACGGTGGCGTGAATCCGCTCCTGCTTCGTGACCCAGGGGTAGGCGGCCTGGGCCGTGGCGGGGAGCGCCGCGGCCACCGCAACTGCGGCGGCGATGGCGGTGATGCGCATAGGGGTCATGCTTCTCCTTTATCGAATCGTCTACCTATCGCGTTCTGTGCCTGGCGCATCGCCGCGTGAATCGGGCGTCAACCTTGCGCCCGTTTGCGCGAGAGCACGATTGTCACGCCTCGCCGCTGTAGCCCCAGCGTAGGGCCTGCAGGCGTGAAGGTCTACCACCGCACCGAACACGCCAGGAGTCGTGCGCCGGCCGCATCAGCGGCGGTCGGGGCGGCCCGCACGGCCGCTGAGTTTGGAAGGGCGCCAACGCCGGGACGTCGTGGCCGTTTCGGCGGGGCCATCACCTGGTAGGGCGCATGTGGCATGTGCCGCCCGCCCCTATGGACGCGAGCCGGCGACCAGAGCTGTACAGACCTGCCACCAGAACGACGTGTTTCGCAGTTCCTATCGGCAAGGTGTGCGCCAACCGTCGGCACAACATGCGGACCTGGCTACGGCGTACCCTGGCCGTGTCGCCATTTAGGTGCATGGTGATCTGTCGTTCGCGGATGTCGTACCAGGTCACGGCCGCTTTGCCTGACTGCGGCAGGGCACGAACCCAAGCGTCCAGCGCCTGTCTGGTCGGGCTTTCGGGGGCGGTTCCCGCGGTTCCGCCGGTGTCCTCGGACACCGGCACGAGGTACACATCATCGGCGCACGCGGGTGCGGAAAGGATCAGAGCGATCAACGGGATCAGCCAGCGGTTCATGGAGCCAGCCTAAGGTCGCCACCCGTCCATGGCATCAGGAATCGCCCTATCGTGTTCGGGGC
This sequence comes from uncultured Actinomycetes bacterium, assembly GCA_963706075.1. GTDB lineage: Bacteria > Actinomycetota > Thermoleophilia > Gaiellales > JAICJC01 > JAICJC01. The sequence goes on from CAVPLP010000010.1 coordinate 3,714, forward strand.
GTGCCGTGGGAGCCGCCACGGCGGCCCGTGCCGCGGCGGCGCGCACCGGTGGGCTTTCCAGCTGCGGCCCTGATGCAGCCCGATCGCATCGTTCCAGTGCCACCACATCCCCGCAGCGAATCCGGGTCGGTGTCCTGGTGGATCGGCGTGGTGCCCGCCCTGGTGCGTCGCTTGAACGATTGGAGGGCGGGCCTGCGATCTGCAGACCCGCCCTCATGGCGGCGATCCGGTTCCTCCCTAGGATCGACCCACGGCCGGGCGTCGTCCAAACCCGGCCTGCCCCTAACCTGACGCCGCTAGCGAACCGAGAACCGGGCCGCGGGCACGTAGCCGCCCCAGCCCTTGTCGAGGTTCAACTGGCCCGCCACGAACGGCGCGCCGTTGGCCTGTGAGGCGTCCCGCGTATCCCAGAAAATCCCGCCGGGGAAGCGGTCATGCCCGACGCTGACGCTGGGCGAAAGGCCCACGTTCAGCGAGTCGGTGGGGCTGGCCATACCCAGCGGCGTCCGGCCGCTGTGGGCGGTGTTGTAGCCCACCGTCCACACCACGTCGCTGCCCAGCCGCTGGTGCACCGGGAACGTGATGGTCTGGGCGATCCCGTTATGGGGCTGGCCGTCCGTCCCCATGTAGCGGTGATCATCGGCCGAGATCGAACTGGGCCGATACCGGATAGCGAACGTCCGGGTAATGCTGGCGATCCGCTTGCCGGGGGTGGTGACACCCGTGTCCGGGTCGACGTGCGCCGAACGGTACAGCCGCAGGTTGATCGACGCGGGGAACGTCGCGCCGGGCGTGGTGCTGCAGCCCGTGTCCCAACCGCCGGACTGGCAGGCCCACGAAACCATCGTGACGGACACGTGACGGATCGGCGAGTGATGCGGGCGGAGGATCGCCTCGCCGCCGATCCGGTTGAACGAATACGCCTCCGGGCCAAGGCTGGGAACCGTGACCGTGGTAGGCGTCGAGTCGTACACCACTGGGCTGGTGGACGCGCCCGCGATGGCCGGAACGAGAACGCTCGCGCCGGTCAGTCCCGCGAGGGCGAGGGTCAGTAGTCGGTGTTTCATGGTGTGCCCCTTTCTGTGGGCTAGGTGGATGGCCAGGCTTGCTCAGCGCCGGGGGGCCACTCCCGACGGCCGTGGGTCGGTGCAGGCCTAGCTACGACGGCGCGACTTGCCCGGCCCGTCGACTTGACGGCTGGGAAGGCGGCACCGTGAAAAGCCCGAGAAACCCTGCCCTAACTGGTATAGCACGCTAGCTATACAGCGTTGGAGATTGATGTGGAGTCCTACGCGCTTGGCGGGTCGAACGGCCGGGTGAGGTAGGCGTGCAGCAGCGCCGCGGCGATCTGACGGCCGGTGAAGTCGGCGCCGGTTTCCTGGCGGATGATGCGCCGGATCTCGCGGGGGTCGCGTCCGGCGAGGGACAGTTCGGCGATCCGCGTTGCATGGGTGGTGCTGGCCGACATTGGCCTTCTCCAGTATCTCGGGGGTCTAGCCGTTGGCGTCGGCCAGACCAGGCCCCCCCTTGAACCGGCACCAATGCAGCGTCAATCGCGGCCGAACACTTCGGACGGTACCCGCGAGGCCCGCCGCTGATCCACGGGCCAGGATTCGCGGCCAGCGTTTCGCGGCTGGCGGTGGCGATTTCCGAGGGGGCACCGGTGGGGGCACGCCGCGGGCTTTTCCGGCCCCTAGGTCACTGTTGGGCAATCTGTCGCGGCGCGTGTTCCGCGTAACCATGCGGTTTCGGCGTGGTTGGGCGAAACGCCGGGTCGAGCGGATGCGCCTGGTAGGAATCGAACCTACGGCCTTGCGCTCCGGAGGCGCACGCTCTATCCCCTGAGCTACAGGCGCGTGGGGACGATTCTACCGGCCGAGACCGAACCGGTCGGATACGCTGGCGCCGATGGAGCTCCACGCGAGGATCGTCACGCTCGAGTACCTCGAGCCGTTCGTCATCTCCCGCTCGGCCGACACGCACTCCCGGGTCGTCCAGGTCGCGATCTCGCATGACGGTCTGGTCGGCTACGGCGAGGGCGCTCCGGACGAGCACTACGACGAGGGGCCGGACACCGCCCATGCCTGGATCCTCGAGCACGTGGGGCCGCTCCTCGGCGACGATCCGCTCGCGACGGGTGCGATCCTGGACCGCCTCTCGCAGCTGCCGGGCCAGATGGCGGCCAAGTGCGCGGTCGACGGTGCGCTCCACGACCTGCTCGGCAAGATCTGCGGCCAGCCGCTGTGGCGCATCCTCGGGCTCGACCGCACGCCGCCGCCGACGAGCTACACGATCTCGATCGACACGCTCGACGGCACCGCTGACCGGGCGGCCCGCGCGGCGTCGTACAAGGCCCTCAAGATCAAGGTCGGCGGCCCGGGCGACCTCGAGCGGGTGCGCATCGTCCGCGCCGCGGCCCCGGACGCGCTCATCCGGGTCGACGCGAACGAGGCGTGGACGGTCGAGTCGACGCTCGAGCTCGTCCCGGAGCTGTTCGCCCTCGGCGTGGAGCTGGTCGAGCAGCCGCTCCCTGCCTCGGAGCGCGACGGCTACGCCGAGCTCCACGCCGCCGGCCTGCCGATCCCCATCGTCGTCGACGAGAGCTGCCACACCCTCGCCGACGTGGCTCCCGCGGCCGGCGCTGCGGACGGGATCAACATCAAGCTGACCAAGTCGGGCGGCATCCGCGAGGCGCTGCGGATGATCCACGCCGCCCGAGCGCTCGACCTGCGCGTCATGCTCGGCTGCATGAACGAGTCGAGCCTCGGCATCGCAGGAGCCGCGCAGATCTCGCCGCTCGTCGACGTCGTCGATCTCGACGGCCACCTCCTGAACGCCAACGACACGCACACCGGCCTCGGGTTCGCCGACGGGTGCGTCCTGCCAGGCGACGGGCCGGGCCTGGGCGTCGACTCGCTGGAGCAGTGGCCGTGAAGCGCTACGTGATCCTCGCCGAAGGCGCGTTCGACGAGGAGGCCAAGACCGCGACCGGGGTGATGCGCTACGCCGAGTCGCCGACGGTGGCGGTGATCGACTCGACCCGCGCGGGCACCGTCGCAGGCGATCACGTGCCCGGGCTCAAGAGCGACGTCCCCGTCGTCTCGCACGCTCGCCGACACGTTGGCGTTCGAGCCGACGACGCTCCTGGTCGGCGTTGCGCCGGCGGGCGGCAAGCTGCCCGAGGCCTATCGCCGCGCGATCCTCGAAGCGCTTGAGAACGGGCTCGACGTCGAGAGCGGCCTGCACGATTTCCTCGGAGACGATCCGGAGTTCGACTCGGCCGCCCGCCTTTCGGGCCGGGAGCTCCACGACCTGCGCCGGGCGCCGCACGGCCTGAACGTGCCGACCGGCGCGAACCTCACCGTGCCGACGCATACCGTCCTCACCGTCGGCTCGGACTGCGCGCTCGGCAAGATGACGGTGTGCCTCGAGCTCGACGCCGAGGCGCGGCGGCGCGGCCTCCCGTCGGTCTTCGTCCCCACCGGGCAGACGGGTATCGCCATCGCAGGGTGGGGGATCGCGGTCGACGAGGTGATCTCGGACTTCATCGCGGGCGCCACCGAGCGCCTGGTCATGGAGGGGCACGAGCGCGGCGGCGACGGCGCCATCCTGTGGATCGAGGGCCAGGGCTCGCTCAACCATCCGTACTACTCGGGCGTGACCTTCGGGCTCCTGCACGGCTCGGCACCGCACGCTCTCGTCTTCGTGCACGAGCCGGGCCGGCAGACGATCGACGGCGACCCGCGCTACTCGATCCCGTCGCTCACCGAGCTGATCGACGACCAGGTGCGGATGGCGCGACACGTGCGCCCGGCGCCGGTCGTCGCGGTGTCGCTCAAGACCAACCGCCTCGACGAGGACGCCGCCCGGGCCGCGATCGCCGAGACCGAGCGCGAGACGGGCCTCATCGCCGACGACCCGGTGCGGTTCGGCGCCGGCCGCCTGCTCGACGCGGTTCTGAGCGCGCGCGGCTAACATCCCGCGCCGTGCCCGATCCCCGAGTCACGAGGCTGGCCGAGGTGCTGTGCCGCTACTCGCTGGAGGTGGGCCCCGGCGACACGGTGCTGATCGACGGGCCGGCCCTCGCGCAGCCGCTCTTCGTCGAGATGGTGAAGCTCGTCACCGAGGCCGGCGCGACATCCGATGCTCAGGCCGCGGCTCGAGCGCGCTGACGCCGCGCTGCTCGAGGGAGCGACCGAAGCGCAGGTCGCCGCCATCACGAGGCTCGACGAGGTCGAGATCGAGGCGCCCGACCAGGGTGCTCACGATCTGGGCGAACGCCAACACCCGCCACATGAGCAGCGTGCCTCCCGAGACGCAGGCGGCGCGGTCGGCGTCGATGCGCCCGCTCTTCGAGCGCTTCCTCGCACGCGAGGCGGCGGGCGATGTGCGCTGGTGCGGAACGGCGTTCCCGTGCAACGCGGCCGCTCAGGACGCGGGCATGTCGCTCGCGGACTGGGAGGACTTCGTCTACCGCGCCGGCCATCTGAACGACGTCGACCCGATCGCGTTCTGGCGCGAGCAGTCGGCTCGCCAGGCGCAGATCGCCGAGCGGTTCGCGGGCGTGCGCGAGATCCGCATCCTGGCCGAGGACACCGACCTCGTCCTCGATGTCGCCGGCCGCACGTGGGACAACGCCGACGGCCACAAGAACTTCCCCGACGGCGAGGTCTACACGAGCCCGGTCGAAGGCGGCACCCGCGGCCACATCGCGTTCAGCTTCGACGCGACCTACATGGGGAACGACGTTGCCGGCGTGCGCCTGAAGTTCGACGACGGCCGCGTCGTCGGGCACGAGGCCACGCGCGGCGGCGACTTCCTCGAGCGGATGCTCGACATGGACGCGGGCGCGCGCTACCTGGGCGAGGTGGCGTTCGGGATGAACGACGAGATCCAGTCGCCGACGCGCGACACCCTCTTCGACGAGAAGATCGGCGGGACGTGTCACGTCGCGCTCGGGATGGCGTTCCCGGAGTGCGGCGGCACGAACACCTCGGGCCTGCACTGGGACCTGGTCTGCGACCTGCGCCGGGGCGGTGAGATCCACGCCGACGGCGAGGTGATCTCGAAGGACGGCGTGTTCCTGTGAGCGACCCGCGCATCCAGCGGCTCGCCGACGTCGTCGTCAACTTCTCGCTCGAGCTGGGCGAGGGCGACACCGTCCTGATCCAGGGCCCGGCGATGGCCGAGGAGCTGATCGTCGAGCTCGTCCGCGCGGCGACGCGGGTCGGCGCGATCGCACGCGTGCGGACGTCGGTGCAGGGGACGGACGAGGCCTACCTCTCGCGCGCGAGCGACGAGCAGCTCGACAACCTTCCGGAATGGGCGCTCGAGGAGATGGGCTCGATCGACGCCCGCATCTCCGTCCACGCCGCCTGGAACACCCGCGAGCTCACGGCGATCGACCCGGCCAAGGTCGCCCGCAGGGCGCGCGCGGCTCAGCCGCTCATGGCCCAGTTCATGGAGCGGTCGGCATCGGGTGACCTGCGCTGGTGCGTGACCGCCGTCCCGTGCGAGGCGTTCGCACAGGACGCCGGCATGTCGCTCGACGCGTACGCCGACTTCGTCTTCCGCGCCGGCTGGCTCGACACGGCTGATCCCGTCGGCGCCTGGCGGACGTACGCAGCCCGGCTCACGACGCTCGCCGAGCAGCTCTCGCAGGTGCGGGAGCTCCGCGTGCTCTCCGACGGCACCGATCTGACGGTCGGCGTGGAGGGGCGCACCTGGATCGCCGCCAAGGGCGATCGCAACTTCCCCGACGGCGAGGTCTTCACCGGCCCCGTCGAGACGGCGACGAACGGCGACGTGCGGTTCAGCTTCCCCGCGGTCATGGGCGGGCGCGAGGTCGAGGACGTGCGCCTGCGATTCGAGAACGGCCGCGTCGTCATGAGCGAGGCCGCGAGCGGGGAGGAGTACCTCCGCCAGATGCTCGCCATGGACGACGGGGCGACGATCCTGGGCGAGTTCGCGATCGGCACGAACTACGCGGTCAAGGAGTTCACGCGCCAGATCCTCTTCGACGAGAAGATCGGCGGGACGTGTCACATGGCGCTGGGCGCCGGATACCCCGACACGGGCAGCACCAACGTCTCCGGGCTCCACTGGGACATGGTCTGCGATCTGCGGTCGGGCGCCGAGATCCACGCCGACGGCGAGCCCATCTACCGCGACGGCCGGTTCCTCGCGTCGTTCTTCGACCAGGACCTCTCGGTCCCGGCCTGATCGCGTCCTGAGATGAGCCAGCCCATGCGGGCGACGTGCGCCATGAACGGCAGGTCGTGGAGACGCAGCACGTCCACGCCGAGGTAGGCGGCGACGGCGACGACCGCCGCCGTGCCCTCGAGTGCGTCCTCCGAGAGGCCGAGCGGCTCGGCCGTCACCTCCTTGTGCGACGGGGCGAGCAGCACCGGATAGCCCAGCGCGCGCAGCTCCGGCAGACGGCGGAGCGTCTCGAGGTCCGTGTCCGTGTCCTTGCCGAACCCCAGGCCCGGGTCCACCAGGATCGCCTCGCGCCTGACCCCGGCGCCCAGCGCGCGCGCAGCCAGGCTCGCGAGCGCGTCCGTGATGTCGTCGAACGCGGCCGTGTAGCGGCCGTCCTGCTCCTGCTTCGGCGCGAGGCCCAGGTGTGTCAGGACCAGCCCGGCACCGTGCCCGGCGACGACCTCCAGGAGGTGCGGGTCGGAGAGGCCGGTGTGGTCGTTCACGAGATCGGCACCCGCGGCGAGCGCGGCGTCGGCGACCTCGCCGCGGTACGTGTCGATCGAGATGGGGACCTCGACGAGCTCGCGCAGGCCCCGCACCACGGGGACCACCCGCTCGATCTCGGCGTCGGCGGGGATTGGCTCGCCCGGCTGGGCCGTCATCCCGCCGACGTCGAGCACGTCTGCGCCCGCGGCGACCATCGCCACGCCCCGTGCGACGGCAGCCGCAGGGTCGGCGGTCAGGCCCCGGTCGTAGAACGAGTCCGGGGTCACGTTGACGATCGCCATGATCCGGGGCGAGGCGTCCAGCGCCAGCGATGTCCGCGCAAACGAGAGCTCCACGGGCCGCAGCGTACGCCGCTTGACAACCGAACATGTGTTCGCTACGGTACCCGAACACATGTTCGCCTCAACGTCCACACGCCGCCTCATCACCGCCCTTGCAGCACTTGCCTGTGCCGGCGCCTTCCTTCTCGGAGAGGCGATCCCGTCGCGCGGCGCATCGCCGCCCCGCCATCATCGCGTCCACGCCGGCGAGACGCTCTGGGGCATCGCCGAGCGGGCCTACCCGGGCGACGACCCGCGCGAGGCGGTGTACCGCATTCGTGTCGCGAACCACATTCCAGGCTCCTCGATCTTCGCCGGCCAGGAGCTCGAGCTACCGTGAGCGCCGTCCGGCATCTGCGCCCCCTCCCGGCGCCCGACGCCACCGTCGTGTACCTCGACGAGCGCCGCGCGGCCGATGACGATCGACCGCCGGCGCCGGTGCTCCGGCTCGTGACCTCCGGCGACGAGGCGCAGCTCCTGCGGCTCGACGTGTTTCTCCGCCGTGCGCGTGCCGTCCTGGCCGAGCGCAGCCTGGCGCAGGTCACCGAGATCCCGCCGCGCATCGCCTGAAGCCGACGCCCCGGCCCGTACAATCGGCCGGTGGACCTGAGCGTGCTCTTCCTCGGCACCGCCGGCGCGGCCCCGAGCGCCCATCGCGGCGCGCCCGGACATCTCGTCCGGCGCGGCGGCGACCGAATCCTGGTCGACTGCGGCGAGGGCACCCAGCGGCAGCTCCTGCGCTCGGGTGTCGGCCTCGTCGACGTCGACGACGTGCTGATCACGCACTGCCACGCCGATCACGTCCTCGGCCTGCCGGGGATGCTGAAGACGTTCGCGCTGCGCGCCCGCGAGACGCCGCTTCAGCCTCTACGGCCCGCCGGGGCTCGGAGAGCTCATGAACGTCCTCAGGCCCGTGATCGGGCGGCTGACGTACAAGGTCGAGGTGCAGCAGCTCACGGCCGGTGACGCGGTCGAGCGGGACGGCTACCGGGTGCACGCGTTCGCGACCGACCATCGCGTCCCGAGCGTCGGGTACGCGCTGGTCGAGGACGAGCGCCCCGGGCGGTTCGACATCGACGCCGCGCGAGGGCTCGGAGTCCCCGAGGGGCCGATGTTCGGACTGCTCCAGCACGGCGAGGCGGTGACGCTCGACAGCGGGGTGACGATCCGCCCGGATGCGGTCGTCGGTGAGGCCCGCCCCGGGCGCACGCTGGTCTTCTCGGGCGACACGCGCCCGTGCAAAGGGCTCTTCCAGGCGTGCGTCGGCGCCGACGTGCTCGTCCACGAGGCGACGTTCCTCGAGGAGGAGGCAGAACGCGCCGCCGAGACCGGCCACACGACCGCACTCCAGGCCGGACGGCTTGCGCGGGAGGCCGGCGTGAGGCTCCTCGCTCTCACGCACATCTCGACCCGGCATCCGGGCCGCGAGATCCTGGCCGAGGCGCGCTCCGAGTTCCCAGCCGCCGTGCTGCCCCGCGACTTCGACTCGATCGACGTGCCGCTCGCAGAGCGCGGCGAGCCGCATCTCGTCAAGGCCGCGTGACCCACTTCGACGCGCTCGCGCCCGACTACGACCGGCTGCGGCCGGCGGGGGAGGGGTGGCACGAGCTCGCCGAGCACACGCTGGCCGCGCTGGCTGGAGCCACCCGCCTCCTCGACGTGGGCTGCGGCACGGGCCGGTTCGCCGTGCTGGCGGCCGAACGGCTCGGCGCGCGGGTGTGGGGCGTCGACGCCTCCGCCGAGATGCTGACGACGGCGAGGGCCCGGCCCGGCGCCGGCCGCGTGGGCTGGCGCCGAGCCGAGGCGGCAGAGCTCCCGTTTCGGGACGGGTGGTTCGACGCGGCCCACGCCCACCTGGTGCTCCATCTCGTCGACGACCGGCCGGCCGCGATCGCCGAGCTCGGGCGAGTGATCGCGCCGGGCGGACGGATCGCCATCGGCACGTTCGCGCCGGAGCACTTCCGCGAGTTCTTCCTGAACCCGTACTTCCCGTCGATCCCGGCGATCGATCTGGGCCGCTTCCCCGACCCCGACGAGCTGTGCGCCGACCTCGAGCGGGCCGGGTTCGGCAACGCCGCGGTGCATCGCCTCGACCAGGACGTGACGGCCGACGCGGCCGACGTCCTCGATCGCGTTCGCGGCCGCTACATCTCGACGCTGCGGCTGCTCGACCCCGAGGAGTACGACGCCGGCCTGGCACGCCTCGAGGCCGACGTCGCCGCCGGCATGGAGCGCTTCGCCTACACGCTGCGCTGGGCGCTCGTCACGGCGCGCCGAGGATAGACCGCATCCCCTCGCGGAAGGCCGGGCCGCCGGCGTTCGCCGGGTGGCGCACGTAGGTGGTCCCCGGAGGCAGGATCGACTCGGCAACCCGCCCGACGGCGACGACCGTGCGCGGCCGGACGAGCTCGATCAGCCGCATGGCGAGCGGGGCGCCGGCCGCGATCTCGGCCGTCGTCGGCCGGCGGTTCGAGAGGGGCTTCCCCGGCGCGTGCGGATGCGTCGGCACCGTGTTCCAGAGCACGACGCGCCCTTCGGCCTCAAGCTCCCCGAGCACGCGGTGCACGATCGTTCCCGACGGCTCGCTCCACCTGCGCGCGGCGCATGTCGGCCGGTACGGCTCCCCCCAGCGCTCCAGATCGCGCTCCGACGTGAACGCGATCCCCGACCACCGCATCCCCTGGTATCCGCCCGCCTCTCCCAGGCAGACCACGTCCGCGTCGGCCCGCTCCACGAGGTAGGCGCGCAGATTCGCGAGGCGGGCGGCAGGGGCCCCGGCGACGTCGTCGGGCCCCGCCTCCGCGTACTGGTTGAACGTCGTGCCGATCCGAAGGCGGACGAGCTCGGAGAGAAGGTGATCCACGCCACCGAGCTTGACACGGAAGCCCGTGCTATGGTTTTAGTCGACCGACTAAGTCGAATGACTAAATCACCGCCGACAAAGCCCGATATCCGCACCGCGTTCCTCGACGCCGCCGAGCGGCTCCTGATCGAGGAGGGCCGCGACGGCATCTCGACGCGGCGCCTGGCACGTGAGGCGGGCCTCAACCACGGCCTCGTCCACTACTACTTCGGGACGGTCGACAACCTCGTCCTGGCCGTGTTCGAGCGCTTCACGGACCGGCTCGCCGAGCGGCAGCGGGCGATGTACGCGGCCGACGTCCCGTTCCTCGAGAAGTGGCACCGGGCGATGGGCTTCATGGACGAGGACCTGGCCGCGGGCTACCCCAAGATCTGGGCCGAGCTCCAGGCGGCCGCCATGAACGACCCCGAGCTCGCGGGCCGCTTCCGGGCGGTCTACGCCACGTGGCGCTCGGTCCTGACAGACGCCTTCACCGACGCTGCGCAGGAGTACGGCCTGAGCGACGCAGCCGTCCCGGCGCTCGTCACGCTGGTGATGACGTTCACGATCGGGATGTTCAACGAGCGGCTCGTCGGGGTCGAGGCCGGCCACGCCGAGCTCCTGGCGTGGTTCGAGGCGACGATCCGGACGATGGAGCCGGCGGCATGACGCCGACGGCCGAGCAGACTCGCGCCCGCTATCCCGACGAGATCCGGCGACCTCGACCGCGACGGCGTCCGCATCCACTGGGAGCGCTACGGCGACGGCGACCGCTCGATCCTGTTCCTGCCGACCTGGTCGATCGTGCACTCGCGCTGCTGGAAGGCCCAGATCCCGTACCTGGCCCGCCGGTACCGCGTGATCGTCTTCGACCCGCGGGGCAACGGCCTCTCGGGCCGCCCGCTCGACGCGGCCGCCTACGCCGAGTCCGCGTTCGCCGACGACGCGCTGGCGGTGCTCGACGCGACGGCGACCGAGAGCGCCGTCGTCGTCGGCCTGTCGCTGGGCGCCCAGCGGGGCGTGATCCTCGCGTCCGGGCATCCCGAGCGCGTGGCCGGCGTCGTGATGATCGGTCCGACACTGGCCCTTGCGCCCTGGCCTGCGGACAGGGCGGGGGCGTTCGAGCGGTTCCACGAGAAGCGCGCGTCCGAGGGCTCGTGGCACCAGTACAACGCCCACTACTGGCGGCGCGACTTCCCGGCGTTCCTCGAGTTCTTCTTCGGCGAGGTCTTCACCGAGCCGCACTCCACGAAGCAGATCGAGGACTGCGTGGGGTGGGGGCTCGAGGGCGGGGTGGACTGCCTGCTGGCGGCGGAGGACGCTCCCGCGCTGGGCGACGCCGCCGCCGAGACGGCCGCCGCGGTCCGCTGCCCGATGCTCGTGATCCACGGGGACTGCGACGCGATCACGCCGCACGCGGTCGGGGCCGAGCTCGCCCGGCTGACGGGCGGGACGCTCGCGACGATCGAGGGCGGCGGCCACTGCCCGCAGGCTCGCGACCCCGTGGCCGTGAACCTGCTCATCCGCGACTTCGTCGAGTCACTCGACGACTGGATGACCACGTGAACGTGGCCGCCACCGAGCAGACCCGGGCGCGGTATCCGGACGCGCACGGGTTCGTCGAGCGCGACGGTGTGCGGATCCACTGGGAGCGGTACGGCGGCGGATCGCCAGCGTTCCTCCTGCTTCCGACCTGGGAGATCGTGCACTCGCGCTCCTGGAAGTGCCAGATCCCGTACCTCGCCCGGCACGGCACCGTCGTCACGTTCGACCCGCGCGGCAACGGCCGCTCGGACCGGCCCCGGACCGGGGCGGAGTACGCGCGGCGGGAGTACGCCGGAGACGCCGTCGCGGCGCTCGACGCTGCGGGCGTCAGCCGCGCGGTGGTCGTCGCGTGGTGCGATCTGGGCGAGTCCCTCATCCTCGCCGCCGAGCATCCCGACCGGGTCGCGGCGCTGATCGAGATCGCCCCGGCCCTCCAGGTGGGCGACGTCGTGCCGGAGCCTGTCGCGTACCCGTTCGACGACGTGCTCGACACGGACGAGGGGTGGGCCAAGGAGAACCGCCACTACTGGCTCCGTGACTGGCGCGGGTACGCCGAGTTCTTCTTCGGCGAGATCTTCACCGAGCCGCACTCCACGAAGCAGATCGAGGACGCTGTGGGCTGGGCGCTCGAGACCGACGCCGAGACGCTGCTTCTGAGCTTCGCCGGCTGGAACACGAAGGTGATCGACCGCGAGGCGGCGACGCAGCACGCCCGCGGGATCACGTGCCCCGGCCTGGTGGTGCAGGGCACCGAGGACGACCTCGTCGAGGCGTGGCGCGGCGAGGCGGTCGCCCGGCACATGGGGTTCGGGTACCTCAGCCTTGAGGGGTCCGGGCACGCGCCGCAGGCCCGCGATCCCGTACGGCTGAACCGGGTGCTACGCGACGCCGGCCGAGCGGCTGGCGCCGCTACGCCCGCACGGGACCGGCGCTGGACGCGCGGTCGCAGCCGGCCCAAGCGGGCCCTCTACATCTCCTCGCCCATCGGCCTCGGCCACGCCTGGCGCGACGTCGCGATCGCCGACGAGCTCCGCCGCCTTCACCCCGACCTCGAGATCGACTGGCTGGCGCAGGATCCGGTGACGCGCGTCCTCGAGGCCCGCGGCGAGCGCATCCATCCAGCCTCAGCCGACCTCGCGAGCGAGTCGCACCACATCGCCTCGGAGTCCGCCGACCACGACCTGCACGTGTTCCAGGCCATCAGGCGGATGGACGAGATCCTGGTCGCGAACTTCATGGTCTTCCACGACATCGTCGAGGCGGAGCCATACGACGTGTGGATCGCCGACGAGGGCTGGGAGATCGACTACTTCCTGCACGAGAACCCGGAGCTGAAGACGGCCGCCTACTGCTGGCTCACCGATTTCGTCGGCTGGCTTCCGATGCCCGACGGCGGCGAGCACGAGGCCTTTCTCACCGCCGATCTCAACGCCGAGATGATCGAGCACATCGCCCGGTACCCGCGCATCCGCGACCGCGCGATCTTCGTCGGGAACGCCGACGACATCGTGCCCGACACGTTCGGGCCCGGGCTCCCGGGAATCCGGGAGTGGACGGAGCAGCACTTCGACTTCTCCGGCTACGTGACGGGACCGCTGCCCGACATGGGCGACCGCGCCGAGATCCGAGCCGAGCTCGGGTACCGGTCCGCACGAGCAGGTCTGCATCGCGACCGTCGGCGGCTCCGGCGTGGGCGAGCCGCTCCTGCGCCACATCGTGGCCTCGTTCGACGAGGCGCGACGGCTCGTGCCCGACCTGCGCATGGTCGTCGTCGCCGGCCCGCGCATCGACCCGGCGTCGTTCCCGGAGCGCGACGGGCTCGAGGTGCAGCCCTACGTCCACGAGCTCCGGCGCCACCTGGCGGCCTGCGACCTCGCGATCGTCCAGGGCGGCCTGGGGACGACCATGGAGCTGGCCGCCGCGAAGCGCCCCTTCATCTCGTTCCCGCTCGGCCACCACTTCGAGCAGCAGTTCCACGTGCGTCACCGGCTTGAGCGATACCGCGCCGGCCGGTCCGTGGACTTCGCCACGTCGAGTCCTCCGGCACTTGGGAAAGCCATCGCTGAGGAGATCGGAAGGGAGGTGGACTATCGAGACGTCGAGACCGACGGCGCCGCCCGTGCAGCGGCGCTGATCGCAGAGGTGCTGTGAAACCACGAAGGGGGTCAACCATGTCATTGCAACAGGCCGAAGTCGAGGCCACCGAGGTCGTCTACGACCTCACCGGAACGCTGCTCGAGGTGTGCACGTGCGGCGTCCTCTGCCCGTGCTGGGTGGGGGAGGATCCGGACGGCGGCGAGTGCCTGTCGGTGCTGTCGTACAACTTCACCGAGGGGACGATCCGGGGCATCGACGTCTCGGGCCGGACGATCGCGAACATCGTCCACATCCCGGGCAACGTGCTCACGCCGGGCAGCTGGCGGGTGGCGCAGTTCATCGACGATGGCGCGTCCGACGAGCAGTTCCAGGCGCTCCAGGATGCCTACAGCGGCCGCCTGGGCGGGCCGCTGGCCGATCTGGCCGGGCTGGTCGGTGAGGTGCTGACCGTCGAGCGGGTGCCGATCTCGCATCAGGTCGTCGACGGCGTCGGCACGCTCGACGTGGGCGACTTCGCCCACTGCGAGATGGAGCCGTTCAGGGGTGCGGACGGGACGATCACCACGCTCCGCGACTCGATCTTCTCGACCGTTCCGGGGTCGCCCGCATATGCGGCCAAGGCCACGACGCAGCGCATCAGCCTGCCGCAGTACGGGCTCGAGTGGTCGGAGGGCCTGAACGCCATCCAGGCCGACTACCGCATGACCCACGTGAGCCAGAAGTGATCACGCGGCGGCGCAAGCCGGCGGCTCGGCACCACCGTCCCGGTCGCGGTCGCCGCGGCCTGGACGGTGGCGCTGGTCGCCCAGACCACGGGCAACGCGGGGCTGCTCCACGCCCACGATCACGGCGCCGACGCCGGCCTGCCCCTGTGGGTGGTCGTCCTCACCCCGCCGTTCTGGGTGACGGCGGCCGTGTTCCTGGTCGCGTGGCAGGTGATGGTCGCGGCGATGATGCTGCCGTCGAGCCTGCCGATGATCCGGCTGTTCTCGCATGCCGCGGCGCGCCAGGTGCAGGCGGGTCGCATCCTGCTGGCCTTCCTCGGCGGCTACGCGGCGATGTGGGGTGCGGTCGGCGCGGCCGCGTTCGCCGTCGACGTCGCCCTCCATCGCGCGGGTGACTCCGCGCCGTCGCTCGAGGGGCATCCATGGATCGTCCCGGCGGTCGCGCTCGTCGCGGCGGGCGCCTTCCAGTTCACCGACCTCAAGGATCGATGCCTCGACCAGTGCCGCCACCCGGGGCCGTTCCTCATGCGCCACTATCGGCGCGGCACCCGGGGCGCGTTCGACCTCGGTCGCAAGCATGGGCTCTTCTGCATCGGCTGCTGCTGGGCGCTGATGGCGCTCATGCTCGCCGTCGGCGTGGCCAGCCTCGTCTGGATGGGCGCGCTCGCGGCCGTCATGTACTACGAGCGCGTCGGGCAGCACGGCCGCAGGCTGACGCCGGTGCTGGGGGTCGCGTTGATCGGGTGGGGAATCGTCGTCGCGGCGCATCCCGCATGGCTCCCCGGGATCTTCGGAGGTGTGGCATCGTGACCGCGTGATCGCCGAGGAGAGCCGCCGCACACGCCAGCTCCTGCTCATCTGCGCGGTCGAGGTGCTCGCGATGGGCCTCTGGTTCTCGGCCTCGGCGGTCGTGCCCCAGCTCAGCGACGACTGGCACCTCTCGGATGCCGGGGCGACCTGGCTCACGACGTCGGTGCAGCTCGGGTTCGTCGCGGGAGCGCTCTCCTCGGCGATCCTCAACCTCCCGGACCGGATGTCGCCCGCGCGCCTCATCGGCCTGTCGGCGCTCGCCGGTGCGGCCGCCAACGAGGCGGTCGCCCTGTTCGCGCATGGGCTGGGGGCGGCGATCCCGCTCCGCTTCCTGACCGGCGTTGCCCTTGCCGGCGTCTATCCGCCCGGCATCAAGCTGATGGCGACGTGGTTTCGGGCCGGGCGCGGATTCGCCGTCGGCGCGCTCGTCGGCGCGCTGGCCCTGGGATCGGGCACGCCGCACCTCGTGAACGCCGCGCCGACGTTCGGCTGGCAGGCGGTGCTCGCCGTCGCGAGCGCCCTCGCGGTCGTCGGCGCCGTCCTCGTCGTCGTGGCGGTGCGCGAGGGGCCGTACGCGGTCCCGGCGGCGCCGTTTCACCCGGGGTACGTGCGGCGGCTGTTCGGCGACCGCGCCCAGCGGCTCGTCTGCTTCGGCTACTTCGGGCACATGTGGGAGCTCTACGCGATGTGGACGTGGGTGCCGGCATACGCGGCCGCGAGCTTCGCTGCCTCAGGCGACGGCGATCCGTCGCGGACGGCCGTCGAGCTGGCCGCCTTCGCGGCGATCGGCGTCGCCGGCCTGGCCGGATGCCTGCTCGGCGGGGTGCTGGCCGACGCACGCGGCCGGGCCACGGTGACGATCGGCGCGATGGCGGTGAGCGGCACGTGCTGCGTCGCCGCCTGTGTGGTCTACGGCCTCGCCCCGGCGATCGTCGTGGCGCTGCTCCTGGTCTGGGGGATGACGGTCGTCGCGGACTCGGCCCAGTTCTCGACAGCCCTCACCGAGGTGGCCGATCCCGACTACGTCGGGACCGCGGTCACGGCGCAGACGGCGATCGGCTTCGCAATCACGGTGGTGTCGATCCGGCTCCTGCCGGGCGTTCGCGACGACGTCGGATGGAGGTACGCGTTCCTGTTCCTGGCCGTCGGGCCGGCCCTCGGCATCGTCGCGATGACCCGGGTACGATCGCTGCTTCGTGGCTGACGGCTGGAACCCCCCGGAGGTGGGCGCGCGGGCCTCGCGCTCCCGCGCGGTCACCGCCGAGGACATCGAGCGCTTCACGGCGATCTCGGGCGACCGCAACCCGCTGCACTACGACGATGCCGCCGCGCGCGCCTCGCGGTTCGGCGAGATCATCGTCCAGGGCGGGATCACGAGCGCCATCCTGAACGCGGTCGTCGCCGAGGATCTCCCGGGCCCGGGGACGGTGTTCCTCGAGGTGGCCTGGAAGTTCACCGCGCCGGTGCGGCCCGGCGACACGATCACGGGCGAGGTCGAGGTCACCGACGCGCGGGCCGACAAGCCGATCACCCACCTGCGGACGACCGTGACCCGCGACGACGGTGTCGTCGCGCTCGAGGGCACGGCGGTCTGTTACACCGTGACCCTGTAGCTGCTGCGGCCGCTCGGGGATGCGAAGGCGTGGTACCGTCGCGCGTCCTATCCGACTCAACTGGAGGCCATCGTGGCATACGGCATCGTGCATCACTTCCCGGGCGGTACGAAGGAGCAGTACGACGCATCGGTCGCCGCGGTACACCCGAGCGACGGCAGCCTTCCGCCTGGTCAGATCTTCCATGCCGCAGGCCCGTCGACGGGCGGCTGGACGATCTTGGCCGTGCACGACTCGCAGGAGAGCTGGGAGAGCTTCCGGGACGGCGTCCTGCTCCCGCAGATGCAGCAGGGCATCGACGGCGGATTCACCACGCCGCCCGAGGAGACGACGGTCGACCTGTACACGCTGCAGCAGTAGGTCGGCCCCGGATCAGTCGAGGTCTGTCGCCAGGAGCGAGTAGATGTAGGCGTCGGCCCGGCCGTCGCCGATGGCAAGGTACGAGCGGAGGTAGCCCTCGCGCTGGAACCCGGCGGATTCGAGGACCCGCATCGATGCGGTGTTCGAGGGCTCGACAAAGGCCTCGATGCGGGCGA
Source organism: uncultured Actinomycetes bacterium (assembly GCA_963706075.1). Classification (GTDB taxonomy): domain Bacteria; phylum Actinomycetota; class Thermoleophilia; order Gaiellales; family JAICJC01; genus JAICJC01. Next base: position 20,910 of record CAVPLP010000010.1, read on the forward strand.
GGCCGACGTCGGCCAGCGCCCACCGGACCAGCAACCGGACGGCTCGAGATGCGAGCCCGCGTCCGCGCGCGCTTGAGACGAGCCAGTAGCCGAGGCTGACGGTGCCCGGCTGCCGGGTGAACATCAAGACCAGGTGGCCGACCGCTCGGTCGGACTCAGCCTCGGCGATCGCGAGCGCCAACCCGTCGCCGTTCCTGAGCCGGCTCCACTGCCGGCGAACGAACGCGATCCCCTCTGTCTCGGTGAACTCCGGCGGCACGGTCGTGCCGTTCGGGATGTCCGGGTCGCAGCTCGCCTCCTCGACGCAGCCGAGATCTCCGTCCCGCCAGGGCCGCAACACCACGGCGCCGTCCGCGAGAGGCGGGTCGAGCTCAAAGCGCCGGAGAATCTCGGGTCGTGGACGTGGGTTCAGCCTAGTCTGCCATTTGGCCCTTGGGCGAGTGCCATTTGGCCGTGCGAGTGAATGCCATTTGGCCCGCGTGACAGTTCTGCGACAGCTGGGCCGGCGCCCGTGCTCAGGGCTGGCCGGGCGCGGCGGCCGACGTTTCGGAGCCGGTGCCCAGATCGAGCGTGAACCGGTGCTCGCCGTCCACCGTCTCGACGAGGGCGAACCCGAGCCGTTCGAGGACGCGCCGGCTCGGCAGGTTGTCGACGTCGCACCATGCCACGGCCGTCGTGTGTCCACGCGACGCGACGTAGCCGAGCAGCGCGCCGACGGCCTCGGTCGCGTAGCCCATCCGCTGGTGCGCCGGTGCCAGGGTGAAGCCGATCTCGACCTCCGCCGGGCCGAAGTTCGCAGCGCAATCGCCGATCAGCCCGGGCGCGTCGCGGCGCTCGATCGCGAACTGGAACCACTCACCAGCGGTGTCGGGGTCGACGGACTTCACCCACTCCAGGAACTCCTCACCCTGGACTCGACTGAAGCCCGCCTCCCATCCCTGGTACCGCGCGACGTCCGGATCCGCGCGGTAGGCCACGAAGGCATCCATGTCCGCCGTGGTGAAGCGGCGCAGCATGAGCCTCGGCGTGTACAGCACGCTGAACTCGGAATCCCCCACCGATCGAGCGTACCAGCAGGGCTTTCTGCGGTACGCTCGCCGCCCACGATCCGGGAGCAGCGATGCCAGCCAAGGGACTCCACCATCTCGATCTTGCGGTCAGCGACGTTGAGCGTTCGCTCGCCTTCTACCTCGACGTCCTCGGGCCGCTGGGCTGGAAGGTGACCAGGAGATATCCGACCTACCGGGGATCTGAAGAGGTGGTCTACCTCGGAACGGCCGAGCCGAACGCCGCCTACGACCCGGGGGGTATCGGCCTGCGACCGGCCGATGGCGGCGCTCACCAGTACTACGGGGTCGGCGTCGAGCACATCGCGTTCGAGGTCGACACGAATGACGAGGTCGACGAGGCGTACGCCCGCGCGACGGCGTCCGGCGCGAAGATCCACTTCCCGCCCGAGGAGGACCGCGACGAGCCGGGCTACTACGCGTTCTTCGCATTCGACCCCGACGGCATCCGGGTCGAAGTGTTCACCTGGACGCCCGTCCAGGCGTAGGAGCTCGCCTCACGACAGGTACTCGGCCAGCTCCTGCCACGAGACCCGGGTGTCCTCGGTCTCCTCGTGCGGCCGCCGGAACTCGGCCACGTAGATGCAGATCTCGGCGAGAGCCCATCGCTCCCGGTACAGCTCCAGCGCCCTCTCGTTCAGCCGAGCGGAACCCGTGACCGCGCGGTATTCGTCCCATCCGGTCATGTCCGCGTCGAGCGTCATCCACAGATCGCGTTCGGGCGGCGCGACAAGCGTCGTGTCCCAGTCCACGAGCAGGAGCCCGCCGCCGGGTTCCCGGATGACGTTCGCGCTGTGCGGCTCTCCGTGCGTCACGACCCACGTGCCGGGCTCCTCGCTCACGCGCCCGGCGAGCGCGTCGTAGGCGCGCAGTCGATCCCGGAGCCCGCCGACGTGCGCCCGGAGGAGCTCCCTGGCCGGCTCGGCGAACGGCCCCTGGTCCCAGGGTGTCTCGAGCTGCGTAAACGCCTCCTCGAGCTCCTCCCGGCCCGGGAGCACGAAGTCCTCGCGACCAGGAAGGCCGCGCGGAACGCTCCCCGACGCGGCGTGCAGACGCCCGAGCATCGTCCCCATGCGGCGCCGCTCCTCCGGACCCTCGAAGTCGCCGAGCTCCTCCGCCGCGCCGTCGACGAACGGTTCCACGCGGATCGCATAGCGCGGGTCCATCCGGTGGAGGACCGTTCCGCCCTCGGACGGGATCGGCGCCAGGACGAACTCCAGCCCGGCGTCTGCTCGGAGCGCCGCCGCCGTGCGAAAGGCCCGGTCGAGCACCTCGAAGACATCGTCCGCAGCGCGGCCGGCGTGGTGAGCCGCTCGCAGGTCGTCGGCGCTCACGAACCACCGCGACCCATCGGCGCCGACCGCCTCCCAGTGGTGGCTGCCGAAGCCGACCGGCAGGTAGTCCAGACTCAGAGCGTCGATGCCCCACTGACGGCGGAGGGCGCCCACCAGCGCTGTTCGGTCGAGATCCGGCGGCGCGCTGTACACGCCCCCACCTTACGAGGAGTTAGCCGACGAGCTCGCGAAACGCCGGCTCGTCCCGCAGCGGGTCGAGGTCGGTGTCCTCCTTCGCGAGGTCACGGAGGCTTGGCCGCCGCTCGAACGCGACCCGGAGGTGACCGATCGCATCCTCGGTGTGGCCGCCTGCCAGCGCCTCGCAGCAGGCGAGGTTGTAGAGCGGCGCGGCGTACTCGCTCGCCTCGAGCGTCTCGCGCGCGCGGCCGATCACCGCGTCGTAGTCGCCGGCCTCATACGCGGGGTGGAACTCCGCCCAGACCTCCCAGCCGCCGCCCTCGTATGGCTGCCCGACGGTGCCGCCGACCGCCAGCACCGTCGTCCCCGCCTCCTCGGCAAATGCGGTCCGGTTGATCTCCGGCCCGACGAACACGAGCGTGCCCACGGGCGCATCCACGGTCTCGTCCTCGATCTCGAACCGCGCGCGGCCGCGCAGGACGGCGTAGAGCTCCTCGATGCCCGGGTCCTCCCGGTGCTCGGGCATCAGCCGGTCGCCCACGTTCGCGGCCGTCCAGGCGTTCGTCCCGAACGCGCTGATGCCCATGTGATGGCGGACGGGCCGCATGTGCGTGTCCTGGCGGTACGCGATGTCCTGCAACTCGTCGACGCTGGCAACCCGATAGCTCATAGCAGCCTCCCCGCCCTTCCGACCGTTTCGACGCCTGACGCGAGGACGGTACCCCACCACGGTGGCCGGCTAACCACGAGGCCTGCGAGAATGGATCGGTGACGCTCGCCGATCTGAGTCGTCTCGCCGACCGGCTCGAAGGGGTCACCGAGACGACCCGCGGCGGCAAGCTGAACTGGCGGTATCGCGGCCGCCTGGTGGCTCGACAGCTCGACGAGCGTCACGTCGTCATCCGCGCGTCGTTCGACTCCAGGGACTTCCTGGAGCGATCGTTCCCCGAGACGTTCTCGATCCCAGCACGCTTTGCCAAGCACATGATGATCGTCGCCGACCTCGCGAACGGCAACGCCGATGCCATCGAAGACGCGATCATCGGCGCCTGGGAGCTCCAGTCGGGAAGGCGCTGACCGGCGAATCGGCCAGTCGGCAGGGCACCGATGAGTTTCGGGCAGGAGCGGCGTCTACGCACTAGCGACACGCCCAGACGACCCGACACCAAGGAGCTCTGACCATGCGAAAGCTGATCGCGCTGGTGTTCCACTATTCGCTGAACGGCCTTCTCGCCGACGAGGGCACCGAGTACTACCGGTTCTGCTTCGAGCTGCTCGACGAGGCTGGTGGCCCGGACAACGATGACGAGTCGCTCGAGTTTCTCCAGGGCGCGTACGCCCACATCATGGGCCGCACCGCCTACGAGGGCATGTCCAAAGGCCTCCCGACGAACACCGACCACCCGTGGTCCGGCATCATGAACGCCGGGCGCAAGGTCGTCTTCTCCCGGACGCTGAAGACCGCCGACTGGGCCAACACCACCATCGCCGCCGGCGACACGACAGAAGAGGTCGACAAGCTCAGGCAAGGCGGCGACGGCCACATCATTGTCTGGGGCGGCGTCACCCTCTGGCGGTCGCTCATGCAGCTCGACCTGATCGACGAGTTCCACCTCGGCTTGCACCCATGGATTGCGGACGAGGGCACCCCGCTGTTCGACGACGTCCCCAAGTCCTACCGGCTCGACCTGATCTCCAGCACCGCCTTGCGGCCGACCGGGATCCTCGAGCTCCAGTACCGGCGGCACCGTTGAATCAGCGAGGAGCGTCGAACAGGTACCGCAGCGAACGCGACAGGTTCAAGGGTGGGGCGGTCTCGTGGTATTCCCCGGACAGCACCTCGCATTCGATCTGGAGACTCGGGTATCCACGACTGCGCAACGCGGCCACCATGCGCTCGCAGTAGCCCACATAGTCCTCAGGGATGTACCCCTCGCCCTCCCATTCTGCCCGCCGGTCGGGCCGCAGTTGCGCGAGGAAGCGTGCGTCGCCTGCTGGGTCTTCGTGGGCGCCGACGGCGAAAACGACCCTCGCCGGCAGGTCGTCGTGGGCTTTGGCGTACTCCGCTTCAAGCTTGAACATCACCTCCTGGTTCCACCCGAGGGCTGGGCTGCCGATGCCATAGCGGGGGAAGGTGGTGGGCTCGGTGACGAGTACGTAGGTCGCAAACAGCCCACCACGCGAATCGCCGAAGAACATCGAATCGTCGGGATCAGCGCCGTAGCGCTCTCGCACCCAGGGCTTGAGCTCGTCGCGGAGAAAGGCCAGGAACCGACCTGCGCCCACTTTGGCGGGGTCGGTGTAGCCGCTGGCAGGGTCGGCGGTCGGAGTGAAGTCGCGGCAGCGCAGTGCCTCGATCTCGCCCATGTCCGTGGTGCGGTAGCCGGCACCGACCACGAGCAGCGGCGGGACGACGTCCGTGAACCGAAGGAGCCGGATGGTCTCCACCGCGGTGCCGAAGTTTCGCCCCACGTGTCGCCCATGAAGAGCACCGCCGAGGGAGCGGAGTCGGACGAGCCACAGTGACCCACAAGAACCTTGAACTCGTCACCCACGTGCTCCGATCTGAGGTAGTGAACCTCAGTGTCCGGCAGCGGTGACTCGTCGTTCGTGAGCTATCCGGCCGCCGACCGTATCACGGCCCTGCGGGCTGGCTCGGCGAGGCTGTATCGCTCGGGACTCAGTCCTCGGGGATGTCGGCGCTGAACGCCCAGAGGTGGCCGTCCGGGTCGCGGAAGCCCGCGTTGCGGACGCCCCACGGACGGTCCACCGGTCCGTAGACGATCGAGACTCCACGCTCGACGAGGTCGGCACAGAGGGCGTCTGCGTCGTCTACGAAGATCGCCAGCTGAAAGCTCGCCCCGGAATCCGAATCGGCGAGGGGTACCTGCCCGAGCAGCTCGATCTCGGCCCTGACGCGCGTGAGCAGGCGTAGGAAGAGGTTGTCGAACTTGAAGCGTGATCACGCCGACGCTCGTGAGCGATTGAGCCATCAGTTGCCCACAGCCGGATCGCGCCCGAACGCGCTGACCTCCTGCGCACAGCGGCAGGCGACCGCGATCTTCGCCGCCCACTCCAAGGCTGCCTCCCGTGAGGGCACGTCGATGATGGTCATGCCTCCCAGCGGGTAGGTGCCGGCGGTCACCGTGCCGTCACCGGCCACGATGACGGGCTCCACGTCCTCGTCCATTCCGCCGGCGAAGACCCACACGCCGGCGTCCTGGGCCTCCTTGACCACCGCGTGCGCGGCATCGGCGACGGCGGTCATCTCCTCCTCGGGGATGTGGTCCATCGCGTGCTCATCGAACGAGATCAGGTACCGCGCCATCTCAAACCTCCCTGTCACCGCGGCCTCGATTCGGCCGCATCGCAGTAGAGACTGACACGACACCGAAAACTCATCGGCGGATTGCAGCGACAGCCCGGCGGGCCGGAAGATCGTCCACAGCGTTGTGCGGATCTCGATACGTCGCCGGCCCGCGATCCCTCATTCGAGCGGCATCGGACGGGGTGTAGGGTGAGGTGGTTCAACCACGAGGGGAGGGCTATCGATGGCCGAGGAATGGGCACTCGCAGCGTCAGGTTTCTTCTCGGGGCTCGCGGCAGGATTCCTTGGGGGGCTTTGCACGATCGTGCGCCCGATGCAGGCAGCGATGGACGGCCGCGACTTCCGGAACTTCATGGAGAGCTTCCTTCGGTTCGCGGTGCACTCCTGGGGCAAGGTGTTCAACTATGCCTGGTCGCTCGGGATGACCATCGGGCCGGTCGTCGCGCTCGTGCTCCTATGGGACGATCCCAGCTCCGCGTCGTTCGTGCTCACAGCGATCGGCCTGGGCATCGTGATCGTCGGTGTGCTCATCGTCTCCAACGTGTGGAAGACCCCGACCTACAACGTGATCTTGGCCTGGGATCCCGAGGCCTTGCCAGCAGACTGGGAGGCGGGACGCCGGCGCTATTTCACGATCAATTGGATCCAGTTGGCGGTGACCTGGGCCGCATTCGCCCTGTTCCTGGTGGCTCTGATCTCCCTGTAGGCGGTCCCGGCGGTTCGACCTGCGCACCATTCTTCAGCCCCGAAGGAGACGCGGCGCGGAGAATCACCTCGTAGTGCCGGCAGTTCTAGGGACCTAGTGGTGCCGGCGAGTACCGCGGCGACGGCAGTTCAATCTCACGCTGCCACCCGTGGCGGCGGTCGACTCCGGTCGATCCGCGCGTCAGCCAACTCCGTGTAGCGGCGAATCACATCCGTGTACCAGGGCACCTCTCGACCTCCCAGGCGCTACTTGCCGGTCTTTTCGCGGTGCGGGCAGCCCTCCCAGCAGCACGGTCGGCGCTGGCCCCTCGACAGCTGTGAGCGAGTCCGCTCGAGCCGCCGCTCGCGAGTCTGCGGCTGCTTTGCCGACGTGATCAGGCAGATCCACTCGTTACGCGCCAGCGGCGTGATATCCATCCAGGTCGCCCGCGCCTTGGCGTCGCGTGTCAGGGTCTCGCGCAGATCGGCCGGGATCGTTTCGTGCACCGTCCCGGCAGGGAGCGGTGGCGCAGCGGTGCTCATATGCCAATTCTACCGTCGCCGGCATCGTCACATCGTCGTGCTGCCCTTGCTTTGGGTCACTCCAGGCGGGCCAATCGGCGTTGGCCGGCAACTCCAAGTGGCGCCGCGGAGCGTGAGTGCCATTTGGCCGTGTGCGTGAATGCCATTTGGCCGGTGTGACACTCCCGCGACATTCGCCCACACGTCCGCCGCCACCGCCACTCCCAGCCACTCCCCGCCGCCACCGCACACCGCGGCTGGATTCGCCCACGCCGTCGGGATAGGGTACGGACCGAGGCCGGGGGAGGGCCGAGGAGTGGACGCGCCTGCCTGACGTCGCATCGACCGTGATCGAGCCCGAGGCTCTGGACGATCTCCTGAGGGCGCTCGCGGCGCACGGATTTCGCACCGTGGGCCCCACCGTGCGCGACGGTGCCATCGTGTACGACGACATCGAGTCCGCCGCGGATCTCCCGATCGGCTGGACGGATGACCAGGAGGCGGGCCGCTACCGACTCGAGCGCCGCGAGGACGACGCGCGCTTCGGGTACGCGGTGGGGCCGCACTCCTGGAAGCAGTTCCTGTTGCCGGCCCGCATCCAGCTCTGGCGGGCGCGAAAGCGCGACGACGGCTTCGTCGTCGAGCAGGACGAGCCTGACGGTGCAACCCTGGCCCTCGTCGGCGTGCGCGCCTGCGAGCTCCACGGGATCGCCATCCAGGACAAGGTGCTCCTCGGCGGGACATACGCCGACGCCGACTACGCCGCGCGGCGGAAGGACGCGTTCATCGTCGCAGTGAACTGCTTCGAGCCCGCCGCGACCTGCTTCTGCACGTCGATGGGCACCGGCCCCAAGGCCGAGGCGGGGTATGACCTGGCGCTGACCGAGATCCTCGACGGCGGACATCGCCTCCTCGTCGAGGTGGGGACGATCCGCGGCGCCGACGTCATGGCCGACGTCCCGACCCGGCCGGCCGAGCCCGGCGACCTGGCAGCCGCCGGGGCGGCCGTCGACGGAGCGGCGCAGAAGATGGGCCGCCACGTCGACACGACCGACATCCGCGACATGCTGGCGCGCAACCTCGAGAACGATCGCTGGGACGAGGTCGCGTCGCGCTGCCTCACCTGCGGCAACTGCACGCTGGTCTGCCCGACGTGCTTCTGCACGTCCGTGGAGGACCACACCAGCCTGGCCGGCGACGAGGCCGAGCGGACGCGCGAATGGGACTCGTGCTACTCGGTCGACTACTCGTACATCCACGGCGGCAGCATCCGCCCGTCCGGGCGCTCGCGGTACCGCCAGTGGCTGACCCACAAGTTCGGCACGTGGTACGACCAGTTCGGCAGCTCGGGCTGCGTCGGCTGCGGCCGGTGCATCGCCTGGTGCCCGGTCGGGATCGACGTGACCGAGGAGCTGGCAGCCATCCGAGCGAGCGAGGAGACAGCCGATGGACACGATTGAGGCCGTCCTGCGCGACGTCCCGCTGTTCGAGGGACTGACGCCGGCCCAGCTCGAGGTGATCGCGGGTTGCGGTTCGAACGTCCAGTTCCGGGAGGGCGAGCTGCTCTTCAAGGACCGCGACCCGGCCGAGAGCTTCTACGTGCTGCGCCACGGGAGCGTCGCGCTCGAGACGTTCGTCCCGACGCGGGGGTCGGTCGTCATCGAGACGCTCGAAGCGGGCGAAGTGGTGGGGTGGTCGTGGCTCTTCCCTCCGTACCAATGGCACTTCGACGCCCGCGCCGTCTCCCTGGTGCGAGCGACCAGCTTCGACGGCGTCTGCCTGCGCGGCAAGTGCGACACCGACCCGAAGCTGGGGTACGACCTGGTCTCGCGCTTCGCCCAGGTCATGATCCGCCGCCTCCAGTGGACGCGGCTGCGGCTCCTCGACGTGTACGGCGATGGCCATCGCAGCTGAGGCCCGGCCTGCGGTCGGGCCGATGGTCCCGCTCCCGTTCCGCGTCACGAAACGGCGGCGCGAGCTCGCCGACACGTGGACGCTCGAGCTGGAGCCGGTCGGCGGCGAACGCGTGCTGCCTGCTCCCGGGCAGTTCACCATGCTCTACGCGTTCGGGATCGGCGAGGTGCCGATCTCGGTGTCGGGCGACGTCTCGGGGCCGCTCGTGCACACGGTGCGCGCGGTCGGCGCCGTCTCGCGCGCGATCTGCGCCTCCGAGCCGGGCGCTGTGCTCGGCGTCCGCGGGCCGTTCGGCAACGCCTGGCCCGTCGAGGAGGCCGTCGGCAGCGACGTCGTGGTCGTGGCGGGAGGCATCGGTCTCGCCCCGCTCCGGCCGGCCGTGTATGCCGTTCTGGGCCGGCGTGCGGAGTACGGCGATGTGGCCCTCCTGTACGGCAGCCGGACACCCACCGACCTCCTCTACCGGACGGAGCTCAGGCGCCTTCGGGGCCGCTTCGACCTCCACGTCGACGTCACGGTCGACGCGGCCGAGAGCGGCTGGCACGGCAAGGTCGGAGTCGTGCCGAAGCTCATCGACGGGGCGCACTTCGACCCGGGCTCGGCGGTCGCTTTCGTCTGCGGGCCGGAGATCATGATGCACTTCGCGGCCCGGGCCCTCCTCGAGCGCGGCGTCCCGAGCGAGCGGATCTACGTCTCGATGGAGCGCAACATGCAGTGCGGCCTCGGCCACTGCGGCCATTGCCAGCTCGGCCCGACGCTCATCTGCCGGGATGGCCCGGTGTACCGCTACGACGAGCTCGAACGCCTCATGGCGGTGCACGAGCTGTGAGCGCCGGCGGCAAGCCGACGCTGGCCGTGTGGAAGTTCGCGTCGTGCGACGGCTGTCAGCTGTCGCTGCTCGACTGCGAGGACGAGCTGCTCGCGCTGGCCGGCGAGGTCGAGATCGCGTACTTCCTCGAGGCGAGCCGCGCAACCGCGAAAGGCCCCTACGACCTCTCGCTCGTCGAGGGCTCGGTGACGACCCACCACGACATGGAGCGGATCCGGGAGGTGCGCCGCGCGTCGCGCGCGCTGGTCACGATCGGGGCGTGCGCCACCGCGGGCGGCGTCCAGGCGCTGAAGAACTTCGCCGACGTCGACGAGTACGTCTCGATCGTCTACGCGACCCCCGACTACATCTCGACGCTCGACTCCTCGACGCCGATCTCGGCACACGTGCCCGTCGACTTCGAGCTGAACGGCTGCCCGATCAACAAGCACCAGCTGCTCGAGGTCATCACGGCGTTCCTGCACGGACGCCGCCCGAACATCCCCACCACGAGCGTCTGCATGGAGTGCAAGCGCCGCGGCACCGTCTGCGTGACCGTCGCTCACGGGACGCCGTGCCTCGGCCCGGTCACACACGCCGGCTGCGGCGCGCTCTGCCCGTCGTACAACCGCGGCTGCTACGGCTGCTTCGGCCCGATGGAGACGCCGAACATGGCGGCGCTCACGGGCCATTTCG